>JANRLQ010000001.1:0-56904 GCA_033762375.1 Bacteroidia bacterium
CCCACCAACGAAATCCAGACCCTGGGCCTGAGTGGTACGACGATCAGCCTGACGGGCAGTACGCCTATTGTCCTGCCCTACAATGCCGGTACGGGGATCACAGTTAACACCTCAACAGGTACCATCACCAACACGGGTGACACCAACGCGGCTGACGACCTGACCACCTCCAGCATCGCTGCCGGTGACGTGACAGGCCCATTCAGCAACCTGAATGTCGAGGCAATTCAAGGTAGCCCGGTATCCAATACCGCCCCCACCACTGGCCAGACCCTGGTTTGGAGCGGGAGCCAGTGGGTACCCGACACCGTAGCTGGTACCACCTATACTGCTGGTTCTGGAATTGATATCACCGGTACAGTTGTGACCAACACGGGTGACACCAACGCTGCCGACGACCTGACCACCTCCAGCATCGCTGCCGGTGACGTAACAGGCCTGTTCAGCAACCTGAATGTCGAGGCCATCCAGGGTAACGCAGTAGCCAACGTGATTCCTGCTACCGGGCAGGTACTAAAGTGGAGTGGTACCCAATGGGTGCCGCAGACAGATACGGATACAGATTCCACCAATGAACTTCAGACGCTCTCGATTAGTGGCACGACCCTGACCCTTTCTGATGGCGGCTCAGTGAATATTCCGGTAAACACCTACACAGGTGGTGCCGGGATCGCCATTTCAGGTCTGAATATCATCAACATTGGGGATACAGATGAAACAGACGACCTGAATATTGGTGAGGCAGCGACAGGCGACCTGAGCGGCACCTATCCGGCTCCGGTGGTGAGTGCCATTCAAGGTAATCCCGTCAGCAATATTGCACCTGGTACTGGTGAGGTTCTCAAATGGAACGGTACCCAATGGGCACCAGCTGCGGACAACGATATAGATGCCGATGCGGATTCCCTGAATGAAATTCAGACCATCTCCCTCCTGGGTAATATTCTTACCCTGGACAATGGGGGAGGCACCGTGTTGCTGCCAACATCAGCACCAGTATATCTCCCCGGAAGTGGGATTGATATTATCACTGGCAACTTCATCGTGAACCTGGGTGACCGGGATTCAACAGATGATATTACCATTAATACTGCTGCCGCTGGTGACCTGAGTGGTTTATATCCATCACCGGCCGTTACAGGTATTCAGGGAAATCCCGTACAGGCTGGCGTGCCGTCCACGAATGATGTATTAAAGTGGGACGGTACACAGTGGATCACGGCGCAGGATGTAGATGTGGATTCTACCAATGAAATTCAAGCACTTTCCCTCAGCGGTATTACCCTGAGCCTTTCCAATGGCGGGGGGGCTGTCAACCTGCCCTATGTGGGTGGTGCAGGCATTGCCCTCTCCGGACCGACCATTATTAACCTGGGAGATACAGATGCTTCCAATGATATTACAAACACCACTTCAGCCGGTGGGGACCTGGACGGGACCTATCCCAATCCTCTGGTAACAGGTATTCAGGGTAGTCCGGTTTCCAATACCACCCCTACCAATGGCCAGATTCTTAAATGGTCCGGTACGCAGTGGGTGCCCCAGGCAGATGACAATACCACCTATAGTGCTGGTGCTGGCATAGATATCACAGGTACCGTCGTAACGAATACGGGTGATATTAACGCTGCTGATGATGTGACCAATATAACCACAGCTGGCGGTGATGTTTCAGGGGTGTTTTCTGCATTGGATGTTATTGCGATTCAGGGAAATCCTGTGGCCAATAATGCGCCAACCCTCAATGAAGTTCTGAAGTGGAATGGTTCTCAGTGGGAACCACAAACCGACGACAACACGACCTATACGGCCGGTACCGGGATTGACATCACAGGCACCGTTGTGACCAACACAGGTGACACAGATGCAGGTGATGACATCACCACAGCCACCGTCGCAGCCGGCGACCTGAGCGGGACCTATCCCAACCCGACGGTGGACGCCCTCCAGGGCAGCCCGGTTGCTGCGACAGCCCCTACCACAACAGGACAGGTACTGGAGTGGGACGGCGCCGCCTGGGCTCCGGGAACGGACGACAACACGACCTATACGGCCGGCACCGGGATTGACATCACAGGCACCGTTGTGACCAACACAGGTGACACAGATGCAGGTGATGACATCACCACAGCCACCGTCGCAGCCGGAGACCTGAGCGGGACCTATCCCAACCCAACGGTGGACGCCCTCCAGGGCAGTCCGGTTGCTGCGACAGCTCCTACCACAACAGGACAGGTGCTGGAGTGGGATGGCGCCGCCTGGGCTCCGGGTACTGTTTCAACTACTGAACTGGTAGTAGACAGCGATGTGGTGCCAGATGCAGACAATACCCGCTCATTGGGCACCGGGGTTCTGCGCTGGACAGAGGTATTTGCCGCCAACGGGGTAATCAACACCTCCGATATGCGCCTGAAGGACAATATCACGGACTTGCCTTACGGCCTGCAGGAAATTTTGAAGATGCATCCTGTGTCCTATAATTGGAAGGACAATCCTGAACAAGGGAAAAAACTCGGCCTGCTGGCCCAGGAGCTCCAGCCTATCATCGGCGAGGTGGTCAAAACCCATACTACGGCTACTGACAGCCTGACTGGCGCGCCAGTTACGGTAGAGCTGGATCAGTATGGCGTATATTACACCGACCTGATCCCGGTACTGGTCAAGGGTATGCAGGAGCAGCAGCAGCAGATTCAGACCCAACAGGAAATGCTGGCCCGTCAGCAAGCCCTGATTGAGCAGATGGAGCAGCGGCTCCGAATGTTGAGCCAGCCAACCCCAACTGCCCAACCCAAATGAGACATTTTATTTTCACCCTTCTGATGACAGCGGGCCTGGGCGTAACCACATACGCCCAGGCTACCCTGGATCGCCAGGTTTTGAGTACCGCTGGTCAATACACAGTGAATGGTACGTTTAGTCTGTCCTACACGATCGGAGAGCCGATCGTGACAACGGCCATTACCCTGAACGGGACGGTCATCCTTACCCAGGGATTCCAGCAACCGGAAGGAGGGACAGTGGGATTAGACAAACCGCTCGAACTTCTGGTAGACTACAGCCTGTCTCCCAACCCCACCCCCGGACCGATCCAGGTGAACCTGGCTACAGACCGTCCGCTGAGTTTGGTCTTGGCAGTATTTGATGCGCAGGGGCGCGCCACCTCTGTACCCGAGCAGCGGGTGCGGGTATTGTCAAATGCAGAAGTAAGGATGGATCTTTCTCTCCTGGCAGATGGATACTATTTTATCGGCTTGCTGGATACCGATCACAATCTCCGGGGAGCTATTTCAGTACAAAAAACACACTAGTTATTTTCAGATGATGCGTACTTCCCTGATTTGTTGTTTGCTGGTATGGGCAGTGATGGCCTCCCATAACGTCCGGGCGCAGGTGGCCACTGGCCGCAGCCAACCGATCCAGATGGACTTTGGGTATCCGCAGCTCCGCCTCTCACGTACACCGGAACTGGCAGATGAAAATGACAACCGTGTGATTGAGCCGGGAGAGTCAGCCATTGTATCATTCAGTGTGGAAAATACTGGCAAGTATCCAGCTGTACGGGTGGTCGTAAAACCGCAGGAAATTTCCCGGAAGACAGGCCTGGTATTACCCGCAGAGGTATATATAGGTGATATACCCCCGGGAGAGAGCCGGGTGGTAGATGTGGGGATACGCTCAGATGAAACATTGGGAGACGGGACTGTCAGCCTTAGTTTTTACCTGTACGAATCGGGCAAAAGTCAGGAAATTTCAATTGTGTATGCGATCGGGACCTCATCCGGCAAATAATCCTGCTCAGACAGGGGCCGAGAGGGCATTTGCATAGAGCTTGAGGATCTGGGTGCGGATCTCGTCCCTGTGATCCGGGCAGGATGTTACCCGCATTTCCAGATGTGCTTCAAATGCATTTTTTTCATCCGGCGTGTACTGTTCGGCGTAGGCCTGGGTGTGGTGCAGCAGGTCGTGGGCGATATAATGGGTAGGCCATTTCCGGTAGTATTGCCAGATACGCATATCGAGCTCAGCGGCGAGCCACCGCAGGAAGTCATTCCGTGTGGGGTGGCAGGTTACGTCTTCTTCCCGCAGGTGGAGAGGCGCCCCGATGGCCAGGTGAACGCGTCCTTTGGGATCACGGATGCCCCGTACCATCGCCATTTTATCGTCCTTGAGATAGGGGATATTTTTGTAGTGATAGACCTTCTCCTCAGCTTTGAGCCAGTCACAGGGCTCATACTCATAGGATATGGCCATCGGGCAGATGCTGAGCTGGTTGAAGTTATCCGCCAGGGAGTCAGGTCCGCCGAGGGTGAGCATTTTGAGGAGACCTGTATGGGTCTGGTCTATGCCTTCCTTGCTCCGGCCATTGCGGTGGGCAAGCCATACAGACTCTTTGACCTCCGTAATAATGTGCCGTATATACCGTCCCAGCCGCTCTGAGTATGCCAGCATCAGGTGCCGGGGGGCCTCCCGGTGGACAATAAAACTTTTGTTGAGGCGCATCAGGTCAGAGACAATCGGCGATACCAGGAGGTTGTCACCGATCGCGATATGGCTGGTCGGCACCTGATGTTCAAACAGCAGGACATTCAGAAAAGCCGAGTCCAGGATAATGTCGCGGTGATTAGAGAGGAAAAGCCGGGGGGTCTCTGGCGTTACATATTCCAGGCCTTCGCACGACAGACCTGCAGTGCTGTCCGATATAATGGACCGGATGGCTTTATGAATATATTTTCGTTGAAAATCCCAGGTCGAAGTAACCGATCTGAACCCAGCTTCAACCTCAGGCAGGGGGATGTCCGGCAGCAGGTGCGGCATCAGGGCCTGAAACGAGGGTTTCTGGGTAATACGCAGCATGACCTCCGGTACTTCGGTATCATAATAAGCGCGTATTTCATCAAAGGATAGCGGGAAATTGCCCATATAGAGAGTAACGGGCGCAAGATAACCATTTTGGCTGGTATGGCGTCCTGCCGGGTGAATAAATTACGAAAACAGGAATCATGACGCCGGTCGCCGCTGAGATGAGGTCCTGATTTTCAGTTCCGTATCCAGGATGATGGTTTCGGCCTCAAAGGGGAGTTCGTCTTTAGTAGCATTGATCTCACGGAGGATAAGCTCAGCCGCTTTACGGCCCATCTCCAGACTGGGCTGCGCGACAGAGGTGAGGGGGGGCTCTACGATGGAAGATATTTTCCAGTCACTGAATCCGGCTACGGCCAGGTCAGTGGGGATACGCTTGCCTGCCTGCTTGAGGGCCGTAGCCGCTCCCAGTGCAACCGTATCTGTAACGGCAAAGATCCCATCACAATCGCTATGCTCCCGGAGCAGGCGCTGGGAGAGGGAGATGCCTTCTTCGAGGGTGAGGTCCTCACAGTCATAGATCAGGGACGGGTCCACGGGTATCCCGTGTTGCTGAAGGGCAGCCTCATACCCCCGGAATCGCTCACGGGAGGTAGATGCCACCATAGGCCCCCTGAAATGGGCGATCCTGCGGCAACCCTGCCCGATCAGGTGCTCCACTACCCGCAGTGCCCCCTCATAGTCATTAACGACGACCTTGGAGACCCCTATGACATCGGCAGGTACCTTGTCAAAGAATACCAGCGGCACACCTGCCTGACGTATTTCTTCAAAATGCTCATATTCTTTCGTGCCGTGTGCGACGGAGACCAGAATTCCATCCACCCGGCTGGCAAATAATGCCCGGGTATCTGCCACTTCTTTTTCATACGATTCGTCAGACTGGCAGAGCATGACCCGGTAGTCTGCCTGGTAGGCGACCTCCATGATACCTTTGATGACCGATGAGAAAAAATGGTCCACAATAGAGGGTACAATGACCCCAATAATTTTAGACTCCCGCATTCTGAGGCCGGCTGCGAGGGTGTTAGGCCGGTAGTGCATCGAGCGGGCCATTTCGAGCACCTTTACCTTGGTTTCGGTGCTGATATCCGGATAGTTTTTTAGCGCACGGGAGACAGTGGCCGTGGAAATGCCCAGGGCTTTAGCAAGATCAGAAAGGGTGGTCTGGCGTCTATTCATGGGGCCAAAGGGGAAATTTTCTCAAAAGTGGGGCTTTTCGCCCGAAAATGTAAAAAAAATTTTAGCAAGCGAAAAGGATAACGTAAACGATTTCGTATATCCCCAAAAAAATATGTCTGGAGGAAGTACTTGACTTGTACAGTAAATTTGCCAAACTTCGAATTCCATTTAAGACTAGGGCAAAGGTTGTTACAGGTAATACTGCATGCAACCTGGCTGAAAAGACTACTACTGTTATACAAACCGTTGACACTCGTGCACAAATTATTGCCTTCTCAGGAAGGGCCCACTCATGGGGAAATAGGTAAACAGCGGAGGCTGGACCCAGGTCTGGCCTTCGCTGCTGTTTTTTTTCCTGATGGGTTTTCTGAGGGAGCAGCGAATCAACTGTGACAATCCGTTCTTTTTTTCCTATATCCGTAATTTTTTCTCATGCACATTAACTACTACTGTTATGAACCTTAAAAGCAGATCAAATGCTTTTCGCAGACTTCTGGTCATGCTGGTGGTTTTCGTCAGTGCCGGTAGCCTGTTTGCCCAGACGGTAGTTACCGGTACGGTAACATCCGCCCGCGATGGTTCTGCTCTGGAAGGCGCCACGGTACTGGTAAAAGGCACTACAACGGGTACATTTACCGATGACAACGGTAAGTATTCCATCTCCGTGCCCAACACCAACGCTACCCTGGTTGTGTCTTTCCTGGGCTTTGCCCGCATAGAAGTGCCACTCGACGGACGTACCACGGTGGACATCTCTCTGGAGAGTGAGTTCTCACTCGAAGAGGTAGTCGTAACAGGCTACGGTACCCAAAAAGCTAAAGAGGTAACGAGCGCGATTGTCAGCGTAAAAGCTGAAAACTTCAACCGCGGTCTCGTCAACGATCCCTCTCAGCTGATTCAGGGCAAAGTAGCGGGTCTTTCTATCTCCCGTACCGGTAGCGATCCTAACGCCGGATTTGCTATCCGCCTTCGTGGTCTGTCCACCCTGGGCCAGAACGAGCAGCCGCTGGTCATCATTGACGGTGTGCCTGGTGCGTCTCTGCGCTCTGTGGACCCTAACGACATCCAGTCTATGGACGTCCTGAAAGACGGTTCTGCTGCCGCTATCTACGGTACCCAGGCTGCTTCCGGGGTAGTAATCATCACCACCAAAAAAGGTCTGCCCGGAACCTCCCGCGTAGAGTACACTGCCACTGCTACCATCGAGCAGATCGCCAAGCGGGTATCTGTCATGGACGCTGCTGAGTTTGTGGCCACCGGTGGTCCTAACCGTGGTACTGAAACTGACTGGGTGGATGAAGTAACCCGCGATGCCCGCTCTACGGTACACAACGTGTCCCTGACCGGCGGTACCCGCACCACCAGCTACCGCGTATCACTCAACTACCGCGGCGTACAGGGTATCCTCCTGAAAAACGGCTTCAACCAGCTCAACGGCCGGGTGAACCTGACTCAGAAAGCCCTCAACGAAAAACTGACCATCACCACCAACCTGTCTGCTACCGAGCGCAACGCTCAGTACGGCATGCGGGATGCCCTCCGGTATGCTAACCTGTACAACCCTACCGCTCCGGTATTCGCTGACGCAAACAGCGCCCTGGGTATCAAATACGGTGGGTTCTATCAGGAAGAAAACTTTGACTACTTCAACCCGGTAGCCATTGTAGAGCAAAACGAAAACGACGGCAAGTTCAAAAACCTGCTCGCCAGCATCCGCGGTGACTATGAGATCATCGAAGGCCTGAAAGTAAGCGCTACCTACTCTGTACAGCGCGAAAACACCTTCAATGGCCGTTACTCTCAAAAGCGTGCTTACTACGGAGGTGGTTTCAACCGCAATGGTTTTGCTACCCGTACCAATGACGAGAGCACCAACACCCTCTTCGAAGGTACAGTCAACTACGAAAAACAGTTTGGCAATATCAACGTGGACGTGCTGGCTGGTTACTCTTATCAGGAGTACCTCTTCGAAGGGTTTGGAGCAGAAGGCGGAGACTTCCTCTCTGACGCGCTGACCTACAACAACCTCGGTGCCGCCCGTGACTTCTCTGAAGGTCTCGGTAACGTGTTCAGCTACAAAAACGGGTATGCCCTGGAGTCTGTGTTTGGTCGTGTTCGTTTTAACATTGACGACACCTACTTCATCATGGCCTCTCTCCGTAATGACGGTTCTACCCGTTTCGGAGCTAACAACAAGCGTGCTACCTTCCCAGGTGTATCTGTGGGTATCAACGTAGCTAACCTGGTTGACATCGCTGCCCTGGATCAACTGAAAGTGCGCGCTGGTTACGGTCAGACCGGTAACCTGCCCCGCGACTCTTACCAGTCACTCCAGCTCTTCCAGCGTGTGAGCAACTTCTTCTACAACGGTGAGTTTGTACCGGCTTACGGTCCTGCCTTCAACCCGAACCCTGACCTCCGCTGGGAGATCAAAGACGAAATCAACGCTGGTGTTGACTTCTCTTTCTTCGGCAACAAACTCTCTGGTTCTATTGACTACTACACCCGTACCACGACTGACCTGATCTTCAACGTAACGGTTCCCGTTCCACCGAACCAGGCCAACCGTACGATTGCTAACCTTGAGGACGTTGCCCTCCGCAACTCCGGGGTAGAAATCGCCATTGGTACCTCTATCAAGAGCGGAGACTTCTCCTACGATCCACGCCTGCTGTTCTCTACCTTCAACACGATCATCGATACCCTGTCTGTAGAGAACCCGACTTTCCAGTTCTTCAAGTCTGGTGGTCAGCAGTTTGACGAGTCCACCTCTCCAGGTGCACCTGGTCTGAACAACCTGCCTACGGTTGTCGTAGAAGCAGGTGGTCCGCTGGGCCAGATCTGGGGTTATGAGCACAGTGGTTTTGCCAATGGTGACCATACCTTTGTAGATCAGGATCCTGACGGAGACGGTCCGCTGGAGCCAGATGGCGTGATTGATGCCAAAGACCAGAAAGTCATCGGCAACGGTCTGCCTGATTTCTCCCTGGGCTTCAACAACACCTTTAAGTACAAATCCCTCGACCTGAGCTTCTTCCTCCGGGGTGACTTTGGCCATGACCTCGTGAACATGTACCGGGTATTCTATGAGTCTCTGGGTTCTCGTCCGGGTGACAACAACGTAAATACCGAGTACTTCACCGAGGAGTACACCGCGCCACCGTCCAAGTTCTCCAGCTACTACGTAGAAGACGCTTCTTTCGTAACCCTGGACAACGCTACGCTGGGCTACAACCTGAAGCTGGGTGCTGAACAAGCTGCTAATGCCCGTATCTTTGTATCCGGTCAGAACCTCTTCGTGATCACCAACTATACCGGTCCGGATCCTTCCGTACGGTTTGCTGACCCGGGAGAGACTGACAACGGTGCCCTGCCACCACTCGGCAACAACGTACTGGCTCCAGGTCTTGACCGCCGCAGTACCTACTTCCGTGCCCGCTCATTCACCGTAGGTCTGAGCCTTGATTTCTGATTTTGAAAAAAAATCAGAACAAATTAAAAAAGTTCTATGTTTTGACTTATAAGGACTTTAAGTAACCAAAACGATGAAAAAGAGATCTCTTCTGGCTATTCTGCTGCTCGGGGTCGTAACGCCGCTCGTGAATCAGTCCTGCTCGGACCTGAACGAGGAGGTGTTTGACCGCCTGACAGCTGAGAACTTCCCTAAAACGGAAGAAGAGTTTATCGCATCCCTGGGTGCCGCTTATACCGGCCTTTATGGATTTGCAGGTCACAACGGCATTTTCTCACTGCAGGAAGTGTCTTCTGACGAGATCATGATCCCTCAGCGGGGTAATGACTGGTTTGACGGCGGACAGTGGCTCCGGGTACACCGCCACGAGTACACCAAGGCTGAGGAGTCTGTCAACAACGGATGGAACTTCCTCTTCGGCGGGGTATCCAGCTGTAACCGTATCATTGAGCTGTTTGAGAACCTGGTAGAAGAAGGCAAAGTAACCCAGGCTGATGCTGAAGGCTTTATCGCCGAGCTGAAAGTCCTGCGTGGCCTGTACTACTTCTGGCTCCTGGACGCTTATGGTAACGTACCGATCGTAACGGCTTTCTCTGAAGCTGAAGCGCAGCCTGCTACCAAAAGCCGTACTGAGGTATTTAACTTCATCGAAAGCGAGCTGGTGGCCAACGTTCCTAAGCTGAAAAAAGCTAAAGATCAGAGCACCTACGCCCGTTTTAACTACTACGCTGGTCAGGCACTGCTCGCCAAACTGTACCTCAACGCTGAGGTATATACCGGCACTGCCAAGTGGGCTCAGGCTAAAACTGCTGCTGATGAAGTAATCAACTCCGGGTTGTACAACCTTGAGCCTAACTACTTCGCCAACTTTGCTTCTGAGAATGGTGGTTCCAAAGAAACTGTCTTTGCAATCCCTTACGATCAGATCAATGCACAGGGTTTCAACCTGCCACAGATGACCCTGCACTACAGCAGCCAGGCTAGCTTCAACCTCCAGCAGCAGCCATGGAACGGATACTGCTCTCTCCAGGAGTTCTATGAGTCCTACGAAGAGAACGATATCCGCCGCACCGGTGGTTCTCGTGGATACGGTAACTTCCTGGTAGGCCAGCAGTACGCTGCTGACGGTACCCCGCTCGAAGACAGCGGTGCTGAGACCGATCCTACCAAGCCTGTTGACCCGGATGGAAAACCCCTGGTTTTCACCCCAGAAATCAACGAGCACTTCCCCAATGCCCTGCGTCAGGCTGGTGTACGGGTAGGTAAGTTTGAGTATGCTGACGGTGCTACCCCAAACCTCGACAACGACTTCCCTGTACTGCGTTATGCTGACGTGCTGCTCACCAAAGCAGAAGCAGAAATGCGCCTGGGCAATGCCGCTGCTGGTCTGGCCATCGTCAACGAAATCCGCGCCCGCGCAGGTGTAGCTCCTTTTGCTGAACTGACTGCCGACAACCTCCTCGCTGAGCGTGGTCGTGAGTTCTTCTACGAAGGCTGGCGTCGCCAGGATCTGATCCGTTTTGGTAAGTACAACGATGCACGTCGCTTCAAGCCGGATGTATCTGCTACGACCAAAAACGTATTCCCGATCCCGCAGCCGCAGATCAACGCTAACCCGAATCTGCAGCAGAACCCAAGCTACTAAGCCTGGCCTGATGTAGATTGTCGCTCATAAACATGCTGGCGCCGGGTCTCTGGCGTCAGCATGTTTTTTTTTCAAATACCCCCTATATTTACCTGTACATTTTAGCCTGAATCCTATGTTTCGCGCTGTGTGTTGGATGGTACTGCCGCTGGTACTGGTAGCCTGTAAGCTGCCCACTGAGTACGACCGTGCCGTGGAGAAAGCCCTGAGCAGTGGGCAGCGGGTAGATACGTTGTTTTTAGGCCTGAGCCTCGGCATGACCTCCAAAGAATTTTATGCCATTTGCTGGGAGCTGAACAAGCAGGAGATTATCAAAGCCGGTCCCGGCAATACAAGTGCCGAACAAGAACTCAAAGACATGCGCCATGAGGCGTATATGGATTTTTATCCGGAGTTCAGCGATGACCGGATATATAAAATGCCCGTGACCTTCCGCTACAAAGCCTGGGCACCCTGGAACCGGGGCATGTTTGCAGACAGCCTGGAGCAGGATGTACTGAATCTCATGGAGAAGTGGTACGGAAACGGTTTTTTTACGGTCGCCAGTCCCCGCGACCCCCAGCGAAAAGTACATGTCAAGATTGATGGAAACCGCCGCCTCACGGTGTATCAGGTGGATGATCAGTTTGTCAAAGTAGAATTTACGGACCTGCTCCGGGAGAGACAACTGGAGAAAAAAGAAAAACAAGCTTCTAACTGATAGCCAGCTACCATGCCACTCGTATCCTTGTCTTTTGTCCGATCTGTATTCCGGGCCTGTCTGGCGGGCTGGATACTTTGGCTGGCGGGTTGTCAGTCAGCCCAGCAGGCGCCTCCTCCCGGTCAGACCCTTTTTACGACTATGCCGGCCACCTATACCGGAATTGACTTCGTAAACAGCCTTACCTTTGACGAGGAATTTAACATCTATACCTACCGCAACTTCTACAACGGCGGGGGCGTCGGGATGGGTGACATCAACAATGACGGCCTGATGGACCTCTATTTCTGCGGAAATATGAAACCCAGCCGTCTCTACCTCAACAAAGGCAATTTTCAGTTTGAAGACATTACAGCCAGGGCCGGTGTCGCCTGCGAAGGCTCGTGGGCTACCGGTGTGAGTTTTGCCGACGTGAATGCCGACGGACTGCTTGACCTCTACGTATGTAAGGCTGGCAAACCCGAGGGCCGCCGCCGCTTCAACGAACTGTTTATCAACAACGGTGACCTGACTTTCACGGAGCAGTCAGAGAAATACGGTCTGAATGACAAGGGCTTTTCTACCCATGCTGCCTTCTTTGACTATGACAAAGACGGCGACCTGGATTGTTATCTGCTCAACAACTCATTCCGGCCCATCGGAGGATTTGATCTCCGCCGCAACCAACGCAGTGAGCGGGACTCCCTCGGCGGTAACAAACTCTACCGGAATGAAGGCGGCCGGTTTGTGGATGTGAGCGAACAAGCAGGTATTTATGGCTCCATTATCGGATTTGGGCTGGGCGTGACCGTAGGAGATGTCAACCGCGACGGCTGGCAGGACATCTATGTATCCAATGACTTTTTTGAGCGTGACTATCTCTATATCAATAACCAGGACGGTACCTTCAGCGAGTCACTGGAGACTGCGATCCGGGAACTCAGCGCAGCCTCTATGGGGGCTGATATGGCGGACCTCAACAACGATGGATACCCGGAAATTTTTGTGACCGATATGCTCCCCGATGGAGATGCCCGCCTCAAAACCAAAACAACCTTTGAGAACTGGGACAAGTACGAGCTCAACCTCCGCACCGGATACTACCATCAGTTCACCCGCAATGTACTCCAGCTCAACCGGGGACCCGCTGCCAATGGTAAAGACCTCATGTTCAGTGAAATAGGCCGCATGGCTGGAGTTTATAGCACTGACTGGAGTTGGGGGGCCCTTATGGCAGACTTTGATCAGGATGGATATAAGGATATTTTTGTGGCAAATGGCATCTACCAGGACCTGACGGATCAGGACTTCCTGAATTTTGCTGCTGATCCCCGCTTCGTGCAGTCGGTCGTAAAACGTACCGGGGTGGACTACAAAAAACTGATTGAGGTAATCCCTTCCGTCAAACTCCCCAACTATGCCTTCCGCAATAACGGGGACCTGACTTTCACCAACCAGGCGGCTGCCTGGGGCCTGGCGGAGCCAGGTTTTTCGAATGGTTCTGCGTACGGTGACCTTGATAACGATGGTGACCTCGACCTCGTGACCAATAACTGTAACATGCCACCTTTTGTGTATCGGAATGAGGCCACCTCCCAGCATCAGGACCGGCATTACCTGGCATTTGAGCTCACAGGCCGGGATCAGAATACCTTTGCCATCGGGACCGAGATCACGGCTTATCACCAGGGACAGGTCTTTTATGTCGAGCATATGCCCATGCGGGGATTTCAGGCTACGGTTGACTACCGTCCCCGGATTGGTCTGGGAGCACACACGCAGGTGGATTCCCTCGTGGTATGGTGGCCGGACCTGACCCGGACTACCCTCACAGATGTACCTGCGGATCAGGTCCTGAAACTCAGCATGAAAGACGGGGTAGCTGACTCCGCCGCTACCCGGCCTGTGACCAACGGTAAACCCTTGTTTACGTCCGTGATCGGAGAGAGTGGGATAGATTTTCGTCACCGCGAAAATGACTTCCAGGACTTTAACCGGGACCGCCTCATCTACCATATGTTGTCCGCTGAAGGGCCGTGTATGGCCGTAGCAGATGTAAACGGCGATGGGCGGGAAGACTTTTTTGTAGGCAATGCCAAAAATGCTGAATCCGCCCTGTACTTTCAACTGCCCAACGGACGGTTTCAGCGGTCAGCAGACCCGGTACTGGCGCAGGACAGTGTGTCTGAAGATACGGACTGTGTGTTTTTTGATGCAGACAATGATGGTGACCTCGACCTGTATGTAGCCAGCGGGGGCAATGAGTTTTCCTCCTTTTCTGACGCGCTCGCCGACCGCCTGTATCTGAACAACGGTAACGGGCGATTTACCAAATCTCCGCAGCGGCTCCCCGGCAGCCTCGAAAGCACTGCCTGCGTAGCTGCGGCAGACTATGACCGCGATGGGGATCAGGACCTGTTTGTCGGCGTGCGCCTCAAGCCCTTCGAGTACGGCATGCCTGTACGGGGTTATATCCTCACCAACAATGGCCGGGGACAGTTTACGGATGCGACAGCCCAGGTCGCACCGGCCCTCATGCAGACAGGTATGTTTACCGATGCCTTGTGGACGGATATTGACCGGGACGGGGACCCTGATCTGGTGACAGCAGGTGAGTACATGCCCATACAAGTCTGGGTAAATACAGGTGGTAAACTTACGGAGTCCGGCGAAAGTATGGGCCTCGGCCAGAGCCATGGATTCTGGAATACCCTCGTCGCAGATGATATAGACGGCGACGGTGATACCGACCTGATCGGGGGTAATCACGGCCTCAACTCACGGTTTAAGGCCGATGGTCTGCATCCGGTCTGTATGCACGTCAATGATTTTGACCAGAACAACAGCATTGAGCAGATCGTGTGTGTGTTTTCCGGCGAAAACTCATTTCCCCTGGCCCTCCGCCATGACCTGGTGATGCAGATGCCCATCCTGAAACGCAAGTACCTCAAGTACGAGACCTATCAGGAGCAAACCATCGAGGATATTTTCACCCCGGAGCAACGCAAAGGAATGATCACCCACTATGCCTATGAGATGCGGACCACCGTCTGGCTCAACCAGGGGGGCAAGTTTGAAGCCGTTCACCTGCCTACGATGGCCCAGATCGCGCCGGTATATGCGATTATCCCCACAGATGTGGACCAGGATGGCCACAAGGACCTGCTGATCGGAGGTAATTTTTGGCGGGCAAAACCTGAAGTGGGCGGTTATAATTCTTCCTACGGCCTCTACCTCAGAGGAGACGGCAAGGGCCACTTTAATCCGGTGCCTATGCAACAATCAGGGCTTGCCATCATCGGAGAGGTGCGCCGGATGGCCCTGATCAAACGTGGTGGTAAACCGGCTGTACTGGTGGCCCGCAACAATGACCGTATGGAGTTACTGACCTATTAATTTTCCGCTTATGCACGCAGGCACCCGGCTGATCTGTCAGTATTTGCGCCCGGGGCGAATTCCGGGCGTGCGGGTATCCTTGATGGCGTTGCTGGCCATTGCCGGGATTGGTATGGCAGGATGTAAGCAACCTCCGGTCGCCCGGCCCCGCTTCACCCTGATGCCTGCTGCCGCTACCGGTGTCCACTTTGAAAACCGGCTCACCGATACGGACACCCTCAATATTCTCAACTACCTGTATTATTACAATGGTGGAGGGGTAGCGATCGGAGACCTGGACGGAG
Organism: Bacteroidia bacterium; assembly: GCA_033762375.1. Classification (GTDB taxonomy): domain Bacteria; phylum Bacteroidota; class Bacteroidia; order J057; family J057; genus RDXT01. The sequence continues at coordinate 15,519 of JANRLQ010000001.1, forward strand.
ATACCCTGCCTGACCTGGTTTTTACGGCCAATATGCTCCCCCCGAGGATATACCGCAACCTGGGCGGGTTTCAGTTTGAGGACGTGACGGCCCGCACCGGTATAACTCCTGGTGCCGCCGCAGTCTATTGGTACACGGGAGCCTCCATCGCAGATGTAAACGGAGACGGTCGCCTGGACCTGTATTTGTCGCGGGTAAGCCGCCACCTCAACCTGACGGGTACCAACCAACTCTGGATCAACCAGGGCGATATGACCTTTGTGGATCAGGCTGCTGCCTACGGGGTGGATCATGCCGGATTTTCGACCCAGGCTGCTTTTCTGGATTATGACCGGGATGGAGACCTGGATATGTACCTGCTGTGTCACTCGATCCACGGCACAGACTCCTACCGGGACTCCAGCCAGCGTCAGATCCGGGACCCACGTTCGGGAGACCGTTTTTTCAGAAATGACGGATCCCGGTTTACGGACGTGTCCGCGCAGGCAGGTATATACGGGAGCGTGCTCGGGTACGGCCTGGGGGTTGCTGTCCAGGATTTTAACCAGGACGGGTGGCCGGATATATACATCGCCAATGATTTTCACGAGAACGACTACCTGTATCTCAACCAGCAGGATGGGACCTTTCGGGAGACCATCCGTACAGCGATGGGCCATACAAGCCGGTTTTCGATGGGGTGTGATGCAGGCGACTTTAACAACGATGGCCTGCCTGACCTGATCAGCCTCGACATGATGCCCGCACGGGAGGACATTCTCAAAACCTCCGAAGGCCCTGACTCATACGATATTTACCAGTTTAAACTTGGGTACGGCTATCACCACCAGTACGCACGAAACGCCCTCCAACTCAACCAGGGAGACGGTACTTTTGCCGAGATAGCGCAGTATGCGGGGGTATATGCCACTGACTGGAGCTGGTCCGCCCTGCTCGCCGACCTGGACCTGGACGGGTGGAAAGACCTCTATATCAGCAATGGGATATGGCGCCGTCCCAATGATATGGACTTTGTGAAGTTTGTTTCACACGAAGCTGTGCAGCAACAACTCGCACAGGGATATAGCCGGAAAGATCTGGGCCTCGTAAACCGTATGCCACAGGTCAAAATCAGTTCATTTGCCTGGCGCAACGAAGCCAATTACACCTTCAGCGACCGTTCCCAGGCATGGGGACTGGACCAGCCTGCCTTCAGCAACGGCGCTGCCTGTGCCGACCTCGACCTGGACGGAGACCTCGACCTGGTCGTGAACAACGTCAACGAACCCGCATTTCTTTACCGCAATGAAACCGCCGGCCAGCCCGGCGTCCATGCCCTGACGATCCGGCTTCAGGGTACCGCCCCCGCCGGCGGGATCGGGGCCAAAATATACCTCTATACCGCTGCCGGGCTTCAGTACCAGGAGTTTCAGCCGGTACATGGGTTTCAGAGTGCGGCACATGTGCCCCTCGTCATGGGGCTGGGAACCTCAGACCAGGCCGACAGCCTCCGCATTGTCTGGGCTGATGGCCGCACAGCGCGTATCGCACCCTTGAGGGCAGGTACCTATACCCTGCACCAATCACAGGCAACCCGGCAAGACGGGTCTCCACCTCCGCCTCCCGCCCGTTGGGAGGCAGGTCCTCCGCTCCCCTGGCGACATACCGAAAACACTTTTTCCGAATACAACCGCGAGCCCCTTATCCCGCATTCGCTGGCTGCCGAGGGGCCTGCCATGGCACTTGCATTTCTCGACCGTGACACCCTGCCCGATATGGTCACAGCCGGACGTACCGTGACCCTGTGGCATACACAACAAACAGGCCGCCTGATGCCTGTTTCCATGCCCCGCTTGGATACGCTGACCCATGAGGTGACAGATGCGGCATGGGCAGATATAGATCAAAATGGCTATCCGGACCTGTATCTGGTCACCGGTGGCAATGAGTGGCGGACAGGCGATCCCCATTTGCAGGATTTGTTTTACCTAAATGCAGGGAATGGTTATTTGAACCCTGTCACATTGCCTCCGGCGGCCTTTAACGGATCCTGTGCAGCATTTCTGGACCTGGATGCTGACGGTGACCTGGATGGGTGGGTGGGCAACCGGAGTGTACCGGGCCGCTATGGACTTACACCCCCGGCTACAATCCTGCTCAATCAGGGTATGGGCGTTTTTGCAGACGGCCGGGACTCCTTTCCCCAATGGACAGACACGGGCATGGTGACCGATGTCCAAGCCTGGGACTACGACCGGGACGGGGATCAGGACCTGCTGATCGCGGGTGAATGGATGCCTCTGACCCTCTGGCGTAACAACCAGGGCAACTGGGAAAATGTAACGCACAAGACAGGGCTGGGGGGGACAGAAGGCTGGTGGCAGACCCTGGCCGTCGCAGACCTGGACGGCGATGGGGATGAAGACTTTGTGGCGGGCAATCAGGGGCTCAACAGTTTTGCCCGACCAGCTCCTGAGACCCCGGTGAGCCTGCTGGTCAAGGACTTTGACAACAATGGCGATACAGATCCGATCCTTTCTTATTTCCGGGACGGGAAAAGTTATCCGATGCCGGGCCGCGATGACCTTTTCCGGCAGATGCCAGCCCTGCGGCGGCGGTTCAGCTCGTACAAAACCTTTGCAGGCCGTACTGTCGAGGGGATATTCACCCGCGAGGAGCTGGCAGGCGCTGTCAGCCGGAAAGCAGTGACCTTTGCCTCCGCCTGGGTCGAAAATCAGGGTGGTACCTTTGTGGTGCATCCCCTGCCGCCGGAGGCCCAGTGGAGTGTGGTAATGACGGCCCTTGTGGCTGACGTGGACCAGGACGGACACCAGGACCTGTTGCTCGGCGGCAATCAATACGCCGTAGGCCCGATGCCCGGCCGTCAGGATGCCACCGCAGGCCTTTGGCTCCGGGGCACCCCGGCTGGATTTAAGGCGGTCCGGCCTGCGCAGGGCGGAATCAGCCTCAGCGGATCCTGCCGTGATATCATACCCTGGCGCCTGGCAGACGGCGGACAGGGATATATTTTTTTGCTGAATAATCAGGCCCCCGTTGTGCTGCGGTACCGGCAGCCCATACAACATTAATCCTCCCGGCGTACCATCGCTGCCGCCTGAGGTCCCCGAATCATCAGATTTTCCCTATTTGTATTCAACCATTTTCCCATACTCCCTTCCCTCATCCCAACATTCATACTCATAATCCCCAACCCCCAACCTCATTCCCAATGAAAAAACTACTGCTCCTCACCCTCTTCCTGCCCCTGCTGCGGTTAGCTGCCCAGCAAGACCTGCGCCAGTCGCCGTGGCACCTCGTGGCGGACCCGGTGGACCCTGCCCACTACGCCGGTGTCACCGTCGCCAACGGCATGCTGGGCCTGGTGACCTCCCCGGAACCGCTGAAAATGAAGGACATCGTGCTCAACGGCGCTTTTGATACCTATGGACGGGGCCGGGTCAGCAATATTCTGCGGGGATTTAACTTTGCCAATATGGACCTGGACGTCCAGCCTGCGGGCCAGCCTGAGCGCCGCCAGCGGATCAGTGCCACCAATGTTTCCGGCATGCGCCAGCGCCTGGACATGAAGCAGGCAATTTTTACCAGTACGTTTGAGCACCAGGGGTTGGTGACAGTCTCATATTCGGCTACGGCCCTGCGTCACTTGCCCTTCACCTCCATGATCACGCTGGAAGTCACGGCACTCCAGGACGTAGAGATATATCCGGCGGCCGTACTGCGGGCACCGGAGATTTTGCGGGAGGTCAGCAATTTTTACAGCGTCATAGACCGGCCCCATGCCAAGGTGCCCCTGATGACCTCAACCGCAGCCACGCCGACCGGCAAACATACCCTGGCTGCTTCCGTGAGTTTTGTGTTTGGGGATCACAACCTGCACATGCCGGAGCTGATTCATGAGGAGTGGGACTACGATATGCACCTGACCCGGTTTTACAAGCGGTTAAAGGCCGGGGAGCGTTTTTCATTTGACATTGTGGCCTCAGAAGTCAGCTCCGCCCACTATGCAGACCCGCTCAACGAGGCCGAGCGCCTGACGATCTACGCAGCCCTGGAGGGACGTGAGCGCCTTATGGCCCGCCACACAGCCGCCTGGGCTGAACTCTGGAAAAGTGACATCATCCTCGAAGGCGACCTCGAAGCCCAGCGGGCCATTCGCAGTTCTCTGTATCACCTGTATGCCTTCGCGCGGGAGGGCACTGCATACAGCCTGTCGCCGATGGGGCTCTCCGGCCTGGGCTACAATGGGCACGTATTCTGGGACACCGAATTCTGGATGTACCCGCCCCTGCTTGTGATGCAGCCGGGGATCGCCCGCTCTCTGCTGGAGTATCGCTACGAGCGCCTGGAAGCCGCCCGCCAGAATGCTTTTTCACACGGATACCAGGGGGCGATGTTTCCCTGGGAATCAGACGATGCAGGCCAGGAAGCCACGCCCGTCTGGGCGCTTACGGGGCCTTTTGAGCATCATATCACCGGCTGTGTAGGAGTGGCAGCCTGGAATTATTACCAGCTCACCCGTGATACTGCCTGGCTGCGTACGCGGGGGTATCCGATCCTCCGGGAAGTCGCGGCATTTTGGGTGAGCCGGGTGGAACCTGACGCGCAGGGCGTCTGTCATATCAACAACGTCGTCGGGGCCGATGAGTGGGCCGAAAACGTGGACGACAACGCCTTTACGAACGGGGTCGCCATTGCCTCCCTGCGCCATGCCGTGACAGCCGCACGGGTACTGGGCCAGACGCCCCCTGCCCGCTGGACTGAAGTCGCCAATGCAATCCCCATCCTGACGTTTCCCGACGGGACTACCCGTGAGTACCGGGGGTACCAGGACACAACCATTAAGCAGGCTGATGCCAACCTGCTGACCTTTCCCCTGAAACTGATTACGGATCCGGCTGCCGTTCGCCGGGACCTGGCATTTTATGAGCCCCGCCTCAGCCCTGGCGGGCCGGCGATGGGCAGTGCGTTGCTGGCGGTCATCTACCAGCGCCTGAGCGAGCCCGAAAAAGCCCGTGAATTGTTTTACAAAGGATACCGACCCAATCAGATTCCGCCCTTTGGGGTGCTGGCTGAGTGTCCCGGATGTGCCAACCCGTATTTTGCGACAGGTGCAGGCGGAATGTTGCAGGCCATATTGTTTGGGTTTGGCGGATTGGACCTGACGGATCAGGGCCTGGTGCAACTCAAGTCTAACCTCCCCAAATCCTGGAAGTCCCTGACCCTCACGGGAGTCGGGATAGACGAGCGCACCGTGGTGATCAAGTGATCTGGTCAGGTCTGTGTTGCGGTTGATTGATTATAGGTGAAAATGATCCTGCATCTTACATCCCCTCCTGCCCATTCAGCGGCGCAGGGGGGGATTCGCCCAACTGATTGTACCATTGAGGCGTACACAGATACTATTCTGGTAGACATTTTGCAGCTTATCAGACATCATCAGGGGTAGAACGTCAGACGCAGTCACCAGCATGAAACGCATCGCATTGAGGAGGAAACACGTTCCTTTGTTTATTTCCGGGGTATTGATCTGTGTGTTGCTGCCGTTGCAGCAGCGCCAGTCGCCCGTGGCGCAGTTTTCTGCCCTGCCCGTACCCGTGTTTCCGGCTGCTGATACAGCCCTGGATTGTCCGGAGTTGCCGGATACCCTGACCCGCGGCCCCCATCCCTGTCTGGAGGTGGTGTGGGATGGCTGGTTATATGCGGGCGGGTGGGATACCCTGCCCCAGACCCGGTTTTGGCGGCGTATTATTAACCTGGAAAAAGACTCAGCCCTGGTCAGCACCGCAGGTGACCGCACGCAACTGGCGGTGATCGCCGCCCAGCGCTGGGATACCTTGTCCGGGCAAGAAAAAGAGCTGTTTAAAGACAGCATCCGCCAGGCCAAAGGCCTGCCAGCGCATACCGTACTATATGTGACGGCCGGCAAAAAATTTTACTATAAACACTTCGAGGCGTTGCCGACTGTCATCGAAGCTGTACAAGCATTTGAAGATCATGGTGTTGACCCCTGGTATGCCCAGACCATCCTGCTCATCGAAAGTCCCGGAGCCAATAACCGGTCTCCGGTAGGCGCATATGGTCCCTTTCAGCTGATGCCGGGGGTGGCCCGTCAGTACGGGCTTAAGGTCGGAAAGTCCTACGACGAGCGGGCCAGTGTGAGCCGCTCAGCCGTAGCGGCTGCCGGGCTGATCTCGCGGGTGTGTATCCCACAGGCCCATGTGCTCGCCAGCCGGTTTGACATCCCGTACGATGAGCGTGACCTCTGGTTCAGGCTCCTCGTGTTGCATCTGTATCACGCAGGGGTGGGCAATGTGGAAGGCGCCGTCGCCCGCACGGGCAATCCCGTTACCGGACAGGACGTAATCCGTCGGCTTTGGCGTACAGATTATAAGGGGTTCAAAAATGCCTCCCAAAACTACTCACAGGTGGCCCTGGCGGCCTTGCTGGAGTTTGATGCCCTGGTAGCCGCGCTGCCACAGGAGGTGTGCAGCATGGATCCGGCTGTGTATGTCGCCCGCGAACTCAGCCGCACGGCGGTTCAGACCGGACCCTGATCAGCCCGGCACCTGAAACATCTCTGACAGCCCATAGTCCAGCCGGTGCAGGGAGTTGAGCATGGAGCCAAAAATAGATTTTTGTACGATGCCTGCCTGATCTGTCAGCCACCAGTGTGGGGTACCCTCTGCTCCAAACCGTTTGTATGTCGTGTCGCCCTCGTCCAGCCATACCGGAAAGGGGATGGACAACTGGCGCAGGGCCTCCAGTACAAAATCAGCCGACCGGTTGAAGCCTTCCGGCTGGGTATGGATGGCCATTACTTGTACGTCGGGATAGGCGCGGGACAATTTCAGGGCAAAAGGCAAGGCCCGGTGAATACAACCGGGACAATCCACATGAAACATCAGCAACAGCAGGGGCCGGCCCGCCAACCGGGATACCTGCGGGACAGGTCCTCCGTCTGGACTCACCAGGGCCCACTCGGGCAGGGGAAGGTTTTCGAGCATGAGATCAGCAAAATAGGTCTGTAAGATACAAGTCCTGGATGAGAAAGATTGTTCCGCAGGTGACTTTATGCAGGAAGATATGACCGTAATCAGTCTTCTTCAAAAAAATCATTATCCAGCCTTTTTACTTCATATACTTGCTGCGTGGTACAACCTAAGTTGTAGTCAATCATAAGTTGTGCTAATTGGCCTCCGTCAATCAGTACAATTTTGGTCTCATTACGGGGCGTATATGCCAGTGCGTCTTGCGTAAAGCTGGAAGTTGTGATAAAAACGCCTTTTTTGGCCCCTTGTCCGGCCAAGGCTCCCACAAACTTTTGTATCTCCGGCCTCCCTACCACGTTACCAGGTTTCCATCGTTTAGCCTGTATATAAATAATGTCGAGTCCCAACTTATCTTCTTTGATTGTTCCATCTATGCCTTCATCACCACTTTTTCCAACGGCTTTCCCGGCTTCCTGAATAGAGCCTCCATACCCCATTTTGACCAATAACTCGACTACCAACCTTTCAAAAAAGGTAGGTGATAAGTCTGTCACTTTTGCGAGCAGTTCAGTAGCCAGGGCATTCCGGAGTTGTTGATAAGCCTGATCGAGTCGCTCCTCAGGCGTATGTTCAGGTAAAGATGCCGGGGATGACACATCCGGGTCACGTTCACTGCGAGACGATTGCTGGAAGGCTACAAAGGACGGGAACTGGCGAAGAAGTTTGTTATCAATGCGCTCCGGTGATTGGGCCAATACCTGACGACCTGTTTCTGTAATGACCACAGTAGCACGTTTGGGTGAGTCCAGTAGCCCTGCTTTTTTTAAGTAGGTTTTAGCCCAGCCTACTCGATTGTCAAATACAGACTGTGTGCCACTGGTCAGCAATTCTTTTCGTTCTTCATCCTGTATCTGAAGAATGTCTGCCAGCCCTTGTACGATTTCCTGAGAGCGATACAGGCGACCGTCAGCTACAAATTGAAGGAGCGGCAACATAATAGATTGATAATCAGGGATCATGTTTAAAAATAGGTGTTGTTTTTTCGCCGGGATGATTAGGCGTGCTGAAACATACAGGCCGGTAAGATATACAGTTGGACCTATGGCAAATTATGAAATTTTGGTGATACTCAATTGGCATACAGGCTGTGAATCTATGGGAAAGTGGTTTGTTTGTATATAATTGATATTCAAATAATTATGTATTTGCTCTTATATATTTCTCGGTTTATCCGGTCCACACCCATCAGGAGGCTGTATTTTCAAAATAGGTCAGGTGATTCTGTAAACGGCGGCTTCGCGAAAAAAAGACCCTGATATATTCAAGCACTGTCTGCACGTATCCGTTTTTCACAAATCGCCGGTTGGTGGTTTCAATCCAGGTATCAGCTACGGCAAACTTGCTGGCGGGGACTTGCCGCCCGATCTCAACATCGTCCCCGAGCAACATCCGCTCATCAAATCCGCCGATGGCTTCAAACCTGTCCCGGCGGATGCAGATAAACATCCCGGTAACAACCGGCCCCATGACCTTAAGCCGGGCAAATACCCCATATGCACCCCAAAAGAAACGATCAAACCAGTTGGCATCGCGACAACGGATATGGGTCACGACCAGGTCGAGGTTCTGGTTGTTTATCAGGCGCAGGGCTTTGGACAGGGTATCAGGTTCGCCCAGGGCGATATCAGCGTCAATAAAGAAGATATACGGTGCCTGCACCAGCGCCGCGCCCCGGTTGCGGGCAGCGGGGGGGAGCCCCCCTGCCGTGAGGCTGATATTCAACCCGCTTGCCTGTCTGAATGCCTCAATCAGGGCCAGCGTACCGTCTGTGGAGCCGGCATCTGCGATAATGATCGGGGTGTCAGGGGTGAGCGCATCCTGTGCCTGGATAGCAGCCAGGGTGCGCTCAATGTATCCTGCCTCGTTTTTGCAGGGAATAACAATCGCAAAGTCAGGGATGCGTTGCGCCATGTGAAAAGAAAAAAAACGATGTTATGCGGGGTTGTTACCAGTCGCCTGAGGAGCCGCCGCCACCGAAGTCGCCGCCGCTGAATCCGCCAAAATCACCGCCACCGCCCCAACTGCTCCCGGAGTCACTGCCACCGCCCCAACTGCTGCCGGAGTCGCTGCTGCTGCCCCAGCCACCGCCGCCTACCCACCAGCCGCCTACATAAGGACCGCTGTCATAGGGGCCACTGCGGGTATATCCGCGACCGTTGCGGCGGCCCTTGCCGGAGCCTCCGCCGCCGGGGCGGTTGTATATGTTCAGAAACACCACAAAGACGATGATCAGCACAATCAGCACAAACCCGGCAGTATTGTCTTCTGGCGGGGCAGGTGCCTGGTAGTAGTCCCGGAGGGTGCTTATATTGTACTCGCCCTGGGCCAGGCTGGCAAGGATATGCACAGCGCTGTCTATCCCGGCATAATACGCTTCCTGCCGGAAGGCAGGCTTGAGGGTGTTTTCTATAATCAGGAAAGCCGCAGCATCAGGGATCGCCCCTTCAAGTCCGTAGCCGACCTCGATCCGCATCCGGCGGGCGGCAGGAAAGACGACCAGCAGTACGCCGTTGTCTTCCTGACCGCCTACGCCCCAGCTGCGGGCCAGGGTATTGGTATATTCCTCCAGGACCTCGTCTTCCGGCAGGTCAAGAATGGCGACAGCTATTTCGTTGGAGGTATTCTGGGCAAACTGTGTCAGAAAGGCATCAAGGGTGCTGCGCTGCGCCGGTGTCAGCAGGCCCCGCGTGTCGGTCACAAATCCGGTGGGTTTGGGCAGGGCAGGGGAGGACTGGGCCTGCGCAGCGGGTTGTGCCATACACAGTACCAGGATCAGGGAGAATGCCTTAACTAAAGGAAATTTCATCTGGGAGTTCGTTGGCGTCATGGTCCTGCCGGGGAAAGTGTAGGGCGAGTTGCTGGCCGATGTCGCGGATAATGCTGATCAGTCCCTGCTCGTAGGCACCCGCCCTGAAGTGCCGCACCAGCGTGTCTGCAAGTCCATCCCAGTACCCGGCCGGTACCAGTGCGTGGATGCCGGTATCGCCTACGATGGCAAATTGACGGTCCTGAATAGCCAGGTAGATCAGGACCCCGTTTCGTCCCTGGGTTTGGGTCATGCCCAATTTTTCAAACAAGCGCCGGGCATGGCCCAGGGCTGTCTCCGGGCGACAGGTATCCTCCAGGTGTACCCGGATCTCGCCGGCAGTCTCCTGCTCAGCGGCCTGTATCGCAGCGATGATATGGTCGGAGGCTTCCGGCGAAAAAAAATCCCGGGCCGATGGCGTATGATCAGACATAGGCTGATAGCCGGGCGGCCTAAGCCGCCCGACAGGTTATCAGTTGAAGTTTACCTTAGGAGCCGTTTCATTGCCGGGTGTGGCCTTGAAGTAGGCGACCTCATCAAAGCCGAATACATTGGCGTAGATGTTTTTCGGAAACTGTTTGATCAGGGTATTGTAGGCTTGCGCTGATTCATTAAATTTTTTCCGCTCGACCGAGATCCGGTTTTCAGTCCCTTCCAGCTCCTTGATCAGGGCCATATAGTTGGTATTGGCCTGCAGATCAGGATAGTTTTCGGTGACGGACATCAGGCGCTGAATGGCTTGCCCAAACTCACCCTGAGTTTTGTTGAACTGATCCAGGAGTGCCGGGTTTTCCAGTACTTCCTTTGAGACCGTCAGTTGGCCTACCTTGGCACGTGCCTCCGCTACGCCTACGAGGACACCTTGCTCAAAATTCTGATACCCTTTGACCGACTCTACGATATTGGGGATCAGATCAGCGCGGCGCTGATATTGGTTTTCGACCTGTGCCCACTGGGCATCTACAGATTCACGCTGTACGACCATCTGGTTGTAGGTGCTGGTGCCGCCCATATAGGCACAGCCCCCGCCGACTACCAATAAAATCAACACAATCCAAAGAATACGTTGCATAAATGGGGTGTTAAAGCTAAGTACCCTACCAGTTTAGTGGGGTAGTATATACTCAGATACGTAAAACAGGAGCGCAGGTTAGGGGTGTATGTAAAAACGCCCGCCGGGATGGGCGCATATAACGGAATGCTCGGTATGGCCTCAAGTATAGGCATTTTTACCTGTATTTTTACAATTTCGACCGGTTTCTGTACATATAGATCACCTGAAGTCCTCGTTTTGCCTCAAAACCAGAGTTCCTGTGCCACCCGGAAGGTATTACAATGTGCCTCCACGATGTCCCGGATATGGACCGAGTATCCCCCGCCCATGGAGATACAGACAGGCAGTCCCCGCTCCCGGCACATCCGCATCACAATCCGGTCCCGCTCCCGGCATCCTGCACGGGAGACGGCCAGTTTGCCGAGTTTGTCAGTCGCCAGGATGTCCACGCCGGAGAGGTAAAACACAAAATCAGGCTGTACGGTATCCAGGAGCCGGGGCAGGGTCTCGCGCAGGGTATGAAGGTACGCCTGGTCGTCCATACCCGTCGGCAAGCCTATGTCGAGGTCAGAGGTTTCTTTTTTGAGGGGATAGTTAGCCTCACCGTGCATGCTGAAGGTGAATACCCGGGGTTCATGCCTGAATATCTCCGCCGTGCCATTACCCTGGTGCACGTCCAGGTCCACGATCAGGGCCTGCCGGATACGCCCGGTGGCCAGGAGCCAGTTGGCGGCGATGGCAATGTCATTCAGCAAACAAAATCCCTCCCCCCGGTCGGTGAATGCATGGTGGGTGCCCCCCGCGACATTCAGCGCGACCCCGTTTTCCAGCGCAAAAAGGGCATTCTGACAGGTGCCGCCCGCGATGGTGAGACTCCGCTGGACCAGCCGCTCAGAAAGCGGAAATCCCGTGCGCCGGATCTCCGCTGGCGACAGGGTCTGGTGTTTGAGTTTGTCCCAATAAGCAGGGGTATGGGTCAGCAGGAGGATTTCCTCTGCCAGTGGAGCTGGAGCGTATAGGTTGTCCTCGGTCAGGGTACCCTCATAGAGGAGTTGCTCCCGGATCAGGGTGTATTTTTCCATCGGAAACCGGTGACCCTCCGGAAGCGGGTGACAGTACAGGGGGTGCCAGGAGATTTGAAGCAATTTATTTCCCGTATTCATATATATTAGAAGTGCAGTTCCAACCTTGCCAAGGTCCGTGCATCTTTGACCTGTACGCTACTTAACCTAATTTTCCTATGCGTAGTTTAAAAATATTGTTTTGGGGTGGACTTGCAGTCCTGGCCACCCTGGTGTTTGCCGGACGGAAGATCGCAGACGTCTTCAATCGGAATGTCCAGCTTGCCCAGACAAATGATGCACGTGAAGCCCTGCGCCAGGAAAACCTGGAAGGGTTCCACTCGATAGAGGTGGACGGGGCATTTGAGGTGGAGCTTGTGCAGGGATCTGCCTCGCATATCAAACTCAGCGGAAGCGAAAAAGACCTCGCCAATGTAGTGGTCAGCATCAGTGACAGCACACTGCACGTCCGGTACCAAAATGGATTTAATATAGCTACAGGCCATATCCAGGCCCGGATTGAGTCACCTGTGCTGAACCGGGTGGATATCTCAGGGGCGGTAGAGGTGGACTGCGAAAATGGGATTAAGTCCCGTGCGTTTTCCATTGAAATGAGTGGTGCCAGCAATACCCATATTCCGCTTGAAACAGAGGAACTGCAAATTCACCTGAGCGGTGCCAGCAACCTGACACTATCCGGGACAGCCGGACTGGTGAAGGCCGAAGGTTCAGGTGCTTCACATGTATATGGTGAGGACCTGGAGGCACAGGTAGTGCGGGTACATCAGAGCGGTGCCAGCACCTTCAGCATGCGGGCTGTGCGCGAGCTGCATGCCGAGGCCTCAGGCGCTTCACATGTGACCTACCACGGCACACCCGCAGTCGTCAATGTCAACAAAAGTGGCGCAGCCAGCGTCGTAGGCGAAGAATAAAGTTGTTCTGAAACGTATGGCAGGGGGGTATCCAACCGGATACCCCCTTGTATTTATCCCTGTCCGGCGATTATCCAGATCCATCCCGGCAGCATAAAGGCCGCATCGCCCACATACCGGTACCGGTTGTGCTGGCGAGACCAACCTTCGGTTGCCAGCAAGCCCATATGCACCCCGCCCATCAATAAGAGGGTACTACCTGTGCGGGTCCAGGCAGGTACGCCGGTCAGGACCAGCCAACCCGCGAGCAGGGTCATACCCACGCCCAGCCCCCACAACAGCCGTCGGGCACTCCGGGCACCGATCGCCCGTACAAAAGACGTATGTCCGTCCAGCGTATCTGATGTCAGCTCAAAAAGGGAAAAAAGCAGCAGGTTGAACATCACAACCAAAAAAAAAGCCCCGGCGGCAATCCACCATCCGGCGGATACCGCTGCCGGAAACAACACACCGGGGCTGCCCCATACCCCGGCCGTATAGATAAATCCCACACCTAACTCCTTGATCAGCAGGCGGGACGTGCGTCCGCCGGCCAGGCGGATCAGCAGGAAGTGGAGGCCACTGGTAATGCCACCTGCCAGTCCTGCCTGAAGCAGCGCGGCAGGAGCCGAGCCGAGCAGGTATATACCGCCCCCCACGACGATGATCACCCAGCCCGTCAGGATCGGCCCAAAATAGTGATAATGAAATAAATGCCGCTCTGTATGTGCCATTTCCCGCAGCCGGAAGGCATCTATCAGGTGGTCAGCAGTATAAACCGCCCATACACCCAGGGGAAGCGCTATCCACCAGGTGAGGGGCATCCTGACCCCCAGGGCCCAGGCAGACATACCCCCGGAAGCCATGGCCCCGGCGACCACGTCCAGGCTCAGGTATTGAATCCGGGTGTACAGCCAGCGGATCATGGCGTATCAGTCGCAAGGGCATGTACCGCCAATATATCAGCCGGATTCAGGCGGGCCATCAGCTCCGTGATAGACGCACGCTGCCCGGTCGGTATCCAGTCAGGTTCCAGCTCAGCCAGGGGCGCCAGTACAAACATCCGCTCCGGGTAGTAGGGGTGGGGCAGGGTAAGGGCCGGTGAGTGCCAGTGTAGCCGCTGGTACTCCAGGATGTCCAGGTCTATGAGGCGAGGACCCCACTTGTAGAGCCGCTGCCGCCCCATGTGGGTCTCGGTATCAAGCAGACAGGTCAGCAGTGCCTCCGGATCACCTGCCCAGGAGACTTCACAGACGGCATTAAGAAAATTGGCCTGTGAATCAATCCCCCAGGGTGCCGTTTCATACAACGAAGATACCCGCAGGATCCCTATGCCCTGTGCCTGCATCTGCCTGAGTGCCTCCCGGATATGTGCGGCACGGTCACCTATATTACTGCCGAGTCCCAGAAAAATCATCCTGCAAAGCTATCGGATTAACTGGCAAAAAGAGTATATTTTCGCCCGGTACAGCAGACAAGCGCCTGTCTTTTTCCGGCCTGACATCCTGCTGTTTTTACGAACCCCTGATCATGAAGTTTTTACAAACCTATCTGGCGAGTTTTCTGGCTGTACTGACGGCCTTTATTATCGGTATTCCGATCCTGCTGATGGTGCTGGCAGGTGCCCTGGCTGCCATTGGCAGTTCTGAAGAAAAAGTCAGCGTCCCCTCCGGTACCATTCTCCACCTCAAACTCAACCAAACCCTCGTCGAAAACGAGTCAGATGATCCCCTCGGGTTAGACCTGCCCGGCCTGCTGGCAGGCGGCAGTGCCACCCGGCCCCTGGGCATCTACCAGCTGCTGGCATCCCTGGACAAGGCTGGCAAGGATGACCGTATCAAAGGCATATACCTGGAGATGCCAGGATTTGTCAATACCGGCTGGGCCAACCTGAAAAGTATCCGCGAGGCCCTGCTGGCGTTTAAGGCCTCAGGCAAATTTATCTACGCCTATTCAGAGGTATACTCCGAGCCGAGTTATTACCTGGCCAGTGCCGCAGATTCGGTATTTATGCCGGTGACGGGTATGCTGGAGCTCAACGGGCTGGCTGCCACACCGATGTTTTATACCGGTCTTTTTGAAAAACTGGGCATCGAGCCTAAAGTGTTCAAAGTAGGCACCTTCAAGTCTGCGGTAGAGCCTTTTCTGCGAAAAGACATGAGCCCAGAAGCCCGTGAGCAGGCGGCAGCCTACCTGGGAGATATCTGGGATGTGTTTGCGACGGATGTAGCGGCCTCACGGGGGCTCAGCCGTACCCGTATGGATGAGCTGGCGTCCACTTTTATCCTGGGGAATGGAAAAGCAGCCGTGGCAGCCCGGCTTGCAGACCGGGTGGTATATGAGCAGGACGTGCTCGACCGGCTGGCGGTGGCGACTGGCAAAGATCCAGGCCAGACACCAAGCCTGATGGAAGTGCGGAAGTATGCCAAAGCACCCGGTACGGCCCCCCGTGCGACCGTCAATAAGGTAGTGGTTATTTTTGCAGAGGGAGGTATTCAATCTGGCAAAAGTGGCTCAGACGTAGTGGGCTCAAAGACCGTGACAGAAGCCCTGCGCCGGGCCCGGCAGGACAAAAACGTCAAAGCCGTGGTGCTGCGTATCAACAGCCCGGGCGGGAGCGCCCTGGCCTCCGACATGATCATGGATGAGGTGCGCCGTACACGGGAGATAAAACCCGTCATCGCTTCCATGGCCGATGTGGCAGCCTCCGGCGGGTATTATATCGCGGCAATGGCCGATAAAATTTTTGCCCAGGAAAATACCATCACCGGTTCTATCGGGATTTTTTCGATCCTCTTTGAGGTGGAGAGCCTGCTCGGGGATAAACTTGGCCTGAACGTAGATGAGGTCGAGACCCATCCCTTTGCCAATATTGCCAATCCGGCTTTTCCGATGTCACCCGCTGAGGAGGCCTTTTTTCAGCAAAATGTTCAGCAGGGCTACAGCACCTTTATCTCGGTCGTGCAGGCCGGGCGTAAATTTCCGGACTCGGTCGCGGTGGACAAAATCGCACAAGGCCGGGTATGGTCGGGCCGCCAGGCCCAGCAGATCGGGCTGGTGGACGAGATCGGGGACCTGCAGGATGCTATCACCTATGCCGCCGCACAAGCTGGGATAGCTGAGGACTACCGCGTGGAGCGTGAGCCCCGCGCCCAGGGTGTACTGGAGGAGATTATGACCCAGATGAATGAAAAAGCCGCCCGGCAGACACTCGACCAGTGGGGCCTGGGCGCAGAGGCCGAAACCCTGCGGCAGATCCGTCGCCATATCCCCGCCAGCGGTACGTATATGCTGATGCCGTATATGCCTGTCGTGCGATAACCTGCTTCCGATGGAAAAAAAAGGGTATAAGAAGGGTGCCTGGCTTTTAGTGTGGATGATCTCCTGTCTCGCAGCAACAGCTCAGTCGGAACGCTTTCAAACGCTGGTAGCTATGTTTGCGCATCCTGGTCAGGAGATACCGCTGGGGTTGGCCAGTCAATATTTTCAGTACTTACCTAATCAGGGATGGGGGCCCCTGCAAACGGGTAAGTGCCTGATGAGCCGCCCAGGGTATGTAGGTTTGGTGACCACCCAAACGTGTTATGCGGGCGGGGTTTGTGAATACACCTGCTTGTTCACATTTGACTGGGAGGGTACTTTTTTGTCCAAAATTCCCCTGGAGCAAACGGTGGGTGATTGTGGGTTCTTATATCAACATACCCTGGTCTATCAGTCCGATTCATTGCTGATTGTTTTTGAAAAGGACGAAGATCATTCATGTGAAGACGAAGTAGTGATTGAGCAGGCACTTACCCTTACTTTTCATCCATTAGGGTCTGACGGGCGGGCAGGAAAAACATACTGGCAGAAAATAGACCCCCGCCGGAAGTACTATATGTTTTCCTGTCAATTGAGCAGTTTGGCAGCCCTGCGGGCATTTTCGCCGGAAACACGCCTGCTGATCCGCCAGGAGATACTGGCCGCACATGGATATACCTTCAGGGAGGCTGAGTGGCAAGCGTATTTCACAGATCAGGCTTGGTATGTCCCCCTTCATGAGGCGGTAACACACTTGCTGTCGCCCATTGAGCGGCATAACCTGGACCTGATCAGCCAGTTGGAATAAAAAGACAAAAGTGAATATCAAAGCAAAAAGCCACCTGAAAGGTGGCTTTTTGCTTACATAAAAAGAGCGAGAAACGGGACTCGAACCCGCGACCCCGACCTTGGCAAGGTCGTGCTCTACCAACTGAGCTACTCTCGCGAAATCAATCACTCATCTTAGTCAAGCAAGGAACTGGAGCGAGAAACGGGACTCGAACCCGCGACCCCGACCTTGGCAAGGTCGTGCTCTACCAACTGAGCTACTCTCGCGTATCAGACTGTTTCTTGTTGTCTGACGGGATGCAAAGATGCAGGAGTTTTTACATTTGCGCAAGCAAAAGCCGTAAAATTTTTGGCAAAAATTTCCTGCTACAGCTCAGCCGGAAACCGCCGGAAAAGAGGGCGGCGTAAAAAGTATGTTTCAGAAGGGTAACAAGGATCAGGATTAGCCTACGGCCTGCAAGCGGCGCATGATGCGCAGGGTGATAAACCATGACGCAAAAAACGCAACCATCAGTACTGCCCACCACCCGCTCAGGAGGGTTACCAGTGCCGCGATGACCAGCAAAAAGTTGACCGTAAGCAGCGGTGAAGGGGGCCGGCGAAGGTACCAGCCGCGTACAGCCAGCTCAGCCATCATGGTCAGCCTTGAAATCGCCAATCCCAGAGAGAGTATCTGCCAGTTAGAGCGGGAGGCAGCTACCACCAGCGCACCTAACAGGCCGGTTTCGACCACAAGGGTCACCCAGTTCCAGCCTTTCAGGGGAGTTTTTTGAGCAAAAATGCCTACTAAGAGCAAGATACTGTTGATACTCAGTATCACAGCAAAAAACGCCAGTACATAGTCCATATAAAGGTAGCTAGAGGGACGAATGGCTACCTGAGCGCAGGAATCCTCGGGGGGGAGGCACTGGTTCAGAAAGACATATGTTTTGTATAACGTCCTGGCGATTAAAAAGGTGGTGACAGATATAGACTTTTATCAGCAAAGCTTGAAATGAGCAAACGATTTCATTGCAAATGTTTCAACTGTTGCAGGACTTCGGCAGGATTGGCCGCCTGAAAAATACTGCTGCCGGCTACCAGTACCTGTGCCCCTGCTGCCACGATCCGGGCACCCGTCTCCGGGGTGATGCCTCCATCCACTTCGATAAGGGTAGAAAGCCCCCGTCGCCGGATTTCGGCAGCGAGTGCCCGGCACTTGTCCTCTACGTAGGGGATATAGGGCTGGCTCCCAAATCCTGGGTTGACGGTCATCAGCAAGACCAGGTCAGCTAATGGCAGAATATGCTCCAAAACGCTGATAGGTGTCGCGGGATTCAGGGCTACGCCTGCCTGCATGCCCGCCTTGCGGATAGCGTGCAGGGTACGGTCGAGATGAAGGCAGGCCTCGGCATGTACGGTGAGTATATCAGCCCCGGCATCGCGAAAATCAGTGATATACCGGTCAGGGTCGGTGATCATGAGGTGTACGTCCAGCGGGAGCCGGGTGCGGGACTTCAGGGCTTTGATCACAGGAAGTCCAAAGGAGATATTGGGTACAAAATGGCCATCCATCACATCACAGTGTACCCAGTCCGCACCTGCCTCGTGCAGCCAGTCAAGTGTCTCGCCCAGCCGGTTGAAGTCGGCGGCAAGCAGGGAGGGAGCAGTCAGGATCGGCATAGTAGGGAATTAAGCGTCAGGGTAAGGAAAGTTTTCGTATCCCGTCCGGAAGCCATAAAGCCGCCGGGTAGTGGGCAGTATCAGGTATATCACCCCTGTAAGGCATATCAGGGTAAGCACAAGGTCTGTGACCAGGGACTCTACGGCCAGCGACATCCATGGGGTAGCGGGATTGGTGTCAGGGTGAGCCCAGATGAGCTGGCATCTGTGCCACATAAACCAGGTCATTACCCCAAAAAAAACTGCCAGGATCCACGTCAGCACCAGCGACGTAAACCACCCAAACCGGGTATGCAACTGTAATCCCAATCCCAGGATCAGGGCAGCAAGGGGGAGGTTGAGGCCTGACAAGTTGGGAGGCCCCTCCCAGGCACCAGATACAGGCAGCAGGGTGATCCGGGGCCAGCCTGGATATAACATGCTGATCATCAGTAGCAGAAGCCCCGCCAGCCCTGAGGAGGCCAGCACCAGTGAGAGTAACCTGATAAATTCACGATCCGATCTGATAATGAGGGGCTCCATCCTGCCTGCATTCAGTCTGCAAGATAGGTAAGTCAGGGTGTTTCTGAAATACCTCCTGCAATTTCTGGCATTGAATGGGATTTACTATCTTTGACCCGGAAAAGACAACGGAGCAGGGTATGAATACACAGCAAACAAAACAGCTTCTGCGTCTGTTCATTCCCTATGAATTTCCCGGGCCTGCATGCGCTAATCTGGATATACTGACATGAGACCCATTCGTATCCTGCTGGCTGATACGGCTTTCCTTGTCCGGCAAGGCCTCCGGTATGTAACCTCCCGGTTTCCGTATCTGGAAATCGCAGATGAGGCTACTCATTCGGACGAGCTGTACGAAAAGTGCCTGACCCACCAGCCTGACATGGTGATTATGGACTATCAGGCACCTGGCTTCTTTTCTACGGAAGACGTCAGGATGATCCGGCAGTTATTGCCTGCCTGCGAAGTATTGGTTATCTCTTCCGGCCTGCACAGGGATCAGGTACTCCAGGTGCTGGAGTTTGGTGCCAAGGGTTTTTTGCTGAAGGAGTGCGACGAAGCCGAGGTCGTGGATGCGATACATGCCCTGATGCGGGCAGAAAAATTTATGTGCGGGCGCATCCTGGATATGGTGATGGAGCGTACCCATGCCGGAGGAGACTGTGAGCCTACCCGTCTGACGATCCGTGAACTGGAAATCGTGCGGATGATGGCTACCGGCCATCAGACATCAGCTATTGCAGATACCCTCTCACTCAGCCTGCACACGGTCTACACCCACCGAAAAAACATCATGCGAAAACTGGGTGTCACGACGGCTGCCGAGGTGATTCTCTACGCTATTCACACCGCGCTGGTGTCTCAGCGGGAGGTGTCCGGAGCCAGTGAGCGCTGAGGACCGGGCTTATACAAGGGCGGCCAGGGACTCGCAGAGGGCGTCTGTTTCGCTGTCAGTCGTTATATAATGTACGGAGGCACGTACGAGCTCCGTGAGTTGCCGGTGCTCCAGATCCAGCAGGGCATTCCGTCCGAATACGACGGATACATTGATCCGGCGGGCCCCCAGATACTGCTGTACCGCTGCTGCCGGGTGTGAGCCGACCGTGAAGGTGACGATTCCACAAGTCTCCGCGCCGGGATCGTGTACGGTTATCCCGGTTATGTCCCGGAGTTGCTGCCGGAGCCGGTGTGCCACTGCATATATCTGTGCCTGTATCCGGTGCGTGCCCAGGGTCGTGGCGTGTTGTACGGCTGCACCCAATCCCATCCGGCTCGCGACAGATGACTCAAAGGCCTCAAACCGCTGTGCGCCCGGTACATGGGCGTAGGTGCCTGTTCCCTGCCAGAGGGCAGACCACCCGTCTGGAAAAGGCGGATCTGTACGCTCCATAAAGTCCTGCCGCACAAACAGAAAACCCGTGCCACGGGGTGCGCGGAGAAACTTGCGTCCCGTAGCGGTGAGGATGTCACATCCCAGAGCAGATACATCCACATCAAGCTGGCCTACCGACTGGCAAGCATCCAGCAGGTAAGTCACCCCAGCGGCGCGGGCGAGTTGTCCTGCTGCCGCCGCAGGCTGTACAAGCCCGCTGCTCGTGGGCACGTGGGTCAAAGCAAGTAATTTGACGCGGGGGGTCAACATCCGGGCGAGAGCCTCCAGGTCTATCTGTCCGGTTTCGTCAGGCGGGATAAACTGTATTTCTACACCGTACTTGCGGACAGCCCGGAGCAGGGTCATATAATTGCTGACATACTCGGCCCGGGCCGTCAGGATCACATCACCCGGCTGGAAATCCAGGGATGCAAATGCCAGCGACCAGGCATGGCTGGCACTTTCAGTCAGGGCAATCTCAGCAGGGGTACACCGTATCAGGTTGGCAATGTGCTGGTATATTGCTTGATAATCAGCATCATACCGTGCCCGCACCTCGTAGCCACCATACAACATTTCTGCATCCAGGTACTGGACTACGGTATCACGTACAGGCTGAGACAGGAGGGAAGCCCCCGCGTGATTGAGGTGAATGACCTGTCGGGTACCGGGTGTCTCGGCCCGCAAGTATTCGAGTTCGTCAGGCGAAAAAAGCGTCATGCATCAAGATTACATGGTGGGGTATCTGGCCGGCAGTTGTTACGAAGGTTCCTGCTTGGTATGTTCAGCTTGGGTGCGGGCAGTACGGGTGTTTTGTAACCACCGCAGTGACCATATTCCGATGATCCCACCCACCACCAGCCCGGCAATCAATGAAGGAAACCGATGCGCGAGGAGGGTCTGCGAGATATGAAAAAGCAGGAGCCCGATAAGGATGCCGATCCCCCCGGCGTAGACAATGCTCTCACGTAAGTGTATGTATCCGAGGCGATTGGCAGCAAAATATATCCCTACTACCAGTGCCGTAATCAGGCATAAAACATATAAAAAAGGCTCCAGCAGATAAGAGACAACGCTGAGGCTGCCAAATCCCAGGCTCCATATCAGGGCAAGGTTAAAGGCTTGCTGATGCCGGTCTTCCGGCCGTATCGGGGCAGGCGGCTCCGGTTCCTGGTGGTGAATGGCAGGGGAGGAGGTGTCAGACCATATCCGCTGGGTAAACTTTTTTTCCAGGGCTGTCAGCCGTTCGCGGGCCGTATCTGCATACAGACCGTCTGGATACATACGCAGGAAGTCGCTGTAGGCCAGCATGGTATGTTGTCGTTCGGCGGCGATCCAGGCTTGTTGTTCTTCTTCGGCTTCAGACTCGCGTCGTTTTTGCAGCCGGAGCAGTTGCCGGATACGGATCTCCACCTGCTGTTTGTAGCGGGAGTCCGGATATTTTTCGAGAAACAGGTTATAACCGAGCAGGGTATCCTCGGCTGTGGCTTGTTCCAGGGCCTGGTCTTCTTCCTGATGGCCGGTTCGGCCGGCAGTAGTGGTGAGGTCAGCCCCACTTTGGGTTTTGAGGAGGGCGACTATACGCTGGGTAGCTTCTTTGACATGAGCACCTTTTGCATAGGCACGTTTATACTCCAGATAGGCAGCCACAGAGTGCCGGGCACAAGCTTCCTCCCACTTAAGGCGATCCCGGAGCTGTTCCAGCCGATAGAGAGCCTCATCCCGGAAAACACCTGCCGGATACGCATCTAAAAACTGCTCGTAGGCAAATACTTTATCAATGCGCTGGGCTTGCTGCCAGTCGCGGCCTTCCTGTAGCTCCAGCCGGTGGAGATTAGCCTCCTCCGCAAACCGGCTGCCCGGCCAGGTCGTCAGAAAGCGGTGATAAGCCTTCAGAGTGTGCTGGTTACGGGTAACCTCCCAATCTGCTGCTTCGCTTTTTCCGTACGTTACAGAAGGTTCAGTCATCGCTCTTCCCTGGATCACACCAGGACTACACATTAAAACTAGATAATTTATTTGATATTCAAAAGCTTAAGATAAAATCCTGGTTTGCTTAATTCCTGGCGAATATCCAGGTTTTCAAACATCATGGTAAACATGGTCTGAAGTGCCTGGTTCCGGTTAGCTTTGCGCACGACCCAGTCAAAGAGCCAGGGATAATTGACGAGTTGCTGCATGCGGTAACTGAGGCGGAGTTCGCTGCCGATTTTGCGGTACAGGGCCTGGTCATAAGCCCGGATTGCGGCGGCGGAGAAGTCCTGCGTGGCAAAACAGGTCTGTGCCTGTGCGGCTGCCAGCCGTCCGCTGATCATGGCATTGCCGATACCCTCCCCTGAAAAAGGATCAATCAGTGAGGCGGCATCCCCCGTGAGCATAAACCGCTCTCCGGAGAGTCGGCGTCTCCGGCTGCCCAGGGGCAGTCCAAATCCGCTGGCAGGCCCCTCGGGTACGGCATTCGCAAACCGGGCCGCCAGGGCCGGATGGGTACGCAGGATATCTGTCAGGCGTTGCCGGAGGTTCACCCGGTGGCGGCTTACATCTGCGCTCAGCATACCCAGGCCTACATTGGCACGGCCATGCGGCAGGGGAAATATCCAGAGGTATCCCGGCAGTAATTCCCGGATATAGTGCAGCTCAATAAAGTTACGCTCGTGAAATCCCGTGATCCCCTGATAATACACCCGGATGCCGGCGCTATGGTGCCGTTTGTCCATGCGTATGTCACTCAGCTGGCGGGTGACAACAGAGTGCGCACCATCTGCTCCGATGAGAAGCCGGGTCCGTATCTGGGCACCGTCCGGCCCGGTAGCCAGGATGCCAGTGGGTGTGCGGGTGAGGGACATGACCGGAAACCCCTCTATGATCCGGGTGTCGGTGCGCTGCCGTACCTGCTCCAGTAGAAAGTTGTCAAAGTCAAGACGGGGGCTGATAAATCCCGGCGGACGGGGAATCGCCTGCGAGGCCTGGCTGGCAAAAGGAATATCCAGTGCCTCTCCCGAGGGGGCTATAAACCGTATGCCCCAGGAGCCGAGTTTTTCAGGAAATGCATAGAGGTCATCCCGCACCGCGAGGTTCAGGTACTTGAGCACGGAGACCACTTTGCCACTAAGGGCGTCTCCACAGATTTTGTCGCGTGGAAAAGCAGCTTTGTCTACGAGTGTCACCCGCAGGCCGCTCTCTGCCAGTGCCAGGGCACAGGTCGTGCCAGCCGGGCCGGCACCTGCGATCAGGACATCGGTTTCCTGTATGGAAGGACTTACCGGGTCAGTATCCAGCATTCGGTATTGTATTGTTGTTTGGCCTTGGTCAGGGCTTCCGCAGCTTCCTCGTAGGACGTGTGCCGGGAGAGGCTGACGCGCCAGTTGTTTTCGCCGGAGATAATTTCAGGTTCTAACCCCTTGGCTTTGAGTTTGTTGTAAATAATGCGGGCGTTTTCCAGCCTTGCGTAACTGCCGATGACGATATAATATTTTCGGGAGATCAGCGCCGGTGTGTCAGCGGAGCGGGAGGTCGGCTGTGCCTGACGTTCATAAAACACCGGTCCGGGGTTGGGGATCAGGTTGCCGGGCACGTACCGGAGAGACTGTGTCTCCGGGGCCGGAGCCACCGGCACAGGGGCATAGGCGAGGGTAGGGCGGGTATCTTCAAATACCATGATACTTCCCGAGTAGCAGGCCACCCATACGGCACCTGTCTCAGGGTCGCAGGTGATACCGATGGGCTGCTGGCGGGTAGGTTCTACCGCTACCTTGGTGAGGTCGGCAGTGGCCAGCTTGACCAGGCGATTGTCCTCATAAGCGACTGCATACAAGTGGGTGCCATCAGGAGACAGGCACATGCTCCGGGCTTCTCTGCCGATATAGGCGGACTTGACGATCTTGCCACTCACAAGGTCAATCTTGATTACCGTGCCTTCCCGGCTCAGGGTACAGTACAAAAATCGCTCGCTGGGGTCCAGACATATATGCCGGGGGGTACGTCCGATGCCTTCCAGCCAGGTGACTGAGAAATCTGATAATTTGATCACGGCGATCCGGCTGTCTCCCATGACAGTGACATAGGCATAGCGGGATGCCGCATCTATGGCGATGCCACGGGGGTACGCACCCAGGGGGATACGCCGTATCTCAGCCTCCTGGGTGACGCCGATGACACTCAGATCCCCGCTGCACCAGTTGGAGACCAGCAGGTACTGCCCGTCCGGGGTGGCTGCGATATACTTGGGCACAGCCCCGACTTCAATGATGTTTTCGATCTGAAAACTCAGCGGATTGACCTTATACACATAACTATGGTCATAGGTGGCCGTTCCGCTCTGGCAGTTGTCGCTCCCCGGGTGTTCAAATCCCTGTCCGTACATCTGATAATTGGTGATCCACACACTGCCATCCGGTCCTGCAGTGGCTTCTACCGGGGCTCCCCGGTGCAGACCACTGAATCCACTTCTGTGAAAATCACTCAGCCGGATTTCGTCGGAGATTTCCCCGATCTGCCGGTACTGCCGGTCATATACCGTGACGGTGTGCCGGTACATCATGTTTTGTGCAAAAAAATGCCCGTTTCCCGCGTATATAATGGATTTGGGCCGGATTTCACCCGTGATGACCTGGATCAGGTGGAGGGAAGAGGGGGGAATATCTGTCTCATTTGCCCCGGGCAGCACGGTCAGGGCAATCAGCAGGAGCAGGAAAATACCAAGCGGACGAAGGCGCGACATGTCCGTAATCTATTGAGCAGTTTGTTTGGGTGAGCTAAGGTACAAAAATATCAGATGCAGGCCGGGAGAAGGTTGTATTTTAAAGCAAGAAACCCGGCTGTGGCACCATGACTTTTCGCAGCGTTTCAGCTTGTGTGAATAATTTAGTTATCTTTGTACCCCCATGATGATCCAGTCCAATCCGGCATCAGTCCTGGAAGCTGTTTCGCTTACCTGTGGTTTCCCGGGATTTGTTTTGGAGCCCGTGAGTTTTTCACTGGGCAAGGGACAGATATTGTCGCTAATAGGAGAGAGCGGCTCTGGCAAAACCACCCTCCTGCGGATGATCGCTGGCCTGGAGATGCCCCATAGCGGGCAGGTATTCCTGCAAGGGCGGATGGTATCCGGCCATATGACCTGGATCCCTCCTGAAAAACGCCAGATCGGCATGGTATTCCAGGACTATGCCTTGTTTCCACACCTGACAGTCGCCCAGAACATCCGGTTTGGGCTCAACCGCCTTCCTGGCAGCGTCCAGCAGCAGCGGGTTACGGAAGAGCTGGCACGTGTCAAACTTCCCGGCTATGAATCCCGCTACCCGCACGAGCTCAGCGGCGGAGAGCAGCAGCGTATCGCCATTGCCCGTGCCCTGGCGCCGCGTCCGGCCATTTTGCTCTTTGATGAGCCCTTCAGCAACCTGGATGCCCTCACCAAGGAGGAACTGGTCCGGGACATCCCCCAGATCATCCGGGAGGCAGGTATCCCGGCCATATTCGTAACACACGATGTAGCCGATGCCCTGGCTATTTCAGATCAGATTCTGATCCTGCACAAGGGGCATTATATCCAGTACGGTACCCCCGAGCAGGTACGCACGGAGCCCGCCGATGCCTATGTCAGGCGGCTGATGCAGACAGCGGGAGCCGCGCCTGATACCACCCCGATTGAGACCCTGACCGGGCAGGTACTTACGCGCAGGCATACCCCCGCAGGGGAGGAAGTGGTCCTGCGGATCACCCCGGTCCCGGAGCCGGAAACCTGATCAGCAGCGCACGGTTTTACGCCGGGGTGGGGGCAGGCCGTCTTTTTGTGACTTCTGGATATACGAGATGGCTTCCGGTACCTTACAGGCGGTGCCGCCCATCTCGACAGCGACCTTGCCGACCATACGGGCGGTGTCGAGGGCCATACCCTGGAGGTCGCTGATATACGTACCCGCGCTGATCACAAATCCATTCATGGTGTAGCGTACCCGGTTAGGAGCCTGGTGCAGATGCTGGCTGATATGCTCCAGCAGCCCCGCGATCTCAGGCAGGTCTAGCCGCTCGTCCGGGGTGATGGCGATGTATGCGCTGTAGGTGGACCATCCCGCACAGGCGATCCGCTCCTGGTCGCTGCCGATCCATGCCAGTGCTTTTTCCTGTGCAAAGGGACTCTCCGAGGCAGTCCAGGCTACACTGTACTCACTGATCATGTGCCAGTAGGCGCCGTCAGCCCAGTGGTCCAGGTCGGCGCGGGTCATGCGTGCGCTGTCAGAGATCAGCCCTGCGAGATACATGGCATCTGAAATACCCGTATCAAACAGCTCCAGCGACAGAGCATAGTTTTTTTTGATCCGCTTCTGGATCGGCTTCATGTCCCCGACTTTTACCCCAAAAAAAGGCTCCCGAGCCCCATGACGCATCAGGACTTGTTTGGTGGCGGGATTGCCCAGGGATTCCAGTTCGGAGATGATGTCAGGTACGGTCATAAGGAAGCGTGAGAATTTAAGATAAAAATACTACCTTTTTTGGCAAATGTCAAAAAATGAAAGCATATTCACAGACTTTTTTGCGCAAGCCTATATGGTTTCCCTCAAAAAAAACGGACAGGTATTGTAGTTTTGCGTACCTGACCCTGAATGGTTACGTTTATAATACACTATGGTAGATCTCTCTCAAGCCCGGCTGACGACCCTTGCCGTACACCGGGTAGGCAATAAGATACGGGAAGAAGGGTTTGTCGCATCTCCGGAGCTCTTTGAGCCAGATGAGGCGATGGCCCAGCTTCTGCAGGAGTATTTTCTGACACCGTTTAAGGCCGAAGAGTTTTATAAGTTTACGCACCCGGCGGATCTTAACCTGAACGAACTGTATACCTACGTAAAGGCTGCTTTTGAGGAGAGCCGGGAAAACTTCCTGGCCAAGTCAGTCCATATCCTGCAGCACCTGTACGACGTCTCCGTGCATCCCCACGTCCGGGGCGGTGAGTTGTATGTAGCCCACTTCCGGGAGTGTGTCGTGGATGGCACAGACCTGGAGGCAATCGGGATTTTTAAGACGGAGCACAAAGATACCTTCCTGAAAATAGCTCCCGGTGACGACAAACTCACCATGACGGCCGAGCAGGGTATCAACCTCAAAAAGCTGGACAAAGGCTGCCTGATTTTTAATACCTTCGGTGACGACGGATACAGTCTCATGCTGGTGGACAAAGCCGGGGAAGACACCCGGTACTGGCGGGAGGATTTTCTCCGGGTAGAGCGCATCATGGACCACAGCTACCAGACCCAGGCGTTTATGACCCTCACCAAGGACTTTTGTGAGGATGTATTTGCCCGCGACCAGGACAAAAAGGAGCAGGTGGTTTTCCTCAATAAGTCCCTGAACTATTTTGCCAAAAACAAAGAGTTTGACGTGGAGGAATACAAAGAAACCGTATTTCCCTCCCCCGAATACAAGGAAGAGTTTGATACCTACCGGCGGCAATACGAAACAGACAAAGGCCTTCAGCCTGCCGAGGAGGGGTTTGCCATCTCAAAGTATGCTGTCCGCAGCATGAAAAAAGAGTTTAAGACCCTGATCAAGCTGGATGTGCCCGTCGAGATACGGCTGGACCCCCGCAAGACCGAGGAGGCCGGCGAGTGTATGGAGCGGGGATTTGATACCCAGCGGGGGATGTATTATTACAAGATTTATTTTAACCAGGAGACGGAGTGACCTCTCATACAGCATGCGGATACGAATAGGGCTAGGCATATTGGCGGGGTTACTGGCAAGTGCGGGGGTGTATGCTGCCAACCTGCCCCCGGGATTTGCAGAGGAGCAAGTAGTGACCGGGATCAACCCTACCTGTATCACGGGCGCACCTGACGGACGTATTTTTATAGGCGAAAAAAACGGTACCATCCGCATCCTCCGGGACGGCGCCTTGCTGCCGGCACCCTGGATCAGCCTGCCGGTAGGCACCTACAACGAGCGGGGGCTGAACGGTATCGTCTTGGATCCTGATTTTGACCTGAACGGATATGTCTATCTGTATTATACCGTCCCGGAGGCCAACCACAACCGCGTGAGCCGGTTTACGGCCAGCGGAGACTTCATTCCGCTGCATACAGAGCAGATCCTGCTGGACCTGGATACCCTTACGGCGGGTGTTCACAATGGTGGCGGGATGGCGTTTGGGCCTGACGGCTGTCTGTATATCGGTACGGGAGACGGGAGCACCCCTGGCAATGCACAGCGGCTGGACCGGCTCCTCGGCAAAATCCTCCGCATTCGCCCTGACGGTACCATACCCGAGGACAATCCCTGGTATCAGACCCTGCCCGGCTCCTATCGGACGATATGGGCTATCGGCCTCCGCAATCCGTTTTCACTGGCTTTTGAGCCAGGCACGGGGCGGTTATTTGTGAGCGATGTAGGCAATGCCGCTGCAGAAGAAGTGAATGTCGCAGTGGCTGGCAAAAACTATGGGTGGCCGCTTGCAGAGGGGTACCTGCCCGGGACGCCCCCGGTGGATCAGTACCAGAACCCCCTGTATCAGTATAACCACGCCACAGGCTGCGCGGTGGTGGGGGCTGCTTTTTATGCTCCGGAAGTCCTGACATTTCCGGCAGCCTATCACGGGCGGTTCTTTTTTGCTGACTATTGCAATGGATTTATCAAGGTCATGAATCCCGGGACCGGCAGCATCGTCAGTACATTTGCTACCGGGATACGGCGGGCCCTCAAGGTATGGGTGGCACCCGACGGCGACTTGTATTACCTCTCAAGAGGGGGAGACGGTACCGGTTCTATCCCGGATAATACGGGAGCCCAGGATGGCTCTTTATGGCGGGTATATTATGCGGGTACAGGCGTACCGTATATTGCGGTACATCCAGCCGGTGTACTGGCGTCTGTGGGCGAGGCGGCGACCTTTCAGGTGCAGGCCTCAGGCGCTGATACCCTCCGGTACAGATGGTTTCGGGATGGGAGTCCGCTGGCAGACGAGGCAGGTCCGGTACTTTGGCTGGACAGCCTGACGCTGGCGGATAGCGGAGCCGTATTCACCTGTCAGATATCTAATGCAGCAGGTACCGTGACCAGTCATGCGGCACTGCTCCGGGTCACGGCCAACCAGCGGCCTGTACCTGTGATCGCTCCCCTGCCTGTCACCTATCGGGCGGGTGATACCCTCCGCCTGCGGGGAGCCGCCGTGGATCCGGAGACCGGCCCAGTGCTGCCGGAGTACCTGTACTGGCAGATTGATTTTCACCATGACAGGCATGTGCATCCAGCCAGTGGCGGGGTAGCAGGAGCTGACTGGTTTTTTAAGATACCCGACCTCGGAGAGGTCTCGCCGGACGTATGGTACCGGGTACATCTGACAGCCTATGACCCTATCGGGTTGTACCAGTCTGTACATGTTGATATATATCCTGCCCGCACCTTTATCACCGTGGGCAGTCACCCGCCAGGTCTTACGGCTTATCTGGATGGGCTGTCCCTGCGGACCCCTTCTGCCGTACCCGGAGTGGTGAATATGAAGCGAACGCTGGAAGTGCCTCAGGTGCAGGTGATCGGAGATACGCTGTACCGGTTTGAGCAGTGGCAGGACGGAGACAAAACCCCTGTGAAAACATTTGGGGCCTCAGATACGGGGAATGTGTACAGGTTTATTGCCAGGCAATATACCCTGGGGACGGGTACAGGCCTGCTCGGGCAATATTATCACGAGCCAGATGGACTGGGATTTAAATTTGACCGTCCCCCCTTGTTTGAGCGGCTGGATCCGCAGGTAGCCTTTGGATGGGGAGACACAGCAGCCGACACCCTGCTGGGCGGAGACGATTATGCCGTTCGCTGGCTGGGGTATGTAGAGCCTGTTTTTTCGGGCGAATATACCTTTATCGTCAACTCAGATGACGGCGTCCGGCTTTGGGTGGACCATCATCAGCTGATAGACCAGTGGAAACTCCAGGCCCTGACCCGCAGTGCGGGGCGTGTGTATCTGGAGGCCGGGCATAGATATCCGATCCGGCTGGAGTACTTTGAGAGTAAGCTGGATGCCGCCGTGACCCTGAGTTGGGAAAGTGCGCTTCAGCCCCTCGAAATCATCCCGCAGCGGCAATTGTACCCTGTATCGGCACGCACCGCAGCGTCCGTGGCTGAGATATGGCTCTATCCGGTGCCGGCATCCGGCATCTTGTATGCAGAGGTGATCACCCCCACCCCTGAAACCTTGCAGGCAGAACTGACAGATGCCCGGGGACGTATGTACCGGCAGTGGGTACTTGCTCCGGCAGACGTATTTACACGTTATCCGCTCGACCTGACAGGAGTGGGAGCCGGGCTGTATTATATGCGGTTTTGGGGCGAAAGTGGATTCACACAAACCCAACCTGTGCTGATCCGGCCTTAGAGACCCGGTGTTTCCCCGTTTTCCTCACCAAATCCCCGCTGGCGCAGGGCTTCATAGATCAGGATAGCGGCTGAGTTAGAGACATTCATGGAGTCTATCTGACCCCGCATGGGGATTTTGATGCGGGCATCTGCCGCCTGGAGCCAGGCACCTGACAAGCCCGTAGCCTCTGTCCCCATGATGATGGCAGCACCCTGCCGGTAGTCACAGGTATGGTATCCCTGGCTGGATGCCAGCGAGGTCGCAAAAATCTGGATACCCTGGGCCCGGAGCCAGGCGATGGTCTCTGCCGTGGAGGCTGTGGCTACCTGACGGGTGAAAAAACACCCCACACTCGACCTGAGCACATTGGGGTTGTAGGGATCTGTCTGAGGGTCACAAACGATCACCGCATCCAGGTCTGCGGCATCTGCAGTGCGCAGCATGGCACCGAGATTGCCAGGTTTCTCTACGGACTCCACCACCAGAATCAGCGGATCCGGCCGGAGAAAAATATGGTCCAGGGCCAAAGGCTGGAGCTGACACAGGGCGAGGACATTGGGGAGGTCCTTGCGGTACGCCAGGCTGTTGAACAAGGCGCGGCTCAGGGCTACCACTTCTGTGGTATGCCAATCGAGTCCCGGTAAGGTGGCCTGGAGCTGGTCTTCGGGCAGCAGTTCCGGGCAAAACAGCAGCGTCCTGACCGGATACCCGGATGCTATGGCAAGCCCCGTCTCCCGGATGCCTTCTACCAGAAAAAGGCCGAGTTTTTTCCGGTCCCGGGCTTTGTGCAGGCCTTGTATGTCTTTGATCAGTGCATTTTGGGCACTGGAAATTACTTTGATATACATAGGGACAAAGGTAGGGGGCAATCTCAGGCTTTGCAACCAGTCTCTGGTTATGAGCGGGCTACAGGCTTCTCGTCGTTGTCAGGATCATACACCGCCGCCCCCTGCATATTCATACCAGGTGAACTATACACTTTCGGATTGCAACAATCCGCCGATACAAGTTGACCTGCTGCGATGATCCGGGATAAAAAATACCAGCAGGTCTTGTATAACATATCCCCGATCCCGATATTTGCGCCCATATTCGAGGTGTAGCGCAGCCCGGTAGCGTACTTCGTTCGGGACGAAGGGGTCGGAGGTTCGAGTCCTCTCACCTCGACAAAAAAACCACACGCCGGATACCCTGGGGTATCCGGCGTGTGGTCATATATCAGGGGACGACCCTGATCCGGTACCGGGCCACCCAGGTTTTGTCTGTCAGGAGATAAGGCGGATGTACGGAAGGGAGCCAGCTCACATCGCCGCCCACCCCCATCATGCGATGGTCCACGTGCAGGACCTCATAAGGAGCCCGTTGCAGTTCATGCGGATGTCGGGCTTTGTCCAGGCTTTCCGGTGTGAAAGGCAGCAGACTGAACTGAAATACAGGCTCACCCGTCACCTGTACGCGGGGGCGCGCTCCGTACCGGATGGTCAGCGAGGATACATCCCCCCGGTTGCCGTTTTCCTGCGGTTGGAGGTAAGGGGTGTAGAGGTCACGGGCAGCCAGGGCGTACCGTCCGAGGAGCGCGCCTTCCTGCCGGTCCGGGTAATTTTCCTGCGGGCCGCGCCCTGCCCATTGGACAGAGTCAGGCGAAGCCGGCAGGTGCCAGCGGGTGCCGACCCGTGGCAGGGGAGTGTCATCTCCGCGGGTGACAGCGTATTGAACCTCTATTTCGCCTGGCAGGATGATCAGCTCCCGTGCGTAGCGGGCTTTCCAGCCTTTGCCTTGCAGGATGCCTTCTGTCCTGATAATGGGTTGGGCCGGGTCCGTAGTGTCCAGCACCACAGTGGCAGTACGATTCACCAGGCTGTCAAGGCCCCGCCTGCGCCAGCGGGTAGCGTATGAGGCCACGAGGGTATTGCCCCCCCTATCATTGTCAGTAGGGGCCCGCCAGAGGGTGATGGCAGGGCCTGCCAGCAGGAGGGTATCCGATGGGTTGCCGGGGATGATCCACTGCCGGATGTCGCCTGTACCTCGATCCACCTCGACGGTCCAGTCTGTGCCGCGTATCCACCATCGGTCGGCAGTCTGCTGGATCTCCGAGACTGGCGAGCGCTCGGGGAGCGGCTGGGCAGGGGAGATGCCGGGGCGTACCAGTTGCCCGATGGCCAGCGGGGTATCCCTGCCCGGGCGGTGTGCCCGCAGGGTGAGAAACTGTGGGAGCGGCGACGGACGCCACCCGGGTTTGATGAGCAGCGTCTCGCCCGGTGCCAGGGGCGGGAGCAGGAGGGTGTCCCGGTGGAGGAGGTCGTAGGCTCCCATCCATTCGAGGGCCAGGGACACCTGTGTCAGGGTCAGGAAGCTGTACCGGTTGATCAGGTGGAGGGTGCCCGCAGCACTGTCAGCGGGCTCAAAGGCCAGCGGCTGCTGTACAAAGGCAACCTCAGCCACAGCGGGTTTGGGCCTCCGGTCGGGATACATGATCCCATTAAAACAAAAATTGCTGTCGGGTGAGTTGTCGCCAAAATCACCGCCATACGCATACCAGGGTGTGCCGTCGGGGAGGTGCTGCAAAAAACCCTGATCCACCCAGTCCCAGATAAATCCTCCCTGCATGCGCGGGTGATGCCGGAAGAGATCCCAGTACTCCGCAAAATTGCCGGTGCTGTTGCCCATCGAGTGGGCGTACTCACAGAGGATAAGGGGGCGTGTCGAGTCCTGGGCTGCCAGCTCTGCTGTCTGGGCTGGTGAGGGGTACATGGAGGAGAGAAGGTCGTAATTACTCACCTGCGGGCCCTCTAGCTGAAAACTCACCAGTCTTGCCACCTGGATGGGGTTGACGTTCATGGCTTTGCGCAGCGAAAAATTGACCGGATAACTCTCGTAATGGATCGGGCGCCCGCTCCGGTCCTGCTGCCGGATAGAATCGGCCATGATCTCCATATTGGGTCCGTCACCGCTTTCATTGCCCAGGGACCAGATGACCACGGAGGGGTGATTGTAATTGCGATAGACCATGTTTAAACCCCGCCGGACGATCGCTGACTCCCACTCCGGGTCATCGGTCGGGGAGTCGCCTTCATATTGCCAGAGGTGGTGTGCCTCCAGATTGGCCTCATCCATGACGTAGAGTCCGTAGCGGTCGCAGAGGCTGTACCACCGGGGATCGTTGGGGTAGTGGGCATTGCGCACCGCATTAAAATGGTACTTTTTCATCAGCTGAATGTCCTGCTCCATCCGGGCCATCGTCATGACCCGCCCGGTCTGGGGATCAAACTCATGCCGGTTGACACCCTGGAACATCACGCGGCGGCCATTGATCAAAAGAGCTGTTCCGGCAATTGTCACCTCCCGGAATCCAATGTCCAGGGCCAGGGCTTCTAATGTCTGCCCATCGGCCGAAAGGAGTTCTATACCAAGCCGGTACAGGGCCGGAATCTCCGCCGACCAAAGCCGTGGGCGTGAGAAGGGCTGCGCCAGGGTCACCACGCCGGCGGCTGTGAGGGAAACGGGCACTGTATCCCGCCACTGCACCTGCTGATCCGGGTCGAGCAGGACGACCCGGACGGCCCCCCTGAAAGGCAGGCTGTCACGCTGCTGTATGTCCAGGCGCACCCGGAGGGTTGCATCCTGGTATAGGCTGTCCAGGTCTGTATCTGTGCGGATATCGCGGATATAGGTGGCAGGCCGGGCGGTCAGGCTCACCTCCCGGAAGAGGCCGCCCAGGCGCCAGTAGTCCTGGTCTTCCAGGTAGGAGCCGTCAGACCAGCGGATCACCTGCACGGCCAGGAGATTAGGGCCCGGGACAAGCTTACGCGTAATGTCAAATTCGGCCGGGCTGAAGCTGTCCTCGTGATACCCGACAAATTCGCCGTTGAGCCACACGGACAGGGCAGACTCTGCCCCCCCAAACGTCAGGAAAACAGAGTGCCCGTCCCAATCCGGAGGCAGGGTAAATGTGCGGCGATACAGCCCTGTCTCATTGGTGTCGGCAGCTACCCGGGGCGGATCACAGGGGAATGGGAGGATGATATTGTGGTAGGTGGGCCGGCCATACCCATAAAAATGCCAGCACGAAGGTACTGGCAGGGTATCCCATATAAATCCTTGAAAATCACGCTTATAAAATCCATCCGGTGTTTGGTCGGGGTGATACACCAGCTTAAAATCCCAGGTACCGTTGAGGCTGATCCTGCGGGGGCTGAGGCTGTCTTGTGCCAGGGCGGTCTCCAGGTCAGCATGGGGGACCATATACGCGTGTGGCCGCTCCGTGTGGAGTGCGGATATGGACAGGTTTTCCCAGGCTGGCTGGGCATGTATCAGGCTGCTGCTCAGCAGCCAGCCTGAGAGGATCACACGCAAGTTCATAACACGACTGGTTGGGGACAAAGGTCAGGTTCAATGCCGGATCGGGACGAAAGTTACTCAGAATCCTGTTTTGAAAACTCAGCATTATGCGGCAGAAAAAAAGCTGGCCAGTATTGCAAAAGTGAAAAATACAGATAACTTTGTATTGCAAAGTAATTTTTTGAATAGGTACTCATTTTTAGCCTTGCACCGGCCTCTTACAAATGGTTACTTTTGAAGATCAAGTCCCTGGAAACCAGGGTCATCCGATGCTGTTTTTGCGTTTCATCCGCCACCCCTATTTACCTTTTGCACATGGAACACTCAGCTGATCACAACAAAGACACTCGTTTTCACCAACTAGGATATGCGCTGCTCCTGATCTGCAGCACCCTGGCAGCATTGGATATATGGTTTTTTAATTGGTATGCTGCCTGGTTTGAGCGCAGTTTTCGGATGGGATTTGATATGATCTGCGGGATGTTTTGTATCGCTGCATCAATACTATACTTTGTTACATTAATGGTGGTGAGGTGGAAACGTTTTAAGGAGACAGGTAGGGTAGGTGAGATCAGCTATTCAATAGCCTTGCTCCTGTTTTCGCTCGGCGCGCACATGCTCAATAACGTGATGCATGTATTTGCTCCCTATACGGGTTGGCTTCAGGCGTATATGTGGGCGATACACGGGGCGATCCTGCTGTATCCTTATCGTCGGGAGCTCCCGACCTGGGCTCAATATGGGGTATATGCGATCTGTGGGGCCGGGCTGACCCTGACGGTGTATCTTTGTGTATATCTCCTCCCGGTAATGCTGATAGCTGTGCCGGCGGTGATCCTGCTGGGCATCAGTTCACATGCCTGGGCACCGTTGTTTTTTGGGATTCAGTTTTTGCAGAGTTATTACCGGATGGTACCCTTGCCAGGGGCGCAGCGGGTGTACTGGATCGGTGCCACCCTCCCCATCCTGATTGCCGTCGTATTTCTCGTCCGGTGGCAGGGGATACAGCGGGAAATTGCAGGAGCTGAGACCCAATACTTCAGCACCCGTGACTATCCATACCCGGCCTGGACCTATGTCAGCCAGCACCTGCCCGATGACCCGATGACGGCGCAGGTACTCATGGGGCGGTTTACCTCACCGCTGTACCTTTGGGGGGGCGATGGATTTGGCTCGCTGATGAACAACCAGGAATTTATTGAGCACAATCCCCTCGCCGTGCTGGCATCTATGCTGTATGGCTCGCTGGGCATGGAGCGCAACGACCTGGCTACCCTGATCAACAGCCGGTACGTGCAGGCCCGCCACATGGATCACCGGCGCCTCTGGAGCGGTGAAGACCTGAAAACGGACCGTGTGGAGACGGAGGTAAGCCTGGACCCGGGGCACCGGCTGGCCTACCTGAGCCAGACGTTTGTGATCGAAAACAAAGAAGATGGTCAGCAGGAGGCAGTTTACACGCTGTACTTGCCGGAGGGTGCCATTGCTACTTCCCTGTCGCTTTGGGTGAATGGCGAAGAGTCATTTTCCCGGCTCACGACCCGCAAAAAAGCTGATAGTGCCTATGTTGCCATCGTGGGCCGTGAACGCCGCGACCCGGCCCTGCTGCATTGGCAGGAAGGCAATCGCCTGACACTCAAAGTATTTCCCTGTACTTCAAGTGAAAAACGCCGGGTCAAAGTAGGACTTACCTGTCCCCTGCGCCTGGCAGGCGACCGGCTGGTGCTGGATCCGCTGACCTTTGACGGTCCTGATTTTCACGCGACCCGGCAGCAGATCACCGTGCAGCCAGCCCCCGGTGCCACCCTTACCGAGCTCAAAACACCCGTGTGGATGACATACCGGCGTGACAAGGCTACGTATCAGGGCAGCATACATCGTACCTGGGAGATCTCCTGTGCGGTGCCACCGATCCAGGAAGACGTTTTCTCTTTTAATGGCGTCAGCTACCGTATGCGCCCGCCTGTGATGACAGACACGGATTTTGTGCCGGAGGCGGTTGTGCTGGACCTGCATGCAGGCTGGACCTTGGGAGAGGCTATCCAGACCTGGCACTCACTGAGCCAATATCCGGTATATGTGTTTTCGCCTCACCTGACCCGTATCACGGAGGAAAACCACCTGGCGATATTCCGGCAGTTGCAGGCCCAGCAGTTTAGCCTGCCCCTGCTGTACGAACTTCCGGTGCCTGCGCGCACCATGATCCTCTCCAAGGGCAGCCCGGGTGTTTTCCTGAGCGACCTCAAAGGCTCTCAATATGCCAAACGTATGGATGCCTGGCTGGCAGGTGACCCCGGCCGGCCGGTATGGATCACCCTTAGTGACGATATCCCCCCCTATGTGCGCACGCTCAAGGACTTCCGGGTGATACATTTCCTCCGGGGGCAGGCTGCGTACGATACCTGGACCCGGACAGGCCGGATCTCTCTCCCGCAGGAAGATGCAGGTCATGTATTTCTGGACGGCCCTCAGGTATCGCTGGTCCGGGACAGCGTCCAGCACACGGGTACGGGGCCGGATCACCTGATGCGCTTGTTTGTCTCGCAGCGGCTCCTGCAGGAGATGGGCCCCCGGTTTTTTAAGCTGGGCGAATGGGAATCCCGCTGGGTGGGCCGGGCCGAAGAAGCCTATGTCACGACCCCGGTCTCCAGCCTGGTGGTCCTGGAGACCCAGGAGGATTATGATCGGATGGGGATCGAAGAAAATACCAATACCCTCGGCAACGCCTCCCAATCCAAGTCTAAGGGGGACGGATTTGGGATGGATGGTTCAGTCCCCGAACCCCATGAGTGGGTCCTGATCCTGCTGGTGGCCTGTATGGTCCTCTGGATGAACCGTGCCTGGCTGCTGGGGTTGATGGGGCGCTGAGGCTCTACTGCCTGAAAACTCGTTTCAGCACAAACCACATATGCCAGCTCCTGCATCCTCTCCGCTGTATATGAACCAGATGCCTCAAGGACTCCGGCAGCACGGTATATCCCTGCTGCTGGGGCTGGGGGTAGTCCTGGCTGCCTGGGGTAACCTGGCCACCTATCTGCGGCCAGGCCTGGGCATGATGCTGGGGCTCCTGGCAGCCCCCTTTGTGGTCTGGGTGAAGGCACCGGGGGTATATACGTACCGGTATGCCCTGGTAGCCGCAGCCGCGCTGGGTGCGTTTTGGTATCTGCACATGCAGGTATTGTACCTCATAGCGGCGGGTGCCACCCTGATCCTGATCGCCGAGAGCCGGATAGGCCAGGTAGGGTTTCGCCCCCTGCTGCTGACTATTTTGCTGTCACCTGTCTGGGAGCAATTTAACCGGGTGCTGACCTTTCCCCTCCGATTGAAGATCACCGACATCAGTACCCGGTGCCTACAACTGGCAGGAATGCCTGTGGCAGCCGAGGGAAATGCTATCTCGGTCAAAGGGACCTATTTTTTTGTGGATGATGCCTGCGCAGGCCTGGATTCCCTGCTGACGGGGATATTTGTCACAGTCCTGCTCCTGGCCTGGCAGGAAAAAGAGCAGCAGCGCAGCCTCCCCGTATGGATACAGGGGGGCGTGCTGGGTGTGGCAGCTATTTTACTGCTCGGCTCCAACATTTTTCGGGTTATGGCCCTGGTGGTGCTGAAGTTTCCGCAGGATACCGTCGGCCATGAACTCATCGGGCTGCTGTGCCTGCTGGTATATGCCATCGCGCCGATCTGGCTGCTGGTGTGGTGGCTGACCCGCCGGATCGGGCGGCCTGTGATGCCCCGTTTGTTGCCTCCTGCCTCCCCTCACAGGATTTCGGGGGTATTGCCCGTGATCTTGTCCGGGGCCTTGTTGTATGTGAGTTTGTTTCAGGGAGATTTCCGGCAGCTATTTGTCGCACCGGCCCTGCATCCGCCGGTATGTGCGTCTTTTGAGGTGGACGTGGTGGACCTGGGGATCATCCGGCTCCGGCAGGACTCCCACCTGGTGTACATCAAACCGCCGATTACCTTCTGGCAGGCGGACCATCATCCTACCATCTGCTGGCGGGGGAGCGGATACGAGTTTACCCGGCTGGAGGCCCTCACGCTGGCCGGTCTTCCAGTCATGACCGCCCGCATTACCCGGGACAGCACCCATCTGTACACGGCGTGGTGGTTTGAGAACGGGCTGCACCACACAACCTCCCAGCTGGACCTCCGGTGGCGGCAGTTGGGCGGAGAGCCCCCCTTCCGCCTCCTGAACCTCACGGCCCGGAGTGAAGAAGACCTGCATCAGTTTGTTACCGCCTGGCTTCAGGCACCGCGGCAGGCAGATGGGTTTCCGGAGTGTGACGCGCTCAGGCTGTCTCCCGCTCCGGAATCCGGAAATGGGCTGCCAGTGCCCGCGCCGTGACCCCTTCCTGTCCCAGGTGCCCGGCAGCGAGGTCACCTGCCAGACCGTGCAGATAGACCCCCATCACAGCCGCTATCTGGGGGCTGTAGCCCTGCGCCAGCAGCCCGCCGAGGATACCTGTCAGGACGTCCCCGCTTCCTGCCGTCGCCATGCCGGGGTTGCCGGTCGGATTGACAAAGGTAGTGCCGTCCGGACAGGCGATGAGGGTGCCTGCGCCCTTGAGGATCACGATCACCTGCCGGTCCTGCGCGAGCCGCTCTGCTGTCTCCAGCCGCCGCTCCTGCACGTGTGTGAGGCCGGTCAGGCGGGCCATTTCGCCGGGGTGGGGGGTGAGGATCGTATGTGACGGGAGGAGGAGCCAGAGGTCAGGGTGCGCTGCGAGGAGGTTGAGGGCATCTGCGTCCACTACGAGGGGCACCTGTATCCGGGGCAGCAGCCGGGCCAAAAAAGCATATGTTTCAGGATGGGTCCCCATGCCCGGACCGATCATCACCGCAGCCTTGCCAGCCAGGGCACGCTCCGCATCCTCCAGGGCGTCAGGCCCCAGCCAGTCAAACACAGCACCAGCCGGCGGACACATCAGTTCCGGGGCGAGCGCAAACACGGGGGTACGGCACGCCTCCGGGGTGAAGACCGATACCAGACCCGCACCCGCCTGCAGGCAGGCATACCCCGTGAGGGCAATAGCCCCCGGCATGTACCGGCTCCCTCCGATGGCCAGGGCATGCCCAAAGGTACCCTTGTGACTGGTCGCTTCCCGCTTGAGCCGCCACCGGACCATATCAGCCCGCTCAGGCACAAACCGCTGGATACCCAGCTGCCGGATGACCTCAGGCCATATCCCGATGTCGAGTACCGTCACGGTGCCGCAGGCAGTAGCTGCCGGGGTGACACAGTGGCATACCTTGGCGAGCTGAAACGTAAGGGTATGGGTCGCGGGCAAAAACAACTCCGGTACGTCTCCGGTATCAGCATCCAGCCCGCTGGGCAGGTCTATGGCCACCACCGGCAGCGTGAGGGCCGAGACGGCCTGGATCAGGGCCAAAACCGAACCCCGCAGGGGGCCCTGGCTTCCCGTACCCAGCAGCGCATCCACCAGGACAGGCGGCTCCCGAAACTCAGCCACAATGTCCTGTATATCAGCTTCTTCAAATAAGGTAAGCGGGACCGGTAATTCGCTGAGGATCTGGTGCATGATCCGTGCATCCCCCTCAAACCGACCCGGCTCATGTGAGAGGATCACCTGTACCTCCCGGCCCCAGAGACAAAGATACCGGGCGATGACCAAGCCGTCTCCTCCATTGTTGCCGGGGCCAGCCAGGATCAAAAAAGCCCCCTGTCCGGGGTATAAGGTACAAAGTTTGTCAGCGGCCATCCGGCCTGCCTGCTCCATCAGCAGGAGTCCCGGCACATATTTTTCAGTGATCTGGATCCGGTCAGCTTCACGTATCTGCGCAGCGGTAGCAATAGGGTGCATAATACCTGGGATAACATCATGCCTGCCTGCAGGCAGCCATCGCACCTAAGGTAAGCAGATTCACGCAAAGTATGGACATGGATCCGTCATGGTTGGGATGGAGGGGTACCGAGTATAGCCTTTCATACAGCCCGGCTTATGCTCTTGTCGGTGTTGGTTTAGACGGCTGCATAAGGGAGGCACTCATGCATACTGTCGCCTGTGTTAGGTTAGTGGGTTGGCTTATGGCGGCGGTGGGAGTGTTCAACGAACTGTGTCAGGGGTTGAGCTGAGCTTCCGGCCCCGCGGGGCCGGAAGCTCAGCTCAAATGTGAAGATAGCGATTAATCCGGTCTCCAAAATGGATACTCATCTGGCTCAGGGCCATGCCCCAG
>JANRLQ010000002.1:0-185040 GCA_033762375.1 Bacteroidia bacterium
GATGAGTTCCCCTTGCAGTCCCTCGGTCTGAGCCTGCGGATGGCAGATGTGTACTATCTGGTCAGTGGATTGGGGTCGCTGGAGGAGTGATACAGGTACCTGATACATTATGAATACCCAGGCGAAGACACCGTATGAAACTTGCCCCTTCTCATAAGGAATCACCCTTTATATACAGGACTGAAAAAGCAAGGATTTAGGAAAGTGGTACTATTTGATGATTGTTTGAGGCATTTGTAACACACAGCCACCTGTCACTTGTTCATCCATTAATGGAATCCGGAGGCATCTTTTACCCTCAATACCCCTCAAGGGCACCGGTCACACGCATGAGCATCAGTTTGTAGATGGCGGCGACGGTGAGTGAATCCGTGATACGGCAAGCTTCTATTTCGGCAAATACGTCTTCGAGGCGCATTTTTTGTACGGTAAGCTGCTCCGTCTCCTCCGGTGTCGCCTCAGCCTGTGTCAGGCCGGTGGCCAGATACACCCGTCCCCATTCGTCGGAGACAGCATTGGAGAGGTGCATCTCCAGGAGTGGGGTCAGGGTCTCCGCCCGCAGGCCCGTCTCCTCCAGGAGTTCCCGGTGTGCCGTGGCTGCAGGATCCTCGCCAGGCGGAGAGCCCCCCTCCGGAATCTCCCAGCTGTATTGGTTCAGGGGATACCGGAATTGACCTACCATCCACACATATCCGTTTTCGTAGGGCACAACCCCGATGGCGTCCCCGTGAAAATGTACCGTACCATATATACCGGGGTTACCGGCCGGATTCAGTACCTGGTGTTCTGTGACCCTGATCCAGGGATTGTCATAGACAACACGGGAGGAGAGGGTGGTCCAGGGGTTTTGTGGCTCCATGAGGGTCACATGTCGCGGGTGATGGCCTGTACAATCTTGAACTGGCTAAAAAACTCACGGGCGATCACCCGCAGTACGGTATAAGCCGGTACGGCCAGGATCATTCCGGCGATCCCGCCGATCGTACCCGCCGCCAGAAATACCAGAAAAATCTCCAGCGGATGTGCTTTGACGCTGCTGGCGTAGATCAGGGGCTGCACGATCAGGTTGTCAATCCACTGTACAACCAGAATCAGGGCTACCGCCTTGCCCATCATCGGGAGCAGGAGGGTATAAAACTCAAGTTCTGGATGTCCCAGCAGGGTAAACAAGGCCGCCAGCACCGCCGAAAAGACAGGCCCCACATACGGGATAATGTTCAGTACCCCTGCCAGCACACCTATCAGGACTGCATTGCCGATGCCGAGGATCCAGAGTCCAAGCGATACCAATATGCTGACCAGCAGCGTCTCCAGCATCAATCCCAAAAAGTAGCGGGTCAAAAACACCCGCGTATGCTGCATGATATTTTTGATCCGGTCTGTATACGCATCGGGGGTGGCGATCAGGATCATCCGGGCCAGCAGGGTGGACTCTTTCAGAAAAAAGAAGGTGATAAAACTGATGGAAAAAAAGGCCCCGATGATCCCACCTGCGATCCCGGCTACGGTCTCCAGGGTGCCTGAGAGGCTTACGGAATTAAGCAGGGTGAGGCCCGTATCCCGGAGCCAGACCTGTATGCTGAAGTCCGGCTTGACCAGATGGTAGGACCGGGCCATATCCTCCAGCCCTGCCAGGGACGCGAGAGAACCCTCTATCCCGGCGGAGAGGGTCTCGGCATTCTGCCGGAGGAGGTTGATCTGGGTACTCAGGATAGGGATCAGCCAGCTCAGCACCAGGAGGAGCAGGGTGATCATGCTCAGGAGCGTGATCCCTGCACGAGCCCCCAGGGGGAGCTGAAACTTACGCACCCGGATACGCCCCAGCAGGAGCATCAGCGGCTGGCCCATCAGGGAGAGCACCCCACTCACCAGCAGGTACACGACAATATTGGAAAAATACCACAGGAGCAGCCCCAGGACTGCCCCTGTCACGATGCCGATGATCACCCTGCTGCGGTTTGTCATAGGGATTTTACTTCGCCGCCTTGTCCACAACCAGGCGGTTGTCGCGGTTGGCGACCTCCCACGCAGTCGTAAAAACAAGCTTACCGACCAGGGCCGCTTTTTCGTACTGGATTTTTTCTATATCGTCGGTGGGCCGGTGATAATCAGGGTGTACCCCGTTGAAGTAAAAAATGATCGGGATACCATTTTTGGCAAAATTGTAATGATCACTC
This sequence comes from Bacteroidia bacterium, assembly GCA_033762375.1. Classification (GTDB taxonomy): domain Bacteria; phylum Bacteroidota; class Bacteroidia; order J057; family J057; genus RDXT01. The sequence continues at coordinate 2,178 of JANRLQ010000002.1, forward strand.
CGGTAATAAAACCGGTTAGGGTCGCGCTCGTCGTTGTATTTGTAATCAAGCCGAAGGCGGGTATACCGATCATTGGCGGACTCGCTCAGGGTATGAAGTTCAGAGCTGAGTTTGTCGGCACCGATGAGGTAGATATAGTTGGTGGAGTCCGGGCTGTCCATGTATTCATCCCCGATACGCCCGACCATATCTATGTTGAGGTTACAGACCGTTTGGCTGAGGGGAAATACCGGGTTTTCGGTATAAAACTCTGATCCCAGCAAGCCTTTTTCCTCCCCGGAGACGGTCATAAATACGATGGTTCGGCGGGGGCGAAAACCAGCCTCAGCAGCCTGCGCAAAGGCCTCAGCCAGTTCCAGCACCGTAGAGGTGCCGGAGGCATCGTCATCAGCCCCGTTGTTGATCTGGCCATTGACGATCCCGATATGGTCGTAGTGACCGGTGATGATGAGGTATTCATCTTTTTTGTCCGTGCCTTCCAGCACACCGAGTACATTGGCCGCAGGCAGACGCTCGACTTCAAAATCAGATACCAGCGCAAAGGGCAGCTTGGTCCAGTTGAGCGGCTGTGGTACCGGGTTGGTGGCCAGGAAGCTGACCTGATCGGCGAGGGAGGTTTTGGCCTTGTCCATGAGATAAGTACCCATCGCGGGTGAAAGATAGATCACCGGGAACTGGCGGGGAGCCTCAGCTCCCGTCACACGGGTGAAACGCGAGGGGGCAAACCGTGACAACGTAGAAAACTCGTCATCAGGCAATATATATACCAGGGCCCGTGCACCGGCGGCCTCGGCTATCGCAGCCCGCTCCTCCCAGGCGCTCACCTGGTCGTACAGAGAACCGCCCGCCTGATCATCGGCCAGGGCCACGATGATTTTGTCCCGGACATTGAGGTTTTGGAGGTTTTCAGATCTGGCATACCCACCAAATACCGGCGCGCCCTCCAGCGCTGCCGGGAGGAGGCCTGATATATTAAAAAAGTCTGTCCGGTAAGTCCATTTTTTGGAGCCGGTGGTCATCGTGGCCTGCCGGAAAGTGCCATCCTCCAGGATATACGGCTGAAAATAGCTCCCCTCGTTGCCCGGGAGCAGTCCCAGCCGCATAAACTGGGCGCGGACGTAGTTGGCAGCCAACTGCTGTCCCCGCTGTCCGGTCTCCCGGCCCTCCATCAGGTCATCTGCCAGAAAACCAATGTGGGCCCGCAGGTCCCGCGCTGTAATGGTATTGGCAAACCGCAGTACGGTCTCATCAGCTGGCAACGTCTGCGCAAATAGGGTACCCCAACTGAACAGGGCCACAAAACATATTTTTTTCATACAGGTCCGTTTGGTTAAGATCAGGTCACGCATCAAGATGAAGAAAGTCCATCACAAATGCCCGCCCATTATGCCAATGCCTTCACAATTTCGGCAAACTCCCGTGCTTTGAGGCTGGCACCGCCCACCAGGCCCCCGTCAATATCGGGTTGGGAAAACAAAGAGGCAGCATTATCGGCCTTGACACTGCCACCGTACAGGATAGAGGTGGCGTCAGCCACCGCGGCACCGTACTGCGCGGTGATCAGGCTGCGAATATGGGCATGTACCTCCTGGGCTTGCTCCGGAGTAGCTGTTTTGCCGGTGCCAATGGCCCATACGGGTTCATAGGCGATCACGATCTTGCTGAAGGCGGATGCATCCAGGTGAAACAGGCCTTCGCGGAGCTGGGTTTCATTGACGGCAAAGGTCTGACCCGCTTCGCGCTCGGACAGGGTCTCTCCGATACAAAAAATCGGGGTCAGACCATGGGCCAGGGCCTGATCGGTTTTGCTGGCCAGCAAGGCATTGGTCTCGCCAAACAACTGACGGCGCTCTGAGTGCCCGATGATCGTATGGGTTACGCCGATGGAAGTCAGCATAGATGCCGAAACCTCCCCTGTATAGGCACCACTCTGGGCCTGGTGCAGGTTTTGGGCAGACGTATAAAACCCCGGAAAGTCCTTGGTCAGGTGCTGGATCATCCCCAAAAACGGAAAAGGAGGGGCCAGAACGACCTCTGCCCCGCCGAGATACTCGGTCCGGACAATATGAATGACTTCACTGGCAAGTGACTGGGCCTCTACGGCCGTGAGGTTCATTTTCCAGTTACCGGCAGCAATTTTTTTACGGCTCATAGGAAACAAGGCTTCTGTATAAAAAATAAAGTTGAGGCTCTCCGGGGGCAAGATGCGGGCAAAGATGTGGATTTTTTTTGATATGGGGGCATATCTCCATGTTTTTCAGGTGGATGCGCTGAGGCTGTTTGTGGCAGCCAAAAGATTATTATTGCCATATGCTTTGATTGCTTTACTCTTATTTTTAACTTATCTGCTGATATGCAAGATGGTACAACTTTTATACAACACATCACATGAAGGAAATTTTTGATTTTTTCTCCCATTTACTGGAGGCTGAATATTGGCCCGCCAGATGGATGTGTGGAATCTGGACGCCTGCACATGGGTGGACGTATATTTTATCCAGCATTGGGATTGGGATCGCCTATTGTATTATCCCGGTTATTTTATTCGTATTTGTCCGAAAGCGCAAAGACCTCCCTTTTATCCGGATTTTCTGGTTGTTTATTGTGTTTATTCTGGCGTGTGGATCTACCCACCTGGTGGATGCGATGGTTTTCTGGCTGCCAGCCTACCGGCTCAGTGCTACTGTGCTGTTTCTGACTGCGATTGTGTCCTGGCTCACCGTAGGCGGACTCATCTGGGTGCTCCCACAGGCCCTGAGCCTGAAGACACCTGCTCAGTTTGAAGCGATCATCCAAGCCCGTACCTACGAATTGTCCCAGTCCAACCAGGCCCTGAAAAAAATCAATGAGGCCATGGATAACTATGTGTATGCCGCCTCACATAATCTTAAATCTCCCGTGAGCAATATCGAGGGCCTGCTCTATATCCTGCGGGAACAAATCACACAGGGCGAGGTACCTGACCCCGGCATTCTGGACCGCATCCAACACTCCGTACACAAAGTACAAGCCTCTATCCAGAACCTGACAGAGGTGATCAAGATGCAAAAAAGCCCTTATGAGGATAAGGCACTGCTCCGGATCAGCGACCTGGTCGCCCTTATCCAGCAGGAAAACGAAATGATCATCCACCGGGCCGGTGCGACGATTGAGCTGGCCCTGACGATAGACGAGCTGTACTACTCCGCTAACGCCCTCAAAAGTATCCTTTACAACCTGATCACCAATGCCATCAAATATGCCGATCCCCGGCGCCTGCCTCAGATCAGGATCAGCACCCGTGCCTCGGCGGCGGGAGTCGTGCTGGAGGTACAGGATAATGGCCTGGGCATTGACCTGGACCAGCATGGACAACACTTATTTGGACTCTTCAAACGTATGCACAACCATGTCGAAGGCTCTGGTATAGGGCTGTACTTTACGAAAGAACTTATCGAAAAATTAGGAGGCCACATATCGGTTGAAAGTACAGTTGGGGTGGGGTCTGTGTTTACAGTAGTCTTATATAATACCCAATAGCATGAAGAAACCTGATTTTTATTGTGTCTTGCTCGTAGATGATGATGAGGTCAGTCTGTTTATCAGCCAAACCATCCTGCTCAGGCATAAGCTGGCGGATCATACACATACTGCCCTGAATGGAGATGCTGCTCTGCGGTTTCTCCAGGACCAGCTCATACCTGATCACCCGGAACCCCACAAGCCCAACCTGATCTTCCTGGATATAGATATGCCGGTCCTGGACGGATTTGGGTTTCTGGATGCGTATGACCGGTTGATATTTCCTGGCAAAGATGCCGTCAGGATTGTCATGCTCACCTCTTCCAGCAATCCTAAAGACCTCGAAAAAGCCCATCAACATGGTATCTCAGAGGTGATCAGCAAACCCCTGACGCAGGAGAAAGTCCTCCACCTGACGGAAGGATAAGGTATGAACGCCTCATAGGGCACAGGTTATCTGCCTGCCTGCCATCGGATAACCTGAGATAATGTGTATCTTCGTATACCCTGTCTCAATCCCTGTGATATGCGTACCCCGGAACAACTGGCTACTGATTTTTATACCGCCTTTCAGCGAGGGGATGCGGCAGCGATGGGCGCGTGTTATCACCCCGATGCAAGGTTTGAAGACCCTGTGTTTGGGGCGCTTAGCGTATCAGACACGAGGGACATGTGGGCTATGCTCATCACGAGGAGCAAGGGAGACCTTCAGATTCGTTTTTTTGATGTCGTGGCCCAGGGACAGGACGTGACCCTGACCTGGGAGGCCGAATATTACTTCTCCGCCACCCGACGCAAGGTATTCAACCAGATCAGGACCACCCTCCGCTGCCAGGATGGGTTGATTATCAGCCATCAGGACCGGTTTAATCTGTGGAAATGGGCCTCCATGGCCCTGGGGCTCCCGGGTATGCTCCTGGGATTTACCCCTTACTTCCGGCGCAGGCTCCAGACACAGGTACGCAGTGCCCTGGCCCGGTACCAGCAGCAGGCCGGGCAGCAGACACGCTGAAAAAGGGTTGCCAAACCATCGTAAAAACGGCTGGAGAGGTGGTATTCTCCCGTATACTGGATATATTTGACATACAGTTGCGCCGGATCATCACGATGTGGCGTAGGTCATCCCGGTACCTTGTCCTCATAAGCATTTTAATACCAGCACACGTACCCTATGCGTCCCGTACCCTATCCCCTGACGATTCTCCTGGTCCTGGCAGGATGGCTTCCCCTGTCGCTGGTGGCCCAGACCGATCCGGATACGATCCAGCTCCGCCCCATCCATGCTGCGATGTTCACCAAGGCCGAGGCAGCAATAGACGCAAAGGAATATACCAAGGCTGAGATGTTATATACCCAGCTGATTGACGCCAACGCCAACCCTATCCTTGCCACCCTGGGCCGGGCACAGGCACGTATCGCCCAGGGAGATATCAAAGGTGCCCGAAAAGACTATCAGATGATCCTCAAACAATATCCCACGCAGTATCAGGCCCTTGTAGAAATCGGCAAAACGTACGGCGCTACCGGAGAACTCGAAAAAGCAATCTCATACTTTGACAAGGCCGTCGCCGCTGACAGTACCCATAAGTTAGGATATGCGTATCGTGGCATGGCCTACCGGGAAATGAAACAATATGAACCTGCCATCTGGAACTATACCGAAAGCCTGCGCCGGGACAGTGCCGACCTCCAGCTCCGCTACTACCGCGCGGAGTGTTACAACTTCAGCCACCAGTCTGACCTGGCCCAGCAGGACCTGGAGTTTATCATCCGGATTGACAGTACCCACCGCCTGGCCCTCACCAACCTGGCCTTCAGCCTCCTCGACCAAGGGTTGTACCAGGAGGCCGAAATCCACTACAAACGCCTCCAGCGTATCTATCCCGGCGATCAATATATCCTCAACAACTACGGCTTCCTCAAGCATAAACTTGGCCAGACCGAAGAGGGACTTGAGTTGATCCGCAGAGCCCTCATTGTCAACCCCGACAACTCCTATGCCTACAAATACCGGGCGCTGATCTACCTCGATCAGGGCAAAACCGACGAAGCCTGCCAAGCCATCCAAACTGCCCTGAAGATGGGATATACCGAAAAATACGGCCCTGATGTATCGGAGCTCAAAGCTACCTATTGTGACTAAAGGGTCCCAAACGCCTGCTGGCCACAAGCCTCGCACCTGATGTCATGAACCACACGGCCACTCCCGTGACATGCTGAAAACACCCGCCTTTGAGGACATTCACCTTATGGTCCCATGCTCGACTCTTACCACGCCCGTGTGCGGCAGGCCATCTCCAACAAAGCCGTAACAGAACAAAACATACTCGATGCCTGTCTGATGCAGATCAGTGCTGCCATGCAGGCCCTCCCGCCTGAAGCTGCCGAGGCGCTGGATGCCATCGCCCACACCCGCCACGTGGCCAAAGGCGAGTACCTCCTGCGCGAGGGTGATATCTGCACCGCGGGTTATTGGGTGGAGTCGGGTATCCTCCGCAAATACAGCCTCAGCCCGGCCGGGAAGGAAATCACCAGCGAAATCTGCCTCCCCCAGGACATGGCCCTTTCGCTGCAAAGTTATACCCTCCAGCTTCCCAGCCGGGAGTATATCCAGGCCATTACGGACAGCAGCGTTTCGCTGATCCAGCACCGCGATTATGAGCCGCTCAAGCAGCAGTTCCCGGCCCTCCAGGCCCTCGACATGATGCTCACCGAGTACTATGCCCTCTGGCTGGAGGAGCGGCTCTGGCAATTTCACACCCTCGACGCCACAGCACGCTACCGCCTGCTCGTGACCCGCAGCCCCCAGGTGCTGCGCGAGGTACCCCTGACCCATATTGCGTCATTTCTCGGCATCACCCTGGAGACCCTGAGCCGCATCCGGGCCAAATATGATTAGGCCGGGTCGCGGCGCTCCAGCCGGACTTCGGAGCTGCGCGGCTGCGCCTGACAGGTGAGGATATACCCCGCCTGCCGCTCGGTTTCGCTCAGGGCCGGGGCCTCGGGCATCTCCACCTGGCCTGATGCACAATACAGCTTGCAGGTACCACAACGCCCCCGGCGGCAGGCATGCGGCAGCGGGATCTGCTGATTGAGTGCAGCTTGCAGGATGGTCTCGCCCTCCCCCACCGAAAAGTGGTAGTCAGCCCCGTGTACCTGCGCGTGGACCTGGGCCGGGCCTTCGGCTGCAATCACAATCGCCTGATTTTCAGCAACCTGTGACACCTGTTTCCGCTCAAAAATCTGTCTGTGACGGCTTTCGTAGTCTTTAAACTCGGTGCCCATCCACTTGTCCCACCAGGTGAAATACAGCCCGTAGTTGCCGTCGAACAACTGGTGGTGCATGTTGTGGTGGGTCGAGGCGGTCTTGTACTTCAGCAGCGGCCAGCGGGTCCAGCCCTGGGGGTACAGTTCGTAGCCCAGGTGTGCCAGCACGTTGTTGAGCATGTCAAAAACCTGCACCGCGATGACCACGCCGATGTGCACCGGCATGATAAAGGGCAACAAAAAGGCCACCAATCCTTCCAGAATGGCCTCCGAAGGGTGAAACGCAAAGGACGTCAGCGGCGAAGGGTCGGTGCTCTCGTGGTGCACCCGGTGAAAAAACCCGTACAGCCGGGGGTGGTGCATGGCGCGGTGCGACCAGTAAAAAAAGGTATCATTGAGCAGCAGGGCAATGACAAAGCTGAGGATCAGCCAGCCCCAGCCGTACTGGCCCACATCCTGGTAGAGATGGGTGTACCCCCGCGCATCGAGGTAAAGCAGGGTCATATCCATCAGGGCAAAGATCCCGATGGTCGGGACAGAATGCAGGAGGTCGTGGCGGAAGTGATGTCCGCTGGCCTGCTGCGTCTCCTGGATGCGGATCCGCTGGAAGGTTTTTTTCCAGATCACCCAGAAAACCACAAACAGCGGCACACTAAAAATCACATAGGTAAGCGCCCCTTCGAGCAGGGCACCTGCAAATTGTTCGATTAACCAGGCAACAGACATAAACAATCGGGAGGGATAAAAGATGAGGCTACAAAGTTCCCGGAGCTGCCTGAGGCATCATTTGATGTAGGTCAAATAGTTGAGGGAGGCGGAATGGTGCGGGAAAGTTTGCCGGATTCCCGGTATCGGCGTATGTTGTATCAGAAAACGCTTCGGCTCCTTTCGCATGCAAACACCTCGTGGCTTTCGAGTCCACCTTCCGTTTGATGTATGGTTATTTCTGCTCTGCATTCCGCTGATCAGTGCATTTAACTATGTCCTGACCTACCCTAACATCCAGCCGAATGGTTTTCTGCTGCTCTCCTTTAGCCTGGATACCATCCAGGGCTGGCTGGCCTGGCTGGGGGTACGTTATGCCATCAGGTACATGGACCAGGTATGGCCCATAGAACAATGGGGCATGCGCCGGGTATTGCGCCAGTTAGGCATTACCACGCTCATCGGGGTGCTGATTATCAGCATACTCACGGAGCTTGTCAGTTGGGTGGCGCGAGGACGGGGGGCCTCGCCGAGGTTTTATACCCACGACCTGCCGATTATCAGCATCTGGTTTCCGGCCATTAACGGGTATTACATCGGCCAGCATTTTTATCAGGCATGGAAGCGCCTGCACGTGACGCCTGCACCGTCTGAGCAGTCCCTACCCGCCACAGTACCCCTGCGGGTGCAGTATGGAAAACAGGAATTATTGCTGGAGCCGGACGAAATCGCGGGCCTGTATGTCGAAGGAGACTATGTGGCCATCTGCCACCGGGAAGGCAAGCGTTACTACAGTGATCAGTCGCTGGACAAACTCGAAAGCAGCTTGCCGGCAGATCTGTTTTTCCGCCTCAACCGCCAATACCTGATTCACCGCCGCCTGATAGCCGGATTCCGCCGCGTTGAAAATGGCAAAATCCTGGTTCAGGTGCGTCCGCACGAAGGCCTGCCCCAGGAGGTGCCTGTAAGCCGGACCAAGGCGCCCGCCTTCCGGTCGTGGCTCCGCTCCGAATAAGCACATTTCACCGGCAATCTGCCTACACTTCGCCGGAAAAACGCGGTTGTACCCTCACGGGCAGGGTTTTACCTCCGTAGTATTGCGGACATCAACACGTTTTTCGTATGCACAAAATTATCTCTGGCCTGCTGATCAGCTACTGTATGCTGGCCTCTGGCTATGCCCAGTCTCAGCGCCGTTATCCGATGCCCCTGATGGTTACGGTACAATTCCACTCCCTGACGTTGCCTTTTCACGACCTGAGCGGAAATTTCGCCAATATGGGCCTCGGCTTGGGTACGGAGGTAGGGTATCAGGCCCAACACACGCTGGTGCAGCAGTTTCAGGTGGCCTGGTTTCACAACAAAGCCGCAGGCAACGGGCTGATGGCCTTTACCCAGACGGCCTGGCGTCCTGTAACGGGATCTCCGGTGTATGGCGAAGTCGCTCTGGGAGCAGGCTGCCTTCTGGCCAGTCGCCCCTCCACCACCTGGCAGCAGGTGAACGGTGAATGGACTGCCAAAGGTCATGCCGGGAAAGCCATGCTGGTGATTCCGCTGGGCATTTCCGCCGGATATGATTCCCGCCGGGCTGATGCCATGTTTGCGCCTTATATCAGCTACCAGATGATGCTGGCAGTAGGCTACAATCCCAGCGTACCCGTAGTACCCCAAACCTTGATTCAGGCAGGTTCCCGTATTTATTTTAATCGTTAATCTTATGATAGTCAAACCATTTGCCATCATCCTTACGGGCCTGATGTTCCTGTCTGCCGGATGCCAATCTATCAGCATCGTACCCGAAACAGGCACTTGCACCGCTTCAACGCCCGTCAATCCGGCCTTCTCCCGGTCCGATGCCCTTACCCGTGCGATGGAAGACCTTGTGCAGCAGGCCGGTGTGCCGGGATGCGCGCTTGCGGTGTACTCCGAAACCGAAGGCTGGTGGGAATATGCTGCCGGATTTGCCCGGATCGAAGACCAGACCACGATGCAGCCCTGTCATCAGCATTTCCTTCAGAGTATTTCCAAAACTTATATGGCCGTAGGTATTCTCCGGTTGTACGAACAGGGAAAACTGTCTCTCGACGCGCCCTTCAGCCAATACCTGCCTGAGCGTTATCACAAGTACCTGCCTGATACTGAAAAAATTACGGTGCGGATGCTGCTCAATCACACCTCTGGTCTGCCGGAGTACAATTTTGCAGCGGCCTATGTCACCCAATTGCTTCAGCACCCGGACCGGGTGTTCAGCCCGGAGGAGTACCTCGGATTTATCAAGGGAAAAGCCCTCGATTTTGAGCCGGGCAGCAAATACGCCTACCGAAATACCAATTACCTCCTGCTGGCCCTGATAGCCGACGCCCTCACAGGTGACCATGTACGTTATCTGCGGGAACATATTTTTATGCCCCTGGGCCTCACCCATACCTTCTACCGGGAAACGCCCGACTACCTGAATACCCCCGACCTGGTCAACTCTTACTGGGACCGGTACGGAGATGGGCAGGTAGAAAATGTTACGGCCATGCAACGGACCAATGTCTCCACCCTCATCGGTGACGACGGCATTATCACGTCGCCGGCAGAAGCCGTTTTGTTTCTCAAAGGGCTGATCGGGGGCCAGCTCCTCGCAGACTCTACCCTCAGCCTGATGAAAACCTGGGTACATGACAGCAAAGGGAATCCTGCGTACGGCCTGGGCCTGGACTACAGCACCATTGCTGACCAGCCCTGCTGGGGTCACAGCGGGGGAGGGATCGGGGCAGGATGCGAACTCTACTATTTTCCCGCACAGCAGGTCTATGTTTTTTTCACCATCAACCTGGGTGCCGTAACAGAAAGCCCCATTCACCAACGCGCCGGAACAGCCCGCAAATCCCTGTACAAGGCCTTGCTGGAGTAAATCCTGGCTGCTGCCCCACAAGATCCTGAAAGCCCGGAGGTCTGTATTTGATGCAGGTCAAATACTGGGAGGCGTACAATCCCCAACTTGCGGGCAATCTTTTATCCTTTCAGCGATGCAGCAGCGTATTCCCGGTTTTGACCTCGCCCGTGCCTATGCCATCTGGGGCATGTTTATCGTCAATTTTAATGTTGCCTTTGGCCATCCGGCCGATGTCTCGCCCCTGGGGCAGTTTCTGGCCTTTTTTAATGGAAACTCCAGTACCCTCTTCGTGATGCTGGCGGGCATGGGCCTGTCCATCCTGGCCCGTGGCAAAGCCGATGCTGCTGCCCGCCGGGCGCTCCGGGGGGTGATCCTGCGGCGGGCGCTGTTTCTCTTCGGAGCAGGCCTGCTGCTCCAGCTCTGGTGGCCCGCCGACATCCTGCATTTTTATGGGGTGTATATGTGCCTGGCGGCCTGGCTGCTGTTTGTGCCGCAGGCGGCCTATCTCTGGGCTGCCCTGGGGGCTGTGCTGGTGTTTCACCTGGGCCTGGTGTTGATCCCTTTTGAGACCGGCTGGGACCTGACCCGGCTCCAGTACCCTGACTTCTGGACGCCCATCGGCTTCCTGCGCAATACCTTCTACAACGGCTGGAATCCCGTGTTTCCCTGGCTGGCCTTTTTCCTCACGGGCATGTACCTGGGCCGCCTCGACTGGAGCCGGAAGCGGCTGAAAAACCGTCTTTTCCTGCTGGGAGCTGCCGGCTGGCTGGCCATGCTGCTGCTGCAAGGCTGGGCCGGAAGTGCGCTGTCCGCAGGCCCGTGGCGAGACTACCTGCTCGCCGACTATCTGCCCCCTACCCTGCCCTTTATGATTGGCACAGCCTCTTTTTCCCTTATGGTGCTGACCCTCTGTGTCTATGCAGGCGAAGCCTGGGGACAGACCCGTCCTGCCCTGGCCCTGGCCGCCACCGGTCGTATGACCCTCACACACTACGTGGCACACGTGACCCTGGGCATGATTCTCCTCGCGGTCCTCACGGGCAACACGGACCTGAATGCCCTGCCCGCCCTGCCCCCGGAGCCGCCTGCGCTGATTCTGGGCTTTTCGACAGGCCTGTATGGGCTGAGTGTGGTCTTCAGCAGCTGGTGGTCGCGGCGGTTCCCGCATGGGCCGATGGAGGGGGTGATGCGGCGGGTGGGATGAGGGGAATCAGACCTGAGGTTGAGGAAAAGTAGTTGGGGCGAGTAGGGTTAATCATCATGACCTTCCTGCACACACCCATCAAGCCGAAAGTAACACATAGGCCAGCCTTATCGCACATGTAAAGCTGCGGACTTGTACCTATTATACGGGTGCATAGTTTTCCCAATACGTTTTAGGACTTACGATTTTGGTTTGTTTGTATTCCGAAAACGTAAAGTCATTCGTATTGCCTGTGATGATGAAGTCTGCCGAGCATGCGTCTGCCAGTTCTACAATCATATTGTCATCTTTATCCGAAACCAAGTCAAGTTTTGTGGTTGGTGTAACCTTTTGGGCTTTGGTTTCGATGTCTGCAAGCAAACTCTCGGCTTTGCCAAAAAAGTCAGGAAATTTTGAGAATTTGGGTCTTGATATTACCTCATAGTACTTGGACATAAGCGCTTCGGAAACCACAAGCACAAACTTATCATCTATAAACAATTCGTATATGATCTTGTATGGGTAACTTCGTTGTATCAGCGAAGAAATAATAACATTCGTATCAATGACGATTTTTTGCATGTCTAACCGCCTTTATTTCTTCGTTGATCTCTTCCATCGTCATCGAGGACAGCCCGTATTTTTCGGCCAGCGCTACAGACTTGTTTAGGTTCTGCCGCATCAGTTCCCGGCTAATCAGTTCGACCAGCTCGGTAAATGTCAGTCGCTCCTGCTTGATGCCGAACTTGTTGAATTCTATATCAGAAATAGAAATATTGAGTGTCCGCATATTTTTGTCTTTTATGCAAGTTATAAAAAATGGCTGAGGTTTACAAGTACTTGTGTAGCCTGTGCATAACGCCTATCGCCAGAGAATTAGGAGATTCTGGCCAGACAAACCCTGTCCTTCAGCAGCCGCTGGTCGCGGCGGTTCCCGCATGGGCCGCTGGAGGGGGTGATGCGGCGGGTGGATGCTGTATAGGGAGCGTTGGGGTGGTCACCTGAATTGCACACGTTGCGGCAATTTCCGTATATTAGCCCTGACAAAGTGCAGATGAAATTCGCTGACGTAAAAAACGACATCGCCTTCCGCAAGATTTTCGGCAATGAAAACCGAAAAGGATCTCTCATTTCCTTTCTGAACGCGGTGCTCGACTTCGCTGACGATCAGCGCATCACGCAGGTGGCGATCCTTAATCCCTACCAGCTCCCCAAGCTCAAAGGAGGCAAAGTGACCATCATTGATGTCAAAGCTACTGACCAGGCGGGGCGCTCCTATATCATCGAAATGCAGGTTGGGGATATAGACGGGTTTGAGAAACGGGTGCTGTACTATAGCTCAAAAAGTTATACCGACCAGATCAAACGGGCGGATTTTTACCGGAAGCTGCGCCCGGTGATTTTTATCGGCATACTCGACTTTGAGCAGACACAAAATACCCACTACATCAGCCGGAGCCAGATCCGGGACATCGAGACGGGCGAACAAACCGTCCGGGACATGGAGTTTACCTTTATCGAGCTGCCAAAATTCACCCTCGCGCTGGATGAGCTTGATACCCTGACAGAAAAGTGGGTGTATTTTATCAAAAACGCCGAAAACCTCGAAGTCATTCCCGACAACCTTGAGGACGAGGGCCTGCGCTCTGCCTACGAAGAAGCCAATGTGCAGACCTGGACCCAGGAAGAATTAGATGCGTATGAGTATGCGTTTATGCGCGAGGAAGACGAGCGGGCAAGGCTGGATAAAGCCGAGCAGAAGGGAGCGAAAACCGCAAAACAAGAGGCAGTAGTGGAGTTTTACAGGCATGACGTTCCCATTTCAGTCATCGCAACCTCGCTGAAACTGACTGAAGATGAGGTCAGATCGATCATAGATCACTGGAAAAATACCTAACCCCTGATACTACTGGATAGGTTCAGGGTAGCGGATCGCTTGCTTTGGCTGCTGCTGAGCGGTAGATGAACCCTATCATGTGACCCGGTCATGTCCCTGTGTGAAAACGTCAGAGTGGCTTGGGTTTCTGCTGCCGGCCTGCCCAAAAAGCAATTTCATCTATGCGTTTTTGCCGGGTTTCGGGCCGCCGGGCCAGCACCAGGGAGGTTAACATGATTTTTTTGTCTGACTTGCTCAGGCTTACAAAATAGTCCCGGGCCCCTTCGTATGACGCAAACGCTTTTTCCAGGTCGTCCGGGATGAGCAGCGCCTCCACCGTATCCAGCAATTCCCAGGAGCCATTTTGTTTGGCGATGGTAATGACATCCAACCCTGCCGGGGTCATCAGCCCCTGGTCCGTGAGTTGTTGCACCTTTTCTTTGTTAATTTTCGACCAGGTACTGTTGGGTTTTCGCCTGCTGAAAAACTGGTGGGAGGTTTCGGCGTCTATTTTGACTTTTTTGCTGTCTATCCAGCCAAAACACAGGGCCATATCCACGGCTTCGCTCCAGCTGAGGGAGGCCCTTCCTGACTTTTTGCTATAAAAAACAAGCCAGACAGCTTGTTTAGCCTGGTGGTGGTGTTCCAGCCATTCTCTCCAATCTGCCTGACTTGCCGGATAAAAAATATCTGTTTCGTGCATGTTTACCTGACAACCGTAGCTTCCAATTCTACGGTCAAAGTAGCAAAAAGTCCTTTAACTTCAAGGAGCGTAGTGGCTTGTTTGATGCCATGCTGGTGAATAAACGGCACATACACGTCCATACAGGTCGAGAAAAACGTTTCTACGGAGGTGGTGTACACATTCAGCCTGACGATGTTGTGGAGTTCATACCCGGCCTCGCGGACGACGGTCTCCAGGTTTTGAATACATTGCTGCAACTGCGCGCGCATATCGACGCTGCTGGGCACGCCATGTGCATCAATGGCTACCTGCCCCGAGCAGTACAGGGCTCCCGACACCTGTGTCACTTCTACTGCCTGCACAGCGTTGGTTTGTTCGCCCCAGGCCCAGGGATCAATCGTTCTTTTTTCCATGTTACGTAAACTTGCTTTGTTAGGTGAAACAGCCCCTTGCTATTTCTGAAACAAAGGTCGGCCAGGTACGTGACAGCCCTGTGTCAGGGGTCTGAAAAAAATCAGTAATACCGGTCAAAATATTCCTGCAGGGTCATGCCGTGCGGTTCAAACTTCTCGGGGAGCACTTCCAGCTGTTGAATCCTGTCCAGCCGGAAAAAACGAAACGCCTTCCGCAGGCGGCAATACGCGATCAGCAGCCAGTTTTCGGTGCTGAGCAGGGCAAAAGGTTCGATCTGCCGGGTGGTGGGCTGGTTTTGTTCGTTAGTGTAGGCAATGTTTACCACAGAAAAATGGGTCAGCGCAAACTGCAAGTCCGAGAGGTTATTGCTGTTTCTTTCCCGGTTGATGTTTTGGTCAAAGCGGGTTCGCTCGGCCAGCAGGTTGGCCTTGTCCTGCAGGCTGTACTTCAGCACCGCTTTTATTTTATCAATGGCCTCGGTGTAGTCTTTGATCAGCGAAGCATCCTTGTTTTTGAGCACCAGTTGCTCTGCCGCAATCAGCGCATTGGCTTGTGCCTCCGTAAACATCACCGGCGGAACCCGGTAGCCCTCCATCAGCGAGTACCCTTTTCCCTCCTCCGTCACGATCGGCACCCCGGCCTGCTCCAGTGCCCGGATATCCCGGTAAATGGTGCGGACACTGACCGCAAACTTATCCGCCAATGCCCTTGCCGTCAGCAGCCGCCTCGTCTGAAGCTGGGTCAGGATGGCCGCCAGGCGCGATAGTCGTTTGGTGTCGTTGTCGTGCATGTGGCTGGGAGGGCGGGAGGTTTGGGGGGGATGGTACGTCCGGCAAACCAACGTTAAGGACATATGCTTCTTAGTAATGCAGGTCAGTGGTATTACGTCTAAACGCTTTGTCCTCAAATGTAATTGTCAACGTCCTTTGTAAGGTGTCAAGCCTTTCAATTCCCGGCGCACCTGTATAAGGGTCGCCCGAAGTGTGAAATGATTGAATGGTAGTTATTTGATAGGATTGAACGTCTAAAGCTAACAGCGTATATATACGCCAGTCGTTGGAATCGTGTCTCAGAAAAAATAAAAGATCATTACTGGCGTCAAAAAAATGGGCCATAGGCCTGCCGATAAAACCCGAAGTCGAAAAAAGGGTTGTTTTGTTTGTAGGATCATATACCTTTATAGGATGTAGCCTGTCCCTGCGGTCTTCAAATATAAGCCGGGCAGAAGACTGGTCCCAAAACACCGCTGGTTGAGGGTCGTCATGCGTGATCGCAGTGGTGAGTAACAAGGTGTCGGAGCCACCATGGTCAACCAGAAAGTAAACCCACTCCGTGTTGGAGTCGCTAACCCCTTTAGACCTTACCATTACTTCAAATTGTTTGTCAGGTGAAGTAAAATGGTCAATAAACTGTCCAGTAGCAGAAAGCCCGGACAAGGTTAACAGGGTCAGTATAACATGGTTCTTTAGCATTACCTGTACTAGTTTGAGTGTTGACGGTTGGGGTAGGCTTGGGGTGGGGTGCTGCGGGTTCCGTTGAAGGGTGAAATGTACCTGTTTTTTTCTGGTTGGGGAGGTATCGGTTAATTAGGAATAGGATAGTACCATTCCCTAGGTACCTCACCCTAGATGAGCTTGAAGAATAACAGTAGAAATTCTATACTATTCAGTGGTAGTGGCATAGGGAAAATGGCGCCTTTTCTTGCAAGATTTTGGCAATGTGCTTACAAAATGGACTGGCTTATCATTCGTATGTCTTTAGGATTAACCAGAATGCAAAAGCTGATGCTGTCGCTGATGCGAAAACTTTAGCATTTGTAGGTCTTCTGTCCTCGCTTCTACTCTCCTCTTTCTTTGAAGATTGTTCGATTACATCTGAAATTCCCCGCACCACACCAATTAAAATGTTACTTGTCTCTCTGCCTTGTCTATTTGCAGCTTTACCAAATCCAAAACCTTCCATTTCAACGGCAGAAGTATCATTATAATAATTATGTAATATTTCACCAATGCTAGAATTATAATGCTCAACTACTTGCTCTCCTGATGCAATAACTCCGATATCAGCTTTTATTTCTATGCCCCACTGACCTTTTATTAATTTTTTCCAATCATCTTTATTTCTTTCCTTTTTAGCCTTTTCCATTAAGATATAGGACATTAATGCATTATCAGGTCTAGCAAGGAAGGAATCTTTTTCAGACTTACCACCTTCATACGAATAAACTTTCTCTGGAAATATTACATCCCCGACACCAAAATCCTTTGGCTTTCTAGAGCCAGCAATTCCTACAAAAAGGATCATGTTAGGTTTAAAATGTTGGATAGCTCTTTCCGTTTCTTGCGCAGCACTTGTGTTTTTTGCCCCACATTCTCTAATTATAACTTTAGCAATTTCTTTATTATTAAATTGAAATATACCTGCCTCATAAGCAGTATCATTCTGGTCCGCATCAACGGTTTCAATCAGGTGTTCACGAACAGCCATATACTCTTCTTTGATGGCCGTTAGAATAACAACGGTTGGTAAGTTTACTCTGATAGATTCTTCCATGGACAAAATAGGTAAAGTAAATGAATGTGAAGGTTTTGATGACTGTATTCCAGAATTCCAAATTGATTCCCACCAATTAAGACCTACAAAGTCTCGGCAAAGTGAATAAGCAAGAGTGAATGAAGAACTGTACATTGCTTTGTTATAAATACTTCTTGCAGTTTTTTTAAAACTGTTTTCAGCTACCAAATTGCCAAGTTTCGAAGCTTGTTCTTCTGTAATTTCACCTCTATAATTGGTAATGTAATCTGAAAGAAAGTTGTCTTTCAGAGAAGTAAAGCTTGAAAATATAACTATTACTGGCTCAATATTGTTTCTGTTTTCACTTAAAAAAATGGTCATAAATGAATCAGACGTAATTCTCTCTACTATTTCAGATTCAATAGCATTTGGCTTTACATTTCCCATTAATAAATTCTTGAGAACTCCTTTTGTTGTTGCTATAATAAATCTCTCATGAGCAGAATTAGGGATTTTACGCCATATTTTGCTTCGGTTTTTGTAGTCTGATAGATCTGAAAATGGAGATTCTGAAATTAGGGAAACAATAGACTCATCTACGGCCACCCCATTTGTTATTAAATCCAAAACAGAAAATACAATCTCCTTTTCTCTGCCCGAAAATCCCCAAAATACTTTTTTGGTTTTCGTTACCAATGCAGTCCAGATTTCAAGCCAAGTAGGAACAGATAAGTCAATTTTATGCAGTAGTGAAATATCTTTTTCAATTTCCCTAACAGCCAACGCAATAATTTTTATATCATTCGTTTTTAGTGCTAAGGTAATAAGTTCATTAGAAGTAAGTTTCGCAGTCAAATGTTTTACTCCAACAGAATCGGAAAGCGGTAATTTCGTCTCAAGTTCCAACTGTTTATCAATTGAAGTTTCAAGAGAGAACTGTCTAATAAGAATATCTGCATGAAACAAAAACCAATTCCTCTTCTGTGCTAACTGAATCAATAATTTGCAAGTGTCAGTTCTAAGTTTTTCTGGAATACTTTCCCTCAAGACAACATCACATTCTTGAACAGATGAAATAACGGACATCAAATTTATTAAATTAGTTTCAGAAAAGTCAAGCAATTGCCAAGTGTTGTTGAGTGAAACAACTCTTTGCTTTTTAAATTCATTCACAATGGATTCATTTATAGTCTCATGCCACCAGTTTTGTCCGCCATCAGTAATAGCAATCTCAATAAGTTCTGAGAGCTGCTGAAATTGTTTTTGGTTTGGATTCTCAAGTTCACTTTCCCAAAAAGCAGAAATAACTGCTTTAGTCTTTTCTACTCCATTTTCAAATGCTG
Source organism: Bacteroidia bacterium (assembly GCA_033762375.1). Taxonomy (GTDB): domain Bacteria; phylum Bacteroidota; class Bacteroidia; order J057; family J057; genus RDXT01. The sequence continues at coordinate 20,550 of JANRLQ010000002.1, forward strand.
ACCATTCAATGTTTCTCAGTGCTTTAAGATTGGTATCCTTTTTATCTCGTATGAGACTGACAAGTCTATCAAGATATTTCTCTTTTATTTCTTTTCCATCCTTTGGCGATGGACATAATTTTGCTAAAGTCCGTATATCTTGCCTTATTACGTTTGCATCATCAATTTTACTTATTGAAGTGTAATTGGTAAATATTTTTTCATATTGATTATAGCTTTGAACCTCAGATAAGTTGACGTTAAGTTCAATTAAGAAATTGTAAAAAGGATTTTCGCTTGTATGTCCAAGAAATAAAGCTTCAGAATGCGAATTGACTTCAACCTCAGTTTGATTTTCTCCATAAATAATTTTCTGACCTTGCCATTTATGGAGAAAGTCTTTTTGTATGGAAACAATCGTTAGGTTTTTGACACTCTCAATATCTGATAAAGTAAAACTCGTTCTGAATTTTATTTTCTTTCTCGATGATCTGTCAGGGGAACTCCAAATTACCTGAAGTGCATTAGTGAAATCTGCAATTTCACCAGTAAACAGAATTGGATTTATACCGGAAGTAAATGCAGAAATTGTTTCCTGAATGTATTTTGGTTGCAGTTTACTAAGAAAATTGGCGATGGAGTCAGTTGTTTCCACTTTAATATCTTGTAGTTCATAATTTTTGCTTGATACTGATTCAACAAAATGCAAAAAAACATCTTCTAATCTGTTGATATGCATTATGTCTTCTAAGTTCAAGATAAGAACATGAGTGAACACCATGCCTGCTCTTGTAGCCGATATGTCTGGAAATGTTTTTGTAAAAACATAATACTTTGAAAATGGGCTTCCAGAGATATAGGGAGAAAGCATAACTCCTGGTGGGAGTGCTGCTGGTCTATCAGTAAATGTAATAAGGAACGAAAGTAAATCAGGGTCTTTCAGTGTTTGTTTAATACATGAATGCGCCCTATTTACTTCGCCATAAAATGCTTGATGTATAGTGATATTATTCACTGCCAATGAATGTTTGAATTGATAAAGTTAAGTCCTGTTGTTTTGTCCCGGCTTCATTAATGATGTAGCCAAACTTTATTGGTGTTCTATCAATATATTCTTCGTCGGCATCATCAGTCAATGTTTTTTCTGTTGATGAAAGGCCGATAATTGAAAGAGAGTTATCTGCCCAAGAATTTTTCAAAAAATCATGTAACATAGGTAATCGCTCTTCCAGTATATCACTCGGCTTTGTATTGTCAGGCAAATTGAGAACATCCCAACACGAAAGAACAACTGTTAGATTCGGTCTGACAATTTTATTAAGAGTAGGAACTCTTTTTGTGTATAATAACATTTGAAGGAGTTCAACAAAGTGAGCAGCATCTGAAATTTTTATTGGGGGTGGAGTTGCATTCCGTTTTACTATTTCTTCTGCACTTGGAATTCCTTTGTTGATAATATCCTCAACAGGTTTGACTTCGTCTAAGCGAACGAATAACATCCATGAACTGCTTGATTCAATATACTGCCTCCAAACGGTATTTATTCTCCTATTGTCAATAATGTAATTTACTTGCTCCCCTGCATAATCAGGAAATGTAAATACAATTTTGTTACCTGACGAATCTTCTATTTTCAGTTCAATACTTCTGTTTGCAGATGCCTCAGTATGACCAGCTCGTCTTCCCTCTGCAAGCTTATCAATCACTTCTTGAAATATCGTAAGGTCATTGGGGCGGTTGTTTGGCGATATTTTGTAATTAAATAAGCGACTACTTAACCTTCCGTATAGTTGCCCTCCAAAATGCGTCTTACCAGCATTTGGACCGCCAATAATTAAAACCTTGTTTACTAATGATGAGTTATTCATGGACTATTCGTTTTGATAAAAACATATCCTCCGCAAGTAAGGATTTAATCATTGGAGCAACATTAATGTTACTTTTCAGTTTATCTGTAATCCAGCTTATTGAATTACAAATATTTTGATGATATATTCCGTGTTCTCCTTCCTGAACACTTATATTGAACTGACTGAAATGAACATAGGGGTTCTGCTCTATGAGTTCAAGTATTTGGTCTTTAGTTGAACTTGGCACTTCAAAATCTGACTTTGACCATATCAATCCTATTGGTCTTGAACCGATATTGTCAAATAATCGCTCAGCAACAGAATTAATTTGAAGTTTTGCCTGGCCGCGCTTCGGACCAATAAGTATTTCGCAGTCAGCGAAAAGTAGAAAAGCATCACTATTGTCGTGAATCCATTTTGCTCCTTTGGCATTTTCACTATTTACATTGTTTCTCCAATGGTCAAACCATTCACCGGGAGCATCAGTAAAAATCAAATCGGTTCTTTCGCCAACAGAATTTTTAAGTGATAAATGCAATAGGCCGGGGATTCTTCCTGCTTTGTTTTCTGTATGAGGTGGGAACTGAATATTTCCATTTTCTTTCCAACTTAAATACCATGCAATATCTTCCCAGCCATTTAATGTGAGTGAACCCGCAAAACTGTAATCACCTATTTTTTTACCATGTCTTAGTAAACAATACAGGGAAGCCAAAAAGGTTGTCTTGCCGGCACTTGCTACTCCTGCGATTCCGATTAAAATTGGTTTTGACGAAGCAGTTAAAAAAGTCATATCAATCAAGCCGAATGTATTACCAGTCCACGGAATTCTAAATGCCTCTTCGCTTTGCATAACTGCTTCCGTTTTCTCATTTTCGTCTCTTGAAGCTGACTTATTGTAAAACTTGCAATCATTGAGATTTGTGCAACCCTCAACATTGCAGCCTGTTTCATCTGGGTAGCAAGTAGGGTGTGAGCATTTTCCTGCCATATTACTCTGCAATTAGTCGTTGAATTAATAAGTCATGCAAAACAACGACTGATAAGTCAGTTAGTGTGATTGATTCAGTTTCATCAATACCAGTCCTTAATTTGAAGTCGTTTATACTAACTCTTCCATTCAATAAAAGTGAAATGAAGTCAGTTACAGATATTCTTCCTTCGATTTCATTTAATGTAGTGAAATAAGGTTTAAGAATTAGCTTTAGTTTTTCAGTTTGGATTTGAGTGAGGTAGTCAGAAAAGTTTACAGGTGTATCTTGCTTGTTAATTAGTAAAAATAATGTATCCCTCAAAAGATAATCAACACTGACAGGTGTGATTTCGGGAATTTGATTATTCAAATCAACACCCATTAATACGGGCAGCAAATATTTATCAAGTCCTCTATAACTCCTTTTTTGAGAGGGAGAATATAAAGTTTCCTTCCACCATAGCAACTTACTTCTTCTCTCAACCGCCGTCAAACTTGAGAACGAAGCTTTCAAGTTTGCATCTAAAGCTTTCTTAAATTCAGAGAAGAATTTATTAATTGGCGTTTCTAACGTGGTAGAGGATAGAGATTTAGAAAATGTGGCAAAAGCATCACTCATTACTCTACCAATGGCGTCGCCTGCATTATTAGAAAAGTGAGTAGACCATTGTTCAGGGTGATTGTAAGGGTCATGACCTTGAGGGTCTCTTTTAGCTGCGGTTTTAAGTTTAGCTTTCAACTCATCTAAAGGAATCTGGGCTTCTCCGAATTTTAAATCGCTAATTTTTAGTGTGCTAAGTTTTATGGAAGGTTCTTCTTCAATTAATGACCATTCCTCTACTGCATCTTGTTCTGCAATTTCACCTAATGCGTTTAGCATTTCATAAACTAATTTCTTTTCGGAATTAAGTTTTGAAAAAGGATAGAAATTTAATGCTGTCAAATAAATAATTCTTGCGGCGTATGGGTTTGCCGTGCCAACACTGTACAAGGCATTAAGAATAACTCCTCTGATAATGTTCCGTGGCATTTCTGTGTATTTACCCCTCAATGCTCTCCAGTGATTTGTAATAATTCTTTCTGTTTCAATCATCACTGGCTCATTGTCTGAAATGTTTGGGTCAAGAGCAACTAAAGTGAATTTGTGAAGCAAAGAGTTGTCTTCTTCAAACTTCTTTTTTAGGTCTGCAATGGATTCTTGCAGCCACTTTAGTCTCTCATCGCTGTCACCAATATCAAAGAGGCCTGTTTTTAAAAAGTCTTGTAAAAATTTGTTTTCCATATGAATAAATATTATTGTTTCAAAGTTAGTAAAAAGCTGGGACCTTACTCTTTGGGTTTTGTAGAATGGTTGGTTTCGTGAGTTGGGGCAAAATCAAATGTACCATTTGTGCGGCTGGCTAAAATTAGTTTTAAAAAATGTGTGGTGGGAAAAACAAATATTCATAATCGTTGATTTTAAGACTGGTTAGCTGATGGCTCCTTTTGCCCCGTCACTTGTTCAATCTTTATTACACAGTTCATTTTGACTCCGCCGTCTTACTTAGGCTTGCGGTTGGTCCATAAATGACGGAACTTATCATCAATCATAAAATTCGTGCCTTAGCTATCGAAGCAGTACCTGAAAAATTTAAATGAGAGTATGATAAAATAACTACCTTCCATGGCTCCGCCGCACGCACTCCCATCCCGGAAGCGACGCGCAGCCCACAAGTATAGCCATCTACCCCAAATCCACCAAATTTTTCAAAAAAATCTTTCCTCTCACAGCACCTTCACCTTTTGTTCCTGCACCGTCACGTGTTGCAGGCTGCCGGTGAAGAGCAGCTCCAGGCGGAGGCGGGTGTCGGTGTCTATGGCGCGGATGAGGCCCTGGTAGCTGGCGAAGGGGCCTTCGAGGATCTCGACCACGGCGCCGGGCTGGAGCTGGCCGTAGGTGTTGGTTTCGTGGGTGTCGGGGCTTTGGCTCCATTGGCGGAGGAGTTCGGCCTCGGTGTCGCGGAGGGTGCAGGGGGCGCCCTGGTGCCGGAGGAAGGCCATGTGGCGCTCGGCGCGGAAGACCTCGCTGCGCCGGGCTTCGCTCACATATACAAAGACATATCCTTTGAAGATGGGGTCTTCGATGCGCTTGCGGCGGTCGGACCAGATGCGATAGACCCGGCGGACGGGCAGCATCACCTCAAAACCCAGGGCTTGCAGGTCGCGGCTGACTTTTTTCTCGTGGCCTTTTTTGACGGTCAGGACGTGCCAGCGGGGGATATGGGGATCTGTCTGGGGTATGGGGGGTTGCGCGGCTATCATACAGGAGTTGTGTGGGAGATAAATATAGGATTTATTTGCCGGATATGTATCATAAGGGTATGCCAATTCCGATTCTCATTCATACTGTTTCCGGGTCCCCGCACAGCCCGGAGGAAATCTGCGCGGCTTTTCTCCGCACGGAGGAGTGGTCTACGTTCCAGGGCTCCGGGCCGCTGCCGGGCATCCGCAGGGCGGCCTTTGAGGTGAAAACGCCTGGCTGGACGGGTTCTGTGATCCGGGTCCACAATACCGATGGCTCTTCGCACGCGGAGGAAATCACCCGCTGGGATCCAGAGCGGGGCATTTCGATTCATTTCCGGAACTTTGCCTCTCCGGTGCGGCACCTGGCGACGCATTTTACCGAGGACTGGCACTTCCTCCGGACAGCGGGGGGCACCGAGGTGACGCGCACGATGACGATGTATCCGCGCCACTGGCTGGGGGCTTTGCTGCTGCGGCCGATCTCCCGCCTGATGAAGCAGGCGTTTGAGGCGCACAACCGCAAGCTGGCGGAGGGGTGACGGCGCCTCAGAAAGATTTGTCTGCGACATATGGCTGCCGACTGATTTCAGGACATTTGTCTGGTGGCCGGGGAATGGCATGAGATAGTTTTGCATCGGTACAGAAGGTACCCAACGCAGATGCACTAACTATATCAAAATGATCGTAATTCTGGGAACCGGTCAGGTCGGCAGGGCTGTACTTGACCAATTACAAGGGACAAACCCTGGCACGGAGATTCTGCTGGTGAGCAAGAGCGGCAAAGCGCCGTTTGACCTGCCGCCCGGCACCCGGATCGTGGGGGCAGATGCCACCCGTCCGGACAGCCTGATCGCACTTTTTGAGTCAGCCGATCGGGTGTTTAGCTGCACCGATGTGCCCTACACGGCCTGGAGCACGTTTTACCCGGCGCTTGCTGTGGCGATGACCGAAGGGCTGCGGCATACGAAAGCGAAGCTGGTGTTTGCGGACAACCTCTATTCTTACGGCAACCTCAAAGGGCAGCCGATCCATGAGGGCCTGAGCCACAGCGCCCATACGCGCAAGGGGCGGATACGGGCAGAGCTGCTGGCCCGGTTCGGGCAGCAGGGCGTGGATGACCGGGTGGCCGTTGTTAAGTCCTCGGACTTCATCGGGCCGCGCATCGAAAAGGGGTTGTTTGGGGTTGATTTCCTCCGGGCCCTCCACCGGGGGCAGACCGTAAACCTGCCGGGCAATCTCCGGCTGCCGCATCATTTTACCTTTATTGAGGACTTTGCGCGGGCGATGGTGCGGGTGGGGCTGGCGGAAGATGCCTTTCAGCAGACCTGGCACGTACCCAATGCACCTGCGATCTCTCCGGAGGCCTGGGTCGCGCTGTTTGAGCAGCAGACGGGGCGGCGTATCCGGTACCGTGCCATCCCGAAGCTCGCCGTAACAGCAGCGGGGCTTTTTAATGCCTTTGTGCGGGAGCTGGACGAACTTTCCTATCAGTTTGAGTATCCTTATGTGGTGAATTCGGACAAATTTATCGCACGGTTTGGGGACATCTCAACCCCACACGAGAAAGTCGTACAAGAAACCCTGCGCTGGTTTGATGCGCAGCGGGCGGTATCGTGAGGGATAATTTCCTGCATACTGCCTCTTGTATGCACGCATGCCAGCGTTACCTATGGCTCTTCTAATCAGCCGCCCTCACCACCCTGAACAACATATAACCACTCAGCATGAAGCCTGCAAATGCTGCTATCTGGCGGTAATAGAGGTCTGTCCGGATGAGCTTTTCATAGAGCGCCTGGTCAAATCCCTCCTCCAGCTTAAACTGGATGGGAAGCTGAACCAGTATGGTAGAAAGGGTCGGGATCAGGTACCCAATCAGGGAAGCCCAGACTGCCCACCTTGGGATGGATGTACTCCGAAACCAAAACAGGGTGATCAGGGGAATGTAAACCAGCACGGTAGGTACCACGTAGCGCGGTATAATCAGGGTATCTACCAGCTTTTTGAATGCGACCCAGTCTGAGTGGATATGTGGCCACGACGGGTAATAAACAAATACCTCCATGACAGTGGCGCCATAGATGTAAAATGCCAGCAGGAAATAGGCTGTCATAGCCAGGGCGGAAATATTTTTGTTCGTTTTCATCTTAGTAGGCGATGACGGGTTTCTGATGCACAAACTCATTGGAGGTAACCTGCCGGGTAATAAAGTCGGCAAGGTCTGCCCGTGAAATTTTCCAGCCCTTGTCAGGCGAGTAGGTGTTGTTTACCCGATACCGTTGGGTGAGTGCTCCATTTTGCAGGTAGGTGGGCCTTATGCAAATCCAGTCAATGTCTGCTGACCGATCTAGTATCTTTTCCCACAGGGCCATATCAGCGTAGATGTGCCGCAGGTACCAAAGGCCAACATATTTGTAAAAAAAGCTGTTTTGGATGACAGGATCATCTGTTTGTACCCCCCCGGAAGTCAGCGTAATCAGCTTTTGTATGCCTGTCTTTCGCATGGTGTTCAGAATATGCTGCCCACCCTGAGAATAAAGGGTGGTAGGCTTGTTGTGGCTTCCGGTTCCGAGCAGAGATACCACAACCTCCGTACCGGGCATACGCTCTTCATAGCTGGAAGGATTAAAAACGTCTCCTTTCACCACGTTCAAATGAGGGTGCCGGGTCAGCATGGCATCGGGATTTCTTGCCAATGCCGTTACTGTGTGGTTTTCTGCCAGTAAGTTTTCCAGAACCCATTTTCCGGTTGGGCTTGTCGCTCCGAATAAAAAAATCTTCATGAGATTACGCTTTACATTGATGTTGTAAAGTTCCGGAATGCATGAAGATGAAAAATTGCCCAATGGCAATTTCGCTATTTACGCTTGCGGAGCCTGCTGAGGGAGGAAGGGGTTACGCCCAGATAGGAGGAGAGATATTTTAACGGGACTCTCTGCAGGAGTTTGGGGTGTTTTATGGCTTTCTCGTAGCGTTTGTCAGCCGTTTCCGTTTGAAACGAAATCATATTACCTACCAGGTGGGAAATGATTTGCTCCCAAAACCTGCGAATGAAGGTTTCGAAGACGGGCACTTCCAAAAACAATTTTTCCATGTCTGGCCGCGTGATATAGAATAGGGTGGTATCCTCGATGGCCTGTACACTAAACGAGGATGGTTGCTGGGAGAGGAAACTGCTCAGCTCGCAAAAAAAGTCGTCCTCAAAAGCAAACCAGCCGGTAACTTCTCCGGAACCCTGCTCCCGGAATACCCGAAGGCAGCCTTGTTCAATAAAAATAAACTCATGGCTCGTCTGCCCGCTACGCAATAAAAACCTTCCTTTCTTCAATTCCTTTGGCTGAAAACGAAGAAGAATGCGGGCCAGGTCATCCTGCGTTAGCCCGACGTAACGGGAAATGCTCTCTGAAAATTTTTCCATTGTAAGAGACGTTGGCTATCAATCTTCCTGCTTATTCGATAACACGGACAAAGGAAGGTCATATACCCTGATGGTCCTCAGGTAAAAGTAGGCAGCCAGCGCCTCAGAGGCAAATGAACCCCCGATTTACCCGCTCATACCCGTAGCAGGAATCCCCGGATCCCCTTTTCCCCGTCTTTGAGTACACATTTTTTTGAATTATTGACTGGGCAGTATCCTGTTTTTCCTACATTAGGCAACCATTTTCTCCGGGCGTATGTATCACTCCGAAACCTCCATAGACGATTTCCTGCGTCAGTTGCCGGACGAGGTCGCACAGGTATTTTTGTCCCTGGGCAGGGAGCGGGAGCTTCCACGGGGGACCCATATCCTGGAGCAGGGGCAGGTATGCGGCCATTTGTACAAGGTAGAAAGCGGGATCCTGCGCACCTACCGCCGCTGGCGATGATCCGGAGCAGGAGCTCACCAGGGGATTTTCGTTTCCCGGCGCTTGGGATACCCTGCCTTATCGTTGATTTCCGCTGAACATCCCCCGTTTATAACACGCCTGCGCAGGGTTGGTGACAAACAGCACGGCTTCTGCCCCGCTGCTGGTGGAAAAAGTGACCCCGGCCTCATCTGTTACAATGGACTCTCCTTTTGAGAGTGTGAGGTTTTCATTCACCAGGAGGCTGCCCTGAAAGGCGTACAGGAGGTACACGGCATTGTTTATCTCCGTGCCAGGAAATCCAAGGGTCTGGCCAGTGGAAAGCGAGAGGTCGAATATCTCTGTCTCACTCGTAAACCGGAGGTGGGAAGACGCCCTGTTGGAGGCTAACATTCTCCATTGGTCTATGCTGTCTTCGGACTCCAGTTCAACAAACAGCACCTCGGGTTCATCGTCGGCGTGCATGGGGCGAATGAAGATCTGCAGGCCCTCCAGCCGGTCCATGATCTTCTCTTCGTGGTAAAAAACACGGCCCGCCTTCATCAGCATCAGCTTGCTCCGGGTGAGGGTTTCCGTAAGCCCCGCCGAATCGGTATGGATAACCTTGCCTGTTCTGAAATAGGACAGAATCTCATCGTTGATGTGGGGATGCATCTTGATGGTGGTGCCTCCGTGAATGTCGGCCTGGTCTATACGCCCAATGCTGCCGATCCCTGAGTCACCTACTCCCAACGAAACACCCGGGTACAAAATGGAAATATGGCTGCTGCCATACTTCATCGAAAGGTCAAGTTTTCTGATCATCAGGCAGCGCTTTGACGGGTTTCTTATTGGTAGATCGGCGTGGTATCAATGAAAATCTGGATGGAGGAAGCCTGGCCTTCCCTATTGCGCCTGATGACGGTAATACAGGGAATGGCCACTACCTGATGGTCTTTCCGGGTATAGTCAATGAGGGCTTCTGCTGCGAAATAGTCGTCTGTGCCGAGTACATTCAAAAACGAATGGTCAAGGCCCTGGATAGTTTCCCAGAAATGCCTGATGCCCCCGATGATTTCGTTGTTGCAGGCCACGATCGGGTTGTTTCCGAATTGCAGCACGCAGTCAGGCGCCAGGAAGGTCCGGTAGGCCTCTGCGTTCATCGAGTCAACTGCCCGGTACTTTTCCTGCAGCCACTGGAGGGCTTGCTGCGAAATCTGAACGGTCTGGAGCTGATGGGTTCTCATCTGATGTCAGGATTCAGGGGTTAATAAGAAATGCCGATGGCTTTTCTGTAAGTGCCGGGATCGTTCAGGCAATTCAGGAGATAATGCGCCAGGTCAGCCCTGGAAAGGTCTTTGTCGTCGTCAAACCACGTATCCGTAATGGTCCTGTATTGTTGCGTAAGGTTGCCATTTGTGAGTTGGGGCGGGCGGACAAGGGTGTACTGGAGGGAAGAGGCGGTGATGATGGACTCCATCACCTTCATATCTTCGTACATGTTCTTCAAAAACAGGGGCTTGATCAGGTGGCGGAAGAACCAGGGCTCATTTGGGGCATCAAATATGCCGCCCGAGGTTACGGCCACCAGCCGTTGGATTTGGGCATCCCGGGCTGCCTGTACGAGGCTCCGGGCTGTTCTCTCGTAGAGGGCGTTGGGCTTCCGGGCCTGGAGAATGCCTGCGATACCCACGAGGGAAACAACCGCATCAAACCCTTGCAGGTTTTTCTTCAGAACGTCGGCATCGTCAATAGAGGCCCGGACAATCCGGAGATCGGGAAAAGCCTCTTTAAGTTTGTCGGGATTGCGGGCAAAGGCAGTCAGCTCAATAGACTGCGTTGCGCTTTGTTTGATGAATTCGATTCCGGTACCCCCTGTGGCACCAAAAAGGGCAACTTTCATTTGACACTCATTTTCATGCTAAACATTCAACAGAAGAAGTTGTTTGTTAGGCGATTGTTAATTTTGGTCAACCGCCTGATTCTTTCATCTGCCCTATTTTCCCGGGGTTTTCTGCAAACATCACGCCCGGACGTCGCAGCCTGGAAATGACGTTTGTGGTTTTGTGCCTTCCGTACAATGCTGTTTTCACACCTGTAGATCGGGCCCTGACTTGGCACATTCGGCGTGGGCGAACACTTGACTTTTATTAATTTTTCCCGGCAAGGGACGCCCATAGCTTTACATTGCAGTTTATTTCTGAATCATGACGGGCTTCAAACTCATTTTTTTCTGGGCTTTTTTTGTTATCGGGGCTGAGCAGTTTTGCCCAGATTCATCGCCCGGACAGCTAGGTGGTGAATTCGGACAAATTTATCGCACGGTTTGGGGACATCTCAACCCCACACGAGAAAGTCGTACAAGAAACCCTGCGCTGGTTTGATGCGCAGCAGGCGGTATCGTGAGGGGTTTTATGGATCAGGGCCCCGGGAGGTTGTAAGAAAACAGGCAAAGGGACGACCTACATGATCTCCGGGCGTATGTATTTTTGGCCGTTAACCTCTCCCATATGTATAGCTCCACAGACAGCGTTCAATCGTTTCTCCGGCAACTGCCCGATGAGGTGCAGGCATATATCCTGGCCCATCAAACCCGCCGACAAGTGAAACGGGGCGAAGTGCTTGTACAGGCAGGAGAAATCTGTCGAACCCTCTATATTGTGGAAAAAGGAATGTTCCGCACCTACCGCCGGGAAACCTTTGGGGAAGAAGAACGGGAAATCACCAGCGGATTTTCTTTCCCCGGCGATTTTGAGACCTCGCCCGCCAGTTTGTTTATGGAACAGCCCAGCAAAGAATCCATCGAAGCCCTGGCAGACAGCGAAGTGGTTGCCTTCCACTTTTCCCAAATCACCGAACTCAGGCGGACAAGCTTCGCCTTTAATGAACTGATTATCTATGCGCTAGCGGATTATATGATAGCGACAGAAGATATTTTATATGAAATCAGGGTATATCCGGCAAGCGTGCGGTATGCCAATCTGCTCAAAGACCACCCGGACTTTATCCGCCAGATTCCCCTCAAATACCTGGCTTCCTACCTTGGCATTTCGGTAGAAACCATGAGCCGCATCCGGGCAAAAAGCTGAAAGTGCCGTTAATTGACTTATGTCAATTGTGCATTCCGGCCAGAAGCGGGAGTTTTGCTGCATGATTTTCTCCATTCGTTTCTCCTGGCCAGTCTCCCTCTTCCTGGGTGGGCTGTTTATGTACTCAAGCCTTGCGGCTCAGCAAGTGCCCATGCAATACAGCCTGGGCTATACCTCCTCACTTGTGTATCCGGGTCTGCGGGTCGCAGCGTATGCGCCTGTGCGCATCGTGACGCGCACGAACGGCAGCAAAACCCTGCTGAAATCCCGCTGGATTTCCCCTTCGCTGGCCTGGTACCGACATCCGGGCCTGCACGACAACCTGTACCTGACAGCGGCCTGGGTGATGCGCCGGACGGCCCGCAGCGGGGTGTTCACCGAATTTTCTCCCGGACTGGGCATCAGCCGGACCTTTGTAAGTGGCGTGACGTATGACGTTTCCGGCGGCACGCCTGTGCTGAGGCGCAGCGCAGGCTATGGCTATCCGCTGGCCATGGTCGGCGGGGGCATCGGCTACGACGGGTCCCAGCGCTGGCAAAAGCCTGTGGCCCTGTTTCTCAACGCCCACCTGCTGACCATGTATCCCTATAACAGCACCGTTTTTTTGCGCCCGGTACTGGAAGCCGGCCTGCGCTGGATGCCCGCCAGGGGCGGGGCTTTTTCTCCCAAAATCATGACAAAAAACAAATGAAACCATTCATTTTCAGTTTATTATTGCTAGTGTTGCTGGGCTGCCACCGGGAAATGATTTCCGTCGGGGAGGGCGTTTCCGACACGTTTTTCCTCCGGAACAACGGCGCTTCCATGCGGGGGCTGGTGGAAGGGAATACTGCCAGCAAAACCTTCCTGCTCTGTGTACACGGCGGACCGGGATCCAGCTCCTTTTTCTTTAACAGCGAATTTATCAGCACCCATCTGGAGGATACCTTTGCGGTGGTTTATTGGGACCAGCGCAACGCCGGGGCATCGCAGGGGGGCGCCAATGTGGATCACCTGACCCTGCCCCAGATGACCGAAGACCTCGAACAACTGGTGGCGGTGCTAAAACTGCGCTACGGGCAGGATATCAGCATTTTTGTCATGGGCCACAGCTTCGGAGGGCTGCTGAGCACTTCTTTTTTTACCAAAGAAGGCAACCAGGAGCAGGTAAAAGGCTGGATTTTTGTGGACGGAAGCCACCATTACCTGCTCAATGACACCCTCACACGGAATATGCTCCTCTCAGAAGGCAGGGCACAAATAGCCCTCGGAAACCACATCGCCGAGTGGCAGCAGATTGTGGACTACTGCGAGGCGCACCCGGGCCCGTTTGATATGGAGGTTTCCAGCCAGCTCAATTCTTTTGCACATGATGCCGAAACCTATTATCCGGAGGTGGAATACAACAGCATCCTTCAGGCCATCCGCGAAAACGCGCTCAAATACAATTGGCCCATTCTGCCGACCTATCAGAACAGTATGTTTTCAGGCAACGCACCCTTCAACCGCGACCTCCGCGAGGCCGACTTCCGTGCGGGTCTGGCCCGGGTGACAGTGCCCACCCTGCTGATGTTTGGCCGACACGACTTCATCTGCCCGCCCGGCCACGGCGACGACCTGATGGCACGAATCGGCTCCTCCCACAAATTCATGGTGATATCCCCCATCAGCGGACATACGCCTATGTTTCAGGATGAGGCCTGGTTTTGCGCAGAAGTGCGAAAATTTATGCGGGAATTCCGCTGAGGCTGTAAGAAAACACCCGGTAGCGCGACTTGTTAGCTGACATTTCACTTCACTCAAAGCATAATTATTATGAAACTCAATGCGCTTATTGCCCTGCTGTTGACCGGTAGCACTGCCTGTGAGACCGACCTGCCCACCATCCCGTCCGATGCGGCCCTGCTCGATGCCCGCGGGCAGCACATCCTGTACGTACAGCAGGGAGAACTGCTGAATGTAACCGGCGAGGCGATTGCCCGTTTTGAAGGAGATACCCTCCGGAATTTGCAGGGCCAAATGCTGGGGTATATTCAAGGAAATGGCATTTATAACCGTGCCCACCAGCAATTGGGCAGTGTACAGGGCGGCCATGTACTGAACCTGCAAGGCCAGGAACTCCTGACGGTGGAAGGTACCCGTGCAGAGGATCAGGTGAAAGCAGGTGCCGGCTTTTTCTTTTTTCTGTGAAAGGTCAGATGCCGCTTTTGCCATTCCTTACTACATCATGCGATTGATTCGTCTGCTTTTGCTGCTGAGAGCCGACCCGCCTCAGCACACCAGGAGCGATGACTGATACATGAAGCCCCCAACGGGTGCGGCTGGAGTAGTATTTTTTCCACCCCAACCGTTGCAAACAACAAGGGAATTGCAGAAACTTAGGGTTGATTTCCGCAAGGTGCGGAAACTCAACCCTGTGGTTCGTTTGCCGTAACGCGTACGCCAACACGACGTTGGGGGTCATGGCAGGCCGGCTCTGTTCAACCGATAAATTGCAGCAAATGAGATTGCCAGCCGATAAACAACAGGTATTAGACGGAATAACAAACGACCTGAAACAGGTTGAGGGGGTAAAAGCCATTGTTCTGGGTGGTTCGTATGCGACTGGTATGGCGACCGAAACCTCAGACCTTGACATCGGCATTTATTATGCTGAAGAGAACCCCTTTGATATTAAAAAAATAAGAACCATCGCCGAAACCTATGCAGATAAAGAACAGCCAACCGTTACCGGTCTGTACGATTGGGGACCCTGGGTAAACGGGGGTGCCTGGATACAGACGGCAAGTGGCGAAGTGGATTTTTTATACAAAAACATTAACCAAATAACCCACACTATTAAAAATGCCAACATCGGTATCTGGGAAAACGATTTTGAGCAACAACCACCCTACGGTTTTTCGTCTATTACCTTTCTTGCTGAAACACAAAGCTGTCTGCCACTTTATGACCCAGACGGTATCATCAAACAGCTAAAGGAAAGCGTAAAGCAATATCCACAAAAATTAAAACATGCTGTGGTTCAACAATCCTTATGGTCGGCAGCATTTACCATATGGCAAGCAGAAAAATTTGCGGTTGAAAATGATACCTTCAACACCGTTGGCTGCCTGACAAGAGGTACTAAAAGTATGGTACATGCCCTGTTTGCTATCAACGAAATCTATCCCCTGGGAGATAAACGAGCCTTAAGCGTGTTAGCGCAGGCACCCATCAAACCTGAACATTTGACATTACAAGTTGAGCATATACTATGCTGCAACACAGACACCCTCGCTGAGAATGTATTACTACTGAAAAAACTGTTTGAGGAAACCGTATTGCTTGCAGATGGATTGTATCAGCCCTATTATAACCTCTAAAAATAACAAACAGCTAAATCTGTAGCGGGGTACCCAACCCAACAACCCGCACGGATGATCCATGCGGGTTGTATGGGGCAGATGCCGGTTGATTATCAGGCAAAGCTAACTTATTCTTTGTCAAGGGTAACCGTAGCGGTTGAAAGGTTAGACACAACTGAATATTCAGACACTGGTAACATATAACCGTGTCGAATAACCTGCCTGGCGTGTACGCCCAGGTACCTGGAGGCAGGCGGCAGAGACTACCCATGATGGGTAGCGGGTGTTTGGTTGCATGCCTCCCATCTATACTACCCGGCCGGAAAATATCCCCTGATTTTTACCGTGAAGGATTGCGGCGGGATACGTAGATTTGGCCCATGACGACACTATCCCGTTTCCTGTTGCTGGTTCCGGTCCTGTGGATCTGCTGGAGCTGCGAGCGTCCCACCAATCCGGTGGAGGAGGGTACCCTGACCTTCTCTCAAGATACCCTGGCATTTGACTCGATTTTTACCACGCTCCTGACCCCCAGTGAGCGCCTGATCGTCCACAACGAAACCGGCCGGGCGGTGAATATCTCCCGCGTGTGGCTGGAGTCCGGGGAGAAAACCCGGTTTTCGATGATCATCAACGGGCGGCAGGGCAATGATATATCGGACGTGGTCATCGCCAACGGCGACAGCGTCTATGTATTTGTCAATTTTCTCTCGACACTCAGGGATGAGTTTGTAGAGGAGTATATCAATTTTCAGGTCGGGGAGGAGCAGCAGCGGGTCCTGATCCGGGCGCGGGTGCTGGACGCCTACTTCCTGCGTGCCAGGCTGGCACAGGAGGGCAATTTTCTCAGCCTGACGCCGGAGAGCTTTTTCTTCAGGCAGGATACGACCCTCACCCCGGACAAACCGATCATCATAGACGGGCCTGTGTTTATCCCGGAGGGTGTCACAGTGACGATCCTCCCGGGCACGGAGTTGTTTTTTACGCCGTATCAGTTTGGGGTGCGGGACAGCAACCAGGGACTTGTATTTGGCCTGTACTCTTTCCTGATCGTGGACGGCACCCTGCAGGCGGTAGGGACTGCGGATCAGCCCATTGAGTTTAAGGGGAGCCGGTTTGACTCGTTGTACCTGGAAAACCCGGCCCAGTGGCGGGGTCTTAACTTCCGGAAAAACAGCCGAAACAATGTATTGCAGTTTTGTGAGGTAAAAAATGCCCTGATCGGCATCCAGGTGGACTCCAGCTCCGTCAATGAAAACCCCAAACTCACCCTGCGGCAGACGGAGGTCAAAAATATGGGAGTACACGGGATCGTGGGGCTGGGTTTTGCGCCCGGACAGACAGACAATGAGCCCCCGGCCATTCTCATGGAAAACTGCATTGTCAACAGTTGTAAACAACGTACCGTCCTGATCCTGGGTGGTGGTAAGTATGAATTTGTGAACTCGACCTTTGCTAATTTTAACGTAGCGCGGTTTTCGCGCCGCATCCCCCAGGTGCTGGCGACCAACTGGTACTCATTTGACGGCTCGACCGGCATCGTGTACCCGGCCTATGTGGACTTTGTGAATTGTATCATCTGGGGGAGCGAGGAGGATGAGATCGTGAAGGACACCCTGATCGGCGCCCCCTTCACCCGGCTCCGGCTGGAGCGGTGTATGGTACGCCTGAGCCCTGACAATGAGCCTTTTATACGGCCGCTCCTGGTCGAGTCGCTGGTCAATCAGGATCCGCTGTTTAATGACTATTTTTTCAGGGATTACCGGCTCAAAGAAGGCAGCCCGGCGATCAATGCCGGCCTGGACCTCTCAGCGAGGTTTCAGGACGACTACCGGGGTCGCCCGGACTCGCTGCGCTACGATGGATTTGATATCGGGGCGCTGGAGTATTATCCGCTGGAGAAGTAGGCCATATGGCAGAAGGCCGCCCTGCTGGACGGCCTTCTGATGATGATGATAGCATGTCAAATGCCTCAGATATACAACCGGCGATAATACTCGTCGGCCATACGATCAGAGTCAAACATCGGCACGACCTCACGGGCAGAGTTTTTGACGATCTCCAGCCACTTGTCGGGTTGGTTGTAGTACATCTCGATGACTTCATCCTCCAGGATCCGCATGAGGTGCTGGTAGTCGTGATCGTCCTGCATCTCCACAGGCTGCGTCTCATCGGCTTCCGGGATCACAAAGGCGTTGTGACCGTGCTTGGCAAACTCGGGTATCCAGCCGTCGTTGATCGTGAAGTTGACGGAGCCATTCATGGCAGCTGTCATGCCGCTGGTGCCGGATGCCTCACGCGGGCGGCGCGGGGTATTGAGCCAGATGTCAGAGCCTTTTTTGAGCAGGGCTGAGACGTGCATCTCATATCCGGTGATGATGGTGGCATTGGCGGCCAGGTGGGTCCAATCCACAATTTTATTGAAGGTATCCACCCCGGACTGGTCTTCAGGGTAGGGTTTGCCTGCCCAGATGATCTGTACGGGATTGTTTTTGCGGCTGAGCAGCTCGTAGAAATACTGAGGATTGCGCATGATGAGGTCAGCCCGCTTGTAACCGGCAAACCGGCGTGCCCAGACGATCGTGAGTTTGTCCGGATCCAGGAGTTTACCGGTCTGGTCAGCTACCAGGCGGAACAACCGGGCCTTCATCTCGCGTTTGTGCGCACGCAGGGCATCGTTGTCATCGGCATCGAGGGCGGCCTTGAAGCCCGGATCCTGCCAGAAGGATTGTTTCTGGGCATTGGTGATGCCGATGATCTTGGGTGCATTTTTGATGCCGCTCCACATATCGTTGGAGACATCTGCATGGAGCTGGGATACCCCGTTGGCTTTGCCGGAGAGCATCAGGGCCGCCGGAGAGTACCCAAACATCTGTCCTGGTGTATCTGTGATCTGGCGTACGACGGGGAGTGGTACCCCGGCAAAAAAGCCCATACGGTCCAGGAGGTTGATGTCGCGCTCCTCGTTGCCGGCTTTTTCGGGTGTGTGGGTCGTAAACCGCACTTTTTCCCGCACCTTGTCCGCGCTGCCCAGTTGTTTGTAGAGGTGGAATACCAGCGGCAGGGCGTGGGCTTCGTTCATGTGGTAGTAGTCCGCGCCACCGAGTGCCTCCACGACCTTGATCCCCCCGATACCCAGGATAATGCTCTGCGCAATACGGGTGGCCGCATTAGGGTCATACAGCCGGTTGGTGATGGTGCAGGACAGGTAGTCGTTGAAGGAAATATTGTCCGTAGAAAGGAAGTACATCGGCACAGTCCCGAAGACATGTGGCGGCAGGTACCAGGCTTTTACAAAAACATCATGTCCGTTGATCGTGACCGGAAACACGAGATCCGTCTCCTGGAGATACGTATAAAAACGCTCGCGGTAGAGCACCCGCATGTGGTTATTGGGCTCACGGACCTGCTCATAGTAGCCGTATTTCCAGAGCATCCCGATCCCGATCAGGTTTTGGTTGAGGTCATGGGCACTGCGCATGTGCGAGCCTGCCAGATACCCCAGACCGCCTGAATAAACCTTCATAGCGGGGTCAATGCCAAACTCCATGCTGAAATAAGCAGCCCGTTTGGCATATTCCGGAGGGTACGTGTAGGGATGTTCCCAGGTACGTTTTGTGTTCATACTCGTCAGATCGTTTGATATGAAGAAAACTTCGGGGGTAAAAATAGAGGCTTTATACCTAATTGCAAGGAACAGGTACGCAAAGTTTATACAAAGCTGTGACCTGAGGCGATGGTTTTCGTCATAAAATGAATCATATTGCAGGGATTAATCGTTTTCGAGAGGACCATATTCTGCGCAAAAAAAATATGCACCAGGCGGTTATAGTAGGAGGCAGTCGCGGGATCGGGCAAAATCTGGCCAGATTAGCCCTTCCGGACTATGCCACCCTGATCCTCGTGGACCAGGAGCGTGCCGGGTTGTGGCAGGTGAGGGAGGAGACATCCCCCACCCATCGCAGCCGTGTATGCCTCATGGAGGAGGACCTGACCCAGCCTGATGCTGCTGCTGCCATTACGGATACCATCCTGATGATGGGCCTGATATTGTCAGAGACAGAAGCGCCTGATATTGTGATCAATGTCCTGGATTTTCAGGGAATAGCTGCCCATACCGACCAACTCTGGGATCCCGGTGCCCTGTCTCCCCACAAAATACTGCAAAACACCCTCCAGTTTACCCGGAGACTCGGATACGCCATGCGAAGGCGTGGCAAAGGGAGTATCCTCAACCTGCTCCTGCTCCCCGACCAGCCCGATGAGTGGCTCGGAGAGATCTGCCAGACGACCCGCGACCTCCTCCTGGAGACGGGTGAGACGATGATGCAGGCCCAGATCAAGGTCCATACGCTCTGTTATTCAAGCACTTCTCTCATCCTCCAGACCCCTGCCCTACCCGAAGGGCTTGACCCAGGCCTAGACCTCACGACCTGCTCCATCCAGGACCTGGCCTTCATCGGCTACCGGATGCTCCGGTAATCTCCCCCCCGATTGTGGATAGTTTTGACGACATCTTTACCTGAAAAGGGGGGGTGTGGATAATTTTTTTTCGGGGAGGTCTGACTAACAGCACCTTACACAATACATTGATTATGAATTACTTACATTGACCAACTACTACCTCCCCTCCGCCTGCCGGAACCGCCCCTACGTAATTTCTTGAGCAAGGTTAGATTTTTAGCGAAAAAATATCTTTTTTGCCATCACTTCTTGCTCATCATTGAATATTCTTATGGAACCTCCCTCGGAAACTCAATCTGGCAGTAAGCGCTTCCTGGTTGTCTGCATGATCCTGGTATCAGGTCTTTTATCAGCATTCACCTATCCCCACGAAGACGTTCCGCCCTCCCGAAAGATCGAATCCATCATCCAGACGGCTCAATCTTATCTGGGTGTACCCTACCAGCTCGGTGGCATTGGCCGCGAAGGCATAGACTGCTCTGGCCTCATGGTGGTCAGTTTTGCTGCCGCAGACATTTCCCTGCCCCGTACTTCCCGTACCCAGGTCACAGAAGGTCTCAAGATTGACCGCTCACAGCTCCGCCCGGGCGATCTGGTGTTTTTTAAGCGGGGCAAGCAGATACGTCATGTAGGCATGGTCGTGGCCGTCCTGGACGGTGATGTGCAGTTTATTCATGCATCTTACTCAAGGGGCGTTATGATTTCTTCACTCTCAGAGTCTTACTGGAGCTACCGTTATTACGGGGCCCGTCGTATTGTGGAGGGTCCGCTGGATACCTACTCATTTCTCCTCCCGTCACCTGTGATCGAGCCAGTTGTTGCAGCACCCGCCCCGCCACCTGTACCGGGGGCTTTCCCGGAGGGCTCTGCCGAGTTGCTTTCTGATGCAGAACTGGAGTCTATGACCCCCCGTGCCCGTCGGCTTATGGCTTATGAGATCTGCGCCCGGCACGGATATGTATTCTCAGAACCCAAAATTCAGGCATATTTTGAGGCTCAGCCCTGGTATGCTCATACCACCCGCGTCCAGTCTGTCGAGCAACTCCGGGCCCGGCTTAGCTCCGTAGAGTGGACCAACCTACAGAAACTCCGCAGCCTGGAGTAATCTGCAAGAGACCTTGCTCTTCCCTACCCTTGTGCGTCTGGCCTGCTGGTCAGGCGCCTTTTTTGACGTATCACGCATGGGATTTGAACACGACCCGGTGCCTTGTGTAAGTTTGGGTTTATGAAGCACTTGTTGATCTGGTGTCTGGTATGGCTCCAGGCGTCCTTCTTCCATGCGACGGCCCAGCGCCCCGGGGCTGGTGAGCGATACCCTGAGGGATATATCATCTCCGTAGAGGGCGATACCGCCTGGGGATTTATCCGCAGTGCGACCTGGTTTCAGGACCAGCGTGGCATTGAGTTTATTGACGAGTATGGCACCCGCACCTGGTATCAGTCTGACCGGCTCAGCGGATTTGGGTACCTGGACAAACATTACCTGGCCCTCCCCACGCCGTATCTGTTTGCCGGGGCCTTTAGTGACAGCATGATATTCCTGCTCCGGCTTATAGACGGCCCGGCCAGGTTATACCGGTTTTATACCCAGCACAATGTCCTCACCCTCAAGAGTGGCCCCGGATATATCGAGCTGATCGAAAAACCCGATGGACGGCTGTATGAGGTCAGTACCAATTTTAAATTTAA
Source organism: Bacteroidia bacterium (assembly GCA_033762375.1). GTDB lineage: Bacteria > Bacteroidota > Bacteroidia > J057 > J057 > RDXT01. Next base: position 42,021 of record JANRLQ010000002.1, read on the forward strand.
CCGGGTGTCGGGTGCCTTTGAAGACTACCCGGAGCTGGCGGCAGAGATCCGGCAGGGGTACTACAAACCTCACGAGATCCTGGAGATCATCCGGGTATACAATCAGTGGTACCTGAAGCGCGAAAAGCGGGCCAAATAACCCTACTCCATCAGAAAACGGCTTCGCTCGGCTGGCGTCGGGATGCGGCAGGTTTCTTTTTTGCCAAACCAACGGTACCGGTTCCGGGCAATCCACCGATACACTGCGTCGCGGATCGGGCGGGGGATGATGATACCCGCATAGAGGAGATTGAGCGGAAACCGCAGGTGCCGGGCGATACGCAGCGCCGCTGTGGACCGGTCATACAACACGCCCGCTTCATACAACATCACGGTATCGGGATCTGTCACAGCCCGGGCGTTATCGGCCAGGATACGCTGGCCGGGAGGGTCCTGGTTGGCAGTAAAGGAAAAAACGCCTTCAGGATCGTGGCGGATGATAAAATCCACAGAAGCGTTGCAGAGGTTGCAGACGCCGTCAAAGATGACCACATGATTTTTTTTGTCCATTTTTCTGAGGGAAATGCCTTTGTTATACGCAGCCTCTCGATCAATGTGTCAGGTCAAGGCCCAGTGTTTCTTCAATAAATTCCCGCACACATCCGTGTCCGCCTGCGCGGGCCAGTACCCATCGCACCGCTGCCCGCACCTGCGGAGCGGCATCTGCCGGGCAGGCAGCGAGCGCGACCTCCCGCATGATGGGAAGGTCGTTGAGGTCATCTCCGATATAGGCTGTCTGGGACCAGCTCAGACCCAGGTGTTGGAGCCACTCTGTTGCTACTGAGACCTTAGGACGCTGCCCGCAGTACACATGCCGGATCCCCAGCACCTCAGCCCGGCGGCGCACCAGTGCCTCGGTGTGGCCGGCACTGATCAGCCCGACCTCCAGTCCGTAGCGGGTGATCGCCCGGTGAATCGCCAACCCGTCATGGGCATGAAACCGCTTGATGGCATCCCCGTTTTCACTGTAGTACATCCCCCCATCGGTCAGGGTGCCATCCACATCGAGGAGCAGGAGCCGGATATCCCGGGCCTCCGGGACGGGTCCTGCCGCCCTGCGCAGAAGTTGATCCAGGGAGATCCCCAGCGTATCCGCCAGTGCCAGGACCAGCCTCAGGTCCGGATCACGACTGCCAGCTTCGTATTGGTCGAGGCTTTCGGAAGATATGCCGAGTTTTTCAGCAAATGTATCGCTGGAAAATCCCTGCCGCAGGCGGAAATGCCGGATATTGGAACCAAGATAAGTCAGCACAGTCGGGGATATGAGGTGATTTTAGACGATACGGAGTAAAAATGAAGAGAAATTTCCTGGCAACCAATTCCTGTATCTATATCCCGGACGCGACAAGCTGTTTTTATCATCCCCCCGGTTTTGTTATTTTGGAGGCTGTCAATTTTTACGCTAACCGACTTTATATGCAAATACGTCTCTGGGTCACTCTCCTGCTTATCTGGAGCCTGCAAGTGACGCGTGCCCAAGTAGCCGGACAGATCAAACTGGAGAGCATCTGGCTCTCGGCAGAGTATTTCCCTGACTTCCCGGACGAATTTCGCTGGATGCAGGATGATCAGTATTATTCCGTCCTGGACCCCGGCAAGGGTATCTATCGCTACAGTGTAGCGAATGACAAACAGCTGGACGCGGTGCTGGACTTCAGCAAGCTGGACCTGGGCAGTATCAAAGCAGAGGACATAGAGACCTATGAGTTTTCCGGAGACGAACGTCAGGTATTGCTCAAGACCCAGGTGACGCCTATATACCGGCACTCCAGTACGGAAGTCTGCCTGATAGCAGACCGGAACAGCGGGACTGTCCGGACCCTCCACGGGGGCAAGCCGGTCAGCCTGGCTACTTTTTCACCGGACGGAAGCCAGATTGCCTATGTATTTGAAAACAATCTCTACGCACAGGCACTGGCCGGAGGCGACGCCGTGCAGGTGACCCAGGATGGCCTACGGAACCATATCATCAACGGAGCCGCTGACTGGGTATATGAAGAAGAATTTGCGCTGACATCTGCTTTTGCCTGGTCTCCGGATGGAACCAAGATTGCTTTTTACCGCTTTGACGAAAGCCAGGTACAGGAGTTTTCAATGGCGGTATACGGGTCTCTGTATCCGGTCGAGCAGCGGTTCAAGTACCCCAAGGCAGGCGAAGCCAATGCGATTGTCTCGATTCATATCTATGACCTGGCTGCCCGCAGGACCGTCATGTGTGATGTGGGGCCGGAGCGGGACCAGTACATCCCCCGTATCCTTTGGGCCGCTGCCGGTTCACTGGGGATCATGCGCATGAACCGGCTTCAGAACCAGGTGGATGTCCTCCTGGCAGATCCTGCCACGGGCGCGACACGCCTCCTGCTGAGCGAGTCCAGCCCCACCTATATCCGGGAGCCTGCTGATTTCAGCTGGTATTTCCTTGCTGACGGGCGTATGCTCTGGCTCAGCGAGCGCGACGGATACCAGCATGTATATCTGTATGATGCGGCAGGTGCACTGATCCGGCCTGTCACCTCCGGTGCGTACGAGGTGACAGACATCATCGGAGTGGACGAAAAAAATGAGCGCCTCTACTACCGCTCCACAGAGGTTTCGCCCCTTGAGCGGCACTTCTACGTCATCGGGCTGAATGGCAAAAAGAAAGAAAAACTCTCCCGCGAGGCGGGCAGCCACGATGTCACGGCCAGCACCCAGTACAATTATTTTGTGGAGACCTGGAGCAATATCAGCCAGCCACCCGTGACCCGGCTCTGTGATCCGGCAGGAAAAGTACTCCGGGTCCTGGCAGACAATCAAAAACTCCAGAAAAAAGTCGAAGCCCTGACGATTGCAGCTCCTGCTTTTTTTGACTTCGAAACCCCCGATAAAGTCCGCCTCAATGGCTGGATGATCAAACCCCCAACCTTTGATCCTGCCCGCCAATATCCGGTGCTCATGTTTGTATATGGTGGGCCTGGCAGCCAGGAGGTGATGAATGACTGGGGCCTGACCAGCAGCTTCAATTATCTCTGGCATCAGATGCTCGCCCAGCAGGGATATATCATCGTATGTGTGGACAACCGGGGCACAGGCGGACGCGGACGCGATTTCAGGGCGGTCACCTATGCTGATCTGGGCCGCTACGAAGTAGAAGACCAGCTACACGCTGCCCGGTACCTGCAATCCCTGCCCTATGTGGATGATGCCCGGATCGGTATCTGGGGTTGGAGTTATGGTGGATACATGACTTCCCTGTGTATGACCAAGGGACAAGGTCTGTTCAAAACCGGGATCGCTGTAGCCCCCGTGACCAACTGGCGGTTTTATGATACCATTTATACCGAGCGGTATCTCAAGACCCCCCAGCTCAATCCGGATGGGTACGACAAAAACTCTCCGATCAACTATGCCGCCAACCTCAAGGGCAATTATTTCCTCGTACATGGCACGGCGGATGACAATGTCCATTACCAAAACTCCATGGAGATGGTGGATGCCCTGGTCAAGGCCAACAAACAGTTTGATACCTTCTTTTATCCCAATAAAAACCACGGGATCTACGGCGGCTATACCCGGTATCACTTGTTCAATAAAATGACGCGGTACATCCTCGCCAATCTTTGATCGGATCAGGCGTAAGATACATGAGGGCCCCGGCATGATGCCGGGGCCCTGTCTGTTAGAGACCAGCGGAGGCTCCGCCCCTGACCCGGAGGGTATTGCGGTCCTGGATCAGGGCGATGAGCTGGAGGTTTTCGGGAGATACGGAGGGATCGGCTTCTATCACCGCCTCGCCCTGCTGCCGGGCTGGCAGGGTAGTCATGCGATGTACCACCTGCACATGTGAGAGGGTGCGGCCTCCGTTTTCACCGCGCAGGACCTGCGTGACAGCCTCCCGGAGCACCAGCACGAGATGTACCTCTGCCTCCCGCAGGTCGCCCCGTGCGTCCCAGGTGACCCGCCACTGATGGTCACCGTTGGCTGTGGCCGTGAGCTGCTCAAATCCCGCATCTGCCGGGCGACGCATGGCGTCACGTATGGCAGCATCCAAACCGGTCCGGTCAGATCCCACCAGCTCGCGGGTGCCATTAATCACCAGTTGGGGGGTGTACACACGTCCGCTCAGGACCTGTGCGTACTGCCGCTGCCGGGCTGAGTAGGCAGCTGTGCTGAAATGATCCCGCCAACCGAGGCGGTTCCAGTAGTCCACATGGAAGGCCAGGGCCAATACCGGCAATCCCTCAGCAGCTGCACGGGCCACCGTCTGGCTTAGGACACGATCCGCAGGCGGGCAACTGCTGCACCCCTCAGATGTAAACAGTTCCAGTACCACCAGCCCCTGGCTGTCTGCCGGAGCAACCACCGGCAACGCCGAAAGCAAAGCCTTATCAGCGGTGGCTGATGATACATGATCGGGCGCGTACAACACAAAGGTACTTATGCCTGCTGCCAGGGCACTCAGGGTTAATGCGAAGATTCTCATGGGGTACGTTTGTCAGATATACCTGCTAGATCGGTACACCACCGGAGGCAGATTGTCGGCTGGGATACAGTCGGACATATCGAGATGCCTGGCCACCCCAAAATCAGCCTCATGTCGGCAAAGTGACATGCGCTCCCCCTTACCCTGCCTGATTGTTAACCTGGAAAAATCTTGTTCCCGCTCAACCTCAAAACGCCAGCATATCCTCCAATTGATCAGCCACCCGGTCCAGGTACAGCTTGATCGGCGTATCCCGGAGGGGTATTTTCACAGGAATATCCATTACAATCGGTATCATACCCTCAATCGGCATCTTTGTCGTGAAAGAAACCAATGCCTGCTGCCTGATGGGCAGGACCAGGGGGATACGCTGGTTCATCGGGACCGTGAGCATGATCGGCACCCGGAGGTTTTCGCGGATCGGGAGCCGCGCCCGGATATCGGAGGTGATGTACATCGGCTCCGTGAAGTTGATGGTCACGGGCTGGTCCAGGGGGACATTGGCCTCAATCGGGACGCTGGGCCGCAGACGCCCCCGGAAAAGGCTGGCAGCAAACTTCTGATTGATCGGAATCTCCGTATTCAGCTGGATTGTCACCGGGCGGGTGATCTGAATGGTGGTATCCACCCCGAGTATCTCATTGATATTCAGGCTTACAGGTACCGTAATGCTGTCGTTCACGGGGACATTGGCCTGGATCAGGACGCTGTCATTAACCAGCATCTCGATGTCCACTGGGATGGTACGGGTGATCGTTACTTCTGTTTTGAGCGGGATCTCCTGATCCACATGTACGACGTAGTCAATGTACTGCTCGCCCAGCTCACGCAGGTTCTGGCTGGCAATCGCCAGACGGCTTTCGGCCTGGCCTTTGATTTTGAGCAGGATAAAGACCGTAGCCCCCAGCCCGATGGAGAGCAGGAGGATCGCAACGAGGCTTATTTTTTCGAAGGTTTTCATGCAGCAAGGGGATAAAACGATAAGCCGGACAACAGACTCAGACAATGGCTTCGGATCAGCAGAATGGATTTGCCCGGGTGAAGGTAAGGCTCACCACACATACGCATCCAATACCTGCGCAATACGCTGGGTTTTGTCCACATACAGATAGTTTTTCTCCCGTATCTCCCGAAAGGTCTGGATGCCGATGGGCAGTTTTTTCATATCGTAATGATACTCAGAAATCTGCACACCCCCAAAGCAGGCTGGCTGCTTCTGGGGTGTGCATGATACGACCGGTTATTTCCAGCGGGGCGGCTGGAGGATCCGGTTGAGAATCTTGAGGGTGATCTGATAGGTGGGCCGGATACCTATCACGCCGAGGCTGCCGGATGCGAGGGTGCTGCCCGTTTCGAGGGGGTTGTCAGAGGCATAATAGGCATACCGGAGGATGACATTCTGCCGGATGCTGCGGCGGATCTGTGCAGCAGCCTGGATGGCCTTTTGATAATGTGCACCCTCCATTTCCAGCCCGATCGCCCCCCAGGAGGAATTTTTGAAGTAACTGAGGATGTCACGGTTCTGCAGCGAGGTGCCCAGGACCGTGATCATGGGCCCTTCGTACACGGCTACGCCAGCATCCGCAAAATCTGTCTGCACAAACTCATTGACCAGGGGATAATTGTCTGCCGTACCCTCAAATACATGTGAGGTCGGCACCATAATATCCCCTTTGCCGCCTGTCAGGATGCCGGCCTTGCCCATGATCGAGATGGAGACAACCTGCATCGGGTATGACTGCTCACCGACCCGGTGAGGTTTGAGCAGTTCATCCATCGTCTCATACGCCTGCTCCCCAAACGCATAGTCCATGACAAGGATCACGGGCTTTTCCTGCTGGAGATACGCCAGGTCCGCCTGAAGCTCTGGTGACAGTCCTGCCAGATCCAGCTTGGCGGTATCAATAATCTGCACCGTAATATTGGTGCTGAAGTCCTCATCCAGCTGGATCATCCCGTTGTCGTGGGCGTACTCGCGTACGCGGTTCCGGAGTTCACCGTTTTCGGGCTTGGTCATTTCCAGGACCAGCGACTCGATATGGTGGGTGTTCAGTGCCTTTCCCAGGACCGGATACGCGTACAGGCTGTTGAGGACACTATGGGTATTGGAGCTGATGATGTGCAGCGGGCGGTCGAGCAGCCCACTCTCCAGCATCCGCGCCTTGATGGTACAGGCCCAGCGCTCACCGTAGATATGGTGGCCGATGCGGGCACGCAGGGTCGAGGAGAAGGTGATCTCACGGTGAAGCCCCATCAGGGTTTCATCAAGTGCCAGCTTGCCCAGGCCATAGACGATCTGAAACAGTCCGTTATTGGTCTTGGGATGCTCATGGAGACGCTCGTACGCCCGTTTGGTCTCCGCAAAACTCCGCCCCAGGATCGTGCTCAGGTACGTAAAGGCCACCTCACGGCTTTTGTCGTCAAGCGGTACATTGCCCCGGACGATGTTTTCCAGTTTTTGCCACTCCATCCGCACCCCGCCGGAGGCATCCAGTACATGGGATTTGATTTTTTCGGCCTCCATGTACATAAAGGTCAGGTGGGTGAGAATATCGTATATCTCACTCCGGCCCCGGGTGACCTCCATAAACATATAGGTATCGTCCACGCGGTAGCAGTTGCGGCGGCGGGCATACGGTGTGATCACCTCAAATCCCGAGTCGCCATATCCCTCCTCAGAGATCAGCTTGATATACCGGCAGGACTCAATCCCACGTGGCAGGCGGTCCATCACATATACGAGGCCATCCAGCTCGACCTTGTTAGGATCCCCCATGGAGCCATAAATCTCGGGGCTGAGGGTCAGCAGGGCCTCTGTCAGTACCTCCCCCCGGCTGCCGAGGTTGCGGTATAGCCCGCTGTTGAACAAATGACGCATCTCTACATAAAGACGCTCGATGGCTGCACGCGACTCCCGTGCACGGGTGAGGGCTATGTCATCAATTTCCATTTCGAAAGCTTTGTTCGGTACAAAGCTACCGGATCAGGCGGCCATTACCAAGTCCGGGAGGGCAGGATGCGGATTATGCAGCAAAAATGTAAGGCTTGCCAGGACATTTTTTCATTACCCCTGGTGATCCCGTACCCCCACCCGTCCAAGGCCTGTCTGCTGTACTAAAACCGTAGACCAATGCTCCTGGGGCCGACTCGTCCGTGATTTTTGACTCGATGATATGGCTGGAAAAATCAACGTCACCACCAATGCAGAAGCCCCGGTTGGCTTTGCCCAGCAGGTGCCGGTTGAATCCATAGTCAAGGCGAGCCACGGCGCTTGGGTTGATCAGGGGTTCGAGAAAATCCACTTTCACCTGCCAATACGTGTTATCCTCCGAATCCTGTGCGGTTGCAGAAAAAACCATCAGGAAAACCCAGGTAAACAATGTTACCTTTTTCATATACTTATGATGGTAGTTGAAGTTGTGATTGAATCTGTGACACAACAGTGGGGAAGTCAAAATAATCCCAGTCTTCTGCCACTTTGCCATCTGCAAATCGGCGCATGATCATGCCCTCAAAGTGCAGCCGGGCACCGCTTGCCGGAAACCCCAAAAACTCACCCTGGTGCGTTCCCGTGAAGTAAAATCGAAGCACCAAGCGGTCTCCTTCGGCAACCATATCCAGTATCTCCGATTTCAAATCAGGAATGGCGGCGTGAAACCCTGCAATGGCGGCTTTGAAGCCCTGTGGCGTATGTGCCGTCATACCACCCAGACCATGATAGACATAATCATCGGTCAGATACGCCTCAATGGGTGCGTAATCTTTTTCATTGACGACTGCCTGCGAAATGAACCGGGCAATTTCCTTGTGTTTTTCCATCCTGCTTACAGGTTGCTGGCTGAAATCGCATACTGCAACGCGACAGGGTCGAAGGTGGAAAAATACGCGCCGGCTTCGGGCAGTGACTGCACCTTGCCTGCTATGGCCTGGAATGCCTCCTGGCTTTCATACACAGACATACCGACCGTAAGTCCCTCCACGTCTTTGCCACCGACTACTTTAAACTCCCAGCTGCCTGCTACCCCAGCCTGGCCGTTGAGCCAACTGACAAATGCGCTGCGGGAGGATTGGAAAGCGGCTTCCTGCCCGGGCTTCACCCGGCGTACCGCCAGTTCAAGCACTTGTCCAGGCTTGGCAGCGAGTTTGCCTAAATCGAATGTGCCGCCTTCTATTGGCTGCACAAAAACGTAGGCTTTTAAATCCATTGTTTTGGCAAACTTCATGAACTTACCCAGTACGTTGCCCTGAACTTTACCTACAGTTTGGCCGGTAGCGTACTGCGTCATGCCAATGAACACTTCTTGTTGGTCGGGCTCGGGCAGGGCATAAAAAGACTGGAATTCCCGGTCATTGCTCACACCATCCTGCGCTTTGAGGGCGGTGATGAAGTCTGCCCGGCTGGCGACGAAGTTTTCCTTCATGCCGTCTTTGACTTTTCGCACGGCGATTTCAAATACGGGTGCCTGACTTTCGTTCAAAAGTCCTTTTTTAACAGGGGAGCAACTGGCAAACATGCCAATGATTGCAATAAAAACGAGGTTTTTCATTGACTGAATTGATTTAACAAGTGAATTAGTGGCCACCGGTTTCGCCGAAAAGGAAACCGAGGTAGAGGTCAAACATCATGGGGGACTCCCGGTATGGATAGGCTTCGAGCAGCCTGGCTTTATAAGTCTCCTTTCCCGGACGGTCTTCGAAAAGCCTTTGTGCGGTTTGGATATAGTGGATATTGTGTCGGATTTCGTCCCGGGTACAAGGCAAACCATGTCCGGCAAGGATATAGTCATACCCTTCCATGTCGGCGAGCCGCTGGAGTTCGGCAGCCCATCTTTCAAACCAGCCCATGCCCAGCCATATATGTACGCCGCTGTACACCAAATCCTGGGCAATGACGGTGCCCAGTTCGGGCAGTTTGATCAGGAGTTGAGCCTCAGATTCGGCACCTGCCACTGCTTCGTACTCGTAGGTCAAGCCACCAATGACTTCGGAGGTGCCGGGTACGACGCTGTGTTGTGGCACCAGCACGGCATCGGGTATCAACTCACCAAAGGCGGGTTTTTGATTTTTAATCATCTGCGGGCCCCATTCCGCAATGATTTGGTTCACGCCAGCCAGCGAATAGGCTTTACAATCTGAAAACGCCGATGCCAACCCAAAGTAGTGATCGGGGTGCCCGTGTGAGATAAAAACCCTGTTGACGGGCTTGCCGAGGCGGTCCACATAAGCCCGGAATGCTTGTGCCATCGGGTTGAGGAACTGCGTGTCCACCACCACTAATTCGTGCGCTGTTTCGATAACATGCGTCGCATTGGCCGCATACGGATAAGGCGCAATAAAACTGTGGATTTTCACGCCTTGAAAATCCCTGATGACCAGACTGGTCGAATTATTTCTGTCCACGTTTGCAGCATTTTTGTTGGAACCATAACTGCTGCAAAGGTGGCGGCTGGCAGAGGCGAAAGTGTTACCGGTTTGAAAAAGGGCTTACCAATTTGATAACTGCTCCCGAAAAGACAGCGGTGACACTCCTGTCATCTGCTTAAAAAAGCGGGCGAAGTGAGAAGGCGCTGAAAAATTGAACTCATAAGCGATTTCCGAAAAGTCCTTACCGGTATAGCGGATTTCTTTTTTGATTTCGGCGATAATACGCTCCCGGATGAGTTGGTGAGCCGTTTTGGAAAAGTATCGCTGGCAAAGGTTATTTAAATGTACCCGACTGATGCTGAGGCGACTGGCAAACTGCTCCACAGAAAGATTGTTGCGCACCTCCCCGTCCAGCAGGCGGGAAAACCTGAGCACCACCGGATCAGCCATGGTGTCTCTTGCCTGACCGTATTGCTGGCTGTATGCCCGGTGCAACTTCACGAGCAGGTAGTATATCTGCGCCCGAAGGATATGATGGCTGTCCTGGGTCAGGTTTTTGATCTCTGCCCAGATCTCCACAGCAATATTGTTAAAGAAGTCAAATTCATCATCGTGTTGAAATATCAAATACGATGGCTTATCACTCCGGTAAAAAAAACTAAACTTAAAAATAAAATCTTTATCATTAAAAAACTCATCCAAAAACTCCCCCTCAAAAAACAGCAGATGGCACTTCTCAAAAACAGCTTTATCCACTTTGTTAATCTGCCCTGGCTTCACAAACAACACCATATGATCACAGAAGGGGATGGACTCCGTATCCAAACAATATGTACCATTTCCTTTTTCCAGAAAAATCAGGGTATAAAAATTTAGCACCATCGTATCAGCTACAATGTCCAATTCAGACTCATTACAGGCATCCATAAGGAGCTCCTTACCGTATTTGGTACGTTCAAAGTGTAGCCTTTCCATCGTAGCGTCTGTTGTAGGTGCACAAAACCTGTGTACTAGGATGCGGAGTATGAAGAAAAAATGTAGGGCACCCGGACTATACAGACAGATTTGCTTTCTTTTGTCTGCCTATTGATGCCGTGACTTTTTGCTTGCCCATACGGCCTCTACTTCTTCGACCTTTGCCTTCAGTTCAGCCTTCGACGGCAGATACAACTCATAGCGGGAGGCAAATATGAGGCTGTCTTGTGGCAGGGTCAGTTCTACCAGTGCATCATTTTTCCGGTGGCAAAGTACAATACCCACGGTCGGGAGTTCGTCTGGCAGTTTGACTTGGCGGTCAAAATAATTGACATACATCTGCATCTGGCCGAGGTCCTGATGCGTAAGCTTGCCGCGCTTGAGGTCTATCAGGACATAACAGCGCAACAGCCGGTTGTAGAAGACCAGGTCCACAAAAAAGTGGTCATTGTCAAACGTAAACCGCTTCTGCCGGGCTTCAAACAGGAAACCTTTGCCTAACTCCAGCAAAAAAGCCTGCAAATGGTCAATAATAGCGGACTCCAGGTCTGTTTCGCTATAAGCAGGCTGGTCTTCCAGCCCCAGGAACTCCAGTATGAGGGGGTCTTTGATGAGGTCAGCGGCTTTCTCGATGACCAGTCCTTCATGTGCCAGCCGCCTGACATCTTCCGGGCTACGGCTCAAGGCCAGTCGCTCATATAACGAGGCATTGATCTGACGCTCCAACTCGCGCACACTCCACTGGTTGGCAGTGGCCTCTATTTCATAAAAACGCCGCGCCTCTGCCGACCTGATGCCGAGCAAACTCACATAATGAGACCATCCGAGCGGAAAGGCCTGGAGGAGTGCCGGAAGGTCTTGTCGTATGTTCGGGCCACTGGTGAGCCACTGACCGGATTCCGCAGACAGTGTCTGCGGAATCAGACGAAAGGCCAGATAAAACTGACGGGACAGTTCCAACGATCGCTGCCCAAAACCTCTCCCAATTTGATGAGTAAGTATTTGAGATAGCCGCTGAACAAGCTTCTCTCCATACACCGCCCGGTCCTGGCCGTGCTGCTCGTACTCAACGATATATCTCCCGATGAGCCAGTTACGGACGGCGAGATGATTGTCCAGCACCCGGCCAGCATGGGCCCTGACGCTTTCATTGACCTGATGAACCTGGTCCACCAGTGATGAAAAGGTAAGTTCCTGGTTCACAAAAATGTGTGGTAAAAACACCCCGTTGCACAACCCGCAGGCAGCAACACCCAGTTGCAGGGGGAGTCAACTCACGCCTTGCGCCGGGTAGAGTCGCGTATGATCAGCTCTGTCGGCAGGGTAATGGTCTGGTATTCGATCGGCTCGTCGTGCTCTTCCTGATGAAGTTGTGCCGTGATCAGGCTGGCGGCGGCTGACCCCAGCGCAAAGGCGGGCTGGCCTACGGTCGTCAGCGAAGGTTCGACGAGGACGGAAGCATATTCATTTGAAAAACCGGCAATAGCAAGCTGGTCCGGAATCCTGACACCCCGCTCTTTGGCAAGGGTCATGATCTCAAAGGCAGAGTTGTCGTGGAAGCAAAATATCGCATCCGGGGGCTCTGGCAGGTCCAGGAGGTAACGCCCGTACTCGCGGGAGTTGAGATGGTTCAGGTCGAGGTGGCGTACGAGGGTTTCATCCGGGGTGATGTTGTGCTCCCGCAGGGCAGTCAGATACCCTTCGAGACGTGCCTGGCTATTGGTGAGGTTTTCAGGACCCGCCAGGTGAGCGATGCGCCGGTATCCATTGGCGATGAGGTGGTTGACAACTTCACGGGCACCCCCAAAATCATCCACGACTACCCGTGATGCTTCTACGTCTGCCCCAAACCGGTCAAAAAACACCACCGGGATGTCCCGCCGCCGGAACTGGTTGCAGAGAGAAAAGTCCCGTGTCTCCTGCGAAGGACAAAACAGCAGCCCATCTACCCGGCTGGCCAGCAGGGCATCGGCGACCGCCTTCTCGCGCTCAGACGACTCGTGTGACTGGCATATCATGATATTGTACCCGGCCCCGATGGCTACCTCCTCAATCCCGCTGATGGCCGTGGAGAAAAATCCATGTGCGATCTCAGGTATCAGCACCCCCAGTACCCATGTCTTGCTCTCCCGCAGGCTGCGGGCAGAAGGATTAGGCTGATAATCAAGCGCGTCAGCCAGGGTTCGCACTTTCTGACGCGTCTCCTCACTGATACGGTGTCTGCCGTTCAGGGCGCGGGACACGGTTGACGGCGAGAGATTCAGCCGTTTGGCCAGCTCCAGTAGGGTAACCTGTTTCTTTTTCATACCTAAAAGAGCGCCGGCGCACTGTTTCCGTACCGGCGTACCGAATACTTACCACTTATTCTATGCAAGATAAAGTGATTTTTTGCAATTTGTACAAAATATCTTGCTGTGAAGAATATTTACCCTGCACTACTTGTTTTTCTGGCCTGCCTCATCGGCTGCCAACCTGCTCAGGCCCCCGACCCGGTGGGCGCGACGCCCTCCACCAACCACCTGCGGTGGCATGCACTGGAGTACTATGCCTTTGTCCACTTTAGCATGAATACTTTCACCAATGAGGAGTGGGGACACGGGACAGAATCGCCGGAAACCTTTCAACCGACGGCCCTGGACTGTCGCCAATGGGCCCGTATCTGCCGGGACGCAGGCATGAAAGGTATTATCCTCACGGCCAAACACCATGACGGATTTTGCCTGTGGCCCTCCGCCTACTCCACCCATACCGTCGCCCAAAGCCCCTGGCGCGATGGCAAAGGGGATGTCCTGCGGGAGCTTTCTGCCGCCTGCCAGGAGTACGGGCTGCTGATGGGAGTCTATCTTTCGCCCTGGGACCGCAACCACCCTGCCTACGGCACAGACGCTTATAATGAGGTCTTCAAAAACACCCTGCGCGAGGTGCTGACGCAGTATGGATCCGTGTTTGAAGTGTGGTTTGATGGCGCCAATGGTGAAGGTCCCAATGGCAAAAAACAGGTGTACGACTTCCCGGGTTTTATCCAGGTCGTACGGGAGACCCAGCCGGGTGCCGTCATCTTCAGTGATGCAGGACCCGATATCCGGTGGGTGGGCAATGAACAGGGATTTGCCAGCGACACCAACTGGCATACCCTCAACCGGGACGACTACTTCCCCGGCACGCCCCGGTACCGTGAGCTCACCCAGGGCAACCCGGGAGGTACCCACTGGGTACCCTCTGAGTGTGATGTATCTATCCGGCCCGGATGGTACTACCATGCCGACCAGGATACTGCCGTCAAAACGCTGGAACACCTGAGCCGCATCTGGTACGGCTCCGTCGGCAATGGCAGCAACCTGCTCCTTAATATACCCGTGGACCGCAGGGGCCTGATTCATCCTGCGGACTCTGCCCGGCTGATGGCGTTCAAACAATGGCGTGATCAGCGATTTTCGACAGACCTTGCCCAGGGACGTCCGGTCACGGCCAGTGCCACCCGCGGACGCGGATACGAGGCAGACCGCCTGACCGACGGCCAGGTAGCCACCTGCTGGGCCGCTCCGGACGGCGTCACGACCGCGACCCTGGAGGTTTCACTCCCCCGCCCTACCCCCGTCGCACATGTGCGACTGGAAGAATATATTGCGCTCGGTCAGCGCATTACCTCATTCAAGGTGCTGGCACACGTACCCGGCAGCACAGGAGACGGGTGGCAGGAAGTCGGAAAGGGTGCCACAATAGGTGCGCAGCGCATCGTGGCTTTTGAGCCCGTGACGGCTGACCAGATACGAATTGAGATCAGCAGTGCCCTGGCACCTCCCGTACTCGCCGCCCTCAAGGTGTTTCAGGCACCCTGAGTAACCTGACATATCATACCTTCGGCACGGGCAGGATACTCCTGCCCGTTTTTGCATCAGGGCCGGTAACGCCGTCCTCTAAGACTCCGGCAGATCTGTTTATGCGTGTGCAATATGTATAAAATTTACATTTCTATTACATGAATTATTATACTGGTGGTCTATTCCCTATATTTACTCATTATACATACGTCATGGCAGTGTCTTTCAACCTTATCTAAGCATGTTTGAACTACTCCGAAAGGTATGGGGCGATTTCTCCGATCTGGGTGTATCCGCGCAGGTAACACCTGAGGAGGCCAAACGCACACGCCTCACCAACCGGATAACCCTGCTGGGATCGCTGCTGATGATCTCTCATTTGCTTCATTATGCCTCAGAGGGACTATGGCTGATATTCGGGATACAGTTCCTGACAGTATGCACCATTCTTTCAGCTCCCCTGCTCAACTACCTCAACCGGCCGACCTGGGCCCGGATGAGTATGTTGACGAGTGCTACCATCAGCGCCCTTTTTACCAGCAGCCTGCTGGGATTTGAGAGTGGCGAACACCTGGCTTTTTTTGTGATTCTGCTGATGGCCATGGGGGTATTCGGGCTGCAACACTGGCCCTGGCTTGCGGTCATTTTTGGCCTGATCCTTACTTGTTACTGTTTGCTGGAAGGTACAGGATACCAGCTCTGGGGCCTCGGTAAGTTGCCCATGCCGGAAGGACACGAGACCTATGTGGTGAACTTTGTGATTACCCTGGTTTTGTGCGGCCTGATCGGGCTGCACTTTCAGCAACTCTCCGGCGCACAGGTAGGTGAGATCAGCCGGCGCGCCAGGCGACAACTCCAGGCGGCATTTGACAATAGTTATGATGCGATGTTTCTGGCTGATATTCAAGACTTTCGCATCACGGAGAGCAATGCCCGCGGCCGGGATATGTTTGATGCGGCAGACAAACTTGACTTCCGGGGGCGGCGTATAGCGGAGCTCAAACTGATCCCGTTCACCCCGGCCGAGCTGGAGGATATCCGCAGCCAGCTCGAAAACCACAAGGAATATGTGCTGGAGTTTGAGTGCCTGTCGTTCAGGCAACGGATATTCTGGGGGGCGGCAGCCTTCACCCTGTTTCAATATGATGACCACACCCTGCTCATGCTCCGGGTGACGGACATCTCAGAGCGCAAGGCCGTAGAGGCTGAAATGTTAAAAGCCCGCCAGCGGGCTGAGTCCGCCAATATTGCCAAGGCACATTTCCTCGCCAATATGAGCCACGAAATCCGCACCCCCATCAACGGTGTCATCGGCCTGGCAGAGGTAATCCAGAGTGAATATGAAGACGCCTCCCTCCAGCAGTATGCGGACTTTATCCTGGAGTCCGGCCAACGCCTGCTCAGGACCATCAGCGCGATCCTCGACCTCTCCCGCCTGGAGTCTGAAGCCGAAATCCTGCTCTCCGATACGGATATGCATCAGCTCCTCGTCCTGGTAGCCAAACCCTACCAAACCCAGGCTGAGGCACAAGGCCTGTACTTCCGCATCGAGTCAGCTCCCGGTCAGTATATTGCCCACACAGACCCGGCCCTGATCCAGAAGGTACTCGATCACCTGATCAGCAATGCGGTCAAGTTTACCAAACAAGGTGGGATCACCCTGCGATGTGACATCTCCCCATTGCCCGAGTCAGGGCCGCCTCAGCTTGTGGTTTCAGTTGCAGATACAGGCATCGGCATGAGCCAGCAATTTATAGAGAGTAAACTTTTCCAGAAGTTTGAGCAGGAAAGCACCGGTCTGGACCGCAATTTTGAGGGTGCCGGCCTCGGCCTCTCCATCACCAAACGGATCGTAGAGGTCCTCGACGGCCGGATTGAGGTCAGCAGCGTCCAACACCAGGGTTCCGTATTTACCCTCCGCCTTCCGCTCGCACGTTTTTTTCACCCAGCCTCCTCACAACAATAGGTACTGATATGGCAAAACCCGCTGTCCTGATCGTCGAAGACAATAAAATTAATGCCCTCGTGCTTCGCAAGGCCATAGAGCCGATCTGCAACCCCATCCACGTTGTCAATGACCACGAAACGTTTGAGGCCATCCATGCCCGGATATTTGAGTTGATCCTCATGGACATCAACCTCGGCAGCAACAGCCTGGATGGCGAGGCTATCATGAAAATCATCAAACAAAACCCTGATTATCAAGCTATTAAAATATTTGCCGTGACCGGCTATGCCATGCCCGGTGACCGGGAGCGGTTTCTGGCAGCAGGATTTGACGGCTACTTTTCCAAGCCCATTGAAAAAGAAGCGATCCTTGAAGGCATCCGCAACGCCATAAACCCGGACACAGCCCAGGCCGCCGCCTGAGGTGTTGCAGATTGCCTGTTTTGCTGTATATTTCAGGCCAAACCTGACGTATGCAGCGGATATTTTATTTAGCCACCTGTGATACCTGCCGCCAGATCCTCAAGACCGTAGCCCCCCCGGCTACCCTCGTCCGGCAGGACATCAAAACCGACCCCATCACCCCCGCCCAGCTCGACCACCTGCACACCCTCGCAGGCTCGTACGAGGCCCTCTTCAGCACACGCGCCCAGCTCTACCGCGAGCGCGGCCTCGCCAGCCAGGCCCTCACCGAAGCCGACTACCGCCGCCTGATCCTGGAAGCATACACCTTCCTCCGCCGCCCCGTCATCGTCCTGGACGACCAGGTATTCGTAGGCAATACCCCCGCAGTTGTCACCGCAGCCGCAGCAGCGATGGCAACGTTTAAGGAGAAGGGAGGAAACGATGGGCAGTAAAGCACCGGGTAGAGTGTGGGCTGTGGGGTGGATGATGCTACCGCTATTCCTCGCCGCCCAACCACACGAGAGCCGCGTGATCAAGGTCATAGACGGCGATACCTTCGTGATCGAAGACAGCAGCCGGGTGCGGATGCTGGGCATAGACGCGCCCGAGACACGGGGCGAAGATGAGCCCTTCAGCCAGGAAGCTAAAGCTTATCTCACCCAGCGGCTGCTCCACCAGACGGTGACGCTGTACCCCGACGGCATCTCCCCCAATAAAGATCGCTGGGGACGGTTGCTGCGCTATGCCCACCTCGACGGGCAGGACATCAACCTGGAAATGATTGAAGTCGGGCTGGCTGGGGCTTTTCGGGACTATAAGGTGGATCGGCTGGCGATGTATGTGGCGGCGGAGGAGAAAGCAAAGCGGAAAGGGGTAGGGATGTGGGAGGAGAAACCCCAGCAGAAAAAACTGCCGGATTGGGTGTGGGGGGTGGGTATAGTGATGGGTGTGGCGTGTATCTGGCTGTATGTTAGGATGCGGTCTAGGGGATAATCCCGACATCGGGCTGATCTGATGCTCACGACAGATGGACTTCAGACTATGGCCTGCGTCCAGTTTGGCGACGATCGCTTGTCGCTAAATTGGCACTGAAGCATGGCGGACTCTTTTGAATGTTGGAATTTACATGTTTTTTCTACTTAGCAATGGTCACGGTCAATGGGTATAGGACATAATCACAAATATAATTTGCATTACAGTTTTGGTAAACGATTAAATTTACCATATATTTAATGCAGGCAAAATACAAATACATACTAAAAATTTTATTGTGAAGTCAACTCTCATATACTGGATAGCATCACAAGACTTAGGCACAGTTTTTAAATGTCTGCCCCAAATAATTGTTGAGTACTCTTACTATCAACATGATCTCCTCATGCTATTATCTCGATACAATACTCTTGTTGGAAATCAAATAAAAGGTTTAGTTAGCCAATCTGAAACTAACATAGAATATCAACAAATTATGGATGGCTTATTAAAGTTTATTCAACAACTACCCGAAGTCGACATCAATGAATCAGCTGTACTACAATTGAATCACACTACAATCAAACCGCAGTCCGGCGAAAAGCCTTCCTTTCAGCAACTAAATTTGTTATCTAAACACGAACTAGATGCCTATATTGACTTGTACAAACGTGGTCTTGCACAGCAGAATGCAGATCATTCCACGTATATAGGCCTTGGACTCTGTTACCTGCACCTTAAGCTACCTGATCTCGCGATCAAGACATTCTCAAAAGCCCAAGAAGCGGCTCCGGATGCAGCAGACACGTATTACTATCTTTCGCTGGCAAAAATCAGAAACCGGCGGATTGGGACTCTGTCTTTGCCTATGATACGGGATCTGGAATCAGGACTGCAAGCAGCTATTTCGCTAGATTCACGGATTGCTGTATACTATGCCCTCTGGTACCTGATCAAACAGGATTATTATCTTGACAGCGGCCTCAACCCCGGACATCCAAGCCCAGAAGATTTGCTGCAATATGTACACCATCCTGATTTTATGTATGATGACGGAGAAATTGACCGTTTGCTGTATGGCATTATTCCTCCACCCCAAGCCATTACCCAGCGTATTCGCCGATAATCACCAACTCTAATGATACTCCCATGATCACCGAAAAAGGAAAACGGATCAAAAGTTACTTTTCCACTTCTATGCTTGCCAGCCGACCCGGCGACGAGCAAGTAGACAACTGGATCCAGGAAGATTTAAACCAGCTGTGGGTCCGAGCCCTGATCAAAACCCATCTAGACGAATCGGCTACCGTGCGAAATCCTGTCATGATTATCGGACCCAGATTAATCAATACGGGGGGAGCACCATTTGGAGTTCGAAAGGGAAAAGACAACTATATCAGGTACATGCCGATTGGCGCAACAATTATCAACTTTACTCAGCACCAATTGGTTATATATCAGTGCGCGCTAGACCTGACCACAAGCAATCCGCTTGCAGAAAGCACCCACGAGTTTTTTTACAGAGATATTGTATCTCTCGAAACGATCACGGAATCCCGGACGGAAACCAGCTATTCTTTTACCGAACAGCTCCTAGCCGAGATTCCCTTGCTAAAAAATCTGGCTCAAGGAAAAGTAGAGCAATATAACAGTGCCGAGACATTTATTCTGACCACTTCTGGGGGCACCAATGTGAAAGTTGCCCTTTCAGAAAAGATTCTGGTAGAATCTGTAGGAGGTGGTACGATCCCCACCCATGTCTCTGAGCAGTCTATTCGCGCAGTCCGAAAGATGCTACGAGAAAAGAAGTCTGGAGATGCTGTGTAGCGTTCGCTTCCGAAGTGCGAGTTATTTCAAGCGTTAAAAGCATTTCATTTTTTCTGTTTTTCAGCTGGCAATGAGCATTGACTTATCAAAATTATTTTCGTTACTTCACTTACATGAAACAGCCCTTGTTACGTACCGCAATTTCGGTCACCAGCTTGCTGTTTGGCTGGGCCTGTCAACGGTCATCATCAGAATCTTATGCGCAATATCTATTGGACAGCATAGCTGTCGACACTCTCATTCAGGGCAAGACTTCGGGATTTGAGTATGAGTTGAAGCGGCTAAACGCGGAAACTACCGAATTCATCCTTGTCTGGAAACACGATAACGATAAAATCACCTATACCGGCCCCCTTTGGGGTGATACCTTAACATGTACCCTCGAGTACGACCTGGCCGATCACGATCCCCTTACCTACATTGGAAAGGCTTGGCTCAGCCAACCTTCTGGCGATCTGCCTGGCGACGCTAGCATCGACTCGTTTATCGAGCACTTTTTCAATTATATCGAGCTACACGGACCCAGCAAGCTGAAATGGGGAGACAAAACATTTGAAAGCACCTGGACCCACAGCCGACCTGATAACCAGGGGGTGTTTACATGGGGTTCAGGCGACCGTTTTGATGGCACCTTTGTTGATTCTGCAGGAGCATCCATTACGCCAGTTTCTATTAAGGCCAGCCGCTTGCCCTACTTCCGCCTGCAGGATTTCGAGTATGGCTATGGAAATGGACAATATTTCAATGATGAAAAAAAATATCTCTACTCAGGTACTCGGCAAAAAGGCTACACGCTGGCCCAGGTGAGGGAAAACATACCCGATTCACACGTTTTTCCTGAGTTGCGGTCGATCAGAGCGGGCAAGTGGTTTGGCGACGACTGCGATCCGTGTTTGCACTTAGATAAGGTGTTTTTGTTTGATGCAGAAAAAGGAAGTATCAAGGGCTCGCCACCAACGATTGATTTGACTGTGCTATTCGTCAGGTCGAGGGACTCAAAGTACGCCCTTGAACGCAACCACATCCAATTGTTGCTTTCAGGTTTGAGCCCTAAAGCCCCAGAAATTTTTACCGAATACGACCAGGAAATCAACGCTCACTTTGTATATGGACCTGACAGTTCACTGAACAGTAAAATGGAAGACCTGGATTATGACCGAAGCTATGTAGAGGTCAGCGCCTTGGGCCAGTACCTCGAAACGCCTTTATTGTCAAAAACCAAAGGCGTCACCGATTTCAAGAAAGAACTCACGCCTCAATTCATGGATGCGGTATTGGTAATAGTCGTCATACCGGGTAAGATTGCCTTCGGTAAATCGCGGCGCATTGAGCTTACCTTCGTAGAGATGAAAGGCGAGTTCAAACTGATTGATTTTCAGACCCTTATCGCAACCACAAGAGACAAATCACTATGACACGAAAAGATTTTACAAACAAAGGCCTCATCCTCGGTATTGGGCTTACAATGTACCCCCCCAGTGTAGCCCGCATTTACGATGAACAGCAGGCCATGTTTTGGGCGGTAGTAGGGCGCTTTTTGGCGAGCGTTGGTGCCACAGTATTGTCCGAACTCATTTTAAACTTTATCCAAGATAAGGGTGCTGTAGGGTCTGAGGCATGCGCCGCTGCAACAAGGAATATAACCGTTCTGCAAAACGAGACCTATCATTTTGAGGGATCAAACGCTATTGTATTCAACAACAACTATACAGCCAATAAAGATTTTATGTACCCTGCCTTCACCGGCACCAACCAGGGCCACCTTTCCAACCTGATTTGCTATACGCTTAATGAGCCTGGGCTTACAAAAAATCCTCCTCAGGCTTTCAAGATAGCCGAAGTTGATGCCCTTCGGCGGCTAGTTGAAAACGAGGGCTTTTCCCGCTTCGAAGTGCTTCCTCTTTCAGGGTCGCGTGGGGCAGACGACCGCCTGCTCGACTTCTGCAATGGTGCAGTGTCCTACCAATCCCGAAATGGTCTCAACGACATACGCATCTTCTTCAAATGCTTGCCCAACTCAACTACCAAATACCACGTCTACATATATGTGGACGATATTCACACGGGTAGAGAACGCTACTATAAGGATTATGTATTTGACTTAGCTCAGCCGGATAAATGAGAAGCTAACCTCAAGGATTAACCTTTACAATATAATACTTTGCCTGATGAGACAGGCGTGGTGTTTCATCAAACCAACCCTCAACAATGCGATCATCATCACAAATGATGAAAAGGGTATGCTTATTCAGCATACAAATACCTTCTGCTTTATGCGGGAGAAATAATGGCTCCTCCTGTAGATGAATCCCAACCACTGGAGCATTTTCGCTCTTATTATCGAAATAGGAAATCGGCAACTGCCATATATAAGCGCCTATGCCGGATGAAGTGGGTTCTTTTTCATAACTGGTTAGCAAATAAATACATTTTTGAGATGGATCATATGTTAGACCTGAAAGGCCAAGCGGAGTTTTTAGCTTTGAGTGTGCAGAAGGATTAAAGTGATATACAAGCTTCATGTCATTATTCAGATATATTTTCCCATTAGGCTCCTCTCGAAAAGTAACGCGCAAAATACCAGCATGGTATTGGAAGTCTTTATAAGAAGCCCCTATCTCACGAACACCAAGAAGGAGTGTTCGTCCCGGCAGGGCGGCAATTCCCTCTATCTTGAAATATGGAGGTCCGCCTGGATAAAGAGGCTGAAGAGCATCTGATATTTGCTGGCGCAAATAGACAGAAGTTGTAGCATTATGTAAGGTATCAGGAGTAATGATATCTGCTTCTTTTGATTTTACATTATAATAAATAATGGAATTATAATTATCCCAGGAGTTATCTTTCAGATTAATGCGGTCAAACGCTGTCGTTATAAATAGGATACGGCCCTCATAACATGCCATATCTTCAATTTTCTTTGAGCCTATAATTTCAGGATTGTCCAAGTAGGTTAATGCACGCAAGCCTGAAGAGAGCGAGTCTCTATAAAGACTAAGAACGGGGCTTTTACCTGGAATATCCTTGTCACTTGCAATATATATACGCTTTCCGTCAAATGCTACTGCAGAACCCTCAAAATAAACGGGCATTTCACTTGATTGCAGCCCTGGCTCAAAGCAATCCAACAAACCATCTTTTTGTATCTCAAGTACAAAAGATCCGGGATTTCTACCAGGCAAGTACTTGAAACTTGAGCAACTGCACAGGTAAACAGCAATAAATAAGACATAAAATTTCATAATACGAAGTATTAATAATGAAATCAGGGTTTAGAAGGAGTGCTTGGCAAGCGATTCTCCAATTGCTTGAGCAGACCGAGGAGTGCATTTACCTGCTCAATCACCGATTGGTTAGGTTGTTCGCCAAGAGCAGATTTTTCGCCTTTCCGAAGAATGAAATTGCGCTCAGCATGTATAAGGGCGGTCATTACAGTACGATAGAGTTCAGGATCTTGATCTCTTGACTTTCTTGATGCTAGTATGGCAATCTCCCTAAGTTCAATGGTAGTGAGTTCATTCTGGTAGCTTCGGATGGCAGAGGATTTTAGCCGATAATTTTGCAGGAAAAACACTGCAACTGCCTCGATAAGTATAGTTAGAGAAAATCTGTTAATTATAGACTGAATATCCAGGTCCTCGCTTGGGTTTTGTATCTTAAGTATAACCAAAAAGCCTCCGAGAGTCATCAAAATACCTACAAATAAATGAATTTGCGCATCTCTTGTCATTATACTAAGCTGTTTTTCCAGCCTTTGCTTAATAAGAAAAAAATTGTCCTGATCTTGTTCATAATTCTTGGCAGTATCATAGTCTCGCTCTCTTCTGTTTGATGAGTCATTCAATGATGGTATGTTTTCCCGTATTGCTCTGAAAGCAGGAGGTATAATCGAAGAGAAAAAAACCGCCAATCCCAGCGAGGAAATATCGAAATCAAACGCACTGGAAAATCCAGCTGCGTATAACGCCAAACCTGAGATAATCAATAGATATGAAGGTCCGGGAAGGCGGGACCAAATTGAGCGAATCCTTGCTGGCAGCTTTGATCTTCTACTCATTGTAATGCAGTTATCAATGTTAATACCAGGTCGAAAAAAATGGTCACTTGCTTTCCACAATATATCCCGTAATCCAGCCGACGTATCCATCCCGTAAAAACTGAAAACGTTTGGGGGAAGAGTAACGCTCATATTCTTCCATAATAGTCAGCAGAAGGTTGGCTCCTGCTATTATTTGCTCCGGTTTAAAATTGTTTTTTGCACGCTCGATATCCTGCTTCACGAGTTTCAGCATTGCTGGGTCATGAATCATTGAAAGGTCTGGATCGGTAAGTTTCTCATAATTGGTCAAAGCCAATGCTTTGAATCGCTTTACATCATCTATATAGCAGGCTACGAAGTCCTGGCCTCGTTTTTCTGGGTACATATACGTACAGAATACCCAAACAATCCCGCCAATAAGATTTACATCTTTACGGTTTTTAAATTCAGGATTAAGGTTGAAACTCGAGCGTATTTCATCCCTAATTACCGTCTGACAGAATTGACTCGCTGCCAAATCAAGCGACTGAAAGTTCCCGGAAACTTCATTTTCAATTCTTGTAAGTATAGTCTCTGGCCCATAGGGCAATTCAAGGCATTTCAGCAATCCATTAGGGGTCTGATATACTCCTTTGGTTGTCCCACTGCCAACATCTATGGTGCTGCTGACAGGGCGAAAGCCTTTTCGGACAGTACCTATCATAACAAGCTCCCCTTCTCTGCAAAGCTTGACGATTTCTACATCACGCTGAACTATCTGAGAAATCTGGTCTTTAAGTTGGAGTAGTGACTGTCGGGCAAGCTCACCTTTCAAGTTTGACATCTCGTCAACTCCACTGCTGATCACTGCAAATATATTGTCAGCAGAAATATGATATTCACTCCTGAGTTGCCGATAGAACATTTCTACTGCTGCTACAGTAGACTTATTGCTGGTGATTGTCAGATCCCCTGGCCTTGTTACAGAGTCACTTTCGGCCTCGATTGTAAATTTTATATCCCCTGTAGAGTTGATACGGGTACTCACAACCACCATTTTTACACCCCTTGTTCCAATCTCTATACCACCATAACGCGGCTTATCCGATCCGACAAGCGCATCTATGGATTGGAGGTATATACTTGCACTCTGTTTTAGCCCATCAAACAACACACGGGCGCGATCTAGATACTGAATCCCTAATGCGTATTTTTCATCTCCAGCACTCAGGTACAGCTTCCCCAGCTCGTAATTAGCTATCCCCTCCCAGTATTCGTCCTGACCTTCTACAATGCTAAGTGCCTGTTTGAAGGCAGCCTCAGCCTTGCTACTGTTTTGAGCCTCCTGACTGACACGCCCGTCATTGATCAGACGAATCGCCTCCTTGATGGATTGTGTATATCCGGATACTGTACCCAGCAAGAAAATCCAGAGAAAAAAAAGAAATTTCATGAGTTTACGAGTCTTATAAAGTGTTAACAACCTAAAGCGTTATCCCGAATAAACTGTTCAATCTCGGTTATCTTATCCCTGGCCGAGGCGTCGTATGGCTTCAAATCATTTGCTTTTTCGTAATAGTCTCTCGCCTTTTCCAAATCCTGGCAATCGAACTCCCCGATAGCACCTTTGCTTTTTATAGCCGCAAACAAAACATCCCCAAGTCTCACATATCTATCAAACTCAGAGGGGCGCCTGGGGCTGGACCCGTCCGAGGGTAAAGGCCGTGGTTCTTGGCAATTCTCCGCCAGGCTAATCGCCTTTGAAGCCTCTGCCAGTATTGGGGTAATCCCTGTCGTAAAAGCCCCATCTTTGATCTGCTGTCTGGCCGAGCTGACGTGCGAAGCTGCGTTGCTTAGAATGTTGGAAGCACTAGGCTTTAACGTCTTAATACTATCCATCTTCTTCTGAATTTGCTGTAAGCGGGCATCTGCCTGGTCTATCAAGGTATCCCTGAGAGATTTTGGACACTCGCGGAAAATGCTGAGTAGCGAATCAAGAAAAACACTGGATGCCGTCGATTGCTTCCGAATTTCAGTGGATACATTTGCCCGAGCTTCAGACAGAGAATTATAGACATCGCAATTACGTGAAGGCTCAATTCCAAGAACAGAATCGATATAGCAGTACTCCTTGTACATCAATATAATATCTCCTGAATGATCATACTTGCCATAGCTGTTGTGCCAATGTTCATAAGCCTTTTCCAGCCTCTTGCATTTGCTTTCTGGGCTGCAAAAGAGTCCATTTCCAAACAAAATACATATACATACTCCAGTGAAGAACCTAGGAATCTTTCTCATAGTCACAAAGCTTAGGGGGTTAAGAGTGAAGTATCGATATAAAAACGAGGGTTTTCATCGTGTCTGGTTTTTATTAAGTATCTCAGGTCTCCGGGAGTAACTCCACGACATCCTTTGATGATTAATGTGTCCAGACCGCTGAACCTCCTGAGCAAGTTTTCGATATTGCTCTTATCAAGCGAAGATCTATTGATGTTTAAATATGAGAGTTCTTTCATGTCGGGGAGATATTCAATATCTTCGTTATTAAAACTAGGCAATACCAACCGATCCAAACTACGCATTTGTTTGATATGAATTTCTTGTATATTTGATTGTGAAAAGCGAGTATTATATTTTTCATTATAAGAAGATATAAAACCTATTTGAGTTTCATACGAAATTTTTTTCCACCATGATGTTGGTGTTGGCCGGAAAAAATATAAAATATAGCTAAATATTGCTAATACTATTATTATCAGAACCCATGATAGCGAGTGTTTTATGCCAGAGTTATTCATATTTGCATATGTTGGTGTGGTACTCAATGGTTCCTGTATGTAAATTTTTTCTTCCTCTGAATCCTGAGTGTCTGCTTGAATTGATATTTTTCCTTCTGCCTCTACTTCCGACTTGTAACTCGCAAAAAGACCTTCAAAAGCAGCATTGAGCAGGTCTTTTTCTTCGTAGGAGTATCCACGAATATTATACTTGTTTCTTTTTATATGTTCGTCTAGTACTTTATTTCTGAGCTTAACTCCAATAACAGCGGATATTGAGTTTTCACTATCAATACGGGCTTCAAGTGTTTTGTCTATTTGCGTTATTTCATGATTTACTGCTTGCCAAAACCCAGTTTTACTCGCATAGTAGCTATTTAATATAGCTCTTGCAAAATCGCTTGGATCAAGGTGTATGGTTTCTTTTTGGCTTCCATGCAACTCAATACCGACATAAAGCGGCTCGCCTCGTTCTAATTGGTTTATCCATGTATCAAATTCTCCTTTATAGCGATCTACATTCAAAACTGTATCATCAATAGGGATGCCTGCCCTCCCCTTGTAGCGCTCCTTTAGGAGCTTTTTCAAAACATCTTTGCTATTGTTCAGGATATTTTCCATTTCAAACGCATGATCAATAATGGGAATCTGGCCATTAAGAGAAGACAGCACTTTGACTCTCAAACTCCGATTTACACGCTGGAGAACTAAGGTATATTTCTTCCCCTCAAGTTCCTTATTTTGTACATGATACGCTGCCAGCAACACATCGGGAATAGATGGAATTTTCTTGTACTGCTGCACATCGGCAGAATGAATTACATCTGCAACTTTATTTGCTTGATTCTTGCTTATACTGCTATCATCGAAAAAAATCACAAAAAAAGCTTTACCGTTATCGCTACTGAATACTTTGCAAGGGTCATGAAACATTTTTTCACATGCTTGCTCAAAATCTGGCTGGTCTAATTCGTAAAAATTGGATGGCAATGTTAATATTTTACCAGAAAGCACTTCTCTCGCCTCCCTGTCTAAAGAAGCCGAATCATCAATTCTGATCGCATAACGATCGTGAGAAAGCCATATTCCAATGATGTGCTGCATGGGCAATGGGACTACTTCCTTCCGTTAGAGTAAATGTGAGGAATGATTACATTGTCCAAGTAAGCCATTCCTTGCAGGATAAAGGGAGAGGCTACATAGTCAAACTTATCATCTCCCGACTTGGTTGCTTTCTGAGCTTGTACAAAATCAGGAGTATTCTGTATGTAATTAGTGAACCTCATGCCTGAGTCAGTAGCTTTTTCGATTAGTGAATCAACTTCATCCCCAAAAAGCCCATAAATTTGTGCCGTTTTATAGAATAGTTTCAGGAACTCCTTGAGCACTGGAAACTCTTTGGGAACCTTAAATTTGTTGCCAAGCTCGAGTAAATGCCGCGTGTTGAGTAAATGATCGGCCGTCAGTGTTTTCCCTTCGAAGATATAACCCTCTTCTCCCAGGATATCACTTACCCTGCTATCCGTATTCATGTCCACCTTAAGATATGTATTGCTGGAAAGGCCTAAAGAAACTTCGTTTTTCTGGTACGAGCGGCTGGACTTAAACTCATAAGCAAGCAATTTATCGGGTGTGAATTTACGAAGTCCATAAGCAAAACAAGCTTTATAATATTGATCAGCTGTGTCTTGCTTGGGATATCGGAACCAATCATACAGTTTCCCTCCATTGCCATAAAAGCTAAAGTCAACTTCATCTACATGCGAATATTTAGAATCTTTAAGCAGTTGCGCAACAAGTTGACCTGCATAGAATATGGTAAGACCTGAAACATAGGCTGCAATGGTAAATAGCCCTTTAGGTTCCTTCGGATCAATATCACCTCTCGTTGTTACTGGAGACCAAAGGGCGGCATACAGATCTGCTTCCTTATTGGTATTATTTTTTCGATCTGCCTCGGCCAGACGATCAAAGAGGATGTTCATTAGGTATCCTGCTGTCTCAGCATTGATATCTTCAATTCCGTATATGTGAATTTGGTTTCGTTCACAAAAGAGTTTTAGTATTTGCTGAATGCTGTTAGAATATCGAGCAACCTCGCTCAATTTGTTGGCAGCCACTTTTACGGAACTCTGCTTCAGGAGTTTGTATTGTTTACTCCTGTCTCCCTCTTCATTATTTCCTATGATCAGAACGTCTGTGGTAGAGCCGCCCATATCAAACCCAATGGCAAGCGAATGCTGCCGCGGGTTAATACCTCCTTTGTCGCTTAGCGCAAACAGACAGACTGCTTCGCTTTCGGTCAGAGCCGAAAATGACATATCTGATATCTGAGGTGCCCTTTCAATGTTGCCATATAGGCTAACACCAACACCACCACTGTATGGCGATACTTTTGTTTTATTGGTTCCTATTTGAACTACCTGAGCTGCTGCGACTTTTTCCCATGTGTCTGCAAAAGAAGTGATGATGCTGTGGTTCCAAGTCATAGCTAAAGGATAAGACCATACGAGTTGATCTGCGTAGAAGCCCTTTTGGAATAACTCGGCACAAATTTTAAGCCAAAGGGTTTTTAGATAAGCGGTTTTACTATTACGACTGTCCACTTCCCCTTGCCACTTCATGTTGTATTTAATAATCTCTGCCGCTACACCCGTGTTATTATCAAATTCAACCTGAAGTTCTGATGCTGTAGTTTTACGCACAGAAATATTTTTCTCAAATACTGGTATGCCGCCAGCAACTTCATCAAACGATTTCATATCTACGTTTATGCGTAGCCTGTTATGCACCGCTACCATGCTTCGTACAATGCCAAACGGTTCTTCATTCTGAAAGAAAAACAGCTCATCCGGCTTAGCCGTAGAAACATGATTCATACGGCCTTCATCCGTCCCACAAAGAAACAGGCGGCGGTTTTTGAACTGAAGCAATTCAGCGGTTGCATTGTTGGGCGCAAAAGAGACACAGGTGTTTGTACTTCCAAAATCAATTCCGATTCTAGCAGGAGTGAAGTTTTGCGTGGAAGCTACTTTGATACCCCTGGCTATCATATAACCCATTGTTTGCTCGTCAAGTCGCAGCTCTGCCCCAAGGAAAGGCTGCTCTGACTCGTATATCTCATATCTTACAGATTCCTGATTAATTAAAGACTCAGGTGTTTTGACAATAAGTGAAGCAGTACCTTCTCTTTCAACAAGAGGGAACAATGATAATTTCACTTTGAGATTATGAATCAGTTCAGAATAAAAATAGTATTTTTTCCAGTTCTCTGACTTAAAATTGGGCCATAAAATTGCTACTTTATGACTGAGTTTTTCTTCATGAATAGCATATGTTCGCTCTATCACTTTTACAAGTTTACCATCAATTGTAAGATGAAGAATCAGCTTAAGTCGATCTTCCTCCCATTCTGCATCCAAATTATGCTGCCATGTTGTTTTTTTGTTTTTTAACAGAAATTCTTCTAAATTTTCCCCAAACAAAGAAAGTCCTTCCGCTGTAATCGGAGGTACAAAATATCGTATTCTGTCTCTATAAGGAATTTCAATAAGGTGAACACCTATTTTTTCAATTTCTTCTCTCGGATCCATCAGCACTTCTACTACTTCGTTAGTAGCAGGAAGAAGGAGTTTGGATGGTGCTATTTTTTGATGACCCTCCTTGTCTGTAGGGGTTGTTACAAACGTAGTGCCTTGAGCGAGGTAACCGATCTCAGTAGTAGTATTAAGCAACGTATCATAAGGCGAGGCAAAAACACTAAAGTCTGAAAGTAATGCCCGCATATTTTTTACACGAGGCTCAATTTCTTCCCGCCAGCTTACGATAAATTTGTAAAGACCCTGATTTTTTAGTCCTGTTTTGGCTTGAAACGATGGAAAACGACGTTCGATATTAAGCAAATATAAATATACCTGATGTAATTGACGATCGCCGATATTTAAAGGCCGAAAAAGACCTTCATTAAAGAAGTCAAATCGACTCCAGTTTGTATTTGGGTTAGTAAACACAAGTGAATGCGGAGAGGCTGCACCTATTGTCTCATTAGCAAACCTTATTAGATCAATAAAGGGGACGGCCTTGCCTTCTTCATCTCTTTTTTCTGAATCTATTGTCCATAAATCTCTTTCCTCGAATAACATATTCCCAAGCGCACCCAAAAAACCAAAAACATTTGTAGTGCTACGCTTATCCTTTCCGTCTTCGTAACTCAAATAAACTCGTTTTACTGTAATACGGTCTTTATAAATTGCTAAACAGGCAATCAATGCTTTCCACTCTTCTTTAATATCCCGAAAATATTGAAATACTCCCGTAAGAGCGGGCTTATCAATCTCTTCTTGAGTATCATACGTAAAGGCATATTTAAAGATCAATGCACGAGCCAATGGGTTAGGGATACCCGAAATTATCCGGCTCACTACATGCGGATCGTTTCCTAAAGCTGGGAGTTCAAGGGTTTGCATCAATTGCTGCATATCCGACTCAGCAAGCAGGTTCCACTGCTTCTGACTACGGGGAGATAACCCCTCACGGGTTTTAATGGTCAAAGATGTAGGCGTACCTGGCATGGTGCAAAAAATAAGAAAGTTTATTCGAAGTTGTAGGCTTTGTGCAAGGTAATATAAAGGTGTTTAAGAATGCGCTCTTTAGGATTAGTAATACGATCTAATAAAGCTCGTTCATCTTTATAGGTTTTTACAAAGAGGTCTTTGAAATGATCAAAAGCATCCGAGTAGTCCGGACTTTTTCTCCAAGGAAGCTTAATACCTTTTACAGGCCGCTGGAAGCTAAATTTCCTTTCTTCACTCTTGTAGATACTTCCCCAGTTAAATGTTTTGATCTTGCTAGAATCAAACGCGAATGCCTCAAATAGAAACGCATCATACTGTGCAGACTTTTGAAGCTCAAACAGCCAACCGGGAACAAATGAATCGCTTATCGAGAAGGCAAATCGCTTTAAAAAATCTTCCAGTGGTTTTATATCTCGTTCACTGAGACTGCTGTAGTACCCGTCAATACTTTCATTAACATTACTAAGGAAATGCGACAGATCCCCTTTGAAACTGTTGCTATTCAGCAAAAAAGCAAAGCCAAATAAAGTACCTAAACGCGCCTCGAAAAGTGTCTCGCGGGTTCCGTCCGAAAAATCTCCAAAAGTAAAATCAAAGTATTGATCTATGCGATTTGCGCTCCGGTAATACTTCGTGTGACTCCCACGGGCTTCTGTAGCAATTGAAGGTCGTTCAAAAAAATTGATCGCAGCAAATGCCGACAACAATTCTGTAGGATGAGATGGATTTTCCTGGGCCATACCTCCAGTAAGCGTTTTACCTGCTTCTTCTTTATGAAAATTAGTGGCATTTATTGGCCAGCCAATATGGTATAGATATTGGAAATTTTTGCTGATTGCAGGATCATCGTGATAATAAATAAGTGCGGTCTGGCTATTGAGTCCAAAAAATGCACTATCTGCGATTATTTTTTCCCGTTTTTTCTGGGTGTCATCAACATTAAATCGGAAATAGCTAGATAGCAAAGTCCCCCCGAACTCAACATCTTTATCGATGGGTTGAGGGTCTTCAAACAACATCATTGCATCTTTTATAAATTTAGGGATAACTGGTAAAGAGGATGCCCCTGTACCGCCAAAAATTGATCCTGTAATAAAAATTCGAGCATCTGTTTCTCCTCGCAACTCCTTTAAAAATCGCACCAGTTTTCCTACCTGATCTTTAGGAGGAAGATCAATCTGTTTTTTTACCTCATCAATCAGTTCATGATAGATTAAAAGTGACCCCATATGGGTTTGTCCTCTGTAACCATGGGTAAGATCTAAACGCTGAACGTCTTCCGAAAAAAGCAAATCTGCCAACTCTTTCTCCACCGTCCCAGGTCTAATGCCTGCTTTATCACTCAGTGTTATAAGGCCCTCTTTCTGGGACAACTCTGTGTTATATTTATAGTAGTTTATCCTCGCTGTAAAATATCCATCTTTACGGGCAGGAGCCTGCTCACGCTCATAGGTTCTGATAGCAATATAGCGACTAATCAGCTGATCCAAGCGATTCAAATTCCCATTCTGATGGTCTGTATCTATGGCAAGGAGATGCACTTCTTTCTCATCCATCATGCCAATGGCACACAGATGAATAAAGGATTCGAGACAACGCATCCCAGTTCCCCCTATACCGATAAGAAATAATTTAGACATAAGTTAGATTGTTTTTTTTCTGGTTAGTGTAGCCCATTTACCTTTCCCTAAAAGACTTGATCCTAATCCTCCAACGTAATAAATAAACAAAAAAAGTCCTAAGGATTGAAAATTGATCGACCCATATCTACTAAGTAGAGGTCCAAGTGGTTTAATATAGCTTGGAACCACAAAGCTAGTAAATAAGGCTAAAATAATAAGAGCAATTATCCCTATGGCTACAAAAATACGCCTACGTTTTACATGTTCTTTCGGGCTGGCTCCTCCTTCGTTCTTGACATTACTTACAAGCAGAAAGGCCACTAGAAGAGATATGGCAGAAGCAACTCCCGCTAAGGCCCACAGGCCCGGCGCGAAAGCGTCTATCTCATTGGTCTTATCCATTTGGAAACTACCACTGCCGAAAATAATTGACCAAACCGTCTTTCCCATATAAAAATATTAGAGTTATTGGAAGTGTAGGTAAAATGTATATAGAGGCTTGTTAGGTTTTTCAAAATATACCTCAGCCATAGCCTCCTCTATACTGTTACATAATGCCGGTACAACAAAGGCTTGGCTACCTCCACTTTGCCAAGTAAGCCAATTCCTTTGATCTTCCGATAGTTTAAAATTAGAATAGATGGGATACAACTCAATTTTTATCCAATCCCCCTGAGGGATAGCACTTAATCCGTCCATTTTGGATTTAAATACAATTTTTACTTCCCCATTTTCAAGCAGCAATGCTTTCCATATGTCAGCAGTCGTCTCTAACGGCAGCAACTCTTGATCTGCTTGAGTAGTATCTCCAATTGATCTAAGTCTGTTCCGCTCTTGTATAACATCAGTTACTTCTTGTGCTTTTAACTCCAAGCCTAAGACACTTAGGCCGCTTATGGAGTTTTTAATCTTTATGCCATCTAGAAGCATGCTGTCTTCTGAAGTCATGGCATACTCCTTTAAGGATTGAGCATAAATTGTATAACTTTCAAAATCTATCCCTGCACAGTAGTTAAGCGGTTCCGTATAATTGGGAGCATCTTCAAACCCTTTGCCTTCGTGCGTTGTAATGATAATTAATCCTGATGTAGAAAATGACACATGATGCATATCGGTTCTATCGAAAGAAAGCATTCTCTTATAAATCGCATTGTCATTATCAACCCAAGATAAAGGAGTAAAAACTGCAAAATACAGATGCTTAGTTTTATTATCCTGCTGGAAGTTGACGATGAAAAAATCGATTTGATTTCCAGCAGTTATCCACTTATGAAAATAAGGCTTAGCCCATGCACTAAATTCTATAGAAGTCTGCACAGATAATTTTTCCGATGGGGTGATGACAACTTGGCGTTGCCCCGCATCTAACTCAAAATCAGATATTAATACCGATTGTTCATAAGGATGCTCAACTATAAGTTCAAGTGCTTGATCCAGCAGCGATCTACTTTCATTATAACTAGCAATAGCAGCTAGTTCATTTTCTTGAGAATTGATGTCAATAGGCTTCGGCTTTGTTTCTCCTACTCGATAATATTGACATGAATTACCTTTCAGAATATTTTGTATATGGTACATTACGTCTATAGCTTCAGCAATTGGCTTATGCATGCTTCCAGAGTAATCAATCAAAATATTAGTATCATTAGCTCTAGCTGACTCCCCGTGAGTATCATTAGCAATAAAAGTGTTGTGAAGACCTAAAAGCGTATTGCAATCTACATCAGAAAAACTTGGCCTACATGAAGTCAGACAAATAAGTGAATAAGTAAAAGCCAGTATTAAGTGGGCAGGAACCCTGTATATTGTCAGATTTGTAGTGATCATTCTATACAGTAGGTTAATGAGAACAATAAACTGACTAATGCACATAATGTACACCCTTTGCTGCAAATATAATACACGAAACCACAATTGCAACGATAAGTTCAAAATTTTTCCTTTTGCGAAAAATATGTCTTACTCTAAGTAGTGTGAGGAAGGCAGTAACAACCATATTTAGTATGTATTATCTTGATTATTAGTCAGATAACGGTAGGCTCAAAGATTCGGGAATATTTTGTAAGTAACGCTCACCAAAAAAATTCCTCACTCCCCCCCCTCCCCCACCACACCAACACCCCCCCAACGAGCAGCGTCACCCCCACAAACCCACCCAGCCCGATCAGCTCCAGGGAGCTGAAGGCGCTCAGGTCGCGGTAGGTCCAGGCCAGGAAGAGGAAATACAACCCAAAGGGAACGGCCATGAGTTGCCGGGTACGGCGGAGGAATTGTACGAGCCGCTGTTGGTGGGCGAGGTAGGCGCGGAGGTCGGTGCCGGGGTCGGGGCGGTGCCGGAACAGCAGGTACTGGGTGATATGCCGGAGGGTGGTAAGGGCGGCAAGGAAGGTCAGGGCGGCAAATACGGCATTGCCCTTCAGCCAGGCGACGGCTGCGAAGGCCAGGGCAAACAGCCCTATCGTGATGGCACCGGCCAGGGCTTTGGCGGGGCTTTCCTCCCGCTCCAGTTGGCGGAGGCGGGCTTTGAGCTGGGGGGTCAGGGTGTCAGGGGCCGCAGGGACGTCCTGCTGCTGCCACTGGGCCTGGAGGCGGTCGAGGGGGTCTGTAGGAGGATTCATGGCGTCAGGGTTTCTTTGAGGCGGGTGCGGATGCGGGTGAGGCGTACGCCTACATAGTTGACGGTCAGGCCGGTGACATCGGCCATTTCTTCGTAGCTCAGCCCTTCGAGCAGGAGCAGGAGCAGGGTTTGATCTATGGATTTGAACGTTTGGGCCAGGGTTTTGACCTGGTCGAGCAGGGCTGCCTGGTCCAGGCTGGCGGTTATATCAGCGGTATCGGCTACCTGCGCAGCGGCCTCCAGGGCAGTGGGGGGAAGGTTCTTTTTGCGGCGGATGCTCAGGCAGGTATTCAGCGCGACACGATACACCCAGGTGCTGAGTTTGGACTCGCCCCTGAACCCCGGCAGGGCCCGCCAGAGCTGAACGGCGACCTCCTGGATCAGGTCCTCCGCATCTTCAGGCCGGGCCGCGTAATACCGCGCCAGGCGCACCACGATCCCGCGATGTGCCTGCCACAGCTCATTAAACGCAGCCTCCGGTACAGGGGTAGCATGTCGGCTCATATTACGGGGTTAGTTGCGCACAGGCGGGAGTTTCTTACGCCTGATTGGGTATTTTCAGGAAAAAAATCACACTACTATACGTTTTTAGAGATGAGCGGCAGCGGAAATAGTATGTAGTACCCGCTCCCCCCTCCGTGTATCTCCATTGCTTCCTGTCCTTCACACAGAGGTACGGAGGAACGGAGGAACGGAGCCTCACAGAGAGCAGACAGGAACTCCATATAGCTCCACCCTCTCCCTGCTTCACACGGAGATACAGAGGCACAGTGCTGTATCCCCTGTAAACCTCCGGGTAGCTCCGTACCTCCCTGTCTCTGTGAAATACCTCACCCTTTCCGCAGGAAATACGCAGCCACTGCTGCCTTGCTGCACACAACAACCTTGTGCTTTCACTATTTTTCAAACATGTATAGTAGTATGAAAAAAAATACCGCCTACGTACACAGGCAGGCCCGGCACCACCATCCCCGCATGAGCGGGATGAGCAGGCAGGGGCCCGCGATACTGTCCACACAAGGTTTTTCCCGCAAAAGCCCCTGCCAGGGACCAAAAAACCGCACCAGATGCCTCCGGTGCGGTCAGGTATTTGTCATGGCTTCATCGGCGCAGCCGACGATCCTGGCCCTAGGGTTTTACCAGTACCTTAGACGTCAGGCTGCCCGTATCTCCGCTGAGTCGCACGAGGTACAATCCTGCTGCTTGCCCGCGCAGGTCAATGACCGTTTGGGCGGCTCCGGCCACGGGCAGGAGCTGGCGCTGGGAGATGCGGCGGCCCGCCATGTCCCAGACCTCCAGCGCCAGCGGGCCTGTCTCAGCACCCTGGTAGCTGAGGGTCACGATACCCTCCGTTGGATTGGGGTACAACTGGAGTGTCCCTGCCAGGACAGGCGACACACCGGTGGTATTTCTCACCGAGGTAAAACGGATATTGTCCAGCAGGATCCGGTCACCGATGTCAAATCCATCTATTTCCTTGCTTTGGTTCGTCAGGCCCTCAAAGCAGAGGTTAAACACCCCGCCTAACTTATCATTGAGGAGAATCCGGTGCGTCCGAAACGTATCCTGCGTATGGGTTACCGGGCTGTAGCGGGAGATTTCTACCCCGTCCACGGTCAGGCGAAGGATATTCACCTTAGCAGCTGCCTCCAGGGAGTCTATGCCAAGGTTGATCTCCCGAAACTTAGAGTACGTCTGCCGCAGGTCAAATGACAGGCCCAGGCTGTCCAGCCGGGTAGCATCCATACACATACAGGCCGATGACTGATAGTCCTGGTTAAAGGCAAAGTCATCAAATGAAGCATTAAAGAAGGAAAAATTATCCCGCTTGCCACCTTCAAACAGGAGCGAAAAACTCCCGTCCTTGCCGAGTCCCGGCTCGACTACAGCCCGTGTCTGGGCCCCCCTGCGCACATAAAGCGTATCAAATACCGCCTGTCCGGTCGCGTAGGACTCAAAGCTGATGTGCTGGTTGGTCAGCGGAACCGTATTGTATGTAAACAAAAACTCCGAACTGTCATTGAGGAAGTTAGGGTCTGACAACGACAGGGTACGGCTGATAAGCTGATATCCGCCCGGATCCGTGAGGTTGAGCGGCTGGTTAAACGTATAATCAAAGGCAAACCCACCCGGAATCGCTGGCAGGTTCACATTCTCCACTGCTACCTGAAACGGCTGTGCAAAATACGCCAGTTGCAGGGGACCACCGGGAAACGAGTCACAGCCGAGGTATTGTACCCGGATTTTGACCAGCTCCTCCTCCGGACCACAGGGCTCGATCGGGTAGATCCCGACCACGCCAAAGTCATTTTCCTGGATCGGAAATCCCAGGCCTACCGCATACCAGGCCGCAGCTACAGCTTTGTATTCTTCTCCGCAGGTACCGTAGAGGTCTGCTGCTGCCTGGAGCGAGGCGATACGGGCATCTTCGTACTGCGAAAACGGGGTCAGATATACCGTCAGCACCCGGTACGCAATCTGGGCGGCTTTGTCGCGCCCGATACCGGTCACGGAATAAGCCCGGTTTTTGTCATTGGTCCCGGAGCCGCCTACAGAGAGCAGGTAAAACCAGAAATTCTGGACACCGGAGTTGATATGGACACCGCCATTGTCAAATGATCCTACTGACCAGCTCTGGCCTTTGTAGGTATCCGGATTGCCGAAGGCATTGGGGTTCTGCATGCTGCGGAAGGCACCAAACCCTTCACCGATCCGCCAGTCAGCCAGGATCGAGTCAGCCTCGTACTCCACGAGATTGCCAAATATATCACTGAAGGACTCATTCAGCGCGCCCGACTCGTATGCGTACACCAGCTCCGCCGAAAACTGCGTCACCCCGTGCGTCAGCTCATGTGCCACCACATCCAGGGTTGTGAGCGGAGCCCCGTTACCGTCACCATAGGTCATCCACACCCCGTTCCAGAAGGCATTAAAGTACGCCACATCAAAGTGGACATAACTCACCAGTGGGCTCCCGCTATTGTTGTAGCTATGCCGGTTATGTTTGGTAAGATAATAATCATATGCCATTTCCGTCCCGAAGTGGGCATCGGTCGCCGCTTCATCAAACTCCGCGTTGACATTGTTCCAGTAGTTGTCATCATCCGTAAAGTCCACCGCCAGCGCAAAGTCCGTCGTTTGGTTCATGTCGTATGTCTCAATGTCCACCCCAAGGCCCCGGTTGGTTTCACGGAGCCGGAAATTTGTGCCCGTTGCATCCGTGGTGATGGTTCGTTCGCCGGCGTAGCGGGTCAGGGCCGTGCCGGGGGTATTGGTGGTGTGCAGGGTTTCGAGTGATTTGATCACAGCACCTGTCTGGGCGTCCACATACACCCATTGCCGGGTATGAGGGGTTTCGGCATACACATCAAATTTCCAGACCAGGCGCAGCGCAGAGCCATTGACCGGGTCATAGTCTGAGTCAGCATAGACCAGCTCACCTGCCGGAAAAAACGTAGCCGCAGGATCGCCTTGGGCGTGGCGGAGGGCCGCCTCTGCCCCAGGGTTTTCCCACATCCAGGTCAGGCCGCCGACGGCTTGCAGGGCAGCCGCACGGGCATCCTCACGGGTGACAAGGGCCTGAGATGGCGTGACGACAGGCAACCACCCATTGAGGGAGCGTACTTTTCCATACTGCGAATGCACCACCACCCGGGCACCCTCCACCGGGATCCCGCCCACTGCCAACTGGTACCGGTGGTGCCCCATGCCCAACTCATCATACTCTGTGCGGAGCAGGGTCATGGTCTCACCTGGCCGCAACCCGAAGGCAGCCCCATAATCTGCAAACAAAGCCTCCGGGCGAATCTGAGTACCCGGCAGGAGTTGGACCCATCCGGGGCTTTCCAGCTCATATCCAATCTCAGCCAGCCGGGGCGTCGTGCGCAGGTGCTGGGCAGGCAGCATCGGTGCCAAGGCCAGCAGCCCTATCAGAAATCCAGTACGTAAAACAGCAGACATACATCTAATAGGTTAAGGTACAAGCATATACAGCACCCCATAAGCGGGGAAATGCCAGACAAATGTAAGGTGTCCCATTGTGATCGGTTGCAGGATTAGTAGCGTGTCAGGCATAATTATTACACCGCGCCACCACAAACCCGTATATAATCTGTTAATTGCAGGTACAAGGTACAGATTATGTCTGAGATTAGCCAACTGACCCTGACCACCCCCCGCACAGCCCGCATTGCCCTCCTGGGTGATTTTTCGCCTGAAACAACCGATGTATGGCTCGTGACACACGGCTACCGGCAACTGGGGGCTTCCTTTGTGAGCAAATTCCGGTCAATAGCAGCCCCTCACCGGGTGATCGTGGCACCTGAGGGCCTTTCGCGGTTTTATATCGAGGGATTTTCGGGGCGGGTAGGCGCCAGTTGGATGACCCGTGAGGACCGTGAATACGAGATCGAAGATCAGTTCAACTACCTGGAGCGAGTCTATGACCTGATCACCCAGGCATGTACACCGGTACGGATACACCTGCTGGGATTTTCACAAGGGGTGGCGACCGCCTGGCGCTGGCTGGCACGTACCGGACAGCCTGTGCATAGTTTTACCGTATGGGCGGGGGGCATCCCGCCTGAGCAACCCCCTGCCCTGGTGACCCGGCTTGAGCAGATACCCTTTGTGGGCGTATATGCCACCCAGGATGAATTTATCACTGAGGCCCAGGCCCTTGAACTCCTTCAGGCCCGGCAGGTCACCTGGCCCCACCTCCACATACTCCGGTTTGAAGGCCGCCACGACCTGGATGGTCCCACCCTGGTGCAGCTTGCCGGGATCGCAGAGGGCGGGAAATAGACCGTGTTTGATGCCGCTGCCTGTACACCTTCCCCAGGTATGAGTCAGATTTCCCCGCCTGAAGCGATACCAGCGCCGGGGCATAGGGTTATTTGTTTTCCCTGCCTGCATTATATCCGGTATATTACCCTTGTAAAAAAAGGCAAACAGGGACATAAACGCCAGCAGAAACGCACCTAAGCCCTTTTGGGCACGGACAAAACATTCCGTATCTGATGTGGTTAAACAAGTACGGG
This sequence comes from Bacteroidia bacterium, assembly GCA_033762375.1. GTDB lineage: Bacteria > Bacteroidota > Bacteroidia > J057 > J057 > RDXT01. Next base: position 82,483 of record JANRLQ010000002.1, read on the forward strand.
GCAGTGAGCACCCGGAGATATACCGGTTTTCAGGTATGTAAGATCAGCGGATAGTTTTCTGAAAAAAAAATTTACATAATGAGCATCTTTCGGACGAGTTCTTCGTTTATACCAACAGAAGCCCTTCACAAGCTGCTAACCCCTCACAATTGACCAAACGTGCAACACCCGGGTACTTTCCCGGATGAAGCCCGTATGTTACGTTGATGTCTGAGCGCTGAAGCGGGGTGACCCGTGTATGCCCTTCAAACAAACACCTTATTTTTTACCCAGCATCCGATGAACCGCATTCTTGTCCCCGTCTATCCTCGCTCTGACTATCAGAACCTCCTACAATATGTCACCTCTGTGGCCACCCGCTCACATGCGGAGCTGCATTTTTTGATTTTGGGTGCCTCCAGCCGTGACCTGCGCGACACGCAGCGTATCGCCACAGCAGAGGACCTGAAGCATATCATCAGCTTCCGGCTCCCTTCCCGCACGAAGGCACTGCTCCAGGCGGCAGCTGACCAGCTTCTTCCGGCCGGAATATCCTTTCAGGTGCGCCTGTCACCAGGATCGGTGCAGGACATCATCCATGAGACTGAGCGCCAGCCCTATGACCTGCTGGCCATCAGCGCAGGTGACACACCGGGTATCCGGCACTTCCTCCGCAATACCGTACCGGCCCGGCTTATCAGCGGGACCAAAGTCCCCGTATTTGTTGTGCCCCGCGAGAGCCGCTACAACGAGATCCGCCATATCACCTATGCCGTTGACCTGACAGATTATGATCCCAGCATTATCCAGCAGGTAAAACATATTGCCTCCCTGTTTGATGCCAAACTCACCATCGCACACGTCAACACGGACCATGCTGAGCAGGATCGTGAGCAGTATCAGATCAGCCTGGAGCGTACCATTACCGATACGCTGGATTATCCCAAGGTATTTTACAAGTTTTTTGACCACGCCGATCCTTTCGGTGGCATCAAACACTTTGTAAGCCTCAACAACAGCAACCTCCTGGCGATGATCAACCGCAAGGCTTTTTCGTGGCGGGAGCTGTTTTTTAAGCCGACGAGCCTCACCCGCAAGATGGTCCAGGAAATCCGGGTACCGATCCTGGCCTTCCGCAAGTAAGCGGGTTAGCGATCATACCACAAAACGACAGCCAGCCGGCTGTCGTTTTGTTTATATGCTACTTATGTTTTGGATTTGGCAGGTTGGGGGTTGAGTTTGGTTTTTAGGGGGGATGGATACAGGGCGTGCCCGCTTCGCTGCCTGAGGTGGCAGCTTGCGGTCGGGCTATCCGTTCCCGAGTCCTCGTCCCGTTGGTCCTGCGGGCTCTCCACTCCTATCCCTCACGCACCACCGGCCTGTCAGACCGGGGCTGCCGACACGCGGTGGCCAGGGGCCAACCCTGATGATGCACCACTCATAGCTGCGAATGCACCTATAGCAGGCAACACCTTCTTCATGTACTGAGTAGCGTGCGGCATGCGGAATTTCACCGCTCCGCCTCAAACGCATACGCGTGCATCGGGGTGCAGGCGATGACCCGGCCTTTTTTACCCCCTTCGCCGGGGATCACATACAGGTCAGGTTTCCAGTCTTCGGCACCTGGCTCGATCAGGGCGGGGTCGAGTCGCCAGAGGGTCTTGCCGGTCTGGAGGTCCACGGCGTGGATACGGCTGCTGCTGCCCCCGCTGAAGTACACCACCCCATTGAGGCTGCGCCCCTCCAGCAGGCTGCTGGTCCCGGCCCCCTCCCCGGTCCAGCGCGTAGCCCCCGTGGCGGCGGCGAGTCCGTACAGCACCTTGTCCTCACAGTTGGCGATGAGGAGACCCTCCTCGACAATAAAACCTGAAAACTGAAAATCACGGGGAAAATCCCGCTTCCAGCACTGCTCGCCCGTACCAAGATCATGACATGCGATTTCAGACCCGATATTCATGTATACCTGGTTTCCGCTGATGACAGGTTCATGAAAGAGCACGCCGTTCATGGCTTCGTCATTAATCTGGACGCGCTCATATACCCAGACTCGGCGGGTGAGGCTGTACAACCCCAGAAACGATATCCAGTTGTAGGTCTCGCGCGGCTCCTGGTAGATGACAGCCAGCAAGGTATCTGCCCCCTGTATCACCGATACACACCCGGTAACATCCCCGATCCGGTTTCCGGGTCCTACGTACTGCTGTGAATAAACTGGAAACAGTATCTGGCGGAGGGTTCCTGTACGGAGGTCCCCCTCATGGAGTACTCTGAGATCATATCCGGCCAGGGTATCAGTGGGTGGGCCATTGATAAAATACCGGTGACCGATACCGCTGATAGTCTTATGATAAGACCGGTCTCGCTGAAACCGCCACTTGGTCGCCCCGGTCTCCATATCTATCGCATAATGCCGCCCTCCGACGGTATAAGTCATCACCCCTTCATAGATATAGGTATCGAAAATATCAAAATACTCCGTAGGAGGATTGTAAATATCACTCCACTGCCATAGAACCTCACCGGTACGGGTATCCACACAGGTAAGGGCACGGTCGTCTGGGCCTCCGGTGGTGGCGATCAGGGCCTTATGGTCCCATACCAGGTGGGCGCGGGGGATGCTGTTGCTGTGAAATACCCCGTCGGCGTGAAGGGGGAGCTTCCAGATCGCAGGCAGAGAGACGATCTCGCCTGCGTCGTTGGTGCGGGGCCGTATCTGCTCCCGCCCGCAGGCGAGGGCAGATACGGCGATGAGCATGGCGATGAGGTGGTTTTTCATGGGAGCTAAAGGTAACATGGTTTGTGGTGACTTCAAGCATACTGGCCCGTTGGCTTGAGGCGCTCGATGGTGGGGCCGGGGTGGCATCGTCATCAAAGGGTTATACCCCCTACCCCATCAACATATGCTGCAAAACCGCCTGACAAGATACGACCCGGTTGGCGGCCTGGTCAAGGATGATCGAGGCAGGACTGTCTATGACGGCATCGGCCACCACGACATTGCGCCGGACCGGGAGGCAGTGCATAAACTTAGCCTGATCCGTCAGCGCCATTTTATCCGGCGTGACCATCCACTCACGGGATTGGATCAGGATTTTGCCGTAGTCGGTGTATGACGACCAGTTTTTAGCATAGATAACATGTGCCCCCTCAAAGGCTTTGTGCTGGTCATACACAATCGGTGCGGACCCTGCAAATGCCGGTGCCAGTTCGTATCCGGGCGGGTGGGTGATCACAAACTCGACCTGCCCTGCGGCAGCTGCCCCATTCATCCACTCCGCAAAGGAGTTCGGAACAGCCTGCGGCAGCGCCCGCACGTGGGGGGCCCAGGTCAGGACTACCTTGGGTTTGGGGACTGGGGTGTGCATCCGGATTGTGATCAGGTCCGCCAGTGACTGGAGCGGATGCCGGGTGGCCGACTCTAGGCTCAGGATCGGCACGCCAGCGTAGCGCTTGAAGGCCTCCAGTACTTCCTCCTGGTAGTCGGCCTCCCGGTCTTTTAACCCCGGGAAGGTACGCACGCCCAGGATGTCACAGTACCGCCCCATGACGGCAGCGGCATCCTTGATGTGCTCGGCCTTGTCCCCGTCCATGATGGCCCCATCACCAAACTCCAGCGCCCAGCCTTCGGTACCGGCATTCAGCACCATCACGTCCAGGCCCAGGTTATGGGCAGCCCGCTGCGAACTGAGGCGGGTGCGCAGGCTCGGATTAAAAAAAATCAGGCCCAGGGTTTTGTGGCGCCCCAGGGCCGGGGTACTATGTGGATGACGGCTGACTGCCTCGGCAGTCTCCAGCAGGGCACCCAGGTCGGGGACATCTGCCAGCGCGGTAAAATGGTGCATCGGAAAAAGGGATCTGTTCTGAAAAGGCAACAAAAATCAACTCAGGCATGGGCCACAGGGGCCGTAGTCAGGGTCTGCGCCAGCGCCCCGAGAAATACATCTGACTGGGCACGGGTCAGGGTGAGCGGGGGCAGCAGCCGTATCACGTGTGCACCGGCTGATCCGGTGAACATATGGTGGTGATGGAGCAACTGGTCGCGGACAGGGGTAGCGGGTATGTCCAGTTCCACCCCGATCATCAGCCCCCGGCCCCGGACGTCCCGCACATGGGGCAGGGTTCGCAGGGCTTCCATGAGGTAAGCCCCTTCTTCTGCCGCATGGGCGATCAGGTGTTCGTCCTGGATCACTTCCAGCACCGCCAGTGCCGCCGCACAGGCCAGGTGATTGCCCCCAAAAGTAGTCCCCAGCATCCCATGCCAGGGCGTAAACTGCGGCCCGATGAGTACCCCGCCGATCGGGAATCCATTCCCCATCCCTTTGGCGACCGTGATCAGATCGGCCCGGATACCGGCATGCTGATGGGCAAAAAAACGACCCGTACGCCCGTAGCCAGACTGTATTTCGTCCAGAATCAACACCGTACCTGTCTCATCGCAGAGGTGGCGCACCTCCTGCAGGAAGGCATCGGCAGGCACATAAATACCGCCTACACCCTGGATGCCCTCGATCAGGACAGCACAAAACTCGCGGCGCTCCAGCAGCTCCCGGAGGGCCGTCAAGTTATCAAAGCCGACCCGCAGGGCAGCGTGTCCCCGGTTGACGGGGGCCTGGATCTTGGCATTGTCGGTGACCATGACGGCGGCGGAGGTGCGCCCGTGAAAACTCCGCTCCAGGTAAGCTACTTTTTCGCGGCCCGTATGGAAAGAAGCCAGTTTCAGGGCGTTTTCGATGGCCTCGGCTCCGGAATTGATCAGAAACAGCGTATAATCTTCATACCCGGAGAGCTGACCCAGTTTTGCTGCCAGTTCTTCCTGGACAGGGTTTTTGACGGCATTGGAATAAAATCCAAGTTGCTCAAGCTGCGCACGCACGCGCCGCACATAATGGGGGTGGGTATGCCCGATCGAAATGACGGCATGCCCCCCATACAGGTCCAGGTACTCCTGGCCGGCCTCGTCCCAAAGGGAACATCCAAGGCCCCGCATGGGCGCAATATCGTACAGAGGATACACATCGAAGGTATGCATGGCCAACAACGCCGCTGAAACCCGTCGGCAGGGATAAATAGTCACACTAACTTACAACAGTCGGTTCCGGGGGCAGGGCCGTATCTGTTTGCCCGAATGTCAGGGCAAGATTTTAGCTAAAACGATAGGGCGCTGGCGGTTATCAAACCTGCCAGCGCCCTCAAAAGCAGGTTTTTTCTTATCCAAAGATCAGGTAGGCGATCATCAGCACCACGCCTGCTCCGATAATGGTTACATAATTGGAGATCAGGCCTGTCTGCATTTTCCTGAAAAACTCACCCAGTCCTCCGGCGGTCATTCCGACGCCGTTTACGGTGCCGTCCACCAGGCGGGTATCCACCCATTGCAGGGCGGTACGGCCCAGGCGGAAGAAGGGTTTCACGAGGGCATTGTCATACAGTTCGTCCCAGTAAAACTTGCCTTCCATGAGGCGGTAGAGCGGCCCAAAAAAGCTTTTTACCTTGTTATCCCCTGCCAGCTCATGTTTACGGTAAAAATTGACGGTCCAATATACCGTACCGACTGAAATCAGCACGGCCAGGGCCAGCAGGAAGTACTCCATCGTATGATGTACCTCCATGGCGTGGTGCAGGTCACGGTTGGTGATCCGGTGCTCCAGCCAGGCATGGTTGAGCAGGTGAAACTTTCCTTCGCCAACGATATACGGCAATCCGATATACCCTCCCACGGCTGCCAGCACGCCCAGTATCCACAGCGGCGCGGTCATAATGGCCGGACTCTCATGGGGGGCGTGTTCCGCATGAAAACGCGGGGTGCCATTAAAGGTCAGCCAGGCCAGACGGGTCATGTAAAAAGCGGTCAGGACGGCTGTCAGGGTACCGACAGCCCATACAGCAAAGTACAGCGGCTGCGTGTACCCGTTAAAAAACACATGGGCCAGGATTTCGTCTTTGGAAAAAAATCCGGAGAGGCCCGGTATCCCCGCAATAGCCAGGGTTGATATCCAGAAGGTACGGCTGGTGGAAGGCATAAACTTGCCCAATCCGCCCATCGTGCGGATGTCCTGGGGATCCTTGACGGCGTGGGTGTGCTCCATCGCGTGAATGACCGACCCGGAGCCGAGGAACAAACAGGCCTTAAAGAAGGCGTGGGTGAGTACGTGAAAAATCGCTGTCGTGAAGGCACCGGCACCCAGGGCCATAAACATAAACCCGAGCTGGGACACGGTAGAGTATGCCAGCACCCGCTTGATGTCTGTCTGGGTCACGGCGATCAGGGCTGCCATCAGGGCCGTAAGCCCTGCGACCACCACCACCACCGTCAGTACCTCCGGGGTAGCGAGGAAGAGCAGATTCATCCGGGCCATGAGGTATATCCCGGCTGTGACCATGGTCGCAGCGTGGATCAGGGCAGATACCGGGGTAGGACCCGCCATCGCGTCCGGGAGCCATACAAAAAGGGGAATCTGCGCAGACTTGCCGGTAGCAGCTATAAACACCAGAGCTCCGATCCAGGTCAGTTTATTCCCAAATACAGCTGCCAGTCCGCCCCCGCTTTCTGCGGCCCGCAGGCCTTCTTCGATCCCGCTGAAGGACAGCGTACCAAACGCATTGTATACCCAAAACATAGCCAGCAGCATCGCAAAGTCGCCGACGCGGTTGACGATGAAGGCTTTCTGAGCGGCCTCAGATTTGTCCATGTCCGTGTACCAGAACCCGATCAGCAGATAGGAACAAAGTCCTACGCCTTCCCATCCCAAAAACATCACCAGCAGGTTGTCTGCCAGGATGAGGTTGTTCATGGCGAAGATGAAGAGGTTGAGGTAAGCAAAAAACTTGTAGTAGCCGGGATCACCTTTCATATACCCCATGGAATAGAGGTGGATCAGCGCCCCTACCCCTGTGACGATCAGCCCCATCAGCAGGGAAAGCTCGTCGAGGGTATAACTAAAGCTGATGTCCAGTCCTCCGGCCTGAATCCAGGAAAACAGGGTAAAGGTCACCGGTTGGCCGGGATAAGCAAAAAAAGCTGACAGCAGGACCAGAAACGGTATGGCCACACAGGCCGTCCCGATCAGTCCGACGAGCGATTCATTGCGGCGCAAGCCAGCCCACCGTAATCCGCCCAGCCCGTTGAGGGCGGCGCCTGCCAGCGGGAGCAGGATGATGAGGGGATACAGGGCTACCATTGGAAAATGTTCACCTTGTTAATGTCAATATCAAGTTTGTTCCGAAACAATGCCAGCACGATGGACAGGCCCACGACAGCCTCAGCTGCGGCCACACACATCACAAAAAACACCAGCATAGAGCCCGTGGCATTGTCATGCATGCGGGAGAAGGTCACCAGGGCCAGGTTGACGGCGTTGAGCATCAGCTCCAGACACATAAAGACCACGATCCCGTTGCGGCGGATCATCACCCCGATCACACCCAGCGCAAACATCGCGGCGCTGACCATGAGATAAGAGGCTACATTGGGTTGGAGAAAGTCCATAATAGAGAGCGTTTCGGGCTTAGTCCTGGTAAGTATGTTTGCGGGCTACGACGACGGCCCCGATAAGGGCCGCGAGCAACACCACGGAGATCATTTCGAAGGGAAACAGAAAATGGGTCATCATTTCCTGCCCGATGCGTTCGACCCGCCCAAATGAAAACTCAGCTGGAAAGGAAGACTGGCCCGGCGTGGCAAACCCGCGGAAGATGTAAAACATTTCACCCAAAAAAGCCAGGCCGATGATAAAAGCCAGGCCCCGCCGCAGGTCAAACCGGGTCTCCATCTGCTCCGCCTGGAGGTTGAGGAGCATGATGACAAACAGGAATAATACCATGATCGCCCCGGCATAGACCATGATCTGGATCACAGCCAGAAACTCCGCCTGCAGCGAGAGGTATAATGCCGCTATGCTGAAAAGGTTGAGAATCAGCCCCAAGGCAGCATATACCGGACTGGGATTAAATACCAGCGCAACAGCACCTGCTATGCCCAGGATCGCGAACGTCCAGAACAGAAATGTTTCGACCATAGTGAAAGACTTGAATGCCGCCCAAAGATGGGAGTTTTTTTGGAAAAAATACACTTTCTAAAAAAGTCGTCCCGGGTCTGGCCGCTGCCCGCTCCGGCTGGGGCCCCTTGCACAGGACACTTTTGGGGATGCCCCTGATCTGCAGCAATCGTACGGCCAGCGCAATACCATACCACAGGTTACGAAACATCATCTTTAAGTATTAATCCGTTAACAAACATACCATAGTTTTTGACATTAATGTACCCATTCTGAGGCAAAAACCAAGGAATTTCTACATCTTGACCGTTCTTGTGCTTGTGTTGGGTGCCCGATATGTACCCTGACCCTCAGGTCAGGCAGGACCACACAGGCAGTAGAGGGTTATGCTGCTGTCTTTTATGTGTCTTTTTTTATCCGACAACTCCTATGTTTACAGAACAATGGGCTAAAACACGTTTTCCCGCTGATGTTTCAGCGATTCCGGCAGAATTTCAGCCACCGTCAGCCCTCCACCAGCGAGTCACCCTGATCAACGGCGAGCTGGTTCCCTTTGAGGGTGACTATCAGCCTGTGCTGTCGCCGGTCTGTATGCCTGACGCTGAAGGTCAGTACCGCCAGGTGATACTGGGAAGTTATCCGATCGGCACTGAGGCAGAGGCTTTCCTGGCACTGGACGCTGCTGTTAATGCCTATCAGGATGGGCGGGGGGCCTGGCCGGTCATGCCCGTAGCCCAGCGTATCACCCATGTAGAAGACTTCACCTTCAGGATGCTGGCCCGCAAAAAAGAAGTAGTTAATCTCCTGATGTGGGAAATCGGTAAGTCGGCAGCAGACTCCGAACGGGAATTTGACCGTACGGTTGAGTATATATATGCTACGATAGATGCCCTCAAAGAGCTGGACAATAAATCCTCGCGATTTATTGCAGCACAAGGGATCCTGGGACAAGTCCGGCGGGCACCGTTGGGGGTGGTATTGTGTATGGGGCCCTTTAATTACCCGCTTAATGAAACTTTTACGACGCTGATCCCAGCCCTGATCATGGGCAATACGGTTCTGTTTAAACCCCCTAAATACGGGACCTTGCTGTTTCACCCCCTCCTGGAGGCTTTCCGCGATGCGTTTCCGCCAGGGGTCGTGAATACCGTGTACGGCCGTGGTGCGACGGTAGTGCCCAGCCTGATGGAGACAGGCAAGATAGACGCCCTCGCCCTGATCGGCTCCAGCCGGGTCGCTTCAGAACTCAAGAAAAAACACCCGAAGGTCAACCGGCTCCGGGCTGTCCTGAGCCTGGATGCCAAAAATGCAGCCATCGTACTCCCCGATGCAGACCTGGACATCGCGGTGCAGGAGTGTCTGTCGGGCAGCCTGTCCTTTAATGGCCAGCGATGCACGGCAATCAAGATCATCTTTGTTCATGCGGACATCGCCGCGGCCTTTACAGCAAAATTTACGGAGGCTGTCAACCTCCTGAAGATCGGGATGCCCTGGGAAAAAGGCGTGAACATTACCCCGCTGCCTGTACAGGATAAACCTGCGTACCTCACGGGCCTGATCGAAGATGCTGTGGCGCGGGGTGCACAGGTGCTCAATCAAGCAGCAGGCGGAGGGCAGGGTTTTGAAACCCTGGTGGCCCCGGCCGTTGTGTATCCTGTGAACACTTCCATGCGGCTCTATCACGAGGAGCAGTTTGGGCCGGTGGTGCCGATTGTGTCCTTTACGGACTTCGAAGACCCGATCCAGTATCAGATACAAGCCCCCCACGGGATGCAAATCAGTATTTTTGGCACAGATCCCGACCAGATTGCCAGCTTGATTGATCCGCTGGTCAACCTCGTATGCCGGGTCAATATCAATTGTCAATGCCAGCGTGGCCCGGATATTTTTCCTTTTACGGGTCGAAAAGACTCGGCAGAAGGCACCCTCTCAGTGGATACTGCCCTGCGGGCTTTCTCCATCCGCACGATGGTCGCCGCCAAACTGACAGAAGCCAACAAGGAACTCCTCAACAAGATCCTCCACGGAAATAAGTCAGGGTTTTTGAATACACATTATATATTCTGATATCTCCTATCGGTACCGGGCCGCCTGTCCACCAGTGGCGGCCCTTTTTTTTACTGGTTAGGGCCTCCCCTACTCCCGCCGCCAGACCTCCCGGATATACTGGCCCCGGCTGCTTTTGCCGCTATGCGTCCAGTCATCACCCGTGACGCTGCCCTGAAACGACAAGGTAGCTCCTACCCGGCTCACGTCCCGCGAGAAAAACTCAATTTTTTCTGTATATACCCCATTTTCAAATACATACGTACCACCTCCGGTCCCCAGAAACTGCCGGGTCTCGGTATTCATGGCCGTCCACTGAAACCGGGTGCCGGAGAGGATTTTGATCGTCTTGCGGGGGCCGGGTTTCATTTCGTGCATGAGGCTGTCGTCCCCCAACCGTGACCAGATACGCCAGTCACCGGCCAGCGGGGCCTGCCCGTCGTCGAGGCGCTCCCATACCTCCACGTGGCGGGTATCTTCCGCCTGTCGTGTCAGCCTGATACGGTCCACTGCCAGCTCCGTCACCTTCCAGGTTTCTGCCGACCCTACCCGCAGGCTGTCGCGGGTATCAAAATCGGTCGTCAGTACCAGCCGGCCCGACTGCCACTGGTAAGGCCCGCCAACTGCCGAAACAAAGGCTCCGCCCGATGACACATACCGCGCCTCCATCATGTACCCCTTTGAAAAAATGCGTACCGCCGTCACTTCCGGCAGGGTTCCATCTGTCAGGTGGCACACCCAGGCACCTGACAGGTCGAGTCCAGGGGCAGCAGGCTGCCAGCCAATCACGAGGACCAGCCCCAGGAGGGTCCACAACAACAACAGACGGTTTGCGCTCATATCGGAAGGTGAGATGAAAGGTGAATGAAGGCTTAAGATACAGGGTTTTGCCGGAATATTCAACTTGGCTGCGACCCATCAGCCCGGGCGGCAACCATTGAATACAGGCAATGTGTTGTGTGGGGGAGCGTCTATCTTAAACTAAGTCACCAACTATTTTATCTCAACAAAACAAATAGCAGGAATTGAATGTAAGTACGCAAAATACAAGATGAACACTTGAAAATAACATAATGACATTTAAACACCTCAATAGTACGCCTTGATATAAGCATACGCCTGATCAAACAACACCTGGTCTTTAATCTTGTATTTTGCCCATAAAATTTTCCGGAGTGAACTCTGCACCTCCCGCTCACCCGCGTTGGATTGCTGCCAGCCAGGAAACCTGACCACCCGAACAATGGCATCTATGTCATGCACAATCCGCTCAACCACCGCAGGGGTCTGGTCGGTTTTCAACTCCAGAAACAACTCCGTAAGAGCCGCCTGGGGCGTTTTTTCCTGGGTCAAGGTTTCTATCTCTTTCTCTGCCTGGACAGTGTCCCTGGCAAGCTTGCAAAGCTCTTTTACAAACTCAATAGAGGTGATCAGGCCTTTTTCTGCCTTGTCCCGCAGTTCTTCCAGGCGTTCGCTGAGTTTCTTGAAGGTTGGATTGCCTGCATGCCCCTGAAATCGCCGGATCAGGATTCTTTCGAGTTTACGGGCGTTTTTGGGGTCGGGGTTATTGAATATCTCTTCGATTACGTCAGCATCCAGCACAAACTCCTCCAGTTGGTGAACGGCACCCACGTGAATGTTTTCGTGAATGAGTTGGGTCGTCTGGGCACCGAGGGTGAACCACAGCAGCTTGCCGATGTTGTCGGCTGCGGGCCTCACGGACTCAAATACCTGCGACAGCCATTTGTAATCGGTCCGATACAACTCCAGCAGGTTGTCCGGAGAAAGTGACTCCCAGAGGTTGGAGAGGTATTTGTAGTCCAACGCAAAAGCATCCCGCTTTTCGTCTGTGTGAATGGCATTTTGGGCGGCCTCCAATCCTTCAAAACCTCCGAGGGTTCTGTCCACACCTGCAAAATGTACGAGGCATGCCTGCATGGCAGATGGCAGCTTTGCGCGCAGCTCCGACAGGTTGGAAACGGCTTGCCTGACGCTTTCCTCGTCAAACTGCAATGCCCTGGCAGCATCGTCAAATACGCCGAAATAATCCACAATGCGGCCAAAGGACTTTTGCGGATAGAGACGATTGGTGCGGCAAATGGCTTGCAGCAGGGTGTGATCTTTCAGCGATTTGTCGAGGTACATGGTCTGGAGGATCGGCGCATCAAATCCTGTGAGCAACTTGGCAGTTACAATTACAAATTTCAGGTCAGACTGCGCGTCATTAAACTCATCCACAATCTTCTCCTGTCTGCCTTTGTCCAGGCCCCACTTTTGCTTAAACTCGGCCAGATCATTGGCAGAGGTGGAGATCACTACCGCACTCGCTTCAGTCGGAAAGTACTTGTCCAGTTCTTCCTTGTACTGCACACAGCCAAAGCGATCGGGGGTTACGATCATGGCTTTGAGGCCATGCGGCGCGACCTTCTCTTTGAAATGGCTGGCGATGTCCTCTACAATTTTAGCGACCCGCTCCGGGGCTTTCAGGAACGCTGCCATCTTGGCTGATTTCTGATTCAGGGCATCTGCTTCCTCGTCAGTGAGGGCTGAGGCTTCCTTAAAGGCTGCAAAGGCCTTGTCTATGGTTTCTTTGTCCACATGCACATCTACCAGCCGGGGCTCGAAGTGCAGCGGCAGGGTGGCATGGTCGCGGATGGAGTCCTGAAAGGTATAGCGGGACATATATCCGCCCGCATCTTCCTCTGAACCGAAGGCCCAGAAGGTATTTTTGTCGGCTTTGTTGACGGGCGTACCCGTGAGGCCAAACAAAAATGCATTTGGCAAGGCCGCCCGCATGGTCCGGCCCAGATCGCCCTCCTGGGTACGGTGGGCCTCGTCCACCAGCACAATGATGTTGCTGCGGGTGTTCATGTTGGGACGGGCATCGCGGAACTTATGGATCATGGAGATGATGATCTTGCGGGTATCGCGTTCCAGCATGGTTTGCAGCACGCTGATGCTGTCTGTGGTTTCTACATTGGCAATGTCGGCTGCATTAAAAATGCCGCTGATCTGGGTATCCAGGTCAGTGCGGTCCACAAGTACGATCACGGTGGGGCTCTTCAGGTCAGCATCTTTGCGCAGCTTCTGGGCGGCAAATACCATAAGCAGCGATTTTCCCGATCCCTGAAAATGCCAGATCAGCCCTTTTTTCACCCTCCCTTCTTTTACACGTGCTACGATCTTATTGGCTCCTTCGTATTGCTGAAAACGCGGGATGACCTTGATCCGGCGTTTCTTTTTGTCAGAGGTAAACAGGGAAAAGTGCTGCAAAATATCCAGCAGGCGGGTGGGACGCAGCAGGTCGGAAAGCTCTTTGCCGATCTCCGCCAGGCCCAGCCGCCGGGCCAGGGCATCGTCGTCGCCTTCCAGCCGCCAGGGTGCCCAGTATTCCAGCGGGCTCCGGACTGCGCCATAGTACAGCTCTTTGCCCTCTGTGGCAAAAGACAGGATATTGGGCACAAACAACTGCGGCACGCTGTTTTCATACACGTTGTGAATCTCATGCGCACCGTCGAGCCAGCTCACGGAGGGGCGGATCGGGGTTTTGACTTCGCCCACGACCACCGGAAACCCGTTGATCAGCAGCACAATGTCCGGGATTTTGGTCTCGCGCTGGTGGATGCGGTACTGGTTGGTGACGATGTAGCGGTTATTGGCAGGGGTATCAAAGTCAATGAGGCGTACGGGCACATGCCGGTTGTTTTCGCCGAAAGGCATGGTCTTTTCTCCGGTGAGCCATTTAAAACACTCCTCGTTGGTCTTGACCAGGCCCATCTGGTTGACAGCCAGAAATACAGCGCGCAGTTTATAGATGATCTCATCGGCAAGCGCCGGGTTTTGGCGAATCTCCGGATTGAGCCGGATCAGGGCCGCTTTTACCTCCGGTTCTACCAGCACCTCATTGATGCTCCGCTGAAGTGTGCTGGCAGCCTGATATTCCCACTCTGCCCCATACACAGGCGGGCCCTCCTGCGTACCTTCGGCATTTAAATTCACCTGGCTGAGCTGGTGGATGATATAACGTTCTACGCTGTTGAGTTCATTGAAGTGCATGTAGGCTCAGTTAAGTATGTAATAAAGCTATCATTTTTCTCGCGTTTCGCATCAGGCTGCGCCAAACTTCTTCAAATTCTGGATGACTAAAGAAGCGCTCCACAAGTATTTTTCTTATGTATGCCCCCTTTTTGCACCACGGATGTACACAGATTTCCACAGATTCTCTTCTCTGTACCCCTCTGTGTTATCTGTGGCGATGTATTTCACTATCGGCACTGTAGTTACCTGGGTTAAACACCCCACCACGCATACATCTCTTCTTCAATCTGCCAGATATAGTGATTTTTCAGGTGAAGCTGGTAGAAGCTACGTGATGTATTGTCCAATTTGGCCAGATCCTCGCAAAAAAACCGATGTGTTTCCCTATTCTCCTCCTTGTGATTGAGAGAAAGGCTGATCGCGTTTCCCGCTGAATCCTGGCCGGATATGCTGCCCTCTCCAGGGATTGGGTTACGGACAACCATGAGCAGCCCCGACAGATCGCGATGGTTTGAAATGGCCTCAAATGCATCTAACATTACCGGCTCCAGGGCGATGAAAAAAGTGTCTCTGGCGACTACAAAAGATTGTATAGAATGAATGAGGTACTTTTTCTCCGGGACTTCCAGCACCAGGAGCTGATCCTTGAACATTGTCAGACTTGATGTAAAAACCTCCGTGCGCCTATGCATCTCCACCAGTTCCGCATCAGGTAAAAACATCAGGTTGAGCACATTAACCACACTTTTGAGGTTTTTTACCCATATGTCCATAGCCCCCATATAGCTGTGGTTGTCAGGATGCATCTGGCTGTTGCGGATGCGGCGGAATCGGTGGAGCCGCTCTTTGATATGCGCATGATGCGGGTCGGGGCAAATCTGATCTATCAGCTGGGCCAGTGCCACCGATCTGGACTTGCCTTGTTTATCTTTATACGTTAAGCCTATCCCTATTTCTTTTGCCTTGAGCTTTACCGCAATCTCAATCAAACGCAAGGCTTTGTTGACACCTTCGTCATACAGCGGCCAGTAGTGCCAGGCGCTGGCCAGCAGGTATTCTACTGTGACGAATGCCTCCCGAACGTCCTGAGGCACGCCCGTATGGAAGTGGCCCTTTAAAACGAATTTTTCCTCGAACAGCTCCCGGTCAGTGATCCTAAATATTTCCCAGCGCTCGTCCGGCTTGTAGTACATACGTCAGAAAATTTGATTGATGAGAGATTTTTGAAGGGCGCGGGAGTTTTGAATATACAAGGTATTGACTTTAGAAGCCTTAACCGCAGATTCAATTTTATTAAAAATGTCATTTGCCAACCGCTCCTCTGGAAGACTTAACGGTATATTACCAATTGTAGAAGCATTTAGGTTTGGCATTGTTGTACCGACGGAGTTATCGAGTAGCCAAGTATTAATAAACCGACTAGTAAGTGCATAATATGCAAGCTTGCTATTCAAATTTTCTTTTAGGCGAACACGGATAGAACCGGTTCCACATATCCAGCCGTCTTGTTTTTTGTTAATTATTGCTCGCTTTGACAAATCTCCTCTCCGGGGAAATATAATATCGTCTGCTATTACGCAATATCTGTTTAATTCTTTCGCTTTTTCATTACTTATGGTTGCTATTTTATCTTCTTGAATTTCCCCATCAATTATGTCGGTTGGCATTATTACTGGAACTCCATTGTCCACATAGTCTTGTGCATGTAACAAGCTACCAAATGGGCCAATTCTAATTCCGTCATTCTCACAGTAATCGCCTAATGTTGTATTGCCTTTATTTGCGGACAAATTACTATGAATTAAGCTTTCAATGTAAGAAATAAATCTCTCCAACACCTCCCTCTCCCTTTCCACCACCTCATCCATGGCCCAGAGCAGCTCGGCCAGTTGGGCTTGCTGGTCTTTGGGCGGGAGGAGGAATTCGTAGTTGGCGAGGTCTTTAAACTTCACCCTTGGCGAAAGGCCACCTGCGGAGTGTTTGACGGCATAATCAAAGAATTTTTCATTGTTCACCACAAAGGGCAGAAGCTCAGGCAATAGATTTTTCTTTGCTCTGAAAACCGTAATGTCGCCAGAACAAATGCCGTCAAAGCTGGCTACTGCGGCTTTTTTCAGATAGGCGCGCCTTCTTCCAAACAGGACATCCCCTTTTTTAAATTTTTTAGAAAAGGTTGTGGACTCTTCCAGGTTACCTGAACGGGTGAGATGGATATTTTCCGAATCAATATGCTCCAAACCCACCACATGCTCAATGTTTTCCTCCAAAAGGGATTTGACGGTTTCTTTGGGCTCAAAAACCACATCGCCAAATTTTACCCGTGTCCAACCAGATTTATTGACTGAGAATTGTTGCAGTTGAGTCGTTTCCATCAGTTCTCCAGGGTTTGAAACAATTCGCTCATAGATAATCGCAGCGCCTTTCCCGACTCTTCCCAATTCCGAAAGGCTTCATCAAAAGGAAGAACCGGATTTGCATCCTTTTTTTCGGGCTGCGCATACAGACTGACCGACATATTGCCCTTATTCGCTAACACCTCTTCGATAGAGATGAGGGCAGCGAAGTGGTCCTGGTTTTCAAATTTGGTGAATGCTTCAAATATGTTGTCAATGTGCCTCTGCTCCAGGAAGCCCATGGTCTTTTCCTGCTTTACTTCATGCACCGCATTGATAAACAGGATTTTACCCCTTCTCGATGGCACCTTATTGGTTTTGGTCACCAGCAGGCAGGCCTCCATCGGAGAGTTATAAAACAGGTTGGGGCCCAGGCCGATCACACATTCCACGAGGTCTTCTTCGATCATTTTCCGGCGCATGTCTGCCTCGCTGTCCCGAAACAAGATGCCGTGCGGCCACAGGGTAATGGACCGCCCATTTTTGGGGTCCAGGCTTTTCTGAATATGCTGCTGAAACGCATAATCCGCGCAGCCCTGCGGGGGTGTGCCCCAGATATTACGGCCATAGGGGTCGTTGGCAAAACCTTTCTGGTCCCAGGCCTTGATGGAATAGGGCGGGTTGGCGAGGATCACGTTGAAGGTTTTCAGCTCGTCGTGGTGCAGAAAGGCAGGGTTGGCGAGGGTATCGCCCCGCACAATGTGAAACTCCTCGATGCCGTGCATAAACATGTTCATCCGCGCAATGGCTGAGGTGAGCAGGTTGATCTCCTGCCCGTAGAGCTTGAGGGTGCGGTATTCCTTGCCTTCTTCCTTGAGGTGCAGGGCGCAGTTAAGTAAGAGTCCGCCCGAGCCGCAGGTGGGGTCATACACGCTTTCGCCCGGTTGCGGATCCATGATCAGGGTCATGAGCTTTACCACGGTGCGGTTGGTATAAAACTCGGCGGCGGTATGCCCGCTGTCGTCCGCAAATTCCTTGATGAGGTATTCGTAGGCATTGCCGAGTTTGTCGTCGGGCACCTGGCTCAGGCTCAGCTTGTGCTGCGAGTAGTGCTCGATGAGGTTGGTGAGGGTGGCGTCGCTGAGGCGCTCTTTGTTGGTCCAGGAGGCATCGCCGAAAATGCCGAAGAGGGTATCGGGGTTGGCTTGTTCGATGGCGCGCATGGCTTCCTGCAGGGCCATACCTACGTTGGTGGTCGTCTCCCTGACCCGGTTCCAGTGGGCGTGTTCGGGCACCTGAAAATGATGGTGCTCGGCAAAGGCGGCATACTCCATGTCGCCGTCGCTGTCGGCCAGGGCAAGCTCAAACTCTTCGTCGTACACATCACAGATGCGCTTAAAAAACAGCAGCGGGAAGATGTACTGCTTGTAGTCGCCGGCATCAATGGTGCCGCGCAGGAGGGTGGCTGCGCCCCAGAGGTATTTTTCGAGTTGGGATTGGGTCATGGGGGGTATGGGTTTCACCACAGATTTACACAGATTTTCACGGATTTGTATTGAGTGTCTGTGTTGTTTGTGGGAGAGTGTTACATGATGATTCGGTGGATGCCTTTTTTCATATCGGTCACATTGAAGTTCAGCAAGAGGCCCAGCTTCAGTCCGGACAGCTTCAGGTAGGTCATGAGCTGCGCGGTGTGAATGGGGGCAACCTCGATGACTGACTTGATTTCGAGAATCAGCAGCCCGTTCACCAGCATATCTATGCGGTAGCCCGCGTCCAGCCGGATGCCGTCATACACCACCGGCAGCGCTTTCTGTCGCTCAGGAGCCAGCCCGGCCTTGAGCAGCTCATGCTCCAGACATACCTCATAGGTTGACTCCAGCAGGCCGGGGCCCAGGGCAGTGTGCACGCGATACGCACAGCCAATGATGGTATAGGACAACTCGTTTAAGGCTTCCATGTGTGGGGTTCGTTGGGGCACCACAGATTCCTTGCCCGGATTTAATCTGTGTTCTATCTGTGCTATCCGTGGTGAATTTACAGTTTGGGGCACCACAGATTTACACAGATTATGCACAGATATTGAGGCTGGTTCTAATCTGTGTTCCATCTGTGCTATCCGTGGTGAAAAAGCTACCATAGACTTACCCGGATGATTCACGGATTCCTTGCCCGGATTTAATCTGTGTTCCATCTGTGCTATCTGTGGTGAATTTCATTAAAATCTTCTTGAATTTCTCCTCTGCCTCCAAACTCGCCTCCCATGCCGTTTTCAACTCCGCCATCGCCTCCTCCACACTGGGCAACTTGTCCTCCACTACCTTCTCCACATACAACGGAATATTGAGGTTAAAGTCATTTTCTTGCAGGTCATTGAGGGTAGCCATCGCCACAAAATTTTCTACCGGGGAAAAAGCCTGATACCATGTGTAGATTTGATCCACGTGTACCGACTCCAGGTAATTCTGGGCCCTGCCTACCCGCACCTGCTCCGATGCATCTATAAATAAAACCTTTTCCTTTTTGCTGGCCTCCTTCTGTTGCTTGAACACCATCACACAGGCCGCCAGTTGGGTTCCGTAGAAGATATTAGGGCCCAGGCCGATGACCGCTTCCAGCATATCCTGCCGGATCAGTGCTTCGCGGATACGCCCTTCTGCTCCTTTTCTGAACAACGCTCCGTGCGGCAGCACCACCGTCATGCGGCCGGTGCTGTTCATGGATTTGATCATGTGCTGCACCCAGGCCATGTCGCCATTGCCCTGCGGAGGCACTCCGGCAATGTTCCGCCCGAAAGGATCGTTGGCCCAGCTTTCCGCACCCCATTCTTTCAGCGAAAACGGCGGATTGGCAATCACACAATCGAAGGTTCTGAGCCCGTCTGCCTCAAAAAATGCGGGGTTGCGCAGGGTATCGCCCCGCATGATCTCGAAGTCTTCGATACCGTGCAGGAACATGTTCATGCGGGCAATGGAGCTGGAGGTCAGGTTTTTCTCCTGCCCGTAGAGCTTGAGCGTCCGGAAGTCCTCTCCGCTCTGCTTCAGGTGTGCCACACATTCGAGCAGCATACCGCCTGTGCCACAGGCCGGGTCATAAATGGTTTCGCCCTCATGCGGGTCTAGAATCAGCCCCAGCAAATGGACCACCGAACGCGGAGTATAAAACTCACCAGCCTTTTTGTTGGTGAGGTCGGCAAAATGTTTGATCAGGTATTCATAGGCTTTTCCCAGCACGTCAGCATCTACCTGGCTGTTAGAGAGGTTGTACTGTGAAAAGTGCTCAATCAGGTTAATGAGCAGCCGGTCAGAAAGTTTGTTTTTATTGCTCCATTGTGCATCCCCAAAAATGCCGTATAAAAATTGCTGATTGGCTTGCTCGATACCCCGCAGTGCTTGTTCAATGGCCAGACCTACATTAGAAGTCGCGGCCCGCACATCTTCCCAGTGACAGCCATCCGGGATTACAAACCGGTGAAACTCGGGTAAAGAAGCATAAACGTCATCACCTTCAGACTCTTGCAGGGCAAGCTGATATTCCTCATCGTACACATCAGAGATCCGCTTGAAAAACAGAAGCGGGAAAATATAGACCTTAAAGTCTGAAGCATCGACTGGTCCTTTCAGTATCCAGGCTGCTTTGGCAAGATATTGTTCTAGCTGAGAGGAGGAAAGTTGAGAAAGCACCATATGTCATATGTTCCTTTTCTATGGCTTACTATTAAGTCTTGTCAGGAACGCAAGGTATATAAACACTTGGTGCAGTACAAATGCTCAAACCCTTCCAACGGGGAAAAAACGCTCCCTGATGAATTCGGAACTCACGTAATGTTACCTATAACAGTTATACACAAACAAAAAACGCCCTCTTTTCCCATACAGGCACCCACAAACATATTGCCTGAGAAGGTGTTTATGCAGCATATATGTCCCCCATTTTATTCAACACGTATGCGCAGAACGCTGATCCCTGTCCTGCTCCGCGGGCTGATGTTTTTGATGCTGCTGGTGCTGGTACTACCTGCCGCTGTGCCGGTACGGGCTGCTTCTTACCCGTACACCTACCGTCCGGCCGGTAGTCCGCTGGTATATACCCCCTCCTATCCGGCGGGTGAGGCAGATACCACCCAGCTCAACCTGATGGTAGAAAAACTGGATCTCCGGGCAAACCGTGCCCTGGCGACCGAGATCATCGGCATCGTAGCCGCGGTGGTGATGGTGCTGGCTGCGGTGGGAGGCAGTGCCGGGCTGTTTCTGTTCTTTTTCCTGATCGCTCTGATAGCAGGAATCATAGGACTGGTCAACCTGATCGGGGGACTCCTCCTATCCAGCGACATCAAAAATGCCCTCGCCGCCAGCCAGGATCCCCGGCTCCAGCTCAAATATCAACTCCGCACCGCCCGGGCCCGGACCATTCTGACGATTATCGGAGTATTGCTGATCATTAACGTGATTACCAGCCTGATCTCCAGCGCCCTCAGCGCCTGAGCGGGGGCGTACCCGCCAGTATGTCTGCTATTTCTGCACGGGTGAGGGTCGGCGGGAGCTGGCCCTGAGTGAGCTTCAGCAGCATGAGTTCGCCGGCCTGGCGGGCGGTCACGGTGTCCGGAAAACCGTGCAATCCAGCCACGGCGGGGATGTGCGCCTGACGGATCAGTACGTTGTCCGCACGCAGGATCTCAAAGCCTACCCCATCCGGTATGCCAGGAATCAGGCGCAACTGATAGGTCCCTTCAGCCTTGGGCCTGGATTGGGGTGAAACCATGGTCTGCCCCACAGCAGCCAGGGATATACACAGGAGTACAGCCAGATGAATAGGTTTCATATAGTCTATATGGTAAGCAGACAACCGGTATATCCCGGTTGTCTGATGGTACAGCAAGGTTAGTCCAGGTATAGCCTGCGGGTAATGCTCTCCTCGCCCATACGGGCGACCTGGAGCAGATACACACCGGGTGCGGGCCGGTCAAATACCAGATCACCCTCCCATCCCTCTGTCCCGCGTATCTGACAATCTGCCAGGGTGCGACCTTGCATATCACGCAGGGTCACGAGAGCAGGCTGTCCCCCCAGGTGACTGAGGGAGAGGCGGATACGCCCCGGCATCACCGACAAGATGCGCAAGTCGCTGACAGAGATGCCTGCTGGTGAGAGTGAATTGACAAAACCAGGGGTAAACTCCCAGAGTTGATTGCTGGGGTTATTGCCGCCGGAGATGGTCTCTTCGCCAAACAACAGATACCCACGATCTGCCGTCGCAAAAGCAGATGCATTGGCGATGCGGTTGCTGGGAAACGTATTGTCATATTCCCATATATCTGCCACAGGATCATACCGGTACAGATCCTTTTTATTACCTCCTACATTATAGACATATCCATAGTCCCCCAGCCCAAAAGCGACCGACTGGTCAGACCGGATACCCATATCCGCCACTTGTTTCCAGCTGTCTCCCACAGGATCATATTGCCACATGTCAGACTGCACCGATCCGAACACCCAAAAGCCCAGACCAATATATCCTTTGCCGCGGGTGGCAAAAGCTACCTGCGCCCGGCGGTCCAGCCCGGGATAGTCAGCCTTGACAGACCAGGTATCAGTCGGCGCATGGTAGGCGTAGAAATTATTGGTGCCATTTTCGGGGCCTATATAATAGGTGCTGTCTATCACAAATCCATGTGAATAGGCAAATCCCACCCCGCCGGGGACCGAGGACTTTTGGGTCCAGGTATTGGCAGCCGGATCGTACTGATAGACATCGGAGCTAAACTGAATAAAACTCGATCCAAAGGCAATATACCCTTTGTCACCGACCGCAAATCCATCACAACCCTCGCGGTTGCCCCCGGGAAAATCAGCTTTTTGGGTCCAGGTATCCGTCACCGGGTCGTACTCCCAGAAGTCAGCGACATTGCTCCCGGAAAAAGACAGCCTGCCGGTGCCACCGTATCCTTTACCCCCGGCTGAAAAAGCGGCACTCCAAAAGCGCCCACTGCCGGGTACTGAAGCTTTTTGGGTCCAGGTGCCTTGCGCCACCCCGGCGGTCGCCAGACAGCAGACCACTACACACATGAGAGATTTCATCATCAGATTGATTACAGGTACATCAACGGCATCCCTGCGGAGTGTCCGTATCAGCAGCAAGTTGGGGGGTAAGTTGCTGCCTGCCTATCCCCAAAACCGGGGAGGTTATACCAGTTTTTCGCGCAGGGCTTTGGCGACAGCCTCCGTAGTCGAGGCGACATGGAGTTTTTCGTAGATATGTTTCATGTGCGAGCGCACGGTCTCATAGGTGATGGAAAGCCGGTCTGCGATGAGTTTGTAGGGCAATCCCTGCACCAGCAGGCTGAGTACGTCACCTTCGCGGGGGGTAAGGCGGTAGTCCACCGTCACCTCTTGTGGCGCAAACCGCCGGAACATCTCCAGTGCCTTGCGGGCCACCACCGGGCTCATGGGCGCCCCACCGGCAGCAACTTCAGCGATTGCCTCCAGCAGGCGGGCGGGTGGGGTATTTTTGAGCAGATAACCGCCTGCACCTGCACATAAGGCAGCAAATACCCGGTCTTCATCTTCAAATACGGTCTGCATCAGCACCTGTATCTGCGGAAATTGTGTCTTGAGCAGGCGCACGGCCTCAATCCCATCCGTACCGGGCATCTCAATGTCCATCAGGACCACATCAGGGCGACAGGCTGCGATCCGGACCAGCAGGGCTCCGGCGTCAGGATAGGCCCCGACGACCTGATACCCCGGCGTGCCGTTGATCAGCATCTGCAAGGCATCCAGCAGGGGGCGGTTGTCATCAAATATGGCTACGCGGAGGACTTGCATGGTTGCGGTAAATATAATCAGCCCGGCCTCCGGGACATATCCCCTAAAACGGGGAGGGGTACTGTGATCCGTATTTGGGTGCCGGCGCCGGGTCCGGGGGTGAGCGTAAGCATACCGCCGATCTCCTGCGCCCGGACTTGCATATTTTGCAGGCCATGTCCGGTATGATCGGGGGCTGGCTGGGTACCTGTTCCATTGTCGGCCACCTCCAGGTACCAATGTCCGGCTTCACACCCGGCCTGGATGGTCACCCTCGTGGCGTGGGCATGCCGCACCACGTTGTTGACGGCTTCTTTGTAGATCAGAAACAGGTTTTTGCGCTGGTCCATGGAGAGTGGGGCGGCCATAGCTTCAGGCGACACGTCAAATGTATATTGCACCGAGGCGGCCCCCAGCAGCGAGGCCGCCACGTCCTCCATCCGGCGGATCAGGGAGCCGGTATGGTCATTGCGCGGGTGCAGGGTCCAGATGGTATCACTCATTTGCCCCACCATCTCGACGGCCTGCCGGGCGATTTTGTCCAGGATTTCGCGGATGGGGCTCGTGGGTTCCAGTTGGCGCCGGGCGACTTCGGTATAAATAGAAATGCTGCTCAGCGTCCCTCCAATGTCGTCATGCAGGTCGCGGGCGATCCGGTTTCGGATGTCCTGCAAGTGCTGGGCCAGCACCTGATTTTCTTCCAGACGACGGATAAGCTCGGCCTGGGCGGCCTGTTTTTCCCGCTCGTCTTGCCGAAACTTATAGGCGATCGCCGCCGAAAAAAACACCAGCTCGATCAGCATGCTGATCGTCGTCAGGTTGTAGGGATTGTCCCAGTCCAGCTCCGGATATATACGCAATACCAGCGCCAGCATCAGGTTGGCAAATGCACCTACCCCAAACACGGCACTGCCGATCAATACCAGGCGGATGATCAAGTCTTTAAACCGGAAAAGCCTGAAAATCAACCGAACAATTACGCCAAAGAAAAAGACTGAATACCCGACATATAATACGGACGAGGCTGGGCGCCACGCATACAATACAGCCTGGATCAGCAGGTACCCGAGTGTAAGCCGCAGCAACCACACCACCTGCCGGGCCTCAGCCGGGGCCAGCTCCGGCAGCCGCAAAAAAGTCATCACAAACCGGAGATAACAATAATACGCCCCAAAATACAGATGTGGGATCCAGTACAAAATCACTGCATGGGGAGGCCAGCCCGGAGTAGGCAAAAATATATACCCCGCATACAGCAGATATTGGATCAGGGCAAAAATCAAAATATAGGCTCCGTAGAATAAAAAATGGATTTCCCGGCTCAGGAGCCATAATATCAGGGAAAAAAATACCTGAAACCCAATCACGGAAAGGGTCAGTATCAAAAACATCAGATAAGCACGACGGGTATAGGCCTCCTGATACACTTCCTGGTACAACCCCACCCGGTCATACAGGCTAAGCCGAAGGTGGTATCCGGGCCGCAGCGGGCTTGATACGGTTATCCGGTACTGACACACCGTCCGGGCAGGCACTGCCCATTGCAGGGTGTACAGTTCTTCGGCAGGCAGGTGCCAGGCATGCCCGTATGCATATCCGCCGACCATACTATCCCCGGCCGTACTGGTCAGCGTAAAATCCAGGAGCCACGGAAAATCTCCATATACGGGCACCGGCTCGTCGGCAGTATTTTCCAGCCAAAATATCCAAACCCCGGACGACTCCGGATGCAGGGAATCCCGCACCTCAATACCCGCAGCCACCAGTTCCGGAGATACCCGCAACTGGCCCTGCGCCTGCAATAGGGTCAGCATCAGGCATCCCGCCAGGATACCATACTTATATCCCGGATGGCCAGACGCGGGCAGAGATGGCATGTTGTAAGGGCACTGTATCAAAGTTTCAGTACCCGCATTTCTACCCGCCGGTTTTTGACCCGGCCTGCTTCGGTATCATTACCTGCCAGGGGGCGCTCTTCTCCATAGCCCATGGTCAGGATACGGCCTTCGTCTATGCCTTTCTGGACCAGGTACCCTTTACAACTCAGCACCCGGCGCAGGGATAGTTTTTTATTGGCGGCATCGTCTCCATCGCTGGAGGTATGGCCGGAGAGTTCAATCTCGGCACTGGGATTGGCCTGCAGAAACGTATATATCTTGTCCAGCTCTGCCCGGGCATCTGTGCGAATCTCAGCACTACCCAGGTCGAACTGGATATTGTAGATCGCAACAGACTCACCCTCGCGCAGGGTTTTGTTGCCAAACACCACTGACTTATCAGCCGGGTCGAGATATATCACGACCTCTTCCTCACCTGACTGCCAGACATCTCCCATCGCACTGCCGCTGTTATAGCCCGGTGCAAAGGCTGTCACCGGGTGCATACCAGCCGGGAGTCCCGTCAGCAAAAAACGGCCATCCGCCCCTGTCCGCACCTGCCCGTACCCCCTGATCTCGACCGTAGCACCCGCCACCGGCAGGTCCTGATTCCGGTCCCGCACCACTCCCGGCAGGTTGCCCGTACAGGGAAATCCCTTGTGGTTGATCAGCAGCTTGACAAAATCTATGGCAAATCCGTCTCCGGCATGGGTAGTGGGATCATCTATCCGGATCGTAAGCTGGTCTGCCTGAAAAAGATCCAGCATATCCTCCGGCAATACAAAGGAAACCACTTTGCCGGTGGGGCCGGTCTGGTTGAGGGAATTGATCAGTTTTTCGCCCTCTGCAAACCGGCGTCCGTTGAGGGTCATCTGAAACCGGCTGCACAAGACTGGCGATTGAAAATCATCCAGCATCATCTGGAGCACCACGCGGGTCACCGTCATTCCTCTGGCAGCCGTCAGCGGCAAGGTGATCACCTGTACCTGCTTCTGGTCGCGGGGTTCCTCCGAATAACCATCATGCGAGCAGGGCAATAATGCATATTCAAAACTACTGGGGATCATAATCCGGTCTGTGCCGGGCGCATTCTCAGGGGCAGGATCCCAGGGATAATAATGTGGTTCTGTGCTTCTTTCGCAGAAGGGATTGACATTTTCACCAAATCCAAATCCGAGGTTGTCAATATCTCCCGTGCGGATCATCAGATCGGCTTCCGGCGTATTTCGCAGGACCACTTGTTGCAGGGACCAGTTGCCATCGTTAGGGGTGACCACAGCCTGCGCCCATGCATATTCCAGGCCCAGCAGGAGGAAGAAAAAAATCGTACGCATCATGACCAGATAAAACTTTTGTAGGTTGAATATATACTTTGTGCGTCAAAAACGCTAACAACCATTCTTGTGACGGCCATTCCCCCCGGACTCCATGCAGCATGGTCACCCTCTCAGGGACAACGGGCGGGTGCAGGCGTACGGGGCGCTCCGGCCCGGGTCAGAAATTCATCCATAAATGTACTCCGCCCTACCAGGTAAAATACCCCGTCGGTATCCGTGGCTGTGCCATAAAACGTATCACCCGGCCCGGCGCCGAACGTCACGATGCTCATAGAGGGGCACGGTGATACGCCATCCCGGATGACAGCCGTGGCCATTCCGCCCGAAAAACTCTCGATAAACTGAGCTCCCAGGTAACAAATACCTTGCAGGAAACTTACTTTGGGGGTTGTCTCGGTCTTGGCAGCACATACCCGGAGGTCGGCCCGCCCTGCTGCATCCAGGCATATCTGCGGCTGAGCAGAGGTCGTCACCGTAAATGGGATCCCCCCGCAGACGTTGAGCTGCCCGGCGGCCTGTATGCCAAACCCGTCCCGCTCAAAGGTGATCCGGACATTGTTGACCTGTACCCGGGGGTCCGTAGCTGTCGCAGAGGCTATCGCCGACCGGCGCACCGCCGCAGCTACCAGGCTGGTATCTACAGAGATGCCCCAGTCTGTGTTGGGATACATGCTGAGCCAGGTATTGGCATCAAAGGGACGTGGGGTGCCGGTATCAAACAGGAGCCCGACCTTCAGGTCGAGGTCAGACCCCAGCACGACCCCTGTGAGCGCGACTGGCGTACCTGCGAGGCTGCTGACAATTTTTTCGACCGGTTCTGATGGTAATACCAGGGGCTTGCTATTCCCCAGCGACTCAAAAAGCCCTTTCAGGACCTGTCCGTCTATCAGATCGTACTGCGGGCTCCCACAGACGACGGGGGCCTGGTGGATCCGGCTGATCAACTCCTCAAACTCAAACCGGATCAATACCCCGGAGGTCGCCGTACAAGTCCCGCCAGCGGGACAAAGCAAGGCCGTCCGCTGAGCGGCATCAGGCATGGTCTGCGGGGTGATCAGGTACGGCACCAGCCGCAGCCGTAGTTCGTATGAGCGCTGGAGTGATACGGCTGTGTCCGCAGCCCCTTTGAGCCAGGGCTCGATGACAATGCTGACCCGGTTGACGGGTTGCCCATTGACGAGGGGCTGGCTGAGTTGTACCATACCTGCGTCCACGCCATTGGGGGCTGAGTGAGGGGTACCGACCAGGGCCCGGACTTTTTCCCGTACATAAGACTGGCTGATGTCAATATTGACGGTACTCACGCTGATGCGTGGCGCAGGACTACCCAGGTCCGCCAGCACCGGCGCAGGCGGGCATGTTTGGGTGCCTGGCACATAAGTGCAGGCATAAGCCACTCCAGCCAGGAGCAGCCAACTTATCCAGGGAATACAACGCATAGGTAAGTGATCTTAGGTAAAAATCTATGCCACGCACAGATGTTCACCCGGATCTGCCGGTGCGCCATACCTGAAACCAGCGGTCAGATAGACAGCATCTCCACCAACTGCAGGAGCTGGGGGTTAATTTCCTGGTTGTATTTGCAGGCTTTGATAAAGGAAGTATGCACAATTTTGTTGTTGACCACCCCTATCATGACATTGGACAGGCCCTCGCTCAGGGCTTCCACGGCACCAGCACCCAGGCGGGAGGCAAGTACCCGGTCCATACAGGTAGGAGATCCGCCCCGCTGGATATGCCCCAATACGACCACGCGGGTATCGTAGTTGGTGAAGCGCTGCTTGACCTGCTCAGCTACATGAAAAGCGCCGCCGCCTTCATCTCCCTCCGCCACTACAATAATGCTGGAGGTTTTGTGGCGAAGCCAGCCTTGCTCGAGTTTGGCGATGATGTCCTCGATATAGGTTTTGGTCTCCGGGATCAGCACAGCCTCTGCGCCACCGGCGATACCCGCATTAAGGGCAATAAAGCCTGCGTCGCGTCCCATTACCTCGACAAAAAAGAGCCGGTTATGCGAGTCCGCTGTATCCCGGATTTTGTCTATGGCCTCCATCGCTGTATTGAGGGCTGTATCGTACCCGATGGTATAGTCGGTTCCGTACAGGTCATTGTCTATGGTACCAGGCACCCCGACGACCGGGATATGGTGTTCATTGGAAAAAACCCGTGCACCGGCAAAGGTTCCGTCCCCACCGATGGCGACAAGTCCGTCTATACCAGCCTCTTTGAGGCGGTTGAAAGCACGCTGGCGGCCTTCAGGCGTGCGAAACCTGTCACTGCGGGAAGATTTCAGGATAGTGCCACCGCGCTGGATGATGTTGCTGACAGAGTAGGCCTCCATTTTCAGGAAATCTCCATCTATCATGCCTTCGTATCCACGCCGGATACCTACTACTTCAAGACCAGTGGCAATGCCCGTACGAACGACAGCCCGCAGACAGGCATTCATGCCAGGCGCGTCACCACCAGAGGTATATACACCGATACGCTTCATAGAGTCAGATTTTGAATGACTTGGCTGTCATTCGGGGGCGTATGTTTTTCCATTGAGCGTCGCCAATTTACGAGAAAAAGAGGCATGGACATCAAGCGGGGAGAAAAAAATCGGTCCGAAATCCATTTCGGTGCTGATAATTGCTGACATTTCAGGTATCCGGTGCCAAAATTCCACTCGCAGGATGTCCGGAGACCATCGGGCCGGACCTTGCGGCCAGGTTTCCACCGGCCCACGAGAGGTAACGAAGGATCGGACCGGGCTGCCAGGCTGCCGCCCGCTCACGGGGTGCGGCCATGCGGGCCAGACGCGCCGCTGCTGTAGGGCGGGCATATACCCAGGCTGCCTGCGCAGGCGCCAGCGGGGCTGGCTCCAGCAGACGATCTGCTTCCTGGATAGATTTTCGCAGGGCATCCGCATCAAACTGCTGGTAATACACCCATTTATCCATCGCAAAAGCTGCCTCACGCCCCAGCCGGGGCAACCAACCTACCTGTGCGACGGTCACCAGCACGGTATAGATCACACTCGCGCGCAGCCACCCTGCACCTGTCGTTAAGGGTGTGCCGCAGATCCATACCGCTGCCGTCCACAGCAGGACATGGGCTGCCAGGGCCAGAAGGGCACCCTGCCCGTATAAGCCGAGGTTGATCGCACCATGCCGCCGCACCTGGATGATACGGCTCACGGCCGGCGCCAGAGCCACTTGCCAATGCGCCGGAAACACCTGTACTTCCTGACCTGGAATACCGACCAACCCACCTGTAAACTCCCGATCCTGCACCGTCGCCGTCTCCACCTCAAATCCCCGGTCTGTCGCGTGCTCCCATACGCCGCCTGCGGTGATCCGCAGCAACCAATATTGGCCGCCCATCAACAAAATACCCAGACCTGCTCCTGCTCCCACGGCACCGGCTGTACCCCAGGCTGCCGCCCCCATCACCAGGGCTCCGGCTGTTGCGACAGCGGCTATATATATTCCTGCTCCCCGGGCCCAGCTCGACCACCACCCGCCCGGACTCATAAGCGAACGTCCGTACTGAGCCGGAAGCCAATACCCACAATACCAGTCTATCGGGAGATTGGCCAGGGCGGCGGCAGCTGTCATCAGCAGCGGCGTATAGTACCCTGCCTCCGCCCAGGCAGGAATACCCCATATCCAGCCAGCCCCTGCGATGGCCACCCAACCGAGTACCTGAAAACTACCTGCCCACCAGCGGGCCTGCGCGTATGACATGGGAAAGTGTTATGGGTTATGGAAAGTGTGTTGCAGGGAATGATCCTTTGTGCTGAGATATGGCTCAATCTACTACCTGCCGGGGATTTTTTGTATACAGCCGGGACAATTTTTTCCATTGTCCTGCTTTTGCGCCTGTACCTGAGGTGATTTCTCCGGCAAGGTTATCATTCATTCGCAATTACCCGTAATTTTGCGACTATGCGCAAGACTCCTTTTATTCTCGGCATCTGCGGCGGAAGTGGCTCCGGCAAAACTTTTCTGCTGCATCAACTGATCCAGCGGCTGCCCTCCGATCAGGTGACGGTGATCTCCCAGGATCATTATTATAAAAAACTGGAAGAGCAACACCGGGAACCCGATGGGCTCGTCAATTTTGACCATCCGGACTCTGTGCGGCTGGACTTGCTGCTGGCGGATATCCACCAGCTCATCAGCGGCCAACCCATTGAGCTGGAGGAGTACGTATTTAACAATCCGCACGCAAGCCCGAGTATCCATCTCCTGCATCCTGCACCGCTGATTATCGTAGAGGGGCTGTTTATTTTTCACAAACCCGAAATAGCGCAGTTGTTTGACCTGAAGGTTTTTGTCGAGGCAGACGAACACCGCCGCCTGGCCCGCCGCCTTGTCCGCGACATACAGGAGCGCGGATACAGCATGGAGTCTATCCTCCGGGACTATGAGCGGTTTGTAGCGCCTATGTATCAGCAGTTTATCGCACCTGCCAAGGATATATGCGATCTGATCATCCCCAATAACGGGCACCTGCACAAACCGGTACAGGTCATGGTGGACTACCTGACCCAGGTTTTAAAACGGTTTCAGGCATAAATAATTCCCGTCCCCCTACAACAAGAGAGGCCACCCGATGGGTGGCCTCTTATCTGTCGGCAGATACGCGGGCTTATTCGGCTGCGTCTTCTGCTTCTTCGGTCACTTCCGCAGATTTTTTGCTGTCTTTCTGCGTCTTTTTCTCCTGAGCTTCCATCTGGACTTTCAGCTTGGCAAGTACATCCAGGTCGCCGAGGGTTGTCGTACCAGCCTTGGCAGCAGGGGCAGCAGCTGGTTTCCCGCTGCGGCTTTTGTCCTTAGGCTCTTCGACAACGGCCTTCTTCTCAGGTGCTTTCTGCCAGGTTTTGACATGAGAGAGCACCAGGCGCTTGGCATCCTTGTTGAACTCGATGACGACAAACTCAGAGGTATCTTCCTGCTTGAGTTCTTCTTTGCCGTCTTCGGCTTTGAGGTGCTTCAGGTTTACGGTACCTTCTACCCCGTACTCCAGCTCGACGGTAGCTCCTTTGGCATCAATGCGCTTGATGGTACCCGTGTGGGTAGAGCCCAGCGTAAAGATTGCAGCAAAGGTTTCCCAAACATCCTCGGTGAGTTGTTTGTGGCCCAGGCTGAGGCGGCGGTTTTCTTTGTCTATCTCCAGGACGATCACCTCCAGGTTTTCGCCTACCTTCACGTACTCAGACGGGTGGGCAAACTTTTTGGTCCAGGAGAGATCGGAGATGTGTACGAGGCCGTCAATGCCTTCAGCCAGCTCGATGAAAAGACCATAGCTGGTCATGTTCCGTACGAGGCCGGTATGGCGGCTGTTGACCGGGAAACGCTCCTCGACCACAGACCAGGGGTCCAGTTGGAGTTGTTTGAGGCCGAGCGACATCTTGCGCTCGTTGCGGTCCACGTTGAGGATAACGGCTTCGATTTCTTCGCCGGTAGAGAAGAGTTCGCCGGGGTTTTTGCTGTGCTGGGACCAGGACATCTCACTCGTGTGAATGAGTCCCTCGACACCAGGCGTTACCTCCACAAATACACCGTAGTCAGCGATGGTCACGACCTTACCGCGGATACGGGCACCTTCGGTGACAGCTTCAGGCAGCGAGTCCCACGGATGTGCCGTGAGTTGTTTCATGCCGAGGCTGATACGTTTTTTGGCTTCGTCGAAGTCGAGGACCACAACGTTGACCTTTTGATCCAGCACCAGAACTTCCTCCGGGTGGTTGATACGTCCCCAGGAGATGTCTGTGATGTGGAGCAGACCGTCCACGCCACCGAGGTCAATAAACACCCCGAAGCTGGTCATGTTTTTCACAGTACCTTCGAGTACCTGACCTTTCTCAAGGTTCTGGAGAATCTCGCGGCGCTGCTCTTCGAGTTTGGCTTCGATGAGGATCTTGTGGGATACTACCACGTTTTCGTAGGCGTGGTTGATCTTGACCACTTTAAACTCCATCGTACGGCCTACATAGGCATCAAAGTCGCGCACAGGCTTCACATCAATCTGCGAACCTGGCAGGAAGGCTTCGATACCCTGAATATCAATTACGAATCCGCCCTTGGTGCGGCGCATAATCACCCCGTTGAGGATGAGGTCTTTGTCCATAGAGTCGTTGATCATCTCCCAGGCACGCAGGTGCTTGGCACGCTTGCGCGAGAGGAGGAGATGACCTCCGGTGTCTTCTACGGTCTCGATAAATACCTCGACTTCCATCCCTGGCTGGGGTGTCATGTCCCGGAACTCGGAGGCGGGGACTACCCCCTCTGATTTGAAGCCG
The DNA here is from genome assembly GCA_033762375.1 of Bacteroidia bacterium. Lineage (GTDB taxonomy): Bacteria > Bacteroidota > Bacteroidia > J057 > J057 > RDXT01. Next base: position 115,185 of record JANRLQ010000002.1, read on the forward strand.
ATATTGATCACGACATCCTTCTCGCCTACGGCGACGATGGTACCGCTCACAATTTCATTGGCATTAAACTGCTTCAGGGTACTGGCGTACACCCGCGTCATTTCGTCGCGCTGAGAAGCAGAGTACGTACCATCACCTTTCCACCAGTCTTCGTCGTCATCGTCGTCGTTGGTGAAACCGGCAATTTCGTTGAGGTCAATCAGGTCGGCATCGAAGTCATCGCGCTCGTCCTGAACGGGGGCTTCCACTACGTCATCCGTAGTGTCGTCATCCTGCTCCTCTACTGCGAGAAGAGCGGGCTCCAACAATTCGTCCTTGTTGATTTCGTTTTCGTTGTCAAGCATGCATTAAGGTCTCCTTTCCTCCCGGTTTTCCGGGAAGCGGCAAAGGTACAAATTGTTTTGGAGAAAAAATCAATATTTTCCTGAAGGAATCGCATAAAAAAAGCCTGCCATCAACTTGATAGCAGGCTTTTGTACTCCGTGGGGGAATCGAACCCCCCTTGCAAGAATGAAAATCTTGAGTCCTAACCGATAGACGAACGGAGCATGCTTAAAAAGCGGTACAAAGATAAGGTCATTCAAAGACAAAAGTCAAGTCCTGATCTAAAAAAAATGATGGGTGACCCGCTGTTTTTTTCATCGCCAGAGATAAGTCCCTCATAATCAGGCCAAATTTTCTGGTGAATGGTTGAAAAAAAATGTGAAGGGGTACGGTTGCCCTGATCAATCTGTCTGCCGAAAGCCCGGTCAGGGCTGCGATATGTAAAATATACGACCAAAAGCTCCGTATGGTTGTTTTTCAATACCCGCCTTTCTAATTTTGGGCCGCCCGTTGGGGGAGATTTACATCACCTTTTAACTCACGCTGTTTCACATGGCAATTAAAGTAGGTATCAACGGTTTTGGCCGTATTGGTCGGCTGGTGTTTCGCGTTTTGGCTGAAAACCCGGCTATTGAAGTGGTAAAGATCAATGACTTGACGGATAACGGGACCCTGGCCCACCTCCTCAAGTATGACTCAGTCCACGGCAAGTTTAACGGGACGGTAGCATATGACGAGCAGAGCCTGATCGTCAATGGCAAAACCATCATCGCCAGCGCCGAAAAAAACCCTGAAGCCCTGGGCTGGGGCGAACTGGGCGTAGATGTGGTCATTGAGTCCACAGGGGTGTTTACGAGCCGCGACAAGGCGGGCCTCCACCTGAATGCCGGCGCTAAAAAGGTGATCATCACCGCCCCTGCCAAAGGAGCTGTAGATGCTACCATCGTGATCGGCGTTAACGATGCCATCCTGACCCCTGACATGCAGGTTGTCTCCAATGCTTCCTGCACCACCAACTGCCTCGCGCCGATGGTGAGAGTCCTGCACGAAAACTTTGGGGTGGTCAAAGGTTTTATGACCACCATTCACGCCTACACGGCTGACCAGAGCCTGCAGGACAGCCCGCACCGCGACCTGCGTCGTGCCCGTGCAGCTGCTGTCAACATCGTACCCACAACCACCGGAGCGGCTGTAGCCGTAGGCGAGGTGCTGCCTGAACTCAAAGGCAAACTTGATGGCAATGCGATCCGCGTACCAGTACCCGATGGGTCTGTCACCGACTTCTCTGCCATCCTCTCCCGTGAGGTAACGGCTGATGAGGTAAATGCTGCCCTCAAAGCTGCCGCCGAAAGTTACCTCAAAGGGATCATGGAGTACTCTACGGAGCCGCTGGTCTCTACCGATATCCTCGGCAACCCACACTCCTGCATCGTGGACAGCGACCTGACCACCGCTATGGGCAACTTTGTGAAGGTCGTAGGCTGGTATGACAATGAGTGGGGATATTCTAACCGCGTAGCCCAACTGGTCTCCCTGATGGCCTGATTTAGGCTGATTTGACCGGGCTAATCGTTTGCTCACCCTGGCGGCACCCCCCGGTGCCGCCATTTTGCGTATTATTACAGACTCAAAGGCTCTACTTCGCGACGCTTGAACGATGTTTTCACTTAATTCAACGTCCGATGAAAGTTATTGCTGGTTTTATTTCCGCCTATTTATCTTTTCTGGCTCCTGTTACCGAGCCTGCTTTGTTTACGGATGACGCCCCACTGGAGGTCGTGGTTTTTGCGGACATGGATGCGTTTTTGCACGACCGCTCTGACTCGGCATCCTATCATGAGGCCAAAATCCTGGTGCGCGAAGGCAAAATGTCTGCTACCCTGCCTGCCGAAATCCGGGCCAGAGGAAATGTGCGCCGCCGGCAGGAGTTCTGCTCCATTCCCCCTATCAAGCTCAAAATCAAGTCCAAAGCACCCGCTTCTCCCTGGTTTGTGCCCGGTCACAAATACAAACTGGTGACCCACTGCAGCAGCGAGACGGCCCTCCTCAAAGAGTATCTGGTGTACCGCACCCTTAACATTCTCACGGATACCAGTCTCCAGGTGCGGCTTGTGCGTATTACCTACCACGATACCCAGAACAATCACCCCGATATTCAAACCTGGGCCTTTTTTGTTGAAGACGAGGATGACTTTGCAGATCGTATGGGCGCCAAACTTGTCGAAGACAGGGTCTCGCCTGAAACGCTTGTGCCCGGCTGCCTGACCCGCCTGTACGCTTTTGAGTACATGATCGGAAACCTGGACTGGGATATCCCGAGTGGTAAAAATATTATCACCCTCGCCTTTCCCAATGGTGCAAGGGTGGCCGTACCTTATGACTTTGACTGGTCCAAGAGTGTCGATGCTCCGTGGACGGGACTGGCTCCGGAATTTGACCGGCGCAACCTCCCCCCGCTCTGCCGGTCTGAGGCGGAATGGAGCCATACTTTCATGCAGTTTGAGACCCACAAAACCCAGATACGACAGCTGTACAACCAGTTTCACTATCTCCCCGTCGAGGAGCTGGTACCCAGCCTGTCGTATTATGAGCATTTTTTCATCATGATCCAGAAAGACAGGTGGAAAGGCACTGTTTTTCAGACTGAGTGCGGATAATGTTTTCAACCATCGCCCGGCAGCTGGCGTCTTTATCCCACATACATCCGGACAACACTGGTATCCGGAGGTTCATATAGTTGTATAAGATGGGGCCATACCTTATTTTCTGCTTGTTTAGCCTGAGCCTGGGGCATAGCCTGGTACAGGGGATTGGTCGGACGGGTACGGGCGTGTCTTTATGTTGCCCCCCGGCGCCCGTTATGGCTGATACTGCGTATGCGTGGGTAGAGCAGTTGTTGCATCACCCGGCGCAGCCCAGTCCTGAGAGTTGTTACCCTGCTGTAGAAGAGTTGGCTACCGGCGGTTCACACCTGATGTTGTACGCCCTGGGACTGTTAGCTGAAATGCAATACTGAGTTGGGAATTACGCCTGGGCAGACCTACATTTGCCCCAAAACAGACCAATGCTCCCGATACAGTTTTCACATGCCAACGGGTTTCCGGCCGGGTCGTACGAATATTTTTTTTCCCTGCTGCATCCGCATCCCGTCTCAGCAGTGCCAGCTTTTGGACTGGGCAAGTGGCAGATCACTGATAGCTGGGAGCCCCTGGTAGATGAGCTTATCCACGAGACGGTCCACCGGCATACAGGTCCTGTGATCGGAATCGGGCATTCGCTGGGTGGCATACTTACCTTGCTGGCGGCCAGTCGTCGTCCGGAGTTGTTTCGGCAGGTAATACTGCTGGATCCTCCTATCCTCGGGCGAGACCTCCGCCTGCTGATACGCCTTATGCGGGTATTGAGGCTTCATGAGCAGGCTATTCCCCTAGTGCGTAAAGCGCTGACACGTCGTGATCACTTTGACTCGCGCGAAGCTGCCACGGCCCACTGGCACAGCAAGGCTTTTTTTCAGCACTTCCATCCCAGGAGTTTTGAAGACTATGTGGCGCACGCGCTCATCCCTGCACCCGCAGGGGGATTTACACTCGCCATACCCAAAACCCTGGAAGCCAAAATTTTCAGCCTCACCCCCCATACCCCCCCTACAACGCCGACGCAGGTACCCGTAGACTATCTCTACGCAGTCCCGGGTGGGGCGGTACCAGCGCAGGTCATCCAGCGCTACAAACGCCGCTATCCCCATATTCGGTTTACGCCCGTCCAGGGTGGTCATATGTTTCCCCTGGAGCAGCCTGATGAAACCGCACAGCTGATCCTCTCCCTTATCCGCCCCGCCTGAATACCAAAAGCAGATACAGACCATAGGCCCGTATCTGCCGGCAAGCAAGCGAAACAACACATCTCATGATGTGCGGGCAAGGGCCCTACGGTAATCAACAAGAGTAAGGACTAGTGACTTATCTGGATGCCCGCTGACCATGCGCAGGCAGGAATATACCGGCAGCAAAGTGGGCATCAGCTCATAAACTGACCCAGCAACAAACAAGCGGAGGCAATAGCTATCCCGGTCAGAAATACCACTGAAAACCGGACACTGGTACGGAGAGAGGCAGAAGCAGAAGGGCGCTGGCTGATCCTGGAGGCAAGTCGCATATCAATGGCTTATGATTCAAAATAACGTAATTTACAATTAAAAATATTTACGAATATATGAATTACATTACACCCCGCCCTATAGGATACCTTGAAGATCATTGTGTATCTTGGTCCTCTCTGAATCTGGTATATGAAAAAATATGTCTGGGTCTGTATGGCGATGCTGACGGCCTGTCGTACGCTGGCCCCCATCCCCCTACCTACTGCCCCTGTCCAGCAGGCAGGTCCTGTCGCTCACCCCGCCGTGATGGTCCGTACAGAACTTGACTCTGCCTCATGGCCACTCCAGATTAATGACCTGAGCCTGGACATACAGGTACTCGGCAGTCTCTCGACCACCACCATGACCCTCACGGTATTTAACCCCCTGGACCGGGACATCGAGGGCCAGCTGTATTTCCCGCTTGGCGAAGGCCAGACCCTCCGCAGGTTTGCCCTGGACATCAATGGTGAGCTCCGGGAGGCCGTGCCGGTCGAAAAAAACCGGGGGCGCCAGGTGTATGAGGCCGTCGTCAATCAGAAAATTGACCCGGGGCTGCTGGAGTGGACCCAGGGCAATGTGTTCCGGGCCCGGATATTCCCGATCCCGGCACGGGGATACCGGACCTTGGTGGTCGCTGTGGATCAGGAACTGATCGCCGACGGCAATAACCTCCTCTACCTGCTCCCGATGCACTTCCGGGAGCCTGTCAAGGAATTTACGGTATCCGTGACGGCGATTGGCCTGAAAAACAGTCCCCAATGGAGCCGGCATGAGCTGGCCCAGCTCACGTTTCACCCATCCGGAAATACCTGGACGGCACGGCAACTGTATGCAAACTTTGTCCCGGACCGGCAGATCGGCTTCACGATTCCGGGTCCCGTCCGCAACGGACAGGCCTATATACAGGAGACAGGTCCTGATGAGTCCTGGTTTTATGTACATGTACGCCCGGAAGGTCCTCCGCGTGACAAGCCCGTCCCTGCACGTCTTACGATTGTCTGGGATGCCTCCGCCAGCATGGCAAGCCGGGACACAGCCCGGGAGTTGGCCCTGCTCCAGGGATATTTTCAGAAATCATCCACTTGTACGGTGGAGCTGATCGCCTTCAGCCACGAGGCCGTGACAGTAGACACCCTGGTCCTCCAGCAGGGTAACAGTGCTCCGCTGCTGGAGGCCATTCGCGCACTGGCTGCCGACGGTGCGACCTGCCTTGGCTGCGTGCCTTTTGGCCGTGTGATGGGAGATGAAATTTTGTTTATAGGAGATGGCCTGTCAAACTTTGGCCCGGATACGCTCAGCATCGGTTCGCAGCCCATAACGGCCATCACGAGTGCCGCAAGAGCGGATTTCAGCACCTTGCAGCGACTCGCCCGCAGCACAGGCGGCCAGGTCGTGAACCTCCTGCCCCTGACCCGGGAGCAGGCCCTGCGCAAGCTCCTGACCCTACCCTACCGGTATATCGGCTGTCAGGCTGATCCTGTCCTTATTCGTGATACATGGCCGCGGCTACCGGCTGAAGCTGGACCGGTCTTCGGGCTGGCAGGTAAACTGCTGGGAGACCAGGCTACGATTACCCTCCTGTTTGGGTACGGACAGACCGTCACCCATGCCGAGACCATCACCCTCGACAAAGTACGGGACCTGACAGATGCCCCGATACACACGATCTGGGCACAAAAAAAGCTGGCTGAGCTCGACCTTGACTACCGCCACAACCGCGCAGAGATGTTGCGTACAGGCCAGCAAGTTGGCCTTGTCACCCGATTTACTTCACTGCTGGTGCTGGACCGGGTAGAAGATTATGTACGGTACCGCATCGAGCCGCCCGCGGAGCTCCGGAAAAAATACCAAAGCCTGATCGCTGAAGAAGGAGACCAGCAGCGATTTGAATTGCTGTCCCACCTGGACAAGGTAGCAGAAGCCTTTGAGCTGCGGCGTTTCTGGTGGGAAACTGAGTTTGAGTGGCCAGCGACAGATACTATCTACCATGAAGACCGGGTGCGTGACGAAGACCGTGACGGGGTTCTCGAAGCCGCGGATATTGATTCAGACTTTATACCCGAAGAGTCGAGCCTGGATGCCTTGTTTACCCCACAGCCTTCTGCCCCTACCCCTAAACCCGGTGCTCCTGTTCCTACCGCAGGGCCGACCGCCGAAATACGTCTTCAGGCATGGAATCCTCAAACACCCTACCTGGAAACGCTGCGACAGGCAGCGCCTGCCGCCGTGTACCCGACTTACCTCGACCTGCGCCGCACCTGGGGCCATCAGCCGGGATTTTATCTGGATGTGGCTGACTTTTTTATTGAGCGGGGTGAGACGCGGAGTGGAATTCGTATCCTTTCCAACCTGGCAGAAATGGAGCTTGAAAACCATGAACTCCTCCGCACCCTGGCCCGCAGGCTGGAGCAGCTGGGCTATCCACAGGCTGCCCTGCCCCTCTATGAAGCCGTACGCCGGCTCCGGCCTGATGAACCACAGTCTTACCGGGACCTCGCCCTGGCATTAGCCCACAATGGCCAGTACCAGGCAGCCGCAGATACGCTGTATGAAGTCGTACGCCGCCCCTGGCCCAATGCTTTTCCCGAAATCGGTGTGCTGGCAGCCCATGAGCTTAATGCCCTCATGGCCCGCAGCCCTGTACCCATCAGCAAGATCAGATACGACAGCCGCCTCATAGCGGATCTCCCGACGGACATCCGGGTGGTACTTGACTGGGACGCGCTGGCAGTGGACATGGACCTCTGGGTTATTGACCCCCGGGGCGAAAAATGTTATTATGCCAATAAACAAACTGAGCTGGGCGGATGGATCTCTGCAGACTTTACCGGCGGGTATGGCCCTGAGGAGTTTCTGCTGCGCAAAGCGATGCCCGGTACCTATACCGTTAAGGTCAACTATTACGGCACCCGGCAACAACACCTGGCGGGACCGGTGCATATTCAGCTGCATCTCATCTCTGACTATGGCACCCCCCGGGAAACAAGCAAGGCCATTACGTTGCGGCTGGGCACTGCCCAGGAAGTGATTGAAGCCGGTCAGCTTGAGGTCAAACCCCGCTGACGGGTGGCACTGCATGGGTACGTATGGCCTCGACGACCTGATCGGGGTGCAGGTCTTGCATACACCTGAAGTGGCCCAGCGGACAATCGTCATGCCCAATTTTAGAGCATGGCCGACAGGTCAGGCGGGTGTTTTCCAGCAGCACATGCGGGGTATGATAGGGTGTCATGCCCAAGGCTGGAACGGTACTGCCCCAAAGTGAAAATACCTGCATCCCAAAGGCCGCTGCGATGTGCATAAAACCGGTGTCATGCGTAAGCACACTGGTGCAGGCCCGCATGAGCGCCGCAGACGTCAGCAGGTCGTACCGGGCTACAGCGTCCAGACAGGGTATCCTCAGGCCAGCCATCAACTCATCTGCATCCGCCCGTGCATCTGGTCCGCCGATCAGGACAACCTCCCGGCCCAGGTCATTAAGCGCCTTGACAAAATGGGCTGTGATCCAGCGTTTGGTGCGGTGCTGCGCCCCTAACACTACCGCCATCGGGGCACTGAGACCAGCATCTGCCAGGATAGCAGTTGCCACCCCTGATAGTTCGGGTGGCAAAAAAAAATCCAGTCCACCCTCATCCAGTTGTACCCCGAGCGGCTTCAGGGTGTCACCATACCGGTGCACCACATGCGGTATCGGACGCAGGGATTGTTTGAGATGAACCAGCAGATATTTATCGAAGTTTCGCTTATCAAATGCCCGGGAAGGCACTCCGAGTGCGCGTCTGATCTGCCACGTACGCAGGTTGTGGTGCAGGTCCAGCACAAAATCAAACTGCTCTGCCTGTAACAGCCTGAGCTGGGCCTGCCAGTTTTTGTCCAGCAGGTGCAGTTTGTCCACATATGGATTGTGGGCGAGGACTTGCCTGAAGGCAGGCTTGGTCAGGTAGTGAACCTCCCAGTCAGGGTGTGCCTTGTGAAGGCTGCGCAGAATGGGCGTCGTCAGGACAATGTCCCCAATAGACGAGAGACGCAGCAACAGGATTTTCATAGCTGGAGGGTGCCGGACAGGTCAAACGTGGATGCCAGCCTCCCGCATCTGCCGGGTTCTCCATTTCCACCAGAGTATTACTCCGATGGGCACCAGCACTGGAAATGCCAGCAAATATAAAACCCCCATATTCAGGGTTTTACCGACTGTAAGGTCACCGTTCTCACCCGTCGCAGAGGCCGCAGACTTACACTGGGAACACTGCGCCCACACCTCGGATGCACAGCCCATCAGCCATATACCCAACAACAGCCCCCGATATACGATCCGCTCCATAACAACTCTATCAGGCGTAACAAGGTGAAATCAACAGATATACTACCACCCCGGTGACAGCTACATATAACCACAGCGGGAACGTAATACGCGCCAGACGCTTGTGACGGCCATACCGCTCACTGAGTGCCCGGTAGATAGAAAACGTAGCCAGCGGCACAATGGTTACCGACAAGGCGATATGGCTGATCAAAATCGTCAGGTACAATGGTTTTGACACCGGACTTGCCTCACACCAACGGGCCTCCTCAGTCGCCAGGTGGTATAGAACATATACGACCAGAAACAAAGCCGACAAAATATAAGCCCCCAGCATACTGGCCCGGTGGAGTTTTATCTGGCGGTTGCGGATAAAAACATACCCCAGTACCAGCAGTATGGATACCGTGCCATTCAGAAAAGCATTTATCAGTGGCAGAATGGTCGGCTCAAATGGCAATACGGGCGCAGGCAGCAGCTCCGGTGTAATCAGAACCCCTACGACCAGCGGGATAGCAATGGATACTGCCCAGATAATGGGTATCCAGATTTTATCATTGTAAACAGGGGGCTGTTGTGTATGTGTCTGCATAGGGCAGGTATATGTATGTTAATAACTGTGTTTCCCTTCAATATCACTGTTGTACTCCAGGCGCAGGATAGACCTGAAGTCTTCCTCGATCTTGCGGACAGCACCCAGGTCTGTGATATCAAACAGGCGCCGCACCCGTCCTTGTTTGTCTACAAAGGCCGCCAGCGGAGTATCTGTGGGAAGTTGGGTACCGGTAGCTCCTGTAAAAGCAGACAGCCGCAGCCCATCCTGGCCCAAAGCCAGCAGTTGGGTTGTATCACCTGTCAGGATCATCCAGTTATGCAGGTCCACGCCCAAGCCAGTGGCGTAAGCCTGGACTTCAGCAGGGCTGTCCCCCACGTTGACCGAGACAATCCGGAGGTGGTCGTACATGGACCAGTCCACATTGTCGTAAAACCGGCGTATATGGCCGTGTTTGATCTTGGTGATCAGGGTATCCCGGAGGGAAAAAAACTCAATCAGGCAAATGTTGCCCGAGAGGGAGTCTTGGGTCAGCGTAGCTCCCGTACTGACCTGTGTCAACGAAAAAACGGGAACCTTGTGAAACACAGTGTCCCCGTTGATGACGGAGTATTCAAAAGGCAATGTATGAAAAACCGGGCTGGAGCAGCTCCGCATGGTCAGATACAAAGCCAATGGAAGAACAAACAGGGCAATAATAGCTAGACGTGGGCCCAGGTTGGAAGGCGTTGACATGAAGCAGATCAGATTAAGGTTAAGCTTGTTGCTCAACTACTGAATAACCTGCGTCCGTTACTTTTTGTTTGCCCCAGGAGGTACCATCGTACATCAGGCCGATGATCAGCCATATGATAAACAGGAACGGGATCAGAATGGTCCAGGCCAGGCGTTTGACTTCGTCTTTGAGGTGCATAAAAACCCCCACAATATAAAACGCCTTGAAGATCGTCAGGATCACGAAGGTCGAGAGGACGATCATTTTTACTGCCCCTACTGACAGACCGGTCCAGGCTGGGAGGCTGTTTTTGATGCCCGCCAGTACGAACTCAAACGTTGTCAGGGCCGTGAGGATGAGCGCCGTTCTGAATATTTCTTTTCTGGTTTCGCTGCCGTCAGAGTGCTGCATACCACTTAAAATTACGGGTTATAAAAAAATAGGGAGACGTATCAGAGGACTAGACAAGGTAGAAGAAGGTAAACACGAATACCCAAACCAGGTCCACGAAGTGCCAGTAGAGACCGATCTTTTCAGTCATTTCGTAGTGGCCACGTTTATCGTAGATGCCTTTATTGACATTCACCAGGAGCATGATGAGCAGTACCACCCCACTCGCTACGTGTGTACCGTGAAAACCCGTCACGAAGAAAAAGAAGTTGGCGAAAGGTGCAGGTCCGTACTCATTTGACTTCAGCGAGGCTCCTCCATGCGTACGGCCTTCCTGGTGCTCACCATGGCCTCCGCCTGCGGCATGTCCCTCAGTGTGGGCTTCACTGGCTTTGATCACGGCCTCCAGTGCCGGAGCGTATGTGATTTGGCTTCCCTCACGGGTCTGCAGCTGCACGATCTCACCTTCTACGTTGCGGACAGCAAACACTTCAACTGCTGCGCCTTTTTTGACACCCGGGATATTCTGATCATCCAGCATACCCGACTTGAGTACATAGGCACCTGATTCAGAACCGTGAATAAAATGATACCACTCATAAGCCTGACAAGACAGGAATGCAACCCCACCTACAATCGTCCAGGCAACCCACTTGGAAACTTCCTTACGGGAGTTGCGGTGGCCCGCTTCTACTGCCAATACCATCGTGACAGAGCTGAGAATCAGGATAAAGGTCATCAGACCCACAAACACCAGCGGCCAATCTATATGGAACACCTCGTGCAGGATGGGCGTGTGAATAAACACCTGCTCAGGGTTGGCCCAGGCCAGACCCCCGTCCACGGTGCGGCTGCGGATTGCAGCATAGGCTACCAGCAGGGCAGAAAAAGTAAAAGCATCCGAAACCAGGAAAAACCACATCATGAGTTTTCCCCAGCTTGCATTAAAAATGGGGCGTTCCCCCTCGACGAGTGCTTTCGGATCAACAGACACGTTTGCCATGATTCTCGCTAATATGGAGTAGAAGGTAAATACGTCAGCAAAATTACAAAAAGGCCGTTCAGATACAACAGGTAAGCAAGTCTCTCACGTGTAAGATACAAGCTTAGCGCTGTGTAAACTTGAGGAAAATAAACAAATAAACCCAAAGCAGGCCCAAAAAGTGCCAGAAAATTGAAGTCAGCTCGTAGGTAAGGTTTCGCCGGCCGGGCCGAAAATTATTCAAAGCCGTATTAACCAGCGCGACCAGCAGTACAATCAGTGCCGCCACGATGTGCAGACCGTGCAGGCCGGTAAAGATATAAAAGTACGAAACAGAGTTGTCTATCCGGCGCTGGTCTACCATCGGCAACCCAATACCCACCAGATCACCCCAGGCTCGCATCTGCCCGAGCAAAAAAGCAACTCCCAGTACAAACGTCATCACCAGCCCGAGCATGGCCTTAGGGGTGTCCTCCCGGCGTGCCGTCCAGACAGCATACTGCATCGTCACACTGCTGAAAAGAATCACAGCCAGGTTGTACCACAAAATATTGGGCAGATCAAAAATCACCTGACGCTCAGGGCCTACAAACGAGCGCTGTACAATGTAGGCACTTGTCAGCCCCCCAAAGATCATGATCACCGTCAAAATAAACAGCCAAAGCGCAAACTTATACGGGTGAATGATATAATTGCGCTGGTCAAGTTCCAGTCCCCAGTATCCCATCTTGTTACAGGCTTGAGATTGCCAACCAGCCTATTAATAAGGTAGCCTGGCTTAGTGGCAAATAAAAAAACGACATAAACATCACCTGACGGGCAAATTTTGCCTCCTGGCTCCGATAGAGCCGAAACGCTGGTATCGCAAATACTACCCCCAGCAGACCCAGCACAACTGTAGCTACCCAGCCAGACATCCCGGACATCAGCGGAAACAGTGCCATCGGGATCAGGGACAGGGTATACAGCAAAATCATCCCTGCCGTAAAACGGGACTTCCCGCTGGCGGAGGGGAGCATCTTAAAACCTGCCCGCTGGTAGTCTTCATCCAGCAGCCAGGCGATAGACCAAAAATGCGGAAACTGCCACAGAAACTGGAAAGCAAACAGGATAAGGCCTTCCAGCCCGATATACCCGGTAAAAGCCACCCAACCAATAAGGGGAGGCAACCCACCCGGTATCGCTCCGATAAACACACAAAATGAAGACATGCGCTTCATCGGAGTATATACAAATGCATACGAGAGCAGGGCGATGATGCCCAGGAGGGCGGCAGGCAGGTTGAACCATACCCCCAGCAACACAATGGCCAGAACGGCCAGTGCTACCGCAAAAATCAACCCCTCCGCCAGCGTAACACGTCCCGTAGGCATGGGACGGCCTGCCGTGCGTTTCATCTGCGCATCGTATTCTTTCTCAAAAAGCTGGTTTAAGGTATTGGAGGCACCCGTCAGGACCAAGGCCGTAAAGCCGACCATCAGGAGCTGAGGCCATTGGGTATCCGTACCGGCCGCTACTGCATACCCAAACTGGGCTGAAATAGCCACCAGCATAGAGAGCCGGAGTTTCATGAGCTCCACCAGCGCTTTTACCTTGTCCGTGAGAGCACCCGCCCCCGCTGACTTTTGTTCTATTGGCTCTGTAAGATGTTCTTTCATCTGCTTTACTTCTCCGCGACCCATTCTGAATAAGCTCTACCGTGGCTCAGGCCCAGGGTAACCACCATCCCCAACACCACCACAAATAACAAGGTTGCCAGCAACAAATGCAATGGCTGCATAAAAGCCGGAATACCCAGACGATGCATACCAATACCCAGCAACACCTCAGCACCGAGTACCGCCAGCATGGCATAGGCCTGGCGTACGATGGCCGACCAGTGGTTCCACTGCCGGAGCCGGTACACCCAGTAAGCCCCTACCCCCGCTATCACGTAGTAAAAAAACTTGTGCACGTGATACACGCCCGTCAGCGCACTGACCCACTCCTGGCGTCGGCTTTCGCCCATCTCCCGCGCGATCTCGTCCACTGCTTCCCGCACTTGGGTACCCATGATGATCTGTACCAATATCAGTCCCAGCAGCAACCACCCCAACCCTGACGTAAGCGCATCCGGGCGTCCACGCTGCTGATAAGCTGCCTGAAAAGTCCGGAGACGGGCCAGTTCCAGCACAGCCACAATCAGCAAGGCCATCACCATATGAATGGTGACAATATTCGTTTTCAGGTCCGTACGCACCACATAAGCCCCAATACCGCCCTGGACAATCACCAGCAGCAGGGCTGCCACACTCATCAGGGTTACGACCCGCATGGAGTTCCATAGCCGGAGTGAGTACACGGCCGTCCCGATCGCAAAAAAACCAATCAGTACACCGAGCAAACGGTTGATGTATTCAACCCAGGTCTTAAAAGGATCAAAATCAGCGATTTCTTTACCTGCCACTGCAAACTGCTGCTTGTAGTCAGCCGGCAACTGGCTGATGTCCGTCGGCGGAACCCACTGACCAAAACACCGGGGCCAGTCAGGACACCCCATACCAGACCCGGTCATGCGGACGATACCACCTACCAGGATCAAAAACACAACGGCACCCGTTGTGAGGCCCGCAATCATGCGATACCTGTTCACAACGTGTGCCGCCGTATCAGTCACCTGATTTACAGGGTTCAATGATTATCTTTTTTGACCTCCTCGACCTTGATGGTATGGCCGTGATCATGATCAGGCACACCTGCCGGGCGGGGGAAACCATCCTCATACTCTACTTCCTCATCAGGGATATGCTGAGGCAGGTAGTCTTTTTTCACACCAGGCTTGCTGTAGTCGTAGGGCCAGCGATATACGTGAGGTATAGCACCTTCCCAGTTGCCATGGCCTGGCAGACGAGGGGTGGTCCACTCCAGTGTGTTAGCTTCCCAGGGGTTAGCAGGTGCTTTTACACCGAAGAAGATATTCCAGAAGAAGTTACCCAGGAAAATAAACTGAGAAACAGCACCGAGGATAGCAGCAACCGTGATAAATATCTCCAGGTCGGCAAATACACTCATAAATGCAAATGCACTCTGGTCATAGTAGTGACGGGCTACACCACCGAGGCCCATGAAGTGCATCGGGAAAAATACCAGATACAACGACACGAAAGTCAGCCAGAAGTGGATATATCCGAGGCGGGGATTCATCATCCGGCCAAAAAGTTTCGGATACCAGTGATAGATACCGGCAAAAAACCCGAAGGCAGAAGCAGAACCCATCACCAGGTGGAAGTGAGCCGTCACAAAGTAGGTATCGTGAAGCGGAATGTCCAGCGCAGCATTGCCCAGGAAGATACCGGTGATACCACCTGTGATGAAGAAGGACACCAGCCCGATCGCAAACAGCATCGCCGGTGTAAACCGGATATTGCCGCGCCAGAGGGTCGTGATATAGTTAAAGGCTTTGACCGCAGATGGTACCGCAATCACCAGCGTAAACAGCATAAACACAGTGCCGAGGAAGGGGTGCATACCCGTTACAAACATGTGGTGTGCCCACACGATGAAGGACAGGAAAGCAATACCCACCATTGACACAATCATCGCCTGATATCCGAAGATCGGCTTGCGGGAATTTACAGAGATGACCTCTGAAGAAATACCCAGTGCAGGCAGCAGTACGATGTACACTTCCGGGTGGCCCAGGAACCAGAACAAGTGCTGGAACAGAATCGGGCTTCCACCCTGGTAGTGCAGCGCCTCACCCCCGATAAAGATATCGGAAAGAAAGAAGCTGGTACCGAGCAGACGGTCAAACGTCAGCAGCAGGGCTGCGGAGAACAGTACCGGGAAAGACAACACCCCGATGATGGCTGTCAGGAAAAAAGCCCAGATCGTAAGCGGCATGCGCAGCAGGCTCATACCCTCCGTACGCAGGTTCAGGACCGTCGTGATATAGTTGATGCTACCCATGAGCGATGATGCAATGAAGATCGCCATAGAAATCAACCAGAGTGTCATACCAGCTCCGGAACCCGGCATTGCCTGCGGCAGCGCACTGAGCGGCGGATAAATCGTCCAACCTGCACTGGCTGGTCCCCCGGACACAAACAGGGAGATAATCATCAGCACAGATGACACGAAGAAAAACCAGTACGACAGCATGTTAATAAAACCAGAGGCCATATCGCGGGCACCCAGTTGCAGCGGAATCAGGAAGTTGCTGAAGGTTCCGCTCAATCCTGCCGTCAATACAAAAAATACCATGAAGGTACCGTGCATGGTCACCAGGGCCAGATAAAAATCAGGGCTGAGCTGACCTTCCGGTGCCCACTTGCTTCCCAGCAGGGCCTCCAGAATCCAGAATTTCATGTCCGGATAGGCCAGCTGAAGCCGGAACAGGGAAGACATCCCGATCCCGAGGATCGCCATAATAATACCTGTGATCAGGAATTGTTTGGCGATGGTCTTGTGGTCCTGGCTGAATACATATTTCGTCCAGAACGTCTCCGTATGATGGTGATGCCCGTGATCGTGGCCACCATGGCCGTGATCCTGGTGGGTATCGTGGTGAGCATGTGCGAGAGTGTCTGCCATAATCAGGTACCGCTAATTAATCTCGATGGTTAATGAACTACCGTTTGCGCTGAAGCTGTTTGATCGGGTGCGGGCGTCTCCTGGGTAGCCGGTGCCGGAGCAGCAGGTTTCTCAGGATTGAGCTCGCGATAAGAGGCTATAAACGTTTTTTGCTGAGCAAGCCATGCCTTGTACTCTTCCATGGTCACCACCCGCACAGGCAGGCGCATATTCCAGTGACCACCGCCGCATATCTGCTGGCAAGACATTTCGTACTCAAAGGCATCATTGCCGGTTTGGAGCCGCATATCAGCCGTGGTGATCGTCGGCTTGAAGTGAAACCGGGTAGTCATACCTGGCACAGCATCCATTTTCACCCGGAAGTGCATGAGGGTAGCACTGTGCAGCACATCACGGGAGCGGATCTTCAGCTCGATGTCCGTATTGACAGGAATTACCAGCTCACTTACGACGAGATCATCAAAGCCACGCTTGTCGTCCAGGTTAAAACCCAGGCTATTGCCTTTAGCTTCATTGATCAGAAACACACTTGTCTCCCCAAACTCCAGATCAGAACCAGGATACCGGGCTGTCCAGGCAAACTGCTTGCCATTCAGCTCGATATTCAGGGCATTGTCCGGAGCAGGACCCGTCACATCGTTCCATACAATCACCCCACGCAGGACAAGTGCCGTCAGTACTATCGCAGGCACCACCGTCCAGAGGACTTCAATACGGTTGTTGTGAGGATAGTACAGCGCTTTCTGCCCTTCGCGGTAGCGGTACTTCCAGGAAAAATAGAACAACAGGATATTGGTCAGGACCGTCACAAAAACTGCAACAGCCATTGTCCACCAGAACATGTTGTCTATCACCTGTCCGTGCTCAGAGGCTGCATTGTAGGTCATCACCATCTCCTTGCTCCAAGCCATAGAAGACAGGAAAGCAGCTGGCAGACCTGCAATGATAAACAGCAGCAGCAAGGCACCATTTACAGCATTTGGATCCCACTTAGCAAATGGGTCCAGATCTTTGAGGCGGAAAATCAGGTAGAGGTTGAGGCAAACGATCAGCAAAATGCCGATCAACATGGCCTGGGCTACCCCTATGAGCATTTGTGCGTCCATACAATCTTCTTGCGCTTAGACCGGAATTACAGTATCAACTATGCCTCCGGTGTTTTGTTGACAAACGTATAGAATTTTTTTGATACTTATGTTACACGGCCCCGGTTGTGTGGTGCAGGCTCTCCTCCAGGTAGGGATGTTTGAGCGGCACAAGGTTGCTGCTGGTGAGCGCACGGAATACCACGTACACAAACAAGCCTGCAAATGCCATAAACATACCGATCTCAATCAGTCCGATGCCCGGATTCTGGCCTACTGCTCCCGGCATGATCATCAGGAACAAGTCATGCCAGCGGCCATACAGTACGATAACTGCTACCGGTACATAGGTCAGGAACTTGCGTTTGGCATTCCGGGTCATCAGCATGAAAAACGGAAGGACAAAGTTGATGATGATGTTGCTGTAGAAGAAGAAAGAGTATCCGAGATACTGATGATCTTCTACCCGGTACCGCTTGACATAATAAATACCTTCCTCTGGGATGTTGGCATACCAAATGAGCAGGTACTGCGCAAGCCAGATATAAGCCCAGAAAATGCTGAAGCCGAAGGTGTATTTACCGAGGTCATGGAAGTGTGCGTCATTGACCCACTTCATGTACCCCTGGGTTTTGAGATAAGCCGTGATCAGGTAGATGGTGGCATTGGCGATGACCATAGACCCACCGAAGATATACACCCCAAAAATGGTGCTGAACCAGTGTGGCTCCAGGGATTTGATCCAGTCAATCGCGTACAGGCAGTAGGATATCGCAAAAAAGATGATAAACAATGCAGATATCACCTCAGAGCGCTTGAAATGAAACAGGCCACCCTCACGGTCCTGGTCGTGGGAAAGCTTACGCAGGTACAGTGCTGCCGCGATCCAAACCCCAAAAAATACCACGCTGCGAGCAATAAAGAAGCCTTTGTTCAGATAGGCACGTTTGGCATCAATAAGCGGGTCTGCATTTTCAGGAACAATCAGCCATTCGTACAATTGGTCCATGAAAAAGAACAGGGCCACAAATCCTACGACCCCTACCGGCAACCACTGGGTGATGGCCTCGGGCACCCGCATGATAGCTGTATGCCAGCCAGCATTGCCTACCCGGTGGATCGTGAGGAAAAACATGGATCCCATCGCGATACAGAAAAAATACACACTGCACAGCAGCAGGTTGGCCAGGATACGACCCATCACCCCTGTATCATGATGCTCGCCATGTCCGGCAGCTGCGTGGTCACCATCAGCATGAGCGGCATCAGGGTGTACAGCACCCTCCTGGTGTGTATCGTCATGTGCAGCCTCGCCGGAATGGGCATCAGCAGGGGTTTCTGTATGAGGCGCTTCATGTGAACCTTCCTCATGGGTGCCTTCCTGATGGGTACCCTCCTGGTGAGTGCCGTCCTGATGGGCATCCTGAGGATTAGAGACCGGCTGGATCACCAGTTGCTCTGTCCGCTGGCTATGTCCCTCGTGAGAGGCATCTGCCGGAGTATCTTTTTTCTTACCGGACTCCAGAAATATACCGGCTATCAGCAGCACCAGTCCCACGCCAACCAAGCCCAGCGCGATTTGGGTGAGCCGTCCGGTCATGGTGTACCGCTCAGTAAGTTGCTCTTGTGTGAAATGTCCCATTTTTCAGGTGATTTCTTGTTGACTTCTTGGATTAATTAGTAGCGGCAACTGCGGGCGTAGCCGGAGCAGCGGGTGCGGCAGCAGCCTGACCTTTCTCCTGAAACTCCTGAATATAACAGATGACTTCCCAGCGTTGCTGTGGGGTGATCTGGGCTGCATAAGAACCCATGCTGTTTTTACCCCAGGTGATGGAGTGAAACATCTTCCCGGCAGTAAGATTAAGGGTCGAATAGGCAGGAACCCCGCCATATACACCTTTTTGCACGAGAATACCCTTTCCATCACCCGCTGCACCATGACACATGATACAGAAGGTTTCGTACACTACTTTCCCACGCTCATAACTCTGCTGAGAGCAGTTAAAGTCAGTAGCGTTGGTGGCAGGATTGTTGAGCGGGCTCAGGTAGGTGTTGGCGGCCTCGTACCCTTCGAGGGTATTGGGATGCGGATACGGTGTGTATGCTTCCTCTATATACCAGGAGCTGGCACGAGGCACAGTCCCTTCAGGTGCACGCTGTGCCGCCAGGCCATCAGCAAAGTACTTCACTTTGCCATCTTGGGGGATGCCCACATAGTTGCCACCGATCCAGACGTCATTCATCTCCGTCTGAGAGTAAGGCTCCAGCGGCAGTGAATTGTACATGTTGGGGGCGTACTCGATATTACGCTTGGACTTATCGTAATAACATCCGGTAGCGACCAGGGCCAGCACAACCAGGGCCGCCGGGGTACGCAGGGTATGGATGAACGGATTCATGGGTCAGACTTCTTTTTCGGTGATTTCAAAAGCGCCGTGCTCTACCAGTACCTTGCGGATGGCAGCCTCATCGCTGATTTTATTTTTGTCAATCGCTACCACAAACACATCATCGGTCTGACGGTCATCCATCAGGACCGCTTTTTTACCAGGCCAGTAATTGCCCACGATAAAAAAGGTAAGTACCATTCCGTGTGCGGCAAAAAGTACGGTCATCTCAAAAGCAATCGGCGCAAAGTCCGGGAAAGGAAGCGCGGGCTTGCCCCCGATATTCATAGGCCATACCAGTCCGTAGATGATACTCATCATGATCACCCCGGTGGTGCCTCCGATCAGGCCGTAGATAAAAGACGCTACCGTCAGGCGGGTACGCTTAATATACAGGAAGGGCTCAATGCCGTGGATCGGGAAGGGTGAAAACACATCGTACACCAGTACCCGGTCTTTTTTAAACTGGGCAAGGGCTTCCAGCACATGGTCAGGATTCCAAAACTTGCCGAGCAGAAGATTACGGTTCATATAGAGGGGGTCCGTTGATTTGTCCAGGGGTAAGATTAATGGTTGCCCGCATTGGCTGCCTCAGTCGCCACCACGTGGTCTGGCTTCCGGGGGTTGCGTACTAAGGTTTTCACCTCAAACATGTTCACCACCGGCAGATACTTGGAGAAGAGGAAGAAGCAGAACATAAACAGCCCGATGCTGCCGACGAAAATACCAGCCTCTACCCAGGTCGGGGCGTAGTCTGCCCAGCTGCTCGGCAGGTAATCCCGGTGCAGCGAGGTCACGATGATCACAAATCGCTCGAACCACATCCCGATGTTGATGAAAATCGAGATGATGAACGTCAGCACCATATTGGTGCGGATTTTACGGAACCAGAACAGCTGAGGGGTGACTACGTTACAGGTAAACATCGCCCAGTAAGACCACCAGTAGGGACCAAATGAACGGTTGATGAAGATGTAACGCTCCCACAGCGAGCCGGAGTACCACGCGATGAAAAGCTCGGTCATATACGCCAGTCCCACCAGCGAACCCGTCGCGATGATAATCTTGGCGATAGACTCCATGTGGTCCATCGTGATGTAGTTTTCCAGCTTATATATCCGGCGGGTCACGATCATCAGCGTCTGCACCATCCCGAAACCGGAGAAGATAGCACCTGCTACGAAGTAAGGCGGGAAGATCGTGGTGTGCCAACCCGGGATCACCGAGGTAGCAAAGTCCATGGATACGATGGAGTGTACAGAAAGTACCAGAGGGGTAGCCAGACCGGAGAGGATCAGCGAGATGATCTCATACCGGGACCAGTTGCGGGATGAGCCCTCCCAGCCAAAGGATGCCACGCCGTACAGTTTGGCCTCCAGTTTGCGGCCCAGGCGGGCCATACGGTCGCGGACCGTCGCAAAGTCCGGGATCATGCCCAGGTACCAGAATACCAGCGATACGGAGAAGTAGGTCGAGATCGCAAACACGTCCCACAGCAGGGGCGAGTTGAAGTTCACCCAGAGTGAACCCCGTGTGTTGGGGAATGGCAGGAACCAAAGGCCCAGCCAAAGACGGCCCATGTGCAGGATCGGGAACTGGCCTGCGCAGATAACGGCAAAGATCGTCATGGCCTCAGAGGCACGGTTGATCGAGTTGCGCCACTGCTGCCGGAACAGCATCAGAACGGCTGAGATCAGCGTACCGGCGTGACCGATACCGACCCAGAATACGAAGTTGGTGATGTCAAAGGCCCAGCCTACGGTCTTGTTCAGTCCCCAGGTGCCGATCCCTTTGTACATGGTCCAGCCCACCAGGCTGAAAAACATCAGCGCGACCAAACCAGAGACCAGCGTCCAGAACAGCCAGGTCATGTTCGGTTTAGCCTCGATCGGACGTACCACATCGGCCGTTACCTGGCCGTATGTGTCGGTATTGGTTACCCATTTCTGCCGGATGGGTGATTCTACGTGGCTCATATGCAGCGGTTAATCTTGAGTTCGGTTGGTAAACGAATACACGGCTGAGTGGGCTTATCCTTTGGTGTAGGTCTGCTCCTTTATGCGGGCTTGCTCTTTCTCCTTGCCTTCAGCCTCGGAACGGTTGCGCACGAGGGCGAGATACTGTACGTTAGGCTGGGCCTTAACATCCTCCAGCACGACATAACTCCGGTCCTCACGGAAGAGGCGGGAGACCTCGCTTTTCTCGTCATTGAAGTCACCGAAGACAATAGCACCGGTCGGACAAGACTGCTGACAAGCGGTCTTAATGCTACCGTCCTCTGGTTTTACTGCAGAGCCGTCTGAGTTGAGGGAGGTACCAGCCGTTACTTTTGCCCGGAGTTTACCCTCCTGGAGGCGCTGCACGCAGAAGGTACACTTCTCCATAACCCCCCGGAAACGAACGGTCACGTCAGGGTTCAGCACGAGACGGCCCAGTTCGTGGTGGGTATAATAGTCCCCGAAGAGCGGGGCGTCGTTGAAGTAGTTGAACCAGTTGAACCGGCGTACTTTGTACGGACAGTTGTTGGCGCAGTAGCGGGTACCTACACAACGGCTGTAGGTCATCTGGTTCAGGCCCTCATTGCTGTGAATCGTAGCCAATACCGGACATACCGTCTCACAAGGAGCGTTGTCGCAGTGCTGACACATCATCGGCTGGAATACCACATCCGGATTTTCGGAGTCACCGCTGTAATACCGGTCAATCCGCATCCAGTGCATCTCGCGGCGGCGGGCCACTTCTTTTTTGCCTACAACCGGGATATTGTTTTCTGCCTGACAAGCCACTACACAAGCACCGCAGCCGGTACACTTGTTGAGGTCCACTGCCATCTTCCAGTGAATCAGGCGTTTGGTCTCAGGATCTTTGTAGTGGGTATCCCAGAGGGTAACCAGGTGCTTACGGGTTTCATCCCGCTCTGCTACGTGTTTAGCATAGCCACCATTGTTGTACTCATAGGTAGTAGTTGCCTCGATGATACGCTCGGTGCGGTCAAAGTCAGCCCCAAACTGTACGCCTTTGGCGGGGTCATACATGGTATTGAAGGTCTGGGTCAGGGCCAGGGTATATGTATCCCCTGTCTGGGACACCGATACGCGGGATGCTGTATAGCTCAGCGCACCATTCACAAATGAAACGAATGGATATACGTTAGCACCAGCTACCTGACGGCCATTTTTCAGCTCACCATTGGCCTGGGCACATACTTTACCGCCCTGGCTACCAAACCCGAGGGCAATGCCCAGGGTATTGCGTGCCTGACCTACCTGGATCATCGCAGGCATGTAGAGCGTGGACTCCCCGATTTTCACCGCCAGTACATCCCCATTCTGAACGCCTTTTTCCTTAGCCCAGGTCACCGGTACGGTTACGTAGTTGTCCCAGGTACATTTGGAGACAGGATCAGGCAGTTCCTGAAGCCAGGGGTTGTTGGCGGATTTGCCGTCCCGGATGCTTACTTTCTGGTAGAATACGATGTCAAAGGTTTCTGTGGCATCCAGGGAGAAACTTGCCATCAGTTTAGAAGCACTGTCCTGAAGATCAGGCTCCGTAAAGCTCGCAGAAGCAGCTGCTGCCGGCAGGGTGACAATACCCTTGCGGAGCGCTTCCATCCAGGCACCCCGGAAGTCAGCAGCACCTGCCAGCACGTTGGTCTGCCAGTAGGCTTTCACGTAGTCCACGAATTTTTCGTTTTTACCAGCCCAGCGCAGGAAGGACTGACCAGCCTGCCGGGTGTTAAAAATCGGATTGATCGTGGGCTGTATCACGCTGACATGGGTGGCAGCCACACGGGCATCGCCCCATGACTCCAGATAATGTGAGTCCGGGCATACATACTGGCAGGCCTTGGCAGTCTCATCAGCCTTGGGAGAAAGTGAGACCGAAAGCGTAACCTTGCTCAGCGCCTGGGTGATATCAGCAGCGTAAGGCGTATTGTAGAGCGGATTGGCGTCGTAAAAAACAACCCCGCCGATCTTACCAGCTTTGAGGTCCGCTACAAATGCAGCCATGTCCTCGTCGTTGCCCTGCGCAAAATAAGACGGATTGTCTATGTCGAGGGTCGTACCATAACTGCCGAGCATATTGTTGATCGCAGCGACGATGAGCTGGGCAGCTACGTCATTGGTACCACAGACCACCAGACCTTTATTGCCGGCAGCCAGCAGGTCTTTGGCGGCAATATCCAGGCCGCTCATGGCCACATCAAACTGCGGGGCACGCAGCTCGGGGCGACCTTTTGCCTTGGCAATTTTGTTGTACAGATTGATCAGCGCCGCGCCCATGTTGTGAGCATCCACCGGGAAACGCAGGTCAGCCTTAGCGCCCGTGAGGGACATCAGCGGCTCAATCTGGAGGTGGCGGGACATCGGCTTTTTAGGGTCGCGGTTGACGACGTATGCCGCAGAATATACTTCCGGAGCGACCCATGAACCCAGGAAATCACAGTCAAAGCTCACGATGGTCATGGCTTTGTCGAAGTGATAGGTGGGCAGGGCGTTTTTACCGAAAGCCTGCGCATGTGCCGTGCGGAGAGCAGATACAGAGGCTGGATCGTAGGTCACGTGTTTGCCGTCAGCAAACCGGGCCAGCAGTTCATTGATAGCCTGCTGCACAGACGGGCTGAGTACTGTGCCGGATACCACCCGGAAGGCACCGCCCGCAGCGATGATCTGATCTATTTTTTGGGAGATCTCGCGGTCCACATCTTCCCAGGAGGCTGTATTGCCACCTTTAGAAGGTGTCTGGAGACGCTCAATGTCATAGAGGCTCAAAAGGCTGGCCTGGGCCAGGGCGGAGAGTCCACCTTTGGTGAGGGGAGAGTCCGGGTTGCCTTCCAGCTTGATGGGGCGGCCTTCGCGTGCCCGCACGAGTACGGGCGCACCATTAGGGGCCGTAGAGGCGTACCAGTTGGCAACACCCGGGATGATATCATCCGGCTTATTGACGTAAGGGATGGCTTTTTTGACAGGTCCCTCGGCACAAGCGGCCAGGGCAGCGGCTGACATACCGAAGCCCAGGATTTTGAGGAAGTCCCGGCGGCTGGCTTGCTGCTCCAGCGACTCATCAGATACCTCGGCCATGACCTTCTCGATAGACATATCGGTCGGGAACTCGCGGGAAGCGTTGGCCAGAAATTCCGGAGTTTGCTCCAGCTCTTCTATGCCTCTCCAATATTTAGGTCTGCTCATTGCTGATATGTTGTGTGATGAAAAGAAAGGAAGCCTGAAGGTCTTGCCAGCATCTCACTGGGCCTGCATCACGGGACGCACTGGCGCAGGTTCAGGTTCCGCTCGTTCTGGTTGGAGGGTTAGGTAAGAATCAGATTAATAGTGGCAGCGTGAGCAGTTGAGACCGCCCATATCCTCCACCGTAAGACCTTCTTCATTGTCTTTGCCGAGGACTTTGACTTTCTCCTGACGGTGGCAGTTGATACACCAGCCCATTCCGAGATCGGAATACTGATAGACAACTTCCATCTCCTGGATCGGGCCGTGACAGGTCTGGCAGGCAATATTCCCGACGACTACGTGCTGGGCATGGTTAAAGTACGCATGGTCCGGCGTATTGTGAATCCGGATCCACTCTACGGCTTTTTCGGTGCCGGTATAAGTGGCAGTCTCAGGATCCCACCCCACGGAAGCATATATTTTAGCGATTTCGCTTTTGCTCTTGGCCGTACGTGCAGCATCACCGGGATACTCTTTTTGCTGAATGACCTTGTGACAGTTCATACAGACATTGGTAGAGGGGATCCAGGCGCTTTTGCTCTTGGTGGTACCTGAGTGGCAGTACTTACAGTCAATCTGATACTCTCCGGCGTGCAGTTTGTGGCTGAAAGCAATCGGCTGCTCAGGCATATATCCCTGGTGCAGGCCGATAGTCCGGGCCTCCGCGATCCACTTGGCCAGTCCGCCTACGATGACAAAGGTCATGATGGCTGTGATCACAAACTTGTTCTGGAGGATGCTGCGGGTGCGGGCCATAACGTCCGCAAACTTGATCGTCTCCTGCTGCTCCTTGGCACGGATAGCCGTCACCAGGGTCGCCGTGATGATCGTCAGGAGCAGGGCTACCAGCACCAGGATACCCACCAGGGCCAGGAGGCCGTAATAGATACCCGGATCAGCAGTCGGTACAGGGGGAGTAGGTGGACCAGGGACGGAAGTAGCTTTGTCCCACTCGGCAAAGTACACCATCAGGCTGGCCAGCTCATCGTCCGTGAGGTTGGGGAATGCCGTCATGGCAGCCTTCCCGTTGGCCTCCCACAAAGCGACTGCCTGCGCGTCACCGGAGGCGATCAGTGCCGGTGAGTTGCGGATCCACTTGTAGAGCCATTCTTCCTGGCCTTTGTACTTCTCCTCGACACCGTCGAGTTTCGGCCCTACCAGCTTTTTGTCCATCGCATGGCAGGAGCTACAGTTCTGCTTGAAGATTGTTTTCCCTGCTTCGGCAGTAGGCTCAGCCTGCAGGGACAGCGTTCCGGAGACCGCAAGGCAGATCAAGGTGATTATACGGATGAAACGGATTCGTCTCATATATAACGGGGCATTATTAAACAGTCTGTACATCAGCAAAAGACAAAAAAGGCTGGTAATTCGGCAGCAAATTAACCAGGCACCTACATTCATCAAAGAAAGAGCGGAAAGAATCTATCACATGGCCGACATTTAGAATCATTCTAAATTGTTGGCATCCTTAGCTGGTTGTGGTGGATTGCCGGGAAAAATTTCCGAAACCTAGTGATTTTTTCTTACAAATCTCCATGAAGTCGCGGCCAAATTAGCGAATATTCGCAATAACCCTTCATCGGCCTTTCGATGATTTTTGTCATTGGACGCAGGAAAAGGGCGGTAATGGTTTGCACACATACAATACGGGGATTTTTGTGTTGATTCAACCTTTGGAGAAGGGGCTATTTTTGACGTGCTCCGATCCTGTGTTTATACCTTATATATATGTATCCAGCTGAACCGCTACGTGATGTTGTGATTATCGGTGCTGGCCCCATCGGGCTGGCCTGCGGCGTAGAAGCCGAGCGCCACGGACGCTCCTATATCATCCTCGAAAAAGGATGTCTCGTCAACTCGATTTATAACTATCCGGCCAACATGACTTTTTTCTCCACGTCTGAAAAACTGGAGATGGCCGACGTTCCGTTTATCTCGCACTCAGCCCGGCCTACCCGCCGTGAGGCCCTGGAGTACTACCGGCGTGTCAAGACCCGCTGGAACCTCCAGGTACGGCTTTACGAGCCAGCCCTGGATGTCCGGGCTACCGGTACAGGTTTTGAAGTCCAGACGCCCAAGGGGCTGTATCCGGCACGCCACGTCATTGTGGCTACGGGATTTTTTGGGCACGCCAATCCTATGCGTATCCCCGGCGAAGACCTGCCCAAAGTCCGGCATTATTATCACGAGCCTCACCCGTACATAGACCAGCAGGTCGTCGTAGTCGGCGCAGCTAACTCTGCCGTGGACGCGGCCCTGGAAATCTGGCGCAAGGGCGGCCTGGTGACCATGGTGATCCGGGGAGAGGAGATCAATCCACGGGTCAAATACTGGATTAAACCCGACATAGAAAACCGGATCCGGGAAGGATCTATCCGGGCATTGTTCAACAGCCACCTCACAGCCATTACCCCTGAGGCTGTTGAGGTTCAGACCCCGGACGGACGCATCACCCTGCCCAATGATTTTGTGGTGGCCATGACAGGGTATCAGCCTGACTACGAGTGGCTGGCCCGGATCGGTATTCACTGCACCGACGCACTCCGGATGCCGGTACGCGATGAGGCCACCTTTGAGTCCAGCCTGCCGGGCATTTTTCTGGCGGGTACCATCTGCGGGGGCCTTCAGACCAACAAGTGGTTTATCGAAAACTCCATCGAACACGCCGCAAAGGTGATGGACGAGGTGAGCAGGCGGTGTGCGGCCGGGGCATAACCGCATGCTTCACGCAGCATCAGCCGCCTTGTGCGGCTTTTTTTATGGACAGCCGGGTGAAACAAAAGCGGCTCTCCCAGAGGGAGAGCCGCCCAAAACTCGCGAAGACAAAATCAAGTCTTAGTTGAAGATATAGCGGACGCTGAACTGCATCTGCCATACGTCACCCAGGGTGGCAGAGGTGCCGAGGGCCTCGGTAGGGAAGGTACCGTTTACGACGTTGAAACGATACACAGGCTGGTTGTCAGCGTTTTTGCTGCGGAACTGAAGCGGAGAGTTGTTGATGATACGATCACCTACTCCCCACTTGTCGCTCAGCAGGTTGCCAAAGTTGAAGGCGTCAGCACGGAGCTGGATCGCGTTGCGGCTGCTGCCTACTTTTACGGCAAACTCCTGCTGGAATGACAGGTCAATCGTGCTCAGCCAGGGCAGCAGGGCACCGTTACGCTCAGCGTACTGGCCTTTGCGGGTGCTCAGGTAAGGATCATTGTCCACAAAGGTCATGAAGGCTGTACGCTGCTGATCAGCGGTGTACGTTGTTTCTACCCCGTTCAGGGTCACTTTATACTCCTCAAAGTTGATCTCGCTACCTGTGCTCGGTACATAGAGGAGGTCGTTGCTGACCTGCTGGTCGCCGTTGACGTCGCCGTTGACGAAGTAAGAGTAACGGCCCTGGTTGCTGGACTGGAGGAAGAGCGAAAGCTGGCTGGCACCAAACTCACCGTAGGTGAGGCGGTAGGTAGCAGCTCCGATGATACGGTGACGCTGATCAAAGTCAGAGAAAGCCAGGTCAGGCAGGTTGTTGCCGTTTACGGTACGGTTGTCACGCCAGCTGGAGAAGGCGATAGAACCCGCCGTGATGAGGTCCTTAGCTTCAGAGAAGTTATAAGCGGCCATCAGGTACAGACCTTTGGTAAACTGGCGCTCCAGTTTGGCGGTCAGGCTGTAGGTATATCCCTTGCTGGTGTTCTGCAGAACGATCGCATCGGTGATGAAGTCATTGATGCGGTTGGCGTTGTTGGCAGCAGAGCCGCTCAGGCCGAGTGCAGGGAAATAAGGACGGGTATCAGCACCAGCATAGGCCGCGGTAGAAGGCTCCAGGTTAGCGTTGATGTAGTTGACGTTGTTGACGTTTTTGGTGAAAATACCTTCAACCGTTGCGACCAGGTTGCCGGGGAGTTTTTTGTCCACCGCAATATTGGTCCGCCATACCTGCATAAAACGGAAGTTAGGATCCGTTACAGCGATATTGTAAGAAGATGGCGTGGTAGCGTTGCTTGGGATATAAGCCGTTACATCCGGGTTGAATGGGTAGTTGAAGGTGTTGTCAATCGTCTGTGACCCGGTCAGGATACCGTTGTTACCGACCTGGTTAGAGATCCAGACGAAAGCCGGACGACCAGAGAAGAGACCGGAACCACCGCGTACCTGGAGCGAGCGATCACCCAGTACATCGTAGTTAAAGCCTACGCGGGGAGAGATCAGCACATGTGGATCGGGGAGTTTGCTGGTGCTGTACTGCACGTCATTTCCTTCAGCGTCTTTGAAGGTCAGGCCACTTACAGTTTCGTTTTCCAGCGCTGTCTGCTGGAAGAGCGGCAGGTCAGCACGCAGGCCGAGGGTCAGGCTCAGCTTGTTGGTGGTGATCACGTCCTGAACGTAGGCACCTGGCTGGAAAGCCTGGGTCGTAGCCGTAGGCAGGGCAGAACCTTCCAGCGCAGAGTAGGTCAGGCTGTAGCGGCGGAGCTGGATAGAGTCAGCACCATTGGCATCAGCATAGAAGTCAGCCAGGGAGTTATAGACAAACTGACCGTAGTAGGTCGGGGTGAAGGTGTTTTCAAACTTAAACGCCTCAAAGTTGACCCCGCCGGTCAGCGTGTGCTGGCCTTTGTAGAGGGTGAAGTTGTCCTGAAACTGCCAGGTATCGGTATTCAGGCGGTTGTTTGGGGTGAATGGCTCGTATCCAAACGTGGTGTAGTTACGGCCCCCTTCGAGGATGTCCACCAGCGGGAAGATACCGCCACGGCTGCTGCGGTAGTCACGGTTAGCGGTGAAACCGAAGGTTACAGAGTTAAAGGCATTGTTGCCGATAACGGTGTTGATCTCCGCAATCACAGAGTGGATGTCGTTGTTGATGACATAGTTAGAGTTCTGGAAGTTCATGGCAAAACCGTTGTTGTTACGGTTTTGGAAAGAACCAGAGTTGCTCGTCAGTACGTCACGGAAGGAGCGCAGGTAGTTGTAGCGCAGGCTTACTTTGGTTGTGGCGCTGAGGTTGTAGTCCAGCTTCACGAGCAGCTTGTCGCTATAGGTCTCCAGCAGGTAGTTTTCGTATTCTCCTGGATCATAGTTATACTTTTCGATCAGGAAGTTGCGGAGAGAGTCCATGGTAGAAGCAGCGACACGGGCTACGTTGGCACCGCTCAGGCCCGGACGGGCAGCTACGAAGCTGGTAGCAGGGTCATTGCGGCGCTCAAACTCTCCGTTTACGAAGAAGAACAGCTTGTCCTTCATGATCGGGCCCCCGAGGCGGAAACCGTACTGTGCCACGTCAAAGTCATTGGTCACGACATCGGTACCTTCGGCAGACTTACCTACGAAGTTGTTGTTGCGCAGGTTATAGAATACAGAACCCTGTACCTGGTTAGAACCAGAGCGGGTAACGGCATTCACACCAGCACCCGTAAAACCACCCTGACGTACGTCAAAAGGGGCTACGTTTACCTGAATCTCTTCGATAGCATCCAGCGAGATCGGCGTAGAGTTGGTCTGGCCAGCAGGCGCAGAAGCAAGACCGAAGCTGTTGTTGAAGATAGAACCGTCAATGGTCAGGTTGTTGAAACGGCTGTCCTGACCAGCAAAAGAAGAACCAGCCCCTGCTGTAGAAGCTACAGAAGAAGAGCGGCTCTGAGGCGTAAGACGTACGAAGTCAGAGATGCTACGGTTCAGGGTAGGCATCGTGTTGATGACTTCCTTGCTGACGTTGGTAGCAGCACCGGTACGCTCAGAGTTCAGGATTTCGTTGCGCTCAGCAGAGATCACCACTTCATCTACAGATACAGAACTCTCCTGCAGGGTGAAGTTGATGCGGAGGTTCTGGCCGAGGCTCAGCACGATGCCAGACTGCTCCTGGCTCTTGTAGCCTACATACGAAACAGCTAGCGTGTAAGGACCGCCGATACGGACATTGGACAGGTTAAAACGGCCATCCTCGCGGGTGGTTGTGCCATAACGGGTACCAGAAGGCACGTGGGTAGCGATAACAGTAGCAGCCACCAGAGGCTGATCATTGGCGTCAGTTACCTGACCAAAAAAGTTGGCCGAGGTAACGCCCTGACCCCACACAGTTACAGCAGCCAGCACCAGCATAAGGGTGGCTACTGATTTTTGTAGCATACGGATCATAAAATTGAGATTAGATAAAAAATTCAACGAGGTCTGCACGTAATAATACTCGTCTGGTTTGACTTTGGGAGAATTGCTCCAAAGCGCTGCAAGTAAGGTTTTCTATGTTAAGGAATGATTAATTCTTTTCCATTCTAATATTTCCAGTCTGCCCTGCCGGGCAATATTTTCAAAATGAAAAAAATATCATATGAAATTTATTCTTATGCCAATACACGAGACAGCCCTGCCTTAGTTTCCTGCGCAGCAATGAGGGTTATCTCTCCAGAAAACCTCTCCCATCCTTGTAAGAAAATAAGGCTGTGGCGGCTGAAAAATAGCTGACACCGTCAGGGTTCCAGCCATTGCTGGGGATCGAGAAACGTCTCAGGTGCCTGATAAATGAGAAAATTCAGCACCGTCTCCTGCGTACGCGGGTCTGTACGCACACGCCCGATGAGCTGGCCAGCCGAGACGCTCTGGCCAGCCGAGACCTGTACTTCTTCCAGATTGGCATATACGGTATGGTAGGTCCCGTGCGAAACGATGACCAGGGTCCCGCTGAGCGGGATCCGCTGCACCCCGCTCACCTTACCCCCATGAATGACGGTCACCGCCTGCGCAGGTGCCGTCTGAAGAAAGATCCCGTCCCGGGTGACGGTATTCCCAAATGCATCCGAGCCCTTGCCGAAGGTTCCGGTCACCACAGCCGACTGCCGCGAAACAGGCCAGGGCAGCCTTCCTTTGCGCTGGTTGAAGGCTGTCGTCAGCTCCGATCCGCCTGCGGCTGCCGAAGCCACCATGGCGGGAGCAGCGTCTTTGAGGGTTTTTTTGAGGGCTTTTTTCTGGGCCTCCAGCTCTGCCCGATACGTTTCGGCCTGCGAGGCCAGGGACTGATAGGCCGTAGCAGCTGCAGACTTGTCCTGCTCAAGGCGGGCGATCTCGTCTCCGCTCCCGCTCAGCAGGGCCGCCGCTTCACGGCTGGCCTGTGCCAGCTCAGCTTGTTTGCGGGCCAGATAGGCCCGGGTATCGTGTATGAGCCGCACCTGACGCGCCCGGTACCGGCTAAACTGCCGGAGGTATTGGGCGCGGCTCCATGCCTCGGTGAGATTGTCTGCACTGAGGATCAGCAGCCACATGTCCTCCTCCGGCAAGGCCTGATAGGCCATGCGGACTGTCAGGGCGTACTGCGCCTGAATACGGACAATGTCCTCCTCCAACGAGCAGATGACCTCGCTGATCTCGACTGTCTCGACCGCAATACGCTGAATCTCAGCCTGCATCGCCTGGACGAGTGACTGACGGAGGCGGAGCCGGGTCTGTAACAGGTTGAGGGATGACAGGCTGCGGCGTGACGCCTGATCAGCCTGCTGCAACATCTGCTCTGTCAGGCTGATTTGCTCCCGGAGCCGCTCGGGATCGGCGCCTTCAGGAGATTGTGACAGGCCGGACACCCCCCAGATGACCAGCACCAGCAGGAGCCCCCATCGCTTACTCAGGTTCCATCCGGTCATAGTCTCGGGGAATGCTAAATTCAATCTTGCGGTCGGCAGGATCAGCCGTTTCCATCCGGGTATGTGCCAGGTCCAGTCGCAGGCTGTCTGCCCCGCTCACCCGGATCCCAATCTCCTGAGGGAGCAGGGCTGGAGCGGTATGCCCGCCGTATGTAATGACGGCTGCCTGGTCCGGGGCGGCTACCTCCAGGCGGGTCAGCCGCATGATGCGGGTATCCAGTGAATACGTAAAGGTCTTACCGGCTGCCATACCGGTAAATCGCCGGGGATTGGTACCTCTCGGGTCCAGGTTGGTCAGTTGGGCCGGGACAGGATCAAAATGCCCCAGGATCAGGGCCTCCAGTTGACCGAAGTCCAGGTCCAGTCCCGTATACTCCCGTGTTATCCCATACCCAAAGGCACCCCAGGTCCGGTTGATTTTGTCCAGCACAAAGAGGGAATCTCGGGTGGCCAAAATCCGGGCGACCTCAATAAACTTGGTGATGCGGATCAAAATTGCACTGTCGTGTACCATTTTGATCCGGTATGATACCGATATTTCCTGACCGCCTTCTGCCCCCGGAAAGGCCGCCGTGGCACGACCGGAGATCGTCATCACCTCATAGGTATACCGGGCGGCTTCGGCCTGGGCCAGCAAGGTGCGCCACTCGCGCTCTGCCGGGACGGGATCACCCGCCGTCCGCAAGGTTTTGCAGGCAGTCAGGGTGCTGGCTATCAGCAGCAGATAGACAAGTGTGGTGCGGGGTGATTTCATACCGGCAAAATACGCGAAAAACGATCAGATGATCTCAGTACCTGAACGAAAAACCCTGCACCAGGGTGCAGGGTGTACGGCAAACGGTTGATATCCCGTCCTCAATTGCTTACGCGGGCTGTCTCAGCTTGTTTTTCCAGGTAGCGGGTGGCCTCCTCCTGGGATACGCGGACCCCGTCTATATAGGGTACGACCCAGGCATCTTTCATGCCCATTTTGCGCAGCTCGTCCCGAAATCCATTGGCTTCCTCCACTGTACGGAATCCGCCAATGACATACTTATTAAAACCGTCAGCTTTTTCCTCCACAAAATCATCGCCGGACTTGGGGGCATTGTTCATCTGATGCAGCACATACGCCCCGATCTGTACGCGATATACCAGCCCGGTTTTGATCCCCTGATCTCCGGCTGTTTTTTGTGACTTATAGGCACGCTCCAGTTTGTCTTTCTGCGCCTTGATGGATTTGATCTCACCCTCAGCCTGAATCAGGGCCCAGCGCAGGCTGTCCACCAGGTCTGAGTTTTGCGCAGCGGCAAGTTTGGTGGAGAGATCTTTGTTCATATTTTTCAGCTCCTGAATCTGATCCTGATAATTCTCAAACTCAGCCGCCAGCGACCTGGGATTTTTTACATACATTTTTGCCTTCTCTTTCCAGAATTTTTCTTCCTCCTGGGTCAATTGAGCGAGGGCAATACCTGGCATCAGGTAACAAAATCCGCAGCATGCGATCAGCAACAGGTTTTTCATATAAAAATGCTTGTCAACTCCCTAGATAAAAACAGCTTCCCGTAAGGTACACCATACCCGCATTGTCACCGGGATCAGCCTCTTTGCCAATTCCCCACAAGATTCATGCCTTACCTGAGAATGTCTGTGGAAAAAAGTGCGCGAAAGGTACAAAAATATTACACAACCGGTTTATTTTTCCGGTTCAATGGAGATAACGATACAACAAAACCCGAAAGTATATCACCCGGTACGGGTATTTTTCGGGCCGTATGCTTAGCTGACTTGAAAATCAAGGTGAATCCGACGTATTTTGCGGGGATGAACCGTGAACTACAGTTATCAGCGGTAACCCATGCCTTAGGGGATGACGTTTTCCAGTATCTGCGCCGCGCAGCGGATCGGAGCGGGGTGCGTGCATACGTTATCGGAGGGTACGTACGGGACCTGTTGCTGGGCCGTCCTGACAAAAAGGACGTGGACATCGTGGTAGAAGGTTCGGGGATCAGATTGGCTCAGGCCTTTGCGTCAGACACCGGCAGCGGTGAGGTGGTGGTGTTTGAGCGTTTTGGTACGGCGATGGTGCGTTATCAGCAGTATCAGGTGGAGTTTGTGGGGGCCAGACGCGAGAGTTACCGCCAGGGTTCACGCAAGCCGGAGGTGAGTGCGGGTACCCTTCAGGATGACCAGCTACGCCGTGACTTCACGATCAATGCCCTCTCGGCCGCCCTGCATTCGAGCGAGTTTGGGGTATTGGGAGATCCCTTTGACGGACTCTCGGATCTGCGGGCCGGTATCATTCGCACCCCTGTGGCACCTGATCTGACCTTCTCAGACGATCCGCTCCGGATGCTGCGGGCGATCCGGTTTGCGACACAACTGGGATTTGAGATCGCGCCGGATACGCTTCAGGGCATCCAGGCCAGCCGGGAGCGGATCAGCATTATCTCCCAGGAGCGGATCACCGATGAACTCAACAAAATTATCCTGGCAGCTACACCCTCACAGGGGTTCAGGCTGCTCCACCAGACCGGGTTGCTGGAGCTGGTATTTCCGGAGCTGGCCCGCATGAGCGGCATCTCATATGTCAACGGGCGCGGGCATAAGGACAATTTTTACCATACCATTCAGGTGCTGGATAATGTGGCAGCCTTCAGCGAGAGTCTCTGGCTGCGCTGGGTGGCCCTCTTGCACGACATTGCCAAGCCGCTGACCAAACGGTACGAACCCCAGCAGGGATGGACTTTTCATGGCCATGAGGAGCGGGGGGCCCGGATGACACCCGAGATATTCCGGCGGATGAAACTGCCGCTGGGTGATACCGTCAAGTACGTACAAAAACTGGTGCGCCTCCACCAGCGCCCGATCGCCCTCGTGACTGAGGAGGTATCCGACGCCGCTATCCGGCGGCTGGTGGTGGATGCAGGAGAGGACCTCGACGATCTCCTGAACTTCTGCCGGGCTGACATCACATCCCGCAATGAAAAAAAAGTTGAGACCTTCCTGGATCGGTATGACCAGCTCCAGGCCCGCATACGGGAAGTAGAGGCCCGCGACAACCTCCGGAACTGGCAACCCCCGGTGACGGGCGAGATGATCATGGAGACCTTTGGCATCTCACCCGGAAGGGCCGTGGGCCTGATCAAAAATGAAATCCGGGAGGCGATCCTCGAAGGTACCATCCCCAACGATCCCGAGGCTGCGATCGCGTATATGTACCAGATCGCCCCAAAGTACCTGAACGCCTGAGGGTGGCGGGGTGCGAAAAGCTATTCACGGCTGAAAAATATCCCGGGTATTATTCGCCCTAAGGCCTGTTTTCTATGTATGTTTAGCAGGTAAGATACTGTCTGTACCCTCAACCTGCTACTACGCCCGTGAACCACCTGCTCCCGATCAGTATTATACTGTCCGCCCTGCTCCTCTCCGGCAGCCGGGTTTATGCCGAGGACGGATATCAGCTCTGGCTGCGGTACGCACCTATCGAAACACCCCGGCTGGCCGCCGCCTATCGTCAGCTGGGCACACAGGTATCCTTTCCCACCTCTTCTGAGACCCTCCGCATCGCACAGGCAGAACTGGTGCGGGGGCTGACCGGGATGACGGGTTCGCGTCCGGTGGTGGCAGCGGCATTTGCCACCCCTACCCTTGTGGCCGGCACCCCGGACGGATCAGGAGCTATCCGGCAACTAAGTCCCGGCCTGCCGCTGGAAAAGCTTGGGAAAGAAGGCTTCATAATCACCATCCGCCCGCTGGCCGGCAGACAAACCCTGGTCGTGGCTGCCAATACGGACATCGGTGTGATGTACGGCGTCTTTCGCCTCCTGATGCTGATGCAGCAGGGATACGACCTCACCCAAGCCAATATCACGGAGGTACCCAGGTGCCAGCTCCGGCTCCTCAACCACTGGGACAACCTCACCCGCTATGTCGAGCGCGGATATGCCGGCCAGTCTATCTGGGATTGGCACAAACTCCCCGACTACCTGTACCCCCGGTACACCGATTATGCCCGTGCCAATGCCTCCATCGGTATCAATGGCACGGTGCTCACCAATGTCAACGCCAACGCTGAAGTACTCACCACGCCCTACCTGCAAAAGGTACAGGCGCTGGCAGCTATTTTCAGGCCGTATGGAATCAAAGTATATCTCACCGCCCGGTTTAGCGCCCCGGTAGAAATCGGAGGTTTGCCTACAGCCGACCCACTTGATCCTGCCGTACGAGCCTGGTGGCACTCCAAGGCTGCTGAGATATATGCCCTGATCCCGGACTTTGGTGGATTTGTGGTCAAAGCCAACTCAGAGGGCCAACCTGGCCCTCAAAACTACGGACGCAGCCATGCTGAAGGGGCCAATATGCTGGCAGAAGCGATAGCGCCCCATGGCGGGATCGTCATGTGGCGGGCGTTTGTGTATAGCCACGAAGCGCCTGAAGACCGGGCCAAACAAGCCTACTCGGAATTTAAGCCCCTGGACGGGCAGTTTCTCCCCAATGTTTTTGTGCAGGTAAAAAATGGCCCGGTGGATTTTCAGCCACGGGAGCCTTTTCATCCGCTTTTTGGTGCGATGCCCCGTACCCCGCTGATGATGGAGTTTCAGATCACGAAGGAGTACCTGGGATTTGCTACCCACCTGGTGTACCTGGCCCCCCTGTACCGGGAGACGCTGGGTGCGGATACCTATGCAGGCGGCCCGGGAACAACGGTAGCCGAAATCGTAGATGGTACCTTCCATGCATATAAGATGAGTGGAATGGCGGGTGTGTCCAATATCGGCACAGACCGCAACTGGTGCGGGAGTCATTTTGATCAGGCCAACTGGTACGCTTTCGGCAGGCTGGCCTGGGATCACTCACTTAGTGCAGAGACCGTGGCATCGGAATGGATAAAGGCTACTTTTGGCCTGATACCGGGTGTGAACGCTATCCAGCGCATGATGATGATGTCGCGTGAGGCTGCTGTACAATATATGACCCCGCTGGGCCTGCACCACCTCATGGGCTGGGGACATCACTACGGCCCGGCGCCCTGGCTCAACCATGCGGAGCGCCCTGACTGGAATTCCACGTATTACCACAAAGCAGACAGCGCCGGGATCGGATTTGACCGGTCTCCCGCTGGCAGCGGCGCTACGGACCAGTACCACGCGCCGGTGGCAGCACGCTGGGCAGATCCCCGGACCTGCCCGGAGAACCTCCTGCTTTGGTTTCACCACCTGGACTGGACCTATCGCATGCAGAACGGACGCATGCTCTGGGATGAATTGTGTTATCAGTATAGCCAGGGTGTGGACAGTGTCCGGTTTATGCTCCAGACCTGGGAGGGCCTGGAGGACCAGATAGACCCGGAGCGTTTTGCAGATGTGCGGACCTTCCTCCAGATCCAGCTACAGGAGGCCATCTGGTGGCGGAGTGCCTGCCTGTTGTACTTCCAGCAATATGCCCGCTTGCCGCTGCCCGCAGGACTGGAACCCCTGACCGGCACCCTGGAAACCTATCAGCAGCAGCGATTCCGGTACGCACCCGGCAACTAAGCTTTTACCTATCCAGCCCTAACCGTATCATGCCTAAAATTGCGCTTATCACCGGAGCTGCTACCGGACTGGGATATGCCATTGCAGCTAAACTGGTACAAAACGGCATCAGGACCCTGATTGTAGCCCGTGATGCCGCCAGGCTCGAAGCCGCCTGCCAGACCCTCGGCTCAGGCGCTGAGCCGGTTTTGTTTGACCTGACTGCCCTCGCAGCCATACCGGATATGGTCGCCGACATCACCCGCCGGTATGGGCGTATTGACATCCTGGTCAACAATGCTGGCATCCACCTCAAAAAACCTATGCTGGAAGTGACGGATGCTGAGTATCAGCAGGTCATCCTGACAAACCAAACCGCTGTGTTTGCCTTATCCCGGGAGTGCGCCCGCGTGATGGCCACCCAACAGCAGGGTAATATTATTCACATCACCTCTATGGCGGCAGAGTATGGTATCCCCAAGGTAATCGCCTACACAGCTGCCAAGTCTGCGGTCGTGGGCATGACCCGTGCCATGGCCGTAGAGCTGGCTCCGATGGGAATCCGGGTGAATGCTGTCGCACCTGGTTTTATCAGAACGGCGATGTCAGCTTCGGCCCTGGACAATGACCCTGAGCGAAAACAAAAAGTACTCTCGCGCACGCCTATGGGTGCCCTCGGTACGCCTGAAGATGTGGCACGGGCGGTATATTTTCTGGCTTCTGACGAGTCCGCTTATATCACAGGTACCATCCTGCGGGTAGATGGCGGCAATGCCATCGGATTTTAGGCGTGTGTTTTCCCTTTTGCTGACCATATTCCACCCCAACAGCTACACACTGGTATGAAGATAACGGATGCCAAGGTTATTGTCACCTGCCCCGGACGCAATTTTGTGACCTTAAAAGTATATACAGACCAGGGGATATACGGACTGGGTGATGCGACCCTCAACGGACGCGAGCTGGCAGTGGTGGCTTATCTTGAGTCATATTGTATCCCGGCCCTGATCGGCAAGGACCCCCGCAATACGGAGGATATCTGGCATTATTTCTACAAAGGTGCTTACTGGAAACGGGGGCCGGTGACGATGACCGCCATTGCGGCGATTGACATGGCGCTGTGGGACCTCAAGGGCAAGATGCTGGGCACCCCCCTTTACAACCTGCTGGGTGGCAAAAGCCGCAGCGGTGTGCTGGTATATGCCCACGCCAATGGCAAGGACCTGCGGGAAACCCTGGATCACGCGGAGGCCGAAATGCAAAAAGGCTTCCAGGCCGTCAGGCTCCAATCGGGTATTCCGGGCCTGGCCCATACCTATGGGGTCCCTGCTGACAACCAACCCTACGAACCCGCAGGCAAGGGGCTCCCGCATGAGGAGTCGTGGGACAGCGCCCGGTACCTGCGGTTTACGCCCACCTTATTTGCCAAAGCACGGGAAGTCCTGGGACCGGAGGTCCACCTCCTGCATGATGCACACCACCGCCTCACCCCGATCGAGGCTGCCCGCCTGGCCAAAGAGCTGGAGCCTTATTACCTGTTTTGGCTGGAGGATGCTGTGACCGCAGAGTTGCAGGAAGGTTTTAAGCTGGTGCGGCAGCACTCCGTGACACCACTGGCACTGGGTGAGGTTTTTAATACGGTATATGACCTCACGACCCTGATCACCCAGCAACTGATAGACTATATCCGGATGACCCTCGTACACGGAGGCGGAATTTCGCACGTAAAAAAAGTAGCTGACTTTGCCGCTATTTATCATATCCAGACAGGATTTCACGGGGCTACCGACCTCTCACCCGTGACAATGGCTGCGGCACTGCACGTTGACACTGCCATCAATAATTTTGGGATACAGGAGTACATGCCTCACCAGCCTGTTGTGAATGAGGTGTTTAACATTAATTATACCTTCAAAAACGGGTATATGTACGTGGACGACACGCCAGGTATCGGAGTGGACATAGACGAGGAAAAGGCTCGCCGGTACCCCTACGAGATGGCATGCCTGCCCGTAAACCGCAAAACCGACGGTACGATGTTTTACTGGTAAGCTCAGGGAGAAACGGACCGGAAGCCATACATCTGGGGAACGCTTTGCCCACCCGGCAGACTGAGGATCAAAAACTTAGGCATACAGTATATAAAGATCACAGGATTTGCGTACCTTTGCGGCGTGATATTTTAAATACCGTATTTTGAAAACCACTTTTTCAGCGTTGGGATTAATTCCCGAGATTTTAGAGGCTATCAGTGAACTAGGATTTGAGTACCCGACCCCGATTCAGGAACAAGCGATTCCCTATTTGCTCCAGTCGCATAATGACCTGATCGCATTTGCCCAGACAGGTACCGGTAAAACAGCCGCCTTTGGCTTACCTGTCGTGCAACAGTTAGACCCCAAAAACATAAATCCGCAGGTACTGATCCTCTGCCCTACCCGGGAGCTTTGTCTTCAAATTTGCCGAGACCTGACGCAGTTTGCTGCCAAACTTCCCCAGATTCGGGTAGTATCTGTGTACGGAGGCGCTCCTATCGAACACCAGATAGCAGAACTCCGGCGTGGTGCGCAGGTAGTCGTGGGGACACCCGGACGTGTCCTCGACCTCCTCAACCGCCGGCGCCTCGATATCAGCAATATCCAATGGTTGGTCCTGGATGAAGCTGATGAAATGCTGTCCATGGGCTTTAAAGATGACCTGGACGCCATCCTGTCCACGACCCCGGAAGAAAAACAGACCCTGCTTTTCTCCGCGACAATGCCGCCCGAGATGATCAGCATCTCCGAGAAGTATATGCACAATCCGGTCGAGATCTCCACCGGCAAGCGTAATACGGGAGCTGACAATGTCCTGCACCATTATTATATGGTACACGCCCAGGACCGATACCTGGCTCTGAAGCGTATTGTGGATTTTTATCCGGCGATCTTCGGGATTGTATTCTGCCGCACCCGGCAGGAAACCAAAGACGTGGCTGACAAGCTTATGCAGGACGGCTACAATGCCGATGCCCTGCATGGTGACCTCTCCCAGGCCCAGCGTGACTATGTCATGGGCCGGTTCCGGAATCACCAGCTGCAAATCCTGGTGGCTACAGACGTGGCGGCCCGCGGGCTTGACGTCAACAGCCTCACACATGTGATCAACTACAACCTGCCGGATGACCCCGAGGTGTATATCCACCGGAGCGGTCGTACGGGCCGGGCTGGCAAAAGTGGTATCTCAATCAGTGTGATCCACATGCGGGAGCGGTTCCGGATCCAGGAACTGGAGCGCAAGATCAACAAACGCTTTGAACAGCAGCGGGTACCTTCCGGACGGGACATCTGTGAAACGCAGCTCTTCCACCTGATAGACAATATCGGGAAAACGGAGGTGTCGGAAGTTGAAATTGCGCCATTCCTCCCGGTGATCTACGAAAAACTCGAGTGGCTGAGCCGTGAAGAGCTGATCAAACGGTTTGTCTCGGCTGAGTTCAACCACTTCCTGGCGTACTACAAAAATGCGCCTGACCTCAATGTGGAGGTTACACCCCGCAAGTCCTCCTACAACCGCCGGGATGATCAGCCTCAAAACGGAAACGGCCAGGGGTATGTTAATGGGAATGGAAACGGGTTTAACCGCTCATTTGCCAAAATCGCCATCAGCGTGGGTAAACGGGACAACATGACCCCCAAGACCATCATCCTTCTGCTCAACAGCAGTATGCCAGGGCGCTCCGTGAAAATCGGCCAGATAGACATTCAGAAAAATCACTCTGTCGTCGAAGTCGAGGATCGCCATCAGCACAAAGTCCTTGAAGCCCTGCGCCAAACCAGCTACCGGGGCCGGCGTCTCAGTGTCGAAACGGTATAACACTCCGTACCCATGCCTAACGATCCCGCACATACCCCCGCTCAGCGCCAGGCATTACGCCGGCTCCGGCTCATCGGTATTGCCGAAGGTATTTCCTACCTGGTGCTGCTCGGCATTGCCATGCCGCTCAAGTATCTGGCAGGCATGCCCCTGATGGTGACCCTCACCGGCAGTGTGCATGGTGCCTTGTTTGTCGGGTTTGGGCTGGCCGCCCTTCATGTGCAGTACCTGCTGCGCTGGCATTGGACCTGGCTGATACAGGCGTTTCTGGCCTCTGTCATTCCGCTCGGGACCTTCTGGCTGGACCATGTCCGGCTCCGGCCCGCCATGAATGGGTAACCATAATTCTGGCCTTTATCATATCCGCTCGCCCATGCGAGCGGATTTTTTTTATATTTGCACCTTTAAGGGATGTACCCATGCAATTATCTGTGCTGACTGCACTCTCTCCGCTTGATGGCCGTTATAGAAG
This sequence comes from Bacteroidia bacterium, assembly GCA_033762375.1. GTDB lineage: Bacteria > Bacteroidota > Bacteroidia > J057 > J057 > RDXT01. The sequence goes on from JANRLQ010000002.1 coordinate 157,297, forward strand.
CCTTGCAGCCCCGCTCGCACCCTTCCTCTCTGAGTATGCGCTCATCCAGCGCCGGGTGCAGGTAGAAATAGAATACCTCATCGCACTCTTCCAGACCGGACTCCGGCCGCTACATCCACTCCCCGAGCATGTACAAGCCCGGCTGCGTGAAATTTACCGGGACTTTACCCCGGACCACGCTTCCCAGATCAAGGAGATTGAGCGCGTGACCAATCACGATGTCAAAGCCGTTGAGTACTATATCAAGGAGCGTGTACAGGCTCTCGGTATCTCAGAGGTGGCACCCTATCTGGAGTTTATCCACTTCGGGCTGACCTCTCAGGACATCAACAACACCGCCATCCCCATGCTGCTCCGGGATGCCATAGCGGAGGTATATTTGCCACAGCTCCAGGCCGTGACAGATCACCTGGCTGATTTTGCCCGGATCTGGCAGCATCTCCCCATGCTCTCCCGCACCCATGGGCAACCGGCCTCTCCCACCACCCTCGGCAAAGAAATCGCCGTATTTGCAGAGCGGCTCCGGCGGCATCTGGATGAGCTGAAATCACTGCCCTACCCTGCCAAATTTGGAGGAGCTACCGGCAACCTCAATGCACACTATATCGCCTATCCTGACCATGACTGGCAGGCATTTGCCGAGCAGTTTGTCAATAACACCCTGGGATTGAGCCGGTCATGGCCTACTACCCAGATCGAGCACTACGACGGCCTGGCACGGATATTTGACTGCCTCAAGCGCATCAACGCCACCCTGATAGACCTGTGTCAGGACATGTGGTTGTATATCAGCCTGGAGTACTTCCGCCAGCAGGTCAAAGCCGGAGAGGTCGGCTCCTCTGCGATGCCGCACAAAGTTAATCCGATTGACTTTGAAAATGCCGAAGGCAACTGCGGGCTCGCCATTTCAATGCTGGAGTTTCTCAGCCGCAAACTCCCCGTATCACGTCTCCAGCGGGACCTGACAGACTCTACCCTGCTCCGCAACCTGGGCCCGGCCCTCGGCTACGGATATATCGCCCAGCGCTCCCTGGCCAAGGGCCTCGGCAAACTCCAGGTCAATGAACCCCGTATCGCTGCCGACCTGGCAGCCAACTGGGCCGTACTGGCAGAGGCTGTCCAGACGATCCTGCGCCGGGAGTCCTATCCACAACCGTATGAGGCCCTCAAAGCCCTGACCCGGGGTCAGGCTGTCACGCCGGACACCCTGCAAGCCTTTGTGGCGACGCTTGACATCAGCCCGGCGGTAAAAGCAGAACTCCTCGCCCTGTCTCCGGAGACCTATACCGGCAACGCCGCTTTTCTCACCCGATGAGGTATGCCCAGATACAAACTCACCCTGGAGTACGACGGCACCCGCTACGCTGGCTGGCAATTGCAAAAACGAGACCGGACCATACAAGGCACCTGCATGGACGCCTGCCGGGCGGTAGCACAGACAGAACACTTTGAGTTTTATGGTGCAGGCCGGACAGATGCGGGCGTACACGCCCTGGGACAGGTAGCACACCTGGACATGCCATTGGACCTGCCGCCCGGACTCCTCCAGAACCAGCTCAACGATCACCTGCCGCCAGATATTTCAGTGGTGATGGCGGAGCGGGCTGCCCCCCGGTTTCATGCCCGGCATCATGCCGTAGCACGGAGTTATGTCTATCAGTTCTCCGGGAGCCGGCGGGCTTTTACCAAAAAATATGTGTGGTGGCTCCGCGATATGCCAGATCTTGATCGCATGCGCGAACTCACCCCGCTGCTGATGGGCATGAAGGACTTCCGGCATTTTACCAATACAAAAGATGAGTCTTCCTCCACCCTGTGCCAGGTCCAGGTGCTGGACATCCTCACACAGGGAGAGCTTGTACTGCTCCATGTGGTAGCCTCCCACTTTCTCTGGAAAATGGTTCGCCGGATGACTGGCCTGCTCGTGGCTGCGGGCCGGGGAGAGATCGGGCAGCAGGATCTGCTTTCGCTTTTCAGCTCCCCTACCCTTACGCCTGCGGCCTACACTGCACCGGCATTAGGTCTGTTTTTGGAGCGTATTTATTACCCCGGAGACGAGATTACCCCTTGCCGGAGCCTCTTCGCGTGAAAAAAGTACGATTTTTAGGATAAAAAACAGGCTTTAGTCGGTTACTATGCCGACTGATGCCGTTTGATTACTATATTCGCGTAAATTCAGCGTTGTGAAAGCGTAAATAAATCCGCTCAGGACCGCAATAAGTACAGATGTGTCTGGAAGGAAGAGATCATGGCTCTTTCGGACCATTCACAGGGCCAGTTATGGGCAGATTTGCAGGACAATCGCGTTTTGTGAACAAAAACTCAGCTTATGCTACCGCAGGTCGTTTGTTTTGGAGAAACTTTGTTTGATGTATTACCAGACGGTCGCCACCCCGGCGGCGCCCCGATGAATGTTGCAGTACACCTCCGCCAGTTGGGGGTATCGGCAGCCATCATCAGCCGCATGGGAACAGACGAGCCCGGCGCAGCCCTGCTGGATTTTCTGAAGTCACGCAATGTCGAAACTTCTGGCATCCAATCCGATGAGCGCTACCCCACTGGCCTGGTCATGGCAGATGTATCTAACCCGAGTGAAATACGGTATGACATTGTATATCCTTCTGCCTGGGATTTTATTGAGGTGACCCCTGCGGCACAGGCCTGGGTATCAGCAGCTGAGGTCATGGTATTCGGATCACTGGTGGCACGCTCTTCTGTTTCTGCCTCATCACTCCTGCGCCTGGTAGATGCTGCCCGGTATCCCGTCCTGGACATCAACCTCAGGGCTCCGCATTATACCCGCGAAATCCTGGAGCAGCTTATGTCCCGCGCCCGCATGGTCAAACTCAATGAACACGAGCTGGCCCTGATCGCGTCCTGGTACACAGACGAAAACGATGACCGTATTCAAATGGCCGTCCTCCAGGAAAAATACAAGTGGGACACCCTCTGCGTGACCCTCGGCGGAGATGGTGCCTGGCTTCGCACCAAAAGTACCCTGTACCGGCAAACAGGATTTAAGGTAACCGTAGCCGATACCATCGGGAGTGGGGACTCGTTTTTGGCAGCGCTGCTCCACCACCGGCTGGCAGGTAAACCTGACCACGAGGCCCTGCGATTTGCCTGCGGGGTGGGTGCCCTGATTGCCTCCCGCAAAGGTGCTACCCCTGACTGGACGCAGGAGGATGTCTATGCGCTGATCCGGTCTCAGCAGGGAGACCCGGTTTGAGGCCCGCCGCCTGCTCATATATGTAAAGAAGCCGTCCGCGCTCGCGTGTCCACACCAGTTCCTGTGAAGCTGATACACAGGCCTCCCGGCATAGTGCATATACCCGCTCATCCTCCACCAGAGCCCGGATAGCTGTCGCCAACTGCGCTGGTGTACGCTCGGCAACTGTCAGCACCCTGCCGGTACCGGTCTCGCTGACCAGGCGCTGCATCTCCGGGAGATCAGATACCAATACCGGGGTATGTGCCTGGATATAATCATATACTTTGTTGGGAGACGCATACCGGTAATTGGCCCCCAGGTCCTCCTCCAGACTCAGCCCCAGACAGGCCTGTGCCGTGAGGTGTGGCAGATCTGCCGGTGACACAAATCCCAGCCAGCGTACCCGCCCCTCCAATCCCAGGGTTTGGGTGAGGGTTTGTAATGACGATAAGACATCCCCCCGCCCCACAATCCAGAGTTCATACCCCGGAAGCATCTCCATAGCCCGGATCATCAGGTCTATACCCCGGCCTACATTAACCGCCCCCTGATACAAGAGGATCCGCGCACGGGGGGCGTGGGACGGAGCAGGACGGGGCATCGGCAGGTTGCGGATGGAGACCACCGGGATGCCGTACAACTGGTGATAGATACCGGCCAGGCTGTCATTGACAGTGTACATCCACCGGAGGCGGGGCAAGATCATCCGTTCCAGCGCCAGCCAGATCCGCCGCGTAAGCGGTCGCCCGATCAGCTCCGGCACTTCTGTATAATACTCATGGCTGTCATATACCAGCGGTAAACGCCTAAGCCACGATACGGCCCAGCCTGCTCCCAGGGTATCCAGGTCATTGGGATTGAGAATGCCGGCCGGCTGCCGGAGCAGATACCCCAGCAGGCGGAGGTTGTATTCCAGATAGGCTAGTTTGCCCCGGTGAAACCATACTTTGATGCGGTGGGTACGATACGGCAACTGCGGCAACTGCGGTGAGTCAGCCAACTCCCGCCCAATCAATACCGGCTCAAACCCCGCCTCATACAAGGTAGCACATACCCGCTGGAGGCGCTGGTCGCCCGCCAGGTCGTTGATGACGGTATGATACGTTCGCTTCAAAGGGATCATTCGACCAGGAGTAGCTCTGACCATACCTCCTGTCCCCGGGTCGCCCGCAGCACATAGGTACCACGCGCCAACCCATGCAGGTCCAGGGTGACACTACCCTGACCCGCAGCAACCGTATCCACGACCCGGCCCACCAGGTCGTACAAGACGGCTTCAAACGGAAATCCTCCCCAGGATATGGTGACGGATTCCCTGGCCGGATTGGGGAATACCTCAACCCCCACCCCCTGACGGGGATCAGAAGAGACATTGCCTGAGACGAATACCGTCCGGCTGAATGTCCGGGTACAGACCCCGTCCGAGACGGTGAGCTGTACCTGATAAGTGCCTGGCTGCGCAAAACTATGCTGGGGCGCCTGCTGCAGACTGCCTGATCCATCCCCAAAGGTCCAGTTCCATTGTGTTGCCCCCGGATTTATGTCTGAAAACTGAAGGGTAGAACCCGGCGAAACGGAGGTATCGGAGGCAAAAAATACATACCGGGGACCTTTTTCTTCGATCCGGCACCGGTAGGCCAGGCGGGCCGCCGCTGCATCTGCCGCAAGCTGATCCAGCGAGGTCGCCGCCAAGATGGCAAAGGCCACCGTATCTACTCCCAGACCCGGGATCGGAAAAGGACCCGCGCCGATATATTGCCCCACGTCTGTGCCTGACCCGATCAGCCCCACTGCTCCGGTCGCTGGTGAAGGCACCTGACTCAGAGCTTGAAATTTGGCACTGGTCGAAAAGCTCACGGCCGTTCCCAGGTCCACTGCCCGAGTCGTAAACCCCTGCGGAGTCAGCAGGCATATACCATAATAATAGGGATCGCCCCCACTTTTGTCCCAGGCATAGACCAGTTTGTCCCCGGCCCGGTAGTCTGCCGCATTTTGGGTTTGGTAATAGACACTGGTGCTGAGATACCGGGGGTAAATATCCCAGTCCGCAAACAAACCCGCGTACAGGTTGGCAACAGAGCCGGGGTTTTCGTTGTGGAGATGGTACTGGAGAATCACAAAGTCATCCCATGCTGTATCGGTAAACGCATACGCGTGATGATCAGCCCGGATACCCAGGGGGCTGCCGCTGGCATTGTCCCGAAACGAAGTCGCTACCTCCACATCTGCCCGGTCACCTGCCACGTATGCTGCCAGCGAAAGTGGGAAAAAGTCATTGTCGCGCCCGGTATTGTTCCGGACACGGTCAGATACCTGGGTAGCCGAGCGTCCGATCAGCAGGCCACCCTCAAATAACGCATTAGGCTGAGAGGCCCGGACCAAACCCAGGCCCTGTTGTTGGGTGGCGTAGTCATTAAACCCGATATTACCCTGACTATTGATGCTGGTGGCCAGGTGAGGTGCCCGGATATTGATCCAGGACCGGTTGACGATCAGCGTGATATAAGAAAAGTCCCGGTACCCGGTAGCGGTATCAGTATAGGTGATGCGTATGTCTATCGGGAAGTCGGCAGGTACACCGGACTTGACGACCAGGCGGAGGGGAGCCGGTAATTCAAACCGCTCCATCATCGCCCGCCCGCCGAGATCGGCAGCGGCTGAGATCATCTCAGCAAATGCGTCCTGCCCCGGCGCCAACGAGGCCTCTATCTGCAGGTCCAGGGCAGGATGCAGGTAATTGATCAGGTCAAATGTGAGGTTGACAGTATCACCCGCCCGAAAAAAAGCATCATCTCCCACGGCGTCCCCGGCAGCCGTCACGGACTCCCACGCCAGGATGCGTACGGACGGTCGCAGGGGAGCCGTCAGCGCCTGGTAGTAGTTGGCACGTCCTGTACCGAGTTTATCCAGGTAGGGTGCATTGACTGCATAGTGGTCATCAGCGGTAACACGTACCCGCTGCCCCGCCTGAAACCCTGTGAGATCCGGAAAATGAGCCTTGGTCAGGGCTACGGCCGCCGCTACATTGGGCGCAGCGGCAGAGGTTCCTCCCCAGGCCCAGTAGTCCTGTGCAGCAAAGGTGCTCCATATCTGCCAACCCGGTGCCGAGAGGTCCACCGTATAGTTGTAGGTGGAGTTGCAGCAGATCACATCGCCGTAGGTGGTGTTGGCGACAGAGATGACCCGGTCATACCCAGCCGGATAATATACCTGGTCGGAGGTGCTATTGCCGCAGGCAGCCACCACAGCCGCTCGTTTGTTGACGGTCGCATAATAAATGACATCCTCTCCAAATCGGCTTTTTACCGAACTGCCCCAGGAACAATTGATCACCTGGGCGCCCTGATCTGCTGCATACACGATGGCCGGATAGCCCGATACGATATATCCGATGGAGTCATCCGGTGCTGCCTTGAGGGGGAGGTAGCGGCAGTTGTACGCGAGGCCGGGTACGCCCAGGCCATTGTTGGGGGTCGCGCCCACGATGCCAGTCACCCACAGTCCATGTACATTCCCTATCGAGGGATTATTGTCCCCGGGGCCCCCATATACACTTCCCCCGAAGTCCCATCCCCTGTAATTGTCCACATATCCGTCCTGGTCATTGTCCAGGCCGTCCGGGAGGTCATCTGTATTCAGGGCCAGGTTTTGCTGGAGGTCCGGATGATTGAGTTCTACCCCCGAATCAACGATCCCCACCACTACCGAGTCCGCGCCCAGGTTCAGGTCCCAGGCTTGCCTCACCTGCATCTGGTCCAGGTGCCACATAAAATCCAGCCCGCCGGTTGTATCAGCATAGGTATCATTGGGCTGGAGAAAGGTTTCCTGGACATACCAGGGTTCGGCATACACCACGGCCTCATGCGACAGCAGCAGATTTACAGCTTCCTCCACAGACACAGGCCCGGTATACCTCAGGGTATACAGGAGTGAAAGGTCCATGAGCGGGAGGCCCTCCGGAGACACGGCTGTACCGGGCGGGTGGCTGCCCGGAAATGTCTGCTGGAACGACACCGACTTGAGGAGCGCCATACGGGTCTCCAGCCCCGGAATGGTCAGGGTATCCGGGTGACAGTCAGCCCGATAGGCAGGATTGATCCGCAATACCACCGTAGCGGGCAGATATAGGCCATCAGACGGCATCCTGAATCGTTGCCCCTTGACAGGCAGCGACTGGGCCGGACTGAGACAAGGCAAGGCTAACACAAAGAGCCAGGAAATCAGGTGCCAGGTTTTCATAAGCAGACGGCAATAGGGATAGCCGAGTCTACAACTGCCTCATAAAGAAGTGAGTAACAGGCTGTAGCCGGAAAATGCTTGATACAAAGATAATCGCCACACAGATGTAACCGATTTTTTTGATGAATGGTGTCACATTTTCGAAGGAATAGGTGTTATTATTTTACAAAGGATAATCCTTTTTACTTTCGGCAATAATCTATAACTTTACCAGTTCACCAATTATGGAAGCTTACATGCACCCCGACGAATTTCGGAAGTACGCTACGGGCCACCTCGGGCTCAACAGCCTCACCCTGCACGATTACATGACCCAGGCCAATCGCCAGGCAGCGACTGTGCCCCAGATCTATGGCCTTACGCCCAACATCATTGAGGAGCGTCAGCTCAATGTAATCGCCATGGACGTGTTTTCCCGCCTGATGATGGACCGCATCATTTTCCTGGGTATGGGGATCAATGACCAGGTAGCCAACATTGTCTCTGCCCAGCTCCTTTTTCTCCAGTCAGCCGACGCCAAAAAAGACATCAGCATTTATCTCAACTCTCCCGGTGGCTCTGTATATGCAGGCCTGGGAATATATGATACGATGCAGATCGTCAGCCCGGACGTCGCTACCATCTGTACCGGTATGGCAGCCTCTATGGGTGCTGTCCTGCTCTGCGCAGGTGCAGCAGGCAAACGTTCTGCCCTCCCACACTCCCGGGTGATGATCCACCAGCCGATGGGCGGTGCTCAGGGCCAGGCTTCCGATATCGAGATCGCCTACAAGCAGATCCAGATCGTGAAGGATGAGCTGTATCAGATCATCGCTACCCACTCTAATCAGCCTTTTGACAAAGTATGGGCTGACTCTGACCGCGATTACTGGATGACTGCCCCTGAGGCCAAAGAATACGGCCTGGTGGATGAAGTCCTCGGAAGAAAGAAGGAACCTGAATCAAAATAATGCGAAACGAAAGCTGCTCCTTTTGCGGACGCTCCAAGCGTGAGGTACAGATCCTGCTGGCAGGCTATGGCGGTGCGCATATCTGCGAAAACTGCGTGGCGCATGCCAGCACCATCATCGAGGAAGAATTCAAGGAAAAGCCGGTCACCCGCATCACGCGGGTGCCCCGGCCCCGTGAGATCGCTGACTACCTCGACCAGTATGTCATCGGGCAAGATGAGGCCAAAAAAGTCCTGTCTGTAGCGGTCTATAACCACTACCGCAGGATCATGGACGCCGAGTCCGATGAGTCTAAACAGGTCGAGCTGGAAAAAAGCAATGTCCTCGTGGTGGGCCAGACCGGTACCGGCAAAACCCTCCTCGCACGCACCATCGCCCGGATGCTGAATGTCCCCTTCTGTATCGCCGACGCGACGGTCCTCACAGAGGCCGGATATGTGGGCGAGGACGTGGAGAGTGTCCTGGTCAGGCTCCTCCAGGAAGCCAACTACGACGTGGAGGCCGCCCAAAAGGGCATCGTTTACATAGACGAGATCGACAAGATCACCCGCAAGTCTGACAACCCCTCCATCACCCGCGACGTGAGCGGGGAGGGGGTACAGCAGGCCCTGCTCAAGATGCTTGAAGGCACCATAGCCAATGTTCCGCCCAAAGGTGGACGCAAACATCCTGAGCAAAGCCTCGTTCAGATTGATACAAGCAATATCCTCTTTATCTGCGGCGGTGCCTTCGAAGGGATCGAGCGGCTGATCTCCAGCCGGATTGCCGTGAGTACGATCGGATTTAATGCCAACCGCGAGGCGGCGCATACCATCCAGACCAATCTCTACAAGTACATCCAGCCTGCTGACCTGCGGGCGTATGGATTGATCCCGGAGATTATCGGTCGTCTGCCGGTCATCACAGCACTCAACCCCCTCGACGAAAAAGCCCTGCGCAGGATCCTCACTGAGCCCAAAAATGCCATCGTCCGTCAGTATGAGCGCATGTTTGAGCTGGAAGGAAAATCCCTCCGCATCAGCGATGAAGTCCTGGACATGATCGTACGACGGGCCAATGACCTGAAGCTCGGGGCGCGAGGACTGCGTGCCATCATCGAGTCCATCATGCTGGACATCATGTTTGATATGCCAGACAGCGACCGGGTAGACTTTGAGGTTACCCTGGATGAAGCCAATGCCCGCCTTGCAGACGCACACCAGTTCTTCAGGGCAGCCAGCTGAGGTAAGGTCTTACCGTACATACCACACCCGCACCGTCTGACAGATGATGCGGGTGTTTTTCGTTGGAATGTGTGCGCGCCAAGCCTTGATCAGACGATCACGACTGCATTTTGGGCATCAGAGAAGGGAGATGAAACATACTTGTCGGCTTCATCATCATTGGCCCAGGCAGCTCCATCGAGCAGGTAGCGAAACTGGTACTCCTTGCCTTGCTCCAGGTCAAGTGTCGCAGAGAAGGCTCCGCTCTTCATGGCTTCCATAGGCTCTGCCTGGGTATCCCAGCCATTAAAATCGCCTACGAGGTGTACAGAAGAAGCGCCATTGGCAAGTTCTTTGGAAAGCTTAAAGGTTACCTTGCAGACAGGCTTACTCTTCAAATACTTCTTGGTAATGCTCATACGAGTTGGGTTATACGATATATACATTGCAAAATTACTATTTTTATACCAAACTGTTAGTAAAAATTAAATTTTGGTGTTAAATAATTGTAAATTTTGTATTTGTCAAATCCCGTGCATATTCCACCCCGCTGCAAATTTTCTCTGCAAATTTAGAAAATCCTTCTTAATAAATTGATAATCAGACATTAAAAAATGTGAAAAACTTAGCGCACCCTGTTGGAGGAGCGGACAAGCTCTTCATCATGCTGGATACGGCCGATCGCCAGCCAGGCAAACAATATTGCGGTTACGGGCAAGGCAAATCCCCATTGGGGACGTCCGTTGTCTGCACTCCCCATGATAAAAGCAGGCGACTGCATTGTCAGCCAGACCAGGCTCATGACCTCCAGAAATATGCCGGAGATGGCAACATAAACCAGTTGTTTTTGCCGCATCCGGTTTTGGTATTGAAAAATCACGTACACCAGCCACCCAGATACCACGATGGTCAGGATTACCAGGGTTATGTGTGCTGCTGATTTCATGGACTCGCCATACCCATTAATGCCTGTAGCTGCCTGAGAGGCATCCGCCAGGGTAGCCTGGGTACCCAGCCCGGAGAGGATTTCGGTCTCCCCATGGGTCTGATACTGCCAGAGGGGGGCAGCCAGCAGGCTCAGGTTAATGACCACAGCCAGAAACAAAAACACGGATTGGATTCTTTGCAGCATTAGGCTAATATTGAAGTCCGAACGAGATAACAGCCTGCCAAAGGTAGGGAAAAGGAATGAAATAGCCAGATACATCCTTTTTTTTGCAGAAAAAGCCTCCCATTCATGCGATACATACTCGACATTTCATACCGGGGTACCGCTTACGGCGGGTGGCAGTCTCAGCCCAATGCTCCCTCTGTCCAGGCAGCGCTGGAGCAGGCCCTGGCTACGATCCTGCGGTCACCCGTATCTGTTACGGGGGCCGGCAGGACAGATGCAGGGGTACACGCCCGCCGTCAGATGGCACATTTTGACTGGGATGAACCCCTTACCGGCCGGATATTGGCCCGCGTGAACGGGGTATTGCCCCGTGACATCGCAGTGCATACCCTGTATGAAACCCCGGACCCGGCATTCAGCTGCCGCTTCACAGCCACGAGCCGGACCTACCGGTACCAGGTCAGCACCCGCAAGGCGCCCCTGCTCCCGGACCTGGCGGCGTGGGTCCGGTTCCCGCTGGATCCCGACTCCATGAATGAAGGTGCTGCCTGGCTGATGTCGTATGAGTCCTTTGAGTCCTTTTGTAAGTCGCACTCGTACAATGACCATTTCCGGTGCCGGATAGACCGCGCACACTGGTATGCAGGCGAGGATGGGCTGCTGGTTTTTGAGATAACAGCCAACCGGTTCCTGCGCGGGATGGTGCGGGCGATTGTGGGCAGTCTGATAGAAGTAGGCCGGGGTGTCCTGACGCCGGAGGACTTCCGGCGTATGATTGAGGCGCAGGACCGGCGTGCAGCAGGTCCTAATGCCCCGCCCGAGGGACTTTTCCTCTGGGATATCACCTATCCAGAAGGTACACTCAGGCCCGTATGATACGGGAGGGGGTTATTTCACGGTGATGAGGGCGTCCTCCCGCTCGGTCATGTACCCCAGACTGGTGAGTTCCAGGCCGAGGCCCCTCGCCAGTTGGATAAACTCGTTTTCATACTCCGATACGACTGCCACCAAAAGGCCCCCACTGGTCTGCGGATCACAGAGATAGGCGCGTACAACGCCCTCATCAACCCCGGTGATTTTATCCCCAAAACTCTCCCAGTTGCGGTTAGTGCCTCCGGGGATACACCCTTCTGTGATATACCCTTCCGACTCTGCGATACGGGGTACCTCCCGGTAGTGAACCACGGCGCTTGTGCGGGCCCCCTCACACATCTCCGAGAGGTGGCCCAGCAACCCAAATCCTGTCACGTCTGTCATGGCCTTGACGTAAGCATGGCGGGCAAAAATCTCACCGACCTTGTTGAGGGTGAGCATCCACCCGGTGGCCAGACCTTCATGTTCAGGCCGGAGTTTGCCTTTTTTCTGGGCGGTGGTCAGGATACCCACCCCGAGTGGTTTGGTGAGGAACAGTTTGTTTCCGGGCAGTGCCGTGCTGTTTTTGCGGATATTGGCAATATTTACCCGTCCAGAAACAGCCAGTCCAAAAATAGGCTCCGGGCTGTCTATGCTGTGACCGCCCGCAAGCGGGATTCCGAGCTCACGGCATACCGCCCTGCTGCCTTCCAGTACCTGATTGGCGACAGCAGCAGGCAGTTTATCTATCGGCCAGCCCAGGATCGCCAGGGCCAGCATAGGGGTTCCTCCCATCGCATATACATCACTGATCGCGTTGACAGAGGCGATACGCCCAAAGTCATACGGATCATCTACGATAGGCATAAAAAAATCGGTGGTACTCACCAGGGCTGTACCATCTCCCAGGTCAAATACCGCCGCATCGTCTTTGGTCTCATGCCCTACGATCAGGTCTGGATGTGGAAGGGTAATATGTCCGGCTTTGAGGATATGATCCAGGACACGGGGCGAAATTTTACATCCGCAACCTGCGCCGTGGCTGTACTGGGTGAGGCGGATCGGCTCAGCGTTCATGGTAAAGGTTGGTTCTGAAAGATCGTGTGGTGTCAATGTGGCTGGGATATACGCAGGACGGTACGTGCTGTGGCGGGGGCATCGTCCTGAGCTACCGTCAGCCGGGTTACAAGATGTTGAGGTTTAAGCGAGATCGCAAAGGTATAGGCTTTATCGTAATAAGCCAGTACAATACGCGTACTTTCTTCAAGATCCCCTGCACGGTAGGCTTCCAGGGCCCGCTGGTACTGAAGCCCCCCCAGGCGGCGGCTGATACGCGCCAGCGCCGCTTCCATCTCTGACGGATCATGGGCTGCGTACTCCTGCACCAGATGCCGGATACGAACCTCCTGGGGTATCTCAAGTATCACGGCCGGGGAGGCACACATTTGGTCCCAAAACGGCTTGGGGATAAATACCTTGCCGATGGATACACTCTCGTCCTCCACCCATACCGGCTGATCGGGATCCAGGCACATGAGCCTTGCATGCAGGTCGTTTTCAAACTGCTCGGTGGTAGGTTGTGGCAACTGGCCCAGGCTTCCGAAGGAGGATCCTTTATGATGCGCCAGTGCCTCCAGGTCTAGTATCTGACCGCCCTGATCGGCGATTGCCTGGAGACAGGCTGTTTTGCCACTGCCGGTAGCCCCTCCCAGGATCCGTAGTTTCCAGGGGCGTGCCATCGTCGCCAGTACAGACTGGCGGTACGCTTTGTAGCCTCCCTGCAGGGTAGCCACCTTCATCCCGGTCGTCTGCCAGAGCAGGGCCATGTATTCGCTCCGCATGCCCCCCCGCCAGCAGTGGACCAGTATGGTGCCCCCCGGAGCCACCTCACGCACCTGCCGCACAAAAGCGGCCAGTTTAGGCCCCACCAGCTCCAATCCACGCAGGATTGCCGCATCACGGCTGACTTGTTTGTACAGGGTGCCGACCGCTGCCCGCTCCTCATCGTCAAACAGGGGAATATTGACAGCGCCCGGGATATGCCCGTGCAGAAACTCCTGCGGAGAGCGTACATCTATTACGGGTGTGTGGTCCACCTGTAAGCTGTGCCAGAAGTCGGATATGGGAAGTCGGGGAATCAACAGTTGTTTGTAATCAGAGGCCCTCTCGCAGATACACCGTCCGCCGGCTCAGAGCCAGGCGTATGTTTCAGCTAATTTCCAGCATGTGCTGATCAAAAACAAGACCAGTCCGGCTGGTGTCAGATATTTCCAGCAGAAGGTCATCAGTTGGTCGGCCCGCAGGCGGGGATAGGTCCACCGGACCCACATCTGCACCCAGACAAGGGCCAGCGACTTGATGAGTAACCACCCGAATCCCCAGAGTGATCCGGACAAGGTACCTGCAGGACCCGACGTCCAGGCCGCCAGCGGGAGCTGAAACCCGCCAGGCAAGCTCAGATTGGGCAGCGGGGTATTCCAGCCCCCCCAAAACAACGTAGCGCCCACGACACATACCAGGAGCATTTTGCCGTACTCTGCCAGAAATATCAGTGCAAAGCGCAGGCCTGAATACTCCACATGAAAGCCCGAGACCAGCTCAGACTCCGCCTCCGGAATATCAAACGGCGCCCGGTTGGTCTCTGCCAGGGTCGCCACAAAATACAACACAAACACCAGCAGAAGGTGCGGATACCGGATGATGCCCCAGGAGAGGATGCCGCCTGTCTGGGTTATGTCCCAGTACCCCAGCAGGCGCACCGGCTCGGGGCTGTAGATCCCCTGGAGGAGGGTGATTTCCTGGAGGTCAAGTGTACCATACATCAACACCCCGGCCAGCATTGCCAGTGCCACCGGCGCTTCGTATGAGACGATCTGCGCGACGGCCCGGACTGCACCGAGGAGCGCATATTTATTGCCTGCTCCCCAGCCTGCCATGAGCAGCCCGATCACGTCTATGGCTACGATGCCCAGGATATATAATACGCCGATGCTGATATGGCTGCCTGACATCCCCGGCCCGGGCGGCAATACCGCAAATCCAGCAAAGACAGCTACAAAAATCACCCCCGGTGCCAGGACAAACAACACACGGTCAGCCTGGGCGGGCACAATAGGCTCTTTGAGGACCAGCTTGATCACATCTGCCAGGGTCTGGAGTACGCCCCAGGGTCCGGTCTCCATCGGCCCCAGCCGGTCCTGGATAAAAGCGGACACCTTACGCTCCGCCCATACGCCCCAGAGCGTAAATACCGCCACGAAGCCCGCCGTGAGCGCTACCTGCCATATAAACCCCAGGCTCAGGATGTCTTCCATGTGGCAAATAAACCACCTGCCGCGCAGAAAAAAAACACCCGGAAGCATCAGCTTCCGGGTGAGCAGGTTATTCTACTGCTATTAACTGCGTTTGCGCTCGTGTTCTTTGAGGTATATCTTGCGGAGACGGATCGAAGCAGGGGTAATCTCTACATACTCATCCTCCTGGATATACTCCAGCGCCTCCTCCAGCGAAAACCGGATGGCGGGCGGGAGCCGTACCTTTTCATCCGAAGCTGTGGTCCGGATGTTGGTAAGTTTTTTGGCCTTGGTCAGGTTTACGACCATGTCATCACCCCGGCTGTTTTCGCCGACGATCTGACCTTCGTAGATATTGTCCATCGGGTCCACAAAAAAACGTCCGCGGTCCTGGAGACGGTCGAGTGAATAGCCCAGCGCCTGGCCTCCCTCACCGGAGATCATGGAGCCATTAAACCGTTTGGGGATGTCACCTTTCCAGGGCTCGAAGTCCAGGAAGCGGTGTGACACAACGGCCTCACCTGCGGTGGCCGTCATGAGTTCGTTTCGGAGGCCGATGATGCCCCGTGCCGGGATTTTGAAGGTCAGGAACGTGCGTTCGCCGCGGCGCTCCATATTCGTCATTTCACCTTTGCGTTGGGTGACCGCATCAATCGCGCGTCCGGCTACATTGTCAGGCAGGTCAATGCGCAGCTCTTCGACTGGCTCACATTTTTTGCCGTCTATTTCTTTGACGATTACCTGCGGCTGGCCTACCTGGAGCTCATATCCCTCGCGGCGCATGGTCTCGATCAGGATGGCGAGGTGCAGTACCCCCCGGCCAAATACCATAAAGGCATCAGCGGCATCTGTTTCCAGGACCCGGAGCGCCAGGTTTTTCTCCAGCTCCTTATCCAGGCGGTCTTTGAGGTGGCGGGAGGTAACAAATTTGCCCTCTTTTCCAAAAAACGGCGAGTTGTTGATGGTAAAGAGCATGCTCATCGTCGGCTCATCAATGCTGATCGGTGGCATGGCCTGGGGATTTTCGGGGTCGGTGACGGTGTCGCCGATCTCAAAATTTTCCAGTCCCACGAGGGCGCAGATTTCGCCGGCATGGGCGACTTCTTCCTTCACCCGTCCCAGGCCTTCGAAAAGGAATAGCTCCTTGACCCGGGTTTTGACGACGGAGTTGTCACGCTTGACGAGGGCAATGGGCATATTTTCGCGGATGGTACCCTTGTAGATACGTCCGATCGCGATCCGGCCCACGTAGGCAGAAAAATCGAGCGACGTAATCTGCATCTGGGGCAGGCCCTCCTCTACCCGTGGGGGTGGGATATGGTCAATGATCTGCTCCATGAGGTAAGAGATGTCCTCCGTCGGCGTTTTCCAGTCCGGACCCATCCAGTTGTTTTTGGCAGAACCAAACACTGTGGGGAAATCAAGCTGGTCTTCCGTCGCATTGAGTTCAAACATCAGCTCAAACACCCCTTCCTGCACCTCATCGGGGCGACAGTTGGGTTTGTCCACCTTATTGATGACCACGATGGGCTTGAGTCCGAGTTGCAGGGCTTTCTGGAGCACAAAGCGGGTCTGGGGCATAGGCCCTTCAAAAGCGTCCACGAGGAGAAGTACCCCGTCGGCCATGTTCAGGACCCGCTCTACTTCCCCCCCAAAATCGCTGTGGCCGGGGGTGTCGATCAGGTTAAACTTGTAATCTTTGTAGCGAACGCTGGCGTTTTTGGCCAGAATCGTGATACCACGCTCCCGTTCCAGCTCATTGTTGTCCATGATAAGTTCGCCCGGTCGCTCATGTGATTTGAAGAGCTGTCCCATGACGAGCATTTTGTCCACGAGGGTGGTCTTCCCGTGGTCAACGTGTGCGATAATCGCGATGTTGCGGAGTTTCAGCATATAGGGGTGTCTGGACTTAGCCAATGACGGCGCAAAAGTACAGCTAAATTTCCGGATAAGCCAACCGGGCTACGCTTTTCCCGCGTGAACCGCACAGGTTTTCAGCAGGTGCCCATGCCTGTACCATCGTTTTTTTTGGGGTAATGACCGATTTTTTAATACGGGCCTTCCTGAGTTATGGTTTTTTTTATGTAATTTTAAACCTGGATTTTAGGTCTGTTCCGGCTCATACCCAACACACACTTGCTGTAACACAACCCTTGTAAAGACCTGCTGTTTGCTGTAGGTCATTTTTTCTTATGGTTGTATTAAATTCGTGTTACGCATTGTTAAGCTTCTGGAAACCCCTTTTCACCATGCACATAGCTGTACTACGCAAGATGTTGCTGGCCGCGCTGCTGATCATTCTTTCAGCCGCCAGCCTGAAGGCCTCCCACTTTATGGGGGTTGATATTACCTACGAGTGTACAGGTCCCTGTACGTATCGGATCTACCACAAAACCTACTATGACTGTTCTGGTGCGGCCATGGCCGGCAGTGTACCTGTGAGTACCTCCACCCCTCCACCGGCTCCCGGAACCGGCGATGTCACGTTTACGGGTGCTGGTAACTGTACCCAGCCTACCCAGATCAGCAACTGGGTGTTTGTGAGCTACGATGAGGTGACGCCCATCTGCCCTACCCTGCTGAGTGCAGCGCCTAACCTGTACCCGACCAACTGCGAAGGCAATAACCCCAACCCGCCCCTCAATGGGGTAGCAGAAGTAGTCTATTACGCAGACTTCAACTTCTGTAACGTCAACTGTACACAGTACACCATCGGATGGGGCAACTGTTGCCGAAACGGGGCGATTGACTCCGGAGCCGGGAATGAAGGTATCTTCTCCGGCAGCACCGTGATCAACCTCAATATCACGCCCTGCAACAGCTCACCGACTTTCAACAACCCGCCCGTACCCTATATCTGCTCTGGTGACCTCTTCACCTTCAACCAGGGCGCAACAGACCCGGACGGAGACTCCCTCTCGTATGAATTGGGCAACTGCTTTAATACCCAGGGGGCACCTGTCACGTATAATACCGGGTTTTCGCCGGCGCAACCCCTCGGCCCGACCTGGATCGTAAGCATCAACGGGCAGACCGGTGACATCACCATGACCCCTAACCCCAGCGGGAGTGAGGTCGTGGGTGTGATGTGTATTGTGGTCAAAGAGTGGCGGAACGGTGTCCTCATCGGGCAGGTAACCCGCGACATGCAGATCACGGTCATCGGCGGGTGCCAGTCGGGCAACCCGGTCACCGGTGGTATCCAGGATGTCATCATCGGAGATGATGATGTACCTGCCTTCCCGCTGAGTTATAATGAAGCCCGGGTATGTGCCGGGGTGAATATCTGCTTTGATATCCCGGTCATCCCGCAGGACACCTCGCTCAACTATACCATCACCTGGAACCAGGGGATACCCGGTGCGACCTTTACGGATGCGGCTAACCCGGCCATCTCCAATGTGATCACGGGCCCGTCCCCGATCGCGAGGTTCTGCTGGACCCCTCCTGCCAATGCGGCCGGCGCTTATTATTTTGTGGTCTCGGTCAATGACGACGGATGTCCCGTGCCGGGTTTCAACCAGTTTACGATCATCATTTATGTAGATGAAACCCTCGCTGCCTCGTCTGCCGCAGGCATCCCGATCGGCTGTAACCTGGTACAGCTCACGGCACTCCCCCAGTCCACGATACCGAGTCTGTATAATAATGTATTCCCGGTCACCAACTGGACCGGAAACGGAAACCTGAACTTTAACCCGTTCACGTCCGACTCCAGCTTCCAGCATTTGTACCCGGCGCCCAATACCTATTCGTTTACGCTGCAACTGGAGGACACCTTCGGCTGCAAAATCTCGATACCGGGCGTCGTGAACCTGACCACAGGGGCTACTGCCAATGCTGGTCCCGATGTGACGATCTGCTCCAGCTTTCCTTTCACGCTGGGTACGCCGGCAATACCGGGACAGTCTTATACCTGGAGCCCCGATACCATCATCAACAATACCGGTATCGCCCAGCCGACCTTTGAGTACCCGAACGACAGCCTCACGATCAGCCAGTTTAACTATATCGTGCAGGTGACGGATGGGGTATGTACAACTTTTGACTATGTATCTGTCGTAGTCAATCCTGCCCTCTCCGGAGAGATTATCCCCGCTCAGCCTGCGGTGTGTATCGGTGACTCTGTGACCCTGACGGCAATCGGCAACCTCTCTGCGGGTTATACCTACCTCTGGAGCACAGGAGATACGACGGCCAGCATCACCGTAGGCCCGACCACTCCTACCACGTACTCCGTGGTGATGTTTAACAACGGCTGCTCCAGCAGCCCGATCGAGGTGACGGTGGATGTCAAGCTGGGCCCCGAAGCCCTGGTATCCGGCGACCTGAACATCTGTGTGAATGAGGGTACGACCCTTACTGCGGCAGGTGGGGTCAACTACCTCTGGAGTGCTGGTTTTTTTGTCGGTAACTCCATCACCCTGGCCAGCATCACACAGGACAGTACCGTACTGGTGGTGGCCTTTGATTCACTGGGCTGCCCGGGTCTGCCTACGGCTGTGACCATTTCACCCTACCCTGCTCCGGTGCCGGACTTTGTGGCGGACTCTGTCTGCGAAAAACTGAGCACTTCCTTTACAGATGCCTCCAGCCTCAGCGCAGGCAATATTGTGAGCTGGAAATGGGACTTTGGAGATGGATCACCTGTCTCTACGGCCAATGACCCGCAACATGCGTATGCCACCCCGGGTACCTATACTGCCGAGCTGGCTGTTGTGACCGATGTGGGCTGCCGGGACTCTGTCTCTAAACAGATCGTGGTACATCCTACCCCTGACGCTGATTTTACCTTTACCAACGTCTGCGAAGGGCTGCCTAACCAGTTCTCCAACACCACAACCATTGAGCCGGGCGGGATTGTGGTGAATTATACCTGGGACTATGGAGACAATACGCCCCAGGGTACCGGTCCCAATAGCGGCCACGTGTATGATACGTTTGGGTACTACAACGTCACCCTGACGGCCCTCACCAATTTTGGCTGTGCAGATAACCAGATCCGGACGGTGTTTACCCATCCTAATCCCGAAGCTGACTTCCGGGTGATCAGTGCCTGTGAAGACAGTCTCGTACTGGCCTCAACGGCCTCTGTGGTAGGGGGTAACCTCGACTATATCAGCGCCCTGAGCTGGGACTTTGGAGATGACCCCAATGACCCGCTCAACTTCTCCAATGCCATCCGGCCCACGCATATCTACGACAGTGCCGGCGAATACCTGATCTCCCTGACGGTCACAACTGACAAAGGCTGTACTGATGACGTGCAGCGGGTCGTGAGTGTATATCCGGAGCCTACGGCGGACTTCCGCTGGGACAATGCCTGCGAAAACGCCGTGACGGAGTTTTACGACCAGACGCAGTTTGACAGCCGCACCCCGCTGGCACGTTGGTTTTGGGACTTTGGGGATGGCGTGACGACGGAAAATAACAAGCCCACCCATACCTATGCGGCTTCGGGGTATGGAACCTATACGGTCACCCTCGGGGTCATGACCAATGCAGGCTGTCTGGACACCATCCGCAAGGAGGTTTTCATCAACCCGTATCCACGGGTACTGTACAGCTCCCGCCCGGTCTGTCTCTATGATTCTGTACCGTTTACCAACCTGTCCACAATCCCGGTAGGCCGTATCAACAGCTGGGACTGGGCTTTTGGGGACAACCAGACTTCTATCCTGCCCTCACCCCAACACCGGTACGCAGAGCCCGGCCGGTACGACGTGATTCTCGTGGCATACTCTGACTCCGGGTGTTATGGCAACTCCCGCGCTACCGTGGATGTATTTCCGCTGCCGACGATCCTGCAGGTACAGGAAGATACGGTATGTTTCTCCGAGTCTGCCCGCCTGACGGTCATCACCCCCCGCAATACGGAAGTGCGCTGGTACTACGCCGTGGATGATTCCGTAGCCTTCTACACCGATGCTACCTATATCACTCCTCCCCTGCCCTTCAGCACCACCTATTATGCAGAGCCTGTCTCTGACCGGGGGTGTGTGAATACCCGGCAGGCTGTCACCGGCTACACCTATCCGGAGCAAGACCAGCGCATCGAAGCCAGCGCCGACAAACTGGATATCCCGCTGGCCGTGGTGGACTTCTCCGTAGCCACCTCCATCGGTCTGACAGACTGGTTGTGGGACTTCGGGGACGGCAATACCAGCCAGGTAGAAAACCCGACCCATGAATATGCCTATCCCGGCATCTACGAGGTGAGCGCCCGCACGACAGACCTCAATGGCTGCGAACAGGTCCTGCGCAAGCTGATCGAAGTCCGCAAGGTCAAAGGTATCTGGCTGCCCAGCGCCTTCACCCCCAATGGAGACGGTACCAATGACGAGTACCGCGTAGGCCACTACAACGTCGGAACTTTCCAGATCAGCATCTTCAACCGCTGGGGCGATCTGGTATTCTCCGCCAGCAACCCTGACTTCACCTGGAACGGCCAGAGCCTCACCGGCGGCCAGGTACCTGAGGGGGTTTATGTAGTCCAGATCAGCGCCACCGACATAGACGGCAATGACCTGAGCGACCGTCAAACCCTGACGGTGGTGCGGTAATCCGCTCCGCTACCTGATGAGATGTAAATATGCCCCCGGAGACAGATGTCTGCGGGGGCATTTTGATTAGAGATTCTAAGCAATACTAATGTCTCATAGTAAAATTGGTTTCGGTTAGTTATTACGGATGGACTGGTATAAAGACATTACTGAACAATATCATACCTAACATTGCTTATTTTATTTGATCGAATAAAAATCTCCTGAGGATAAAAATATCGTACTCACTTTGCAACTTTAGACAATCTATAGCGTCTTACAGATAAATCTCAACAATCGAAATTTATTGTATCACAATCGCATCTTTAAACACATAGTCTTATGAAACTCTATCATTTTATCCACAATAAATTTGTGTCAGATGAAGATCTGAAAACAAAATTTAGCTTGGAGCAACTCCTCAATTTGAGTGCGGCTACTACTCGTGATATTAAACCAGTACCATACAAACCTATTGGCATGGGGAAACCCCTGCTTGTAGAGTGGCTGACCATTTATCTTGGGGATACGCCAGAGAAATTGTTTGGAGGCAAAAAAGATATTTTGGGTGTATCTGGTGTAAAAGGCTACGCAGATAGTGGCTCAGCTCCTAAAGCACTCAACGTGCTTCAGAAAAAAACTGATGACTATGATTTCATTTACCCAGAAGCTTTTCAAAACGGCAGCCGGATTGTATTTTACTCTCCTGCATTAGACAAAAGCACATTGACCTTCTCTTTTGAATTGATTGCCGACACATTTAATGAACAACAACTTGAGACACTCTCTGCACTTCTAAATACCGCTGCTGGTATTCCCGTTTTTGCAGAAGCCGCTATCATCCTATCCATTTCGGCCAAGGTTGCGAAGATATCATCCGTACTTGGGAAAAGAATTTTTGAGAAAGGTCCCTTTCTAAACTCTTCATTTGAACTTCGCTTCGATACAGCAGGTATTGCAAAGTCATTAACAGGATACAAGCTTCTTTTTAATAAAAATGAAACCCTGCCTGATGATTTAACTATCGAAGAAAAAGACGGCAAAATGATGCTTATTGATAGGCTGACAGGTCAGCCATTCAGAGGAGAGAATGCATATGTCATCTTGAACATTGACGGCAGCAAAAAAGATGAATTGAGTAGTTTTTCGACCTATTACGCATCTGCACAACTGCTGAGTAAGTTTTATCAGCCAGACGAATCAGGTGTTAGCACAGTTGAATCCCTTACTGAGGCTATGCAACTGTATAATGACGCACAGTTCCATAACAAGGCAAAAGCGACACTTGAAAAACTGAAAAAACAAACGGACACTACTTCCGAAGAGTATAAGCAACTTTTACTTGATTTAAAGACTTTTCAAAGTAACATTAAAGAAGATGTCTTTAAATTGAATATCCCTGCAAAATATAAAAGTACGACTGAGGAATCGGCTTGAGACGTGCCTAACAGATTAATGCCTATATTTACAGGTGTACTTTATGGAATACATGTAAATATAGGCAACTTATCTTCATGAAACTCACGCCTCATCAGTCCCAGTACTTTGCACATGAACTTACCCGCCGCTTCTCAGCCGACCAAGCTGAAAAACTAACAAGTATTCTGGTAGACGCCCAGATTCATATCAATCCTCATCAGATTGAGGCGGCTCTATTTGCATTTCGGTCGCCTCTATCTAAAGGGGCTTTACTGGCTGATGAAGTCGGATTAGGAAAAACCATCGAAGCTGGATTGGTACTTGCGCAGCGCTGGGCGGAGCGCAAAAGACGCATTCTGGTTATCACGCCTTCAAATTTAAGGAAACAATGGTACCAGGAGATCACCGAAAAATTTGGGCTACCCTGTTCAATTCTGGAAAGTAAGTCTTATAAGGAGGCAGAGCGTAGGGGCAATCTACGTCCTTTTGATAGTACTAATATTGTCATCTGCTCTTATCAATTTGCCAAAAGCAGAGAAAATGACGTTAGACATCAAGTCTGGGACCTTGTCGTAATTGACGAAGCGCATCGGCTTCGGAATGTTTACAAGCCTTCAAATAAGATTGCGAATACGCTCAAGAGTGTACTCGCAGGTAAAGACAAGCTCCTGCTGACTGCTACTCCCCTTCAAAACTCCCTCCTTGAACTGTATGGCCTTATTAGCTTTATTGATGAGCATGTATTCGGAGATATTAAAAGCTTCCGGGAGCAGTTTGCAAACCTGAATCAGCAACAGGCTTTTGATACCCTCAAAGAACGCCTGAAACCAATCTGCTACAGAACGCTGCGAAGACAGGTAATGCCGTATGTCAAATACACAAAACGGCAGTCTATTGTACAAGAGTTTACCCCTGAGCCTGAGGAAGACGAACTGTATCGTCTTGTATCGGAATACCTCAGGCGGGATAATCTCTACGCGCTTCCCAAAGGCCAGAGAATACTTATTACGCTGGTAATGAGGAAATTACTAGCATCTTCTACTTTTGCCATTGCGGGATCCATAGACTCGCTACTCAAGAGGTTGGGGTATATGGCCGAGTCTCACAGGGATTTGAAAGGGGATTCGCTTGAAGAAGACTTAGATATAGAGTATGAAGCGTTCGATGAAATCCTGGAGGAATGGGATGAGCCAGATATAGAGGAAGAAGGGTTGGAAGAAGACGACCTGTTGGCAATTGTAAGGGAGATAGAAGAACTTCTTTCTTTCAAAAAACTGGCCCTCTCTATTGATCAGAATGCAAAAGGGAAAGCACTTCTTATAGCCCTTGATAGAGCCTTTAAAGAAGCAGAACGGCTCGGTGCTGCCAAAAAAGCCATTATTTTTACAGAATCCCGCCGTACTCAGCTATATATCCAACGCCTGCTTGCTGATAGCGACTTCTCAGAAGGGATTGTACTCTTTAACGGGACGAATACAGATGAGCGATCTAAAGAGATATATAAGGCCTGGGTTAAGGAGTATGCAGATACTGACCGCCTGACAGGTTCGAAAACGGCTGATATGCGCTCAGCACTGGTGGATTACTTCAGAGATCAAGGTCATATCATGATCGCTACGGAAGCTGGCGCTGAAGGCATTAACCTCCAGTTTTGCTCACTGGTGGTAAACTATGACCTTCCCTGGAACCCCCAGCGGGTCGAGCAGCGGATAGGCCGTTGTCATCGCTATGGCCAGCAGCATGACGTGGTGGTAGTTAATTTTTTGAACAGGAGCAATGAGGCGGACCAGCGGGTATTTGAGCTTCTCTCAGAAAAGTTTAAACTCTTCGAAGGCGTATTTGGAGCCAGTGATGAAATACTGGGTGCCATTGAGTCAGGAATAGATTTCGAGAAACGTATTGCTGACATTTACCAGAACTGTCGCCACCCTTCTGAGATACAAACCGCTTTCGATACACTGCGACAAGAGCTTGATCTGGAGATCAGCGAGGCCATGACGCGTACCCGCCAACAACTCCTGGAAAACTTTGACGATGAGGTGCGGGAAAAACTACGTATCCAGGATGAAAAGTCAAAAGCATACCTAAGCCGTTTCGAGCAGATGCTGATGAATCTCTCCCAATATGAGTTAAGAAACCACGCTACATTTCTGGATGAGTCAAGCTTCGACTTGCACACAAGTCCCGTATCGCAAGACATCCCAACGGGTCTATACGAGCTGCCCCGCCGATCAGGTAATGCTCACCTCTATCGTCTTTCGCATCCGCTGGCACAAAGTCTGATTGCACAAGCGCAGGCTCATGTGCTCCCTGTTACCGAGATAGAGTTTGACTATGGGGCGCACGAAGGAAGAGTTTCTGTCTTGGAACCATTACAAGGGCAAACAGGTTGGCTTACCCTGACACGATTTTCGATAGAGGCATTAGATCAGCGTGAAGACCACCTGGTTTTTTCGGCACTTACGGACCAGGGTAACCCGCTCGCCCCTGATACCGCCAGCCGTTTGCTGACCTTGCCAGGCCGTGATACAGCCGGAGAAATATCGGAGCAGCCTCCTGCTACCCTTCATGAGATACTTCAGCAACAACAGGCCCGGATTCGCAAAGAGACGGCTGAGCGGAATGCCCGGTTTTTTGAACAGGAGGCGAAAAAGCTCGACGATTGGGCTGATGACCTCAAGGTCGCCCTTGAGCGCGAGATCCGCGAACTGGATCGACAGATCAAAGAAGCCCGTCGCGCTGCCTCTCTGGGGCTGACGTTAGAGGAAAAATTACATGGACAACGTATCGTGCGGGACCTCGAAACCCAGCGCAATCAAAAGCGTCGCTCCCTCTTTGAGGCACAGGATGAGGTAGACCGCCAGCGCAATGACCTGATCGAACAGATCGAAGCTAAACTTCAGATGAAGGAGGAAACCAAAACCTTGTTTACGATTAGATGGAGGCTGATATGAGCATTAAACCAATCCTAAGTGCAAAGGCGGATAGGCATTACTTTAGCGTTCACTTCAGGCTCAACAGCCACAACAGTTAACTCATCCTCGTCGCCTGACTGCAGCAGGCCCTTCTTCGCATGGTTCAGAGGCTTGGGAAGAGTGTAATGTGACCTGCCAACGACAGAGATTTTGCTTTTTCACAGCTTCACCGATACGAGCCTCATGAAATTTAATCGATGGAAAAATTATTACGACGTAAATAATTTATTTGATTGCCAAAATAATTTTTTCTTACCTTTATATTGCCTTTTGAGCCAAAACCTGCATTAGTCGTGAAAATGCAATAAGCCTTCCTATCCTTTAATCCTCTTGTATGGGCCTTTACAATCTGCCAGGAACAAACACAACTCCCCCCTCGCCACTACGTGAAGGAAGATGCCCTATCTGCGATAGCGCAATCTTAACGCCGAATCCGGTTTTCAATGACAAGGACAGCTTTGATTACCTATGCAAAACCTGCAACCCCGATGTACTTATCTCATTCAGCGGTGATGTATTGTGCTCACTCCAATTTCTCCAGCTAGTTGAAGACCAGCAAGTAAAAGACCGGGCGCTGCAACGCATCCGAAATGCCCGGGCAGGGGAAACAGTTGCATTTTTGACTACTAATCTTTAATGACATCATGAATCCATCCGAGCAACTTGCTAAACGTATCCTTGAGCGGCTTCAAAAAGAAAGCTTACTCTCTCCTTCGCAAGCGCAGCGCATCGAAAAACCCATCTCTGAAGGAAAAATAAAGGCATCTGACTGGAAATTGCCCATAGAACTATCGATCAAAGAACTCCAAAATCCTTCTTGATGAGTACCCTGACAACACTGACCATTACACATTTGCGTGGAGCTATATCTCCCTTCACCCTAGCATTCGAAAAAGGGACAAAACTGACTATTGTTTATGGGGAAAATGGAACGGGCAAAAGTACCATTTGTGATGCGTTTGAATTCCTGGGAAAAGGGAAAGTTGGGTCGTTAGAAGGAAAAGGTCTCGGAAGTACAACTTCTTACTGGGCAGCTGTAGGAAAAAAGAGCACGGATATTTCTGTAGTGCTTGAATCCTTGACAGGTAAGTGCACAGCATCTTTGAGCAAATCGAATGTAGTTGTAACGCCATCAGATAAACGCCCCAAAGTAGAAGTTCTACGAAGAAGCCAGATTCTGGGGTTAATCGAAACAACTCCCGCAGAGCGTTATAAGGCAATTAGTCGCTTTATTGAT
This sequence comes from Bacteroidia bacterium, assembly GCA_033762375.1. Lineage (GTDB taxonomy): Bacteria > Bacteroidota > Bacteroidia > J057 > J057 > RDXT01. The sequence goes on from JANRLQ010000002.1 coordinate 184,331, forward strand.
GTTTCAGGAGTAGAGGCCTCAGAGAAGACGCTTAAAGACTTGATTCGAGATACGGAAACAAGCAGAGGGGAAGCTGTCGCGCGTGTAGATGAAAATGAAAGAATTGTAAGGCAATTCTGGGAAACGGCTGGCAAGCCTTCAGGGTTTTCTACTGTTTCAGCATGGGCCAGAGATCAAGTAAATCAAGACAGGTCTCAGGTGGACCAAGAAATCACTGCGATCCGAAGAATCAGAGATAGCTTCCAGAAACTGAAACAAAGTGGTGAGAGGTATGAACAAATTAACCGGCAAGTTCTGGCTGCACAGGAGGCGTTATCACTCGCTACACAGGAACTAACTTCTCTACTCACTACAATCGCAAACGATACAAGTGCACTCTTGGGAATTTTTGAAGCCGCTCAAACGTATTTTCATGCTCACGGAGAGTCTGAGAGCATGTTTGGGACGTTCAAGTAGTAGTGGTTGTGAATTTGAAAAAGAGGAATCGCCCAGATAATTTGGAGGTACCAATCTTTCAAATTATGCAAACGAAGTTTACCGAGCTGAGCGATTCCCAGTGGGAAATTATTGAAAAATTTTTTCTCCACCATCGCCCGAGGCTAAATTCTATGCGCACCATCCTCAACGCCATCCTGTGGATGACCCGTAACGGTGCCCCCTGGCGCAACCTCGAAAGCCAATACCCCAAGTGGGAAGGGGTGTACTACTAC
>JANRLQ010000003.1:0-183457 GCA_033762375.1 Bacteroidia bacterium
CCTCTGCGTCCTTGCGTGAACCCCCTTTTGAGAAAATCACCAGCCTTTTCCACGCAAAGCTCGCAGAGACCATGCCCAGAGGTCGCAAAGCCCGAAACCGTCCTGAGCCTTTGCGTACTTTGCGTGAAACTCCTTTTGAGAAAATCACCTGCCTTTCCCACGCAAAGCTCGCAGAGACCATGCCCAGAGGTCACAAAGCCCGAAACCGTCCTGAGCCTTTGCGTGCCCCCCGATGTCATCCGTTTATGTTTAAGCCGGGCCGAGGTGTTATATTTCCTGTCGCGGATGCTGCCAGCGGCGTAAAATTTCGTGCAAAAATCACTAAGTTGGAGGCCTGGTTAACATGCTGATGAAGACAATCCCCCTTTTGGAGACAGATGAGATACGGCTGCCCTGGATTCAGGCCGGGTATGCTGTTTTTGCACAGAAGGGCCCTGCCGGACTCAAAGTAGAAAGCCTGGCGCGTAAGGTAGGCAAAAGTAAATCCTCATTTTACCACCATTTTGCAGACCTGGAGGTATTTACGGAGCAATTGCTGGCCTGCCACCGGGTGCGTTCCCGCTGGATCGCGGAGCAGGAGCGGGCCTGCCGGCAACTGGTGCCTGATCTGCTCCTGCTGATTGTGACCATAAAAGAAGACCTGCTGTTTAACCGCCAGCTGCGGATCCATCGCCAGGTGCCTGCTTTTCGTGCTTGTTTTGAGCAGGTAAGTGCCGAGGTGGGAGACGCCATGCTCGGCATCTGGGCCGAGGCCCTGGGCCTGAGCGACAGGACCCATCTGGCGCAGGTAGTCCTGAACCTCGTCATCGAAAATTTTTACCTCCAGATCACCGAAGAAACCCTGACATACCCTTGGCTGGAAGCATACGTCGCGCAGATCCAGCATGCCGTGCAGGGCATACAGTTGCCGCGGGGATGACCGGCTCTTAATAAAACAACCACCCCCGTCAGGAGGTGGCTGCACAGAATACCTTACAAAAGCGTGTTTACAAAGCGTTATTGCTTCACGACCCGGCGGGAGATGCTGGCATTTCCGGTGGAGAGGGTCACGAGGTAGATACCGGCAGGCATCTGGCTCAGGCGTATCTCAGCAGCCTGTGAGAAGTCTGCTTCACGGATGAGTACCACCTGACCTGCCAGGTTGGTGATGCGGATGCTGGCATTGCCTTCCAGCCCGGGAGCCTCCAGGCGGATCAGGTCCGTCGCAGGGTTAGGGCTGACCGTAAAGGCCTGCTCCAGAAACTCCTGCTCAAACTGAGCCTCGCTGATGCTGCGGGCCAGGGTTCCTTTGAAGAATGTACCGGCAGCTTTGGCCGCTGGAGCCGCAGCCTGACGGAGGCCGCCACAGGTGGTTGTCAGCGGTGCCATGTAGACAATGTCACTTGGCTTGCCGGGCAGGAGGCGCTGATCTGCCCACCAGATACCGGTGCTGTTGTCATCGCCAAAGGTGCTGCTGTTTTGGGGTACATTGACCGTCTGGAACTGGACGCTGGCACCCGGTGCCGCGAAGAGGGTGTCACGGGCATTGCTCCACCACTGGGCCCAGATAAAGGGCAGGTACTGGGTGTTGGGGTTAAAGACATTCCAGGTCAGCATGTTTGTCCCGGGATCGTAACAGACAAAGGTCAGGTCCAGCCGCTCAAACTTGCCAGGCATGGCATAAGAAACCATGTTGGAAGGGGCGGAGACCATCGTACCCCGGTAGGCACGCACACGGTACTGGATCTGCTTGCCAAAAATCAGCACGGTGTCGGTATAAGACGTCACATTGGCAGCTACCGTATCCACGATGGTGGTATTACCCTGTACGGTACGGTAGATGATATATCCGTCTTCGTTGGTGGTGTTGTCGGCCCAGCTCAGCGGCGCGATGAAGAAGGTGTCAGCATTAACCATCAGGTTGGTCGGTGCATCAAGGGTACCGGTGGCATCAAGGACTTGTGGCTGGTTGTAGATGACGGGCGCACCTCCACACTTGCCAGCACCGGACCACGGTGTCTGCACATACGGGAAGCTGCTGCGGAAGGTCGTGTCATTGGCTTCAACCCCGGTGGTATAGGTCAGAACATCCAACAGGTCCTGGGTGAGCGGGGTGGTTCCGTTGAAGTCATCATACCAGAGGCCAATGGCGGCAAGCACAACCCCTGAGACTGCTTGCAGCTCGATGCGGGTGACGTCGTCTTCGAGGCGGCGGCCGTTGGGGAAGCCATCCATGTTGGGGATAAACTGGAGGTTGGCGTTGGAGGCATAAGCCGGATCGGTGAGGCCGAGCACTGCTGCCTGCACAAGGCCGAGGGAGCTGAAAGCCGGGTCGTTGCGCGGGGTGACAGGGGTGGCCATGTTGAGGCGGAGCATGTCGCCCCCATTGGGGAGGAAGTTGTTGACAAAGGGCTTGCCGGCAGCGAGGGGATCACCGTTTTTGCCGGTGGCAAGCTGGTAAGGACGCACGTTGGGTACACCTGTGTGGAAGGCAGGCCAGAGGTCCACGGAGCGGGGTTTGCCGGCAGCAGGCAGGAGCAGGGTACCAAATACGGCGTCATCCAGGGCCGTACCGGCCAGGGCTGGATTACCTTTCAGCCCAAACAAGCCGTCTTTTCCGTTGCCAAAGTCAAAACCGCCGAGGGAGTTGCGCTGGATCCGCAGGGCAGACAGGGCAGGTACGGCACCTCCAAACTGGCTGTCATCCATGTACAGGCCCAGCTCAGGGTTGTAGAAGTACTCGTAGTGCGCCGGATTTTCGTTGTACGGGGTGCGGGAGTTCCACTCATCTTTGGCACCGATCGGGATTACGGCTTCGTTGGTGAGGGGCATACCCAGGCGGGAGACCTGTACCCAGTTGCCGCTGAAGGTCTGGGTGCCATCCCCGTTGAGCGTACGGATTGTCTGGCGGCTGGCAGAGGCCCATACCCCGATCACAAAGTCACCGTCGAGGATGTTGGCGGCCATGTTGGCTCCTTTTCCATCTTTCTGGAGGAGGTGGATCGGCACCTGGATCGCGATGCTGCTGACATTGTAGCAGGCAACTCCGTCTTTGGGTGTACCACCCTGACGGGGTGAGTCGCCCAGGTCAAAAATACCACCCAGGTCTACAAAAAACGGATCGTCTGTCGTACCGCAAAATACTTTCTCCCCGCTGCTGGTTGTCATGATCGCCTGCTGCATGAGGGTCTCGTAGTCTGAACCCAGACCTACTGGCCCCTCAATCGAACGAGGGCCGATATTGGGTGGGGGTACTATACCCTGGGTGATCAGGGTCGTGAAGGAAACACCCCCGTCCAGGCTGCGCTCCAGGGTGTAAGTGGTCTTGAGGTTCTGCTGCCCCAGGCGGATGTTAAAAAAGGTAGATGGGTCCTGGCTGACAATGTCAAACGTAAACCGATAGATGATATCATCACCGGGGGTTGTTACGTCATTGTCCACGTGGATTTCGTAGCGGATGTTTTCGCCAAACTGATAATAGTTAGGGCCACCCTGTGGCAATTGCAGGGGCACATAGTTGGCGATGAGGGTCACCGTATTGGGATCATCCGGACTGCGGAAGGCGTAGAGGTCTGTGTTGTCGGCCAGCGGATCGTTGGAGATCAGCGGGGCCTCGCGGTGGCTGGAGGCCTGCAGGGTCATGGTACTGGCCAGCAGGGCCGCACAACATGCCAGCATATAGGTCAGAATTCGATTCGACATGGTACTGTTGTAGCTGAAAAATGAATGTTTCAAATACACTTACTGAGTAGCTTATTGCTGATTATCAGAGTTTTACGCCAGGGGAGATTAAAAAACCTCAGACATACATTACCCATGCTGCACAATGGCAGGTATATCAGCATCAGCTTGTTAGGGGGATTAGTTGCCTACTTCCGTCCCGCGCCAGGGGGCCTGTACGTAGGGGAAAACAGCCTTAAAGGTCGTGTCATTTTTTTCTACTCCGGTAGAGTACTGGAGTACGTTGATGAGCTGGTTGGTCACAGGCGAAGCACCTGCGCTGAAGTCATCATACCAGAGGCCAATGGCGGCAAGCACAACCCCTGAGACTGCTTGCAGCTCGATGCGGGTGACGTCATCTTCGAGGCGGCGGCCATTGGGGAAGCCATCCATGTTGGGGATAAACTGGAGGTTGGCGTTGGAGGCATAGGTTGGATCGGTGAGGCCGAGCACTGCTGCCTGCACGAGGCCGAGGGAGCTGAAAGCCGGGTCGTTGCGCGGGGTGACAGGGGTAGCCATGTTGAGGCGGAGCATGTCACCACCGTTGGGGAGGAAGTTGTTGACAAAGGGCTTGCCGGCAGCGAGGGGATCACCGTTTTTGCCGGTAGCAAGCTGATAAGGACGCACGTTGGGTACACCTGTGTGGAAGGCAGGCCAGAGGTCCACGGAGCGGGGTTTGCCAGCAGCAGGCAGAAGCAGGGTACCAAATACAGCGTCATCCAGGGCCGTACCGGCCAGGGCTGGATTGCCTTTCAGCCCAAACAAGCCGTCCTTTCCGTTTCCAAAGTCAAATGCACCCAGCGAATTGCGCTGGATCCGCAGGCCCGCAAAGGCTGGTACTGCACCTCCAAACTGGTCATCATCCATGTACAGGCCCAGCTCAGGGTTGTAGAAGTACTCGTAGTGCGCCGGATTTTCGTTGTACGGGGTGCGGGAGTTCCACTCATCTTTGGCACCGATCGGGATTACGGCTTCGTTGGTGAGAGGCATACCCAGGCGGGAGACCTGTACCCACGCTCCGGAGTTGGTCACGGTACCATTGGCACCCAGGGTCTGGATCATCTGGCGGCTGGCAGAAGCCCATACCCCGATCACAAAGTCACCGTCGAGGATGTTGGCGGCCATGCTCACAGGCTTGCCGTCCTTCTGGAGGGTCGAGATTGGTACCTGGATGGCGATGGTATGGGTATTGTACCGGGCCAGGCCGTCACGCATGACATTGGTGCCCTGGCGGGGCGAGTTGCCCAGGTCAAAAATACCGCCCAGGTCTACAAAAAACGGATCATCTGCCGGGCCGCAAAATACTTTTTCGCCCGTCGTGGTCGTTGCGATGGCCTGGGTGATCAGGCTTTCATAATTGGCAGCACCCAATCCGACCCCGGACTCGATAGACCGTGGGCCGATATTGTTTGGGGGAACGATACCATTGGTGACAATTGCCGTAAACGTAGCCCCACCATCCACGCTGCGCTCCAGGGTGTAGGTGGTCTTGAGGTTTTGCTGACCCAGGCGGATGTTAAAGAAGGTCGTAGGATCTTCATTCACCTGACTGAACATAAACCGGTAGATGACATCGTCACCAGGGGTAGTCACGTCATTGTCCACATGGATTTCGTACCGGATACCAGGGCCAAACGTAGCGTAGTTAGGTCCGCCAAACGGCAGCTCAGCCGGAATGTAGTTGGCGATCAGGGTCACCGTGTTGGGATCATCAGGACTCCGGAACGCATACACGTCCGTATTGTCCGCGAGGGGGTCAGAGGCGATCAGCGGGGCTTCCCGGTGGCTGGAAGCCATCAGCGCCGAGGCCTGGAGGACCAGCGCTGCACTCAGGCAGGCGATCATCCTTTTTGTCGGGTTCATGGGCAGAATTTGCACAACTAAATTGTTGTTGGGTGAAACAATAAAAAGCAGTATCGTTTTCACTTACGACCCGGAGGTATGTTCTGGATGTTGAGAAGATGAGATTTTATTGGTGCAGGCTCAGGCGCAGCGCATACGAAAATAATTTTATTCAAAAAATTCAAATTTACACAAATCAAACAAGTTGTTAGTCGAAGTATTTCTGTACCTTTGCCACTTTATTTTTCTGGCAGCCTGTTGGGTTTTGGAATATGCATGATTTAGTAGGGGTAATCACCGGGGCATCCTCGGGAATGGGCAGAGCGGCTGCGCTTGCACTGGCAGCACGCGGCATTAAGCTGGTATTGCTGGGGCGTAACCAGCACAGACTGGAGCAGGTACGGAATGAGATCATGCAGGTCCATCCCGGTGCCGAAGCCGACATATTTGTAATGGATCTGTCTTCGCTCAGGGAGGTACGTGAGGTAGCGGCCCGGATTGTCGCCCGGTATCCGCGCATAGACATCCTGCTCAACAATGCCGGGGCGATCCTGGGAAAACGCCAGACGACAGCGGAAGGATTTGAGCAGAGCCTGGCAACCAATCACCTGGGACCTTTTTTATTAACCCGATTGCTGCTGGAGCGCCTGGTGCAGAGTCCGGCAGGCCGGATCATTCAAGTATCCTCTGTCGCACACAAGTATGCTGCGCCGGATCTGGGTGATTTTCAGATGACCCGCAATTATAATCCCTGGATTGCCTACAGCAATGTGAAGCTCTACAACATAATGTTTGTGCACGAGCTAGACCGCAGGCTGAAGGCGCAGGGGCTGCCTGTGGTGGTCAATGCCGTGCATCCCGGTGCCGTTCGTACGGGGTTTGGCGCCGAGGCAGGCTGGCTGTCCCGCGCCATGCTCTGGCTGATGCAGCCATTTTTTATATCTGCTGCGCAGGGAGCTGATACCTCCGTCTACCTGGCTACGGACCCGGCAGCGGGCCATATCTCGGGTCAATACCTGGTCAACCGGCAGGTCGCCAGTCTCCAGCACCCCCTGCTCACCCTGGAGTTTGAGGGGGCCCTGTGGCAACTGAGCGAAGAGCTGACGGGTGGCACCTTTTTATAACACTCAACAAAAAACCCTTGCTACCGGGTGGCAGCAAGGGTATAGCTGTGTCATTTCTCAGGCTCAGGGATGCTGCTTGAGCAGCTCGGGATACTGGGCCTGAAACTTGCGCAGCCGTGGCAGGGACACGCGCTGCACATAGGGGTTTTCGGGGTGATTTTTTTCGTAGTTCTGGTGGTAGGCTTCCGCCGGATAAAACTTCGTAAACGCCACCACTTCCGTCACAATCTTGCTGCGGTACGTTCCGGATGCCTCCAACTGGCGGATATAGGCTTCGGCAGCTTGTTGTTCGGCCTGGGACTGATAAAACACAATCGAGCGGTACTGGGTGCCGGCATCAGGGCCCTGGCGGTTGAGGGTCGTGGGATCATGTGATCCAAAAAACACCTTAAGCAGGGTCTCGTAGCTGACAATAGCCGGGTCATAGTATACCTCGACTGTCTCAGCGTGGCCTGTCTGGCCCGTCCCGATCTCCTCATAGGTCGGATTGAGGGTGTGGCCGCCGGCGTATCCGGAGATCGCTTCGGAGACGCCATTGACAGATTCAAATACAGCCTCCACGCACCAAAAACATCCGCTGGCAAAATATGCTTTGCTGAGCGGAGCAGAAGGATCGGCAGCGGAGGTAGCCGCTACAGGATGTGCAGGGGTGGCAGGCGCAGGTTCGGCAGGTTTGCTGCCGTTGGCGGTCTGGCAGGCAGCCAGGATCAGCAAGCCCATCAGGCTCAGGAAACGGGCAGAGCGGTGCAGGTATGACATGATTAAAAAGAGGTTGACAGACACAATACAATGCAGCTGAGCTGCGGGTTATGGGCATATATACTCTTGTCCGGGGATTTTTGTTAGGGGACCGCAGGGGGTATCCCGGGATTTGTCGGCTGGCTTTCATATCCTGCATGGAAAATCCTCGGATAATCGTAATTTACGCCCGCTTATAGGTGCAGAATTGGGAAACGTGATCAAACCTTCAAAAATCATCAATGACCCCGTACACGGGTTTATTGAGGTCCCGCGTGGGCTCCTGCTCAACCTGATAGATAGTCCGGTATTCCAGCGGCTACGTCATATCAAACAACTCGGTTTTTCCTCCATTGTATACCCCGGCGCGGTGCATACCCGGTTCAATCATGCCTTGGGGGCCATGCACCTGATGCGGCAGGCCCTGGACGTACTCCGCCGGAAAAAAGTAGATATCTCCAAAAAAGAATACAAAGCCGCCCTGGCTGCCATTCTGCTGCACGATATTGGCCACGGCCCCTTCTCCCATGCACTGGAGTCAGCCATTATCCCTGGCATGCACCATGAGGAGATGAGCCTGGCCCTCATGCATACCCTCAACCGGCAGTTTCGGGACAAACTCACCCTGGCCATTGAGATGTTTACGGGCAGGTACGAGCGGGGCTTTTTCCATCAGCTGGTATCCAGCCAGCTTGATATGGACCGGATGGACTACCTGATACGCGATAGTTTTTTTACGGGGGTGGCCGAAGGCACCATCGGTACAGACCGGCTGATCAAAATCCTCAATGTCTATGAAGACACCCTGGTATGTGAAGACAAAGGCTTGTATTCGCTGGAAAAATTTATCGTAGCCCGCCGCCTCATGTACTGGCAGGTATACCTGCACAAGGCAGCCCTTTCTGCCGAAAACATGATGGTCAACGCCTTGCGACGGGCGCGTTTTCTTTTTGAGACCGGTGTCCCCCTGGACCTGGATGATACCCTCAGGTATTTTTTCAGACACCAGGTGAATGCCCACGACCTTACAGACGAGGTCATCAGCCGGTACATCAGCCTCGACGACTCCGATATTGAGTTTGCCATCAAAAAATGGCAACACCACCCGGACTTTGTCCTGTCACAGCTATGCACCCGGCTCATGAACCGCCGCCTGCTCAAAATCAGCATTCAGAATGATCCGCCAGACCCCACCCTGGTAGATGCCCTCTGTGTTACCTATGCTGAGCGCCACCGGATCACCCTGGAGGAGGCACGGTATTTTGTATTTACCCGCACGGTCTCCAACAGAGCCTACTTTGAGGCGGGTGGAGAGCCGATTATGGTCTGGTACAAAACCGGGAGCATCCGGGAGCTCACGGAGGCCTCCGACATCGGAAATATTCATGCCCTCACCGAGGACGTGGTCAAATATTACCTGTGTATGCCCGAGGAATTACAAGGGCTTGTACGCTGAGGTGCCTACCTGTACAGCCGTGCAACTCCGCTCCTGAAAAACCGTAAGCGGAATTATCTGAAAAAAATCACCGATCTGCGAAATATACTGCCAGAAGGTAGTATATTACCCATGGATTGAGCCCTTATGCCGACCTGGTTTGTACACAACCTTGCAGTAGTACTGATATTGTCCTGGCAAGTACTGTCAGGCCTTGTCTCTCATGCCACTGCTGCACCGATAGACAGCCTGCGCCAGGCCCTCGCAGATCACCCTCAGCGTGACTCAGTACGAGCCGAACTGCTGGTACAGCTCGGCAAACAATTGTTTCATATACCCGTAGAGGCGGAGCGGTACGGACGGGAAGCCGCCAGTATCGCCAAAGAGGTCAACTACCCCAAAGCAGAAGGACAAGCCCTGAGTGTACAGGCCATTTCGTGGGCAGAGCGCGGCGATTATATCAAAGCACTGGATATGTTTTTGCGGGCATCAGAGCTCTTCAAAAACGCCAATGAACTCCGGTCACAGGCCTCAGCGCTGCACAATATGGCCGGGATCTACTATTATCAGGAAAAGTATACGGAGGCCCGTACCAAAGAAGAGGAAGCCCTGGACATCTATACAGATTATCCGGACGAAAACCGGCGTGAGATTGCTGATGGTTCCTTCACCATGGGACTGCTGGAGGGGGCCCTGGAGCGTCCGGCATCTGCCCTGACATTTTTCCTGCGTGCGCACAGCGAGTACAAAGCCCTCAATGACTCTGCCCGCCTCGGCACCCTCTCGACCAGTATCGCACATGTATATATGGCGCAGCGCGAGTATGCGCAGGCTCAGGTTTTCCTCCGGGAAGCGCAGGAGATATGCACCCTGACAGGTAATAACAGCGGCCTGGCCAATGCCATACTGGCCGAAGGTCTGCTGCTAAAGGAAACCGGCAAACTGGCTGATGCCCGCAGCCGGTATCTCACCGTAAGAAAAATGGCGCATGCGCTCAGCATCGTACGGGTCGAGCTGGGAGCGATCGCTGCCCTTAGCAGCCTGGACTCCCTGGAGGGCAACTTCCGGCAAGCGTACCTTACCCGCCTGGAGTATGAGCGCATCAATGATTCCCTGCTCCGCCTGACCCAGTCTCAGGAGATCCAGATGCTTCAGGAAAAATTTAGCCTGGAACGCACTACCCGTGAAAATGAACTCCTCAAGCGGGAAAATGAGGTGAGCGAAACCAAATCACAGGCCCGGCTGGCCCTGCTGATCATCCTGGTGATCAGCACAGCGATCCTGCTGGGCGCACTGGTATTCACCCTGAGCCTCTGGAACCAGCAGCGGGAGACCAATAAAGCCCTCCAACTGGCACAGGCTGAGGCAGCTGCCCGCAGTGAAGAACTCCTCGCCCTCAACCATACCAAAGACAAGTGGTTCGAACTCGTGTCCTATGACTTCCGGGGACCTATTGCTTTTCTGGAGAATGCCATTCGTATGGTCAATGAAGGTGACCTCCCCGAAAAAGACCGCCGTAAGCTTAATGCAGAGATAGAGTTCAGAATTTCGCAGACTAAAAACCTCCTCGACAACCTGATCTACTGGTCACAGCTCCAGATGCAGGAACTCAAACCCCGCTCCCGCCCGGTGGACCTGCACAACCTGTTTGAAATGAATATCTCGGAGGTATCCATTTTTATGCAGAAAAAACAGGTAACCTGCCTGAACCGGATTCCTGGGCATACGGCTGTGTGGACTGACACCGAAATGATTACCCTGGTGGCACGTAATGTGTTGTTATTTACCATCAGCCGCTCATTTGCGGAGGGAGAGGTTGTCATCACCTCCCAGTCTGCCCCTGCTGAGGTATGGGTATCCCTGCTTTATACCGGTGAAAAACTCGATCAGGTCCTGCTCGACCAGATTTTAGGCATCGAAGCCACCGAAACCGAGATCCGGATTGACAGCGAACTGCGGCTCAGCCTTCAGCTGATTTCTGCCTTTGTCGCCAAAAATGGAGGCAGACTTTGGGCCGAGTCGTCGCATACAGACCAAAATCGGCTTACCTTCGCACTCCCGGCACCCAGTGCGGGTGATGCCTGAGCCGTATCCTATGCCTGAATATTTCACCCAAGCGGGCCTGGAGCCCTATCAGTTGATGGCCATGGCCTTGTGTGCCCTCCTGGTCGGCATGTCCAAAACCGGCGTAGCCGGGGTACACTACCTGGTCGTGCCGCTGATGGCGCGGGTATTTGAGGCGCGTATGTCTACGGGGGTTCTCCTCCCGATGCTTATCATGGGAGATGTGCTGGCGGTATGGTACTACCGGCGTGAAGCCGCCTGGCATTATATATGGCGGCTCATTCCCTGGACCCTGGCCGGTGTTGTGCTGGGTACCCTGATCGGCGGAGCGATATCACCTGAGGCTTTCAGGGGCACGGTAGCTGTCCTGGTACTGGGCGGGATTGCGGTGATGGTATGGCTTGAGCTACACCCTGAACGCCACATTCCTGACAGTGCCGTATTTGCAGGAGCCATAGGACTCCTGGGGGGCATCACTACCATGATCGGCAACATGGCAGGCCCGGTTATGACCGTATATTTTCTCTCCATGCGGCTCCCCAAGAATGCTTTTATTGGCACGGGAGCCTGGTTTTTTCTGCTTGTTAATGTAAGTAAAATACCGTTTCAGTTTTTCGGCTGGGGCACCCTGTCCCCCTCGCTGCTGGTGGTGGACCTCGCCATGATGCCTGTGATTATAGCCGGTGCTGCGGCCGGTTTTTGGATCGTAAAACACATTCCGGAGCAGGAGTACCGCCGGTTTGTGATCGGCGTGACGGTTTTGTCCGCGCTGATGCTGTTTATATAATGTTTCAGGCGACACCGGCGTACCAGAAAGCAGTATCGCAGCTACGTGTTTTTTTTTATAAAACAGGAAAACCAAAGGTGTAAGACATTCGTAAGATTACAAGAGCATGTAAGGCTGTTGTTATCTTATTTTTGGGACATTATGGTATTGATGCACACAGTACCAAGCCTGTGAAAACCAGGCGCTTGCCCCTTGCTTCATGTAATATTCCGGGAGTATTCGTCCTAAAACTATTCTGCGCCATCGGTCAAGGTGGCACGGAGTTTGTCCATTGATTCATAATTTCCCGGCTGTCGTATCTTGTAAACCTGCACGCCTATGATATCCCAATTCCGAACCCTCTGGATCGTCTCTACTGTCCTCTCGCTGGCCTGGATGGGCCGCACCTGGTTTCCGGCACTCTCTGCTGACGCACCCGTACTGAAGGCAGCCTTTAGCCATGAAAACACTCATACTGTGTACACCCTACAGGAAGTGGATGTGCCACCGATCCCCGTAAACATGGATCAGGTGCGTCAGGAAATCGGATATCCTGAGTTTATGATGCTCGACGGTATCCAGGGCACTGAGGTATTTCTGGTGCAGGTAGATGCCACCGGCCGCTATGTAAGCCAGGTAAGCCACCAGAGTTCACACCCCCTGCTGCGAATGGCTGCGGAGGATTATCTGTCACACCTGTCCTTCCGACCTGCCCTCCGGCAGGGCCAGATGGTAGCCTGCTGGACACAGGTATCGGTGTCCTTCCCGGAAAAGTAACACGCTTCCAGTATACTTTATACATTCCGCAGAGGCTGTCTCAAAAGGACGGCCTCTTTTTTTGTGGATACAATAGCAGGCGGCGGAAAAACACAAAAAAAGGGATCGCCAGGCGACCCCTTACATATGCTACCTGCAGGTGTTACTTCACCGAGTCCACGACAGCGCGGAAGGCTTCGGGATGGTTCATGGCCAGATCAGCCAGGACCTTACGGTTGAGTTCAATACCTGAAGCATGAATTTTACCGATAAATACAGAGTAGCTCAGTCCATGCGGACGAACCCCTGCATTGATACGCTGGATCCACAGGCTGCGGAAGGCACGCTTGCGGTTTTTGCGGTCACGGTAAGCATAAACCCAGCTTTTTTCGATCTGGTTTTTAGCTACCGTCCATACATTCTTTTTGCGTCCAAAATAGCCCTTAGCGAATTTGAGCATCCGCTTGCGTTTGGACCGTGAAGCGACGTGGTTTACGGAACGAGGCATATCTTAAATTTGGTTTGTCGGTTAATGGTTAGCATTACAACTGGGTCATTCTCAGGAAGTCAGCATACGCTCGATACGCTTCATGTCCCGGGAGTTGACCACGACCAAATCAGAAAGCCTGCGCTTACGCTTCTTGGACTTCTTCGTCAGAATGTGGTTTTTGAAGGCTTGCTTACGCAGAATCTTCCCGGAGGCGGTTTTTTTAAAACGCTTAGAGGCCCCCGAATTCGTCTTCATCTTAGGCATAGCGCACTGTGTAACATTAAGGATAGGGCTGCAAAGGTAACAGCTTTTCACGAAGTAACCAATTTATCCTCAAAAAAATCTTCTGCTCCCTTTGCCCGGACGGCCACCCGCCCGGCGCGGTTACTCTACGGGTTCCGGGGTATACACTTTTTTCCCTTTTTTGACCCAAATCCCCCAGGTGGAATTATAGCCGTGTACGGCATCTGTGGGGTTACCTTGCCGGTCCACCACCGGGTGTCCCTGGTTTACCCACTCAAACAGGCCCCCATACAGATTACGGACCTGGGTGAACCCCATGGCCTGCATCCGGCGGGTGATGTTTTCACTGCGATATCCTACTGAGCAATACACGATGATCGGAGTCTCACGGGGCAGGGCTGCAACACCTGCACTGTCGAAAGATTCATATCCTATGTGGCGGGCACCTGGCAGGTGGCTGACCTCATACTCAGGCAGGGATCGGGCATCAAGCCATACAAGCCCCGGCTGACCGGCGATCTCGGGCACGGTAGCCATCGGAACGTCCCGCTTGAGCAGGGAGCGAAGCATGACATCGTAGGCAGGTCCCTGGGTCCTGGCCTCCTGGCAGGCGAGGAGGCTGCTCACCAGCATCAGAAAATATAGATACCGCATCATCACTTATGGCTTGGCAACAGGCAGTGAAGCAGCCTGCCACCCAAAAAATCCTCCATCCAGATCATATATCTGCCTGAATCCCATGCTTTCCAGCACTTCAGCCGTGCGGGCACTTCGCCCTCCTCTCGCACAATACACAAAAACAGGCCGGGCAGGGTCCAGGGTGGCCAGTTTCTGCGAAAAATCCGGAGACTGGATGTCCATCACCACAGCACCCGGGATGATACCCTGAGCGGTTTCTCCCGGGGTACGCACGTCAATCAGTTGAGCATTGGGCACCTGTGCCATTTTAGTCTGAAAGTCAGCTGCCGCCAGTTTAGCTGAGACGACCGGTACCGGGGTAGCAACACTACCAGAGGCTTGAGCGGGGTTGGCAGGGGCTGTAGAACCCGGCTGACAACTCGTCCAGAGGGCAGATACCAGCAGAGAAACCAGAATCACAAGGCTACGCATAGAGAAAGGATTATTTACGCTGAAAATAATTGCGAATGGTAGAACGCTCCGTCGCATCTGCTGTATGGCCCGCGGTCTCCTGCACAAACAGCAGGGTCACAGCCGCGGCCAGTATCAAAAATACACCCGCTGCCAGCAGTGCGTAGATGGCCTGCCCGCCGTACAGGTTTTTGACAATAGGCCCGCCTATGATCCCATTGACAATCTGGGGCAGGGTGATAAAAAAGTTAAATATCCCCATATAGATACCCATCTTGTGGGCCGGGATAGACCCGGAGAGGATCGCATACGGCATAGCCAGGATACTGGCCCAGGCAAACCCCACCCCCACCATCGAGAGGATAAGCGTGTATGGATCGTGAATAAAAAAGATGGAAATCAGGCCCAGCCCACCCAGGGTGAGGCAGAGGGCGTGAGTCGCTTTGCGTCCGATGCGGTCGGAGAGGACCGGAAGAAACATCGCCACAATGGCTGAGACACCGTTATAGACCCCAAAAATGATCCCGACCCAGTTGCCTGCTTCCTGATACGCCGGCGAATGGGGATCTGAGACATTATATACATGAGCTGCAATAGCCGGTGTCGTAAACACCCACATGGAAAACAAGGCAAACCAGGAAAAAAACTGCACAATCCCTAACTGGCGCATGGTGGTCGGCATGGCCCGGAAGTCCCGCATGATCTGCCCAAAGGCTGTGCCCTTGGTTTGCTCTTCTTCGACATGCCCAAAAGACTGCATTTCAGCGGGTGAGTACTCCGGCGTGCTGACCACGGTCCAGATGATTGCGCCGATGAGAATGGCCGCTCCCACATAAAAAGAGACAATCACATTGAGAGGTACCTCCCCGGGCTCGGCTGTTTTTTCGATCCCAAACCAGTTGCCGAGGATATAGGGCAGCCAGGATCCTACCACAGCGCCGATCCCGATCAGGAGGGTCTGCACAGAAAATCCTACGGTACGCTGCTCATCAGGGAGTTTATCTGCGACCAGGGCCCGGAAGGGTTCCATGGCAATATTAAAGGAAGCATCCATGACCATCAGCAGGCCTGCCCCGATGAGGAGCGAGGGCAGCAGGGCCGCCAGCAGGAAGGCATTGGGCATCAGGAGCAGGGCAATCGCAGCCAATAGTGCACCGGTCAGGAAATAAGGTCTCCGGCGCCCCAGTCCGGTCCAGGTCCGGTCACTGTAGTGTCCGATGATCGGCTGCACGATCATACCCGTAAGCGGTGCCACCAGCCAAAACCAGGTAAGCTGCTCTACGTCAGCCCCAAAGGTCTGCAAAATACGGGTAGCATTTCCGTTTTGGAGGGCAAAGCCAAATTGTATGCCCAGAAATCCGAAACTCATGTTCCAGATTTGCCAGAAACTGAGGCGGGGTTTATTCATAACAGGTCAGGACAAAGGGTAAGGTAGTAGTAGCGTCGGTAAGCTAATTTACGACAATGTTTGGGACAGACAAGGGTTTATGCCACCCGGAGGCGTGGTCCATGCTGGTTAGGTAACAAGGGTTACGAAAAATAGCGGAAGTCGTGTCCGGCCTCAATCCGTTTCAGGGTTTCGGTGATGAGGCGGATGACATGGGCTACGTCCTGGTGGTGCGCCAGCTCCACCGTCGTGTGCATATACCGGAGGGGGAGTGAAATCAGGGCTGAAGGTACCCCCATGTGTGAGTACGCAAAGGCATCTGTGTCCGTGCCGGTGGAGCGGGACGCAGCCTCGCGCTGGAAAGGTATCTCATGCATCCGGGCGGTCTCCTGGATCAGGCGGAGGAGGTTGTTCTGCACAGCAGGGCCTACGGTCAGGGAGGGACCTTTGCCACAGGAGACATCCCCGTGCTCTACCTTGCTGATATGTGGGGTGGATGTATCGTGGGTGACATCGGTGACAATCGCCACATCAGGTTTGATGCGCTCGGCGACCATCTGCGCCCCGCGCAGCCCGATTTCTTCCTGCACAGAGTTGACGATATACAGGCTGTACGGCAGGGTGATGCCTCCTTCCCGCAGGGTCCGGGCGACTTCTGCAATCATAAACCCACCCATGCGGTTGTCCAGCGCCCGCCCGCCAAAGTAACGGTCGTTGAGGATCATAAATTCGTCCTCAAACGTACACACGCTGCCTACATGTATCCCCAGCTCCTCGACTTCCTTGCGGCTGGTACAGCCACAGTCCAGAAAGATACTTTTGACACTCGGCAGGGTTTCCTTGGAGCTGTCAGGTCGCAGGTGGATGGCAGGCCAGCCAAATACAGCTTTGACCGGGCCATTGTCCGTATGGATATTGACCCGCTTGGAAGGGGCGATGATGTGGTCTGAACCGCCGTTGCGGATGACGTACAGGATGCCGTCATCGCTGATATAGTTGACAAACCACGAGATTTCGTCCGCATGTGCCTCAATGACAACCTTGTACGGCTGGCCGGGGTTGATGACCCCAAAGGTGGTTCCGTACGCATCCACTTCCCAGGCATCAATCCAGGGTTTGATATACTGAAGCCAGCGCTGCTGTCCGCCTGCTTCAAAACCAGTAGGAGAGGGATTGTTGAGATAAGACTCCAGAAAAGCCAATGAGGCAGGGGGAAAGATAGAAGAAGCAGACATGTTCAGATCATACTACAGGGTGATAGGGACAAAGGTACAAAAAACGGACGGGCGGAAATATGTATGGTTGTTTTTTGAGGAAGTGATCTTTTGACCTTTCTGCTACCGTATGTAAGCAATGTAGGTCCAATGCCTTCATCCGGATTACCCGCAGGCCTTGTCCCGGCAGGACGGGTACTCCTCTCGTCAGGTTGTACGGTGATCATTTCACAGCTTTCCTGCCTTCACCTGCTCTGCTGCGTAGTCTGCTGCACGGGCTGTGAGGGCCATATACAGGATCGAGGGACTTTGGTTGCCGGTGGAGGTCATGCAGGCACCGTCTGTCACGAATACATTGGGGCAGGCATGAAGCTGGTTCCAGGCATTGAGGAGTGAGGTTGCCGGATCGGCACCCATCCGCACCCCACCCATCTCGTGTATGTCCAGACCGGGGGGCTGGTGGCTGTCACGGGTTGTGATGTCGGCACAACCGGCTACGGTGAGCATTTCCTCCGCTTGTGTGAGGAAGTCCTGCACCATTTTTTCGTCGTTGTCATCGTAGGCGACGGAGGTGACCAGCAGGGGGATACCCCAGGCGTCCCGCTCCGTTTCGCTGAGGCGGACGTGGTTGGTGACCTTGGGGATGGTCTCACCCTGCATATACATATATACATGCCAGGAGCCGGGTACAGTGCTGGCTGCCTTCAGGGCAGGGCCGATCGGGGTATCGTCTCCGGCAGTCCCCCGGCTGCGCCATGCGCCTGAAAAAATGGTATATCCGCCCACAAAATCACTGTCACGCTCGCCGAGGTTGCGAAAATTGGCCAGGATCGGCTCGGTCGGGTTGCGTCCGTATACATACCGGTCCTCAAATCCCGGCATCCTGCCTGAGGCTGAACCCCGGTAGTTGTGAAAGGCGATATACTTGCCGAGCAGGCCATTGTCATTGCCCAGGCCATTGGGGAACCGATCAGAGCGGGAGTTGAGCAGGATCAGGTTAGAGTTAAGAGCCGAGGCATTGACAAATATAATCCTGGCCGTAAAAACATCTTCCTTTCCCGTCTGGGCGTCAATGACTTTTACCCCGCTGGCTTTGCCGGAAGCCGCATCATACAGGATAGAGTGGACGACCGAGTGGGGACGGAGGGTGAGGTTGCCGGTTTTGGCAGCCCAGGGCAGGGTGGCGGACACCGAACTGAAGTATCCACCGTAGGGGCACCCCCGCATACACAGGTTACGGGCCTGACATTGGCCGCGTCCCTGCTGGAGGTGGATGTCTTTGGGGACGGTGAGGTGTGCCCAGCGGCCCTGGACGAGGTGGCGGTTGCCGTAGTGCGCACGAAGGCGGCTGCTTACATGGGCCTCGACGCAGTTCAGGTCAAACGGCGGGAGAAAAGCCCCGTCCGGCATGGCGTCGAGTCCGTCAGCATGGCCACAGACCCCGATAAACTCTTCCACATGGGTGTACCAGGGCGCTACATCTTCATAGCCGATAGGCCAGGCCATCCCATATCCATGCCGGGCAGGTGCCGTAAATTCATATGGACTCCATCGCTGGCAGGCCCGGCCCCAGGTGAGCGATTTGCCCCCGACCTGATACCCGCGTATCCAGTCAAACGGTTTTTCCTGTACATAGGGATGGTCCTTGTCCTGGATGAAAAAATGGGCTGTATCTTCACCAAAACCAGCCGCTTTGGTGATGAGGGGATTTTGCTCCCGAAATTCACGCGAGAGCATCCCCCGGTGGGGGAGTTCCCAGGGCGCGAGGGTAGCAGTCGGATAGTCCCGCAGGTGGACGACATCCCGCCCACGCTCCAGCACGAGGGTTTTCAGGCCTTTGTCGCAGAGTGACTTGGCGGCCCAGCCTCCGGCAATACCAGAGCCGATTACAATGGCATCAAAAGCAGGTGACATCAGCGTAACGTATATAATGAGTAGCCCTAAAAGTAAGGAGGATGATACATGGATCGGCCCCAAGTCCCGGCAGATGTTGCTGCTAGGTCCGCATGGCTTGGAGCTGACGAAATAGTGCCTGCTCTTCCGGGGTGAGCCGGGTGGGCAGGCTCACCTGCACCTGTACATAGAGGTCACCATAGACACCGGAGCGCCCGTATACGGGCATACCCCTGCCCGGTACTTTGAGTAAATCCCCGGGCTGTGAGCCCGCAGGTATCGTCACCGACAGGCGGTTGCCCGGGGTTTCTACGATGGCGCTGCCGCCCAGGACAGCCGTATAGAGGTCACACCGGGCCGTCACCTGGAGGTTGTCATCCTGGCGTATAATGCCTTCCTGGGGTTTGACACGGATGGTGAGGAGCAGGTCACCCGGAGGGCCTCCGTGGCGGCCGGGACCGCCCTGCTCCCGGATGCGCAGCACCTGACCGTCCCGGATGCCCGGCTGCAGGACCATACGCAGGCGTTTGCCTTCGTAGCTGATAATCTCTGTGACACCCTTACAGGCCTCAGCCAGGGAGATGGAAATATGGGCCTCATAGTGTTTGCCCTGTTTGGGCTGACGGGCAGCGGAGGAACCATATACCCCTTCAAAAAAAGCCGTAAAAATCTGGTTAATATCAAGCCCCCCCGGCCCTGCCTTTGCGCCTGCCCGTGTAGCCTGCTCGTAGGTGCGGCGCAGCTGGTCATAGGCCTGCCGGTGGGCGGAGTCGAGCAGAATGTCGCGGGCCTCGACCAGTTCCTTAAACCGGGCTTCTGCCGCTGCATTACCAGGGTTGCGATCAGGATGATATTGTTTGGCCAGCTGCTTGAATGCTGCCCGTACCATGTCCTCGGTCGCATCCGGCGAGATGTCCAGGATCCCGTAATAGTCTTTGTAGGTCATAGCGGCTCAAGATACGTATTCCGGCAATATACAGGCAGATTTCACGTAAAGGAATGCGATTGAAAGTGAAGAATACGTAGTATCGCCACACGTATGAAATAAACCGGCAACCCCTGCGTACATTATATATGCTAACGTGGTACAACTATCTGGTAACAAGCAGTATCCTCCTGCTGCTCGCGGGTCGGCTGGCGGCCCAGACATGGGCCTGTGAGACCGGGCAGGTCACTTTTCGTTCAGAAGCACCGCTGGAGCTTATTTCGGCCTCATCCAATGAACTGAAAGGGGTGATAGATGCCCAAACGCGGACCTTTGCGTTTTCGGTCATGATCCGGTCTTTTCAGGGATTTAACAGCCCTCTCCAGCAGGAGCATTTTAATGAAAACTATCTGGAGAGCAATCAGTATCCCAAGGCCACTTTTTCCGGTAAAATTATTGAAGACATAGACTTCACACAACCAGGTACCTATACCCTGCGCACCAAAGGTATACTGACGATCCACGGGGTGGCGCAGGAGCGGATCATTCGTGCAGTTGTGACGGTTTCGGGAGGCGTGATGCGGGTGAATGCACCTTTTACGGTGGCCCTTATTGACCATCAGATCGCGATTCCCAAGATTGTCCGTCAAAAAATTGCGGAGGTCATCAGCGTCACGGTACAGGCTGATATGCGCGCCCGCCGATGAGGTAGGTTTTCTCGCAAAAAACAATACTTTTGCCGGTAGAGACTGCTGGCGGATTGACAAACCCTTATTTGCATATAGCCCTGCTGTGGATATGCCCCCTATGGCTTTGGGCACAACCCTATCACGTACACACCGTACCGGGGGCTCCCCCCCAGGCGCAGGTACTGTTACAGGACCGCCAGGGCATGATCTGGATCGGGACAGGGGCAGGTTTGCTGACACACGACGGGGTTTCCTTTCGGGCTATTCCCAGCCCCTCCCATGTGGGCGGTATCACGGCCCTGCATGAAGCTCCGGACGGCACGTGCTGGGCAGGATATAACGACGGGCACCTGGCAACCGTCACGATGGATACCCTGCGTATGTTTGAGCCGGAAGAAGGCACCCCGGCCGTTGCCATTACCGGTATGCTGACAGACCGGCGGGGTGTTTTTTGGGTAGCTACGTATGGAGAAGGGATCTACTACCTGGATGGAGGTCGTTTTTATAACCTGAATACCGATGATGGCCTGGCAGATAATGTAGTGTACAGCCTGCGTCAGGGACCTGGGCAGGCTGTATGGGCCTGTACTGATCAGGGCGTCAGTATTTGTGAGGTCTCCCGTGCACAAAAACACGTCACCACGATATCCATGGCCCGCGGACTCCCGGATAACATCGTCCGGGATGTCTGGTTTTCAGGTGACTCCGTAGCCTGGCTGGGCTTGTACGACTATGGTGTCTGCCAGTACCGGATCGCTGACAGTCAATTGATTACCTCGCCGGATGTATGGACCTGGGGGCCTGTGCGGCGCATACAATCTGTAGCCGGGGAGGTCTGGGTCATGACTGACCATGACGAACTGGTGATACTGGCTCCGGACGACCTGCGGGTGCGGCGTCACTTCCGGCTTGCCGGTTCCGCAGCCCGCCTGCGCGACATGATGCAGGATGATGAGGGCAATCTCTGGCTGGCGGGACAGGCGGGACTGTTCAGGCTGTACCCTTACGTATATTGGCTGGAGGACCCGGCAGGCATCACCCGTCAGAATATCCGGGCAGTACAGCCGGACTCTGCGGGGGGAGGCTGGATAGCAGCGGGTGGCAGTTTGTACCAGCTCAGCCCCCTGGGGGCCGGGTGGAGCATCACACGCAGGCTCACGGGAGTATCCGGAGCTGAGTCAGAGATCATCAGCCTGTACGAGGATCCGACCGGAGATGTCTGGGCGGGCACGTATGGGGTAGGATTATACCGGTTTGCGGCAGCGGGCGGGCCCCCCCGGCGATATACTACGTCAGACGGGCTCATGGCCGACAATACCCTGGCAATGGGGGGACACGGGGATGAGCGATGGATGGCAACCTCCGCAGGTGTCACCTATGGCCGCCTGCAGGGAGATGGGTCTTACCGGTTTACCAATGCTGCCACCAGCAGCTTGCCGGGTATCACCTATGTATACGATATCCTGGCGGACAGACAGGGCAGGGTCTGGTTTGGGACCGATGGTAAAGGGCTCGCATACCGGGATCAGGGTGACCTCCGGCAGGTCGCGGCGACCCAGGCGGCTGAGCTGAAAGTGATCTACGGACTGGCTGAAGATACCCAGGGCCATATATGGGCTACCACGGCTCATGGTGTACTGAAGCTGGCAGGTGACTCGCTGGCCGTGCTGGGACCCGCTCAGGGGCTCACGACACCTGATATGCAGGGCATCGCCCGGGATGTGGCAGGCAATATCCTGCTGCTGCATGCAAATGGATTGGATATCGTCAGCAGCCGCGAGGGTAATGTGACCCGGCTCGGGGCTTATGTGGGACTCAGTGACCTGACACCTGACCTGAATACCCTCCAGCCGGATGGCCAGGGTCGCGTCTGGATCGGGACGGAGCGGGGCCTGCTGATATACACCCCCCTGCCTGACACATACCGGCGCCGGCCCCGCCTCTTGCTGGACCGGATATTGATCAACCTCCAGGAGCAGGCAGCAGCCGGTCAGCGGGTATTCCGCTGGCATGAAAACTACCTCACCTTCCAGTTCAAGGCGCTCTGGTATCAGGAACCTGCTGCGGTACAGTATCAGTACCAACTGGTGGGATATGACCTGGACTGGGTCAATACCCTGGACAGGGCCGTAACCTATGCACAGCTCAAACCCGGAACCTATACCCTGCGCCTGCGGGCATCGCTGCCGGAGCAGTGGGCACGTGCAGAAATCGTGACCTATGCGTTTGAGATCAGGCCGCCTTTCTGGCAGACCCCCTGGTTTGTGCTGGGGATTATTTTGGTATTCGGGACGGCCCTGTATTTTTTTATTTCCACCCGTGAAAAACGCCTCCGCCGTGCGGCACAACTGGAGCAGGAAAATATCCGGTTTGAACTGGAAACCCTTCGCAATCAGGTAAATCCACACTTTTTGTTTAATGCATTTAATACCCTGGTATCCCTGATCGAGGACAATCCCCGGCACGCGGTCAACTACGTGAACCGGCTTTCGGATTTTTTTCGGAATATGCTGGAGTACCGGGGCCGGGACCTGATCACCCTGCGCCGCGAACTGGACCTGCTGGACGATTACCGTTACCTCCTGCAGGAGCGGTACGGAGACGCGCTGCGGCTGGAGATAGACCTGAAGCCCGAGACACTGGACCTGGGTATCCCCCCCCTGACCCTCCAAATGCTGATCGAAAACGCGGTCAAACACAATGTCATCACACATGCACTCCCGCTGGTCATCACCCTGACAGCCGGAGACAATACCTATCTCGAAGTCCGAAACCCCATCCGGAAAAAACGCACCCCCACGACCTCAACCCGGCTGGGCCTGGCCAATATCCGGCAGCGATACCATCTTCTGAGCCAACTCCCTGTCGTGATCCACGAAGATGATGGTGTATTTGCTGTCAGTGTACCCCTGTTGCCCCTGTCTGATGTGTAATTGTTTGATGATATGATCCGTATCCTGATAATAGAGGACGAAGCTGCCGCCGCTAACCGACTGATGAAGCTGGTCCGGGAACTAGAGCCCGAAGCCGTACTGGAAGGCCCTGTCGAAACCGTGGAAGCAGCTATTGTGCGGTTGCAGGCCCACCCTGCGCCAGATTTGATCCTGACGGATATTCAGTTAGCGGATGGGAGTTCGTTTGAGATTTTTAAAGAAGTCACGGTACCCAGCCCGGTCATTTTTACAACAGCCTATGACCAGTATGCCGTACAGGCTTTTAAGCTAAACAGCGTTGACTACCTCCTCAAGCCGATCAAAGCCGCCGAGCTCTCTGCTGCCATCAGCAAGTTCCGGCAACGGCATGTGGCGGGTACGCAGGAGCCAGCCTTTGACATACAACAGCTCCTGGCAGCCATCAAACCCCGGACAGACTACCAGAAACGCATTTTGATCCGGTACGGGCAGCACCTCAAAGCCATCGAAATCAGCGAAGCAGCTTATTTTTACCTGGAGTCCAAGATTACCCTGCTCCGCACCCGTGACGGCAAGGAGTATCCAGTGGACCATTCGCTCGAAGACCTTGAACAAATGCTGGACCCCACATTGTTTTTCAGGATTAACCGCAAGTTTATCATTCAGTATCAGGCCATTGACCAGATGTTTACCTGGACTAAGTCCCGTGTCAAACTCACCCTCCATCCTGCCTGTAAGGAGGAGACCATCGTGAGTGCTGAGCGTTCGGCCGCCTTTAAGGTATGGCTTACGGGCCGGGGATAGTCAAGAATCATCCGCCACCATGACCTGTGGCATCCGGGTCAGGGCAGGAAACAGCGTAGGTTAGCCCCTGGATTTCCTGGTTTGGTATCAAAGATTTGCGAAGCCCGGCAGATTAGCTGAACTTTGCGGGCAGTCAGGGAGTTGATCCTTTTCCAGAAAATCACGCGGCCTTTTTTCCTGAAAAAACCTACGTATCCAAGCATGATATACGTTCTGAAGACCTTACGCTGGAGCCTGCTGGCAGGCTTTTTTTCCCTGATGACCTTGACGGCAGTAGCCCAGTCACTTTCTGGTACCATTCGCGGACGGGTGCATGACCGGTTTTCCCGTCAGCCCCTGCACCAGGTGACGGTCTCCGTCATGCGGGATGGCAGTCTGGTCGAGACCCTGACGGATGAGGCGGGCGCCTTCCGGCTTGAAAACCTGCCTGTAGGCCGGCATGACCTGACCTTTAAGGCGACTGGCCTGGAGATGGTCGTACAGACAGATGTACCGGTGAGTTCGTCCCGGGAGACGGTGCTGGAGGTCTGGATGGAGGAAAACTACTATGACGTGGAGGAAGTCACCGTATACCCCAACCGCAACAAAGGCACCCCGATCAATGAAATGTCGGACGTAAGTGCCCTGTCGTTTGAGGTGGAGGAAACCCGTAAGTTTGCCGGGGGGCTGGACGATCCGACGCGGATGGCGGCCAATTTTCCAGGCATCGTCGGGAGTCCTTTTTCGTCTGAAAACCTGATCTCTATCCGCGGCAACTCGCCCCGGGGCATGGTCTACCGCCTGGAGGGCATTGACATCCCCAATCCCAATCACTTCGCCCGGATCGGTAGTTCGGGGGGGACCTTCACCCTGCTCAGCGGGCAGACCCTCGCCAATTCAGACTTTTTCATCGGAGCATTCCCGGCTGAGTATGGCAATGCGACCTCAGGGGTTTTTGACCTGCGCCTCCGGGCCGGCAACAATGAGCAGCGGGAATTTTCATTTCAGGCTGGGGTATTGGGGGTAGAGCTTGCCGCTGAAGGTCCCCTCTCCGACAAACATACGGGCTCATACCTGGTCAACTACCGTTATGCGACCCTCAACTTTGCCAATCTCCTGATCAGCTACGCCACAGTGCCTACGTATCAGGATATTTCCTTCAAAATCAACCTCCCTACGGCCAAAGCAGGTACGTTTAGCTTTTTTGGGATGGGCGGGGTGAGCAATCGTCCCAAACCCGCCGAGCTGGACTCCACCCAGTGGGTCGAGGACCTGGACCGCTTTGACAATGTCCTGGGGTCAGACATGGGTGCCGTAGGCCTGAGCCATACCTACCTGACCCGGCAGGGGGCCGTCATAAAGTCAGCCGTGGTAGGCTCCTACAACTTCCAGCGGGACAATAAAAACTACCTCGAAGATGACCTGACTTTCCGCGTGCGGGACATCAACGAATACAGCCGCAAGGCCGTAGCCGCCACCAGTTCCATCAAACATAATTTTTCGCCCCGGTCCCTCTTTAAGGCAGGGATCATCTACACCCTGGCCTGGCATGACTTTTACTCCGTCAACTATGACTACGTAGCTGCCCGGCAGGTGACCCAGGTGGACGAAGCCGGAGCTACCCAGACCCTGCAGGGGTATATGCAGATGCGCTACCGCCTCACAGACCGGATTTCAGCGCAGGCCGGGCTGCATGTGTTGTACTTTGACCTGAATGACCGCAGCTCCGTCGAACCCCGCGCAGGCCTCACCTGGCAACTCGATCCCCGGCAGAGCCTCTCGCTGGGATATGGCCTGCACAGCCGCATCGAAGACTACGGCACCTATATGACCCGTATCGAAGGCGCTGGCAACTATGACCTCCCCAACCAACGGCTCGACTTCCTGAAAGCACACCACTTTGTGCTGAGTTATCAGGCCATGCTCAAT
This sequence comes from Bacteroidia bacterium, assembly GCA_033762375.1. Taxonomy (GTDB): domain Bacteria; phylum Bacteroidota; class Bacteroidia; order J057; family J057; genus RDXT01. The sequence continues at coordinate 25,979 of JANRLQ010000003.1, forward strand.
GATCACCTGAAGTTTCGCTCGGAGGTATATCTCCAGCAAATGAGCGGGGTACCTGTCACCAGCACCGGCACCTACTCGGTCCTGAACCTGGATGAGCTTGATCAGCTGCGTATCCTCGTTAATGCCGGTACCGGCCGTAACTATGGCCTGGACATGGGACTGGAGCGGTTTTCGCGCCGGGGGTTGTATTACATGCTCAACCTCAGCCTGTTTAATTCTACCTACACTGACATCGCCGGGGTACGCCACAGCACGGCTTTTAACAACGGATACAAGTCCAACCTGGTCATGGGCAAAGAGTTCCGGATCGGTCGCAAGCGGGGGGGCAACAGCCTCATGGGCCTGAATACCACGCTCTCCGTCATCGGCGGACAGCCCTATACCCCCCTCGACCTGACGGCTTCCCGTCTGGCCCGTGAGACGGTGCTGGACGAAACCCAACCCTATACCCTCAGCGAAACACCCCTGTTTGTACAGGACCTGACCTGGACCCTGACCCGGCACAAGCCCTTGTCCACCCGTACCTGGGCGATCCAGATCAAAAATATCTACCAGAGTGCTCCGGCACTGATCCGGGAGTATGATGCCCTGCTGGACCAGGAGGTAACCCTCAGAGGGGCAGGTATCCTGCCGCTGATGAGCTATAAAATAGACTTCTGAGGCCGACTATCCGGTCCATACGACAAGGCTGTCTCACCGGGACAGCCTTTTTGTTTGTATATACCCTCCGTGAAGCTGACGGCCGCCGATCACCACATTTGTACTCCGCGGCTGCCGGTATACTTGCTGCGCTGCTTTACAATTTCAGATTTATCATTAGCTTTACTGGATCGTCCTGCTTTTGGTAATACCCGACATCATGGATCAACGTACGCCTGACACTCGCTTGTACGCTCTCGACGCCCTGCGGGGATTTGATATGTTCTGGATCATGGGCGCGGAGGAGATCTTCCACCAGATGGGCAAGATACAGGGGGGGCCGTTTTGGGAAGGGCTTTCGCACCAGTTTACCCACCCTGCCTGGCATGGGTTTGCGTTTTATGACCTGATTTTCCCTTTGTTTTTGTTTTTGGCGGGGGTAGCCACCCCCTACTCACTGGGCAGACAGATGGAGGCAGGCAAGGACCGGCGGCAGCTTCTGCTCCATGTGATCCGCCGGGGGCTGGTCCTGGTGATCCTGGGGATTATCTATAACAACGGCTTGGAACTTAAACCCCTGGCTGAAATACGCTTCGGCAGTGTGCTGGGCCGTATCGGCCTGGCGTATATGTTTGCCAACATCATCTACCTCTACACCCGCGAGCGGGGCCAGATCATCTGGTTTGGCGCCCTGCTGTTGGGATATTGGGCCCTGCTGGCCCTGGGTGCCGCTCCCGGGTATCCGATGGGTGACCTCACGATGGAGGGTAATATCGTCTCCTGGCTCGACCGGATGGTCATGCCAGGGCATCTGTATCTCGACATCCACGACCCGGAGGGCCTTTTTTCTACCATTCCGGCTATCTCGACCGCCCTCCTGGGCATCTATGCCGGCAACCTCCTGAAAAACAACCCTATGCCGCAGCGGCAGAAAGTCCTGCGTATGCTTATCATGGGCGTCACCGCCCTGGCCCTGGCCCAACTCTGGAACCTGGCCCTCCCCATCAACAAAAACCTCTGGACCAGCTCCTTTGTCCTCCAATGTGGCGGGCTGAGCCTCCTGCTTCTCTCCGGGTTTTATTACCTTATTGATGTGCTGGGGTACCAGCGCTGGGCGTTTTTTTTCAAAATCATCGGCATGAACTCCATCCTGATCTACCTCTCCGGCCTGGTCATAGATTGGGAATATGCCACCCGGGGCCTGTTTACGTGGTTGGGACAACTCGCCGGCGAGCCGTACAGCATCGTCGTCCTGATCATCTGCGGGCTGGCGGTCAAGTGGGCCTTTTTGTATTTTCTGTACCGGAAAGGGGTGTTCCTGAAGGTGTGATGTATGAAGAGATTTTACACAGAGGCATATGGAGATCACACATAGCTACACAGAGACAATTCCTCCGTGTAGCTCCGTGAAACAACATCCGTGCCCCTCCGTGAAAATATTACACAGAGGCATATGGAGATCACACGGAGATACACCGAGACAAACCTCCGTGTAGCTTTGTGACACAACCTCCGTGCCCCTCCGTGAAAATATTACACAGAGGCATATGGAGATCACACATAGCTACACAGAGACAAACCTCCGTGTAGCTCCGTGAAACAACCTCCGTGCCCCTCCGTGAAAATATTACACAGAGGCAAATGGAGATCACACCGAGATACACCGAGACAAACCTCCGTGTAGCTCCGTAAAATAACCTCTGTGTGAAACACCAGATCACATTACGTAACGCCTTATACCATCTTTAAGAAGTTTTGTATTAAAATTTAGCAGCAGCCCAATCTTCTTCTGACTAAGTTTTAAGTATGTTAAAATTTGAGCTTCATGGATAGTTGACAGCGCTTCTACCGTTTTTAGTTCAACAATAACCGTGTTTTCGACCAACATATCGAGCCGATAACCGCAGTCAAGCTTAACTTGCTTGTATATAATTGGCAGAGGCTTCTGCCGCTCTACTGACAGACCAGAAAAAGTGAGTTCAAAGAATAAGCACTCTTCATAGACAGATTCCAGCAGTCCAGCACCCAAGTGTCTGTGTACCTCTATAGCACAGCCGATAATTTTTTCTGTTAACTCGTTCATCATCAATAGTATTTTAGACGTTATTATAATATTCCCAAAAATGGAATAACTCAAGTGAATTAATGATTAGATTCCTGAGTGGACAAGAATACTTCAAGCATAAAATAGTATGCTTTTTAATAGTTTCCTATGCTTTTTGGTTATGGAGAAAAATTACACAAAAGCCTGTAGAGATTACACAGAGCTTCACAGAGCCAGACTTCTCCGTGTAGCTCCGTGAAACAACCTCTGTGCCCCTCCGTGAAAATATTACACAGAGGCAAATGGAGATCACACGGAGATACACAGAGACAAACCTCCGTGTAGCTCCGTGAAACAACCTCTGTGCCCCTCCGTGAAAATATTACACAGAGGCATATGGAGATCACACATAGCTACACAGAGACAATTCCTCCGTGTAGCTCCGTAAAATAACCTCTGTGCCCCTCCGTGAAAATATTACACAGAGGCATATGGAGATCACACAGAGATACACCGAGACAAACCTCCGTGTAGCTCTGTGAAACAACCTCCGTGCCCCTCCGTGAAAATTTTACACAGAGGCATATGGAGATCACACATAGCTACACAGAGACAAACCTCCGTGTAGCTCTGTGACACAACCTCCGTGCCCCTCCGTCAAAATATTACACAGAGGCATATGGAGATCACACGGAGATACACAGAGACAAACCTCCGTGTAGCTCCGTAAAATAACCTCTGTGCCCCTCCGTGAAAATATTACACAGAGGCATATGGAGATCACACAGAGCTACACCGAGACAATTCCTCCGTGTAGCTCTGTGACACAACCTCTGTGCCCCTCCGTGAAAATATTACACAGAGGCATATGGAGATCACACGGAGACAAACCTCCGTGCCCCTCCGTGAAAAAACTCATACACAGAGCAAAAAAACCTCCGGGTAGCTCCGCAAAACTACTTCCCGCCCCAAAACTTCAGCAGCACCGGCAGCAGGAACAAGTCACAGAGCAGGGCAAACACCACCGTCAGCGCCGTAAACAAACCCGTATTAAACGTGCCCCCAAAATCAGAGGCGACCAACACCCCAAATCCGCACATCAGGATCAGCGAGGTGAGCACCGTGGCTTTGCCTGTTTCCAGCATGGTGATGCGGATGGCGGCCGTATTGGCGAGGCCCTTGGCGAGTTCCAGCCGGTATCGGTTGAGGAAGTGAATGGTGTCGTCCACCGCAATCCCAAAACTCACTGTAAACACCAGCGCCGTGGAGGCCGTCAGGCGTATCCCAAACAACCCCATGACACCGGCCGTGAGCAGCAGCGGGATCAGGTTGGGGACCATGCTCAGGATCACCATGCGGGGTGACCGGAACAGCAGCCCCATGATCCCTCCGATCACGAGGAGGTCAATGAGCAACCCATCGAGCAGGTTGCGGCGGACATACAGCAGGTTGCGCTCCGTGAGGAAAGCATGTCCCGTCAGGTGGTGGGTAAAAAGCCCCGGTGCACACTCCACCCGGATAAATGTATCCAGGTCCGCATACAGCCGGGTGAATGTATTCGCGCCCAGGTCCCCTACCCGGGCCGTGATCCGGGCCTGCCGGCGGTCCGGGCTCACAACCCGGCGCAGTACATCGGCTCCGCCGCCAGCCTCTGCAAACCCCAGCAACTGGTCCACCTCGGCCTGGGTATCAGGTATCCGGCGATAGGTTTCCTGCCCGAAATGATACAGGGCGTTGGCCTCACTGACGACTGTCGCCGGTGAAAAAAACGGACTAAACTGCTGCCGGGTATGAAGCCAGGTCTCAATACGGTATATTTCCCGCAGGATCTCTACTTCGTCTACTGTATGACCCGGGGCGGCCTCGATGACCAGCTCAAAGGGCCGGAGACCATTGGCCTGCGCTTCAAAAAAAGCAATGTCACGGCGCACCGGGTCGCGGGGACCTATATCCTCGATCAGGAAGGAGTCCGTCGGGATCCGGTAAGTAAGTCCCAGGGCACAAAGGGAAATACATCCAAACCCGATCAGCAGGGTAACCGGTCTCCGCATGCTCACCAGGTGCAGCCGCAGCATCAGCCGCTGCCAGCCGGGGGCATTTTCGATCCCGGGCAGGCGGCGCAACACACCCTCCGGCAGCCCGATCAGGGCAGAGGGCAGTATACACAGGGTCACCACCCACGCAAACATCACCCCTGCCGCCGCAAACAACCCAAAATCTTCGATCGGCGGGACATTGGAGACTTGCAGCGAGGCAAATCCGGTCGCTGTCGTGACACTGGTCAGAAAACCTGAGAGGCCTGTCTCCCGCAGGGTGGTCTCCAGGGCCGTATGCCGGTCCACCCCGGTGCGCACCTCATGCAGAAACCGGGAGGTGATCTGGATAGCATCTGACATCCCCACTACAAACAGGATGGGGATCATCATGGCACAAATCAGGTTGATCTCCTGACCGAGATACCCCATCAGGCCCAGGGTCCAGATGACCGCTGAGCAGACGATGGCTGTCGGGATGGCGACGGCCCATACACTCCGGTACATCAGCCACATCACGGTGACGACCAGCAGGAAGGCCAGGGTGACAAATATCTTCAGCTCGCGCCCCATCAGGGTGATGTATCGGGTGCGGATCTGGGGGATGCCGGTGATATAGTACGGAGTGCCCGAGGCATCCAGGGCCTCTTGTAAAGCCCAGACAAGATCATCCCGCTCCGGCTTGTCAAATATGGCCGGATCAACAAATATAAACCCAAATACATGCCGCTGATCACGGGAAATCATCAGGCGAAGCAGGCTGGTGTCCGCCCGGAGCTGGTCCCGGCTTTGCAGCAGGGCTGAGTCGGTATCGTATTGCAGGTAAGGGCGATACCCTACGCCCAGTCCCCGGCGGCGTGGCACTTGAAACTGGGTGGCACTGACCAGCGAGTCCACCCCCGGCAGATGTCCTAGGGCCTGAAAAAGGCTGTCTGCCCGTGTCAGAAATGAACGATCAAATACATCCGCGCCCGGTGCTTCCAGCGCCACGGAGATCATGTAGTTTTGATCTTCATAAAAAACAGTCCGGAACTGCTCATAATAGGTGTACTCAGGGTCATTGTGCGGAAAAAAGCTGTCAAAGCTAAAATTCAGCCGCAGCCGCAATAGCCCCGCCGCAAAAAACAATGTCAACCCACAAGAAACCAGCAGAAAAACCCTGCGGTGGCGATATACAAAATGATGCATATTAACAGATAAAAACCGGATGGCTAACTCACGAGAGTAGTTCTGGTTTGCCGTAGGTACAAAAAAAGTGAATTTATAGGATGGAAACTAGCAAACCTGGCAGTTTGGGTATGTATATTCACCGGGTATCTATCCCTCCATGACATGAAACGACTGCTTCTGCTCTGGCTCCTGGCAGCTTTTGGTGCCTGTCAGCGTACATCCTCTCCTGTGCAGACACCGGCCATACCCGTTGCTGTGACACCTCCCGCAGACACCCTGTCGCCTATCTGGAAAACCAACGACCAGGATCAGGTGATACGCGGGCGGGTTCCCGCCCCGGACGAACTTGTACCCCAGACCCTGGTCCGGTACTGCAACCGGGCCTGGCCCCGGGTACCCATAACTTTTATCCGGCAGCGGGGTGATACTATTTTTGTCAAAATCCCTGACAGCCAATATCTTACACAATCTATGGGATCGTATGGCGCCTGGCAATGCCTGGCCGAGGTGACCTATACCCTGACCGAGCTGCCGGGCATACGCTACGTTTCCTTTGATTTTCCGGAGGGAGACCATGCCCGGCCCGGTGTCTATCAGCGCACAGACTGGGAGGTACGGTAACGAGTTGCCTACCAAAAAGTACATCCTATTTCTCATTTGAGATAGGGTCCATCTGCGGGAGTAGTGCTTTTTTTACGGATAGTTGACCCTATTCTCATGACCTACACACCACGCGACACCTATCAGCACGTATCCTATCGCTGGGACGAAACCCACGCTGCCACCCTGGCGGGTGACGAGGTCGCGCTCCTGCTTTACCGCTCCAACCTGCTCGGTGCAGACCTCCGCCTCACCAACTATGGCGGCGGCAATACCTCCTGCAAAGCCGCTGCACCTGACCCGCTCACGGGCATGCCTGTGGACGTGATGTGGGTCAAAGGTTCCGGAGGTGACCTCGGCACCCTCAAGCGCAGCGGCCTGGCAGCCCTCTACCTCGACCGTCTCCACCGCCTGCGCGGCATATACCGGGGCCTGGCCCATGAAGACGAAATGGTAGGGTTGCTGGGATATTGTCTCTACGACCTGGCCTCCAGCGCCCCCTCCATAGATACGCCGCTGCATGCCTTTTTGCCCTTCCGGCATGTGGACCACCTCCATCCGGATGCGGCCATCGCCATTGCAGCTGCACGGGACGGTGCCCGCATCACTGCTGAGCTGTTTGGCGGTACCGTAGGCTGGGTACCCTGGCAGCGACCGGGATTTGACCTGGGGCTGAAAATGCTCCAGTGCCTGGAAGAAAATGCTGCCCTCGGCATCCCCCTGCGGGGCATTATGCTGGGTTCTCATGGGCTTTTTTCGTGGGGCGACACTGCCTGGGAAAGTTATGTCAACACCCTTGACCTCGTCGAGACCTGCGCCACCTACCTGGCCGCACACGAGGGCCGGCACCGTCCGGTATTTGGAGGCGCCAGGGTGCAGGCACTCCTGCCAGCGGCCCGTATCTCGCAGGCAGCGGCCCTGATGCCCGTGCTGCGGGGATTCTGTGCCAGCCAGCACCCCATGATCGGACACTTTACAGACGATGACCGGGTGCTGGAGTTTGTCAATTCCGAAGACCTTGACCGCCTGGCACCCTTGGGCACGAGTTGTCCGGATCATTTCCTCCGCACCAAAATTGCCCCCCTGGTACTCCCGCTGGCACCGGATGCCAACCTGTCGGATACCCAGGCATTGCGCGATACCCTCACCCCTGCCTTTGAGACATACCGGGCTGACTATGCAGCGTATTATGCAGCCTGTCGCCGCCCGGACAGCCCTGCCATGCGCGACCCCAATCCCGTGGTGATCCTGTATCCGGGGGTGGGCATGATGACGTTTGCCAAAGACAAGCAGACGGCACGGGTCGCTGCCGAGTTTTATACCAATGCGATTAATGTCATGCGGGGGGCCGAGGCCGTCTCCACCTATACCGCTCTGCCCCGGCAGGAGGCTTTTGACATTGAGTACTGGCAACTCGAAGAAGCCAAACTCCGCCGTATGCCCAAACCCCGTCCCCTCACGGGCCGGGTAGCGCTCATCACCGGATCCGCCGGGGGAATCGGCAAGGCTATTGCGCGGAAGTTTGCAGCCGAAGGGGCCTGTATCATACTCAACGACTTACATGAAGAGCGTCTTGCCGAGACCCGGGCTGAGTTTATCCGGGATGTTGGGCGGGACGCAGTCCTGTCTGTGCGCCTGGACGTGACCCAGCCGGAAGAGGTGCAGGCAGCTTTTCAGGAAGCGGCCCTGACCTTCGGCGGGGTAGACATTGTGGTGAGCAATGCCGGGATCAGTATTTCGCAGTCTTTGACCGACCATACCGTAGAAAACTGGGACAAACTTTATGACATCCTGGTTAAAGGGCAATTTCTGATCAGCCAGGCCGGGGCAGCCATCATGCGCCGCCAGGGGACCGGAGGGGATATTCTCACTATTGTCTCCAAAAATGCTGTCGTGGCAGGCCCCAATAATGCAGGATATGGCTCGGCCAAAGCGGCGCAGGCACACCTGACCCGCCTCCTGGCTGCGGAGCTGGGTCCGGACCGGATCCGGGTCAACATGGTCAATCCCGATGCGGTCATCGCAGGCTCACATATCTGGGCGGGCGGCTGGGCCGAGGGCCGCGCCAAAGCCTATGGGATCACGGTCGAAGAACTTCCCGCTTTTTATGCCAAAAGAACCCTCCTCGGGGAAATTATTCTGCCAGAGGACATTGCCAATGCCTGTTTTGTGTTCGTCAGCGGCCTCCTGAATAAGTCCACCGGCAATGCGCTGAACGTGGACGGGGGTGTTGCGATGGGTTTTTTGCGTTAAACGCACCACCTGCTTATTATGACCGGTATGAAAAACGTATCTGCCGCTATCAGCACCCACAACCATCGTCTCCAGTCAAGTCATGCCTTTCACCTGGCATATGCAGAGGCTACGCTGGCACAACGAGGCATCGAGGCCAAGTCGGTCATACACAAGCTGATGGACTTCCAGGTGGCCATACCTTCCTGGGCGCTGGGCACCGGCGGGACACGTTTTGGGCGGTTCCCGGGCGGAGGCGAACCCCGCAACCTGCTGGAAAAAATAGAAGACATCGGGCTCCTGCACCAGCTCAACCGGTCCTCGGGGGCGATCTCGCTCCATATCCCCTGGGATATCCCGGAGGATGTCGCCGCTGTACAGGCCCACCTGCATACACACGGGCTGATCCTTGACTCCGTCAATTCCAACACATTTCAGGATCAGCCGGGGCAGGTTCACTCCTACAAATACGGCTCTCTCAGCCATACAGACCCTGCCGTACGGGCGCAGGCCATCGCACACAACCTGGAGTGTATCCGTCATGGGGTTGCTCTCGGAGCCAGGGTGCATACCGTCTGGCTGGCTGATGGTTCCAGTTTTCCGGGGCAACACCACCTGCGGTATGCCTGGCAACGCACCGCCGACGCGCTGGCCGAGATTTATGCCGGACTCCCGCCTGACTGGACCCTGCTGATTGAGTATAAACCCTATGAACCGCATTTTTACTCAATGGTAATCCCGGACTGGGGTACTTCATATGCGCTGTGCCAGACCCTGGGGCCGCAGGCTCAGGTACTGGTGGACCTGGGCCATCACCTGCCCAATACCAATATTGAGCAGATCGTGGCCCGGCTCATGCACCTGGGCAGGCTGGGCGGATTTCATTTCAACGGTTCCATGTACGGTGACGATGACCTGACGACCGGCAGCATTCGCCCCTATCAGTTTTTCCTGATATTCAATGAGTTAGTAGATGGCATGCAGGATCCGTCCGTCCACAACCCCTATCCGGCCTGGATGATTGATGCCAGCCATAACCTCAAGGATCCTCTGGAGGACCTGCTCCAGTCCGTGCAGCGTATCCTGGTCACCTATGCCAAGGCCCTCCTGGTGGACCGTGCGGCGCTGGCTGATGCCCAGGAAAAACAGGACATTGTACAGGCTGAGGAGCTTCTGCAGACAGCCTTTGCTACCGATACCCGTCCCCTGGTGGCTGAAGCCATGCGGCAGGCAGGAGGAGCACTCGATCCGATAGGGGTGTTTAGGGACCTCAACCTCCGGGCTGAACTCATCCGGCTTCGGGGCAAAAACAGTACAGCGACAGGATTATAAGGCAATACATTCGTTAACCAGAGGCAGGCGCCATGATTCTTGTTTTTGACATCGGCAAAACCAATAAAAAGGCCTTTATTTTTGACGAAAACTATAGCATCGTCTGGGAAAGAAGTGAAGTCCTGCCAGAAACTACTGACGAAGATGGATTTCCCTGTGAACATATACACTTGCTCCGGGATTGGGTGCTGAATACCCGTGCCGAAGCAACAGCAGCCTACCGGGATACCCTCCGGGCTGTGCATGTCAGTGCGTATGGTGCCAGCCTGGTCCATCTTGACGGGGCCGGACAGCCCCTCACCCCGCTGTACAATTACCTGAAGCCGTATCCAGCGTCGCTGACAGATCCCCTGTTTGAAGCCTGGGGGGGTGCGGCGGCCCTGGCCCGTGAGACGGCCTCTCCTGTACTCGGCATGCTCAATTCCGGCCTGCAACTGTATGGTATCCGGCAACGGCAGCCGGAAATATTTGCCCGTATCCGGTACAGCCTCCACCTCCCCCAATATATCAGTTACCTCCTCGGAAGTCCTGTGGGAGCGGATATTACCAGTATCGGCTGCCATACGATGCTCTGGGACTTCAGGCGGCAGGCCTATCATCCCTGGGTGCAGGCCTCAGGGTTGATCCACAAGTTTCCCCCGATCCAACAGGGGATAGGGCTGCATGACAGCTCGGCGGCGCTGATCCCTTACCTGCTGACAGTTGAGACGCCATTTCTGCTGATCTCGACCGGCACCTGGTGTATTTCCCTTAATCCTTTCAACCAAGCCCCGCTGACGGATGCAGAGTTGGCGGAGGACTGTCTTTGTTACCTGAGTTTTGAAGGGAAGCCGGTCAAAGCTGCCCGGTATTTTGGGGGACACGAGCACGAAGAGATGGTTCGCCGCCTGGCTGCGGCCTTTGGGGTGTCTCCAGACTTTTATACCCTGCCTGATCTGGCTCTTCGCCATCCGGGGCTGGAGCAGCAGTATGCCCAAGAGATGCAGGGGATCGTGCAGCGGCAGGCCCTCTCAGTCAGACTGGCCCTGGGCCAGTCTCCTGTGCAGCGCATCCTGGTAGACGGTGGATTTGCCGCCAATCCCTGGTACATGCGGTATCTTGCAGCGGCATTTCCTACCTTTGAAGTACATGCTGCCGTGGTGGCCCAGGCCTCAGCACTGGGAGCTGCCCTGGCCATCCATCCTGTCTGGAATCCCAAGTCTATACCCGCTGACCTCCTCTCGCTCTACCCCTACTCCACATGAAACTCACCTACGATACCCGTTACCCTGCGATAGATGACCTCCGGGACAAGGCCCGGCGGCGTATCCCCCGGTTTGCCTTTGAGTATCTGGACGGGGGGTGTAATGAAGACATCAACCTCCACAAAAACACCGCCGAGCTGCGGGAGGTGGAGTTATTGCCCTATTACCTGCGTCCGCACCAGGCCCCGGACCTGCGTACCACCCTTTTTGGGCATGTGTACGATGCCCCGTTTGGGATCGCGCCTGTGGGACTTCAGGGCCTGATCTGGCCGCATGCCCCGGAGATACTCGCACGGGCTGCGACCGCCCACAACATTCCCTTCATCCTTAGTACGGTGACGACCGCCTCTATTGAGCAGATTGGCCGGATCACGGACGGACGATTCTGGTTTCAGCTCTACCATCCGGCCGATGAGGCCCTGCGCGATGATATCCTGGCACGTGCCGAGGCTGCGGGCTGTCAGGTGCTGGTAATCCTGAGTGACGTCCCAAGTTTTGGGTTTCGGCCGCGGGACATCCGCAATGGCCTGGCGATGCCTCCACGCATGACCCTGCGCAACCTGCTCCAGATCACAGGCAAACCGGCCTGGGCCCTGAATACCCTGCGGTACGGCACCCCTCATTTTGCGACGATGAAACAATACATGCCCAAAGGACTGGATATGAAACAGTTGGGCCTGTATATGAATCAAACTTTCTCAGGACGGCTGGACGAGTCCCGGATCAGCGCGATACGCGACCGGTGGCGGGGTAAGTTGGTGCTCAAAGGAGTTGCTACTGCCGAAGATGCCCTGATGGCCCAGCGCCTGGGGCTGGATGGGATCATCGTCTCCAACCATGGCGGACGACAACTCGATGCAGGCCAGTCCTCCATCCGCTCGCTGCCTCCGATTCTGGCCGCCTGTGCCGGTCACCTCCAGGTGATGCTCGACAGCGGCCTGCGCTCCGGTCCTGATATTGCCCGGACCCTGGCCAGCGGGGCTGATTTTGCCTTTCTGGGGCGCACCTTTATGTATGGGGTGGCTGCCCTCGGCGACCGGGGCGGAGACCATACCATCAGCCTCCTGAAAACCCAGCTCCGCCAGGTCATGGACCAGGTCGGATGTGCACGGCCTGAAGATTTGCGGGCACATCGGGTGGAATAAGCAATGCTGCACCATCTGTGCGGACCCTATAAACGGGCTTTATGGCTGGCTCAGATGATACTTACGGCCAGAACCTCCTACGCCAGGCATTACATCAGCCTCAAATATCTCCCGATGTTTTTTCAGCCTCATAACCTGATCCGTGACCAGAAACCAGGAACGGCAAAGTCCTGAATCTATCCAGATATCTGGGTCCAGAATTATCTGGCTTGCACCCACGAGCGAGGCCGGTTTTATACCCACCGTTGTCCCATCCATAAACGTTACTTCTACCAGCCAGGAAGTATGTATTTGCTGAATCGGTATGACTGTCATCCCCTGCATCAGGTAAAATATCTGACGCGTATTCGTATCCATGTCCTGCAGGGTAATCTTAGCCGCCGGAAACGTATATGCCTCATATCCCGTTACGTATATCGTCAGGCTGTCTGTTTGGGCCCTTTTGACCTGAATACCTGCCAGCGAGTCCAGCGGATCAAACAAGAGTTGTACATTTTGTTTGCGGGAATGTATCCTGCCCCGGCCCTTGCCGCAACTTCCATCGTCATACGAAAGTTCATATACAAATTCGCCGCAGCTAAAATCCATCTGAAAACAAGCAGATACGGTCACATCTTGATTACAGTACCAGATTGGGTATTGAGCACTCATACGCAGGTATGGACATAATACCACACTCAGCAGCATAAATCGTTGGAAACGCATAAAATGAGGAGGGATCAGCAGGCAGCGTATATTTACCGGTAAAAGGTACAAATTAGTACGATTCCACAAATACCTGCTGAATATTCCAGACAAATACCAGGTGTTATATGTCAAGTCTTTTTCCGGGTGCGTGCCGTATGCATCCACCAGGAGCCCGCAGCCACCATACCTGCCAGAAGGAGCAACCACAGGCCCCATTGCAGGGTGTATCTCCACCGGGGCGGTGTGACAGGCTCCCCGTCTCCGATCAGCATCAGGTGTGCCCAGAAGTACGGATGCGCGTGATAATAGTCACTGCCTGACAGATACGACTGCCGCGCCTGAAGCAAGGCGGTACTGGTGCGGGTACCATGCCCAAGGCCCGCAAAAAAAGCGGGAATCAACTCAGCCGTAGCCTGGTCATCAGCCTGCCAGCGGGTGGTGACGAGCTGTTGGCAGCCCGCATACTGAAAAGCGCGTGCCAGGCTTTTGAGCCCTTCTCCCTGCTCGGCTTTGCCGGTGCCTGTCTCGCAGGCACTGAGGACCGCCAGGGGACTCTGAAGCCGGAGGTTATATATCTCATGCGCATACAACACCCCGTCCTCACCCGCCGCACTGTCCGGTGCCAGGTACAGGCGCGACTGCATGGGTTGCTCCTCGTCCATGATCGCATGGGTTGCCAGGTGCAGCAGGGGATGATGCCGCAGGTGTTTTAACATGGCCTCGCTGGCCTCCATTCCCGTGAGGGCTCTACCCCGCATCCCGGCAGCCGCCTGGTTTACTTCCTGCTGGCTGTACCGGAGGGGTGTCAGGGTGCTGCGCACCGTCCCACCCGGAACAGCCTCAAATCCCGGAGCAAACCCTGTGTAGGCGGATGGCAAAACAGCCTGCTGGTTGGCAGGTTGTACCCAAAGTTCTGTGGCGTGTACATAAGTGACCGCTTTTTCGCGCCCCAAAAACGGCCAACTCCGATAGTCCGTGTGTTCTTCCGGATGCGTCAGCAAGGTCTCAAATGGAAAGCTATGCAGGATACCATCCGGTATCAGGATCAGTTCTGCTACATTCGGGGGCATATCCGGCAGCAACTGGCGGGACAACGCATAAGCGTCCCTGGCCCGCAGCCTGACGCTGTCCGGCGTATCATGGGCTGGCGGCTGCGAAACAAATACCTGCCAGCGCCGGATCAGCGACAGCGCCGATGCGGGCAGGCTGTACATCCTGAACTGATCCCGCTGTACCAGAAATACCAGCAGCGAGTCCCCCGTAATCAGATAGCTGTATATCACCTGCCGGGGTGTCAGTCGCTGCTGAAGCACGTTCAGGGCAGGTGCCGCAGCGGCATAACACAGTTGATAATAAGCAGGATATCTCGTCCGAATCTGGCTGATAAGCTGCCGGTACTCCTGGCGCAGGGTCAAAAAATCCGCTGCAGCCCCACTTTGCGCGGCAGGGTCTTCACTAGCCAGCGGATCGGCCTGAGCAAGCACTGCCAGACGCTGCCGGAGCCGGGACTCGTGCGCACGCAGGCTGTCAGGCACACCTGTGAGGTGCGGCACCGCCTGCCCCCGGAGGTGCTCCCGCAAAGCTACGGCCTTGCCAGCCTCCGCGAGCCGGAATATCTCCGCCCCCTGCGAAGTATAACATGAACCCAACCGGGCAAAATCTTGCTCCCAAGCCGCCAGCTTGGCAATAAGAGCGGTTCTGGAGGCATGAATTACCTGACGGGAGCCGGGCATCTCAACATAAAAAGCCTGACTGTCAGCCAGGACGATACACGTCTGAAGACAGGCTACTGCCGCCAGTGCATCCGGACATCCATCCGATCCTGCCCGCAAGGCACGGGCATGCAGACCCTCCGCCTGCGTCTGAAGGGTATTCATCAGCGTCTGGCGATGCCAGTAGGTGCTCACCTGGCTGTCTGGATGTACCTGAAAGGGTAGCTCAGGCAAAACCTGTTGCCAGGCTTTTTGTACATAATACCAGTTGGAGTCGGGTTGCTGGAGGCCCAGCCAGGCCTGGGCCATATGGCTGTAGGTATCAGCCCGATTCCACTGCGCCAACGGGTGGCTGTAAAGAGGTGCCGCCTGCCGGAAGCAGGTGAGGGCTTCAGCGTAATTTTGTTGTGCCAGGTACACTTCTCCCAGCGACTCCCATGCCCACCCGATCCGCATCGCATCAGGCGACTTCTGGCGCTGTGCGAGCCGCAGGGCTTCTTTCAGGACCGTCACAGCCTCCGGATACCGCTGCATGTGGTGCAGGATGGTACCCTCGCGCAGATAGTCCGTCATCAGCGCAGGGTGACTGCTGCCGTGCAGGGCAGCATATATACGGATGCCTTCTCGTACAAAACGCAGCGCAGCATCGTAATCATGGAGATTTTCGTAAGCGGCCGCCCGCAGGTAAGCTATCTGATTTCCGGCATCGGGCCGCAGGCCCGGGCGTGCCTGCACCAGTGCCTCTGCACGATCCAGATATGCCAGGGTGGTATGATAGTCACCGACGGTATTACGTGCCGTAGCGTAGTTGTAAAAACTGGAATACTGCGCCTGAGGGCTCAACCGGTCCACGAGCGGGAGATTTTGCTCCAGCAGGGTGATGGCTTCCCACATAAGGCCATTGTCCAGGTACAAGGCTGCCAGGTTGCTTCGGACCTGTATGAGATGGCTGTGATCCGGCCGCAGCCGTTGCAGGAATATTGCGAGGGCCTGCTCCAGGTGGTGACGGGCCCTCTCGGGTTCGCCCTGATACCGGTGGATAATTGCCAGCGCATTATGGCTGTAAGCGATCTGAAGATGATCTGGCGGCAGGGCCTGCGTGACCCGCACAAGCGACTCTTGCAGGTATTTCAGGGCGGTCTCCAGGCTGTCATGCATAAGATAGGCCTGTCCTACCCATTGATACATAACCCCTCTCAGCGAATCAGCCTCAGGTGGCAGGGCGGCGCAGTCGGCCGCCAAAGCCCGATACCGGGCCAGATGTTCCTCCGGCAGGCCTGCAAGGTATGCGGCATCTGCCCGCTCCCCGCGCCCCGCCAACATCACGGGATGCAGGTTGCCTACTACCTGTACCAGTGCCAGCAGGCTGTCCAATACAGGAATGGCATCTTCGGCGTATCCACTGCGTACCAGGTACTTACCCCGCTCCAGCAGGGCCCCGGCCAGTAGGGCCGTATCCTGTGTTGCACGGGCATGGTGCCAGGCTGCCTGTGCCACCGCATATGCGCTGTCAAAATACCCCTCGGCGCTCAAATAACGGCTTTGTGTGAGCAGGTCCGGTGTGGATATGGTACGTGATGCGGAGACAGGTCCCTGTCGGCAGGCAAACATCCCAACCAACAATACCCAATATCCCCAGTGTTTATAGCTGACACACATGCGGGTAATATAGGGAAAATTAGCCAACATCACGCTGCCTGGCTGCTCATGCTCCGACTGCTGCGGCCGTATACTCCAGCAATTTGGCCCGGTACGCATCTGCGTACGGAGACTTCATGATCATGGCATGGGGTGCATCCGGCACAGTCCACAGGGTAGCGGGCACGGGACAATTGGCCTGAAAACTGACGCCCATATGTACAGGCGTCCAGGTATCTGTCTCCGAATAAATAAACAGAACCGACTTGAGGCGGGTAGCCTCCCGGATCCGGTCCACCATGCTGATCTGTTTTTTATAGCGGGGCAAAAAGACGCCCATGATGCGCAGGGTACGATACGCGACCGGAAAATGTATCCAAAATGCCTCCAGGGTGGTCGCAGCACTCTCTATAATAGCAAAATCATAGACATGTCCCGGATCGGCAAAGGCAATTGTAGCCCACTGCCCGCCCAGCGAAATCCCATGATAACCGATCGGCAGGTCGGGGGTCAGCTCGCGGGCCTTTTGGCCGATGGCCACAATGTCTTCAAAGTAGGAAAAATTGCCATGCGAGCTCTCCCCAAATCCATTCACGTCAAACACCAGTACATTATACCCCTGGGCGCGATAGAGGTCCGTGTATCCGTGTTTGATAAAATATCCTTTGGCTTCTTTGCCCATCGGATGCCCCAATACCAGGGTTGCCTTTGCGTCAGGGACCGCGGAAAACAATCCTGCTATCGTTCCGCCAGAGCGGCTGGACACCCGCACCGGCTCCCATGCCGCCTGCTCTTCCGGGGACAGCGGACTCCGCCAGGTCACCATAAACCGCCCAAAGAATGGGCGTTTCAGCCATTTATACAGGTACATACACCTACTATTAGGGTCATTACGGGCCACCTGCCTACAGGCCCATTCACAGGACGAAGGTATCATTTTGGGCGGAATGTAGTGTCATTTTTCCCCTGACTATGAAGCAGTCACTCCGGACACGCCTATGATGATGCTACTTTTTTTGCAGGTACTGTATTAACCTTCCCGCCTGTTTGGGCATAAGACATAAAACGTGTCTTCATGCCCCGTATTGCTGCATATCCCCAATTTTTCCTGAACGGTATTCTTCGATCCGCTGCATCTAACCTCTGTGTATATTTCGGGACTGGTCTGTTGATCAGCCGGAGAAAATGTATTGATCAGAACCTTTACCTTACCATGTCAATCCCGATGCGCAAGTTATTCCTGTTATTCCTCACGGGCCTGGTGACCCTCTCTGCCAGTGCCCAAACCCAGGGGGACAACCTCCGGGCAGAGACCCGCCTTGATCAGGTCTATCAGCAGTACAGCCTCGACGGGAGTGGCGTGATCGTGGCGATGATAGAACGGGGCATAGACTATACCCATCCGGATTTTATAGATGATCAGGGCAATACCCGTATTGCTTTTATCTACGACATGCTCAACCCTGCTGGCGCCAACGCCCCCGGCAATCCTTACGGTATCGGTACCATTTATACCCGTGCGGAGATAGATGCCGCGCTGGATGCCAATACGGCGCTGGGCTCCACAGACCGGTTCGGACACGGCACTGCCTGTACAGGTATCGCAGCCGGAGATGGCAGCGGGATGTCAGGAGCACCTTACCGGGGAGCGGCACCGGGCGCAACCATCATCGCAGTCAAGGTCACCCATGATGCTTTTCCTGCCACGGGTACTGTCGCCGCGCAGGCAGGTTTTTACAACCCCGACTACCTGCCCGTTGCTTTTCAGTTTGTCAGGGACAAAAGCACAGAACTGGGCCTGCCCTGTGTGGCCTTGCTTAACCTCGGCTCCATCAGCGGCCCGACAGATGGGAGTTCTGCGCTCAGCCGGGCCATGGAGGACTTTGGCGGATCGGGCCGCATCTTGGTTTGTGGCGTGGGGGATGATGGTGGCGGGGCCAATCGTGCTGCCGATACCCTCACCCAGGGAGGTATTTCAGAACTCCTGATCAAAAAGGGCAATACAGGTAACCTGCGCCTCGAAGTCTGGTATAACGGTGACGACCGCCTTGATGTCTCGGTGGTATATCCCAATGGTAACAACAGTGGCGCATTGCCCGCACCTGCCACCAACCAGACCTCTGCCACCCAAAGCCTCACCGGACTCAATTATTATCACCGGGGTGCGGACCAGGATTTTGCCGGCTCAGACAACGGGCAACGGCAGATCCTGATAGATATATCCGGAGATACAGGCACATATGTAGTCAGGCTTCAGGGCAACACCATTGTCAACGGGACGTATTTTGCCAGCCTGAACCCCGCCTATTTCAGCAATAAAAACCGCTTTCAGAACCATATTTTCCCAGGCGCGAGTATCAATGACCTGGCGTCTTCCTTCAACATCATCGTCCCGACCGACTATGTGTTTGACAGCACCTATGTGGATATAGATGGCGTCTCCCGCAGGCGGAGCGGCCAGGGGGCACAGGGTGACCTTTGGGCCGGGAGCAGTGAGGGCCCCACGCTGGATGGCCGCCTCGGTGTGGACATCGCAGTGCCGGGCGAGCTGAGTTTCGGAGCCTATAGTCCCAACACGTATTATTCGCAGTTTCGGTTTAATATGATCGAAGGAAGCGGTGGCCTGTATGGCATCCAGAATGCCGTCAGCGGGGCCGCGCCGACCCTTACGGGTACGATCGCGCTGATGCTTCAGGTCAATCCTGCTCTCACCACGACGCAGGTACGTACCCTGCTCCACCAGAGTGCCCGCCAGGATGCCTTTACAGGTGCAGTACCTAATCCCAGCTGGGGATATGGCAAACTTGATGCCCTGGCTGCCATTCAGGCCACCTACGGCACCCTCAGTGTGAAGGACAAGCTGTCGGCAGCACCGTTTATTACTTTTTCGCCCAATCCTGCCGCTGATGTCCTCCACTACAAATGGCAGACGCCCGGAGCCGATGGACAAGTGACGCTGCTTGACTTACAAGGGCGAAGATTAGCAGATTTTGTGCTGAGCGGCGAAGGCGGTGATCTGGTACTGCCTGATGTGGCGCCCGGCTTGTACTTGCTGCATACCGTCACGGCTGACACACATGGTTATACCCGGCTCATCATCCGCTGATCCTCCCAATCATGACCACCTGCGCAGCATCAGACCTGCACCTGCTTTCATACCTCCCCCGGCTACCGCTTCAGGTTGCGCAGACAGGGGAATTTTGGTATGTTGCTTCCCTAAACCGGCTTTTGCCGGATCTGCGTCTGATGCCGATGATCCTGCCATCTGTACATACCCTTCGTACGCAACTCAACCAGGGCGACGAACAACTTCTCGCGCAGGTGTATGCGCATTGCCGTACCTACTGCCTCCGGGGGCTGATAAAGCAGACGGGATGCAGCACCGAGGACGCCGAGGATCTGTTTATGGACGCACTGCTGATTTTTCGGGAGAATGTACTTTCGGGCAAACTGGAACGGCTGAGCAATCTCCAGAGTTATCTCTTGGGGATATGTCTCAACCTCTGGCGCAGCCTGAGCCGTGCACGCGCACGCTGGCAGCAGGAACAGGATGGGTTTGAACGGCAGCTCTGGTTGATCCGGGGGGAGGACGAAACCCGTGACGAGGATGCCGAATATCTTCGGTTTCAGGCCCGGCGGATCGCAGCTGCCCTGGGCAAGCTGGGGGAGACCTGCCGCCGGCTCCTCACGTATGTATACGTGGAGCAACGCCCCCATCAGGAGATCGCCGAGCTCATGGGGCTGGCCAGTGCCAACGTGGTCAAAGTCACCCGCCACCGCTGCTACCAGCAGTGGCTCAAACAACTGGAATCCTACCCGCATGGAGCATGAAGAACAATTGATAGCGGAGTATCTGGCAGGTGAGCTGGATGCCCAGGCTGCCGCAGCCTTTGAGCGAAGGCTGACAACGGAGCCTGCTCTGGCTGCATCCGTACGCGAGCAGCGGCTGGCCATATCGGTACTACAGGCGGACAGCCGCGCCCGCCAAAAAGAAGCCTTACGCGCGCTGGTGCAGGATACCCCTATCCGCCCGATGTGGCAACCTCAACCCTGGATGGCTGTGGCTGCTGCCGTGGTGCTCCTCTGGAGTGTCTGGCTTGTCTGGCCCCGCCAAACCCAGGGCAATACCCAGGAGTTGGCCCTGGCCTACCTGGAGCCCTATCCCCTGCCCATCGCACGCGGGGATTCCTCTTCACAGCTTTCGCCCGCTGTTGTATCGTTGTACCAGCAGGGCCGTTATGCGGAAGCGGCCGATTCCCTCCGCCTGCGGTATGCTGCCGACTCCGGACAGGTGTTTATTGCCTTATGCCTGGCCGATGCCTACAGCCTTAGCGGCAACTTTGATGCTGCCCTGCGCGTGCTGGAGGCCCTGCCTCCGCAGCCTGACCTGCAGGATGTCATAGATTGGCGGCGTGCCCTCAACGTATCTCTCACCGGCCCGCCCGATGCCGCCAGACCGCTCCTGCGATCCATCAGCCAGTCTCCTACCCATTACCGCCGTACCCAGGCCACCACGCTCCTGCAAACCCTGGGGGACTGAGTGACTGGATTGATGCAAAGTTGTATGTTGCCCTGAACCTGATCAGGCACCCTAACCGCTGTTGTGCTGCATCATATTACATATGCGTCCCCATGCCGGGCTGGCCTTGCCGTCTGCATCAGGTATCCTGACAACCATAACAGGCCATGACTGCGTCACCAGCCAGTAGCGGCCCGGTTACAGCCAATCAGGCAGGGCAATGTTTTTGTAAGTCTTGTAATCCCCACTCGCTCATCGCATCAATAATGGGAAACAAGGTTTCACCATACGGAGAAATATAATACTCAACCCGCGGGGGTATTTCTGCAAAAATTTTCCGCTCTATCAGCCCGTCCGCCTCCAACTCCCGCAGTTGCTGAGTCAGCATTTGTTTGCTGATGTCCGGGATTGCCCTTTGCAGCATCGAAAAACGGTTGCAGTCCTTTCGCAGCAGATAAATAACCACGGCTTTCCACTTGCCACCCATCAGGTTCAGGCAATGGGTGACAGGACAATCATTGGGGGTAAAGTTTTTATTTTTTCTCATAATCAATTGATAACCATTTTAGTCTTAAAAAATATCCTATACACAAAAAACATGACTACTGTGGTTATATGAACAAAGATAGGAGCTTTATCCCATTCTTTCAACTTTCATTAACCCTTCAGCAGTATGACGTTAGAACAACTCAAAACGTATGTTCAGGGCGGTGCGTGGATCAGCATATCTCCCGAGTTGCGCCCATTTGAAGACCGGCTGGGTACAGGCAAAATTGAGCCATTTTACGTCCAGCGCCATTTTCAATATTTTGCTGATGACCGTTTTGAAGGCAGCATTATCAGCTCAGCGGATCCCTACGGACATATGCCGCTGGTTCAGTTTACCTTCAAAGGCCATACCCATTGGGGGCAGGCACATCCGATTGCCGCTGGTGCATTTGAGATAGATTATCTTCTGGATGAAGCTTTTGAGGTCACACCGCTACACCCCATGTTTGCAGAGCAGCTCAACACCGCACCCGTAGAGGGACTGGACAACTGGGCTGTAGGGGTTATGCAAGACATTAAAGGCAAGGCATTCCCACTTTTTGGCGTAGCAGCGGGTGAAACCGTGGGCGATTATGACCTCATCTACATTTTTAATGACTTGCTTTTTATGGGCAGCAAACATGTGGATGGGCGTGGATTTGACAAGCCCGAAAACCGCCCTACCAACTTACAGGTACCGCTGTACCGAAAGGCATAATCAGCCGGGCCCCGCCCATTCATGTGGGTGCCGAACAGGGAAAATCCTAAACATTTGTTATCGTTTTGGCCCATGATATCCGGCGATATTGTGGGCCAAAACATACTGAACAATGCTTTCTACTGCTGAAAAACAACGGATGAGTACCCTGTACGGTCCCTGGGCACTGGTGACGGGTGCATCGTCGGGCATGGGCCGCGCACTGGCAGCGGAACTGGCAGCAGCTGGCCTCCACCTGGTGCTGACGGCCCGGCGGGGTGATCTGCTGGAAGCCCTGGCAACAGACCTCCAACAACGGCACGGGACACAGACCCGGGTCGTGGTGGCTGACCTGGGTACACAAGAGGGGCTGGGGGCGGTTATCTCAGCCGCACATGATGTGGATGCCGGGTTGCTGGTGGCAGCGGCAGGATTTGGGACTTCCGGTGCATTTGTAGATGCGGCGCTCACGACAGAGCTGGACATGCTCCGGGTCAACTGCGGGGCCACACTGAGCCTTGTCCATCACCTCAGTCGCCGCTGGGCCGGTAAACGCCGGGCGGGCATGATCCTTTTCAGTTCAATCGTGGCTTTCCAGGGGGTGCCCCATGCGGCCCACTATGCCGCCACCAAAGCCTATGTCCAGTCCCTGGCAGAAGCGCTGGCAGTAGAGTTGAAGCCCCGGGGCATAGACGTACTGGCAGCAGCACCCGCAATGGTGGAGAGTGGATTTGGCGACCGCGCCAATATGCAGATGGGTAATGCCCTCAAGCCGGAGGACATCGCCGCTCCCATCCTGCGGGCCCTGGGCCGTCGCACAGTGGTATTCCCGGGATTTCTCAGCCAGTTTCTCACAGCAGCCCTCGCCACAGCCCCCCGCTGGGCCAAGGTGCGTATCCTGCAGCAGGTGATGGGCGGCTTTACGAAACATCAACGGACGTGAACCAGGGGCTACACGTGCCTGAGCCCCTCCCGTCACCCACTGCTTAATGCCAAAGCTGGAAAGGGGTAAAGGGCATCTCACCCAGGACAGGATCCACCCTGCCAGCCTGGAGAAACTCAGAACCACTGGCTTCAAAGTACTCGATCCGGATCCGGTGTTTGCCTGGGGCGAGCATGGCCTGACCGGTTTTGCTCAGGGCACTGTGATCCCCGTCATGGTCAATGATGAGTTCGCCATTGATATAAAGCCGGGACCCATCATCGGAGTTCAGGAAAAACGTGTTCAGCCCCGCAGTGGAGATGTCCACGTATCCTTCAAATACCAGCGCAAAGTGGTCCTCACGGTGGCCGGTCTCCGACAGGCGGACCTGGGTCGAAACCCCGGTTTTGGCAGGTTTTATACCGGAGAAGTCCGGCAGGTGGCGCCAGTCACCCTCAAAGTATTGAAAACTGAGCCCTTTCTCCGGATTTTTTACCTTCACGGCTGGCTGAGGGGCCATTTTTCGGAACGATACCTTGACCAGGCGGCTGGCTTTGCCCGCTTCTGTATAGGCTCTTGCCTGGAGCAGTGCGGTTTGGTTCACCTCAAAGGGCCGGGTATAAACCGGGCTTTGGGCAGTAGGTTCGGTGCCGTCGAGGGTATAGTGAATCTTGAGTCCCTCAAATGCCCCTTCCATGGATACTTCCGTTTTGTCCTCAAACAACGTATGGGGTGTCAGGATATGCGGGGCTGGCGGCTGCATCACCCCTGCACGGGATCCGGTGCCCAGGGATTTTTCCATCTGAAAGGCGTCCAGGAGCCGCCCTTCATGGTCTATTGCTTTAAAAATGACGGTATTGTCAAATATATTAAAGGTGCAATAGTGGTGAACGGACTCCAGCTCCACCGTAAACCAGCTACGGGTAGGGGCAAATGCTTCGAGCCCGCCTCCTGCCCCGCCGGAGTTGATGTAGACCACCCCTTCTTTCATGTTGATGCGGTTGTCTTTAATGGGCCAGGTACGCTCGTAGAGGTGTGTATGCCCAAACAGACAAAAATCCACGCCATACTGCTCGTAGAGAGGCACCAGGTTGCGGGCATCTGTGCCGAGGGTAGACAGGGCACGGTCAGTATTGCCGTGGTCGTCTGAGTCTGATGAGTATGGCGGGTGGTGGTGTACCACTATTTTCCAGCGGGCGGTAGATTGAGCCAGTGCCCAGTCGAGCCATTCATACTGCTCCGACCCTTCATTCACCGGGCGATTGGTGTCAATCATAAAAAACTGTGCATTGCCGTAGGTGAAGGTATAATAATATTCAGGCTTGGGCGCTACGACATACTGGTAATAATAAGGCGCGTCCTGCTCGTGGTTGCCGAGGACAGGATACACCGGCACCCGGCTCATGAGTACATGCCCATCCGGAAAAAACATGTCAGTCCATTGTTCTTTGATGAGGCCCTTGTCCACAAGATCACCGGCCAGCACGACAAAATTGGGGCGGTCAGCCCAGACCTTTTCAGCAATTTTGGACCAGGCCCAGGGTGTGCGGTTGTTGCGCTGGGTATCCCCGATGAGGGCAAACATAAATGCATTGCTGTCCTGGACGGCAGTTTTGAAGGTCGAGACGGCCGAGCGCAGGGTATCTCCTTTTTCTGTAACCGTGGTTACCTGCCAGAAATAATTGGTTTCAGGCTTCAGGTCGGGCAGCAGTACCTCGTGCATCGTGCGTGTGCCGGGCAGGCTGGCCTGAAGGTCCAGCGCAGGACTGGGTGCATGGAGACGGGCCTCGCCATACCGTACGAGCGTAGTGGCAGGTACTTTGGTTTCCCAGAGCACATACATACCCGTCTGGGTCGAAAACTGGAGGTAGGGTTTGACCAGAAATCCCCCCTCAGATTGCCCCAGGGCAGCCGTCGTCAGGAGTGAGCAGATAAGCAGCAGGTGGCATTTCATACGGCAACAATTAGCGATGACAAACCTACTGCCTTTATTTGAGGCTTCTGAAACGCCAGGATTAGGAGAATGTTAATAAACACACCCACGGTCTGCACCACTGACAGATACGCTTCGGGCGCCTGTCAGATGGTGTCATAGGCGCCGATCCGGGAGCCACTCACTCCGGAAAATACGATCCGGCAAACCGGTACTGATGATACCCCTGCCCGAGGTGGTCGCCGACAATGTTAAAATAACAGGCGTCTCCGCCGCCAAAAGGGCCGATGACCAGGGTATCCTCCAGGGCCACACGTCTCAGACTAAAGCCCGGCGGCAGAACGACCGATGGATCAGGAGCACCGGTCTCTGTGGCATGCATCGCATAATAATTGCCGAGGGTATCTGCCAGTTGCCAGATGCTGTCTGTAAACATGATCGCCTGACATTTCTGAATGCTCTTGACGACCAGGGTACCAGGATCCGGCTTGAGCATATCGGTCTTGATACCGTCCGGAATAAATGAAACTGCAACGGGCTGCGCCAGGCTCAACCAGGTGTACCCCCGGTACTCCGTGATCGTCAGGCACGCATCACCGGCACAATCGGCATCCGTATAGGGCGAGCGAAAAAATGCGGTTTTCTGAAACAGGAGGATGCGGTCAATGTTTTTGGTCCACGGAAACCGGGGGTGGAAGTCAGCCCACGCTGACGCGGGCACGGGATTGTCCCCGCCACTGATGACCACCAGTTGTTTGGAGGTATTGATGAGTTCTTTGGCCTGGCCGATTTCCTGCCAGGTGATCCGGGCCGGAAGGGGCGAGGGTATGGTTTCAAATCTGAGTCCGGCAGCCTCAGGCGAGGGGAGCTCGCAGGACACCAGCATACCCATGGTGAAAATCGTCAGCAGGAGGTACCGCATGAAGCTAGGTATTAGGCAGTGCAATCACGACAAAGGCTTGATCTTATCACCAAATAACAACAACACCAGGACATTTCACGCCATCTCTGGCATAAAATATATGACTTTACTGAAAATGAGCAGGTCCGGGCGGTAAACTTCTGACGTAGTTGTACTATGTAAAAACCTGTTATACCCCTGCTCCGGTATGAGACTCCTCCTGACTATTTCCTGGCTAATCCCTCACCTGCTGCTGGCCCAGCCGGAAGATGCCTGTCTCCGGCTGATCGCGACGCCTGTCCCTGCCACTGCTGCAACCCATGACCTGGACTTTCTGAGGCCTGTCCTGGCGGACAAACGTATCGTGTTGCTGGGCGAAAGTTCGCATGGGATCGGAGACTATTATACCCTGAAAAGCCGTCTGGTGCAGTACCTGCATGCTGAACTGGGATTTGAGGTGCTGGCGATGGAGAGCGGATTTGCAGATATCTATTTTCAGTATCAGCAGGCTGCCACCCTCACCCCTGTACAACTCCGGGATCGGACTGTATTTGGCAATTTCCAGTGCACGGAAATTATGCCCCTGTTTACTTATATCCACACACAGGCACAGCGCCCCAGGCCGCTGCATTATGCGGGATTTGACTCGCAGAACTTCGGCTCCTCGCTTGACCTGCTTGACACACTCCTGCACACATATGCACCTGCGGAGGCGGATCGGATTGTACAGGACCTGAATGCCTACTACCATATCCCCCCATTGCTCTGGCAGCCAGACAAAACGCCGCTGTTTGCCATTGCAGATACGATCATCCGGGCATCTCTCCGGGCAGAGGCCTTACTGACCCGGTATGAAGCACAACTCCGCGAGCAGAAAAAACTGACAGACACAGATCTGATGATCCTCCGGCGTGCCCTCCGCAATCACCGGGAGGCAGTACAACTCGACTGGCGTACCGCCAACCCTATCCTGAGGCGGGACAGCCTGATGGCCGCCAACTTGTTCTGGCTGATGGACACGGTATATCCAGGTAAAAAATGTATCATTTGGGGTCACAATGCCCATATCGAAAAACCCACCCAGTCCGGTGCGCCCCCAGCCTGGATGGGACACTATGTACAGGCCCGGTACGGGGCCCAGGCCTACCATATCGGGCTGTTTGCCCGGGCCGGGGAGACTTATACGTGGTGGACCCGTAGCGTGGACACCTTTGCACAGACAGGTCCTTCTGATCTGGAAAACCGCCTCCTCCTGCCAGATGCCGACATCGTATTTGCGGATCTCTCACAGGCAGCAGATACAGCATGTGCGTATTGGTTCCGGCCCATGACTGCCCTGGAAGTAGAAAACGGCGGCGTACAATCCTGTATTCCGGGACTCCGGTTTGATGGCTTGATCAATTTCCGGACGGTCAAGGCGCCTGTGTACCAGCGCTGACCTCAGAGTACCCGCACCCCCATCCGCCCCAGGGTGCATGCGATACGGGCAGGGACGGAAGGATAATGCGTATATATCCCCCGGTTTTCGGGATGTAAAAACCCGGTCTCAAACAAAAATTTCGTCGGCAACTGGTCGTAGAGAAACGGATTACCCGGCATAGATTCCCAGTTCCAAAACCTCGTTTTCATCCCGCCCAGGTTGTAGATGATCAGGTCCAGGGCCTGATACTCGCTGTTGCGGGGCAGCTGGTTGACGTACCACATGCTCAGCGCGTAGTCGCCGGTATAGGGAAAATTAGCAAACAAGGACCCGAACAGGTGAAACCGGGCATTGGAAAACGGGCGAAAAGCCTCTATGACCTGAAGGCGGCTGTTGAGGTTGATCTGCCAGGCGTCCGGATGATAGGCAAAAACGGGGTTTTTGGTCGCATAATTCCAATTGAATACCCCATACGTCGGGAAAATACACATAGGCCGCTCGTGGGTGCCATAGGTAGTGGCGATCTCAGCCAGTTGTGCCCCAAACGCCTGGGGATTGGCACAGTCCAGTTGGATTGAAACAGGCGAAAAAGGCTTATACACCTCCGGATAGGTCTCCGTGCGCTGGGTGAGGATGAGCCGGTTGACATGCGCCAGAAACCAGGGCTGATAGTCCCGGATCAGGGCTTGCATCAACTCGCTGGTGGAGCCAAAAATAAACAGGTCAAACTTGAGGGGCGTCTCCATATGAGCAGGGGTAACAGATGATACTTCCTGACACGGCGATCAGGCAGGCGAAGATAAGATATACAAAATGAATGTTCATTCATTTTTATATACCAAACGATTCCCCCCCCAGCCAAGCCCTGCAAGTGGTCACAAGGCAGGGATAAGTCAGGCAAGCCACGCCCTATGGGTGGCGACGGATGTCCTTAGATACATTTTCTGTGAAGGGTCAGCCTTCGTGACGGAGCAGGCCGTCCCAGCAAGTCTCAAACAGCACGGGGGGGCATGTATGGCTAAAGGCCTCTGGCTGCTGACAAAAGAGTTTGATCATCCCCACGATATGGGTATATATGACACTGTGAAGCACATCAACCGGCAGGGGTTTGAGGTAGCCCGCATCCAACCCGCGCTGCAGCAGCGCGTAGGTACGGACAAACTGTGCCCGTATGGCGGTCTGTGACTGATGCAGGACCAGGGGGGAATTGATATATTGCTCCAGAAAAAAAAACTGCTCCTGATGTGCGAGCCCATAGGTGATGGCCCGCTCCCAATAGATATACATCTCGGCCTTATCGTCTGCTGCGGAGATGGGTTCCGCAAAAATAAAGGCATTCATCTCTCCCTTTGCCTGGAGAAAAATTTCGTGGATCAGGGATTCCTTGCTGTCAAAATAAGTATAAACAGACCCGACCGGGATATTGGCTGCACGGGCTATTTTGCCAATAGATGCATCATACAGACCATGTTGTACGATCTGCTTACGGGCTGTGTTGATAATTAATTCCTTCCGCGTCATCTCACTTGCCACATTCACTTAAACAAAAATACAAAATTTGCCGTAACAAGAGCGAAATACGAAATATCCCCTCAGCCTGTTTTTACTTTCTCCACCTCCTGATGCCCACAAGTATCGTCACCATGTTTTGATCATACTGACCTGATCCGTTCCGGACTTCCACCTGCCTGACAACCTTCTTCAGTTGGCATTGTGGACAATTTTATTTGAATTTACTAAAATTTTTATCAATTTTGACGGCCTCATAACCCGTCTCCTTATTATTGTGTATGGCTGAAACATCAACATTTCCGCGGCTGCGGTCTATTGTACAGACCATCCGTCAGTCCCTTTCTGGCGAGGAGCATGACTACACAGAGGGCGATATGCGCCAGGCTGTATTCCTGCTGTCAATTCCCATGATCCTGGAGTTGAGCCTGGAGAGCATATTTGCCGTTGTAGATATGTTTTTTGTAGGCAAGCTGGGCGAAAACGCTATCGCTACCGTAGGCCTGACCGAGTCTGTGATCTCGATCATCTACTCTGTGGCGATCGGGCTGAGCACAGCTGCTACGGCTATTGTGGCACGCCGTATCGGAGAGAAAAACCCCGAAGCAGCGGCGCATGCCGGGGCACAGTCATTGGTATTGGCGCTGATCGTGACCCTGGTGCTGAGTGTTGCCGGGGTAATATTTGCCAGCGAAATCCTCTCCCTTATGGGTGCGAGTGAAGCTGTCGTCCGGGATGGTGCTGTTTTTACCCGGATCATGCTCGGGGGTAGTGCGGCGATTATTCTGTTGTTTCTGATCAACGGGATCTTCCGGGGAGCCGGTGACGCGGCGATGGCCATGCGCAGCCTCTGGATCGCAAGTATCATCAACATCATCCTGTGTCCGATCCTGATCGGATGGATGGGACTCAAAGGGGCAGCTATCGCGACCGTCATAGGGCGTAGTTCCGGGGTATTGTATCAGTGTTATCACTTGTTCAAGGGCAGCGGTGTACTGCGGTTTTATGCCCGGCATTTCCGGCTGGACCCGACCATCGTGACCCAGATGGTCCAGGTAGCCTGGCCCGCGACCTTCCAGTTTATCATCGGGAGCGGGAGCTGGATCGTCCTCGCCAAACTGGTCGCCGAGACGGGAGGCACGACTGCCTCTGCGGGGTACCAGATCGCGATACGCAACGTGGTCTTTTTTATCCTGCCGGCCTGGGGCCTGAGCAATGCTGCTGCGACCCTGGTAGGACAAAACCTCGGCGCGGGCAAACCCGAACGGGCAGAGCAGAGTGTATGGCTCGCGACCCGGTATAATGCCGTGTTTATGACCTTCGTGATGTTGCTGTTTGTGTTTCTGGCAGAGCCGATCATCCGGATTTTTACCCCTGACCCTGCTGTCATTGCCTATGGGGCAGAGGCGCTGCGGATCATCGGGATGGGATATACTTTTTATGGAATCGGGATGGTCATGATCCAGTCACTGAACGGCGCGGGTGATACCCGCACACCTACCATCATCAACCTGGTTTGTTTCTGGCTGTTTCAGATTCCGCTGGCGTATTACCTTGCTGCAGGTCTTGGCCTGAAGGCTACCGGAGCTTTTATTGCCATCCCGGTTGCCGAGGGGCTGATCGCGGCCGTGGCCTGGTATTATTTTCGCCGTGGGAAGTGGAAAACTGTCCAGGTTTAAGCAAGTCTGCCTGATGAGGTTGCGAAACTTACCTGCTGACATTTGGTACATCGCCTGATTGTGTGTACATTTGTCTGGACTATATCTCGCAACAACATCAACTGAGTGCCACCCCTTTGGGTGGCATTTTTTTTGAAGAGAGGCCCGTACGACAATCCCGGCATAAATATTTCACAAAAATGCCTATGTTAGCTTCATGAAACAACTGTGGATATTCTGGCTCTGCTGCATACCGGCAACCCTGGTGGCACAGCCCGGTATTGGGTTCCGGATGGGAACCAATATCACCTGGTTTCCACAGGCGGACGAGTACCGCCTGGTGGACGGGAGCTTCACGACAGGCGTACTGGGTTTGTTTTACAGCAACTATACTGACAAAAGTGGATTCCTGATCGGGGCCAATGTTTCTTATAAAAATGCTGATGATCAGGGTTTTATTAATCTGCCGGTCGTCATGCGGGACTATGGGGACGACCCTGAGCAGGCCGTAGGCTGGACGGGAGTTGAAATGGACCTGAAGGTAGGCCCCCGGTTTTATGCGTTGTATCCCCAGATCGGTTATGTACTCGGCTACCGGCTGGAACAAGACGGTTTTTTTGAAGACGGGTACTCGGCACCGATCAATCGGTTTTACCTCATGCTACCGCTCGGTGTATCCACCCAATGGCCCACCAGGTTTGGGGCTGTGGGGTTTGGCGGTTACTACCAGGTAGGGCTGCTGAATGTGATCCGAAGCGCTGGCGCTGGCTCCATCTACAATGGAGGGCGGCTTCGGTATATTTCATTTGAGTTTACGGCATCGCTGGGGGTGCGGCGCTGACACTGTATCCCCTATTCACCCGCATCCAGTATCTGCAGAATGTCCTCCACAGACAGGCCGGTATCGGCTGAGATGTCTGAAACCTCCATTCCCAGTGCTGCCAGCCGTCGGATCAGCTTATGCTGGGCAGACAGGGTCTGGGACTCACGCTGGCGGGCTTCTTCTGCTTCGTGGCGGGCTGCCTCGGCCTGCTGGCGGGCTTCTTCTTCGCGCTGCTGGGCTTCCTCTGCCTGGAGCCGCATCGCCGCCAGCTGCTCGTCACGTTTGTTGAACTCTATCAGGATATCGTCCTCCAGGTCCATCTCTGCCTCCAACTGCTCATCCTGAAGGGCTTTATGAAGACGGCGCACCAGCGGACGATAGGAGGACGGATACGCCGACTCGTCCAGCACCAGGATATGCCCCTTGTCGTCTGCCTGTGATGACTGGTCAAATATACTCAGGATCTGCTCCAGCACCGTGCGCCGATGCCCCCTCAGGTGCTGGGCCTGTACGACGGTAGCATCATGGGTCAGGGCCTCTATAAAAGGATGGCGGGTCGCGATCGGCCCTTCAGTGGCTGCATCTGCATAGGATCGGGTCACCCGGATCACGGGGATTACTTCTTCCGTAAAAGCCTCTGCCAGGATATACACCGGATAGATCGGCAGGGGTATCTCATCACCGCCCACATGCTGGGGGTTCTGATACTGCTTGCCCAGATAGCGACGAAAACGCATAAGCTGGTGGTGAAACTTCGCCTTCTGAAGCTCGATCAGGACCACACGCGCACTCCCATCCGACTGCAAAACCCGTGCATTAAAATCCATCCGGGTGACTGTGATGCTGCCCTCTCCCCCCAACTTACGGCTGAGTTCGGTCGGGTTAAACGTAAGCTCCACCACCTCCTGCCCCAGCAGAGCTGAGAGCAGAAGACGTGCCGCCCCCTCATCTTCCATCAGATACCGGAAGACTACATCGTAGAGGGGATTGGCGATACGCGTCAGGACGGGTCTGCTCATGCCCAAATATACAGATTTCAAGGAAAACACAGCGGAGGAAATGCAGCCTGTTGTCCGCTTGCCAGCTTTTTCGTCCAATTTTTTTTGTGTCGGCGGCCTTGTCGGTAATTGTATAAAAAACCCTGTATGCCGATTATTTTTTCATACTGGCTGATGTATTGCGGCGTATTGGAGTGTCTTTGTTATTTTAACTGCCTGATAGGTTGACCTGCACTTGCTCGACCTGTTTTTTACCCTCATTCCTTACCCAATGACCTCATCATTTCCTTTTTTACTATCATCCGGTCTCAGAAACCGCATGATCATCCTGGGCAGCCTGCTCCTGATGATTGGAGGAGTGTCTGCCCAGCCCCTGGACATGAACCTCCTCCGCAATATGTCCCCCCGCAGCATCGGCCCAGCCGGTATGAGTGGACGTGTGACGGCTATTGACGCTGTCATAAGCAATCCTGATATCATCTATGTCGGAACAGCCTCAGGTGGTCTCTGGAAAAGTGAAAGTGGTGGAATTCACTGGAAACCCATCTTTGATGATCAGCCCTCCAGCTCCATCGGGGCAGTAGCTGTATACCAGCACAATCCGGCGATTGTCTGGGCTGGTACCGGCGAGGGCAACCCCCGCAACAGCCAAAGCAGTGGCGCAGGTATTTTCCGCAGCCTGGACGGAGGTGTCACGTGGCAGTGTATGGGCCTCGAAAATACCCGCCAGATCCACCGCATCATCCTGCACCCCACCAACCCGGACATTGTGTATGCCGGTGTGCAGGGCGTAGCCTGGGGTGAGTCTGAGCACCGGGGGGTATATAAGACCACCGACGGGGGCAAAACCTGGCAAAAAATCCTCTATGTCGGCCCGACTACCGGCGTGGCAGACATGGTCATTGACCCCGAAAATCCCAACAAACTTATCGTAGCCATGTGGGAGTTTCGGCGCTGGCCCTGGATATTTAAGTCCGGAGGACCCGGCTCTGGTCTCCATATCACCTACGACGGGGGCCATACCTGGCGCAAAAGCACCCATGAGGACGGCTTGCCGGAGGGCGAACTGGGCCGGATCGGGGTGGCTATCGCCCGCAGCAATCCCAAGATAGTGTATGCCCTCGTAGAGGCAAAAGAAAATGCCCTGTACCGCTCGCAGGACGGCGGCATGACCTGGTCAGAAGTAAATAAAAAGGAGGAAATAGGCGGCCGCCCGTTTTATTATGCGGAAATCTATGTGGACCCGCTTAATGAAAACCGCCTCTACACCGTTCATACCATCGTCTCCAAGTCTGAAGACGGGGGCAAATCTTTTCAGGTGATTGTGCCATACAATGACATTCACCCGGACCATCACGCCTTCTGGATTCATCCTACCCGGCCTTCCTTTATTATCGAGGGCAACGACGGAGGGATGGCGATCTCCCGTGATATGGGCACTACCTGGCAGTTTGTCGAGACCCTGCCCCTGGCGCAGTTTTACCATATCAACGTGGACATGGATATGCCCTACCACGTGTACGGCGGCATGCAGGACAATGGCTCCTGGAGAGGGCCGGGTTATGTATGGAAAACCGATGGCATCCGCAATGGATACTGGGAAGAGGTCATGTTTGGGGACGGATTTGATGTGATGCCTGATCCTGACAACAGCCTCAACGGATATGCCATGTCTCAGGGCGGATATCTGGGGTATTATGATGCAGCGACTGGCGCCGGGCGTTTTATCCGGCCGGTACATCCGGAGGGTAAAAACCTGCGATTTAACTGGAACTCCGGTATTGCACAGGATCCGTTCAACAACAGTGCCCTTTATTACGGCTCTCAATTCCTGCACAAAAGCACGGACAAAGGCAAAAGCTGGACGATCATTTCGCCAGACCTTACGACCAACGATCCCGAAAAACAAAAACAACACACCAGCGGCGGACTGACCCTGGATGTCACCGCTGCCGAAAACCATTGTACGATTCTGACCATTGCGCCCAGTCCGGTGGAAAAAGGGGTGATCTGGGTCGGCACGGATGATGGCAATGTACAAGTGACCCGCGACGGAGGTACGACCTGGACCCTGATGACGTCCCGCCTGCCGGGTGTGCCCAAAAATGCCTGGGTTCCGCAGATTCACCCATCCAACCACAGTGCCGGAGAAGCGTTTGTGGTGGTGAACAACTACCGCCAGCATGACTGGACGCCGTATCTCTACCACACCCGTGACTACGGTGCGACCTGGACCCGTATCCTCGACGAAAAGGATGCCAGGGGATATGCTATCTGCGTAGTGCAGGACCCTGTAGCCGCCAACCTGCTGTTTGCCGGGACAGAAACAGGCCTGTATGTGAGCATAGACGCCGGTGCCAACTGGACCCGCTGGAAACATGATTTCCCTACGGTACAGGTGATGGACCTGAAGATACACCCCCGCGAGCACGACCTGGTCATCGGTACCTTTGGGCGTGCTGCCTGGATTCTGGACGATATCCGCCCCCTGCGGGAGATTGCCCAGGAAAAAAACACCCTGCTGGAGCGGGACATTCACCTGTTTGACATCCCGGACGCCGTCATGGCCGAGTACGCACAGGCACCCGGTACCCGGTTTGTAGGTGCCTCCATCTACCAGGGAGAAAACCGCGAGGGAGGAGCCCGTATCAGCTTTTATGCCAAGGTAGTCCCTCCTGCCACACCAGCACCTGCCCCTCCGCCAGCTCCTGCTGCCAAACCTGCCAAAAAAGCCAAACCAGCTCCCGCTACACCCGTAGCCACGGATTCAGCCAAGACCCAACCAGCCGCTAAACCAGCCAAACTGGACAGCGTAAAACTTGAGGTCCTCAACCCCGCCCGTGAGGTGATCCGTACCCTGTACTTCGAGCCGGATACGGGCATCAACCGCGTAAACTGGGGCCTTGATGCCAAAGGTGTCCGGTTTCCGGGCCGGGAAATGCGGGGCAACCGCGAGCCAGGTGGCACCCCTATCCTGCCTGGCACCTACACCGTGCGGATTTCCTGGAAGGGCAGCCGTGACTCCGCGACCGTCCGCGTCCTGCCTGACCCGCGTATCCCCTACAACGAGGCTGAAGCCAAAGCCCAAATTGCCCACATGGCCGACGTCCAGGCCCAAATCCAGCGCCTCACCAGCATCGCCGACCGCCTGAAAGAAACCCGGGAAACGGTAGCCGGGGTCGAAAAATGGATTCCCGCCAAAGACACCGCCTATAAAGAACTCCGGGAACTCGGCAAGGCTGTACAAGACTCCGTGCGGGTGCTGGGTGAAATGATCGCCGGCCCTGAAAACGCCAAAGGGATCATTGACGACAGCCAGCAACTCGTCAACAAGGTGTTTACGGCGATGAGTTATGTAGGGGGCAGTGGCATGGGGTCTCCCAGCCTCGATATCTCCCTGCGCCTGCTACGGGCCGATATTGATGCCTACGTGGCACGGGTCAACGCTTTCTACGAAAAGGAATGGAAAACCTATCGCGAAAAAGTAGAAGCGGCACGCCTCAACCCCTTTAAACCATACGAACCCCTGCATTAATCAGCGGTTTTGAACACAGGAGCCGGTATAATATGCCGGCTCCTTTTTTTTGGTCCGAGACATCGTTGCAGGTTCCGCCGGAGTCTTGTATTATTGCAGCTTGTGCCGGGGTTCTTCTCAGAATCACGTACAGGGTTTTTCCGAAACAGTGCAGATTATCTACTTACGTATGCTAACCGTCAATCAGCGTTTCGAGCACGTTTTCCGCGTTTCACAGGAACAAGTGAATACCTTTGCAGAAGTAACCGGGGACAAAAACCCCCTTCACCTGGATCCTGAATATGCGGCCAAAACCATATTCCGCAGGCCTGCTGTCCATGGAGCCTTTGCCATTGGGGTATTTTCCAAGATTATGGGCATGGAATTTCCCGGACCGGGCACGATCTATCTGGAGCATCAGATCCAATTTCTGAAACCTATGTATCCGGAAGTGGATTACAAGGCTGTCGTAACCCTGGTCTCCACCGTTCCGGACAAACATCAGGGCGTATTTCGTACTGAAATCTGGCAGGACGGCTCGGACCGCCAGATTGTGAATGGAGAAGCGACTGTTTTTCACCGGACCCTGCTCTGAAACCTGCCTCCAGGTATTTTTTGTCTGTACTTTAGTACTTTAATCTGTACCCTCATGCGCACCTATTTTTTTGTGCTGCTGGTGCTGGGCCTGAGTGCCTGCCAGGCTCCCTCCACAACGCCCCCCACTACAACCGCTGCTGCCCCTAACCAGCTCACGCAGGGTGAAGTCGCCGCTGGCTGGAAACTCCTGTTTGATGGCACTTCCCTTAATGGCTGGCATGTCTGGGGACATGCCGGGCAGCCGGTCACTGGCTGGGAAGTCAAAGACGGCGAACTCATCGCTCTCGGGGTTACTGAACACGGTGCCGACCTCCTCACGCAGGATCCCTATGAGTCCTTTGAGTTACTCGTGGACTGGAAAGTCTCTCCCGGCGGCAATTCCGGCATTTTGTTTCATGTCGTAGAGGATACGGCCCGGTATGGTGCTGTGTATTTTACCGGACCTGAGTACCAGTTGGTGGATGATATCGGATTTCCTGAAAAACTGGAAGACACCCAAAAATCCGCCTGCAACTACGGCATGCATCCGGTCGCATCCCCTCCTTCCAAACCTGCGGGTGAGTGGAATACCTCCCGCCTCCTCGTGGACGGCACCCATGTCGAGCACTGGCTTAACGGACAAAAAACCGTTGAATACGAAATGTGGTCACCTGACTGGGAGGCCCGCAAGGCTGCCGGCAAGTGGAAAGATTATCCCGACTACGGCCTGGCCCGCACCGGATTTATTTCCCTCCAGGATCATGGTCTCAAAACCTGGTTCCGGAATGTCAAAATCCGCCCGATCGTGCGCCAGGGCGGTGACAGCGACGGAGACTGATCACAACACCCCGATCTGATAAACGCAGCCCCGGCGGGCTGCGTTTTTTGCTGGAGGGCAACAGGTACTTCCGCGACCGGAATATTCTGCCCAACATATCCGGGCCGGTATTTGGTTGTGAGCCGGTAATTGCCGTATTTCATCGCGATATCACGGCAACTCTCTCTCCGCAGCAAACCTTCTGACCCATGAGCACCCGAAACGTATATGCCCTCATGGTGGGCATAGACAAATACCTGCCTCCGGTACCGGCCCTTGATGGCTGTGTGAATGATATGCGGGCCATGCGCGACTTTATCGTGCGCCGCGCCCAGGAAGCCGGGCATACCCTGTACCTGGAAGTCCTCGAAAATGACCAGGCCACCCGCTCCAATATCGTGGCCAAGTTTGACGACCACCTCACCCGTGCAGGCGAGCAGGACATTGTGGTGTTTTATTTCAGCGGGCACGGGGCCCAGATTCCTGCCCATGAGGCATTCTGGCACCTGGAGGAGGACAAAAAGCTGGAAACCCTCGTCTGCTACGACAGTCGCCTCAGCGATGGCATGGACCTCGCCGACAAGGAGCTGGCCACCCTGCTCGACATGGTCGCGCAGAAAAAACCCCATATCCTCGTCATCACGGACTGCTGCAACTCTGGTACCGTCACCCGCGACATCGGCGGACAGACCAAAAACCGGAGTGTGACCGAGATGCCCTCCCGTGTCCGGGGCCTGGATGATTTTATCCTGCCCCGCAACCGTTCCAACGAACGCAGTGCCCTCTCCATCTCCCAGCGGGAGGCCCTGACGATACCGGCCCCCCGGCATGTCGCCATGAGTGCGGCCCATTCGTTTCAGCTCGCCAAAGAAACTACCCTCGGCGGCTCCCCACGGGGCGTATTTACCTTCTCCCTCCTGGAAGTCCTGGAGACAGCCGTAGGCCCCCTCACCTATAACGACCTCCTGCGCCGGGTGCGCTCCCTCGTCGCACAGCGCACCTACGACCAGGTGCCTCAGTTGCTGGCGGAGGTGACAGAAGACCTCAACAAATCCTTTCTCGACGGGACCCTGCTCCGCACAGCCCCGTATATTGCACTGACCTTTGACCGGCAGAAAGGCTGGCAGGCAGATGCCGGAGCCCTGCACGGCATCCCGGACGAAAGCCTGGGCCTGGAGCCGACGCTCCTCAGCGTCTATGCCGAGGATGCTCCGGCCAGTGAACTCAATGACCCCGGCCGCGCCCTCGGCAAGGTACGGGTCACGGACGTACGCGCCAGCACCAGCACGGTGCAGCCGGAGGGTGGTTTGTTTATGGATACCTCGACCGTATATCGGGCCCGTATCTTCAGCCTGCCGGTATCCGGGATCCGGGTACATGTGCGGGGGGATGACAATACAGGCAAACAACTCGTCCTCACAGCCCTGACCCAGCAGCCGGAGGCGGTCTCCTTCATCCGGCAGGCTGATGCCCGCGAGGCCGACTACCACCTCCTGGCCTCCAAAGGCCAGTACAGCCTGATCCGCCGGGCGGATGCTGATACCCAGCCGCTTGTGGAGCAGATCAAAGGATTTACCCCCGAGACTGCCGCCAAAGCGGTCCAGTACCTCCTGCACATCAACCGGTGGGAGCGTGTCTATCAACTCACCAATCCCGGCAGTGCCCTGTTTTCTGAAGGGGTGCGGATTGAGATCATGGACCCGGTCCGGGACCAGCCGATGATCCCTGCCTCCAACGGATTTGTGTTCCGGTACCGCAAGTCGGGCGGAGCAGAGGCCCGGCCCCGGTTTCGGGTGCGGGTCACCAATACCACCGGGCAGCGCCTGTTCTGCTCCCTGTTATACCTCTCCTCGCAGTTTGAGATCAACCCCGACCTGCTGTTCAACGGGGGCCTCTGGCTCGATCCCGGTGCATCTGCCTGGGCCCTGAGTGCCCGTGTGATCCAGGCCGAAGTCGCCGATGCCCTCTACGCCACCGGCCGCCGCGAAGTACGCGAGACCTTCAAGCTCATCGCCGGTACCCAGGAGTTTGATGCACGGCTCATGCGCCAGCCCGAGCTGGGCCTGCCCCTGCCTGTCACCCGCGGCGAAGCCAAAACCAATACCCGCGCCCTGATCTTCGGTGATGGCAGCGGCGCCGGCAGCGATGACTGGAATACCAATACCATGAGTGTGAGCATCGTACGGGAAGATTGAGGCAAATAGCCCCTGCCTGCATAGATAGGCAGGGGATGCTGATGAGAAGCGTATCTCCCCCCGCAAGTCCTGTTTAATCCATCCCCCGGCTAGCATATGCCTAAACGCATCCTCACGAGTATCTGGCTCCTGGTGGCAAGTCTGGCTGCGCGGCCCCAGGTAGCAGATACCCTAAACCGAAGTACTACGCCTACAGGCGGATTCGAGGCATTAACCTCCCGATACATCAATATCCGGTTTACCCCCGCTCAACGGGAGCATCTGACCGGCAGGGAAATAACCCTTGACTTCAGCGTCAGTGAAACGGGCGTCCCCACCCTGAAAAAAATCAGCGGCATAACCGATAGCGTTGTGCTGGACAGCCTGGTAGCTGCCTCGCAGGGATTACCTCCTTTTTTGCCGCACTTACAGGATGGAAAGCCTATCCCGTCTATCTATCGCTTGAATCTTTGGTTACAACCTTCAGGTCCGCAGCTATACAGCCCTCCGGCTCCTAATCAATATAAGTCTTTCACAGCCGATGACTTTGAATATATCCGGGAAGGAGGGTCACATATTGATATATGGGCCGGCATATTGGCCAATGGACTTACGGGCAATGCAGCACAGCACCTCGGCCCTGGCGGTGGGATGCGGATAGATATGTCCATGACCGGGCAGCGCGGATGGGGAGCCGGGCTTGTCATGCGTTTGTATGGAAACCCACTCACTGATCCCTACCAGATCGGTTCCCCTGCGCTGCAAAATACAGGGCCTCCCACCCTCCTCTTCGGTATTGGTGGTCTGAAAAACATACTCAACCATCCACGGGGGGGATTGGACCTCCAGCTTGATCTCTGCTATGCAGCTCAAAATATTATCACAAGCACCAGCCAGCCACGGGATGGGGTGCAATTTTCAGGATTTTCACCCGGTTTGGTAACATCCTATTACTTTCAGGCCGGTAAAGATCAATACAATAACACGTACGGAGGGTTATTTATCACCCGGTATTATATAGGTATGCATGCTGCCGTAAGGCCTGTATGGTATGACTATACCCCCGCCTCCGGCCTTATGCTGGAAGCAGGACTATCAGTTAAGATCAGTGCATTTGATGTGCAGGACTTTCGGGAAAAAGTTCGCTGAGGATAGAGGCAAAAAACATCGGTCAATAATTCTCCCCAGCCTGACTGTATTCTCCAATCAGCCATGGATCCGCTTTCCTCTTTTCTGCCAATACCCTACTCATTACCATAGTGCCGGATGATCTGTACGCGCTCCGTACTTGCCATATCCCGCAGATTGAAAATACAATTTTCAATCTGCGGAACTTCACATCCAGCGGCAACAACGTCACGCTCCATTCCCCCCAAAAATACCTCCCTACCTCAAAAATGTACATTGAGTGTGATCGTCCGCAGGTAATTTACACCCGAGGAAAACCCCACATCACGCTGTTGCCATTGCCGGGTCACAGCTCCGTCCACATAACTGCCCTGTGTCAGGGAATAATACACCGTGCCAAAGGCCGCAGCCTCCGCGACCACACTCATCCGGGGGGTAATCCCGTACCGAAACCCGATAAACGGCACCGCTGAGAGCGATACCCAGGTACGCCGGAACCCAGGCTGCATCATCAAATACCCCCATACACCTCCCAGATTGTCAAACACATATATCTGCGAAGGGGTATTGGTGCGGTACCCGTTATAAGCCGGTCCCACATCCACGCCCCAGTACCCGGCCATCCTCCCCCGGTAGTGCCGGAACTCCTTGCCGAGGCTCACCGCAGCGTACACATCAAATGGCGGGGCGTAGAGATACGGGGTCAGCCCGGTGCCATTCACCTGGAGGCTGTCGGCACGCCGGGCGTAGAGGTCAGCGCTGATATTGGCTTGCAGGCGCCAGTAAACCGGCGAGCCTGGCCGGAAGGCCTTGCGGCTTCCGGACGCCCGCCACCGGTAGATCAGCGTCGTACCGCTCCCGCCAGACACCCCGATGTTGGCATTGGAGTTGGGCTGTGCCACGATGATGGTCACCGGCAGGATGTAGCGGATATCAATCCCCAGCTCTCGCCGGTACCGGTGCATCTGCGTCGTATCAGCCTGGGCAACTACGCCCAGCAGGGGCATCAGCCCTGCAAAAACGGCCATTAAGGCCCGGGTCAGGGTAGCAGTGTTCATATGATAATGGATTTGCTACAAAGGGGAGCGGCCCCGGCCAGCGGTTGGTTGATGAACCTACAAAATGTCAGGAACATTCAGACAGACCCTCCTGCAGATTGCAGGCAGCGGTACATTTGGAAGGCGGGAAGCAATTTTTTGCCTAAGCGACTGTCTCTGACAAAGCGCATCTAACTGGCTAACCTAAACCCCGCCGGTCTCGTTTGGAAACTATCGGTATGTCATCTTCCAATATGTTGCCCCCGTATGAAAAAACTTTTCCTGGCATCACTGGTACTGACCTTGTACGCCGCCCCGCTTCCGGGCCAGCCACATCCGGTACCCTCCCTGCGGCTTCATTACTTTGGGTATTATGTGTTCCACCCGGGTGCCACGCTGGCCTGGGAGCACCCCCTGGCGGTGGCCGTCAAAACAAAAGAAGGCAAAAAACCCGGTGAGGTTTGGCATACCCTATTTGCGGCACCGCAGGTGGGGTTGTATTCGCTGGTCCAAAACCACCAGGGACTGTTTGCAGGAACTGACCTGGGGTACAAATATACCCGCAAGCGGGGATTGGAGTATCAGGTTTTCCTGACAGCTAACTACCTGCATACCTACCTGGCCACACCCGCCTACGTGCAGCAGGCAGATGGTACCTTCAGGCAGCAAAAGTGGGCTGGCAGAGGTAGTTTTATGCCCGGAGCAGGGCTGGGCCTGGGAGATAACTACTACAAAACCGGCAAAGCCCCCCTCGCATGGGCCGCACGCCTGGTACTGGTGCAGCCGGGACAGGCCACCTCGACGATCAGCCCCAGTCTGAGCCTCGGAATCAACTATTATCTCACCCATATCTCCCGAT
The DNA here is from genome assembly GCA_033762375.1 of Bacteroidia bacterium. Taxonomy (GTDB): domain Bacteria; phylum Bacteroidota; class Bacteroidia; order J057; family J057; genus RDXT01. The sequence continues at coordinate 68,468 of JANRLQ010000003.1, forward strand.
AATATGCCAAGACTTACCTATACCTTCCTGTTATCCCTGGTGCTGCTTATGGTGACGGGCTGCTACCGGGAAGAAACCTTCGAAGGCCAATATGCGGACGAATATTATATCCGCCACAAGGGTGCCGACCTGCCCGTATGGGTACGGGGCAACCGCCAATCCAAGAGTTTTATTGTATTCATCCATGGGGGGCCCGGCGGCTCTTCCCTGCGCACGGCCCTGGGCCGGGGCCTGCGGGACCTGAGTGACGCACATCCGATCGTGTTTTTTGACCAGCGCCTCTCCGGGTATGCACATGGCGAGCGCCAGGCAGACAACCTTTCGATAGATCAGATGACAGAAGACCTCGATGTCGTGATCCGGTTTATCCAGCAAACATACAACCCGGACCATATTTTTCTCATGGGTCATAGCTGGGGCGGTTTTTTGGGTACTGCTTATCTGATCAACCCCACCTACCGCGCCCGCATCAGTGGCTGGATAGAGGCGGCTGGTGCCCATAATTTTCCGCTTACTTGGGAGGCAGAACGTGCCTATGTACAACCCATTGCCGAGGCCAGGGTCGCAGCAGGTGAAAAAACGGAATACTGGCAGTCCTTCCTCGACTGGAACGACACCATCACAGCACTCACCAGCCTGGAAGACCTCCTGTTTGTAAATGGGTTTGCCCAGGTTGCCGACGGTAAACCCGGAGCCACGACCGCGTACGAAAATCCCCCGGTCTTCTGGCAACTTACAGCTCCTGTACCCCTGGGCAGCAGCCAGAAACTGATCCTGGACGCCTTACAGGAGGTATTGATCCGTGACGATTTGGCGCCCTACATGAGCGACATCACCACGCCCGCGCTGCTGATCTATGGTGCGTACGATGCGGTCGTGCCGAAGGTATTGGCCCAAGATGCCTATGACAAACTGGGTACCCCCGCTTCAGACAAGTCTATTGTCATCATGCCGCAGGAAGGACACGGGATGTGGGAGGTAGAGCCAGCGGTATTTGCCGGGCATGTCCGGGATTTTATCGCCCGGTATGAATAAGGGCAATTGTCATCAAGGCTGATACCGCCTGGCATCTGCACACCTCTCACCGGAGAGAGGCCTGACCCCGGCCTGCTCCACGGACCTTGTGTAAGATCAGGATTATTATATATTGCTACATCTTATCTCCGTTTGCAGGCGCTTATGATCAACACAAGTCGCATGAAAAAGATCCTATATCTGATATGCTGGGCAGCCATCGCCACACATGATGGGTATGCACAAACCACAAGCATACCCAACCTGGACTCTATTTTGACCCATAATCAACCGCGCCCTAAGGTATTGCTGGTCGGTACCTGGCATTTTGATTATCCGGGACTGGATGTCCATACCACCGGGGAGTCAGCCAGGATCAATATTTTTTCTGACCAGCGACAGCAGGAGTTGCAAGTATTACTGGACTATCTGGCCTTGTTTAAGCCGACCAAAATAGCAGTCGAGGGTGGCAGAAACAGTGGGTACCTGATCAGGCGGTATGAAAGGTGGAAGCGTGGTGAGAAGCCGCTGGGTGCATCAGAAATTGATCAGATTGCCATACGCCTTATGGACAGGTGTAAGCTCGATACCCTGTATGGAGTAGATGCATATCCACTGTTGCTGGAGCTTCATGATGAGCGGGACACCACCCTGCCCGACACCTATACAGATCAGTTATTGGCGCGACACTATTTTGGGGGTGACGACTCAATATCAGCCAGATACGCTGAATACTACCGCTATATAGACAGTTTCAAAGTGAGCCACACGCTTCTGGACAATTTTTTATTGATCAACTCAGACAAAGTGCTGGACCGGGGATTTGGTTCCTATATTTCGGGCGGGCAATTTGCTTCAGCGGATTTTGAAGGCCCTGATGCACTTTCCATGTTTTGGTTCAATCGAAATTTGCGGATTTTCAAAAACATAAAAGACATAGACTATGATGCCCACGACCGGATCCTGGTGTTATTTGGGTCGGGGCACATATCTGTTTTGCGTTACCTGTTTGAGTGTTCACCCACATTTGAGCTGATCAGCCTTGACCAATTAGGTACCTTCAAGTAATCAGCAACCAAGCCCCCCGCAGGGTAGCACCCTGGAGACAGCGTACGAAGATCGTGAGGATATCGGGTTGAATGAACAGACTGCCCTACTTGCTGATGACCCGCAGGAAAACCCCGTCATCGTCATACTGGATCGTGCGGATCCCACCGCCCCCGCTGATGTCCACCCAATAATACCGGGCGTCCTCAGCATCATGATACCCCGTGCGGTTGACCTGCCAGTTGCCGTAGGTCTGGCTCAGGTGGGTACGGGCAGCCTCCGGAAACCGGGCCAGCGGCACGTCAATTTCCGTCTTGAGCCATACACCGTTGTCGGTATAGTAGGCATCCATCCGGAAAGTATTTTTGACAAAAGACGCTACATATTTGTCCCCGGTCTGACGCCAGGTGACATTGTCAGCATCGTGAAACTCTTCCTCAAAATGACGCTGCACAATCATCGGAAGCGAGAAGCCACGGGGCTGCCCGTCTACCTGGGCCTGGGCCAGGCCCGTCCAGATACCCGTCAGCGCGATCAGCGTACGTATCAGTGATTTCATACCATCATCTTTTGTAAGAAAAAATATACAAGCGCACGAAGGGTTAGTTACGCATATTTTACCTTTTATGCAAGACAAAATAGCCGGAAGGCTGATTTTCCTCCGCTCAAAAATTGATTGAATGTTCAATCAAAAAAAAAGCCGCACCGAAGCGCAGCCCAACTCATTCCGTATCAGCTCCAGGTTATGCCTCCAGCAGCTCATCTACCACCTGCATAATCTGCTCATAGTCAGGCTCCTGCCCGATGTCCGGGACCAGCTCCGCATATTCGATGCGCTGGTTGGGGCCCACCACAAATACTGCCCGGGCCGAGAGTCCCTTCATCGGACCACTGAGGATCTCCGTATTGTACTCCTGGATGAAGTCATTGTAGCGGTAGTCCGACCCCGTGATGACATTGGTGATGCCATCACCTTCACAGAAGCGGTTCATCGCATAAGGCAGATCTTTGGATATGACGATACCTGTCACACCCTTGCGCTTGCCCAGTTCTTCATTAAACCGGCGGGCCTCCTTGCGGCAGACACTCGTGTCCACGCTGGGGACCGCGATCAGTACCCGCACGCCCTCAAAATCATCTATGAGGCTGCGTTCGCTGAAATCTTTTACCACAAAGGTAAAGTCAGGCGCTTCTTCTCCGACCGCAGGGATATCTCCCTTGATTGAGTAAGACTTGCCCATGAGGGTTACCGACGACATCTGAATCTGTTGTTTTATGTTTGGTCTTACAAAAGTAAAAGAAAATTAGGGAATCTCCGTTGAGTTTGTAATTTTTATGTACGCGAAACGACCTATGCAGCCAAATGAGGACCTACACCACGATGGAGTACGCATCCTATTCACAGCCGCACTGGGTTTCGGGTATCTATAGGACCGAGCCGCCAATAACCCATCTGCCTGTGTCAGACCTGCAGGAATCCCAGGCTTTTACGGCCATGATCATCGCCCACCAGGCGCTGATCCATAAGGTATGTGGGATATATACCGAGCACCCGGAGGATCGCCGTGACCTCTTCCAGGACATCGTCCTCCAGCTCTGGCGGGCACGTGAGTCCTGGCGGGGCGAGGCCAAACTCTCCACCTGGATGTACCGGGTCGCCCTTAATACCGCCATCTCCCGATTCCGGAAAGAAAAACGACTCCCCAGGCACCAGGACATAACCCTCCTCGCCACCCAACTCGCCGATACGGCACCCGACCCTGACCTCGACGAAAAACGCACCATGTTATATAAAGCCATCAACCACCTCTCTGAAGTCGAAAAAGGGGTGACCATGCTCTACCTTGAAGAACACAGCTATGAAGAAATCAGCGAGATCATCGGCATCACCCCTAACCATGTCGGGGTACTGATCAACCGCATCAAGGCCAAACTCCGCAAAATCCTCTCCCCCCACCTCTCATGACAGAGCTCGACCACCTCAAGCAGCTCTGGCAAGAGCATACCGCTGTCCTGGAAAGCCAACACCAGGTCAGCGAGGCCGACATACGCACCATGCTCCGCAACCGCACCCGGACGGCCCTCGACAAGATCAACCGCAGCATCGTCATCGAGCTGCTCATCCTCTTTTGTATGGGCATCGGCGGCGGTTGGTTTCTCTGGAGCCAGGACCAGCGGCTTGATCCCCAGGAAATCCGCACCCTGAGCTGGTACGCCGTCCTGAATATCGCTTTTTACGCCCTCAAGTATTACCTCCTCAACCGGACGGATATCACCGCTGGCAACCTCCGCCACTCCCTCACCAGCCTCCGGCGCACCCTCGGCGGATACATGACCCTATACCTCGTTGTCCTCACCCTGTTGGTTCCCCTCTCCTCCATATCAGGCCTCATCACAGGCTTCCAGATGGGCCTCACAGAGGATGGACGCACCTGGGCAGACGTCTCCCCCAAGGCCTGGGCCATCCTTATCGGTGTCGGCATCGCCTATACCGCCCTCTCCTACCTGCTCGTGCGCTGGTACCTCTGGGCCATGTATGGTGTTCATTATCAGGAGATCAAACGATGTGCTACCGAACTGGAAGAGGCGCGCCTCGACTAACTATGCGTCCGGCCAGGAAACAACTGCATATAAAACCCGGCAATATTGGGGCGTGTCCCGGTACCGGCCGGGACCGGTGACCTCCGGGGTTCGCTGCGCTCCGTCCTCCGCTTCGCTGCGGACCGCTCCCGCTGGTCGCGCCCTCCGGCCCCCTCACGCAGCCAGCCGCCGGACCTGCGTCCAGCCGCTGCCCCCCCCAAAAAAACCAACCCAAAACCCCAATTCAGGACAGCCGCTGCCGCAGGTCCAGCCGATGCTGCCGGGCCGTATCCTGCGCGATATCATATCCAGCATCCGCATGCCGGATCACCCCGATCCCCGGATCATTGTGCAGCACACGCGCCAGACGCCGGGCTGCCGCCTCCGTCCCATCAGCTACGATCACCTGCCCCGCATGCAGCGAGTAGCCCATCCCTACTCCGCCCCCGTGGTGGACAGACACCCAGGACGACCCCGAGGCCGTATTGAGCAGCGCATTCAGCACCGGCCAGTCCGCGACTGCGTCAGACCCATCCAGCATGGCTTCCGTCTCCCGGTTAGGAGACGCGACAGATCCCGTATCCAGGTGATCCCGCCCGATGACGATCGGTGCCTTGACCCGGCCCGTACGGACCAGCTCATTAAAGGCCAGCCCCGCCCGCACCCGTTCCCCCTGGCGCAGCCAGCAGATCCGGGCCGGCAACCCCTGAAAGGCAATACGCGTCTGCGCCATCCTGATCCACCGGGCCAGGGCCTCATCCTCCGGAAACAACTCCAGGATCACCCGGTCGGTCTCATAGATGTCCTCCGGATCCCCTGACAACGCCACCCATCGGAAAGGGCCTTTCCCCTCACAAAACAGCGGCCGTATATACGCCGGTACAAATCCCGGAAAATCAAACGCACGGCTCACCCCCCGTTTATCATGCGCCTGCCCGCGCAGGTTATTTCCATAATCAAACACCACCGTGCCCCTTGCCTGAAGCTGGAGCATCAGGTCCACATGCCGGGCCATCGTATCCAGCGAGCGCCGGATATAAGCCTCCGGATCTGACTCACGCAGGATGCGGGCCTCTGCCACCCCCATTCCCTCCGGAAAGTACCCGATCAGCTCATCATGGGCCGAGGTCTGGTCTGTCAGGGTATCTACCGGTATATTTCGGGCGATCAGGCGGTCGAGGAGTTCTACCGCATTGCAGCAGACCCCGATGGAGCGTGCCTCCCCGCGGGCTTTGGCCGCCAGGGCCATATCAATGGCCGCATCCGGGTCGGGTGCCTGTACGTCCAGGTATCGGGTCTCCAGGCGGCGGCGGATGCGCCAGTCTTCCATTTCGGCAGCCAGACACACCCCTTCATTCATGGTGATGGCCAGGGGTTGGGCTCCGCCCATGCCCCCGAGCCCGGCCGTTACGTTCAGTTTGCCCCGGAGGCTCCCCCCAAAGTGGATTTGCGCCAGCGAGGCATAGGTCTCGTAAGTCCCCTGCACGATGCCCTGGGTCCCGATATAGATCCAGGAGCCAGCCGTCATCTGGCCGTACATCATCAGTCCTTTGCGGTCCAGTTCCCGGAAGTGTTCCCAGGTAGCCCACCGGGGCACCAGGAGGGAGTTGGCGAGCAGCACACGGGGCGCATCCGGGTGTGTGGGCAGGATACCGACAGGTTTGCCAGACTGGATCAGCAGGGTCTCATCGTCCTCCAGGTCGCGCAGAGCCTTGAGGATCAGTTGAAAAGCCTCGTGATTCCGGGCGGCCTTGCCCAGTCCTCCATAGACGATCAGGTCTTCCGGACGCTCAGCTACGGCCGGGTCGAGGTTGTTGAGCAGCATGCGGTAGGCAGCTTCCTGGAGCCAGCCTTTGCAGGTGAGCTGGGTGCCGGTCGGAGTCGTGGGGATGGCGTTTGAAGCGAGAGCAGACATAACAGTTCTTTTGACGAACATACAACCCGATCCGCAGATGCGCAAGCCCCCACCGGCAACCCGGCCCTGCCTATCAGCTAACGCATCTCTCCCGGCGCTTGCATTCGGTCGGCAGGGTACAATTGGAGATTCGCTCCTGCCAGGGTATCTTGCAGATCAGATGCTGGCTCCGGGCTTCAGGATTGCTGGCCAAAACTTTCTGATACCGGATCAGGTTATGAAAAAAACGTAATCCGCACCGCCTTGCCGCCTATCACCGACTCTATACATCGGGACGAATATCTCCTCTCGCTTCTGGTGGGGCGCGATGAGCGGGGCATGGGCCTGCTGTACGAGCAGTATGCCAGCCTGCTGTATCCTATTATCCTGCGGATTGTACGGGATGAGGCGATGTCGCAGGATGTCCTGCAGGAAATGATGGTACGGGTATGGCACAAAATCCACCTGTACGAACCTGCCAAAGGCAGTCTGTTCACCTGGCTGCTGCATATCGCCCGCCACGCCGCCATAGACAAAACGCGCTCCCGTGACTACCTGAGCCGTCAGCGGAGCCGTACAGCTACCATGCCCGGATACCAGGAACCCGCTGCCGCTGAAGCATCTGAGACGCATCTGGCTGAGGTGATACACCATCTGCCGGAGCATCAGCGGCTGCTGATCAATATGGCGTTTTTTGAAGGATTCACCCATGAAGAAATTGCGGCACGGCTTGATATTCCACTCGGTACTATCAAAAGCCGTATCCGATCTGCTATCCAACACCTCCGTAACCTGCTATGAAAGAGGACCTTCAGGCCTATATCGAGTCTGGCATCCTGGAAATGTATCTTCAGGGTACACTCTCAGCGGCTGAACATGCTGAGGTGGACCGTATGGCCCGCCTGCACCCGGAGATACAAGCTGAGATTGAGGCGATACAGGATGCCCTGCGGGCTTTTGCGCCCCTCGCTACAGGCCCTAAGCCCCCTGAGTGGTCAGCCATCCGGGAGGCTGTGATGTCAGCCCCCGCACCTGAGTCACCCGTTGTGAAGTTGGCTGCTCCTGCTCAGGTTCTGCTGCCCCGCTGGGTATGGGCCGTCGCCGCCATGCTGGTCCTCAGCCTGTCCGCCAACCTCTGGCTGGGCTACCGCCTGCAGCGCCAGTCAGATCAGGTCGCCTCCCTCCAAAACCAGGCCCTTTATATGCAGGCACAATATCAGGCTGCTTTTGAGGCCCCGCAAAACCTGCCCGATCCGACGTTTGTGTTAAACGGAGACGGTTTTTTGCCGGCTGAAGTGACAGGAGACCAAGCCCGGATCATGGTGTACTGGCATGAAGACAGCCGCCGACTTTTTTTACATATTCACCAGTTACCCACGCCACCTGCGGATCGCCAATATCAACTTTGGGCGCTGATCAACGGTGTTATGGTTAATGCGGGTGTATTTGAGCACAATACCCAGATGCAGGAACTGCGCCGGGTGGACAAGCGGGCTGAAGGATTTGTGATTACGCTGGAGCCCCGCGGAGGAGTTCCTACGCCTTCTGCTGAATCGGTCAAAGCCCGTGGCTCCCTCACAAATGCCTGATAAACAACTTTATCCACTTTTTTTATAAAAAAATCGCGGCCTGTCATCTGAACCCGGCTTTCACTTCGTATTAGGGCTGATTTTTATCATCACTAATTCTATCGTTGTATGAAACCTGTTCAAATCTGGATGATTCTGGCCCTGGTTATGCTGACTGTGGGCGTCCGTACACAAGCCCAGTGCCAGGGCAACCACCACAGTGCCACTACCCAGAGTACCCCCCCTAAAAAAAGTGGTAAAACACTCGTAGATCTCGCCGTCGGGAGCAGCGACCTTACGACCCTGGTAGCAGCCCTCAAAGCCGCAGGACTGGTAGAGACACTCCAGGGCAAAGGCCCCTACACGGTATTCGCGCCGACCAATGCTGCCTTTGCTGCGTTGCCCGAAGGTACGGTCGAGTCCCTGCTCAAACCTGAAAACAAGGCAAAACTGATTGCTGTCCTCACCTACCATGTGGTGCCCGGTCGTATCGAAGCCAATGACCTGAGTACTGGCAAGGTAACCTCAGTCGAAGGCCGCCCGATTGAAGTGGTCGTCACCAGCACCTCTGTCAGGGTCAACAACGCGGTTGTGACCACGCCAGATAACCGCGCCGTCAACGGGGTCGTACATATTATAGACCGGGTCATCCTGCCTCCCGGGATGTAAGTCCTCCCCCTAACACCCAAGCAGCCAGCCCGTACGGGCTGGCTGCTTGTATTACTCACTTGATTATCAATAAATAATCAATTTTTCATTGAGTGTGGTCTGGCCATCATTGAGCTGGATCACATAACTGCCCGGTGTGAGGCTTGCGACGGGCAGATCAAACTCACCGGCACGCTCCAGCGGCTCCTGGTGGACTTCCTGACCTGCCATGTTCAGGATCCGGAGGGTCCAGCGCCCGGTATGGCTGACGGGCACCCGGATTTTGGCGGCTTCACGCGCCGGATGGGGGTATATGCGGAGCGCAGGATACACCTCCGATTGGCTGAGCCGGAGTTCTGCAATCGTGCTGTAAGAGAACATCCCATCCAGGTCCACCTGGCGCAGGCGGTAATACAGGATCCCCTGCCCGGCCTGTGTCGCTTCCGGATCTGTGTAGCGGTAATCAGAGCGGACCTGCGTCGTCCCGGCGGCTCCGACTTTTCCCAGGGCTTCATATACTACCCCATCAGTTGAGCGCTCCACCACAAAATAGTCACTGTTGAGCTCCGAGGCTGTAGCCCAGGCCAGCCGGGCTGAGGTACCATCCAGCTCCACCCCAAACGAAAGCCACTCTACCGGGAAATTACCGGCCAGCATCCAGATCGTCACCTGGGTGGTATTGCTGTAAGCCCCGCCGTCATCTACCTTGACCGTGACCGTCCGGTTGGTCAGGTTGGCATCGGGATCGTAGTTGCGGTAACCGATATACGAAAGTGCCTGCCGGTAAGCGGCAATCGGGGCCTCACCTGTAAGATACGCCGTCAGGCTATCCACACTGAAGCTCACCGCCAGCCCTAAACCTGCAAAAACCGAGGGAGCAGCCGTCGCCCGCAGCCCTTCATAGGCACCGTCAAGGGGATTGGTCAGGACAATCTCCGCATAGGTCATCTCCGTATCGTCATTATCCGTGATATTGACGCGGTTCATGTCTGTCAGGGCGTAAGCAGGCTCACCGGTAGTATAAGATATGCTGTAGTTGGTAGCGGGTACGGTATTGTCCAGATCCAAGACGGGTGGCGCTGAGCAGGTCTGCAGGATCAGGGTATTTACAACCGCACCGGGTTCGCCCTGCACAGCCCCGTGTGAGGTGTTCCGGTATGGGTTGGAGGTATTGCTGGTCACAAAAATACCTGGTGCCCCACCGCTGACATTCACCGTAATCCCTGCCGGAAGCGGCTGCGTACTGTTGATATACCCGCCGCCGCCGCCACCACCAGGACCATGCTGGTCTGCGGTGATGACCGAGGCACCATCTCCGCCCGAGACATCGAGGGTGAGGTTATTGGGATTCACAAAGGTCTGCACGTCGAGCAGGATCGCTCCCCCTGCCCCACCACCGCCTGCGCCGTCATTGACCTCCACATCTGTAGCGTCTTCTGCGCCGGCCATAACGGTACGGTTGCCCGAGACTTCTAGGGTTGAGGCAATAATGATAGCGACTCCCGCTCCATCTCCGGCCGGGATACTGGCGCCGTTGTTTTGGTGCCCCCCCCCGCCCCCGCCGCCGAGAAATATCTTGGGAGTGCCTGCATTGTAGAGTGTAGCCAGGGGTAAGCCTCCACGTCCGCCTTTGTACAGGTCACTGAGGCTGCCAGGTGTATTGGACAACCAGCCATGGCCGCCGATCCCGCCCCGTCCATAATTGCCACCGCCACCGCCACCGCCGTTGTGGTCATTGCCACCACCGCCACCCGTGGCCAGCTTGCCCCGGCACCCTGCCTGGGGGAGTTCGGTCACCCCTTCCCCCTTGATACCACCTTTTCCGGAACTGACATCACAGATATAGTCCAGCCCGCCTGCGGTCGCAGCCCCATTAAATTCGCCGCCCCTGAATCCCATCCCCGCCACATTGATATTGGCAGAAAGGGTAAGTTTTCCTTTAACTTCTATCGCCAGTACCCCCCCTACGTTTCCGTCCCACTTGAGTGCGGTCAGGGTACCTGTCACATTTACATCACCGTTATATACTGGTACCCGGATGAGCTGTACCTTGTCAGCTACGGTATAGCTCCGGCACAGGTTGCGGGTCAAGGTGAAGGTTCTGCCGCTACGGGAGGCTATTGTCGCAAATTCATAGTTACCGGCATTGCCATAACTGGTGATATTGCCATAGGTACTGTCATTGGTGGTGCTGATGGTCGCTCCTTTCATTTGTACAATCAGGACCTTATCACCTGCCGAAAAACCACTGGTGCTCTGCACCGTGACGGTATTGGTACCCACTGCCGTAACGCGGGTATAAGTATTAACGACACCGCTGATATTGGTGGCGAGGGTAGCCAGGATGCCAAACAGGATGGCGAGTGCCCCGGCCCCAACTAAGAGCCATTGAGTCCTTTTGAGACGAATGGAGACGTATTGCTTGTTTTGCATAAGTCCAGGGGATTTTCCTGCTAAGCTAGCGCGTCATACAATGACTAAATATTTCATTTAATAAAAAATCTTTCACATGTTTATTTATTCAACAGGTATTTAAGCATTGCTAAAAAAATTATCACTCTTAATTTATACTGTACTGTGTCATCCATACTTATACAACCATACCAAACTCATTACACCTTACTATTCCCAGGACAAAACTAAAACATACCCAGGCTGGCAGATGCTCTCAAACACCAGCCTGCCCAATACCTGACATTTGATCAGATATTGGGCAGCCATGATGGGGTATAGTATTTACTGGCGGACGACGCGCAGGGTCTGCACATCAGTATCCGTGCGGAGGCGCAGCAGGTAGATACCAGCCGGGAGAGCCGTTACGTCCAGGATTTGCTGAGAGCCGGTAAATGGCTGGGATAAGAGCTGTTTGCCTTCCAGCGACCACAGCTCCAACTGACCTGAAGCCGGGTATTCTACTGCAAGGTATTGCCCCGTGGGATTAGGGAAGGCTGTCAGCCGGGAAATGTCTTCGGCGGGTAGCAGGCTGAAGGTTGAAGCCTCCTTGGCGACATTCCCGCTAACTTCTGTCCGTCGCCAGACGCCTGATCCATTTGTCCCGGCAAAAAGGTAGTCATCACTCACTGCCAGTGCGGTCACAGGCGGTGTGCCGGGCAGCGCGGTCCAGGAGTTGCCCTGGGTGTTGCTGTACTCAGCCACCCCGGCGTTGATACGATACAAGATGCCTTTGTTCCAGATACCCGGTGTAAAATTCGTCAGCATGGTCCATCCGGCCACCGTATATTTCCAATATCCCTGCGTTGTTTCTGCATACATGCTGGCACCGCGCTCGATGAGACTCAGTACATGCTGACCTGCCAGTTGCTGGGTGGGCCAGGTCTGGGCCTGGTCAAAGGAGTAAAAAATGCCGTTAGGTGTGGCGGCGATCAGTACCTGCCCGCGGGCGTAGATGCGGTTGACCGGGCCGGGGAAGACAGGGGCAACGGCGGGAGAGCGGTAGAGATTCTTCAAACCGCCGCTAACAAAATAGACCTCTCCAGCATAGGCTGCGGATAAAACTTGATCCATCTCCTCGCCCTCGTAGGCTCCTGCCGAATCTAGCATCATGAGAACAGGCCTGTTATTTAGAAGACTAAACTGCAAAACAAGGATTCCTTCATACAAGTCGTTAGACGCATTGGTCCTGAAAACAGCAGTAAGCGTATCCTGTTGCGGATATAGCTGTTTAACCGTGTATCCATAGCTCAATCGTCCGCCTTCTATTTGCGCCCAACGCCGGTTCGGGTGGGCGGAGGCATAGACTGTTCCACTTTCTTCCTCGTCATCAAAACTACCCTCCTCAAATCCTGCCACAAACAAACCATTGGCACCGGTCACGATCCGCGTCACCCGCACATTGCCCAGGCCTTCCACAAACTGGGTCCAGGTATTGGCGCCGGGGGCTTTTCTGTACACCCCGTCAGCGCCGCAGGCAAAGAGGCTTCCATCCAGGGTATAAAGACCGCTGAGCAGCTCGTCTTCCAGCCCGGCTGGTTGCCAGGTTGCGCCGTGGTCGGTGGACTGCCAGACACCCTGACGGGCAGAGGCGGCATATAGCCGGTCATTGCTGATGGCCAGGCCGGTGATATCAGTAAAAGGCAACTGATCTTGTACCCGTACCCAGGATGCCCCGGACACCGAGCGGTATATCCCATATCCAGGTACTGCTGCGAATAGCCTTGAGCCTTTGGCGGCAAGGGCAGCAGGCGCGGCTGGCAGGTTGCCGACAGGATACGGATGCCAGTTGAGTCCCTGGTCATAGGAGACCGATGCCTGGCCTGCTTTGCCGAAATGCAGGATGTGGTTCTGCGCCTCCCACTCCCAAAAAAGATGCACACCACCAGGCAACGCATCGGGCTGGAGGGTCCAACTGGCACCTCCGTCATCTGAGCGCACCAGATCCGGGTGACCCAGCTTGCCAGCCAGGAGCCGACTCCCTGCAGCAATGAAGGTGACGGGACGGTCCCAACTGTCAAGCAAATAATTCCGGACAGAATCCCATCCGGCTACCGTTCTCCAGGGCCAAGGGTACTGATCGGTCAGTCTTACCAGGCTAGCATCCCCGTATTCATGCGCTAACGCATAGACTCCGGAGAGAGTTGACTCGATCTGGAGAACCCTGCTGGATAAGAACTCGTTCCGGTATAACTCCTGCGGCGAGTTGCGCTGCACGACCTGCCAGGTTTCTCCCTGATCCAGGGACTGGTAGATGCCTGCGTAGGAGTTGGCGAAGAGCACTGCCCCATCCGTGGCCATTTCTCTCACCGGACTCGACAAGGGACCGATCGCCTTCCAATGACCTGCCAGCTGGGCTTGTAAAAACAAACCCAACCCAACGTAGATACAAACAAACAGTAAAGCTGCGCGGAGGGAGAACTTGCCTTGCATCAGAATAGGATTAGAGGTACAATGAACATGCTGAATATTATACAGGTCTTATGACCTCTTCAATGCTTTTGGACACGGCACATGATGATTTAACCTGACTGTTATATGATTCGCTTCTGATAACAAGGTGATTAATACGTGTTTTGTGAAAAAACAACGTTCTACAGACACCATGCTGCGCCTGCATTCCTGCCATGCGTGAAAATCTCGCCAAAGCGAGCGGTAACCTTTCGCATGCTCCTGAGTGTACCCCTTTTTTTGATTAAATGCAACAGATTGGGACGGTTTATTAACTGACATGAAGTATGCGCGTGTTTCAGGTTTTGACCTAAAACAATCAGCCCCCCTGGCGAGCAGGAGGGCTGTGTCAGAACGAGGTACCTGGACCTGATTACCGCAGCACGGTCACGGATCCTTTCAGCAGGAAGGGTTTGCCGGTATAAGCCACCCCGCGTGCCACAAAAACATAAACCCCTTCGTTTACATTTTCGCCCTTATAGGTGCCATCCCAGCCCTGGTTGAGGTCATTGGTCTCAAAGAGCAGCATCCCCCACCGGCTGTATATTTTGAGGTTGACAGACTGCACCCTGAACCCTTCAATTTTGAAGGCGTCATTGATCCCGTCTCCATTGGGTGTAAAGGCATTAGGGGCATACACCGTAGCCTCAGACCGGACGCAGACCTCATTGGAGAAGCTGATGGCTTCATTATTGCCCTGCTCCAGGGCTCTGATCCGGTAGCAGTACTGGGGTTGGTTGAGACTGGTGACCGTATCCCTGAAGGTTACCACATTGCCAGAGACAATCCGCACCGTCTCCCAGTTGCCGGAGGTGGCGTTGAGGGTTTCAATCACATAATTGGCCACCCCAAACCGCCAGTCTTCATAAGGCGTCCACTCCAGAACCGTCGTACCACCATCACGCTCCGCCGTGAGCAGGACCGTCTTGCCGATATCACTCAGCGGCGTGACATTGCCACAGCTATCCTGGCCATACACCCGGTAAGCATAGGAGTTTTGGCTCACATCCGTATCGGTATCGGTGTATTTTTCGTTGCCTGGCGGGAGAGTTGCCGCAGTGCTGTATGCCCCCCCGTTAACCGCCTTCTCTATGTGGATGACAGACAGACCGGGCAGCACTACAGGTTTCCACTCTACGACCGTGCGGGCATTGTCCTCAACCGTCGCCCGTACCATCTCAGGCGCATCTCCCCGGATACCCTGCGCAGTGACTGCCTGGGCCGTATCACTGAGCGATACCTGAATGGGTTCTGCCCCAAAGGCCCGGATGCGGTACGCACGATCATTAAAGCAGTCCGCAAAATTCTCCACATATCGTGTCACTGTACCCGGTACCACATCCAGGAAGGTCATCAGGTTAGGATTGTACGAGTCCACCTGATAGATCTCGTAGTGATCTACCACCCAGCCCCGATATGGTGTCCAGGACAGGATGATCTGGCCCGGGATCGGCACAGCCTCGGCTTCGATGGTACAATGTGCCTCTGTCAGACCGAGGTTGGACTCTGTATCACAATAGTTGGTTGCGGTGACCTTGTAGCAGTAGCTGCGCAGGTTGGCATTAACCCCTTGGTCGAGGAAGATGGTATCATTGACATAGGTAGTAACAAATACCGGCACAAATCCCTGACCAGGCTCCTCCCGATAGACGGTGTACTGCTTGAAGTCTTCACCCCGGTGGGCCGCAAACCGCAGTTCGATCTGGGTATTGCTCAGGACACTGACCGTGTGGATCTGTACCGGATCCGGAATCACATTGTCCAGGACATTGATCAGGTCAGGTTTTACCACCGTCACCTCACACCCCAGCGAGTCCGTAGCCGTCAGGCTGACACTGTAGATACCCGACTGGTTGTAGGCATATACAAGCGAGTCAATGAGGGTCGTGGTGATCGTACCGTTTCCAAAGTCCCAGTCCCACTTGGCGATGCCCTTCAGCCCGGTACCGGTAGCCCGGAACGTCACCCGCACCGGTGGACACGACGGGTCATAGCTGGCCGTAAAGTCCGCCTCCGGATGATCAAGCGTGACATGGTTGATCTTTTCGATACGGTCATTACACCCATACTGGTCTTCAATGTACAGGCTCACGGTATAGATACCATCTGCCTGATAGGTGTGTACCGGATTTTGGTCGGTCGAGGTGGTACCATCTCCAAAATTCCATTGCCAGCTTGTTGGTATATGGAAGGACCGGTCCGTGAATACGACAATTTTAGGACCGCAGCCGAGGGTATCCGAGGTCTCAAAGGCAGCCTGCGGCACCGGACGTACATAGATCAGCTGGGTCAGGGTATCGGTACACCCATTCGCGTCAGTCACCACCAGCATGATCTCATAGGTACCCGTCTCGACAAAGTAGTGGGAGATGTTTTGCGAATTGCCTTTGGGCGACCCATCCAGGAACCACTGCCACTGGGTGATCCCATACTGGCTGGTGCTCCAGTCCGTAAAGGCTACCTGGAAAGGCACACAGCCGCTGGTATCACTGGCTGTAAAGGCTGCCGTAGGCGGGGCCGTGATCCGGATATAGTCATTGATCACAAAGGTATCCCGGCATCCGAGGATATTGGTCACCACCAGGGTCACATCATACACACCCGGCTGGTTATAGACATGTGTCGGGTGCTGCTGCACAGACCCCTGACCGTCACCAAAATCCCAGGCCCAGCCGGTGATGGTGGTATCGGGTATGCTCACATCCGTGTAGGTAACTTCGGTTCCGACACACCCGCCGCGGCTGTTGGCCGTAAAACCAGCCTGAGGATGTGACAAGCGGATATAAGCCGGACGCACCAGGGTATCGGTACAGCCGTTTTGATCGGTGATGATCAGGGTGACGGTAAATATGCCATCCTGAGTGTAGAGGTGTACAGGCTGGCGCTGGGTGGACGTGTTGCCGTCTCCAAAGTCCCAATACCAGCCGGTGATCGGATAGTCACCCCGTGAAGACTCCACAAAAGCAGCCTGATGCGGGGCACAACCGAGGGTATCTGCACTCACAAACTGCGCCACCGGCGGACGGGTAGCGACCACCGTATGGCTCGTGGTGGCACTGCATCCGTTTTCGTCCGTGACCGTCAGGGTGATCACATACGTGCCGGGGAAGTTATAGGTGTATAGCGGCTCCTGGAGGCTGGAGGTCGCTCCATTGCCAAAGTTCCACTGCCAGCTGACAATCGGTGCCGAAATCCCCCGGCTATTGTCCGTAATATCCATTTCAAAAGGGGTACAACCGATGCTGTCTGCCAGCAGGAAGTCTGCCGATGGTGGATTGGCCACCACTACGCCGCCGGGGATCATATGGGTTTCATAACAGCCCAGGACGTTCGTGACGGTCAGGGATACGGTATATACCCCCGGCTGGGCATACAGATGAGTTGGATGCTGGACGACGGAGGTCGTACCATCTCCAAAATTCCAGGACCAACTGGCAATCGTGGTATCCGGGATGCTGAGGTCCGTGAAGGATACGGGAGTACCCGGACATACGAGACCAGGCGATATGCTAAAGTTGGCATCTGGATTTCGCAGGCGAATATACTGAGGCCGGACAAAGGTATCCTGGCACCCATTCAGATCCGTAGCGATCAGGGTCACGGTATAAACCCCCTGCAGGGCATATATATGCACCGGATGCTGGGCGGTGGACGTATTGCCGTCACCAAAATCCCAATACCAGCCCTGGATCGGGAAGTCGCCCCGGCTGAGGTCGCTGAACCGCACTGTCTCAGGCGCACACCCGATCGTGTCCACGGACATAAACCGGGCAGTAGGCAAGGTCAGCGCCCGCACGGTGCGGGTATAACTTGACTGGCAACCATTGTTATCCGTAGTCGTCAGGGTCACGGTATATAAACCTGGCGTGGTATAGGTATGGGCCGGGTTCTGGACCGCTGCACCAGTCCCATCTCCAAAATCCCAGCTCCAGGCTACGATCGGGGCTGAGTTGCCGAATGACTGGTCCTGGAAACTCACCTCAAACGGCGTACATCCCTGCGGCTGAGACGGCACAAACAAGGTCGTAGCCGGACTATAGACCTGGATCAGCTGATTGCGCGTGATGGTATGGCTGCAACCGAGGATATTGGTCACGGTCAGGGTCACCGTATAGGTTCCGTTGGCAGTGTAGGTATGCGTAGGATTCTGGAGGAAGGACGTCGTCCCGTCTCCAAAACTCCAGAACCACGATGCCAGGGTCGTATCGCCCACCGACCGGTCAAAAAATGCCATCACGGTACCGGGGCAGGTAGCCACACTGCTTACCGCAAAGTCTGCTGCCGGGTGTGAGAGCTGGATATAATCCGGCCGCACCAGGGTATCACGGCAGCCGTTGGCATCGGACACCACCAGGGTCACATCATAGGAGCCGTCCTGCAGGTAGGTATGGGCCGGGAACTGCTGGCCGGAGCCGTTTCCATCTCCAAAACTCCAGAACCAGGAGGTAATCGGGGCACTGCCCTGCTGAGACTGATCCAGGAAGGGTATCTCGACGGGGGCACATCCCCGGTTTTCGGCAGCAATAAAGTTGGAAGTCGGCGGGGTAAATACGGTGATATTCTGCACCACCGTATCCCCGCAACCCTGGGCATCTATCGCGACCAGCCGCACCGGATATACCCCTGGCTGGTTGAAGGTCTGGGTCGGGTTGGTGAAAATAGACGAACTACCATTCCCAAAATCCCAGAACCATCCTGCCAATGGCGCACTCGTGGCCACGGAGGTATTGGAGAATGTCACCGTCAGCGGCACACAACCCGCTACCTTGTCTGGGGTAAATCCGGCATTCGGACGGTCAAGCACCTGAATATACTGCGTACGTACCCGGGTCTCAGCACAACCGTTTACATTGGTAGCGGTCAGCGATACCGTGTAGAAACCCGGTGTACTGTAGCTCTTCACAGGGTTTTGCAGGGTGGAAGTCGTACCATCCCCAAAGCTCCAAAGCCAGGTGGCAATTGTCGTATCAGCCTGGGTCAGGTTGGTAAACTGGACCGGACTGCCGGGGCAGATCGGATTCAGGTTGACCGTAAAGTCAGGTGCCGGACGCGACAGGCGGATATACTGGGGTTTTACCAGGGTATTGTTACACCCAAAATTATCCGTAACAGTCAGGCTTACCGTGTACACCCCATCGGCCTGATAGGTATGCACCGGGAACTGCTGGGTTGAGGTGTTTCCGTCCCCAAAGTCCCAGAGCCAACCCGTGATGCCCAGGCTGCCCGTTGTCTGGTCAAAGAAGGCTATCGCCTGCGGCGCACATCCCCGGGTAATATTGGCGACAAAAGCCGGAGCAGGCAGCGCACGGACATTCACCTGATGGGTCACGGTATCGCGACAATTGTTGGCGTCACGTACGACCATCTGTGCATTAAAGAGGCCTGGCAACGCGTAGGTCGTGACCGGGTTGGGCAGGGTCGAGCTGAGACCATTGCCAAAACTCCACTGATACCCCGTGATCGCAGCGGTACCCGGAGTCGCCTGGCTGAAAAACTGTACGGTCTCCGGCACACAACCCACTGCATCTGTCGGGACAAATGCAGCTACCGGAGGCGTATGAATCCGGATAATTTGGGTTTTGACCTCCGTATCCGTACATCCCAGCAGGTTGGTAACCGTCAGGCTCACGGTATACAGGCCCGGCGTTGTGTACACATGCGCGGGGTTGACCTGTGCTGACGTCGTACCGTCTCCAAAATCCCAGAGGTATGTGACCAGGGTCGTATCGGCAACCGAGGTATTGGTAAAGTTGATGGTACTTCCCGGACAGGCCGCTCCTGGTGTATAGGTAAAGTTAGCCACCGGATGCCGCAGCCGGATGTACTGCGGCCGGGTGAAGGTATGGCTGCAACCATTCACGTCGGTCACGGTCAGGCTCACGGTATAAAGCCCGTCAGCCGTGTAGGTATGCAGCGGATGTTCTGCCGTGCTGGTATTCCCGTCCCCAAAGGTCCAGAGCCAGCCCACAATCGGATGAGTCCCTCCGGAGAGGCTGGTAAACTGGACTGTCTCAGGCGCACAACCTGCTACCGGATCCGCCTCAAAATCAGCTACCGGAAGGGGGAATACCGTCACCACAAAGCTGGTATCGTCCTCGCAGCCATTGCCATCGGTCACCCGGAGCTGTACCGTGTAGGTGCCCGGATTGGCCCAGGTATGAACGGGACTCGCCGTTGCCGCATTGGTTCCGTCCCCAAAATCCCAGAAATAGGCGACTATCGGCGCGATAAAGGACTGCGAAGTATTGGTCATCGTCGTCGTAAAGGGGGCACAACCGTCGCGGTCTGGTACGGTATAGCGGGCTACCGGCGGACGCAGTACTTCGACCAGCCCTGACTCTGAGTCCGTACAGCCGAATATATTGGTGATCGTCAGGGTGACGGTGTATATGCCCGGCATAGTAAAGGTATGGCTCGGATTGGGGCCGGTGCCGGTATTGCCATCCCCAAAGTTCCAGCTCCAGGTAGTAATCGGATAGTCTGGCACAGACAGGTCCATAAACTGGAGCGGGGTACCCGGACACACAACATCACTGCCCTGTCCAAAAGCCGCAGCCGGACGGGTCAGGTCTATGTATTCGGGCTTAACCAGGGTGTCACTGCATCCATACGCATTGTAGACGATCAGGGTCACAGAGTAGGTGCCCGTAGCCGGATAGGTATGGACCGGATTTTGGAGCAATGAGCTGTCACCGTCTCCAAAGTACCACTTCCAGGCTGTGGCGGCATAATCTCCGGTTGTCAGGTCAAAAAACCGGATATTCTCCTCACACCCGATCGAATCACTGGCGATAAAATTGGCTGCCGGGCTGGAATAAGCGGGCACCTGTCGTGTGACGGTATTAACACATCCTTTGGCATCGGTAACTGTCAGGGTGACGGTATAGGTGCCGGGTACCGGATAGAGAGTGGTCGGATTGCGTACGGCAGAGGTCAGCCCATTGCCAAAGTCCCATGACCAGCTCACGACAGCAGCAGGATTGCCCGCAGAGAGGTCCCGGAACGACACCAGGAGTGGCGCACAGCCGCCTGCCGGCGTAATGCTGAAGTCCGGAGTCGGCGGGGTCAGCACCTCAATAAAGGCTGTTTTTTCTTCTGTATGGGTACAGCCCAACACATTGGTGACCGTCAGCCGCACCGTGTAGAGGCCGGGGGTCTGATAGGTATGCGACGGATGTTGCAGGGTGCTGGTATTCCCGTCCCCAAAATTCCAGGTCCAGCCCGTCAGCGTGGTATCGGCTATAGCCGTCTCCGTAAACTGTACGGTCGTGCCAGGGCAAATCTCCTGGTCACTGACCAGAAAATCAGCATCCGGCAGGCGCAGGCGGATATATTCCTGCTTGACAACCGTATCCCGGCAACCATTTACATCCTGTACGATCAGCGATACGTCATATACGCCTGTCGCCGCATAGGTATGGACAGGTACCGGCAGGGTTGAGGTATTCCCGTCCCCAAAATCCCACCACCAGGCTACTACCGGATAAACCCCTGTGCCCTGGCTCTGGAACGTAATCGCCTCCGGCGCACAACCAAACCGGCGATTGGCACTGAAATCTGCTACTGGCAATGGATACACCGTGATTACCTGCTCTGCGGTGCTGATACAGCCCAGTGCATCTGTAGCGGTCAGGCGCACGGTATAGGTACCAGGTGCCGGGTAGGTATATACCGGACTCACCAGGGTGCTCGTAGCCCCATTGCCAAACTCCCAGTACCAGCTCACCACTGGCTGCGACGTAATGACAGTCGTATTGGTAAAGGCAATGTCGAGCGGGCTGCAACCTGACAGTACGGATGCCACAAAAGCAGTCCCCGGTGCCTGCTGCACCTGGATCACAGCGGTTTTGACCTCTGTATCGCTGCAATTCAGGACATTGCGGACAGTCAGCGTGACGGTATAATTACCGGGTACCGTGTAGGTATGCGAAGGATGCTGAAGACTGGAACCCGTTCCGTCTCCAAAATCCCAGGTCCATGCATTGAGGGTCGTATCCGGCGTGGAAATGTCTGTAAAGGAAACGGCAACGCCCGGACATACAGCCGTCTGGCTCATGGTAAAATTGGCCACCGGGTGGGTAAGCCGGATGAATGCCGGACGGGTAAGGGTATGCTGACACCCGTTGAGGTCCGTGACGGTCAGGCTGACCGTATATACTCCGTCGCTGGCATAGGTATGTGCCGGGAAGGCACTCGTAGAAGTATTGCCGTCCCCAAAATCCCAGAGATACGACACCAGCGGGTAGGTACCACCGGACTGGTTGATAAAGTTGATGGTCTGAGGCGCACAACCTACCCGTACATTGGCGGTGAAGGCTGCGACAGGCAATGTATATGCCTGTACCTGGGCGGTTGCTGTATCGGTACAGCCATTTTGGTCGGTGGTGACCAGGCTCACGTTGTAGACACCCGGCGTGGTGTAGGTTGCTACCGGGTTGGGAAGGATCGCCGTTGTACCATTGCCCAGATCCCATGCATAGGCTACAATCGGCCAGGTAGCGGCTGTGCTGGTCTGGCTGAAGCTGGTGGTGTGAGGCGTACACCCTGCACTGTCTGCTATGGTGAAGCTGGCTGCAGGTCGTGTTGCCACCTCGATATAACTGGTCCTGACCAGGGTATCCCGGCACCCTACCTGATTGGTGACGATCAGGGACACGGTATAAAAACCACTGCTGCTATATACCGTTGACGGGTTCTGCAGGGTGGATGTCTGGCCATTCCCAAAACTCCAGGCCCAGCTTATCAGGGTAGTATCAGCCGTAGAAAGGTCCGTGAAGCTCACCTGATCTCCGGGGCATATATCTGTGCTGCTGGCAGTAAAGTTTGCCACCGGGTGACGGAGCCGGATATAATTATTGCGGGTGACGGTATCGCTGCATCCATATTGGTCAACCACGATCAGGGTCACCGTATATACCCCCTCCATGGCATATACATGCAGCGGGTTCCGGACGGTAGCGGAGTCTCCGTCACCAAAATACCATTTCCAACCGGTGACAGCACCCGTCCCTGAAGAAAGGTCTGTAAACCGGATCGCAGCCGGTGCACAACTCTGGGTCTGGTTGGCAGTAAAGGCGGCTGTAGGCAGTTCCCGGCTCCGCACGGTGGTCGTCGCGGTATCCCGGCAGCCATTGCCATCGGTCACGATGAGCTGGGTTGTGTAAAGCCCCGGTGTCGGGTAGGTCTGTACGCCGGGGTTAAATCCGGTGAAGGTATTGCCATTCCCAAAACTCCAGCTCCAAGACACCAGCCCTGAGCTGCCCGGCACGGTTCCGTCCCGGAAGTCCACACTCAGCGGCGCACAACCGGCGGTATCTGCTGGCAGGATCGCTGCCACAGGCCGCTGGTAGATCGTGATGATCGCGGTCTTGACCTCCGTATCCGTACAACCCTGGGTATTGGTGATCGTCAGCGTCACGGTATAGGTGCCCGGCGTGTGGTAGGTATGACCCGGATTGGCCAGGGTCGAGGTACCTCCGTCCCCAAAGTTCCAGCTCCAGGCCACCGTCGGGTGGTCTGGGATCGAGGCATCCCGGAAGGTCACTGTCGTACCCGGACATCCGTTGCTGAGATCCCAGGTGAAGTTGGCCACCGGCAGGGTCAGGCGGATATAGTTCGGGCGGCTAAAGGTATGGGTACAGCCGTTGGCATCGGTGACCGTCAGCGTGACGGTGTAGGTGCCGTTGGCGGTGTAGGTATGGGTCGGATTGCGGAGCGTGGACGTATTGCCGTCTCCAAAGTTCCAGAGCCAGGCGCTGATCGCGGTCGTGCTCGTGGACTGGTCGGAGAAGGTGATGGTCTCCGGCGCACAACCGATCGTGTCAGAGGCTACAAACCGGGCGACGGGATTGGCGTAGGCACGCACGGTGGTGGAGACAGAGTCCTGGCAACCATTGGCATCTGTCACGATCAGCGTGACCGGATATGTACCAGCCGAAGGGTAGGTTTTGACGGGGTTTTGGACAAAGGACGTGGTACCGTCTCCAAACCGCCACAGCCAATCAATAATCGCTGCATCACCGGCTGTTACCTGCTGGGTAAAACTGGCAACAAACGGAATACATCCATCGGCATCTGCCACGCTGAGCTGTGCCTGAGGCGGGTCAAGCACCGTAATGGCCCCTGTGAGGGTATCACTGTCTGTACATCCGAGTATATTGGTCACGGTCAGAATCACCGTATAATTACCCGCCACCGCATAGGAGTGTGTCGGATTTTGTGCTGAAGAGGTATTCCCGTCCCCAAACTGCCAGTACCAGCTTATGAGGGTGGTATCGGGAGCCGTCTGATCCGTAAATTGTACCCCTATCGGGATACCCGGACATACTACTGACTGGCTGATTCCGATCCCGGCCACCGGATGCGAAAGCCGGATATAATCAGATTTGACGATGGTATCGTTACAGCCGTAGATATCCTCCACGATCAGGGTCACGTCATATATCCCGTCAGCAGTATAGGTATGGGTCGGGTTGACCAGGTTAATGGCACTGTCCCCGTCTCCAAAATACCACTTGCGATATACAATGGCAGAAGGCTGGGTGGAAAGATTGGTAAAGGTCACCGCCTGAGGCGCACAGCCCAGGGTATCCTGCGAGACAAAATTGGCTACCGGATTGTCATACACCCGTACCTGGGTAGTGGCACTGGTCTGGCATCCATTAAAGTCGGTAGTCGTCAGGGTGACGGTATAAAAACCAGGCACCGTCCAGGTATAGGATGGGTTGCGGACGAGTGAGGTCGCCCCATTCCCAAAGTCCCAGGCCCAGTTGACCACGGCGGCATCACCCGGTGTAGAGAGGTCCGTAAAACTTACCGCATGGGGTGCACAACCCGCAGAGTCGGTGTGGGAAAAAGCTGTCACAGGCGGATCCAGCACCGTAATGGCCTGGGCTGCCGTGTAGGTATCCGTACAACCCAGTACATTGGTCACGGTCAGGGTCACGACAAAGTTACCGGCGGCAGCATACGAATGTGTCGGGTTTTGAGCTGTGGAGGTATTCCCGTCCCCAAAATTCCAGAGCCAGCTCATCAGGGTGGTATCTGGCACCGAGAGGTCTGTAAAAGATACCCCTACCGGAATATTGGGACACACCTGGGTCTGGTCCAGGCTAAAGTTTGCCACCGGATGTGAGAGCCGGATATAGTTGGTACGGGTGAGCGAATCACGGCAACCGTTTAGGTCCGTGACAATCAGCTTGACCGTATAATTGCCATCTGCCAGGTACGTATGCACAGGCGCAGGCGAGGTCGAAGTATTTCCGTCGCCAAAGTCCCAGAACCAGCTTACTTTGAGATACGGGCTGGTACTCAGGTCCGTAAACCGGATCATAGCCGGCGCACATCCCCGCCGCTGGTCTGCAATAAAATTGACGACCGGTACTTCCAGCACCCGCACCGTCTGGGTATAGGTATCGTTACACCCATTGGCATCCGTCACGCTCAGGGTAGCCGTATAAACGCCCGGTGTGGTATATGTGTGGGTGGGAGACGGGGCAAAAGCTGTATTTCCGTCCCCAAAGGTCCATACCCAACTCACAATCGGAGATGATCCGGCTGTCGCACCATTGGTAAAGGAAACCGTAAGCGGATCACAACCCTGCGTCGGGGTGTAAGAAAAAGATGCCTGTGGCGGAACGGGTACATTCACCAGCAACGACCGCACAAGGGTATCGCTGCAACCGATCGCATCCCATACGATCAGTGATACGGAGTACACGCCGGGAGTTGTATAAATATGCGCCGGATTTTGGGCGGTCGAAACCGGGCTTCCGTCTCCAAAATCCCAGCGCCAGTTGACTGCTGCAAAGCGGCCTGTCGTCCGGTCGCTGAACTGTACCGTCGTGCCCGGGCACGCCTGCACCGCACTGGTCGTGAAGTCGGCATCCGGGTGATCGAGGATGATATAGTTGGTCCGGGTGACTGAGTCCCGGCAACCATTTACATCTTCTACCAGGAGGCTCACTGTATAGGTGCCATCGGCAAAATAGGTATGAGCCGGGTTTTGGGAGGTGCCGATACCGCTGTCACCAAAATTCCAGGTCCAGGCCACCGGAGCGTTGACACCGGTGGTGAGGTCCGTAAAGGCAATGGTCGTAGTCGAGCAGCCGACGGTATCACCCGCAATAAAATTGGCATCGGGATTGGGAAAAATCTGGATGACCTTGGTGGCCGTATCCCGGCAGTTATTGGCATCACGTACGATCAGGGTTGCATTGTACGTGCCGGGATTGGTATACAGGTAGCTGGTCGTCGCCCCGGTTCCGCCAGATCCGGCACCATAATTCCAGGTATAGGTGGTGATCGGTGAACCGCCGGATACGCTGGTGCTGGTGAAAATAATATTTTCTGGTACGCAGTTGGCAGAGTCTGACACCGTAAAACTGGCCGTAGGCCGGTTGTTGATCCGGACATGGTTAGGGATCACAAATGTATCCGTACACCCAAGGACATTGGTGACAATAAGGGTCACGTCATAGTTGCCGGGGGTATAATACGTGTGGGACGGATTTCGGACGCTGGAGGTATTGCCATCCCCAAAGTCCCAAAACCAACTGATCAGGGTCGTATCCGGCACGGACTGATCCGTAAACCGCACCCGCTGAGGAGGACAGGAGCGGCGGGCATTGGAGGTGAAGCTGGCTGTCGGGTGTGAGAGCCGGATATAATTGGGAACGGTCAGGGTATTGGTACATCCATTGGCATCGGTCACGGTGAGGCTGACGGTATAGTTACCATCGGCCGTGTAGGTTTTGACCGGGTTCTGGAGGGTGGAGCTGGTTCCATCGCCAAAGGTCCAGAGCCAGGCTACCTTGGCTGCGGCAGCGGTAGAGGCATCTGTAAAGGTCACCGGTGATGGGGCACAGCCGTATCGGTTGGCCGTAAAGGCTACCGTCGGCACGGGCGTTACCAGGACACTCCGGGTAGAGGACCCGGTACAACCTTTGCTGTCGGTCACAGTCAGGGTCACCTGATAAGATCCGTCGGTAGCATAGGTATGTGAGGGTATCACCTGCCCATTGTCCGAAAACCCGTCCCCAAAGTCCCAGGCCCAGGCCGTCAGGGAGAAATAACTGATGGATGCTTCTGTGAAGGTAATGACAGCCGGCTCACAGTCCTGGGCCGGATTCATCGTAAAGATAGCCTGAGGCGGCCCTGTCACCCGGATCGTCACCGGTACAGAGGAGGTGTCCATACACCCGTCCACGGTGGTCGCCACGAGGCTGACAACAAATACACCCGTGTCCGTGTACGTGTGGGAGGGGTTGATGGCTGATGAGGTATTTCCATCTCCAAAACTCCAGAGATACCCGGTCACCGTACGCTCAGAGATCGTTGTATTGGTAAAACGGACAGACTGCCCGAGGCATATTTCATTGGTATTTACCTGAAAAGCCGGACGGGGCAGGGGCAGGATTGTCACCCGTGTCGGATTGGTGACAGCCACGATACAGCCGTTGTTGTCCTGCACGAGCATGACCGGCGAGGCTACCGTATCTGTATAGTATGTATGGGTCACAACCGTGCCGGTTCCCCCTACCCCATCCCCAAAGTCCCAGGTATAGGTCCAGGATGGATTGGGGTTGCTGGTGAGGAAGGTGACATTCAGCGGCTGACAACCGGAGGTAGGAGCAAACGAAAATGCCCCTGTTGGTCCCTGAATGTTGATAAGGCTGTTCATGCGCAGGGTATCCCGGCAGTTTTGTGCCGTAGTGACAATAAGGGTCACATCATAGGTGCCGGGCAGCGAATATATTTTGGCAGGATTGCGCAGGGTGGAGGTGCTGCCGTCCCCAAAATCCCAGTACCAGCTCACGACATTGGGGCTGGACTGATCTGTAAACGAAACCGTCAGCGGCGGACAGGTAGCCGTCGTCGTGTCAGCCACAAAGGCCGCTGTAGGTTGTCCTACTGAGACATAATTAAGTTTGATTTCGGTATCGGTACACCCATTGGCATCGGTGACGGTCAGGGTGACGGTATAAGAAGCATTGGGCGCAAATAATTTCACCGGATTGGGTACGGTAGACGTGGTGCCATCTCCGAAACTCCAGAAATAACTCAGACCGGTCCCCGTGGACTGGTTGATAAACTGCACCAGTGAACCCGGACATGCGATCGTATCTGTCGCCGAAAAGGCTGCAACGGGCAGTGTCGGGCTGATCAGGCTCTGCCGGGTGATCTGCGCCAGACACCCCTCACTGTCCAATACCTGCAAGGTCACATCAAAAGACCCGGCACTGGTGTAGGTATGGACCGGTGACGGGCCACTGCCGGTATTGCCGTCCCCAAAATCCCAACTCCAGCTCACGAGGCTGGTCCCGGCATCTGGTACACTGAGATCATTAAACCGGATGGCCAGCGGCGCACATCCTGTGATCAGGTCGGTACTGAACGCAGGCTGGGGACCTACCACCCGGATCAGGCTGGACATGATGAGGGTGTCCGAACAACTCCCGTCAGAAGCAACCAGGGTAACGGTATAGGTACCCGGTGCCTGATACGTATGCGAGGGTGCCGCAGCCGTCGAGAGTGATCCGTCCCCAAAGTCCCAGATGTAATTGGTCGCATCTATGGAGGTATTGGCAAACCCGACCGTAAACGGTGCACAGCCCCGGCGATCATCCGGCGAAAATCCGGCGCGGGGACTGGTGATATTCAGCGCATAATTAAAGTCGCTCACGCACCCCGTCAGGCTGTCACTGACGACCAGGTCTATCTCAAAGGTTCCGGTACCCGTAAAAGTATGCACCGGATTTTGGAGGGTAGAACCCGTCCCGTCTCCGAAACTCCAGTTCCAGGATGTCGCGTTTGAGGACTGGTCAAAAAACGAAATATCAATGGGCGGGTCACAGCCCAGGCCGGGTGAGACAAGAAAATTAGCGACCGGACCCACTACGTGGATATAGTCCGTCCGAACAATCGTGTCACGGCAACCCAGGTACTCTGCCACGAGGGTCACCGTAAAATATCCGGTGTCCAGATAGGCATAGGCAGGATTCTGCGCCAGGCTGGTACCCCCGTCTCCAAAACTCCAGAACCAGGCCGTAGCACCACCGGTAGTCAGGTCTGTAAAGTTGACATTCTCAGCTGTACAGACTACCCTGGGAGTCGCTGTAAAGTCTGCATTGGGGCGGGTGCCGGCCTGCACGTACTGATACTGCTCGATGGCCTGGCATCCGCTCTGGGTGATGACCGTCAGGACGACCGTATATAACCCCGGTAGTGTATAGGTATGCGAGGGGTTTTGTTGGGTAGAAATACTCCCATCTCCAAAATTCCAGACCCAGCTCACGATCGGATCAGCGGGCGAGGTACTAAGGTCTGCAAATGAGACGGTCAGGGGCACACATCCTGCGGGCAGGCTGGTCAGAAATGCAGCATCCGGCAGGGTGAGCTGGATATAGGACGGGATGGTTTCCGTAGCTGTACACCCGTCGGCCGTCGTGACGGTCAGGCTCACGTCGTATAAACCCGGTGTGGTGTAGGTGGTCTGCGGATTGGGGGCGGTGGAGAAGTCCCCATTGCCAAAGTTCCAGAACCAGGACGCAATCGTACCTACCGAGTTGTCCGTAAACTGCACCAGCATGGGTGAAGTACATCCGGAGGGATCATTGGCAGTAAAACCCGTAGCCGGTGCGGCATACACCCGGATGTATCCGGACCGTCCGCTGAAGTCACTGCAGCCAGCTGAGTTGGTGGCAGTCAGGGATACGGTGTACAGGCCGGGAGCGGCGTACGTATGTGACGGATTGGCGGTCGTGCTGGTATTTCCATCCCCAAAACTCCAGAGATAGCCGTCTGCCCCGATGGTATTATTTCCAAACTGTACCGGTATCCCGGCACAGACCGTCGTATCCAATGCATAAAAATCAGCCACCGGGCTGTTGATGAGGACATAATTGTTTTTTTGAACCTGCTCCTGGCATCCCAGCGGGTCGGTGATCGTCAGGGTCACGGTATAGTCGCCATTGCTGCTGTAGATATGCGTAGGCGAGGCACTGGAGGACGTGACCCCGTCACCAAAGTCCCAGAGATACGTATAACTGCCGGCAGGTGAGATCACCGGCGTAAAATTCACGACCAGCGGAGCGGCACAGGCCGTACGGGGCGAGGCCGTAAAATCCACACTCGCCAGGTCTGTCACATTGATATACCCTGAGCGGATGCGGGTATCCGTACACCCGTTGGCATCCACTGTCACCAGGGTGACGGTATAGCTGCCGCCGCTCATATACGTATGGGCGGGCGACGCGCCTGTGCCCAGGGATCCGTCTCCAAAGTCCCAGGACCAAGACACGACGGGGGCATCTCCGGGGACCGTCACGTCAGCAAAATTGACCGTGAGCGGGGCACAACCCGCCGTGAGCGGGGCCGAAAAATCAGCAGACGGATCCTCAAATACCGTAATAAAACCAACCTGGGTACGGGTGCTGGACACCCCGCCGACAGTGTCCTGGACGGTCAGCGAAACCGTATAAGTACCTGGTGCTGTATAAGTTGCGATGACATCATCAAAGTTTGAGGTATTGCCGTTTCCGAAGTCCCAGGCCCAGGCATTCACCGGGCCCGTGGAGAGGTCCGTGAAGGTGACCGTCAGCGGCGAACATCCGGAAGTCTGACTCGCCGTAAAATTTGCATTGACCTGAGCCCGAAGCTCACCGGACACACCCAGGCCCCCGAGCAGCAGCATAAACCTCAGGAGCTTGTTCATCAACAATATCGGGCAGGTTACTGGTCGCATACAGATGTCGTTTGGTAAAAAGGGTCTATGGGCAAAATTTTATTTCAACAATTCAAACTATATCCGATTTAAAATTACCAACAATTAAGACATCTGATGACCTGCATGTAAGCTATCGGGGGCGTTTGTCACGGCTGGTTTGTGTCTGGATGTAATAATGTGTCTTCAAAAGGCGGGGTATATTTCCCTGTTGGAGGGCGCCTTGCCTGATAATAAGCCCCCTGGGTTATATTATCCGCAGTAGCGATTTTCTGGATGTAACATAATACGCGTTACAAATAAACCGGAAGTGCACCCGCTCACGCACCCAAACTGACTGTTCGTACAGGAGCAAGTGTCGCGAAATTCTCCGGGGAGTCTTCCGTACTTCGTCAGGACAACCCATGGGATGTCCGGGAAAAACCCTATTTTTGTCCCCACTCAATACGTCTGTGATGAATCCTCAACATTTGTACGCCGTGATTATGGCTGGCGGGATCGGCAGCCGGTTCTGGCCGATGAGCCGGGCCCGGTTTCCCAAGCAGTTTCATGATATTCTGGGAAGGGGTCACTCGCTGATTCAGGAGACCTGGAACCGCCTCCATACATTCATCCCAGCCGATAATATCTATGTGGTCACCCACGAGCGGTATGCTGAGATCGTACAGGCACAGTTGCCGGCCATCACACCGGATCAGATCCTGATGGAGCCCGTCGGGCGTAATACAGCCCCCTGTATCGCCTATGCTGCCTACAAAATCATGACACGTGATCCCGAGGCGGTCCTGATTGTATCACCTGCCGACCACCTGATCGAAAACGAGGCTGAGTTCCAGCGTCTGGCCCTGATCGGCGCCGAAGCCTGCCTCAGTGATACCCGCATCATGACATTAGGCATCACCCCTACCCGTCCTGATACCGGATACGGATATATCCAATACATTGACACGCCCGGACTGCGGTCTGATTTTTATAAGGTCAAAACCTTTACCGAA
The DNA here is from genome assembly GCA_033762375.1 of Bacteroidia bacterium. Taxonomy (GTDB): domain Bacteria; phylum Bacteroidota; class Bacteroidia; order J057; family J057; genus RDXT01. Next base: position 99,839 of record JANRLQ010000003.1, read on the forward strand.
AAACCGAACCTGGAAGTCGCCCGGACCTTTATTGAAAGCGGAGACTTTGTCTGGAACAGCGGCCTGTTTATATTCTCTGCCGCCACCATCACAGATGCCTTCAGCAAACTCCTGCCTGACATGGCCGGCCTGTTTTCAGAAATCAGCGCACAATATTACACCCCCGAAGAACCCGCTGCCATCGGGCAGGTATATGCTGCATGCCGGAGCATTTCTATTGACTACGGCATTATGGAACAAGCTGATAATGTGTATGTTATACCTGCCAATTTTGGCTGGAGCGATCTCGGAACCTGGGGATCTGTACACGAAAATGCCCATAAAGACCCTGATAACAACGCCATATTCGGACGAAGCCTGCTCTACCAGGCCTCCCAAAATGTCGTGCGGGTATCTGACCCCAACAAAGCGATTATCCTCAAAAATATTCGCGACTATATCATCGTGGATACCGAGGATGCCCTCCTGATCTGTCCCAAACAGGACGAACAATTTATCCGGGAAATTGTCAGTGAGCTCCGGAGTCAATACGGCGAAAAATATATTTAATTCATTATCAAATAGTTGTACACCAAAAGAGATTGTCATACCGGCAATTTCTTTTGGCGGACTGTAGGTTTCCCATTTATATCAGCCGGAAAAACAACCCGGCTGCCACCGGCTCCCAAGCCTAAAAAGGTCTATAAACTGCCTTTTCATACACTTTGGATAGATATATCCTCCCAAAAAATAAGGCGGGCCCCGCTTATACATGTTGTAATAGATCCTGACCAGGTATTTTGTAATTCAGGTTTGCTTTATTTCAAACAATCTTCGCACAACTAATTGATAATCAATACTTTAAAATAATAAAAAAAACCATGTGAGTATTGCATTAATAAAATAATCCCGCAGCCCGATATAATATAACACCCCGGGATCAGCAAAAGTCCGGTAAAGTCCTGATTAAAAAGCGGTTATAATTAATTAAATAATAACATTTTTGCAGGTATTTCGTTTTTTATTCAGGAAATTAATAATTTTACCGCATACTTATATGCAAACGCGGTAAGTTTATGTGTTTTCCGAAAGCACAACCGTCTTATTATCAGACTGTTGTAACTCTTTTTTTCACCTTTATTAGCCAGTAAAAATGGATGAAATGTTTAAGCGCCTTGTATATGCAGGCGTAGGATTAGCTGCCTACACGGCAGAGAAGATGCAGGATTACCTTAATGACCTGGTGGACAGGGGGATGATGTCCGAAAAAGAAGGTAAAATTGCCATTGACGATCTGATGGGTCATGCCGATATCCGGGCTTTGGCCGAGCGTATGGGAGGCATAACAGCTGCTCCTGCCACACGTCACAGTGATATAGAAGCCCTGCTCAACCGCCTGGAATCGCTTGAAAACCGTATTTCTGACCTGATGCGCACACCCGGAGCAGATACCGGCAAAACAACGGTAGTCTCTGAAACTCACACGGCGCTTCTCACCACCGCTGTCCCGGTAGTATCACCCGCCAAACGCGGCCGTAAGCCTAAAGCAGTAGTTTCAATCGTAGAAAAGATCGAAGAAAAGATTGAAAATCAACCTAAAAAGCGTGGCCCCAAGCCCAAATCTGTAGCTGCCGAACAGCCTGTATCCGAAACTGCAATATCAGAAAAATCTGTTGTCCGCCGGGGTCGTAAACCCAAAGACCGCACCAGCCTCGCACCGGTTGTAACCCTCGCTCCGGCTGATGCCCCTAAAAAACGCGGACGCAAACCTGCCTCTGTCGTGGCACTGGAGTCGCCTGAGGTTGTGGTAATACCCGAAACGAGCAAGCGCCCGGGCCGCCCTAAAAAACAAATAATTGACACTCCTGCCTCTATCCTGGGTGATGCACCCCGCAAAAAAGGCAAAAAACTGAAAACAGAAGCCGAAGCTGTAGCCAAAACACCCGCCAAACGGGGCAGAAAACCCAAACAATCGCTGGCCATGCATGCAGCTGCCAAAGAAGGGGCTGACGAGGTCGTAAAAGTCAGCAGCAAACCCCGCTCTGCCGAGATTCTGGACAGCAACAAGTCCGAAAAACCCGCCCGGAAAAATAAAGAGCTCAAAGAAAAAAGCGGAAAAAAAACCAAAATAGAGACCGTAGCGGCTCCGTCTGAGCGCAAAAAACCCGGACGCAAGCCTAAAGAACCTGTTGGTGTTTTTTTACAAGACGCAACCACTGAGGCATAAAAGCTAGTATATTCGGCTCTATCAAGGAAATAGTGCCCGAATGTCTGACTTTCTCGACCATATAGCCGAAGACCTGCACCGGGAATACGGCGATCAACTCCTCAACACCTGCCTGGTGGTTCCAACCCGCCGGGCAGTTATTTTTTTGCAGGAATCCCTGAGCCGCGCCTATGGCAGGCCCATCTGGGCGCCGGATATCCTGCCGATCCAGGATATGGTCCGTAAGGTCTCCGGACAGCAGTTTCCAGACACCCTGCCCCTGGTATTTGAGTTATATCAGGCCTACGGAGACGTGATGCGGCAGTCACAACCCAACTGGAGTGAACCATTTGAGCAGTTTTATCCCTGGGGTGAAATGCTGGTCCGGGATTTTGATGAGGTGGACAAATACTGTGTGGATGCCCGACAGTTGTTTACCAACATCAGCGACCTCCGGGAGATTGATGATTTTTTTGCGCTGGAAGGTGAGGCGCTGGAGGCCGTGCGTTCATTTTGGAAGACCCTGCGGGGGGTAGCACAGGCGGATGACCAGGTCAGGGGTCGTTTTTTGAAGATATGGGCTATCCTGGAGCCACTTTATGCGGGATACCGTGCCCGCCTGGCGGCGCGGCACCAGGCCTATGACGGGATGGTTTTCCGTCAGTTGGCGGATGACCTGCAGCAGGGGGTTACCACCCTCCCCTGGGAGCGATGTATTTTTATTGGGTTTAATGCCCTCTCCGAGGCTGAGGAGCGCATCATGCACCACCTCCTGCTCCAGGGTCAGGCCACCGTGTACTGGGATGTGGACCGGGTGTATTTTACGCCGCCGGGAGAGCGTCCGCAGCGCCAGCAAGACGAAGGACATATCGCCGGAGAGGAGCCCGGTAAGTTTATCCTGACCTACCACCGCCGGTGGGCAGCCCTAGACAGCCGTCTGGTCCTGCATGACATGGGCAGCAGCACCCGCGACCTGTACCTGACCGGGGTGCCGCTGGGCACAGGCCAGGCCGCCTGGCTTGGCAACCTCCTCCGGGAGCTCCCGCCCGCTCCGGGCACCCTTCAGCGTCATGCCATCGTCCTTGCAGACGAGAACCTCCTCTACCCCGTCCTCTATGCACTCCCGGAGGACATACGGGAGCTGAACATCACGATGGGATTTCCCCTTCGTCAGACCCATATCTACCACCTGCTCATGGCGCTGATGCAGCTCCTCCGCAACCAGCGGACCGAGGGCATTGTACGCATGTTTTCGCACCAGGACGTGACCGGCCTCCTCGCCAATCCGTACATACGCAGCGCTGCGCCTGAGATCACCAAACGACTGACTGAAGATATCACCCGCCAAAACCTGATTTTTGTGCCTGAAGGGCATATTCGGGAGACACCAGGACTCCCCCCCCTGCTGCATGCTGTATTTAATACGCCCACACGCCTGACGGGAGAAGTACAGCTCTGGCTTGACTATCTGAACCAGGTATTCCTGCTCCTGCTGGCAGATGCACGGCAGCGGGAGGCCCGGATTGAGGCAGAATATATTTTTCAGTTTTATACCTGGTTCAACCAGTTGCAAGAGGTTCTCAGCACCTACCGTCCCCAGCTCAGCCCCGGCGGATTTGCGGGGTTGTTTCGGGAGGCACTTCAAAAAGCCCGGATCCCTTTTGAAGGCGAACCCCTCCAGGGCATTCAGCTCATGGGGTTTCTGGAGACCCGGGTGCTTGACTTTGAGGTGGTGTATATCCTGGCAGCCAATGAGGGGTACCTGCCCAATACTGCCTCCGGCAACAGTTTTATCCCGCTCAACCTCCGGAAAGGTTTTGGACTGCCGACTTCCGCCGAAAAAGACGCGATCTATGCCTATCACTTCTACCGCCTGATCCAGCGGGCCCGGACCGTACACCTGATCTATGACTCTGTGACTGAGTCAGATGGAGAGCAGCGGGAAGAAAGCCGGTTTATCCGGCAGTTGCGGTATTTTTTTCGCCATCATCCCACCATCCGGATTCACGAGCGTACGGTATCGGCCCCGTCTGTCCGGGTAGCCCCGGTCCCCATCAGGATCGAAGCCACTGATACTACCCGTGCCCAACTTATCGCCCGGTATGTAGCAGGTGAAGGGGCCTTATCTCCGAGTGCCCTGACCACGTGGCGCACCTGCGGTTTGCAATTTTACTTCCGCTATCTCCTCGGACTGCGGGAGGCGGAGACGGTAGAAGAAACCATGGAGAGCAATACCTTCGGCAGCATCCTCCACCTGGCGATGGAACTGCTGTACAGGCCGTATATAGGCGTATTACTGACTCCGGGACATTTCGGGCACTTGCGTACACAGGTGGAGCCGGCCCTGGAGGCGGCTTTTGCGCAGCACAACCTGGACTGGCATACCCTCCGGGGCAAAAACGCCTTGCTCCGCAACGTACTGACCACCCTGTGCCAGGACCTGCTCATCCAGGATGCCAGTTCGCATCCGTTCCGGATCGAAGCCCTGGAGGCGGCCCGCGCCTACGAGCATACCATTCCGGTCGGGGGACAAGCCTGGCGGCTCAGCGGCACCCTGGATCGGGTGGACTACCTCCCGGATCAGGACTGCTACCGCATCGTAGATTATAAAACCGGGCGGGTGACCCTGCCGGGCACCGGACAAAACCTGATCGCGGCCATATTTACAGATAAACCTGATGGTTACAAAGAAGCGTTTCAGGGACTGATGTATGCCTGGCTCTACCGCCAGCAATATCCTGAGCGACAGGTACAAGTCGGATTTTATGTCCTGCAGCACCGCCAGGAAGGCATGAAATACCTCCGGAAGGAAGCGGTGATACCAGATGAGTTGCTGATACAGTTTGAGCAGGAAGTCTCACAGCTTATCACCCACCTCAGGGAAGGGCCTTATGAGCAGACACCGGAGGTAGCACACTGTGTGTATTGTCCCTACAATGTCATGTGCAACCGTACCCGCTAGCCTAACGACGGATCGCCTTCAGGCTGATATCCATGCTCCGGTAGGAGTGTGTCAGGGCCCCCATGGAAAGATAGGTGACGCCGGTCAGGGCGACTTCCCGCACCTGTTCCAGCCCGATCCCGCCGGATGCCTCGGTCTCTGCGCGTCCTGCGATATAGGTGACACAGGTTTTGAGCAGGTCAGGGGTCATATTGTCGAGCAGGATACGATCTGCCCCGCCTGCGGCAATGATCTCCTGCACCTCGCCCAGGGTACGAGCCTCAACCTCTATGGGAAGAGATAACCCATGCGCCTGCAGATAGGTCTTGCAGGCCTGCATGGCAGCCTGTATCCCACCTGCAAAGTCTGTATGATTATCCTTGATCATGACCATATCATACAGTCCCATACGGTGATTGACACCTCCGCCGATCCGCACGGCCCACTTCTCCATGTGCCGGAAGAGCGGGGTGGTTTTGCGGGTATCCAGCACGCGGCAGGCCGTCCCTTCAAGCCGCCTGACAACCTCGCGGGTCAGCGTCGCCACCCCGCTCATGCGCTGGAGAATATTCAGACAGACACGCTCAGCCTGAAGAATCGAACGGGGATCCCCTGTCACATAAAAAGCAATATCACCGGGACGGGCTTCTGCCCCATCCTCCATCAGGGGCTCCATCTGCAGGGCAGGATCTACCTCTGCAAATACCATCCGGGCAGCGGCTACGCCCGCCAGCACGCAGGGTTCCTTGATCAGGCACCGTGCCGTAGCGGTATGCCCCGCCGGAATGGTGGATAAACTTGTATAGTCGCCCGGCCCGATGTCCTCTGAGAGGGCGGCCCGGATGATCCGCAGGGTTTCAGGATGTGCTGCCAGCGCCTCGTTTTCGGCAGGGGCTACATAAGATGCCATAACTTTTGTAACAGATTGAGCTTACATACAGCGGGTGAATATACTCATAGTTCTGCATCAGCAGCGCTGGCGCTGGCGATAAACACCGGTGTACAAGTCTATTTGATGGAATCTGTCGAAAAAATCCGGGTTTTCAGCGTATAAAAACCATTGTACAGCCCGATGAGTTACGCAGGGTGCCTATATTTACCAGACATATCATGAAACACCCTACCATCACGCCCTTCAGATATGGATTTCGGCGCTGTTTGTAACCTGATCCATCAGGAAGCAGCCCTTACTATCAACACTTTATTACCCAGACATGCGTTTTTCTGACTTGTACGGTACTACGCTTCTTGACATCCGTAAAGGGATCGCGGCATGTATGATCCTGATACTGGCTGGTTGCGGCGGAGAAAAATCTGCTCCGGCGGCTTCTGCTCCCGGCGGGCCTGCCCCTGCCCTGGCTGTTAAGGTAGCCATTATCCAGCCCCGCGTCCTAAACAATACCATTGCTTCTACGGGCACCCTGCTGGCCAATGAAGAAGTAGAGCTTCGCAGCGAAATCTCCGGCCGCATCACCCGGATCAATTTTCAGGAGGGCCAAACGGTACCCGCAGGCAAGGTGCTGGTCAATATCAACGACAGTGAGCTTCAGGCCCAGCTCAAAAAATCCCTCCTCCGGGAAGAGCAACTGGCTGATGATGAGGCCCGCCGGAAACAGCTCCTGGACCTGAAAAGTATCAGCGAGGAAGAATACGAACAAGCCTACAACCAGCTCCAACTGGCACGGTCAGAGACTGAGCTGATCCGCTCCCAACTGGAAAAAACGGTCATCGAAGCGCCATTTTCAGGGCGAATAGGCCTCCGGGGGGTAAGTCAGGGGGGATTTGTGACCCCGGCCAGCCCCATCGCCCTCCTGCAGCAACTTGATCCGATCAAGATTGAGTTTTCCATCCCCGAAAAATACAGCCAGCTCCTCCAGCCAGGTGCCATGGTTACTTTTTTCCTCAACGGCGAAAAAACACCCCATCAGGCCAGCGTGTATGCCGTCGAATCCAAGATTGACGCTGAAACCCGCACCCTGCGGGTACGCGCCCGCTGCGCCAACCCCGGCGGCCATATGGTGCCCGGCTCATTTGCCCGGATAGAACTGACTCTGTCGCGTATCCCGGAGGCCCTGCTGATACCGGCAGAAGCCATTATCCCCGATGCCAGCGGCGAAAAAGTCTTATTAATGCGGGGGGGAAAAGCTGTTTCTACCCCCATCACAACAGGTACCCGTACAGAACGGGAAGTGCAGGTCACGAATGGGATCAAACCCGGGGACACCCTGATCACCACCGGCCTGATGTTGCTGCGCCCAGGCGCACCGGTTCAGATTCAGGAGGTTGTTACCTCTGCTGCGGAGTAAGTTCTCTTCCGGATTTTTTCAAACCAGGTAGCCATGAGCATTTCATCCACTTCTATTGACCGGCCTGTACTGGCCTCCGTCTTTTCGATTGTCCTCCTGCTATTCGGGGGCATCGGGTTCTATTTTCTGGGCATACGGGAATATCCCAGCGTGGACCCGCCTGTCGTCACCGTTTCTACCAACTATACCGGTGCCAATGCCGAGGTCATCGAATCCCAGATTACCGAACCCCTCGAAGAAAGTATCAATGGCATAGCCGGGATCCGCTCACTCAACTCCGTCAGCAGTGACGGGCGCTCTACGGTCACCGTGGAGTTTGAACTGGGGGTCAACCTGGAGGACGCTGCCAATGACGTCCGGGACCGGGTGTCACGTGCCATCCGCAACCTTCCGGTAGATACGGATCCCCCGGTAGTCACCAAGTCTGACGCCAACGCCGACCCGATTGTATCGATCACCCTCCAGAGCAGCCAGCGTACCCTCCTGGAATTGAGTGAAATCGCCAATAACCAATTTAAGGAACGCTTCCAGACTGTACCCGGCGTGAGTGAGGTCCGGATATGGGGCGAAAAACGGTACGCCATGAAACTCCTCATGGATCCTGCCCGGCTGGCTGCCTACGGGCTCACCCCCCTGGACGTGCGCAATGCCCTCAACCGAGAAAACGTGGAGTTGCCCTCCGGACGTATTGAAGGGTATAACACCGAACTTTCGATCCGGACCTTTGGGCGTCTGACCACACCCGAGGACTTTAATGACCTGATTATCAGCGAGACCAACGGTGCCGTGATCCGGTTTCGCGACATCGGGAGTGCGGTATTGGCCCCCGAAAACGAACGCAGCATCCTCCGGGGTAATGGAGGCCTGCCGATGCTGGGAGTTGCCGTCACGCCTCAGCCGGGCTCTAACTATATCGCCATCGCCGATGAAATTTATAAGCGGGTAGAACAAATCAAACGGGAACTGCCTGCCGACATTGAGCTTGGGGTGGCCCTGGATACCACCACCTCCATCCGCAAAGCTATCACGGAGGTAGAAGAAACCATCCTGATCTCATTTGGCCTCGTCGTGCTGGTGATTTTTATCTTCCTGCGGCAATGGCGTACGACCCTGATCCCGGTGATTGCCATTCCTATCTCGCTGATCTCAGGGTTTTTTATCATGTACGTGGCGGGATTTTCGATTAATATCCTGACCCTGCTGGGGATTGTCCTCGCGACCGGCCTGGTGGTGGACGATGCCATTGTGGTGATGGAAAACATCTACAGCAAAATCGAAAAAGGCATGAATCCCCGGATGGCCGGTCATGAAGGGGCCCGCGAGATCTTTTTTGCGGTTATCTCCACGACTGTCACCCTGGCAGCGGTATTCCTCCCGATTATTTTCCTTCAGGGCCTGACCGGGCGTTTGTTTCGGGAGTTTGGGGTAGTAGTAGCCGGTACCGTTGTTATATCTGCATTTGTCTCGCTGACCCTGACCCCGATGATGAGTGCCCGTATGCTGCGCCACGAGACCAGTACCCGGAGTTTCTACGCAGTCACCGAGCGATTTTTTCAGGGAATGATCGAAGGATACAGACGCAGCCTGACAGCATTTATGAAAAATCGCTGGCTGGCATTGGGCATGATGCTGATCTCATTTGGCATTATCTGGGTGGTAGGACGACAGATTCCCTCCGAGCTGGCCCCGATGGAAGACAAAAGCCGTCTCCAGCTGGTCTCTACTGCTCCGGAAGGCACCTCTTACGAAAAAATGGATGCCTATGTCCAGCAATTGATCCAACTGGCTGATACACTGCCGGAAAAACGTGCCATTCTCTCGGTCACCTCTCCGGGATTTGGGGCCTCGGTTTCCGTCAACTCCGGATTTGTGCGGGTGAGCCTCATAGACCCGGAGGAGCGGGAGCGCTCACAGCAGGAGATTGCGGATTATTTTTCCAAAACCCTCCGGCAGTTCAATTTTGCACGGGCCTTTGTGGTGCAGGAGCCTACGATCGGCGGGGGGCGCAACAGCGGCCTGCCAGTGCAATTTGTGATTCAGGCGACGGACTTTGAGCAGCTCAAAGCTGCCCTGCCCAAGTTTATGGAGCGTGCCCAGCGGGACCCTGCCTTCCAGGTCGTGGACCTCAACCTGAAGTTTAACAAACCTGAACTCACCGTCGAGATAGACCGGGACCGTGCCCGCAGCCTTGGTGTTACGGTGCGGGATGTAGCGGAGACGATCCAGTTGCTTTTCAGCGGACAGCGGTTTGGGTATTTTATCCTCAACTCCAAGCAGTACCAGGTGATCGGGCAGGCTGACCGCCCCAACCGGGACGCTCCGCTGGACCTCAGCTCTGTGTACGTGCGCAACAACCGGGGCGAACTGATCCAGATGGACAACCTGGTGACATTTGACCGGCGCACTACCCCGCCGCAGTTGTTCCGGTACAACCGCTACGTGTCGGCAACAGTCTCTGCAGGACTGGCACCCGGCGTAACCCTTGGGCAGGGTATCGAGGTCATGAACCAGATTGCGGATGAAGTACTGGATGACAGCTATACCACCGCCCTGGCAGGGGTATCCAAAGAATTTGCAGAGAGCTCCAACAGCCTGTTGTTTGCCTTTGTGCTGGCCCTGGTCCTGATCTACCTGATCCTGGCAGCACAGTTTGAGAGTTTCAGTGATCCGCTGATCATCATGCTGACCGTACCACTGGCCCTGGCAGGGGCCGTTTTGTCGCTGTGGATGTTTGGGCAGACCCTCAATATCTTCAGCCAGATCGGGGTCATCGTTCTGATCGGACTGGTGACCAAAAACGGGATTTTGATCGTGGAGTTTGCCAACCAGCGCAAACTTGCAGGGCTGGGGCTGCGGGAAGCCGCGATAGACGCATCGGCACAGCGCCTCCGTCCGATCCTGATGACCAGCCTGGCCTCCGTCCTGGGTGCGCTGCCGATCGCACTGGCCCTGGGTGCTTCTGCCCAAAGCCGGGTTTCGATGGGTATCTCTATTGTGGGCGGGTTGCTTTTTTCGCTCCTGCTGACCCTTTATGTTATCCCGGTTTTGTACACCTTCCTTTCCCGCCAGCAAGCCCATACGCCCCAAGCGCCTTCTGAACCTTCACATTCCGAACCCCTTATCGCATGATCTTGCGCCACCCCAGCGTTATTTCGTCTGTAGCGGACCCGATCCGGCACCGGCTCCGGCGGGTTCTGAGCAGTCTGGCCCTGCTTGCGGCTGTAGGCACGTCCGCTGCCCAGTCAGATACCCTCACCCTCGAAGCAGCCCTGAACACGGGGCTGGAAGCCAGCTACGGCATCCGGATAGCCCGTAATAATCAGTCTATTGCCACAGAAGCCAATACACCGGGTGCGGCTGGCATGCTCCCCACTGTAGGATGGACCACCGGTCAGAATGCTGCCTTCAACAATACCCGGCTCCAGTTTTTCAGCGGAGAAGAAAGAGTCGTCAACTGGGCCCGCTCGCTCAACTTCACCACCAGCGTCCAGCTCAACTGGACCTTGTTTGATGGGTTTGCGATGTATGTAAACCGGGACCGCCTGACCGAGTTTGAAGCCCTCCAACCGGTCCTTATCCGGCAGCAGGTAGCCCAGACCGCCTACCAGATCACGCTGGCCTACTACGCCATCGTGAACCAGGAAGAGCTGCTCCGTGTGCTGCGTGAGAGTCTGGCCCTCTCTGCAGAACGTCGCCAGCTGGCCACCGGCAAACTCCGCATCGGCGCCGGATCTGAGTTGTCCCTGCTTCAGGCACGGGTGGACTTTAATACGGACAGCTCGGCCATCGTGCGGCAGGAGGCACTCCTCCGCCAGTCTCGGGCCAGGCTCAACCGCCTCATGCTCCTGCCACCGGATTCGCAGGTGAATGTCGTCCGGTATATCCCCCTCAATGACCAGCTCACCCTGGCAACCCTCGAAAACCTGACCCTCACTGAAAACCCAGATCTCATGCTGGCCCTGGCTGATATCCGGCTGGCGGAGCTGGATATCCGCCAGGCACGGGCCGGTCTCTATCCGTCCCTGAATATGTCCACCGGTGTAGGATTTTCGCGGTCGTCCAACCAGGCCGGGGTCCTGCAATCCAACCGGGGCTACGGCCCCTCCGGTGCCCTGACGCTGTCCTACAACTTGTTTGACGGGGGGCAGGTCCGCCGCAATATCTCCCGCTCTGAGTATCTGCTGGAAAACCGCACCTTTGCCTACGAGTCGCTGCGCGAAGACCTCCGGACTGACCTGTATGTACAGTACCAGGCCTATCGCTCCAGCCTGGACCTGATCGGGATCGAGGCCGCCAACCTGGAGATCGCCCGCCAAACGGCCCGGATTGCCGCCGGCAAGTACCGCCTCGGTGCAGCCAATGACCTGGAGGTGCGGCAGGCACAGGTAAACCTGGTCGAGGCCGAAAACCGCCTCCTCTCAGCCCGGTATGCGGCGAAAGTGGCCGAAACGGACCTCCTCCTCCTCGCTGGCACCCTTCAGGGAGATAATTGATCCCAATCCGAATATACTATGTGCCTCCCTGCCGCCTGGCAGGGAGATTTTTTTTGGGCGGAGTGTGGATGACGTGCCATGGTTATACCCGTGACTGCCCTGCCGACAGCTCTGCGGGAGGCCGAGAGACCCAGCAGGGGCTCCGGCCTTACACCTCGCCGCCTGGTATATCACCCCAATTCCTTACACGATATTTATATGCTTGATTTTTAATGTATTACAATTAATTTGATTATCTATCCAGCAACAGTGCATGGTACTTATTCCCGTTGTACCAACCTGCTCCGAAATAGATGTCCCAACAGTCATTTTTCATACTTAATCAGCAATTTGAATATTCTAAAAAATGGAATATATGCTTAATTTTGAGAAATCTAACACCTCAATTATAAGACAAAATGACCAGGAAATTTACTTCGTGGACGCTGTTGATTTTTCTTCTCGGTAATCAAGCGTATCTGCATGCACAAACTACCCCTGCGAGCGGGGATATCGTGATCACACATGCTTCTTCAGACGGGGATGATATCGTTGAGTTTATTACCCTGAAGCGGCTGAATCTATCCACCCTGGGTGTTACGGACAATGGCATCTGCAGCTCAAACCGTTTCCGTTTGAACGAAACCACCTATACATCAGGCTTTTCCAGCCTGACAGATGTACCGGCGGGTACCTATATCCGGCTGACGGACAATAATCAGACCAACGAAACCAACACAACTGACGGCATTGTCACCCTGGGCAACCATAATATAAGCTTTAGCAATGACGGCGATCAGGTCATTTTGTACACAGGTACGGCTAATGGCGCTCAGGACTGTGGTACCTCTACCGGTACCAATACCTATATAGCGGGTATCAACATTGCTGATACCAACTGGGGAACCGGAGCCAGCAACTCCAATAATTCCAAAGCTCCGGGCTCAAGCGCTGATTACGACACTGGCAATTCTGACAATAACCAGATCAATCCTGGTACGGCTCTCACAGGTACGGCAGCACAGCTCAGGACCGCTTTGTTGACTGGCAGCAACTGGCAAGGCAGTAATTCTCAATATACGGGGTTTTCGCTGAAGGATATTCAGTTTAATGCTTCAGACTTCAGCACTGGGGTGATCGGAGTCAATCCTACAGACAACAGTGCTACGCTGGACCTGAGCGGGCTGACCTTCAGCAATACGACGACAGATACCCGATATGTGATTGTAATCCGTCAGGCCGGTACGCCTGCGACACCAGCGGACCGCTATACCTGCTACAACAGCATTACGACCGATATGACTACGGCACCGTTTATCGCGACGAGCGTAGCCACGCCTCCCTGCACCACCCCCACCAATTCCACCAATACCCGGATCGTGTATTTTGGATATACCCTTCCTGTGCCTTTTACGGTGAGCGGCCTGACGACCAGCGCCAGCTATACAGTCAATGTATATGCTGTGAATGGCAATGGTTACAGCGCTAATTTTGGTACAGCCGGAACGGTTACGTTTACTGCTTCGACCCCGCTGCCGATTGAGCTGGTAGATTTTCGGGCACAGGTAGCAGGCATCAACCATGTCACGCTGAGCTGGGGTACCGCGCAGGAAATCAACAATGACTATATAGCCGTAGAGCGCAGCACTGATGGTCAGCACTTTGCTGAGATTGGTCAGGTCGCAGGTGCTGGTACCTCTGACACCTATACCCAGTATGTGTTTGATGATCGGGATGTATTTCAGGGTACACATTATTACCGCCTGCGTCAGGTGGACCTCGACGGGCAGGCCACTGTGTTCCCGGCTATTGAGGTGTACATGCCTGCTGCGACCAGCCGCTGGACCTTATACCCTCAGCCAGTACTGGACAAAATGATTCTCACTGCGAGCACCCAGCCTGAAGCCGCTGTCCGTATTCAGGTATTGAACCTCCAGGGGCAGGTATTGCTCCAGCAGGATACAAAGCCGGGTGCTGTAGAAGTTGTTGTGGACCTTGGCGGACTGGCTGCCGGGATGTATCTGGTACGGATTAGCGAAAGCGGCCAATATGAAGCGGTCAGAATCATAAAAGACTAATCGTCTTCTATCTTACGCTTTCCTAACAGGCTGTCTCCCGGTGGGAGGCAGCCTGTTGAGTTTATCATCATATATGTATTGCCGGGGTGGATTAAGCTGAAAAAACAATTACCTGAGTCCGCATTTTCTCAGGAAAATGCCGCATATTTAATCTCTCATTCACAACCTGTATGAAACATTACGCTGAAAAAATTCTCCGCTGCGGGGATACGCCTGTACGCTACGTAGAAGCAGGCACGGGCGAAACCCTGATCTTCCTGCACAATGGCGGGGGATTCTGGCAATCGTGGATCCACCAGCTTGATTATTTTTCGCAGACACACCGGGTCATCGCCCTGGGGTGGCCGGGGTATGAAGAAGGTCATCCGGCTGAGCAGCCCCTTTCACTGGCGTACTATTACGATATTTTGCGGTCATTTGTGGTGCAGATGGGACTGGACCGGTTTGCACTGATCGGTAATTGTATCGGTGCTTCCATCGCGATCCACTATCAGACCCGTCATCCCGACGCGGTCAGCGCCCTGGTGCTGATGAATATATGTCCGGGCAGGCGGATCATCCGCTCCCGGGTGATGCAGGCATTGGTGTACGACATCCGCCACCCCGGATTCAGGGCGTGGCTCACACGGGTGATTCGCTGGACATTTACCCATAGTCCGGCTCGTCGTATTTTTCCGGACATAGTGTTTGCGGGGCCCCGGCCGACGGATGATTTTTTGTATGGACATTTTCTGGCCAATCTGGTATCACCCGCCCGGACCGCAGGCCGGTTGAACCTGCTGTTTGCCTCCGATACCTTTACCCTGAACCGGATTCTGACGCCCCAGACCGATGTCCGGAACAGCCTGCTCCTGTGGGGTGCCCGTAACAAAGCCACACCCCTCCGGCCGCATGCAGCATATCACCAGCGGCTCTGCCAGATCCCGGAACTACATGTCATCCCACAAGGAGGCCATATGGCCATGTATGAAAATCCCGAGCTGGTCAATGACCTGATCGCCCGGCACCTGGCCTCAGCGGGCACTCATACCCCCAGCACCACCCCGGCACCCTGATCCAAAATTCGTCGCAGTGCATGCAGGACCGCCGCCTCCCATCCGGGGAGGAGGGTAAGGTCTTCTCCCCAGATGTCCGTCTGCCGGAGTACCTGCCGCACGAGCAGCTCCGGATCGTCTGTCTGCCATACGGTCTCCCACCAGGCCGCATGATCGTCCTGGATCTGATAACGGTTTCCATTGGCCTCGCCCCAATACCCGGCGGCATCCCGGCCTGTCACCCGCATACACCGGATATAAGCCGCCATACCCAGGGCCATAGCAGCCGGAGGCTGTCCAAACCGTGTGATATAGGTGCGCAGCACTGGCAACACCCGCATCCTGACCTTGGCAGTGTACTGGAGGGTAATGGCTAACCAGCGATGCCGGATATAAGGATTGCGAAAGCGGTCGAGTACCTGATGCGCAAATAGAACCATGTCTTCCTGCGTGATGTCCGGAGGCAAGGCTTGTCCGATTTCTTGTACCATCAGGTCCGAGACAAAGCCTGACAAGGCAGGAGACTCCATGCCGGCAGAGACCGTTTCAAATCCGGCCAGATGGGCCAGTCCACACGTCAGGGTATGCACGGCATTAAGCAGGCGCAGTTTGAGCTCGCGGTACCTGGTGATATCAGGCGCAATGATCACGCCTGCGTCTGTCGCCGCAAAGGCGAGCCGCGCCCGGACTTGCTCCCCTCCTTCGATCGCCCAGAGCCGGTAAGGCTCGGCGAGGATCATAAGATCGTCCTGATACCCTAACGCTGCCTCAGCCCCTGCCCGGAACCCCTCATCCGGACTCCCTGGTACGATCCTGTCCACCAGGGAATTACAACACGTATTGGCCGTCGTCAGCCAATGTATAAAAGACGCGTCCAGGGCGTTGTGATGCGCCAGCCGGAGCAGCATGTCTGCCAGGCGGGTGCCATTGTCAGGGATCAGTTCGGTAGGTATGATCACCCAGCCCCGTGCCGGATCCCCTGCGACTGCCTGATAGCGGGCATACAGACAAGCGAGGAGTTTGGCGGGGAAAGAAGCCGGCGGAGTGGCCCGGATGTCTTCCGGGACGTATTGGAGGCCGACTTCGGTCGTATTGGAAATAACCACCTCTATCGCTGGCTGCGTCGCCGCCTGCAGGATATCTGCCCACTGCGTCCGGGCTGCCAGCACCCGGCTGATGGGGCTGCACAGGAGGTCTTCTGCGACAGGCAAGCCATCCCGGATCCCCCTGATGCAGAGGGTGTATAACCCGTCCTGCCGGTCAAAAGCCCCTGCATCACCTCCATCTGTGGACTTGACGACGACGATCCTTCCCTGAAAAAGTGCCCGGCGGTTGGCGGTTTCGATCGCGTAGTCCGTGAGCCCGCGCAGGAGCACCCCTGTCCCAAACTGCAATACCCGCTCCGGATATGCCAGCATGGCCGCCGTGGGAAAATCTGCCCGGCGCACCCGGGGATGGTTGATTGACAATGGTTCCATATCGTAAGCTCAGTATGCAGGATGTTCCCACCCCATCGAACGGATAATCCCGAGTTCCAGGCCCCGGAGTTCGGCCAGGCCCCGCAGCCGCCCGATCGCCGAGTAGCCGGGGTTGGTGACCTTGTGCAGGTCGTCAAGCATCTGGTGGCCATGATCCGGCCTGAATGGCAATGGGGCCACAGGCCCCAGCCGGGCCTGCCTGCTGCGCATCTCCTCCAGCAGGGCCCGCACGACGGCGTACATATCCACGTCGCCGCTCAGGTGCGGCGCTTCATAAAAATTGCCCCATTCGTCCCGGATGGTGCTGCGCAGGTGGACAAAATGAATCCGGCTGCCCAGGCGATGTACGATCCCGGGCAAGTCATTTTCCGGGATCACCCCCAGCGAGCCGGTACAAAAACACAATCCATTGGCGGGATTGTCTACTGCTTCCAGCAGTTTGCGGAGATCTGCTTCGGTACTGACCACCCTCGGCAATCCCAGGAGCCCATACGGCGGATCGTCAGGATGCAGGGCCAGTTGGACCCCAGCCGACGCCGCGATCGGGGCCACATGTTTCAAAAAGGCAATCAGGTGCTCCCGGAGCTGGTCGGGACCGATCCCTTCATACCCCCGGAGGATGTCCCGGAATGCCTCCAGGGTATAATGTTCTTCTGCGCCCGGCAGGCCGGCGATCATGGTGCGGATAAGGTGATGGCGCTCCTCATCGTGCATGCGGTCAAGGGCCGCACGGGCACGTACCAGCTCCTCCGTCGAATAATCACCCTCGGCCCCGGGTCGCGCCAGCAGCCATACATCAAAGGCAATAAAAGCTGCTCTGTCAAACCGGAGTGCCCGCGCACCGTCCGGGAGTTCGTAGGCCAGATCCGTGCGGGTCCAGTCGAGTACCGGCATAAAATTATAACATACCGTCCTGATCCCGCAGGTGCCGAGGTTTTGGAGGGTCTGTCCGTAGTGATCCAGCCAGCGGAGATAATCACCCGTGCGGCGTTTGATGTCCTCGTGTACAGGGACACTCTCGACTACCTCCCAGCGCAGGCCAGCAGCCTCAATCGCTGCCTTGCGGGCCATAATGTCAGCCACAGACCACACGGCACCATTGGGGAGGTGGTGCAGAGCTGAGACAATACCTGTAGCGCCGGCCTGCCGTATATCCTGAAGTGAAACCGGATCAGCAGGCCCAAACCAACGCCAGGTCTGGGTCAAATAAGGAGATACCATACACAAAAGGCCAGTAGTACAGTCCAATAATCAACTAATATACACAGCTCCCCCTAACAATTGCCAGGTGGGCAGTCCTTAGCCCAGGTATAAGGGTGTACTACAGCCATTTTTGCCATCAGGCCGCACCAGTCAGTCCCGCCTCAGCAAACTAAGACAGGATAAACAGGATGAGACTCCAATCAACATCCTGTACATCCCGTAAATCCCGTCTCAACAAACTAAGACAGGATGAACAGGATTAACAGGATTAAGCTCCAATCAACATCCTGTAAATCCTGTCTTAACAAACTAAGACAGGATGAACAGGATTAACAGGATTAAGCTCCAATCAACATCCCGTACATCCCATAAATCCCGTCTAAACAAACTAAGACAGGATTAAGCTCCAATCAACATCCTGTACATCCCGTCTCAACAGAAAACGCCCCACTACCCCATCTGGCTGGCCCGGCGTATGGGTGTACGGATTGGCGGGGCAGCCCAGGTTGCTGACCAGCGGCTGGATATGCTCTGCTCTGTTTATTCGCCCCAGACACCTGAAAACACAAAGGTTTCAGCGGCCTTGCGGGTGCGTATCCGCTGCTCTTTTTGTTGTTGCTCCGGGGTAAGGGTTTCATAATCAGCCGGATAGCCGAGGGCAATCATGGTAACGGCTTCGTATCCGGCAGGCAGGCCCAGGGCAGCTTCTGCTTGCTCCCGGTCAAATCCCCCCATCGGGTGTGCCATCAGGCCTGCTGCGGTCGCCTGGAGCAGGAGGCTCATCGTAGCCATACCCGTATCGTGCAGGGCGTGGCGGTTGGGGTTACCGTTGCGGTCGAGATGGGTTTTGGCCGCCACCAGCAGCAGCACAGGTGCCTGTCCGGCCCAGGTTTGATTGCCGGGTAGCAGCAGCGATACCATCCGCGCAAAAGCCTCCGGCTGCGCCTGGGTGGCATATACAAATGCCCAGGGTTGCTCATTAAAGGCAGAGGGTGCCCAGCGGGCTGCCTCAAACAACCCGGACAAAGTCTCGGCAGACACAGGCTCGTCCGAAAAAGCATACAAACTCTTGCGGGCGTGAAACAGGGGCAATACTTCAGTCGTTTGCGGAAACATTTTCAAGTGGTTTTTATCGGGTTGTACGATATGGCGCAATTAAAGTTTAAACATTGATTTAGAACCCGGACAAAATCCATACGCTACCGGTGGTGATTGATCAGTCTTTGTGTATCGCCTGAACGCTGCTGGCAACAGCCAGAAAGTATATCCCCCGGGACAGGTACGAAAAATCCTGCTGCGCTATGTCTTTTCCACGCCAGATCACCTGCCCCGTTGCACTCAGGAGGGTATAGGTAGTGTTAGGGGGCACATTTTCCACAACCACGGTACGGTGGAAAGGATTGGGATATATCCGCCATACGTTGTCAGCTATGGGCGTAATATCGGTCCGGGCAGCACAATGATCTTTGAAAAAATCTCCGATGATCGTGCTGGCTGCCATGTCCAGGTTGGTAAATCCAAAGGGGGGTATGGGTGCTGCGCCAGGCCAGGTATGCCCCCCATGACTGATTTTATACAGAATCACTTCACTCGCGTCGTCCCCATTCTCATAATCGTATCTTGTTACGGTGCTGCTGTCCGCTATATTGATATCGGGGAGTGCCGTCGTCACAGGTGTAGCTGTACAATGGTTTTGGCTGACCCACCAGCGAACGGTCGAATCTACCGGCGGAATCCCCAGGGTCCCATTATAGTTTACCAGCGGGTCATCGGTGCCATGTATGTGCATCACGGGTAAGGGACCTGCTGGCGAACAAGTATTTCGCAGTGAATTGGTAAAATTGCCTGAAACCACTGCTACGGCGTTCAACTCCATCGAGCAGGCTAATTTGTAGGAAAAAAAGCCTCCGAAGGACATACCCATAGCAAATAAACAGTCATGGGTAGAATAAGCCGCTCGTACCGTATCCACCAGATCTTGTATGAAGGTCAGGTCGTTAGGGGTGTCTGAGGGGCCATAATGCCAGCTCCCATCATAGGCATCGGGATACACAACGATGAATCCGAGTGCATCCGCTACTGCGTCAAACTGTGTATATGCCTGCTGCTGAGCGGCATTGGAGTTGAGTCCGTGAATATTGAGGACCAATGGATAGGTATTTCCGGGATCATATCCTGCGGGCAGGTGCAGGACAAAATGCCTGTACATCCCCTGGCTCAGGAGACTGTCGGGCTGCGCATGTGATGCTGCTATCATCCCTGTCAGCAGGGTTGTGATAACTGTCAGTTTTTTTATCCAGGCATTCATAGGTGCCCCCTCAGGGTTGATAGTTTGGTACGGATAATGGATGAATTTTTGCCTGTGAATCAGGTAGTTACTATGGCAAGATAGGGAGAGATTCCGGCCCGGACAACCAGCTTGCCCGCCTGCTGTATGTCAACCATCCTCATAGTCTGTCCTCCTTATCAGGGGCAGGCCAGTCCCAAAATTTGATGCCCCTTTCCAGGAGCCGAATCATCCGGATGACCCGTGACGTTTTGGTTTCCATTTTCCGGGCATCCGCTATCCAGTCCAGGTAGTACTTTTTATTGCTGTCTGACAAGGTCTGAAAAAAATCATATGCCTTCGGAGCGTCCCGTAAGACGTCCAGCAGCTCAGGTGGTATCTCGACGGCGGAGGTATCCGTAAATAAGGTGACATGAACCCTGTCGCCCGCTTCCTTTTGGATGGATTTTCGCAAGGCAGCTTTTAAAGGCAAACACACGCTGCCATCTTTCATGGGCAGCAGGTTAAATTGGCGTATGGCATACGTATCCACAAACCCTTTTACCCGCACCAGTCCCATAGAAGACCGCGCTGCCGAAGGAATATCAGGGATTACGACATACCTCCATCCGCCTTTCCCGGCTTGTTGTTGGATGACAAACGAGCTGTCCACTATCGGTTTTTCCATACCTGGTGTTGGTGGGTACTGGTCAATGCCATCATACGCCGGACATTTTTATTGTAGCTGGTTTTGGATTTGATCAGTAACTGCCTTCAGCTTCATCCATAAGGCGTTGTGGTCACAGGTACATCTGATGTTAACAGCAGTCCGCCTGTTCACCCTGTTTTACATTTTGAGGCGTGAGACACAGGATCAAGGGCCTGACCACAGCCTGTTATCTTTTCCAGTTCTCTACGCGGAGTCCCTGGATTGCATCATAGTGTTTTTCGTTGTTTGTGATCAAGGTCAGTCCATTTTCAATAGCAATGCCAGCTATCAGCAAATCAGAGGTCCCGATTGTCACACCTTTCTGGCGCAGGCTGGCATAGAGGCTGCCTGATATCCTGGCGGATTCTTCGGATATATTTATTATCGTATTTTCATTCACAAAGTTTTCAAACGCATGGAGTTGTCTCACAGCATTTTTGAATTTGAGCCCCGCAGTGATTTCGTAGTAGGTGATGATGGACAGGTTGACTTGATCAAACATATCAAGGTAGTCACCCAACCGGGCTACAACCTGCACATCGCCTTTAAAATAGAAGGACAGGATATCTGTGTCAATAAGTGCTTCCGTCACACCTTACTTGATTAGGCGATCCTGGGCTCTGTTTTCGTGAAGTTTTTCTGTAAGGTCATCCCAAAAGTCGTCACC
Source organism: Bacteroidia bacterium (assembly GCA_033762375.1). Taxonomy (GTDB): domain Bacteria; phylum Bacteroidota; class Bacteroidia; order J057; family J057; genus RDXT01. Next base: position 121,178 of record JANRLQ010000003.1, read on the forward strand.
CAAGTCTTTCCACGATCCCGCCAGCTTGAGGGTATTGTTTGGGGACTTCACTTGATGCGTAGCTACTCCCAATACACGATGTAACTCCGTCAGCTTGTCTATGGACAGCCGCTGGATTTTTCTGATCAGATCGTTCCTCAGTCTATTCGTTGTTGTCATGTGTCAGAAATCAATACAACCTTTGTGTTGAGGGTAGAAACGAGCAAGCGCACACACTTGCACTTTCAAGCAGGTAATATACACAAAAATTTTGTTTCGCGAAAGGTTGTCCTGAAGGGCACAGGGTAAACGCATTTACGAAACAGGTGTTTCAGCCCAACAATATTGCCATTGTTGGAAATGCCCCCTGACCTCCTTATCTTAGGATATATTCCGACCGGTATGACCCAGGACACCCTGCTCCCCCAGTTGATGGCTCGTTATCAGGCGTTTGCGGCCCTGATGGTCGCCTGTGATGATCAGGCATTCAGGTATGCCCCGCCGGGCAAGTGGACGGCGGGCCAGCATCTGGCACATCTGGTGCGATCCGTGGCACTGCTCCCGCTGGCATACCGGCTCCCGGGCTTTGTGCTGCGGGCGCTGAATGGTCGCCCGAACCGCCCCTCGCGCACGTATGAGGCGCTGGTGGCGCGGTATCAGGCACGGCTGGCGGACGGGGGACGGGCACGGGGGTTTTTTGTGCCACCCCCGGTCCGGGTGGAAGACCGGCAGGCCCTGGTACACCGCCTCACGCAGGCCGTCGGGCAACTCTGTCAGGCTGCGGCGGGATATACAGATGCCCAATGGGACGAATACCTGCTCCCGCATCCGCTCCTCGGCAAACTCACCCTGCGGGAGATGCTTTATTTTACCCTGTATCACGCCGGACACCACGAGGCGCTGGTCCGCCAGCACAATCTCCCCGCCACCTGAAACCGCCTGTTGACCCTCAACTGAAAAAGGTGTAATATTAAGGGTGCGAAATATACTGGCATACACGCACCTGCGGCGGCTGTGGCTGATCAGCACAAGCCTGATGATGCTGACAGGCCTCCAGGCACAGCATCAGGCGGAGGACAGCCTGCTCCGGCACCTTCACACCCTGCCACGTGATACGCAGCAGGTCGCGGTTTATATCCAGCTGGCCAATCTGTTCCGGTACAATGACCCGCTCAAATCTGAGCAGTATGCCGTCACGGCCCGGGACCTGGCACAATCCCTGCACTTCATCAGCGGCGAAGTCCACAGTACCATGCTCATCGGGCTGGTATACCGGCGCAAGGGGGTATATCCCCAGGCACTGGCGTATCTCACGCAGGCGCTGCGACTGGCAGAGCAGCACAACCTGCCCCGGCAGGTCGCTGCGGCACAAAACAATATCGGGATCGTCTACTGGAACATGTCCAGTTATCCGGAAGCCCTTTCGTATTTTAAACAAGCACTTGTTTTCCAGCGGTCAGTCCAGAATCAGGAAGCGGTAGCCAATATTCTCAACAACCTCGGTGCAATCCATACCTCGCTGAATAACCCAGACTCCTCCATCCTGTACTATGAGGAGGCTTTAGCGATTTATACAGCACTCAATCAGCCGACCGGGATCCATACGGTCGGGCATAACCTGGGCATTGCCTGGCGGGAAAAAGGGAACATCACCCGGAGTAATCAACTGCTTGCTGCAGCGCTTCAGGGATACCTGGAGCGTCAGGACATCAGGGGCGCAGCAAATGCCGCCAAAAACCTCGGCAAAAACCACTTGCGGCAGGAAATGTATGCCTCGGCAGAAGCGTATGCGAAGCAGGCACTCGGATATGCCCAGAGCCAGTCTGCTGGCAAGGAAGAAATGGAGAGTTATGAACTCCTCGCCAATATTGCTGCGAATCAGGGTGCATACCAGTTGGCCCTCAACTACACCTGGCAGTATATCGGGATCCGGGATACCTTGTTCAACCAGGACAAAAACCGGCAGATCGCGGAAATCAAAGCGCAGTATGAAACCGAAAAAAAAGTCCTGGAACTGGAGCGCCTGGCAGCCCAGGCCCGCCAGCGGACGTACATACTCGGCGGAGGGCTGGGGTTGGTGGCGGCTTTTCTGCTGGCACTCTCCTGGGCACTGTACCAGCGGAGCCTGGTGAGCCGCGCCCGGCAGCAAAAGCTGGAGGAAGAAAAAGCCCGCCTGGTCGCCGAAGAAGAAACCCAGCGCCTCCGGGCTGAGTACCTGGAGGCCGAACTGGACTTCCGAAACCGGGAGCTGGCGGCCAAAGCTTTTCACCTGATCCAAAAAAATGAAGTACTGACCGAAATTTCTGCCGACCTCCGCAAGATCGCCGAGCAGGCCAGTGTGGCAGCCACGCCCCTGCGGGCTGTTCAGCGTACGATCCACAGCAGCATGCAGGCAGATCAGGACTGGGACACCTTCAAGCTTCACTTTGAGCGGGTACATGGCGGTTTTTTTGACCGATTGCTACAGCAGCATCCTGCCCTCACCGCACACGACCTGCGATTCTGTGCGTACATGCGCATGAATCTCTCCACCAAAGAAATCGCGATCCTCCTCCACCTCAGCCCCCGTGGGGTCGAGACCAACCGGTATCGCCTCCGCAAAAAACTCCAGCTCCCGTCTCAGCAAGACCTCTATCAATGGATGATGCAGGTATGACCTGTATCCAAATTTCTGTTTTGCCGTATATCGTGCTTATTATCCCTTCCCGTATGAAAGACCGTCAACGCGTCATCGCCCTGTATTATCCCCACCAAGCGTTTGAGGCAGGCCATACCGACATCACGGAGCGCCTTTATACCCTGGTGGACCCGGACAGCATCGAGGCCATCAAGTATATCATGCCTTCGGCTACGGAGTCGGGCATCTATTACACCGTTGTATTTGTGGAGAAGCAGGAAAAGGAAAAAGGCATCCTGGGATTTGCCGGTAAAGGGTAAGAGGCATCAGATATGTATTATACCTTGTGCTGCTTACCAATTCAGTAGCCAGGTGGCGTTTATAGCATACGCCCGCACGCGCAGGCGTGCGGGCGTATAGTCAAGTAGTATGTTTGCGGCTGATCTGGCTCATCGCCGCACCACCGCCCCACGCCAGGTTTTGCCATCGGCACTGACGTGAAGGACATAGGTACCAGCAGGCAGTTGTGCGGTATCCAGGCTGAGTATCTGTGCTCCGCTGCGGCCAGGCTCGATCAGGCTGCGCACGCGGCGGCCCTGCATATCGTAAAGATCAGCCTGGATGGTGCCGGGCTGCGTCAGACTGATCTCCACCTCCAGCCGGGTATCAAACGGATTAGGTCGTACAGAGACTGGGAACGTCAGTGCTGGCTGGCTGATGGCCGTCGTATTGTCAGTCGAGAGCCGGGCCACATACATGTACGGGATGGGCGTACCTTGTGCCGGATACGCCCAGGAGGTAGCGCTCACGAGATAGCCCCCGCCGGGGATCTGATACACGTCAGCAGCCTCCTCTGAGTCAGGGGTACCGAGGGTCATCTCCCACTGTTTGGTGCCGTCGGGAGCGATCTTGAGGAGGTAGAGATGTCCACCGGCTGTGTCGGCTGCGGTGCCGCTGATGTCGCCCACGATCACACAGCCGCCATCGGAGGTAGCGCGGGCGCGCACGGCCCTGAGGCTGAGACAACTGCTGTCGTCATCGAGGTACATGTATCGCTGAGACCAGAGCACGTCGCCTGTGGGTGTGACTTTGTGGACCCGGATGGCGTGTTTGAACCAGTTGGCGGGAAGTTGCCAGTTTTCAGTCGTTACAACCAGAAAATTACTGTCTGTGGTTTTCAGCAGGCTGTGAGCCATATCATACCGCCCACCCAGATAGCTGCTGCTCAGGGAGTCCCCAGAGGTATTCGTACGCAGCAGCCAAACAGACGGACCCACAGTGTCGCTAGGAAAAAACTGCGCCATAGACAGGTAGTTACCGTCTGAAGTAGTCTCTATATCTATACCGTAGGTGGTGCCATCTGTTCTGATATATTCTCTATCCCATACCATCCCCCCTTGTTTGTCAAATTTAGACAAGGTAATGGCAGAATAATATCCGAGCTTATAGTTGCGTCCAATCGCCACAAACGTATCAGCCGCTACCTGCGCAGCCCCCCGCCCAAAGTTGATCGTACTCACAAAGTTACTGTAACTCTGCCACAAATACTTGCCAGCCGAGTCAAGTTTGATGATACTCAGCACACGGGTATTGTCGAGGTTGACCTTATGACCTGAGATGATAATACCCCCGTCGCTTGTTCTGAAGGCATCATCTACACTGCTGCTGCGATAGGGATAATATTCTGAGCTAACAGTAAGAGCAGAATCAAGCCGTACATAGGTGATCCCGTATCCGTTTTTACGGGTGATCATGCTGTAGCCATCTTGCGTATCGAGCCAAAGCCCGCCGGTGTATATCGAACTAAACGTATCTTCCTGCACGATCACAGGCGTCTGGACCTGGGCGCGGAGTGACAAGCCCATTACAAGGGCTGTCAGCGTAAAAAGTATGGATTTCATACAATGCTGCTGTTTATTGGTTAAAAAAAGACCTGGACTAGCGGGTATAGGTAGTGTGGATCACCGGCTGGAAGTACATATCTAACTCCGTATCAGCACCGGGTATGGGGCGGTTGGTAGGCGGATCGCCCCCGGGACAGTCAGCGGGATCTACATAAAAATCTCCATCTATCTGGTCAGGCAAAGCTCCGCTGACCGAGGAGGGAAAGGATGCATAAGGTGATGACAGGTACGAACTGGCGATGGTGATCGTATATCCGGAGGTGATCGTAAAAGTAGCGGTATTGATCCCAATGATCTGAGCCCCGTTATTGGCAAATAACAACCCGCCGTTGCCATACCCCAGTTCGATCATGGCATCCTGCCAGTTTGCGGAGTTGCTGATAATATTGGCCCCCTGAAAGGCCAGATCAAAAACCAGAATTCCATTCAGGAATGTATAGGGCGCATTCCAGGTAGCTGCAATCGCCAGACGGCCGTTAAGCAGGTACTCCAGACTGGCAATTTTCTGACAGGCATCAGGTGCAAGCTCTATGGTTAGATGCTGGCTGGTGGTGAGGTCATACTGGTGCAGGATGGCGGTATTGTCCACATGAACAGCCCAGGCTAGTTTTTTTCCGTCGGGGGAAAGTTCGAGCTCGGAAGATAGATCACCAATACCAGCAGAAGCTGCTTTCACAATAGTAGCAACTCCAATCTGACCAGATCCATTGATTCTGACTCTGACAATTTTGTTTTCTATGTCCACAATATAGATATCACGAAAATTGTCAATTACAGGCTTGGAGATTGCCAACCGTACTTGATTACCTGGTGAGGAATAAGTTGGCGTACTACCTTCGTAGGGTTGTGTCACAAGCCCATTATTACTGTTATACGTAGCAATATACACACTTGACCCAAACGGCCTGCAATCTGAATATACACAGTAATACTTCCCGGCATTGGCAGTACCCGGCACTTTGACAATAGGCGCTTCAAAATTCTCCGTGAGTTCTGGAGTAGGGTCGGGATTGTCAAATGGATCAAACGGATCATTCCACTTAATATACCGGTCCTTCATCCGTAAATTACCTTTGGAAATACCCAGTCCGTTAAAAATTTCATCTCCCACAATATAAAACAGGGGATTGGCGCAGAGATCAAATATGCCATTAGCCGCAGTAGGGATCCGGTCGTTAAACTGGGGATACGTATTGACGGGCGGCGGGACCAGCGATGGATTGGTAAAGGGTAGCATAACAATCTGCGATGCGCCGGTAGCTCCGTTTCGAACCATCTTGGGTGGGTTAGTGGGCAGCACCCAAAACGGGTTTTGGTACGGTTGGGCCGATACAGTCATACCCAGCACGAAAAGCCAGAGCATCACTAATGTCAGACGTAGTGTGGGGGGGGAGAAATCTCATTCGCATGAATGTTGAGTTAAAGGTTGGTTTTACATCATAAATATATGCAACTATTCTGCATAAATCAAAAACAACATATCAACATATTGATTGAAAACTACTTATTTCTTACATGAAAAGCATTGATTGTTTTTCAAAGAATAAAAAATAAGCACAATATATTATCCGTGTATGAGTATTTTTCATTGAGATGGGTGCGAGGGCAGGTGAGCCTCAGCAGATTGTGTATTACCCCAGCCTTTGATACAAACAGGGCTATAACTATCAGGCTTTTGATTTCTCAGGAAACCGTAATAAAATACCAGGTAATCGGGGCCATACATATCGCCATGAGTCCGAGCAGGGTGCTGCGTTCTGCGTGTTTGCGGTACAGGAGGCTCAGCAATGCTGCGATCACCATCAGGATCGGTGCAAAACAGAAGGCATCGTAAATCCCGTAATGCGGACGAAAGGAGGCCGGACTTCCATCGTCAGGCAACTGGCGGGTGATGCGGGTCACGATCCCGTACCAGGGTGTCCGCCGTACGATGATCATCTCCCTGCGGCGGAGCCAGTCTGCCTTGTCCATATCTGCGACAAATACATCGGTTCCGGTCTCGACAATCAGCCGGAGGTTGAGCAGGGTGCCGGGCACGATATTGATCCGGAGGATTTCTGACTGGGGGTGGTCATCGGCGACCAGGTAGTCCACCCATACGGATCCCGCCAGCAGGAGGGTGAGCATGGCCAGCATACGTACCCAGGGTGCCCAGTTTTGGAAAGGGTCTGGCCGGGGGGGGCCGGGCCGGGGGGGAGTGGCGGGAGGCTCCCATGCCGGATCAGGCGTGGTCCGGTAGGACACCATGAGCAGGCTGAGGTCGTATATCTTGCGCTGATCAGGGTCGCTGAGTACCTGATAGGCTTCATTAATCTCCAGAAAAATCCGGTGGGCCTGTGGATCTGGGTTGCTGTCAGGGTGATACCGGACCGCCAGCCTTCGAAATGCCTGCTTGATCTCCTGCTGGGTGGCAGCAGGGGTCAGTCCGAGGGTGTTGTAGTGATCTTTCATCCAGTCTGTCAGCTTCGGAGCAGTATGCCAGCCGCCACCAGGGCGACAAGTATGGTAGCGGTCCCCAGATAGGCTTGTTGTTCCGGGTATTGTCTGATACACAAAGCAAAGAGCGAAAGTCCTGCCACAATCCAGACCAGGAAGTAGAAGTCGCCATATATGCCGCCCCGGGCGGCGATAAACGTTCTTGAACCGGAATATCCGACCCATACGCCGGTAATACGCCGGGCGATCAGGGTCCGCTGCGGACTCACCCGCATCCCGGGTGCGAGCCGGTCTGTCTCTGAGCGGTGTACCATAAATCCATCCTCGGGAAGGACAATCCGGACATACCCCGGCATATCCAGCGACCAGGGTTGTGGCACCTGCCCCTGAATGACCTCGGGTGCCGTGCGGTCTGTGAGCAGGCGGTCCACGATCATCAGCAGACATACCGCCAGCAGACACCCCAGCACCACGTCCAGGAAGCGGTTGTACCATTTATAGCCGGCTTCGGCCGCCGCGTGTTCGGCGATGATGGACGCTGCAAATGAATCTGACATCGGCGCGCCCCCACCTTCCTCCTGGGTACGGGGTGGTGCTGTACTGGCCCGGTAGTAAAACCGGCGGCTGTACTGGGAGCGCTGGTAACGGCTGGCCCGCTTCTGGCGCGTGATCTCCCGGCTGTACTCGATACCCGCCATACGCCCTGCCGGATTGGAGGGTTTGAGGCGATGCGCTGCGTCATACCGCTGCCGGGCCACCGGATTGATCAGGACTCTGTAGGCCTCATGGATAGCCAAAAACTCCGCATGGGCGTCTGGCGAGTCATTATTATCCGGATGAAGCCGCAAAGCCAACTCACGGAATGCTGATTTGATCTCAGCCACCGTTGCCTGAGGCTGAACGCCCAGCAGGGCATACAGATCTTCGGATTGTTGTCCCATCTCACCCATGACATGCTATGCCCCTAAGATACTGTTTTCTCCCTAAAACGCATTCATCCCGGCTTTTTTCTCCCCCAAAAGGATCTGCCCCCTTCCCGCTCCCCCGAAAAGGGGATGCTGTCCCCCGAAAAGGGGATGGGGGTTTTTAAACAATTTAACCAGTTGATTTTCAAATAATTATATATAATTTCATCAAAAAATGACAATTCCAAGACACTTGACATACTTGCAGTATGCGACCTGATTATGGTACTTGGGCAACTGAAGTTTATCCTTCTCTGTTCGTGTGCCTGTCAATCCATTTGTCGCAAACCGTATGAAAAATCTGATCTGCAAGGCCCTGGTATCGGGCCTGCTCCTGATCCCGGGAGTTCTCCGGGCCCAGTATGACCAAAACTTTGAGCCGGAGTATTTTTTCTCCCGGCTGCCGAATGCCCGCAGTGAGGCCCTGGGCCGGGCAGATGTCGCGCTGGGGGGCACCGCCCAGTCGGTATTTACCAATCCTGCCGCGATCGGGCAGATAGAGGAGCTGCATGTAGCGCTGAATACAGCTGCACCGCTGTACCTGCTCAGCAATGCTGATTATTATTTTGGAGGTATCGCCTATCGGGTCGCCCCTAAACTGGTGGCGGGCTTGCAGTACAACCAGCTTGCCATCGGGGAGAGTGATTTTGAGATCTTTATCAACGGTGATTATTACCCTATAGACCGCCCCAGGAGCAATAACCTCTGCTTCACCCTCGCGGCGGAGCCTGTCAAAAACCTCCGGATCGGAATCAACAACAACTTGTACATCTGGAAATACCTCAACCAGGAACCCCGTGCCCTGGCCTGGCACCTGGACGCGGGTGCCATGTACACCCTGGAGCTGGGTGCAGAGCGGGAAGTACCGGATGCCCTGACCTTCGGAGCCAGCCTGACCAATAGCCTGTTTGGCGGGATACAGTTTGGGGTGGACACCTTCCGCACCCGGCAGGAACTGCCTACCGTGGGCCGGCTGGGCGTCTCATACAAGATCCGGCGGCAACTGAGCATACCCGGCATGGAGCCTGGCCCGATTGACCTCACCCTGGTGGCTGAGTACCAGAATCTCCTCAACAGTGAGTACCTGACCGCCTACCGCGCCGGTGCCGAGCTGGTCCTGCTTGATGTCCTGGCCCTGCGGACAGGTGCCTACACGGAGGCCGTAAGTGATGAAGGTTTTCCTGCCGAAAACCGAAGCCGGATCAATGATATTACCTTCGGCGGCGGGCTGCATTGTCCGCTGGACCAGCTTTCGTCCGGCAAATATCCGGTGGACCTCTGGCTGGACATCACGGTGATGAAACAGCCACCCTTCACCTTTTCCGGCTCACGCCTCCCCAATTTCCGGTCCTTCGGCCTGCGTATGTACTGGAACCTGCCTTAACTATCCCACCTCCACAACATCATCCGTATGAAACGAATATATCTGGCACTCTGGCTGGTCCTGTCAGGGTTAGCGGCCCAGGCCCAACTGTATTATGGTTTTCAGAGCATCAATGTACACACCCTGTCCGTGTCCCTGGGGATCAGCGACAGGCCTACGATCGGATTTGGATATGGATTCCGGTACCAGAGCCGCACCGACTGGACCGCCGAGATCCGGTATCCGGCAGATGCGATGTGGCGCTGTGACAACTTTCAGGTGATCGCCGGGATGTATCGCCCCTTTGCGGTGCGGCGCGCCTATATCGCTGCTGGTGCGCATGCCCGTATCGAAAAACGCACCCTGCCGGCTGGTTCATTTACGACGTTTTCACTGGCGGCCAGCGTATTACCCTCTCTTGTGTATGCATCCGACCTGCAGGACGGTCCCGGTGGTACGGTTGCCCTCCGGGGTACTTTTGCCCCGGTTCTGGCTGCTTACAGCAAAGGTGGGCAGGTCAGCGGCCTGAAGGCTGGCTGGAACCCCTGGCCCAAAGCCTACCGCATAGAAGCCGGAGGCCATGCCGATCTGCAACTGGAGCGGTCTTTTGCCGCCGGACTTAATGGTGCCTGGGTGCGCAACCTCCAGCAGGAAGACCTTTTCACCGATCCCTACAGCACCAACCAAATTATTGGCGACCTGACCCTCAGCAGCGCCTACTGGCTCAAACGGCAGTTTTGAGGGGAAACATCCGGTTTTATCCTGTATCCTGTATACAAAAAGGCGGCTCCGTGCCGCCTTTTTTCCAGGATATCAGGCACTCACCATGCCTTTTCGCTCTCGCCTTTAGGTGCTTTGTTGTGCTGGTCGGAGACGGTGAAAACCCGCGCCAGGTTAAATCCAAAATGGATATCCCCGTTTTCCCACCGACCATCGGTATTGGCTACGTACTGGTTCTCGGTCATACCCAGGGAGTTGGTAAACAACAGCTGAAAGACGTGACCACCGGTCTCAATATCCACCCCGATGGAAAGGGAGTTTTCGTAGGTATCGGCAGTGTAGCTGGGCAGCAGGTAATAATACTCCGCATTGAGGGTCACGCTGCCGGAGAGTTTGTAGCGGGCACCGGCGCCGACCGCAAATACATCATTGTCCTCGGCGGTGGTCGCTACCAGGTTGCGGTGGACCATCGTGGGCATAAGCTGGAAGGAAAACCGGTCCGAAAACTTACGGGCGATCAGCAACTGATGTGAGTAGGAAAGCCGGGAGGTGAAATAATTGACCCTGTCCAGATCTGCCCATTTTAGCATGGAAGCCTGGATGGAAGATACGCCCGCCAGGGTAATCGGGATATTCCGCTTGCCGGTCTGCTGACGCAAGAGTTTGATTTTCAGGAAGCTGTCGTAGGTTTTCCCGATATTGCTCCTGCCGATTCCGACACAGAGATGCGGGCTGAGGCCATACTCAAATCCCATCCGCATATTGGCCTGGTCCAGCCCAAACAGGTCGTAGATACCTGTATTGACGCGTCCAAACCGGTGAGAGATCAACATTTGCAGGACCCCCGGAGCTGGTATCTCGATCGAGTGCCCGTTGACGATACGCACCGTCTTAAACGCTGCGTAGCTGTAGTCATGGGTCTTTTCTTCCATTTCATCCAGCAGCCCCATCAGATCTTCCTGCGCTACAAGGGGCAGGGTCAGAAACAGGGCCATCCACAGAGCTAGTAAACGCAGACAAAACATGGGAAAATGAGTTAAAAATACAGGGACGGGCTGGCGCCCGTCCCAAAACTGATCAAGGCATGGGCAGGAGGGTCACATCTACATTACAAGCGACTACCTTGGCGATATTGTCGCGCACAGCCGCCGGAATCTGAATGTTATAGTCCGCAATCGTCAGCGGAAAGTCAGCCTTCAGGATTATTTTTCCATTCTCAACGACGACCTTACCCTGTGTCGTAATGTTTTTGGATACACCATGGAGGTTCATGTCACCTTGTACCGTGGCATTGTAGGTGCCGTTTTGGGTGAATTTTACCGCAGCGAGGTTGGTGATTTTTCCCGTAAAGGTAGCCTTGGGAAACTTGTCTGACTCCACGTATTTTTCGTTGAAATGCTCCTGCATGAGGGCTTTTTCAAACTGAAATCCTTTCATCAGCACAGAGAAAACCACGTCACCGGTCTGGGTATTGAGGATCACAGCACCCTGGTGGGTGTATGCCTTGATGTCCTCCATCTGGGTATCAGAGAAAAACGAAACGTGGCCGGTCTTGGTAAAAAACTTCTGTGCGTGAGCGGTGCCGGAGGCCGTCAGGATCAGGGCCAGGGCTAAGAGGATTCGGAACATAAGGGTGATAGGTTATGGTGAAAAAACGGGACTACGGTATAAACAGCCAGCCACGCAGGTCTGGAGAGGTTTTTAATTATTCGGGGCACCAGCATCCACCCAGGTTTTGATCCGCTGGATGTCACAGGCAGCGAGTTTGCCGCCCTTCGGCATGGCTGAGTATCCTGATAGCTGGGCTGTCACCCCGTACAGGCTGCCGTTGAGGGCCTGGGTTTTGATCTCGTCGTAGGTGGAGAGGCGGATATTGCCCCCTGCAGAGCTACCGGTATGACAGCTCACACACCAGGTCTGGAGCAGCGGCCCGATCACGGTTGCGTACGTGACAGTGGCCGTATCACAGGGATCGGGATCACCTACCAGCACCGGATAGAGTTCTTCTTCGTTGTCGTAATAACATCCGGCCAACCCGAGGGCCAATGCCAGGAAAAGTGCCAGGAAAAACTTGGTGTACATGTCTGGTATTAGTTGTTAGGAGCCCCGGCATTAACCCAGGCCTTGATTTTCAGGATGTCACAGGCAGGAAGTTTGTCACCGCCCTGGGGCATGGGTTTGTATCCGGGCTCAAAGTTGATCACCCCAAACAGCAACCCTGTCTGTGCGACGACTTGTACCTGGGCATGGGTCTGGAGCAAAATCCCCCCGCCGGGGCGTGATCCACTGTGACAGCCCACGCAGTGGGTATTCAGGATGGGTTTGATAGACGCAGCGTAGGTCACGGCAGTGCTGTCACAGCCGGAGGCATCACATCGCAGGTTTTTGCCCCCCTGATTGATCCACTTTTCGATCAGTTTGATCTGTGCTGAGGTGAGCGGATCGGCATTAAGGGGCATGCGGTCCTTGGGATCTGTGTCGATCAGGACCTCATACAGGTCACTCTGCGCAGCATTAAAGGGTTTTACGTCCCCGGTCGTGATGACATTCTGATAGGAGGTGAGGATGATCCCATCCGCCGGATTGGTCTCCGAGTGGCAGCCGCTCATGGCACAGTTAGAAACCAGGATCGGGAGGATTTCTGCCTCAAAATACACAGAGTCAGGTGAACAGGGCAGTACAGCCACGGTATCCACCGGGACCGTATCTACGGGAACGGTGTCTACCGGCACGGTATCCTGTGGGATAGTATCTTTGGGTTCAGGCAGCACAGGTTCATGTACACAGGCCGCCAGGGTCAGCACATAACACAGGAACAACACTACCAGCGGTGTCAATGGGTGCACCAGTCGTTGCATACTACAAAGGTTGAGAAGTGTCAGGTAAAAGGGTCAGGCACAGCCGGTATATCCGGCAGCTATTGGACACGCACGCAGCGGGAAAGATTAACGTCAAACATATTTAATCCATCACAAAATCCCCGGACAGTGATGGGCGTACCGGGTGCCAGCCCCAGCAATTTATCCGAAGCCTCTGGCAAAAATGCACAACTCACGGCACCGGTAGCCGTCGCGTCAAGGCTGACAACCATACCAGCAGCCCCATTGTCTGTGACTGAGGCCAGGCTGCCACTCAGCTCCACCAGCTTGCCGAGGTAGAGGGAGTCGGCTTGTTTTTCATTTTCTTCGTAGGCGCTGACCAGCGCCTCAGCGGCCAGGACTATATCCGGACGGGTCACAGCGGCATCAGTATGCGGCTTGTTCCAAAGCAGATACCCCGCGATACCACCTATGGCAATCACGGCAATCAGGGCTCCTAAGATTACAGTACGGTTCATGTCTGAAGAGTAGGGGTTTGTGTATGTAACGAATCAAAGGTAACTCCAGCGTATCTCAACCGGTAATTTATCTTGCGGAACCGGGACAGACCCATCCTGAATCCGCCATTGTACCGGATGAAAACTGATACAAGTAAGAATTGTTGGGGAAAAAAGGCAGGTGCTACTGACAAGTCGTGCTCCTGCTAGGCGGCCGTATCCTCCGAATCCCGGCGGCGCACCTCCACAAACCGGCTGAACACCTTCTCACGCCCTTCCGGGTTTTGTACATACCGGTACACCAACTGAGGCACCCAGTCCACCTCGGGGATGGTAGGCATCGCAAAAAATTCATTGACCTCCTGGCGGTTCATCCGGCTCAGATACTGTATGCCGGCGTCCGCGACCGATACAGCCACCGCCTGCACAAAAGGCAGCCGGTAGATCAGCCGCACCGGGCCTGTAATCAGGATACCCGCCCGCCCCTCTGGCGTATCAGCCTGCCAGCCTATCTCTGTTCTGGCCCGGGAACGGGACTGACGTGCAGCATACACCGCCTGTGCCACGTACCGGATCTGCAAGGTCAGGCTGCTGTCCAGCTCCCAATCCTCTACCAGGAAGTCCCCCCAAATCTCGTGTACGTCTGACGCTACGATTTCCTCGGGCACGACCAGGGCTGTCCGGGTCTCGGGATCCGCCCCCAGCACGATCAGGCTGAGTGGATTGCCCTGCGCGTGTGTCCGCAGGAGCGCCTCCTGAAACGCCACACGGACCATGTCCAGGGATACATACCCGGTCCAGTCATTTGTCAGGCCAAAGTACAACCTCCCCTCCTCCGCCTGACGCCCCTGGCCCTCGATCCGGCTCCCCGGTGTCAGCAAAACCGCTTCCGGGGCCTGCGATACAGGCGCTTCCGAAGATTGGGCATACGAAACCGGTCTTTGCACCTGTGCCTGCGTCTGCGTTTGTTCAGGCCGGTTGTTGGGTACTTCCGGGGTTATATTGAGGGGGGCTTCCGGGGTCAATCTTACCGGCGGCGTTTCCGGCTTCACAAACCGTCCGACCAGTTTTTGCCCGGCAATCCTGCCTTCCAGGGCCCTGAACAGGATGTTTTCAACCCAGGGCCGCAGGATGGGCAGCAGTCCGTTGAGGCGGGCGACGGATTTCCATACAGCTTCGTAGGTGCCTGTGAGCCGGTAGAGTTCTGTCTGGAGAAAAGGCTCCTGAACCGGGCCCAGGATTTCGCCCAATGCATGGATTTCGCGCATGAGGTCCCACTGGCCCCGAAGGGTGGTCTCAAACCCCAACTGATTGATCAGGAGGAAAATACGTTGCCTTTTTGCAGCGTATGATGCTACTGGTAAATGCTCCGCCCCGGCCTGAACCAGGGCGGCTATATCTTGCCGCAGCAGGCCCTCAAGGTCATCTGGCAAGTCCTCAAGCAGGGCCAAACGCGCCTCATCGGGGAGGGTTCCGGCCCGCAGCCACTGGATCCGGGTCAGGAGGCTGAGGTACTCCCGGGTCAGGACGGGCGAGCCGGTCAGTGCTTCCAGGCGCTGGCCCAGCCAGAGGGTGAGAGACCAGTAGGTTTCGGGATAAATAGCACAGGCAGCCAGCCATTGATAGGCCAGCAGCGGGAGTTCGCGGCGGAGGCCCGCGACCGTCGGTGTGCTCCATACATAATCCTCCGGCTGCTCGCGCCAGTCCTCCCAATCTGTGTAGGTGCGTCCATCCAATGCTGCCAGCGCAGCCGAGAGCCCCTCAAACGTGGCAGGCACCAGTACCAGCCACTCGCTGAGTATGGCCTCAGACGGCCCCCAGGTGCGGGGCGGCACGGGCGAAAGCAGGGCACGGGCCTGCCACCGGGCCAGGATAGCTGCCGCCCAGGGAAATACGGTACCGCTGATCGGATCCACCAACGTCCGTCCGTCTCCAAACACCATCAGCCGCCGGCGTTCGTCGAGCTGATCCAGGTTCAGATACGCGCCGGAAACATCTGTCAGGAGCCGGAGGTCGCCCTCATAGGTCAGGGTCTCGACAGATACCCCCTGCCCGGTCAGCGTGGCCGCCAGTTGCTCCAGCCAGGCGCTATGATGCTGATGTTGAACCGTTTTGTCAATTAAAAACACATATCCCGATGCCCCGCCTACCGGCTCAAATACCAGGTTTACCTGCCCGCCTTGGCGGAGCGTTGCCTGAAGGGTATCCGCTACCCTGAGGCGGGAACGGTCATATCCATACACCAGTCCCGGCCGGAAGGGATGAGCCAACCATTGTCGTTCGTCCAGGGTAAAAAGATCAGCAGCAACCAGCGGTGGACTGGGTTGCCACACATAAGGCCCCGGCAACGGTGGCGGTTTACGGCCTGTGATACGGTTGAGCCAGGGACTGATCCCCAGCATAATCATCGCAGGTACAAACCCACCCAGCACAATCCACCAGCTAAACCCCGTCTGCCAGATAAATACCCCCACAATTCCCACGATCCCCAGCCAAAACCAACCATTCTGCAACGTCGTGTCCAGCAGGCGGCTGACAGGTCCGGTGGTAGCGGCGGGCGGGGAGGTATATACGGGATCGGAGACGGGAAGAACCCGGGCTGAAGGGTCAGGTTGTGCGGAGGAAGGGGTGATATAATCCTGAAACAGCTGATGAAAAAGGGTCTGCTCCGCAGGGGTACGGGTTACCAGGGGCGCGATCAGATACGGCAGCCGATCAAAAGGTGTGACAGGTGCCAGGGTCTCCAGCACCCGGTTTACCTCCACCCAGGTCATGGGGGATATGTCCAGGCCCGCTGCGCGCAGGCGCAAAAGCAACGCCTGGAGCGGCAGGGGTGGATGGTCAGCCACAGGAGGTATATCAGGCCGTATCTGCACGGGTTATTTGAGTGATTTGAGCGATTTTATCTGAGGATTGGCTGTATCGGCGTACCGGGCACGGAGGGCCTCAAGGTCAGGCAGATGTTTGGCCAGTACAGAAAAACTCAGAAACAGCACATCCCGGTCCGGGTCAGTTAATGTGGTTAAATCCGGTGGTATCTCTCCCGAAAAACCATAGGCCTCCAGCACCTGCAGCCAGGATAGCAAGTCAGCGGTTGCGGGTTGTTTTTTGCGGCACAAGGCCCTGATCTCCAAAAAATGATCTATCAGTATCTCCAGATCGTCCGGCCCATACCGCAGACCGGCTCCGAGTCGGGTTTGTACAATCTCCAGCAGCCTGGCCCGGTCTGGGAACTGGATATGATAATACACACATCGCCGGAGGAAGGCATCAGGCAGGTTTTTTTCGCCATTGCTGGTGATGATCACGACCGGGCGGAGGTCGGGGGGCGCGGTGAAGGTTTCGCCTGTCTCAAACAAGTGAAACGACAGCCGTTCCAGCTCCGCCAGCAGGTCGTTAGGAAACTCACGAGGTGCTTTGTCTATCTCATCAATGAGTACCACTGCACGCCCCTGCCGGGTATGGGCCTCCCGGATGGCTTTGCCCAGTGCCTCCGGAAAGATAAAATCCTGAATCGGGCGCAGTACCCGGTCCGCGATCCGGGCCTGGTTAGCCTCCGCAAAATGCTGGAGGGCGTCATAGCGGTAGAGCAGGTCCCGGGCCACGGAGTTGTGTTTGGCCGTGAAGACATACGGCTCCCGGTTTTCGCCCAGTCCCATGTCCCACGCCAGGCTCCAGGCGAGTTGGGTTTTGCCGGTGCCAGGCTCTCCGGTGATCAGCAGGGGTTTGCCCAGCAGCAGGGCTACATTCACAGCCTCGATCAGACCCGGCTCAGGCAGGTATCCTGCCGGATCGTCCAGGACCGCGGGCCGGGTGACGATGAGGGGAGTAGTGCGTTTATAAAGGGGAATTTCCATTGCAGCGGCATTACCGGACAAACTGACTCAGAAAATTTTCAACGGTTTGCATATTCACAGGGTCTTCCAGCGCCTCCACCTGCCGGAGCAGTTCAGGAGACCGGAGGTTGTATTTTTCAAGGATTTCAGTCACATGATGCCGGCGGACCGGCTCCAGCGAGATGTCTCGTGCCAGGACAGGCAACTCCCGCTCCCAGCGGGGCAGGAGCCCCTTGATCTGCCGCAGGGGCGATCCCCCCAACAAACCACCCAGCAACCCGCGCCGGCCTGGAGGTGCATCAGCCTGTATCAATACAAATACCTGACGATCAGCAGGTACTGCCTGCTGAAACATCCACCGCAACCAGTCTGTCAGGTGACGGCTGGTCTCGTCTTCCCACCAGGTTTTGACCCGGAGGATCATGACCGGATGTGGTTTTGCTTCCCAGATGGGCCGCCCCCCGAGCTGAAACCATTTTTCAGTCTGATACCGCAGCCCTGATTCTGTGGAGTTGGCCAGGATTTCCAGGGGTGTTTCATGGGTAAATATAGCCTTGTCGCCCTGCTCATGTTGTATCTCCCGTGCCAGACGATCCGCCAGACTCCCCCCACTCTCCTCCGGGGGCCCGTGTACGAGCAGGATTTTGGGCCTTGCCACCGACTGGCCCAGCACATCCCACAAGGTCTGCATGGCATGGCTCCGGTCACATTCTTTATAAAAATCGCCCCTGATCGCAGGCCTTGCAGCAGAAACAGGCACCTCTGACGGCACCTGACGATACATCAGGCAGGGAACGTCCTCACCCGTAAGCGACTCCAGGCTGAGGGCATTTTGGGCTATCTGAAAAGCCTGATCCGGCGTTTTTTCGTAAAAAATGGCATCATAAAAAGCCACTGAAAAAGTATGGGCAGCGGTTGGTTGCAGGCTGTGACTTAACCCGACTACCGCCGGAATATGGGCATGTACGAGCCGGGCCAGGTCACCTGTCATACAGGCATTCAGGACCACCAGCCGGATGGAGGGAAAATTTTTAAACATATTAGCGACCCCTTCCTGGCTCAGCTCTTTTTCCCCGCCGACAGAATCCTCAATCACCAACTGACCGGCGGCTGAACCTACTCCCGAAAAATGCACCGCCCACGGCGTGTGCTCCAGCAGGGCCCGCCGGAAGTCTGCAGCACGAAGGGCTGTTTTGACCTGAATATCAAACAGATGCGACCTGCCGGACAATTTCAGGGCCTCCTGTATGTCCCTAAACTCCGCATCTATCCAGCCTCCGGTATGCCGGGGGTCTGCCTGGAGCAGGAGTATGGTTTTTTTTGACGCCATGAGCCGGGGGTAATATAGGGAATGACAGGCATATTTCGGCAAATGCATGTATATTTGGCTTATGGAACAGCATGAAACCTTTATGCGGGAAGCGATCCGGCTTTCTGTCGAGAACGTAGGCTCAGGGGTGGGCGGACCCTTTGGGGCTGTGGTGGTCAAAGACGGTCAGATCATTGCACGGGGCCAAAACCGGGTCACCTCCACCCAGGACCCCACCGCTCATGCTGAGGTGGTTGCTATCCGGGAGGCCTGCCAAACACTGGGGCATTTTCAGCTTGACGGCTGTGACCTCTATACCAGTTGTGAGCCCTGTCCCATGTGCCTGGGGGCTATCTACTGGGCCAGACCCGACCGCGTATTTTATGCCAATACCTGCGCCGATGCAGCAGCGATTGGATTTGATGACCGGTTTATTTACGATGAGATCACCCTGGCACATGCCGAGCGCCGTATCCCCATGATCCCCCTGCTCCGCGACGAAGCCGGTGAAGCCTTCCGGCGGTGGCACGATGACGGCGACAAAACTTTGTACTGAACCATCAATCCCTCCGGCTGCGGCACCGGGATAGCAGCCAGACAGGGTGACCCCATGGAGGGTATTTGTGCACCTCACAAGACAATAATCCCTGCCCAACATGATCTGTATCAGATCCAGGTTGGGGTGACTGTATCTTTTAGGCATCCATGTATTATGGCACAAATACTATGTTGCCATGCACATTTTCCGTATCCTGTTGATTCTCGCCAGCCTGATGACAGGCACCCTGATCGCCCAGCCGACCGTTTCGTTGCTGGAAGCTTTTCGCCAGCGCAGCATTTCCATCCAGGTGGAGGCGAATGGCGGGTATATGGGGCAAGCCATCCGGCTTCTCCTCCGAAACAACTCCTCCACATCCCTGCGTGTCGCCATTGAAGCTGGTCAGCTCCTTGTCAGTGAAGACTCCAGCGTACAAGACCTGATTGTCACCGAGCCTGTCGTGGTGGACCTGATCCCGGGAGCTATCCGTGCAGCGGAGGTATATACGATGTGTACCCAGTCCCGGAATATGTCTCCGGGTGCCGGCGAAAAATTCCGGCTGGGGGATATGGCTACCGGAGCCCTGCTCAAGCTGGTCCAGCTCATTGCAGACCGGGACTACTACAGTGCCAGCACAGCGCAGAGCGCTGTATGGACCGTAAGCAGCGGAGACCATACCGGGTTTATTTACGGAGAAGACACAACGATGGTCCGCCACCTGGCACAGACCGTCAGCGAAGCCACCGGTATGCCGATGTCGGACTTTATGCTGACCCCGCGCCGGCACCAGATCACCAATATCCGCACCAGCCTGGAATGCCTCATTCCGAGACACCTGCGCGACGCTCGTCTGACCTTGCAAGACCATACAGGACAGGTGCTTCGCACGTATTTTGAGGGGCGGCAGGTCGAGCAGGGGTTTATGCAGTGGCGACTGGGGGCCAGCCATACACTCGGCGACAGTGCCCGGCTTTGGCTCCGCCTGACAGACGGCGAGACACTCATCTACGAGCGGTCCATCCAGCCAACGGATACCATCCTCCCGCTGAAACGGTATGACAGCCAGGCTGTATTGATCTACCGTGCCCCGGAGGCCCTGGCAGCGACGGTCGGGGTGTATGACGAAGCAGGACAACTGTATTTTTTGCTCAGTGATGCCTACCGGGTGCCAGCCGGGATGCACCGCTCGACCTTCATTATCGGCAAAGACCTGCCAGCTGATCAGACATACACCGTCCGGATCATGGCTCAGGGCCGTGAGCTGGCCCGCGAACCCCTGCGTGCCGATGGCCCTGCCCCTGTGTTGTATCCGGTCCGGGAAGTCTCCGGCTCGTTTTCATTTGTACAGGCGGAGACCGGACACGACCTCCAACTGGTCATCGTGGACAGCGAGGGGCGCCCGAAACGTATCTTGTATACCCTCCACACCCTCAATCCTGGCCGAAAAACCTACACCTACCGGTTTGAGCACCGGGACGGGCCGGATGCTGTGTTTTATATCCGCCTGACAGATGCGGCGGGTACGGTACTCCAGGAAAAAGAAATCCGCTGATACCTGATCGGACACCCCGGCAGTCGTACAACTGCCGGGGCCACCGCAGGCGCAGTTCAGGTTTTGTGCAGGGACCTCCGTACATTTGTACATGATCACTCCGGAATCCGCCCTTCAGCCTGTCATTACAGGAGACGGGTCACAGACGTTGTTTTCGACACAGTTTCAGGCACATTATCACTCCATACACGGGGCTGTGCAGGAGTCGCTGCACGTATTTATCCGGATGGGATGGGAAGCCCTGCCTGCCATGGAGGACCCTGTTTATATCCTGGAGATGGGTCTGGGTACCGGGCTTAATGCCTGGCTTACCAGTCAGCATGCCCAAAGGGCCGTATATTACCACGCTGTGGAGACCCACCCGGTACCCGCTGAGGTGTATACAGGCCTGTCCTACACAACCGATGCCACGGGACAAGCTCAATTTGAGCATATCCATCTGGCCCCCTGGGAAGAGCCGACAGAGATCAGGCCTGGGTTTGTGCTGCTCAAACACCAGCAGCCTTTACAGACCTTCAGGCCGGAAGCGCCTTTTCACCTGGTGTATTATGACGCATTTGCCCCGGATACCCAGCCTGAGCTGTGGACAGCCGAGACCCTGGCCCATGTGCGCAGCCTGATGTGTACGGGCGGGGTATGGGTGAGTTATTGTGCCAAGGGGGTCGTGCGGCGTACGCTGCAAGCCGTGGGGTTTCGGGTGGAGCGCTGTCCCGGCCCTCCCGGCAAACATGAGATGCTGCGGGCCATCGCGATATGATTTTCTTGAATAGTCCCGTTTTTCACCGGCGAATCCTCCTATCTTTCGCCCAGAAACACCTTTCCTGTCCATGAAGAAAAAAATACTTGTCGCCACAGGTGGCGGCGACTGTCCCGGCCTCAATGCAGTCATCAGGGCCATCGTCAAAGCAGCTTCTCTTGAAGATGGCTGGGAAGTCTGGGGAAGCATAGAAGCCTTTAATGGGCTCATGACAGAACCCGCTGAGCTGGTACGCCTTGATCTTCAGGCGGTCAAAGGCATTCATGTACGGGGCGGGACCATCATCGGGACTACCAACAAAGGTAACCCCATGGCCTATCCTGTACGCCAGCCGGATGGCACCTATGTCAATCAGGACATCTGTGGAGATCTGGTACAGACCATCCGGTTACATGGGTTTGATGCCCTGATCAGCATCGGGGGTGACGGGTCCCAGCGTATCTCCCGGCGGCTGTCAGAGTTAGGGCTGCCGGTCGTGGGGGTACCCAAGACGATAGACAACGATTTATCGGCCACTGATATGACCTTTGGGTTTCAGACCGCGGTACAGATCGCTACGGAGAGCCTGGACAAGCTGATTACCACTGCGGAGAGCCATAGCCGGGTGCTCATCATGGAGGTAATGGGACGGGATGCCGGCTGGATCGCTCTGCATACGGCGATTGCGGGCGGAGCAGAGATCTGTCTGATCCCGGAGATCCCGTACAACCTGGAAGCTGTCCTGGACAAAATCAACAGCCGCTACGCTGGCAGGCGTGGATTTGTCAATATTGTGATTGCGGAAGGCGCCAAACCCCAGGACGGCGACATCACGGGCCGCCTCAGCCATGAGCAGGGATATGGCCATGTGCGCCTGGGGGGCGTGTGTGACCGCCTCCAGGAGGACCTGAAAGCCGCTGGCTGCAAGGCCGACATCCGTACGACCATCCTCGGTCACGTACAGCGGGGCGGGATTCCTACGGCATTTGACCGGGTGCTGGCCACCTCTTTTGGGGTGCATGCCGTCCAGATGATCAAAGAAGGCAAATTTGGCCGGATGGTCGCGCTGCAAAACAACCAGATCACAGATGTGACCCTGGAGGCTGCCACCTCCCGCTACAACTACGTCAACCTCGACTCACCCCTGATCCGCACGGCCAGAGCCCTGGGGATATGCCTCGGTACCTGAGCCTGATAGAAACCTGCCGGGCCAGCGGTCCGGCAGGTTTGAATATGGACAACAAGTGTGTTACTTAAATTTGCCCTCGGTACCGTTGTCTATGTCAAACACGATGCTGAGTTTGTGTTTGCCTTTGCTCAGCCGGTGTGTACCTTCATACAGGGCATCAACTGAGTAATCGTTTTCTACCGTATGCATCTCCCATTTGCCTTCATACAGCGTCCAGCTCTCTACCCGGATATTGTGTTTGCCGCGATCCACAGCAATTTTGTAAGAATTAGGTTTGGTCTCAGGCGTAACACTGGACTCACCCACCTGCTCTCCGTCAACATAGATAAGGCACTTGCTGTCATGGTCATATCCTTTCTCTACGTTGTCATAGACCCAGGAGATCTGAACAGAAGAAGTCTGAGCGGCCAGCATGAGCGGCAGGCTCAAAAGAAGCATAAAAAGAAACCGGTTCATAAGCATCTGAATTTGCTGTAAACATACGTTGTATATGAGGGTTGCCCTTAGGGCATTTGCCTTATTTTTCTTGCCCTGATCCAGACATGACACACCCAAAGCCATTCCCCCGATTTGCGTCCCGGTGCGGGCTGTTAACATCTTTCGTACGATGAATGCGCATATCCAGTCACAAATTTCGCTGAAACCTTACAATACCTTCGGCATGGACGTGACAGCCCGCTGGTGGCTGGACATACACGACGAGTCGGGAGCCCTGGTATTTATTGCGGACAACCGTCACTCCAATGCACCGGTACTGGTCATGGGCGGCGGCAGCAATATCCTGTTTACTAAGGACTTTGAGGGGATCATCCTGAAAAACAATATCAAAGGCCGGGAGGTCGTGCGGCAGGATGAAACCTCTGTCTGGCTCAGGCTGGGCGGCGGCGAAAACTGGCACGAAACAGTCCTGTATACCATCGCCCAGGGATGGGGGGGAATGGAAAACCTCTCCCTGATCCCCGGGTCAGTAGGCGCAGCACCGATCCAGAACATAGGCGCCTACGGGGTAGAGCTCAAAGATATGTTTGACTCCCTGGAGGCCCTGAACCTGGCGACCGGTGCTACCCATGTGTTTTCGCACGCTGCCTGTCAGTTTGGGTACCGGGACAGTATATTCAAGCGGGAAGCACGGGACAAATACCTGATCACACGGGTGACGCTGCGGCTGTCCCGCCACCCGGTCCTGCATACCAGCTACGGTGATATCCAGCAGGAGCTCGCCCAACTCGGGGGTGAGCCTGATGTCAGGCTGGTGAGCGAGGCCGTATGCCGGATCCGTACCCGCAAACTGCCTGACCCGGCCGTCACCGGCAATGCCGGGAGTTTTTTTAAAAACCCGACCCTGAGTGCGGCACAGTTTGCGACCCTCAAAGCTGTCTGGCCCGATATACCCGCCTACCCCCAGCCTGACGGGAGTGTCAAGGTACCGGCTGCCTGGCTGATCCAGGCCAGTGGGTGGAAGGGCTTCCGCAACGGCAACTATGGGGTGCATACCCAGCAGGCCCTGGTCCTGGTAAACTATGGCGGGGCATCCGGGCAGGATATTTTCCAGCTGTCCGAAGATATACGCCAGGATGTAGCCCTGAAGTTTGGCGTACACCTGGAGCGGGAAGTAAATATCCTCTGAAGCCCTGCACCGTCCGGGCGAAAATCAGGCCATTAAAGCAAACAGAATAACAGATCAGCCAGAGTGCCTGCCAGAGACCGGATTGTGATTGTAGTATTGCAACAAATAAGCCAGCAGGTATGTCCGTTTCACAACCAATTATCTCTACCACCTTTGTCCGACCTGAAGCCGCAGAACTGGTAGCCCTCCTGCGCGAGCGCGCCATGCTGCTGCCGGACAAACTGGCCTTTGCGTTTCTGAGCAGCGGAGAGAACATTGAGTCTTCCCTGACATTCGCGGCACTCGACCGGCGTGCCCGGTCCATCGCTGCTCACCTGCAGGCACGCAACCTGGCAGGCGCACGTGCCATGTTGTTGTTTCCTTCCGGGCTGGATTATGTGACAGCCTTTTTTGGATGTTTATATGCCGGCGTCATCGCCGTGCCCGTATATCCGCCCCAGATGGGTAAGCAGGTGCTGCGTATCCAGGCCATAGACAAAGATGCTGATGCTGCCGTCCTGATGACCAGCCGGGCTATTTTTGATGGATTGTCACAGCACCTCCCGGAGTGGATGGCTGCTTCGGATTCCGGTAAATGGATGATCGCCGAAGACCTGGAGGACGCAGCTGATGCCTGGACCCCGCCAGCCATTACCCCTGCCAGCCTGGCATTCCTCCAGTACACGTCCGGCTCCACTGGCATTCCCAAAGGTGTCAAAGTCACCCACGCCAACCTGATCCACAACGAGCAGGTGATCCAGCAGGCTTGTCGTAACACCCAGGACTCTGTATTTGTGGTATGGCTTCCGCTCTATCACGACATGGGCCTGATCGGCAATGTCTTACAGTCTGTGTATCTCGGCTGCACCACCTACATGATGGCTCCGGTGACCTTCATCCAGCGCCCGATGCAGTGGTTGTATGCCATCTCCAACTTCAGAAGCACCATCTCCGGCGGCCCCAATTTTGGATACGAACTCTGCCTCCAGCGGGCCACGGATGAAGACATACAAAAACTCGACCTGAGTTGCTGGGACATTGCCTATAATGGGGCTGAGCCCGTGCGGGCGCATACACTGGAGGCATTTGCCCGCCGGTTTGAGCCTGCGGGCTTCCGGTACCATGCTGCATATCCCTGCTACGGGATGGCAGAAGCAACCTTGTGTATCACCGCTGGTGCAGCCCTGCGCACGCCGGTGATTACCCCGGTGGACAAAGAAGCCCTCAAAGCTGACCGGATTGTTCATACCGACCGCGAAGACCCGGCCTCGCAGCTCCTGGTGGGTTGCGGCCATACCTGGGAAGGTCAAACGGTCCGCATCGTACACCCGGAGACCCTGGAGGCCTGTCCGGATGACGTGATCGGAGAAATCTGGGCACAGGGTGGCAGTATCTGCGACGGATACTGGAACCGGCCCGAGGAGTCCGAAGCAACCTTTGCGGCGTATATCAAGGATACAGGCGAGGGGCCTTTCCTGCGTACCGGCGACCTGGGTTTCCTGAAAAATGGAGAATTGTACATCACCGGCCGCCTCAAGGATCTGGTCATTATCCGGGGCCAAAACCACTATCCTCAGGACATCGAGCTGACCGTAGAGCGGAGCCACGAAGCCCTGCGCTCAGGAGGTGGGGCTGCCTTTTCTGTCGAGGTACAGGGCGAAGAACGGCTGGTGGTATTGCAGGAGGTCGAAATCACGACCCTCAAGAAAGTACCTGCTGATGAGCTCTTTGCCGCTATCCGCAAGGCGATCTCCCTCAACCACGAACTCCAGGCCTACGCGATCGTACTCGTGCGCCGTCGCAGCATTTTCAAAACATCCAGTGGCAAAGTACAACGCCGGGCCTGCAAACAAGCGTTTCTGGCTGGTGAGCTCTTTGAAGAAGCCCGCTGGATGATGAATACCTGATTTTTGTGTTGACACTTGGTAAACACCATTCATCCGTACTTACATGGCTTACAAAACCGCAGACGAAATCCGGGAGTGGATCCTGGACTGGATGAGCCGGAAGCTCTCCATCAAAAAAACAAGCATTGACGCCCGTGACTCCATCGCCTCGTATGGGGTGGACTCCATCATGATAGCTGAGTTTGAAGGAGAAATCTCTGAGTATGTGGGATTTCAGTGGCCGATCATGGACATGATGATCAAGGACCCTTCGATAGACGAAATCTGCCAGCGCGGCGAGGAGCTCGGCCAGCTTCAGCACGGATAATACACACCCGCCTCCGGAT
Organism: Bacteroidia bacterium; assembly: GCA_033762375.1. Taxonomy (GTDB): domain Bacteria; phylum Bacteroidota; class Bacteroidia; order J057; family J057; genus RDXT01. The sequence continues at coordinate 147,477 of JANRLQ010000003.1, forward strand.
TTAATCCGGCTAATCCCTCCGCCAGTCTCTCCCAGCAGAGCAGACTGGCGGATGCGGCTGTAATAAGCGCAAAATCAGGCTATATTTGTCCCCATAATGCCCCCTATGGAGACGCCCCGCCCACAGAAGCTCACCTACGACGAAAGCCTCCGGTTTATCCAAAACCTGGCTACCGGCTTGCCGTTTCGCCTGGACGCTGACCCTGACAAACATAAACTGACGGCACGTGACCAGATGGGCGAGCCGGTATTCAGCTTCAGGCCTCCCCTACCCTTGCCAGCCCTGCCTGATCCTTATGAGGCGGTCGCCTACCGGGACCAATTGCCGGATGAGATGCCCCCGTATGTGATAGCCCTGGTACAACTCGGCGGTGGCTCCATCGGATACTTTGAGGAGGGAGAAGTCCAGGAGCATAAGGTGATCAAAAAATACATGACCCGCAAAAAACAGGGTCGCTCCCAGATCAATTATCTCAAGACACGCGGCAAATCCAAAGCTGGCTCACGGGTGCGCCTGGCCAATACCTACAGCTTTTTTGAGGAGGTGAATGAGCGCCTCACCGAGTGGGAAACAGCCTATCAGCCGCCCCGTATCCTCCTGAGCTGTACGGCACAGGTATGGGGGCTGATGTTTCAGTCCAAGATCCCGCCCCCTTTTGAAAAAAAAGACCCCCGGATCGGCTGGATACCCACCGAGGTGGATGTCCCGGATCATGAGGAGCTGCTTCGTATCAACCGCTATGTGCAGCACGGGTGGCTGACCCGGTATTCATAAAAAAAACGCTTGCAGGTTGCTGCAAGCGTTGGGTGCACCCGTAGAGATTCGAACTCCAAACCTTCTGATCCGTAGTCAGATGCTCTATCCAATTGAGCTACGGGTGCGACGTTTCTCAAACGTGGGTGCAAATATATGTGCAGCTCCTGTCTGATGCAAATCCTGATGCAAAAAAAGTTGCATTATATTTCTACATTCCTCAGGATCAGGTCTATACAATCCAGGCTGCCAAACTCCTCTGCTTCTGCCTCGTAGGTGAGGATGATGCGGTGATTGAGGACATCCGGTGCGATAGCCTTTACGTCTTCGGGCAGGACATAGTTACGCCCTTCGAGGAAGGCATGGGCCTTGGCGCCGAGGCAGAGGGCCAGGCTGGCACGGGGTGAGGCCCCGTACTCAATAAACTCCTGAAGTTTGGGCATGCGGTACTTTTCCGGGTTGCGGGTAGCCATGACGATGTCCACGATATAGTCCTCCAGCCGGGCGGAGAGTTGCACCTGGTCCACCAGCTCGCGGATCTCGGTGATGTCCTGCCGGGTCAGCACCCGTCCTACAGGATAGTCGCTCCGGGTGCGGGCCATCCGGCGCATGATGGCTTTTTCTTCATCGCGGGAAGGATAGGTGATAAATACCTTCATCATAAACCGGTCCACCTGCGCCTCTGGCAGGGGGTAAGTACCTTCCTGGTCTATAGGGTTTTGGGTAGCCAGGACGAGAAAAGGTTCCTCCAGGGCAAACGTATTTTCACCGATGGTCACCTGATGTTCCTGCATGGCTTCCAGCAAGGCACTCTGGACCTTGGCCGGAGAGCGGTTGATCTCGTCTGCCAACACAATATGCGAAAAAATGGGACCTTTTTTGACCTCAAACCGCCCCATCGCCTGGTTGTAGATCATGGTCCCGATCAGGTCTGCCGGAAGCAGGTCCGGCGTGAACTGGATCCGCTTGAAGTTGAGCTGGAGCGCCTGCGCCAGCGTGCTGACTGTCAGGGTTTTGGCCAGGCCCGGAACCCCCTCCAGCAACACGTGGCCATTCGAAAAAATCCCGATCAGCAGGCGGTGCACCATCCGCTGTTGTCCCACTACCACCTTCTCCATCTCAACGAGAAGGCGCTGTATCTTGTCTATTTTGTCTGCGACCTCGGGTGCGACCCGGTCGGCTGCCGAAAAAGCTCTTTCTGATAAAGGGGTCATGTGTTGCCAGATTCTTTGAGGCAAAATACGAATTATTGCCCACTTTTGTATGACACCAGGGCCTTCCGGGGATAAATTGCGGGCGATTGGTTGGTGATGGATTAATACAGCCGTTACGTCTGGCTAATATTCGCCCGCTACCTTTGTGGCATTACTGGTCGTATTGGCCAGCCTGACCGGCCCCTTACTGCTCATTTGTCCTTATTATGATCCGCTTCCGACTCTTATGGTTGACCGTGCTGCTTGGCATCGGTTGCCAGCGCCCCGCTTCTGATACCTGGGTCATCACGCCGCCTGCCGGAGATGCCTACTGCCGCCTTGATCCCCAGGGTGTCAGCATTATCCCCAATGGCCGATATATCAAACCCTACGGCACCACCATACGCATTGCGCCTCACCCTTACGGACTGGTCCTCAGCCCGGATGGCACTGTCGCCATCACCGCCAACTCCGGGACGGATCCTTTTTCGCTGAGCATCCTCGAGAACCTCACCGGCACCCCTACTGCCCGGCAGATCCCGCCCGGACCGGAGACAGACGAAGGCCTCCTCCCGGCAGTATTTATGGGCCTCGCCATCACCCCCGACAATCGCTCGGTATATGTGGCCGGCGGGCAAACCAATAAAATTTATATCTTTGATATTCAGGCCGGTACCAAAACGGACTCTATCCCGTGCGCAGCTATTGTGGGGGACCGGGACTATACCCACGGATATATCGGTGACATGACCCTGAGCCGTGACGGCAAACGCCTGTATGCGGTGGATCAGCTTGGATTCCGGCTGCTGATTATTGACACGGACACCCGGACCATCCTGCACCATGTGCCGGTAGGCCGGTATCCGTTTGGGGTATGCCTCTCTCCAGATGGTAAAAAAGTCTATGTAGCCAATGTAGGTATATTTGCCTATGAGCCGATAGGGGGCCTGGATCCCGCCCACCCAACCGATGGCCTCGATTTTCCCACCTCCGGATACAATACCCCTGAAATGCGTGATGGCACGACCCGTGACGGCCATACGGTACCCGGATTGGGCAGCCCTAATTCGCAAGAAGGTTTTTCCGTATGGGCCATAGACGTCAGCGCAGCAGTCCCGGCGGTAACGGCAAAAATCAAAACAGGGTTCCTGGTGGGCGAACAGATAGAAGGTATCCCGGCCGTCGGCGGCGCCAGCCCCAACTCACTTGTCGCGACAGACCGGTATGTGTTTGTGAGCAATGGCAATAACGACTGCATCTCGGTCATAGATCCCAGCCGGGACACCGTGACCGCTACAATCCCGCTTCAGCCCGATCCCCGCCTGAAACAATGGCGCGGGGTGATCCCGTTTGGACTGGCGGTGTCACCTGACCAGCAGACCTTGTTTGTCGCAGAGGCCGGTATCAATGCTGTAGGGGTCATTGATATTCCGTCGCTGAAGGTCAAAGGCCATATCCCTGCGGGTTGGTTTCCGTCAAAACTGGCCGTAACCCCGGACGGACGCCACCTGATTGTCGCCAATGCCAAAGGATACGGCAGCGGTCCCAATGGCGGCTCGACTTTCGTCAAAGGTCCCGAAGGCTCACATGTAGGCTCGCTCATGAAAGGGTCTGTCTCCATCATGCCGATGCCGGATGAAGCCACCCTCAAAACACTCACCCGGCAGACCCTGGACAATAATTTTGTATTCAGCCAGCCTGAGGCCCGCCCTCACCCGGTCCCTGCCTATGCAGGTGCAGGCGAAACGTCGATCCGGTACCTGGTATTTATCTCCAAAGAAAACCGGACCTATGATGAGGTCTTCGGACAAATACCTGACGGCAAAGGAGATCCCTCCCTGGCCCGTTATGGCACCCGGGCAGAGGTCCGCAACCGCAAGGGCAGTGACTCTATCCCCGGCGGAGCGGATATTATGGTCAATCACCTGGCCCTGGCCCGGCGGTTTGCCATCTCAGACAATTTTTATGTGGATGCCGACCACTCAGCCGACGGCCACCGCTGGCTTGTGAACACCTATCCCAATGAATGGGTAGAAACCTCCGTATCAGCCGCTTATGGGGGCAAACGCAGCATGCGGGCAGACTCCAAAGCCCCGGGAAATTTTGCACAGGTAGGTGCCAGTGGTGCGATTTATCCCGAGGACTACAATGAACACGGCTCACTCTGGGACCACCTGGACCGGAATGGGGTTTCTTTTTTTAACTTTGGATTTGGGATGGAACTCGCCGGAGGGTATGACGACAGCACGATGAAATACACGGGCCTCAAGTTTCGGATCAACTATCCCATCCCCGGCCCGCTTTATGCCAATTCCTCCCGTGTGTATCCTACCTACAACATGGCCATCCCGGATCAGTTTCGGGTGGATCAGTTTATCGGAGAGTATAATGCCCGCTGGAGTGGTCCGGGCAAGGACCTGCCCCGGATGCTCACCATCATCCTCCCCAATGACCACGGCGCAGGTGATCGCCCACAGGCGGGGTATCCCTTCAGGGCGAGTTATATGGCAGATAATGACCTGGCCATGGGCCGGATTGTGGAGTTTCTTTCGCACACCCCTTACTGGAAAAACATGGCCATTGTCGTCACAGAGGACGATGCCCAGGATGGCGTGGACCATGTGGATGCCCACCGGAGTATCCTGATGGTGATTTCTCCCTATGTCCGCCCCGGCCATGTGAGCCACGTGCATACGAGCTTCGGGAGTATTTTTAAGACTTTCTGGCACATTCTGGGGCTGCCATACCTCAACCAGTACGACGCTGCGGCCCACGACCTGGCAGACTGTTTTACGGATCAGCCAGACTTCACCCCCTACAATGCCCTGGCGGTGGACCCACGGGTATTTGATCCGCAGCGGGCCCTGGATCCGTTTGATGAGCTGTTTGACTGGAAAGCCGTCGTCGCCTCTCCTGCCCTGGACAACCCTCAGGACCTCAAACAAGCCGCCAAAGAACGTGACGAAGCCGAAGCCCTCCGCCGCAGTGAACAAAGTAATCCACGGCCCAGACAGTAAGGTTAATACATCCTCATTCTAACCCCGTCAACGCCCGATCCAGGTGTACGTATCCTCCGTCCACATGCCAGAACTGCCCGGTGATATGGCTCGCCCGGTCTGAAGCCAGGAAAAGGACTGCATCGGCGATCTCCTCGATACGGGTCATGCGCCGGCCCAGGGGAATGTTGCGAATAATCTGGCTGCGCCGGGCCTCAGGGTCCTCAAAGGACTGGAGCCACTCGTCGTACATAGGCGTTTGTACCTCTGCCGGAATGATGGCATTAACCCTGATGCCTGCAGGCAATAACTCCGCGGCCCACTCGCGGGTGAGGCCGAGTTGTCCGGCTTTGGCGGCAACGTAACCAGAGGTCCCGCCCTGACCTGTCAGGGCTGTTTTGGAGCTGATATTCACGATGGTACCCCGGCAATCCCGAAGCATCGGCAGGGCAGCATGTGCCATATAAAAATATGACATCAGGTTTTGGTGTACGGACCGGACAAATGCCTCCGGTGTACCCGTGCTGAGGGAAACCCCGTCATTGATCCCGGCATTGTTGACGAGGATGTCCAGCCTCCCGCAGGAGTTCCGGACGGCATCCACCACCTGCTGGCAGGCCTGAGGATCAGAGAGTTCGGCAGGAAAAAACCAGGCTTGTCGGCCCTCCGCCTGAAGTTCTGCGACCAGGGCTGCCGCGAGGTCGGCCCGGCGGCCCGTGATGACCGGCACCCCACCCTCCGCCGCGAAGGCACGAGCAATCCCGGCACCGATCCCCCGTTCGCCGCCGGTGATCAGCATGATTTTGTCCTGAAAATGTAGGTCCATACAATCAGGCTATCGAGCCGAAGTCCGGCGCATAGGCGATGGCAGGCTGACGGGAGATGCCCAGCCCGGCTACCCCCAGCTCCATCACATCGCCGGGTTTGAGGTACTGTGGCGGATTCATACCCATACCGACACCGTGTGGTGTGCCCGTAGAGATAATATCGCCTGGCAGGAGGGTCATAAACTGGCTGAGATAACTCACCAGGTATCGGACCGGGAAAATCATCTCCCGGGTATTGCTGTTCTGGCAGCGGACACCATTAACACTGAGCCAGAGATCAAGTGACTGAGGATCAGGTATTTCATCTGCCGTAGTCAGGAAGGGGCCTAATGGTGCAAAGGTATCTCCGCTTTTGCCCTTGACCCACTGCCCGCCGCGCTCCAGTTGCCAGGCGCGCTCACTCAGGTCATTGTGCAGGACATATCCGGCAATATAATGATCGGCATCCGCCTCAGATACATACCGGGTCTGCCGCCCGATCACCACCGCAAGCTCCACCTCCCAGTCGAGTTTTTCGCTGCCGGGGGGGATAATCACCGTATCATACGGCCCACAAATGGCCGAGGTGGCTTTCATAAATACAATCGGCTCTGCGGGAATTTTAGCGCCAGACTCACGGGCGTGGTCGGCGTAGTTGAGCCCGATGCAGATGAGCTTGGAGGGTCTCGCGACCGGAGGGCCCAAGCGTACCCCTGGTGGCAGGACCGGGAGCGTGTCGAGGTGGCTTTCGGCCCAGCCAGCGAGCCGTTGCAGGCCGTCCCGGGCAAAAAAGGTCTCTGTGTAGTCCTCGCCCCATGCGCTGGCATCTACATATTGACCGGCTTGATTGACCAGGCCGGGAGATTCCAGACCAGGTTCTCCCCATCTGATAAGTTTCATAAGCATCGCGATTGGATGGGAAAATAATACTAACTTCCGTTGGACCCGGCTGAAAAGCATTGCCCCTTTTATGATATGGGTGTGAGTCTGGGATAAAATCCGCTTTTTAAAGCCCTACTACGCTACTACCTGCTTATGTTATTCATCCTGATGACCTCCCTGGCTTGCCTGCTGGCGCTGATTCTGCTGGCCCGGCTTGAAGCCTTTCTGGCCCTGCTGCTGACGGCCCTGCTGGCAGGCGTGATGTTACAGCTTTCACCGGAAGCCCTCACTGGTGCTTTTACAGCCGGTACTGCTTCTGCGATGGGTTCCGTGTTATTAATTCTGACCTTGGGAGCCATGTTGGGCAGCCTGGTCGCCGGGAGTGGAGGTGCCCAGCAGATCACCGACTGGCTGGTGGGGATATTTGGGATACGGTATGTCCAGGTAGCCCTGGTGATTACGGGGTTTATGGTCGGGATACCGATGTTTTACAATGTAGGATTTGTCGTGCTGGTACCCCTGGTGTTTGCCCTGGCAGGTACCACCCGGTTGCCGACCCTGTACCTGGCCGTTCCGATGCTGGCAGCCTTGTCAGTAACCCATGGGTATCTGCCCCCTCACCCGTCACCTGTCGCCATTGCCAACGATTTTAAGGCAGACATGGGCATCACCCTGCTTTATGGCCTGATGGTGGCCATTCCTGCGGTACTGGTTGGCGGGCTTTGGTTTGGAAGCCGGATGAAAGGATATGTGGTGCAGCCGCCGCCAGACTTATACAAGCCGGTGGTTATCCCTGCCAGTCAGCTTCCCTCTGTGGGAGTAAGCCTGCTTTGTGCTTTATTACCCGTGGGCCTGATCGCGGGCTCATCGCTCTGGATCGGGCTGGGTGGCTCAGTGATGGCGGTGACTACCCTGGCGGGAGATCCGGTATTTGCCCTGATGGCGGCCTTGCTGCTGGCCGTTTTCCTGCTCAGGCGCAAGCGGGGCTGGACTGTGCCAGAAGCCATGTCACAGGCCATGACCGGTGCCAAAGCGATCATGCCGATTGTGTTGATCATTGCCAGTGCAGGTGTATTAAAACAAATCCTGGACGTCGGCGAAGTGGACACCTATCTGGCCAACCAGTTGGCCCATACAGGCCTCTCACCGCTGCTCCTGGGCTGGCTTATGGCGGCTGTCATCCGGGTGGCACTGGGATCAGCCACCGTGGCAGGCCTGACGACCTCCGGGATGCTGGCAGGTTTTGTCGCCACAGCCGGGGTGCAGCCAGAACTCATGGTATTATCCGTGGGAGCAGGGTCGCTGATGTTTTCGCACGTGAATGACAGCGGATTCTGGATGTTTAAAGAGTATTTTGGGCTTTCTGTCCGGGATACCCTTGCGACCTGGTCTGTGATGGAAACCATCGTCTCTGTCGTTGGGCTGTTGGGTGTGCTGGCACTGGACCTCATAATCTGATATACCAAAAGAGGCCGCTCCACAGGGAGCAGCCTCCATACACACCACCAAAAAGACAAAAGTTCAGCCTCAGTTGCCACTGCCTCCCTTAGCAGGCCCTGCAGGACGTGCCGGAGCAGGAGCAGGACGTGCCGGGGCGGACCGCTCTACCGAAGGCGCTGGCCGGCTGGCAGGCGCAGAAGGGGCAGGGCGATAGGCAGGGGCCGAGGGACGCTCTACTGAGGGCGCAGGCCGACTCGCGGGTGCACTGGGACGCTCATAGGTCCGTTCTACTGAAGGTGCAGGCCGGTTTGCAGGGGCACTGGGACGCTCATAGGTACGCTCTACCGAAGGTGCAGGTCGGCTGGCAGGCGCGCTGGGACGCTCATAGGTCCGCTCTACAGAAGGCGCTGGCCGGCTCGCAGGCGCGCTGGGACGCTCATAGGTACGCTCTACCGAAGGTGCTGGCCGGTTTGCAGGCGCGCTGGGACGCTCATAGGTACGCTCTACTGAAGGTGCAGGCCGACTCGCGGGTGCACTGGGGCGTTCATAGGTCCGCTCTACCGAAGGTGCTGGCCGGCTGGTAGGGGCACTGGGGCGCTCATACGTGCGGGGAGCTGTCGGCTGAGTATATGTCGGTGCACTGGGGCGTTCATAGGTCCGCTCTACCGAAGGTGCTGGCCGGTTTGCAGGGACAGTAGGCCGCTCATACGTGCGGGGAGCTGTCGGCTGGGTATATGTCGGTGCACTGGGGCGTTCATAGGTCCGCTCTACTGAAGGTGCTGGCCGGCTGGCAGGGACAATGGGCCGCTCATAGCTGCGGGGAGCCGCAGGGGTACGGTTGACAACAGGGGGTGTCTGCTGGTCGCCAGGGCCTATTACACTTGGTGTACCAGCTACCTCGCGGCTGACTCCGCCAGCCTGAGGCCGGCTGGGGATCGTGCGGCTGTCCTGAAGGCTTTTGGAAGGCGTGCTTACCGTAGCACGTACATCTGCCGGATTGACGACGCCTGTGCCTGACCGTCCTGGCTGAGACGGGGTTTCGCGTACCGTAGAGAGGCTGTTGCGGTCTACGCCGAGGCTTCTGCCGGGATTGGCCACACCGGGTGCGGGTGTATTGGCTGCTACTCCCTGGCTGCGATACCAGTAGTCGTTGGAATACCCGCCACCACCGCCATATACACAGTTGTTGTAATAGCTGTTGCTGAAGCCGGTATTGTACCCATTGGCATAACCGTCATAATATCCGTCCCGGTACCCCTGGTTGTAACCCCGGCGGTAACCCCGGTTATACCCCCGGTTCCATCCGTTGTTCCAGGAGTTGTAGGTATTCCAGGTCGAGGGGTAATAACAATAGTTGTAAAACGAGTTGTTGGCGCTGTAATAAAACGGATCGGCATATCCCCAGGGATTCCAACCTGTAGCCCATACCGTCGTGAAGGCTACTGGCCCCCACCAGAATGTCGTGCTCACGTACTGACGCCGTACTTCCCAGGGATTGTACCAGGTATTCCAGCGGCTCCAGTAGGGTGTACCGATGACATAATACACGTCATGGGTGAACCAGGGATCAAAATAAGTATAAGAATTGCTTCTGCGGGGGGTATGAAACCGGCGCAGACGACGGGAGTAATAAAAATCGTCATCGTAGTCATCATAATACCCGTCATACGGATCATCGTGCAGTTGTGCCGTGGATACAGGAGTGGCAGGAACCTCCGCCGGCAAGGCCTCAGGCACAGGCGTGACAGTTTCCGGGGTGCCGCGTACCGGGATGCCGACCAGCAGGAGGGCCGGCAAAACCCAGGTGGATAGGTGCTTTTTCATCAGATGTTGTATAAATGTTGGATACATGTCTCTCTTTCGTTCTGATTATACTCAAATCAACGATCGGGAGTTGATCCATAAAAGCTGGATTTATCAGGCGTGTCACCAGGGTGTATATACGTGCAGGCAGGAGTCTGTACAACCTGGCTGGCAGGCTGAAACCTTTTTAGCCAAAGTCTTGTTTTTCAGATATTAACCCCTGCCGGAAGCAAAATATCATTATATTTGTAGCGCCCGGATGGGCGACTAACCAACAAGCTATCTACTTTGAAATTCACGGACCTACAGCTTGCCTCTGAAATACAGGAAGGTATTGCCTCCTTAGGATTTGAGGAGGCGACTCCGATTCAGGCACAGGCCATTCCTCATATTCTGGACAAAAGAGATATTATAGCCTGCGCCCAGACAGGTACCGGCAAAACCGCAGCCTACCTGCTCCCGGTCATGCACCAGCTCGTGGGCAAGACATCTGACCGCCCGCGGGTGCTTATTTTGTGCCCTACCCGCGAGCTGGCGGAGCAGATAGACCGCCATGCGGAGGGATTGAGTTACTTTGCGGGACTGTCCAGCATGGCAATGTTTGGCGGCAAAGACAGCGATTCCTGGGACCGGCATAAGGTCGCACTCCGGCGCGGGGTGGACATCCTGATCGCTACACCGGGCCGCCTGATTGCTTATATCAACCTGGGCATGGTCAACTTTACCGGGATCGAGACGGTTGTCCTCGATGAAGCAGACAAAATGCTTGACATGGGGTTTCATCCGGACATCCTGCGCATTCTGAAGGAGGTACCCGATGCTCGTCAGACCCTGATGTTTTCGGCTACCATGCCCCCTAAAATCCGGAGACTGGCTCAGGAAATCATGAAAGAACCGGTTGAGATCAACCTCAACCTCGCCAAACCGGCTGCCGGGATTGAGCAATCGGTGTATTTTGTACATGACGAGCAGAAAATTCCGGTTCTGGAGCACCTGCTACGCGAGCGTAAGGTGGAGAGTATGATTATTTTTGCCTCCAGCAAGGCCAGCGTGGACCGTATCCACCGGAAACTGGAGCGGCTCAACTACGGTGTGCGTGCCATGCACTCCGACAAATCTCAGGAAGAACGTACAGAGACCCTGCGGGAGTTTCGCAACCGCCAGTTCCCGATCATTATCGGCACTGACGTCCTGGCACGGGGTATTGATATAGACAACCTCAGCCATGTCGTCAACTACGACTGCCCGATGGATGCGGAGGATTATGTACACCGGGTCGGCCGCACGGCTCGTGCCAGTGCTACGGGTCAGGCTATCACCCTGGTCAATCCCAAAGATATGTACCGCCTCCGGCAGATCGAGCGGCTGATCGGGTACGAAATCACCCGGATGCCTGTACCTCCAGAGCTGGGGGAGACACCCGACATGAATGCCCCTGCCGAAAGGTCCGGGCGCGGCGGGCGGCCGGACAAACGCCGGGGAGGCTCTGATCACAGAGGCGGCAGCCCTGACGGCCAGGGAGCCAATCGCAACCGCAACCGGGGAGGCAACCGATCCGGCACGTCCGGTGAGCATAAACCCCAACCGCAGCCTGTACAAGAGGGGGCTGTACAAACCGCTACAGGTGAGGCAGCGGCCCGCAAACGCAAAAAACGCCGCAAGCCCCGCCCCAAAAATGGCTCAGGACCTGCCGCAACACCTCCGCAGACCCCTCAGACCTAAGATTTATAAAAATTTTCGAAATTTCTTTTGCACTTATCAGATACACCCGTATCTTTGTCGGACAATTTTCAGCAGGCCTCCTGCGAAAAGGTAAAGGGAGCATAGCTCAGCTGGTTCAGAGCATCTGTCTTACAAACAGAGGGTCACTGGTTCGAATCCAGTTGTTCCCACCTCAATCCGGATCCTTCACAAGGATCCGGATTTTTTTGTTTCAGGACTGTGATAGGCTGCCAGAGCTGGCCGGAGCCGGAGAGGTATCGTAATCGTGCCGGGCACGTGGCTGGCTCATTTGCCAGCGCACCTGCTCACGTACGGAGTAATAATCTCCCGTGGTGATCTGGATATAGTGTTTGCGGATCATCTGAGCAAACTCCTGGTGGTACGGATACCTTTGAAAAACCTTGGGACGGGTGGTCCAGTCTTTGACCACCTCAATACGGCGCATATCCGGGTCCAGCAGATAATAAATCGGCAGGGTTGTAGATTTCCAGTAGGTGCGGGAAGGACTCATGGCGTCACGTATGCTTAGGTACAAAAAGGTACGCGCCTCACTACCAGGCAGGCAGGAGGCGACGGTCGGCTTACATTCTAAAAAACGGGTGAAACTCGTATATTACGAGAGGCAACACCCAAAAGTAACGAAATGATTTACAATTTCAAAAAATAGTTTCCATTTGTGATGAATACAGAACCGGTGGTACATCGCCTGCGCCGTTTGCTGAAAGAAAAAAACATCAGCCATGCGTCGCTTGCTGAAAAAATCGGCAAACATCGTACTTTTGTCACGCGCAAACTGGGAGGTGACTCAATGGAAACCCGGCTGCTGGAACAACTCATGGAGGCCGCTGATATTACCTGGGAGGCACTGATCTGCGGGACAGCTGCTGAAGCTGATCTGCGACAGGAAATGGAGGCCCTATGGCGTGAAGTGAACCAAATCAAGGAGCGCTTGCCCGAATACAAAACCAAACAAGACCTGTGAGTGCTGTTTCACGAAAAAGTATAACAACTGGCCTCCTTCTGGCGGGTACCCTGGGGGTCATCGCTGTGATTTTCTCCCAGCTGGCAGGAAATCCCTCTGGTTACGAAGCCCGGATTGAGGCGCTCCGTGAACAAAAAAACCTCCAGTTCCGCAATGATCCGGACTCTCCCATACCCCGTGCTGCGAGGGGCAGTTTTGAAGGGCTTTCATACTTCCCGGTACAGGAACTCTACGCTGTGACGGCTGTGTTTGAACCTGATCCGGCACCCGATACCCTGCGCCTGATGACTACCCAGGGCAAGGACTATCCCGTGATCCGGGCCGGTAAACTCCGGTTTGTCCTTCAGGGGATACCCTGTACCCTGACGGCTTACCAGTACACAACGCCGGGGAAAAATGACTTTTTTGTACCCTTCAGAGACCTGACGACCGGGGTATCCACCTACGGAGGCGGACGATACCTGGATGTGCCACAGGCAGACCCCCTCGTCGTGGATTTTAACTCGGCCTATAACCCCTACTGCGTCTATAATGCAGACTACGTCTGCCCCCTGCCCCCTTCAGAAAACAAACTCTCGCTCGAAATAGCCGCAGGCGAAAAAGGGATGTAACCCATCACCCGATGGGATATAGTGACGAATTCGTTACGGCATCAGCGATAGGTTATTTGCGGAATACAAAATACACCGCCAGAATCAGGCAACCAAAAGCCGCCAGGTGATTCCAGCGAAGGCTTTCCTGCCGGAAGGCCACCAACGCAAAGACCGTGAATACACTCAGGCTGATGACTTCCTGGATGACCTTCAGCTCCATGAGGGAAAAAGGTCCTCCATTGTCCCGAAAACCGATCCGGTTGGCCGGTACCTGGAGCATATATTCAAACAAGGCAATCCCCCAGCTCAGCAAGATCACCCCCCAAAGCCCGAGTGACTGCAGGGCGGGCCAGGACTTAAACTTCAGGTGGCCATACCAGGCCAGGGTCATAAAAGCATTGGACAGAATCAGCAAAACGACAGAGCTAAGACCACGCATACGAATAACAGGTAATAATAAGGGCCGAACATACGGAAAAATGCCATGACAGGTATCTTGCCGGGCGTAAGATGGAGCCACAACAGGCATTGTACCAAATCAAATCTGGCTGTATGTTTGCAAACCCGGAGACACACATATCCGGATACAGTTCTACCGGCAATTCCAACTGATGATAGCAGACCACCTTGTAGCCTCCCTTCGGGAGTTTCAGGCAGCAGCGCCAAGGGTTATCGGCGCATACAGCCAGGGATTGCCCGGACCAGCCTGGGTATTTACGGGAGGGATACACGGCAATGAACCCGCAGGTGTAGCTGCACTGGAGCAGGTAATGGAGGTCATGAGCCGATGGGAGGGGAAATTTGCCGGGGCGATACTGGCCCTCCGGGGCAACCTGGCTGGTCTTCGCCAGGGAGTACGGTTTATTGACCATGACCTGAACCGCCTATGGTCACCCGAGCAGCGGGAGGCACTCCGGCACCGGTCGCCCCGCCTGCGGGAAGAGCTGGAATCGCTGGAGCTGGAGGCCCTGTTTACCCGTTTTTTTGAGGCGCATCCCGGTCCCCACTATCTGGTGGACCTGCACACGACCTCCGCATCCAGTGCACCTTTTGCGATTATATCCGAGCGCCAGGCAGCCGAAACCCTGGTAAACTGCCTGCCAATTCCCGTCGTATATGGCCTGACACACAGCCTGTCCACCTCCCTGAATGTGTACATTGACCGCAACGGATGGATGGGTATGGCCCTGGAAGCTGGCCAGCATCAGGCACCCGAGTCCGTCACCCGGCACGAAGCCGCCATCTGGTTATTGCTGGCGCGGGCAGGATGTATCGGGTATGATCAGATCCCGGCTGCGGCTGCACAGGTGTCGGTCCTGGAACAGGCAGCCGCGGGTGTGCCGCCCCGTGTGCGGGTCATCTATCGCCATGCCATCAGCCCCGCGGACCAGTTCAGGATGCGGCCCGGCTATGTCAATTTTGACCCGGTGCAGGCAGGCGAGTTATTGGGCGAGTCTGTCACCGGTCCTGTATATGCCCCTGATGACGGATATATTTTTATGCCGCTGTACCAGACACTGGGCGAAGAAGGTTTTTTTATTGTACAGCAGACCTGATCTTCATCTTGCAGGAGGCATTATACATACCACAGGCAGCCGGAACCGGCGAGTTTCGGGACCGGGGATCCCGTTTTCTGGCATATGCCTGGCCTGTCACCCGGTTTGAGGAGATTGATCCGTATCAGGCCCGGCTGCGCAAAGAATTTTTTGATGCGCGGCACCACTGTTATGCATACCGGCTGGGCATGAAGGGCGAGACGACCTTTGCCAGTGATGACGGGGAGCCTTCACACAGCGCCGGGACCCCTATTCTCTCCGCCATCCGCGCCGAAAACCTGACCCAGGTCCTGGTAATTGTCGTTCGTTATTTTGGCGGGACCAAACTGGGTGTACGCGGTCTTATAGATGCCTACCGCACAGCTGCCACCGAGGCCCTGCACGGGATACCCCGGATCCTGGTTGTACCCCGCGTACTGATCAGGCTGGAGTACCCTTATACCCAGACAGCTGACTTGCAGCGGATCATGCACCGGGTAGACGCAGCGCAAATTTCGGCGGAGTACACGGATCGCTGCGTTCAGACGTTAGCTATTAATGAGGCTGACTTTCCGGCGCTGCGTGACCGCCTGGACCAGGCCCGGATTGTCTGGCATCACCCTAACCAAGACTAATGTATCGTTTATTGGCCATACTAGGTGTAGTCCTCCCCGCCCTGGCTGGCGCACAGGTACTCACCGGTTATGAAAAACTCACCACCTACCAGCCCCTGTCCATGACAGATGCGGATGTATGTGCCTGGATATCAGGCCATTTTCCGCAGGTGACCCGGGCTGGATACACCTGGGCCGTCACCCGGCGACGGGCTACACCGGGAGGTCAGGTCATCCGGCTGACCCAGATGTGTGCACACCTACCTGTATATCAGGGTGAAGCAGTGCTGCATCAGGCACCGGACGGGCGTCTGATGTCCCTCAGCCGCCACGTGCACACCACCCCTGCCCGTCCGCTGGGATCATTTGAGGCGGATACCACCCTCCTGCTTCAGCGATATGCCGAGCTTCTTGGCTGTACTGCAGCCCATATCACCCGGCACTGGCTGCCTGAGCCCGGGGGATTGCGGCCGGTGTACCGGCTGGAGACAGAGAGTCCACAAGCGGTGGTCTCCTGGGAGATTCTGGTAGATGGCACGACCGGACAGGAAATAGCACGCACAGACCTGGGGGCTTATCATCTCGCAGCGGATGGAGATACGACCGGATGGGGACGCGTATTCCGGCCAGATCCCTGCACCCGTGCCGGCGTCACGTATGGAACCCTCTTCATTGACAGCGCCGACTACCATAAGCCTGTTTTTACCACCCTGATGGATACAGTGCTGTTGCGGGGGTTGACCTACGACAGCCTCTTCCGGCTTCAGGGGCCCTATGTTGTGATTGAGGATATCCAGTCGTTTTCAAATACCCCGGCTACGAGTACCGATGGGTCGTTTATGTTTCTCCGGTCAGAGGATCAGTTTGAGGAGGTAATGGTCTATTACCATATAGATACGTTTCAGCGATATATCCGGCAGTTGGGTTTTACTGACCTTCAGAGTACCCCCCTTCGCGCCGATGCACACGGCCGTGCCGATGCGGACCAGTCTGTTTTTGTACCCAATGCCGGAAACCCCTATCTGCTCTTTGGAGACGGAGGCGTGGATGATGCCGAGGATGCAGATGTGATCATCCATGAGTACGGGCATGCACTCACGGAGTCTGCTGCGCCCAATACCCGGGTCGGGCTGGAACGCAGGGGGTTAGATGAGGGTATCGGCGATTACCTGGCTGCTGCCTACTCATATGATCTGGTGTCCTGGGGATGGCCGATGGTTTTTACCTGGGATGGTCATAATGAGTTCTGGGCGGGGCGCATGGCCGTCTCCGCCGAAATGTACCCTCCTGCCACTACCTCTATCTATGCCTACGGTACCTTGTGGGCCTCGACCCTGATGCAGATACGGCAGGAAGCCGGAGCACATGAGACTGATCGTATCATGCTCCAGGCACTATATACCCTGGCACCCAATCAGACCCTGGCAGATGCAGCAGCGCTCCTGCTCGACGCCGACACGGTGTTATATGCAGGGGTGCATACCGAGATCATCGAGCGGTATATGTGCCAGCGGGGTATCCTGGGAGGGACTGCCTGTAGCCTGGTCGGGCTCA
Source organism: Bacteroidia bacterium (assembly GCA_033762375.1). Classification (GTDB taxonomy): domain Bacteria; phylum Bacteroidota; class Bacteroidia; order J057; family J057; genus RDXT01. Next base: position 164,350 of record JANRLQ010000003.1, read on the forward strand.
CAGCTCCTGAAATACCGGGCATACAAGTCGCCCGTGTCTCTCCGGATGAAGTAGAGATCCGGTTTTCAGGTGCCGCCAGTGTCCATGCGACCTGGTGGACGCTGGCCGGACAGCGTATGGGCGAGACCCGGCTGATGCCCGGTAGCAATACCCGGCTGACCATCCCGGCTTCAGCGGGGCTTTATCTCCTCCAGCTTGTCACACCAGACGGCCTTCCCGTCACCTGCAAGGTGATCCGCTGGACGGATATGTAAGCTTTTGGGTAATAATGCAGGGTATTACACGTTTTTTGCGGGATTGGTATGCACCAATTATTGGCACCCTGCTATTTTTTACAATCGGGCCATCCACCTATCCAGCCTGTGAAGTATAAGAAACCAGCGTATTTGTAAATTTTTTTGGATGGAAAGTATCTAACATTGCAGCAGGATTACCACACCTTAGCCTTGCTGTAAAAACATGATAGTATCTGGGATCGAAAAAAAAGTCAGGACAGGTCAGGTCCAGGCAGCTGTCTTATGCCTGTTGCGAAAGAATGACCAGCTTCTGGTTACGGAGGGCTATGACCGTATCCGGGAAATGACCTATTATCGTCCGATATGTGGTAATCTTGAGTTTGGAGAGTATAGCTGGGAAGCAGCCCGGCGGATTTTACATCAATATGTAGGACACGAAACACAGGAGCTGAGTTTTATTGGCCCTGTTGAAAGTATATTAACCCTGGAAGAACAGTCTGTCCACGAGCTGTTTTTTGTGTTTGAGGTCATGTCAGGGCACCGCGATACCCACCGCAGCCCGCTGGCACATGAGACCAACCTGCCTGCCAGGGCCGTCTGGAAATCTATCCAGGACTTCCGGCGGGGCCAGTTGGTACTCTATCCGGAGGGATTGCTGGATATGTTGATTACCGGCAGTTGATCCATTCTTGCAGTAAATGTTTATCTTGCCTTCCGAGCCCGGAAGCATGGAATTACCCACCCTTTTTCAAGACCGGATGCAGCGCCAGCTCGGCGCTGAGTGGCCGTATTTTACGACTGCCCTGGATAGCCCGCCGCCGGTTTCGATCCGGGCCCACCCCACTAAAACCGCAGGTTTTCCCCTGCTAAAACCTATCCCGTGGGCCCAAACGGGATATTACCTGCCTGAGCGTCCACAGTTTACCCTTGATCCCTGGATTCATGCGGGGGCGTATTATGTACAAGAGGCAGCCTCCATGCTGGTAGAGCAGGCCCTCCGTGCGTGGATGCCGTCAGATACTCCCGTGCGTGCCCTGGACCTGTGTGCTGCTCCCGGCGGTAAGTCCACCCACCTCTCCCAGTTATTGCCTGAGGGGAGTCTGCTTGTCGCCAACGAAGTGATCCAGCTCCGTGCGCATATCCTGGCCGAAAACCTCCAGAAATGGGGGACCGGCCATGTGATCGTGACCCGCAACGACCCCCGGGACTTCCAGCGGCTGCCGGATTTTTTTGACCTGGTGCTGGCCGATGTGCCCTGCTCAGGCGAGGGGCTGTTTCGCCGGGAACCGGAAGCCGTAGCTGAGTGGTCGCAGCACCACCTCCAGCTCTGCGCCGACCGCCAGCGCCGCATTATCGGCGATATATGGCCCTCCCTGCGCCCCGGCGGCGTCCTTCTCTACAGCACCTGCACCTGGAATCCTGCTGAAAATGAGGACAATATCCGCTGGATCACAGATGAGCTGGGAGCCGATTGCCTCAGGCTCCACCCCGATCCCGCCTGGGGACTGACGGAATACCAGACAGGCGGCATTACAGGATACGCCTGCCTGCCCCATCGGATGCAGGGCGAGGGATTTTTTATCGCCGGGCTGCGCAAGCATGGTACCTATCAGCCGCCTGCCCGCCCTGAAAAAACACCCCCGCTCCCACCCGTTCCCAAAGCAGACGCTACCCAGCTCCTGAGCTGGTCACGTACCCCGGAGGGGCTCGGTGCTTATATGGTGGGAGATACGTGTATACTCCTGCCCGAGGTGTTGGCGCCTGCGGCTGCCCAGGTGGTAAAACACCTCCACGTGATCTTTTGTGGGGTCGAGGCCGCCCAGCGAAAAGGCAAAGACCTCATCCCGCAGCATGCCCTGGCACTCTGGACGGGCCTCAAGCCCGATGTATGGACGCAGACACCCCTTGAGCTGCCGGAAGCCCTGGCTTTTCTCAAAAAAGAAACAATCCCGCTCGACGCGCCGGGGGGGTGGACCCTGATTACCTACCGGGGGCTCCCCCTGGGATTTGCGAAGCAGATCGGCCACCGCATGAATAACTATTATCCCCAGCACTGGAAAATCCGGATGAACCTGCCCGCAACCCTGCCTGTGCCATTCTGGGAAATCCTGTCTTGAGGAGAATGAGCCTGAGTTGGTTATTTCACTTTTACGCCCACAAAACGTATGCAAATCAGGAAAATATGTCTGCTGGGGTTGATGGTACTCAGCCATATGGTGACGCTGGCACAACCCGGAGACGCCAATCCGCTGGGAGACTTCTGGGCGGATTTTTGTACCAGCCTGAATCACTACGTGCAGGAGGCACCTGACGGGTTTGTCCGGTCGCGGGGAGAGGCTCAGGCAGACGGGGGCAATCTTACCTGCAAGTTTCCCATTCCCGGTGCGCAGGACTGCTACCTGGTGGAAGACCAGCAAGGGCAATTCACCCTGGTAGGGATTTTTGAAGAGACACCTGACTCGCTGGTGGCCGGGCAGGCTTATTCAGCCCTGATCTCACTGATCAACTCCTGCCCGCTGGCCTGCTGCAAACTCATTTTTGAGGAGACCCGGCAGGAGTATTTTCGTACAACCTACTGGGTCAACCTGGATATCACGGGGTCAGGTGATCCGGTATTTGATCACCTGTTGCTGGAAGTCCGGCAGGCGCAGCTAATGAGGATCCATCCGGAGCACGGGCTGCAACAGGTATATATTGTAGCCTTAAATATCGGGATACGATCCTGACAATCAGGTCATTATAACATTAAATACCTGCCAGCATCCCCGCAATGGCCGCCGTAAAAAACGAAGCCATTGTCCCGCCGATCAGGGCTTTGATGCCGAGCTCGGAGAGGTTGCGGCGCTGCGAGGGCTCCAGGGCCCCGATACCGCCAATCTGAATCCCGATCGAAGCAAAATTGGCAAAACCACACAAAGCATAGGTGGCAATAATCACAGACTTATAGTGGGTGATCAAACCGGCTGTCTGAGCTGTACCGAGGGTGGTATAAGCCACAAATTCATTGATGATGGTTTTTTCGCCCAACAACTGGCCGGTGATGAGCATATCTTCAGCAGGTACTCCCAGGAGCCAGGCCATCGGTGCAAACAACAATCCGAAGAGGTACTGGAGATTAAACTGCGTATAACGTCCCTGCGTCACAGTGGTAACCCAATCATTCAGGCCGGTGATCTCACCCAGCCCGTCAGCCAGGAAATAATTGCACATTTTGATCAGGGCAGTAAACACCAGCAGCATGACCCCGACATTCACAGCCAGTCGCAGGCCGTCACTGGTGCCATTGGCGATGGCATCGAGGAGGTTGCTGCCGATCCGGTCCCGCGGGATGGTCAGGTCTGTATTAATGGTCTCCGTCTCAGGCAGGAGCATTTTGGCGGCAACAATGGCCGCCGGGGCCGACATGACAGAGGCAGTGAGCAGGTGTGTGGCAAAAATACGCTGCATCTCCGGGTCAGTCCCGCCCAGATACCCCACATATGCCGCAAATACCCCCCCGGCAATGGTGGCCATCCCTCCGCACATCACCGTCATGATCTCAGAGCGGGTCATGTGTTTGAGATAGGGTTTGATCAGGAGCGGCGCTTCTGTCTGCCCGAGGAAAATATTACCGGCAGTGGAGAGGCTCTCCGCCCCGGAGAGGCGCATGGTTTTGCTCATGACCCAGGCAAATCCAAATACGACCCGCTGCAGGATGCCCAGGTAGTACAGGATAGACATCAGCGCCGAAAAGAATATTACCGTAGGCAATACCTGGAAGGCAAAAATATAGGCAAATCCCTCAGCGTCCACGAGCTTGCCAAACAAAAACTCTGTACCCGCCCGGGTGAATCCCAGGATTTCTACAAACCGGTCTGCCACCCATGAAAATCCAATCTTGACAAAAGGCACCTTCAGGACCAGGACCGCAAACAACAGTTGCAGGGCCATGCCTGAGCCTACCAGTTTCCAATCTATTGCTTTGCGGTTGGCACTCAGGGCCCAGAGTATCACCACCATCACGATCAGTCCCAGGGTACCCCTGACAATATCCATCCACACAAATGCCTCCGGAAGCAGGCGCACAGGGCCCTCCAGGGTATCGGTCCCCTTGAGACTTGTCAGGAGGAGGTCTCCCGCCGGGCTCATGGCCAGGTGATAGGCTTCCGTACGGCGGGCCGAGCCCAGCCCGTCGGCGAGGGTCTGACGCGCTATTTCTTTGCCCTGCTGAAAATACACCAGTACAGCCGACTCGCCCGCCGCCTGATACACTACTGAGTCAGCCGAACCCTGCACCGGCAAAAACTCAAACAAAAGATACAGCGAGTCCTGCCGGATCAGCCATTGCCCCTCCTCTGTACGTTCCTTTGTCACACGGCTAAAACGGCCGCCCTGACGCAACGTCAGTTGCATCAGCGTGTCAGCCTGGCCAGCATCCTCAGAGACGGAGGTCCAGGTATTATATAAAGAATCAACCGGGAAATCCAGGTTTTGTGCCGGGCAATACAAGCCGAGTACCAGACAGGCATTCAGCAGCAGGACATGCAGGAGTTTCATCTGAGCTAAATTGGCTAAGGTCAGCAAAGGACACGATCGGTCTAATGTGGTAAAACTAACACAATTTCAGGGCTCCTGGTAGGTGGCTAGAATATTTTTTCACAAAGAAGGAAAAAGGACAAACATTAATGTTTAAACATCGTTTAATGAATCATATCTCAGTCAGACAAACCCTGAGACATACAAAACCTTTTCACCCCTTAAATTTTACCAATAGCATGGCAACAGTACTCGAACTCGTACAGGACCTGAATCAGATGATCCTGGAAGGCAAAATCATGGAAGCCTTCGAAAAACACTACGCTGAGGAAGTCGTAATGGAAGATGACGGCCTCCCCGCCACCGTAGGCAAAGACGCTAACCGCGAGCGTGAGCAGAACTTTGTGAACAGCCTGACCGCTTTCCGTGGCGCAGAGGTAAAAAACATCTGGATCAGCGGCAATATCGCTTGTGTGGAGTGGTTTATGGACTATACCCACAAAGAATGGGGTGATGTAGCCTACACACAGGTGGCTGTACAGCGCTGGCGCGATGGCAAGATCGTACGCGAGGTGTTCTTCAACAACAAATAAGCGGCCCCGGCCTGCGTTACTTGTTATCAGGTTACCGTTTTGCCACCCGTGAGGGTGGCATTTTTTGTCAGGCAGCTACGGGTGGCGGCTGAAAAAAAGGCAGAGCCTCTGCCACCACAAAGGTGCTCCCGCCGATATATATCAGGTCGCGCGGGCTGGCAGCCTGGAGTGCTGCACTGATCCCATCAGCTACGGTGTCGTAGATAAACCCTTCGAGCTGAAATGCCTCTGCCTTAAGCTGAAGGGTCAGGGCGGGGAGGCCACGGGGGATATCAGGCTTGACAAAGTAGTAGGTAGCAGCTTGCGGGAGCAAGCCGAGGATTTTGTCGTGGTCTTTGTTGGAGACCATCCCCAGCACGATATGCAGGCGCTGGTGCGGAATGTTCAGGATCTGGCTGATCGCCTGCTGGATCCCTGCCTCATTGTGGCCCGTGTCACAGATGACCGTCGGCTCCTGGGCGAGTTGCTGCATCCGTCCGCGGAGCCCGCTGTTGGCCATGACCTGGGCCAGGCCCCGGGCAATGGCTTCTTCGGAGATGTTCCAGCCGTTTTCCTGGAGTTGCTCGACAGCCGCCAGGACCGTCCGGAGGTTCTGAAGCTGATAGCTGCCCGCCAGTCCTACTGTATACCGGCGGACTTGCCGCCCTTTGCCTTTTTTGCGCACCTCAAATATCTGCTCGTGAAGGTTGGCAGCGATACGGGTCACCTCAAACCGCTGATCGGCAAATACCAGCGGGGCCTCCTGTATCCCGGCCTCCGTCAGAAACACCGGATCAGTCTCCGGATGAGACTCACCGATGACAACAGGCGTATATCGTTTGATGATACCGGCTTTTTCATACGCAATTTTGCCGAGGGTATCTCCCAGCAGGTCCGTATGGTCCCAGGAGATATTGGTGATGATGCTGATCTCCGGCTTGATGATATTGGTAGAGTCCAGACGACCGCCAAGTCCCACCTCCACTACCCCAAGGTCCACCGACTGCTCTGCAAAGTAGTCAAAAGCCATCGCCACCGACAGCTCAAAAAAACTCGGGCCTACCCGCTCGATGATGCGCCGGTAACACTCTACAAACTCTACGACGGCCTCCTCCGGGATTTCGGCACCATTGATCCGGATACGCTCGGTGAAGTGTTCCAGGTGCGGGGACGTGTGCAGGCCCGTCTTGTATCCAGCCTCTATCAGGATACTGCTCAGCATAGAGGACACAGATCCTTTGCCATTGGTCCCCCCGACGTGGATACTCTTAAACTTCCACTGGGGCAACCCAATGTTCCAGCAGAGGGTCTGAATATTGTCAAGACCCTTTTTAAAGGCACTGTTGCCGTCCCGCTGGTACATCGGCAGGCGGCTGTAAAGGTACTCCAGGGTTTCCTGATACAGGGTACTAGTCATGGGAATCAATTGTGCCGAAAAATACATTTCTCTCCGAAACGGATACGGGCATTTTAGGGGTGAGGCTTACATGTAAAACCGGCCTGCCCCCGGATGGTTTTCCTGCGAAAAAATCGCCCCGCATCTCCGGACTTTTCTTACTTTTGAAGTGCCTAATCCCCCTTGGTCACAATCCCCCATATTATGCTGCGCCATATTTTGCTGATCAGTTGCTGCTGTCTCCTGCTATCCGGTGTCCGTGCTGGCGGCGAGCCGCTCACGGGAGGTGGCCGTCCTTTTGCTCTGGGTCAGGCATTTACGGGCGTCCGGAGCAGTCTGTGGAGCTTATATTATAACCCGGCGGGAATTACAGGGCTGGAAGGTACTGCTGCCGGAGCCTGGGTCGAAAATCGTTTTTTTCTGTCGCCCTTCACCACCGCCGGTATAGCAGCAGCCCAGCCCCTGTCCGGCAACCAGGCCGCAGGCCTTCATGCACAGTCCTTTGGCGGAGCAGGCTACCGCGAGAACAGTGCCGCCCTCACCTATGGTATCACCGTACTGGACCTGATCAGCATCGGTGCACAGGCGCAGTACCAGGCGATCTCCATTGAAGGGTACGGAAATACAGGTATGCTCCTGGGCAATGTAGGCTTGCAGGTACAACTCAACCAGCAGGTTTCAGTAGGATTTGGCGGGTACAATGTCGCACGCGCCCGGATCACGACCCTCTCTGGCCAGGAAGACGTCCCGGTGCAACTCACGGCCGGGGTGGCGTACCGCCCTACCGACAAGGTCCTGGTAGTCGCCGATGTGCAAAAAGATGTGGATCATCCTGTATCCTTCCGGGGCGGGATTGAATACCAGCCCCAGGATATATTCGTCGTGCGGGTGGGTACGGGTACGCAGCCGCTGGCACTCACCGGCGGGCTGGGCCTGAACCTCAGCCGGTTTACCCTGGACGGGGCCTTCAGTTTTACACAACTGGCAGGGTATAGTACCCATGTATCCATGGGATTTGCGCTCGGTAAGTCCTGAGCAGGAAAAAGCATAGGCCGCCGGGATACAGCAGGATTGCGTTTTTATCAGGTAAAAAGTATATCTTTTGCCCTCGACCCATATACGGACCTGCTACTACTGATCTATGCGATACCTTTACCTGGGGCTGATCCTCAGCCTGGCTGCCTGCCAGTCATCCCATCCTGCCGAGTCTTTTTCCCGTGAATGGCCTGTGTATCACGGCAGTGCGACCGGCCTCCAATATTCTCCCCTGGACCAGATCACACCTGCCAATGTGCACCAGCTCCAGGTCGCCTGGACCTATGCATCGGGTGACGCCAGTCCATCCGGCCGCACCCAGATCCAGTGTAATCCGATTGTGGTGGACGGAACTTTGTATGGATCATCGCCTGCGCTGCATATTTTTGCGCTGGAGGCAGCTACGGGCACCCTGCGCTGGGAGTTTGACCCCTTTGCAGGAGGCGAGGAAGCCGAAGCCCTGGGCAACAACCGGGGGGTCACCTACTGGACTGACCATACGGAGGCACGAATCCTCTTCACCGCCAATGAATGGTTGTATGCCCTTGACGCCCGTACCGGAAAACCTGTACTGACCTTCGGGCAGCAGGGTCGTGTCTCCCTCAAGGATGACCTGGGACGGGATGCCCAAGACCTTTTTGTCATCTCCAATACTCCGGGCATTGTATATCGCGACCTGCTCATCCTCGGCACCCGTGTCTCGGAGTCTGCCGGTGCTGCGCCGGGGTTTGTCCGGGCATACGACATCCGGACGGGGGCAATAGCCTGGGTATTTCATACCATCCCCCAGCCAGGCGAGTATGGGTATGAGACCTGGCCGCCTGATGCCTGGAAAAGAGCCGGGGGGGTCAATTGCTGGGCAGGTATGAGCCTGGACTCTACACGGGGCACGGTGTATATTCCGACAGGCTCAGCTTCTTTTGACTTCTGGGGCGGAGACCGGCAAGGGGACAATCTTTTTGCCAACTGTATCATGGCACTGGATGCAGCAACCGGCACCCGCAAGTGGCATTTCCAGACGGTACACCACGACCTCTGGGACCGGGATCTGCCGGCTCCCCCTGACCTGGTGACCATCACCCACCAGGGCACACGCCGGGATGTCGTGGTACAGATCACCAAATCAGGATTTGTATTTGTGCTGGACCGGGATACGGGAGAGCCTGTTTTTCCGGTGGAAGAACAACCCGTGCCCGCCTCAGACCTTCAGGGTGAGCAGGCGGCCCCCACCCAGCCTGTGCCGGTACGCCCGGCACCCTTTGCACGGCAGACGTTTACAGAGGCTGACATAACAGATATTTCGCCCGAGGCACATGCATACGTAGCTTCCCGGCTGGCTCATACGCGTACGGGCGTCCGGTTCATCCCCCCCAGCCGCGAGGGAACGGTGATCTTCCCGGGATTTGACGGGGGCGGAGAGTGGGGCGGTGCCGCCTGTGACCCGGAGACAGGCTGGTATTATGTCAATGCCAATGAGATGCCCTGGATTCTGACCATGATCAGCACCCAGGCCGGAGCAGGGCAGGCTACGGCTGGCGAGCAGTTGTATCGCACCTATTGTGCGGCTTGTCATGGGGCTGAGCGTCAGGGAGATCCAGCGGGGGTGTACCCGTCCCTGGTCAATATCGCCGCCCGAAAACAACCCGGAGAGGTCCACCGGATTATTGCCCAGGGCAAGGGCGTGATGCCGTCCTTCGGCCAGCTCAATCCTGATCAGCGGGCGGCTATAGTCGCGTTCCTGCTCGGCACCGAAAAAACAGAAGCATCAGACCCCACTACGGGCAACACGCCGGTCGTACCTTATGCCCATACAGGTTATAACCGGTTTCTGGACCCGGACGGCTACCCTGCCGTGCGTCCGCCCTGGGGTACCTTGACGGCCCTTAACCTGCACACGGGAGAAACCGCCTGGCAGGTGCCCCTGGGGGAGTACCCGGAACTGACCGCACGAGGTATCCCCAAAACCGGTACTGAAAATTATGGCGGGCCTGTGGTGACTGCTGGTGGCCTGGTATTCATTGGTGCCTCCCGTGACGGGTATTTCAGGGCATTTGACAAGCAGACCGGTGCTGAAGTGTGGAAATATCAATTGCCGGCAGGCGCTTATGCGACGCCTGCTGTATATGAGGCGGATAGGCGGCAGTATGTAGTCGTCGCCTGCGGGGGCGGGAAAATGGGTACACCGTCCGGTGATGCCTATATTGCCTTTGCCCTGCCCCGATAATGCAGCGGACAAGGAAACCGTTTGCCAATATTTGCCGTATGTTCTTTGAGGGGAATTTGCTATCTTAGACATAATCCCAACATTTGGGAAGGTTTCCCGGTTATGAATGGTATTACCTGACCCCTTGCCAGGGTCCCTATCATCTGCTAGTTATGAACCAGTACATGATCGAGTTCTCCGTGCCACAACCGATGACAACGGCGTTTATGTCCCGGATACCGGCACACAGGGCCCGTATCAATGAACTCATGGCCCAAGGCAAAATCCTGAGCTACTCGCTGGCACTGGATCGCAGCACCGTATGGGCCGTAATTTCTGCCCGGACAGAGGCTGAGGCTGCCGAACTGGTAGACAGCATGCCCCTCGGGGGCATGATGGACCGTGTCATCCACGAGTTGATGTTTCACAATGCCCTGAGCCTGTCCCTGCCGGCTGTCTCGATGAACTGATACATCATTACAATCCAAGACTATCCCTGAACGCCCTGGCAGATATGCCGGGGCGTTTAAGGAAGGAGGGATGGGGAAAGGTAAATACGCAGATACAAGCATACATACGATCAGCCTTACAAAATGCTGCGTTATGTTTACAAGGCGAATTATTATGTTATTTGGTTTGTCAATCCATTTTTTTTGTTATTTTTGAACTTCATTTATAAGTGAATCGAAAAATACACATCGTGTTTTACAGGCAGGAGGGCAACCTGCTTTTGTACACATGGTGCTTTGACGGAGCGTCAGTTAATGAAACAGATTCGTTTTTTATACGGTTCAAGGACAACCCTGTGTATGCGGAAGATGTACAGATTATCGTTGCAGCACTCAAAAATTTGGGCAGGCGTGGTGCAGAGGATCGTTATCTACGTGATGAAGACAATGCCAGTGCATTGCCTATTGCTGCTTCAAAACTTCGGTTGTACTGCATCAAAGGGCATAAGTACTGTCTTTTGCTGGGAGGCGGAGGCATCAAATCCTCCCAGCGTGTTCAGGACTCTCCCGATGCCTATCCCCATTTCAGACGTATGAATGCTGTCGAAAAATCTTTTCGAAAAGCCATAGCAGCGGGAGACCTCAGGTGGGATGGAGACGGTCTGATTGGTGATTTTATCCTTGAAATTGACGTTTAATGCTATTTTTTATGAGTAAGTTGTTTGACGAGGTTGCTAGCCAGACTCCCCCTCACGTGCAGTACTTTGTGGATATGTCTTTTGATATTTCTGACAGAATTCAAAATCTGCTTGAGGCAAAAGGTATGCAACAAAAAGACCTGGCTCTTGCCTTGGGGAAACAAGAGTCAGAGGTAAGTAAATGGCTGAGTGGTACGCACAATTTTACGCTTAAGACCCTGGCTAAAATCACCAGTATCTTGCAAGCAGATTTGGTTAAGGTAGTGAATCAAGCCAGCACAGTCCCCGGTCCACAGATGCGGACAGAAGTGCTTGGCCCTTGGGACGCTCCCAAACCAGAAGATATTCTGTTATTTGACAAGGCCGACGGTGAATCATCAGCACTGCCACAGCCTCAAACGGCTAAAATAATTCTCCTGGCAGCCTGACACAGGCTTTATAAATCTCCTATATTATGACAGAAACTCCCAACTTCAATACAATGGATGTAAGCCGGATACAACTAGACATTACGCATGTACAGGAGTTTTTTGTCTTGAATCCCCTAAATTTCCCCTTAGGAGATAATCCGGAATTTAAGATTGAACATCAGATTTTTCTGTATCGCCAGCCTCAACCGGACAGAATAGTCGCCAGCCTCACCTTTGACCTTCAGCCTGTGCCTGCTATGCCCCAGGAAGGGCCAGTCCCATTTTGCCATTGTGTGCTGCTGTTCGGATTCCAGTTTCCTGATCTTCCTGACTTTATCATTACGGATCATGCCCAGGGGGAAAAAATAGCCCCCCATCTCCATGTTACCCTGGCAGCACTGGCGTACAGCACAGCAAGGGGTATGCTTATACGTCTCACACAAGGCACGCTTTTTCAGCCTGTTATTCTACCTGTAGTAGCCCCAGGAGATTTATTACGACCGCATTAAATTTTGAAAATACATCATACTACCCAGACTGATCTCAGGCTGGGTTATTGTCGCTTACCCCGCCGCAGGCCCACAATAATTTTGTCCTCATTCAGTTGCCGCAGGGTTTTGTCGAGGTGTAGCAGGACGGAGTCCACCGTATGACTGAGCTCAGGATCATACAGGAGCCGGCCTGCAAGTCCTTGCTGCAGATGCAGGGCTTTGAGGAGGGTATCAGTCCGGGCCAGGGTGGCCGTAGTGGTGTTGAGCAGGGTCATGGAGGCATTGATCAGTGAGTCAGCCTCCGGCAGGGTCTCCTGCTCAGCCTGATCCAGGAGGGTATCCATACGTGCCATGATGGCGTACGCCTGCCGGAGGCCGGCCGTCGTAAGGGCCAGGAGGGTGTCAGCTTGCTGGGGATAGGGGTGGCGGGTGGCCTCGGTGGTGAGGATCCGGAGGGCGGCGGCTGTTTCAGCCAGGTTGACAAGGGTCTGGCGCACCAGTGCCGGGTCAGCGGCATCTGTCAGCAGGCGCGCTGCCTGTGCCAGGGTATCTGCCTGCGAGAGCAAGCCCTCGGCCCTGATTCCGGCCAGGTTGTCCATGAGGGTGCCAGCCTTGGAGAACGAACTCGAAAAATCCAGCGAAGTGCTGCCCTGAATCTGCGCCCCGTCTGTCAGCCAGGGGCCCTGTGCCCCCGGCAGAATGTCTATCTGTTTGCCCCCCATCAGCTCTTTGACCTGGATCTCAGCCCGTGCATCTTGTCCCAGCTTGATCTTGCTGTCCAGGAGAATGGTGATGGTCACATAGGCAGCCTCCGGAGAGATGGCCTCCACCCGGCCAGCGGGATACCCCCGCACCGTCACAGGGTCACCTGTCAGCAGTCCTGCGACATGCGGCACCCGCACAATGTACCGGGTCTCCTCCGGGGCGAACAGGTGGAGATTGTTCACCCAGGTCACGCCCAGGTAGAGGGCGAGCAGGGCACCGATCACGGTGAGGCCGATGCGGATTTCGCGTGTCATGGCAGCAGATAAGGGACGGACAAAAAAAGACAACAAAACCAGGCTCAGCCATTCCAGAGGATCTCGCGGGCACCTGCACGGTGGCTCAGGAGCCGGCTAAGAACAAACAGCCAGTCGGAAAGGCGGTTGAGGTACACGATCATCTCAGGGACAACCGCGATCTCCTGGCTCAGCTCCACGATCCGGCGCTCGGCACGCCGGCACACACAGCGGGCCAGGTGGGCGGCTGAGTTGGCGGGATGGCCGCCGGGAAGAACAAAGTTTTTCAGGGGCGGGAGTTCTGCCTCCATCTGGTCTATCGAGTGCTCCAGCAGCTCCGTCGCATGCGGGGGCAGTGGTGGCAGGGTGAAGTGACTGGCGGCTTCGTCATTGGCGAGGTGTGAGCCGATCACAAACAGATTGCCCTGGATATCCCGGATCAGGGTGATGTGGTCCAGTGCCACCTCGTGATCTGCCAGCATGCCGAGACAGGCATTCAGCTCGTCTATGGTCCCATAGGCTTCGATCCGCAGGTGATACTTAGGCACCCGGGTACCGCCGAGCAGGCCTGTATCACCCGTATCGCCTTTTTTGGTATAAATTTTCATATTACCAGGATAAATGATCGGATTAAGGAGCCTCAGCCGGTGTATCTGGCTGAGTATCAATAAAGTTAAGGGTAATTCCTTTTTTGCTGTCCAGCCGGAGCCTGACCTCCATGTCGGGGTTGAGCCGCCGCGGGGACTCCCAGCTGTAATCGCCAGACACCCCTCCGGGCACCCCATATCGGGCAGAGCACCAGGAGAGTATTTCGCCATAAAGCCGCGCAGTCTCAACCTCATCTTCCAGTACAATGTTTGCCACAATCGAAACAACCCGGTCGGAGGGGCGGCCTGTCCGGAGATAATCCGCATAATACTCCAGCTCCAGCGAACCGTTGCCGGAGAGCGGGATCAGGTAAAAAATACCGATCTTGTCGTGATGGGCCGGGGTACGCGGCTGCTCGGCCTCCAGCACCCGGCTGAGCGGGTCACCAAGATTGACCCCCCGAAATAAGCCTGTGCCGGATGCAGGGCCTAATATTTCGCTGAGATACATACTTTCTACTGCCTCTGTACGCTGGCAGGTACAGGCAGGAATCATCATCATCCACAGGAGCAGCAAGGTCAGGCCAAAATAGCGGGTCATATTACCTCTCTTGCCCGCAAAATGCAGAAATATCAGCCATCAGACAAGTGATCTACTGATGCCAGACAAATACATTTTCGACCTCCTCCACAGGCTGCACGCTGAACAGGGTTACCGCAGTCTCTTTGCCTTTGAGCGGAACGGACCCCACCTCTTCGATATGATAACCCGGCATGGGCGGGAGTTGGTTGCGCAGGTGCTCTGAGATCAGGAGGCGTTTGCCGAGTTCATTGCACCGGCCCTGGATACGGGCGGCCGTATTGAGGACGTCGCTGTGGTAAGCAATCTCTTTTTTGATGACGCCGACCTCTGCCACCATCACCATGCCCGTATTGGCACCTGCCTTAAAGGCCGGGACCAGGCCGTACTTATTAAAATATTCCCGCGCCCGGCTCCTGATCTGCGCCTCAAAGCTGTAATATGCCTCGATACAGTTGCCATCCCGCAGCCCGTCTTCCACCCGCCAGGTCAGCACCGCTTCATCTCCTACGTATTGATATACCTCCACCTCGTACCGGATCAGGGTATCCGTCAGGTCATAAAAACAGTCCTGAATCAGCTCACTGTAAAGCTTGTGTCCCAAACGCTCCGCATACGTCGTGGAAGACTTCAGGTCTACGAACATAAATATCCGCGCTTCTTCCTGGGGCTGGTGGTATTTGCCTGAGATGATATTGGTGAGAATACCCGGCCCAAACATCGCATTCACCTGCCGGAAAAGATTAAACAACACGCTCACCACTCCGGTGTATATCAGCAAAATCCAGGAGGTGGGCGAATACAACTCATGTCCAATAGCGGAGGCGACACTGGTGCCGGGATCTTCGCTGTATTCATACCCAGCGTATGCCGCCAGGATCAGGATCAGGGACGTGACCAGGACATGGGCTACTGTCCGGATCAGCACAACCAGCCCATAAGGTGTCTGCTTGAATATATTACGATCCACCAGCAGGTCCACCAGGCCAAACAATGTCCCAAAACAAAGGCCCATCGTCACCCCGCGCACAAGTACGACCAGCATAGGCGCGACCTGCGCACCTGCGAAGATCAGCTGGCTGTCCGGCGGCACGCCGAGCAGACGGATGGCATCAAACAACAAGGCCGCTGGTATCCAGGTCAGGATGCTGAAACCAATATGTCGGAGTCGGGACTGGGTAGTGCGGGTGAGCCTGGCCATGCCTGCAATCAAAGGGTTTGGGGCTGATCTTGGGGAAAGATAACAGGATTTGGGAAGAGTTGGAATGCCGGTATCAAGTTTTGTAAGAAGTGGGGATAAAGACAGGTACGCATATAAAAATGGGCCTGTACCTCAGACATACGGTCAAAACAAATTGACCCGCCAGGAGACTCAGGCTAAGGGTACAACGGCTTTCCGCAAAACACGCAAAGGCAAGGGTCCACAAAAAACCTCCGGATAAAATCCGGAGGCCGTGCAAACTGGTTTTTCATTTGGCCATGGGACGATCGGCAAGCCTGATGACCCCCAATCAAGGCAATATTCCCTCAAGACGTAGCTCTCCGGGAGATTTACATAACCACCATATCCTGCGCCGCCAGCAGGGTATAACTGCCCGCCGGTATCCGCAAGTGATCCCGGAGCAGGTGGCCGGCTTTGAGCTCCAGGCTCCAGCGAAGCTGCGGATCCGGTACTTCGCGGGCGACTGCGGTAATCGCATTTACTGCGTCAAACAGGGTTTCGGCCCCCCGCAAGGCAGAAAAATCCGTGTGCCGGGCCTGCCACAGTTGTCCCCGACGGCTGCGTGCCGGAGTAGTGGCCTGGGTCATCATCATCCGGAGCCGGTGCTCCAGTTGGTTGAGCATCTCGGGCGTGACCGGGATACGATGGGCCTCTCTGAACCATCCGGCGGCGACAGGCAGGGCCTCGGTAGCCGTCTGCATGGCATGCATGAGTTTTTCGGCCACTTGTGTTTCATCCCACACCTTGAGGTCACAGGTATCTGCCCAGGTGGTGTGAGGCGCGATCAGGCCATTGGTACACACCAACCGCAGCACAAATGCCTGAATCTGAGCCTGACCATGCCGGACCATCACCGCCACCCCACCTTGCAGGTTGTCACCCCGCGTAATCTCTGCCTTGGCCGGGGTAAGGGCATGTGCATAACAGGCATCTTCCTGACGGACTACCAAAGGGGCCGGACCTTGATATGCTGACGCAATCTGATGAAAGAGGGTGAGGAAGGGTTCCATGTTCGTGAAAATTGGGGAGTGGTTCTTTGCGTAAAATGTCTTGCTACGATAATCGAATATACAAAAAATGTTTTGCTTGAAAAACAAAACGCTGAACAAATAATATACGAAGCAGCCATTTAAGTCCTGTTATGAAATATATCCTCACCGTTGATTAGACAACGTGATATGTTTGTTTGAGTCTATGCGGTGGGCGGCTGAAAATTTGCCTTGCCCAACGCTCCCAAACATCAGCCGGGAGGTGTATATTGAGTCCTTAATTTTCCTGTGTCGTGAACAACTGCTGCTACTTACCTTATCTGTTCTGCCTGCTGCTATCCGGCATGGTTCAGGGACAGATCCCCGGACAAAAAACCTATTGTAATCCGATGGACATCGGGTATCGCTACAATTTTGAGCAGGTCAATGACTCGATTTCGTACCGCTCCGGCGCGGATCCGGTGATTGTCCTGCACGAAGGTCAGTACTACTTGTTTGTAACGATTCACAATGGGTACTGGCGCTCGCCAGACCTCGTCAACTGGACCTTTGTGTATCCCAGTATGTGGCCGATGGAGGACATGTGTGCCCCGGCTGCCCTGTCGGTGCGGGATACCCTGTATGTGTTTCAGTCCACATTTGAGCAGCGCCCGATCCTTTTCAGCACGTCTCCTGAGACCGGCGAGCTCCAGTTTTACAACCGCTGGCTGCCCCGCCTCCCGCAGTATATCGGCCCGTGGGACCCTGCCCTGTTTTATGATGAAGACCTGGACAAATGGTATATGTACTGGGGCTCCTCCAATGTCTATCCGATCTTTGGGGCAGAACTGGACAAAAGCCGGAAGCTGACCTACGCCTCCCCCTATCGGGAACTCATCTACCTCCACCCGGAGACCAACGGCTGGGAACGTTTTGGGCCAGACCATACCAGCAACATCCGCCCCTTCACAGAGGGTGCGTGGATGACCAAACACCAGGGCCGCTATTATCTCCAGTATGGCGCCCCGGGCACGGAGTATAATGTCTATGCCAATGGCACCTATGTGGGAGATCATCCCCTGGGACCCTTTACCTACGCCCCTTATAACCCGGTCTCCTACAAACCCGGTGGATTTATGACCGGCGCCGGACATGGCAATACGTTTCAGGACCGATACGGCAATTACTGGAATACCGGCACACCCTGGCTGGCCGTCAACTGGAATTTTGAGCGGCGGATCGCGATGTTTCCGGCTGGATTTGACGCGGATGGGGTTATGTTTTCCAATACCCGGTTTGGAGACTTCCCGCACTACCTGCCAGCTGATACCTGGACAGACCGGGACGCCTTGTTTACAGGCTGGATGTTACTTTCCTATCGCAAGCCCGCCGTGGCGTCCTCTCAGCATGCGGATTTTGTCCCTGAGCGGGTCACAGACGAAAACCCTCGCAGCTACTGGGTTGCCGGTCAAAACCAGCCCGGTGAAACCCTGACCGTGGACCTGGGGTCGGTACAGGAGGTCAGGGCGGTGCAGGTCAATTTTATTGATTACAAGTCCAATATTTATTACAGCGACTCCAGCTACGTATTCACCCGGTTTCGGCTGCTGCACTCGTCGGACGGGCGCAACTGGTCCCCGCTTGCTGACCTCTCTGCCGAAAAACGCGACCGCCCCAATGCGTATATTGAGTTGCCTGCACCCGTCCGGACGCGGTATGTGCGCTATGAACACGTGTCCACCCCTACCCCCTATCTTGCGATCGGAGACCTCCGGGTGTTTGGGCGGGGTAATGGCAAACCGCCTGTGACCCCACAGGGCCTTACTGTCTCCCGTGACCAGGATCCCCGCAATGCCTGCCTGTCCTGGCGTCCTGCACCGGGCGCTGTCGGGTATAATATCCGGTGGGGGATCGCCCCCGACAAACTCTACCAGACCTACCAGCGCTGGGCGGATCAGCCGGCCTCGCTTGAACTCCGGGCCCTGACGTCGGGACAGCTGTATTTTTTTGCCATTGAGGCGTTTAATGAGAATGGAGTATCTGCCCTGGGTCCGGTTGTGGGGCCCTACTGATGATTGCCGGATATTTTGTATGTTAGCGAGGCAAATGACGCATGATATGCTCCCCAAGGCGCAGGAATCCCCGATGTGGGTATCATATGAAACCTGGCTCGCAGCAGAGGCCAGTTCCCCGGTCCGGCATGAGTACCATGACGGTGTACCCGTAGCCATGGCGGGTGGCACCCCTGAGCATGGACAACTGGCGGCCAATATGACGTATGCCATCTCCCAGGCACTCCGAATCGCCCAGCGGCCCTGCATTGTCTATACGTCTGATGTCCGCATCCGGATCGAATCCGTCAACCGGACCTATTATCCGGATGCTTCTGTTGTCTGTGGCACCCCGACCCGGAGCGCGCTTGACCCCCATGCCATCACCAATCCCCTGCTGGTCCTGGAGGTGCTCTCTGAGTCCACGGCAGCTTTTGACATGGGCAGTAAGTTTTCGCACTACCGGCTCCTGCCCTCCCTCCGGGAGTATGTCCTGGTACACCAGAACCTCCCCCTGGTACATGTGTATTTCCGGCACGAAAACGGCACCTGGGACATCCTCACGGCAGCAGGCCTGGAAGATGAGTTCCCCTTGCAGTCCCTCGGTCTGAGCCTGCGGATGGCAGATGTGTACTATCTGGTCAGTGGATTGGGGTCGCTGGAGGAGTGATACAGGTACCTGATACATTATGAATAC
>JANRLQ010000004.1:0-77941 GCA_033762375.1 Bacteroidia bacterium
CATCAGCCGCACAAACGGACTTATTATTTCTATTCTTCACATATTTGACAATAAAATACATTTTGCCGCCCCGTTGTTTTTTAACGCTTGATCGTTTATCTTGCTTTTAACTACACACGCTGTTACGTAACATATGAGCACGCATACGTCTCCTGTACCAGATGATCCGCAGCGGATCAGGGCCGCCGCCCGGGATACGCTTTCACCCGCAGGTACCCATGCCCCGCTGGCAGACCAGCGCACGACGGCCCACGAGCAGCAGGCGATCCAGACCATGATCCGGCGCAGCCCGCAGGTAGCGCAGGCAGGCTGGTGGCAAGCCCTTACGCAAAAACGCCCTACGGCCGCCATCCAGCGATACCCCACCCTGGACGATGCCGGTCGCCTGGATGCCGTGATCTACCTGATCCGGCGTGCCGGAGACGACAAGATCATGTATGTGGGGCAGACCACCGCCGACCGGGAGTTTGCCCGGTTTCAGGAGCATACAACACGAGACGTGTGGGCCCCCTGGTATATTCACGCGACCAAAAAAGGATTGGACTATAGCGGCGATCCGGAGGACTGGCCGTATTATTATGAGGTAATCGAAAAACTCAAAGAAGTCACCAAGTTTGAAACCACGGTAGCCGAGCAATGGTGGATGGAGTATCACCTGAAAAATGGCGAAGACCTGCTCAACGACTCTACGCCATGTACAGCCTCCAATTTTGCCAAACGAAGCGGTAACCCCAAGCTGTACAACCCCAAAAACATCGGGGTATCAGCCAGTTATGAGCCGTCAATGAAAGCCAAGTAAACCTGAGGGTACGGTTTGAATCCGCAGGCTGGCTGTCGGGCTGGGTGAGTGGTGTTTAAACCTCACTCCCGCCACACCTTCACCTCCAGGTCATCCACGTACATCGGCCGGGTGCCGGGATGCCAGACATAGACCTTGACAATATCCGTCGGGGCCAGGTCGTCGGGTATACGCACGAGCAGGGAGACGGGTCCCCATACCTGCGCGGATCCTCCCCAGAGGGTATGCCGGTCGTTGCCGGGTTTGTTGTCGAGGCGCACGGCACGCCAGACGCGGGCCTGTCCGCCCCCCTCCACTGTCACGACAAGATAACTCATCCGGTACAAGTCCTGCCCGGTATAAGGCCGGTAAGCCCAGACAACGGCTTGGACCCAGTCACGGGGCTGTAGCCCGGCGGTGTCTGCCTGAACATTCACCCCCGGCCCGTATGGAAGCTGGTCAGTGGAGTAAACCGCATACGGGGGACTATGTACCGGCTCTGTCACGACATGGCGGCCATACCGGAGGGTATCGGTGATGGGATCTGCATACAACTGCCGGACCCGGGTGAGCCGGCTTGTGTCGGGCTGCACCTCCAGGGCATCAAACAATACCAGGTCTTCATACCGGGGCCGGATACGGGTGAGCATCCGGAAAAAATAAGCCCGATGGTTATCCTCCGGGAAATACACCCCGGCCCAGGTCTGCCAGGTCTGAAGCTGGTTGGCCCAGATCAGGACCAGCGATACCGGAACCAGGGCCAGCCGCCACCGCCCTGCACCCAGCCAGGCATGCAGCAGCAACGCCAGCGGGATACCCAGCAGCGGGTACACCTCGACCATGGGACGGGAACCGAGGCCGTTCAGGTAATTCCAGTAGGGCCAGGCATAGATAATATATATATGTATCGGCAGCAGCAACCCAACTGGCAGCAGAGCCTCGCGCCAACGGCCCAGGTACCCGATCCCGGCCAGCGCCAGCGCCATTAACGGCGTATAAACCAGCCAGCCATTTTTGAAACTGAAAAGCCCCTCCCAGATATGCGGATGTGCAAAATCAAACTTTACCCCACCATAACTGTAGTACACCCAGTACCCGGTCACGGCCTTCCAGTAAAATAGTTGGGGCAGCAGGGTCAGGGCAAATACAGCTGCCGCCAGACCTGCCAGGGGTATCCATGCCCCGGCTTGCCGCAGACGCTCACCCACTGTACGCCAGGATACAAGACCCCAGGTCAGGGGGATGATCAGGCAGATCAACTCCGAGGGGCGGATCAGGGTGATCATACCTGCTGCCCATCCGATCCCTGCCGCAGCTGTCCAGGAGGGTTTTTCCCAAAACCTGACCGTTGCCAGCACCAGTCCGGCCCACAATCCAAACAGACACGCATGCGCCATCACCGGCTGTATTACGGCAAAATACATCAGGTTGGTTGCCAGCCCGATCAGCAGGAGGGTCAGGGCCACCGCAGGATCAGCCACCCGGCGGATCAGGACCCGCATCATCATCCAGAGACCCAGGACGGCATAAACCCAGCCGCCCAGATGTGCCAGGTACCGGTACCAGACCGAGTATCCATCTGCCGGACCGCCAGTCATCAGGGTGATCAGATGCCCTACGCCCCAAAAAGGACTCAGCAGGATCGCCACGCCCATCGTGTAGCGGTTGACGACACGCCCCTCCCCTACCCTGAGCAGCATATCTTCGCGGCTCACAGGGTCACCGGTGGTTTCCTGGCCCAGCAGTCCGTTGCGGAGGTGGAGTGAAGGTGCCGGATAGGCCAGGTCGTGGTGGATCAACCCGGAGGGCAGGTACATATAATACCCCCAGCTGTCTCCGCCCCGGAGGATTCCATCCTGCCAGGGTTGATACAGGTGCAGGGCCACCAGCCAGATCAGGGCCACCAGACCCAGTGTTATCCGTGAGAGCTGATATTTCATGGCTGCATAATTACGCATAAAGGCCCGAAGAAACATACGCATCCCCAGCAGATCATCTGCATCGCAGGGATACCGATATATGAACCGGCCAATATCTTACGGCTTCGCCTGCTTCGTCAGCCCGCGTGTGTTCGTCTTGTAATAGGATTGGGCCGAAAAATTAGGTTAGCTTTGTCAGAATATTTATTTTTCTGCGTTATTCGCACATTAGACCTTTTCCTAACGCCCAGACTTTTGTTTTGCCGATGGAAGGCATTCCGGTTATATTCCTTGCCTTTGCCAATGACCAGGAAAACCAGGCCCGGTACCTCCGGGGACTGGCCCAGGAACTGCGGGGTATCCGGAGTGCCCTGCAACCCGCCCGTCAGGCCGGAGCAGTAGAGGTCGTGGAGCGTACCAACGCGACCCTGGGAGATATCCTGGATGTATTTCAGGATCCCGCCTACAGCGGTCGTATCGCCGTATTTCACTATGGGGGGCATGCGGACAGCTATCAGCTCCTGCTGGAGTCAGGCGGAGGCACCACACAAGTAGCACACTCAGCGGGGTTGAGTCAGTTTTTGGCCAATCAGGCGGGCCTGCAACTGGTCTTTCTGAATGGCTGCTCGACCCGTGCCATGAGCCTGGAAATGCGGTCAGCGGGGATTCCGGCGGTGATCGGGACCTCCCGCGCCATCCAGGACGATATAGCCCAGCAGTTTGCCATCCGGTTTTATAAGGGACTGGCCGGATATGCCTCCACCCAGAAATCTTTTGGGGATGCCTCGGCGGAGATCCTGACCCTGACCGGTGCGCAGCATTTCCGGAGCCTGTACGCCTTCCCGGACGAAGTTCCGACCAGCACTGCGCCCTGGGAGTTATTGCCTGAGACCCCTCCGGACTGGCGGCTGGCGCGCCAGGGTGTTCCTACGGACCCCGGGGCTGCGGCCCTTAAGATTGGACGGTTTGCCCATGTCCTCTGCAACCGCATCAACCAAAACGATGAATTTGCAGGGAGTTATGTCCAGACGGCCGCCAACCGTCCCCGGGTGTACCTGGTGCACGGCCACCGTGAGCAGCGCCACGAGAGCCTCGTAACGCGTTTTAGTTACGCCTATATCGGCGAAAAAAATAAATTCGTACAGCCGGAAGAGGTCCGCAACTGGCCCTTTAAGGGTGATGTGCAGACCCTCCTCAAGGTCCGGCTGGCAGAAACCTTTGAGGGACTCAACCGCCTCCAGAAACCCATCGAAGAACTCTCCGGCGCAGACCTGCTCGGCCTCACCATGTATGCCGGCCGGCAGGCCATCGTCATCCAGCATCATATCCCTGCCGAATACTGGAATGAAACGACGGCTCCTCTGATCAAGTGGTATGCGGGAGAGTTCTGGAATGTCACCGCTCCCCATACGGAAGCCCCGCGTGTCGTCATCTTCATCAATATCCTGTACTCCGAGGAAGTCAAGGAGGGCAATCTTATGAGCCGGCTTTTCAGCAAAGGATATGTCAAGCAGAAGATCGTCAAAGAACTCCAGCAAGTGGCTGCGGCACATACCCAGACCTGCACCCTGCTTACGGAGCTGGAGTCTATCCGCAAACCGCATGTGGACGACTGGCTGACCGAAACCAATCTGGCAGAGGTAGAGGAGTGCCTGGGGCTTTCGGACAATATGTTTTTGGAAGGTAGCACCCGGCTTGATTCTCTCGTCATGTCCCGGGTAGAGACTCACCTTAAAGCTGTCATTCGTATGCTCCAGGAAAAATATGCTGTTCAGCTCGTCTGATGACCTTGTATATGTTTTGACCCGCACCGCCTGAAATACACCGAATATCCTGTACCTTTATCTTTCGTCACCCTTAATGTATCCTGCACCGTGAGTCAGTTTGAGATATACCGTGGCGATGGCACGACCCTGACGTCCCGCGGGCTTCAGGTTCCTGCCTATCAGAAGATCACCCGGATGGAAGCGCCTGAGGGGTACGTGGCCTCTCCTGCACTTCGGGACGCGGTCAATGTAGCCCTGGCCCTGGGCCAGCCGCTGCTGCTGACGGGCGAGCCTGGCACCGGCAAAACCCGGCTTGCCTGGAGCATTGCACATGAGCTCGGCCTGGAGGCTCCCCTGGTGTTTTATACCAAAACCACCTCTAATGCCCGCGACCTGTTCTATCGCTACGACTCCCTGGCACATTTCCAGGCTGCACAGCTCGCCCAGACGCAGCCGGATATCCGGCAGTATATCACCTTTGAGGCCCTGGGCCTGGCCATCCGGGAGTCTGGTAAACGCCGTGCCGTTGTCCTCATAGACGAAATAGACAAAGCTCCCCGGGATGTGCCCAACGACATGCTCAATGAGCTGGAAAATATGGCCTTTACGGTACGGGAAACCGGCGAATCCTTTAAGTCGGACCCCGCCAACCGCCCCATCATCATCCTGACCAGCAACTCCGAAAAAAACCTGCCGGATGCCTTCCTCCGACGGGTGGTATATTTCCATATCAGCTTCCCGGATGCCCAGACCCTGAGCCAGATCGTCCAAAACCGCCTCCTGCTCAGCGAGTCCTTCCGCTCCCAGATGCTCCAGGCGGCTATCCGGCACTTTATGGACATACGCCAGAACAAAGGCCTCCGCAAGCCCCCTGCCACAGCAGAACTCCTGGCCTGGATCCATATCCTCGACCGGGAAAACATAGACATCAATGCCGATGTGGAAGCCCAGTTGCAGAAGCTGGCCATGAGTTATTCCATTCTTGCCAAAAACAAAGAGGACCTCGACAAACTCCGCCGCTAACCGTGGCCTGACCTGACTGCTCCTATGCATCCGTTTATCCCCCTCGAAGATTTTCTGCGGCAACTCCGGGACAATGGGTTTCCGGTGGGGATAGACACGCACCTGCGGGTGCAGGCTTTGCTGGATCGGCTCCCGGCTGATACACCCGTATCCCGGCTGGGTGGATTGCTCTGCCCGATTTTTGCGCGGAGTGAAAAAGAGCAGCAGCGGTTTTTGAGGTTGTTTGAGGCGTATTGTGAATCCTGGGCTACACAGCCTGCCGCACCTCCCCGCGCACTTACCGGCACACGTGTCTCCCGTCCGCGTGCTGCCTCTGTACGGGCCTTTATTGCCAGCCGGTGGTTGTTCCTCTGCCTTGCCCTGATCGTGTCCGCGCTCCTGGTATCGCTGGTGATCGGGGCCTATCAGGCCATACAAGGACAGGGAGATCGGCCCGGAGCCATGGCCTACCTCAAACGCTACAGCCTGGATGACCCCAAGTACCTGGCCTGGAATATCTCCAAATACGTAGCCCGCGAAATCCTCCACCAACCTCAGCCTTGTGACCTTCTGGAGGATGCCGGCATTGCCTACACGGCACGTGAACTTGAAAACGGCAGCTTTGAGGTACAGTTTGCCAGCCTGGGCAGCGACTCCGTCAGCAGCCGCACCTGGAGTTATGGCACCGGGCAGCGGCAGGCGAATGTCCTTCGGCCCGTATTTGTATATGCCGACTCCGGATCATACCAGGTCAAACTTGAAATCGCCAATGCGGCCGGGTGTCGTGTGACAATCAGCAGCCTGGTACGCCTGGTCTCCACCCGCTCCTGTCAGGCCGCGTTTGTGTACCAGACCTCAGCCTCCAATCCCCAATCGGTATCCTTTCAGGACTCGAGCATACTGGGAGAAGGTGACCGGATCATCCGGTGGGCCTGGAAAATGGGAGACGATGCAGGCAGCACGGACTCTGTGACCGCACCTGCTTTTACCTTTTCGGCATACCGGGAGTACAAAGTCTGCCTCCGGATTGAAACCGAGCGTGGGTGTACAGACGAATTTTGTAAAGTCATTCGGATCGCGCCACCGACAGACACCTTACGCCTGCTGCCCCTTCCGACACCTCCCGTCGAAAAAGCAGATATTACGCCCCTGAGGGTATTTCCGCTCACGCCCTATATCCCGCTGTTCCTGGTGATCGTACTGGCTGTCGGCGGATTTTTTTACGAATGGTACAAACACGCCCGGCGCCGGTACCTTCTGGACCGAAAACGAAGCCAGGATGGCCCCTTTACATGGGCTGTCAAGCTGCCGTTTGCCTTGCCGGTATTTGCTGCCGACGCCATCCATAAAGCTGCGGTACACCTGCGCCGCCGCCAGGAGAGTGATATCAGGGTCCTGAATGTCCCTGCCACCATTGAGGCAACTATCCGCGCCGGGGGGTACCCGACATTTAGCTATCAGGCAGGCACCCGTCCGCCCGAATACCTGGTTCTGATTGAGCGGCGCACCCACCGGGACCACCAGGCCTGGTGGTTTCAGACCCTTACGGCAGCCCTGGCCGCTCAAGACGTATTTACAGACATCTATTATTTCCCACCCGAGATGGGTGGCTATACCCGCACCCCGCAGGACAAACCCATGACACTCCAGGAGCTGGCTACCCGGTATCCTGAGCATCGCCTCCTGGTCATGGGGGACGGGGCCGGCCTGCTGGACCCTATCTCCGGGGACCCGACTGCTGAGTGCCTGGCTATGCAGGCGTGGCAGGACCGGGCTATCCTGACCCCCAGGAGTCCTGCCGACTGGAGCCTGGCCGAGATTACGCTGGCCCGCTCTTTTGTGCTTCTGCCCGCCGGTACAGAACCCCTGAGCACCCTGCTGACGTACTTTGACCCGGAGGTGGTGCGAAAAACACCTGTCTGGAAGCTGACAGGGCCGGGTGCCAATCCGGATGAGGAAGACTGGCATCAACCCGATATCCTGCGTGCCTATCTGGGTGAACCGCTCTACACCTGGCTCGCTGCCTGTGCCGTATATCCGGAGTGCCAGTGGGACCTCACCCTGTACCTGGGATGGTGTTTGCAGGAGTTTCAGGTGGCTCCGCTGCTGACAGAGGAAAACCTGCTCCGGCTGATCCGGCTGCCATTTTTCAGGACAGGTCAAATGCCGGATGAACTGCGGCAGACCCTTATCGGTACGTTGCCACCGGAGGTCCTGCGCCGGGTACGGGAAGGTATTATTGAACTGCTGGAAAAAAATCCTCCACCCGCCCAGACCCTGGCTGCCGAGCGCCACCGCAATCACCTGGCACTCCAGCAATGGGAACTGGCTGCCGAAACCAACAGCCCCAACGCCCAACTCCGGCAGGAAATCGAGGCACTCGCTGAGCGGAATGAAGTAGATGACCCGGTCGTCCTTCAGCACCTGCAGCAGGGCAAAGGTTCTCCGCTTGCTATCCGCCTGACAGACAACCTGCGGGGCGTACTGTTCCGGGACGGCATGGCAATCCTCGGTACGCGGGCCTGGATACGGTATACCCTCGGCCTGGCAGCGATTGCCATCCTGATGATCCCCGTCATCCGCCAGTTTACACAGGACACAGACTTTAATCCGCTGCTTGAAGCCACCTACACGCGGGGTGGGCTCGTGAAGTATGAAAACCAATACTACCGCCTCCGGAACGGCGCAGACAGTGCCGTGTTTTTCAGCTATGTAGGCGGGCAGTTTATGGATAAACACGACTATGGGAGCGCGTATAATAATTTTGCAAGGGCACAGGGGCTGGATCCGCTGACACCGCTGTATTACTACCAGCGCGGCCTGGCCCACCTGTATATCGCACGTGCGCAGGGGGACTCCCTGCTGCCTGACAGTTACCGGGATTTTCTGCGGGCGGCTCAGCTCAGTCCGCTTTATACAGAAGGTTTTATTCTGGGGCCTCAGGTCCGAATTGCAGAACCCCAGTTGGCAGACGCCTGCCTGATACCGGACAAAAGCGGAATCATCCAGCATACCGGCCAGGAGATCACTGTGCGCTGGCTGGATGCTGTTACGCCCCCGGTGCAGATCAGCCATCCCGTACCCGTTAGTTGTATGGCTGTGTCACACGACAGCCGGTACCTGGTGACAGGCGGGGGTACGGAAGCCTATCTTTGGGATATCCATACCGGTCAGCGCCTTCAGACTTTCCGGGGGCATACGGGTATGGTACTGTCGGCGGCGTTCTCGACAGATGATGCATATGTCGTCACCGGGGCCATGGACAAAAGTGCCATTGTCTGGAACCGTGCTTCCGGGGTGCGCATACATGACCTGATCCAGATTCATACAGATGCGGTGCTGGATGCTAGTTTTTCGCCTGATAATCAATATGTCGTGACCGCTTCCGGCGACTCGACCTGTGCTGTATGGAATAACCGCACAGGTGAGTTTGTGGCAGATTTTCTGCTGGCAGGCAAGGCGAGCAAGGCCCTGTTTTTGCCAGATAGCCGCTGGGTGCTGGCAGCCAGTCCGGGCGGTGTGATCAGCCTGTGGAGCATGAATGGTACTGAGCTGCTCACCCTTCGCACAGGACTGGAGCAGATCAGGTCCATGCGGCTCTCTCCGGATGGCAGTGCGGTGGCGCTGTGCGGCTGGCCTGCAGGCGGTAGCCGGGTAGTGTTTCAGCTGTGGGATATACCCGGCCAGCGGATGTTGAGCACCCTGGAGGTTCCGCCTTTTCAGCAACCTGCCAATGCCTACCCTACTCCCCCCGCCAATACAGGCGGTAACCTCAGTTTTAGTGCCACAGGGGGCGATCTCCTGGCCGCAGTACCCGGCGAAGGGGTGCAGCTGATCAGCGGGCAGGCGGGCCGTCAGCCAGCCCTCAAGCGTCAGGCAGTGTACAGCAGCGCCCTGGTCTTGTATGAGCAGCGACTTTTTGACGAGGCCCGGCAGCGTTTTTCACGGCTTCAGGGGCATGCGGCTAGTGAACTTACGGCATATGGGCAGGGCATGGCAGGCCTGATGGCCGCCCGCAGGGCGCGAAGTGGCGAAGATGCTTCCAACCGCCTCCTCACGGCGCTGAAGGACCTGGATCAGGCGCCTGACATGATGCAGGATAGCCTCAACATTATCCTCCCGACGATTCTGGACCTGTACGAATACTTCCTGGAAGTGCGCAAGGACCGGGGCCGTATCTGCGAGTTTATCGAGCGATACAAACCCGGAGGCTGCTCTGTATTTGCCTATAACGAAATACAACCCTATAGCGAAGGGCTGGCCGCCGTCCGGTCTGGTGAGCGCTGGGGATACATTGACTCGACGCAGCGGCTGGTGATTCCGATCCAGTATACAGAGCCTGCACCCTTTGTAAACGGTCTCGCTGAGGTCCGGATCCCACCCGGGATGCCAGGGGCCGGTACGTATGTCATCATCAACCGGAGCAATACCGTCCTGTTCCGACAAGTAGGCAAACCCGGCGACAACCTGCGGGCCGTGCAGGATGCCCAGTCTCGTCTCTGGGGATATATGAACGGAGCCAACCAACTGGTGATTGCCGCCCAGTACCAGGAAGCATGGCCGTTTTATCTGGGGTTTGCGCGGGTAAAGGTCAACAATCTCTACGGGCTCATTGATCAGCAGGGGGATGCCAGTTATTATGGCGGTATCAGGTATAGCCGGATGGACCGTGACTTCCGGTCGGGTGAGGTCGTACAGGCCTGGATCGGGAAAGAACAGGTGGCGCTCACCCATCCTACTGTCGGACGACGTGCAGAGACAATACCCGCTCCGACCATGCAGGAAATACAGCCCATGCAGGATCTGGCATCGTATCAACTGGTGGGTACTCCCTCCGAAGGTATGCAGCGTATTATCAGCCAGGGTAAATATGGTTTTATTGCCGTCGGGCAGATGACACAGCAGACCTCACAGTCTGGCAGCTCCTCCGTGCAGATCTCCTGCCAGTATGAAAACGCCTATGACTTTAGCTATGGGCGTGCCGCTGTCAAACTTCCTGACGGGCTATGGGGGTATATAGACATCTACGGTAAAGCCGTGATTCCCTTCCAGTATGAGGAGGCTGCCGTATTTGCCATGAAGGAAAAAAAAGCGCTGGCTCTGGTCACACAGGGGGGACAGTCATATTATATCGGTCTGAGCGGAGAGTGTATCCCATATGCTAACCTGTCCTGCCCGAGTACCCCCTCCAAGTCCGTACAGCCCCGGTCCAATATACCAGCCTATACAGACCCGGAGACAGGACTCACGGTATTCAACCAGCATGGTAAGTGGGGCCTGCGCCGAAGCGAAAAAGACATTATCCTGGAGCCGACCTACAACAATCCTTTTGTGTTTAAGGAAGGGTATGCCCGGGTACAATCCAATAACCGGTGGGGTTTTATCCGCCCTGATGGCTCACTGCTCACCGCGCTCATCTATGAAGATGTACAAGACTTCTCAGAGAGCCTGGCAGCCGTCAGGCGGGGTGACAAGTGGGGATATATCAATACGGAAGGCAAGGTTGTCATCCCAATCCGGTTTGATGAGGCAAGAGCCTTTGCACGCGGCAAGGCCATTGTCAGGATCGGAAAAGGTTCGTTCAGGATAGACAAGCGGGGATTTACCCTCAGCAATGCCCGTCAGTAAACGCAGATCATGCCTTCAGACATCCTGTCTCATATGACTACGTCAGGAAATCAGACTTCCTGAAGAAACAACCCATACAAACACGGCGCAGGGGTCTATTGGGGTTATTATGGTGGTTATTTTCCCCCGATATGACGAATGAGCCTCTGACAGAGCTCCTGTATCACACACGTACTCCAAGTGCATCCCGGTCTCTCAGACACCTGACATTTGTTCGTTTTTTTAAAACAATTTTACTGCATATCCTTTTTCAAGTATCCGACTATTCGTTACTTGAAGCAGAATTGGATCACACATGTGAACTGATCTGACAACCAGCACCTTATTGCACCAGTACTTTCTACTCACTTGCCTATGTCTGTGTCCGATATTCTCTCCCCTGACTCCGGAGGCACCCTTCTGGAGCGTCATTTGTATGACCTGAACGAGGTGTACCGGCGGCACTGTGCCTATATATATGCCAAGTACAAGATCGGGCCGCTGGAGATGGAGATCATACAACTCATTGCGACCCAGGGCCGCCAGCGGATGCGGGACCTGGGCACCCATGTAGGCGTGGCCCTGAGTACCCTCACCAGCATGGTGGACCGTATTGAATCTCTCAAACTCGCCCGCCGCCTGAATGCCCGTGACGACCGGCGGGTGGTGTACCTGGAACTCACCCGCAAGGGTCAAAGTGTATATCAGGCATATTGTCAGTATATCCAGGTCACGGCGCAACTGCTGCACCGGGAGCTGGATACCGAGACCTGCCAGGCACTCGTCCAGGGACTGGATATACTATGCCACATGATTCCTACTGAGACCACCCCCTGATCTCAGACATTCTCATACAGCACTAACCCTCCGGTATTTTGTGTATGTCAGCCACTTCTTCAGAACTTACGCCCCGCGACATCAGCCAGCTTGAGCAGACCCTCGTGCAGCTCCACCATATCTTCAGGCGGCACCGGGATCATATCAAGAAAAAATATCAGATTTCTGCAGTAGAGATGGACATCATCCAGCTCATCATCCAGCAGGGTCCCTGCAAGATGAAACATATCGCAGATACGTTTCAGCTCAAGCTCAGCACCCTTACCAGCCTTGTGGATAAGGCTGAGACCCAGGGCATCCTCTGCCGTACCAGCCAGCCCAATGACAAGCGGGTAGTCCTGCTGGACGTCACCGCACAGGGCCGCAGTATCTACCAGGACTATAGCGCCTACCTGACCCAGATAGCCCGGCATATTCAGCACAACTTTGATGAGGACACCCTGCAGGACTTTATCCGGGGGGTAGAGGTCATCACCCGCCTGACACCGGGCTGACAGGCAGTCCCCTACACAATCCTTCAAAAACATTGGACGCCCCCACGGAAGTAATATTTCGATTTTCAGGATATCTATTAAACCTGAAATGATATATATCACAAGAACCCTCCCTTTTGCACCTGTCATTGTGCTCAAAACAACTGGCAGGCATCTAAAATCAGAAACATTTTATTTTAGCGTCCGTAATATTTGTCAAGTCTTCAAGGTTCGTCCAGGGATTAATGTTTGATCTTTAAGTACTTTCTGATTTTTAAAATTTCAAATGAATGAATGTACACTTTCGGCAGCCAAAACTTACAACCAACGTCCCTGTTTTCGTTTTCTGACACTTATCTAATCCCGTAAGTAAAAACCGGTAGATTTCATGGGAGATAAATTACGCATTTCCGTGTATTGAATTTTAGGTTTTTTCTGCCTAAGGCGTCTTTAAAAAAATGCGGAAGCCTAAAAAACCTAACACAGATTACATTTCATGCGAAAGCCTGATATATCTCTGGAAAAATTT
Organism: Bacteroidia bacterium; assembly: GCA_033762375.1. Taxonomy (GTDB): domain Bacteria; phylum Bacteroidota; class Bacteroidia; order J057; family J057; genus RDXT01. The sequence continues at coordinate 12,912 of JANRLQ010000004.1, forward strand.
TATGTAAATTTGAAATGTACTTAAGAGAAAAATTATGAACGTTCTTTTATACCTTTGCTTTGAAATGTTCGTGCCCCCATAATGTATTTCACGGATTGGGCATTTTTTCAAGGTAAAAACCTATGCGCTGTATATACTGGCAGATGTTATTTTTTTAATCTTCAGAAAATTCTGATAAACTTGTAAAAATTCAATGAATACTGTGAGCAAGCTGTTCACCGAACCCGGCCCCTTGCGCCTGGAAGTCGTCCTTAACGATCTGGTAGCCGCCGTCAATCAGCGGCGTACGGCTGTACTGCATGAGTATGGCGTCAATGAGACTGATGTCGAAATTATCAACTTTCTTCACAACCAGGATCAGGATCCCAAGAAGATGAAGGAAGTGGGTGAACATTTCAGCATCAAGCTTAGTACCCTGACCAGTACCATTGACAAACTGGAAAAAAACCGGCTGGTGCGCCGCAAGAGCTCCAAAGACGACCGCAGGGTCATCTATATCCAGCCGACTTCACGAGGACAGAGCCTCATCCAGGAACTGACCGAACCCGTCCGTACCCTATCCGAGACACTTGCGCGGGAAATGAGCAAGAGTGATTTTGAGGTCTTCTCCAGCGGTATGGACCGTATGCTTAAAATTCTCTATCCCGAATCCTGATCCGGTGTCCACCACCGATACAGGAAAGTTTTCTCAGCAATCCATCGGGGGGAAACAAAACCTCCGCTCTGTGCATAAAACCAAGCAAAAACCTATGAGGCTGCCCTTTTGAGACAGCCTCTTTTTTATGCCCCTTCCCCCATCGTCTGCTGCGGATTGTATAAGATGTTTCCGAAACCGCTATTCGTTGAGTATATTAGGGGCATATTTAGAAACCATGTCGTTTGAGTTTATAGAAGTCACCCCAGCTGTCCAGTCGTATACCGGCCTGATACGCCTCAACCGCCCACGGGAGCTCAATGCCCTGAACACGCAGCTGATGGAGGAGCTGGTCACCGCACTGGCTGCTTTTGACGAGGATGAAAACTGCCGGGTTGTGGTCCTTACGGGCAATGAAAAGGCATTTGCAGCGGGCGCAGACATCAAGGAGATGGCTGGCAAAACCGCTATTGATATGCTCCAGGGCGGCCAGATGAACCGCTGGGAGCGGATCAAGCAGTTTCGTAAACCCCTCATTGCCGCTGTAAGTGGTTTTGCCCTGGGTGGCGGGTGCGAGCTGTGCATGTTATGCGACATGATCATTGCCTCTGAGACGGCCCAGTTTGGGCAGCCTGAGATCAAGATCGGGGTGATCCCCGGTGCCGGTGGCACCCAGCGTATGGCACGGGCGATGGGCAAATACAGGGCCATGGAGATGGTCCTCACCGGGAAGTTTATCTCCGCCGCACAAGCCTATGAATGGGGCCTCGTCAACCGGGTCGTACCGCCGGAGGTCTACCTGGACGAAGCCCTGCGCCTGGCCGCTGAGATCGCCTCCATGCCTCCCCTGGCTGCCCAACTCGCCAAGGCCTCTGTACTCCACGCTGCCAACTCGTTTTTGGATGAGGGACTCACCGCTGAGCGCAAGAACTTCTATCTCCTCTTTGCCTCCGAAGACCAGCGGGAAGGCATGAATGCTTTTGTCGAAAAAAGAAAACCTGACTGGAAAGGTCGCTGATTCACCCTTCAACCCTTGTCAATGGACACGCTTATTATTGTCATCGTTGCTGTCATTGTCGTCATTCTCCTGGTCTTAGGAGGGATTATCGTGTATTTTGTGCCCTTTGGGCTGTGGGTGACGGCCCAGTTCTCGGCGGTACGGATCAGTATCTGGCAGCTTATCGGGATGCGCCTGCGCCGGGTGGAGCCCAAGATTATCGTTGAGGAAATGATCAAAGCCCGTAAGGCCGGCCTTACGGATGTCAAAATTAATACCCTGGAGGCACACCACCTCGCCAAGGGTAATATCTCCAATGTCATTGATGCCCTGATCTCGGCCAAAAATGCCGATATCGTGGACCTCAACTTTGAAAAAGCCGCTGCGATAGACCTCGCCGGACGTGATGTCCTGCAGGCTGTACGTGACTCTGTCAATACCAAGGTCATAGACGCTCCTCCCGTGGAGGCTGTCTGCAAAAACGGTATACAACTCATCGCCAAGGCCCGTGTGACCGTACGCTGCCGGATAGACAAACTCATCGGCGGCGCCGGCGAAGAGACTATCCTCGCCCGTGTAGGACAGGGGATCGTGGCCGCTATCGGCTCGGCGGAGTCCCACCAGGACATCCTCGCCGATCCCGGTATCATCTCCCGGCGGGTGATGAATGAGGGATTTGACCTCGGCCTGGCATACGAAGTCCTGGCCATTGACATCGCTGACGTGGACATCGGCAAAAGCATCGGGGCCGAGCTGAAAGCCGATGAGGCTGAGGCCGACCTCAAAATCGCCCGTGCCAAAGCGGAAGAAAAACGGGCCGACGCCGTCGCTGACGAGCAGCACTTTCGCGCTAAAGTACAGGAAATGCGTGCCAAACTGATCGAGTCCGAGGCCCAGATCCCCCTGGCGATTGCGGAGGCATTCCGGATGGGCAATCTTGGCATCATGGACTACTACCGCCTGCGAAACATGGAGGCTGATACCCGCATGAGACAATCCTTTTCAGAAAGTGATGATCGTACTGATGATGAATCCCATACTCCGCTTATGCCATAAACTGGCCGTAATACTCGTACTGGTTGGTGGCGCGGGTTCTGCCTTACGGGCGCAGACGACCCTCTCCTATCAGGAGTCTGTGGCACTGTTTGGCAAGCAGCGAATACTTGCTTTCAGGTCTTTTTCGCTGGAGCTCACAGATGAGAGTAAGGCAGAGCTTAAGTCCATAGCAGATGCCCTGCGTGTCACCCCTGCCATCCTGCGTACCAACCTCCTGGTCATCCAGATATTCACCTGCGAGCAGGAGCTGGACGTAAAACCTTATATCGGTATATGCCGGGGGCAGGTGATCATTGATTATCTGGAAAAAACACTCGGCATCCCCCGCAAAAAATGCCTGATCCGGGATCTGGCCTCGGCCAACTATGATCCTGACTGTCTGGCAGGGAGTGGCATGACCTTGTACCTGAAGCCTGACTGGGATCAATAACCCATTCTCCCGCAGATAACCTGGCCGGGTCACCACCTGCCGGATCCCGGTAGGTAGCAAGCCATCCTGCCTGATACGGATACCGGCCAAAAAACCCCGGTTGAGCCGAAGCTTTTCCGGGGTCTGGTTATGACAAAAGAGCGATTGTATACACATTTACCTGTCTCGCTATCAGCCCGGCTCACCGGCCAGGGGACAGAATACAGGGCCTTGGCGGCCGTATGTATGACGGTACAGCCTTTATCACCCGGTGGCCGGTCCTGCTGCATCACAGCGATAAAAGCCCTCCCCTTCCCGATGTGTCGGGAGGGGAGTTCATACGATATCAAAACGTAAGCTTAGTCTTCTACGGCAACCTCATCATCGCCTGCATCCGGCACAGCAGTATCCCGCAGGATCGCTTTGGCTGCCAGAATTTTTTTCTCGATCTGATCCATCATCTCGGGGTTGTCCTTCAGGAGCTTGCGGACGGTATCCCGTCCCTGCCCGAGGCGCTGCCCGTCATAGCTAAACCAGGAGCCTGATTTTTGTACAATATCCAGCTCGGAGGCCAGGTCAAGCACCTCTCCGGAGCGGGAGATACCCTCCCCGAAGATAATGTCAAACTCCGTAGCCCGGAAAGGTGGTGAAACCTTGTTTTTGACAACTTTGACCTTCACCCGGTTACCCGTACTTTCATTGCCCTCTTTGATCTGGGCAGTACGGCGGATGTCGAGGCGCACAGAGGCATAAAACTTGAGCGCATTACCGCCCGTAGTGGTCTCGGGATTTCCAAACACAACCCCGATTTTGTCCCGGAGCTGGTTGATGAAAATACAGATACAATGTGTCTTGGAGATAGCAGCCGTCAGCTTGCGCAGGGCCTGGGACATCAGCCTTGCCTGAAGACCCATCTTGGAGTCACCCATCTCCCCCTCAATCTCAGCCTTAGGTGTAAGGGCAGCGACAGAGTCTATAACTACGATATCTATGGCACTGGAACGAATGAGATACTCGGCGATTTCCAGGGCCTGCTCTCCGTAGTCCGGCTGAGAAACGTACAGATTTTGGGTATCAATCCCGAGTTTTTCGGCGTAGGACCGGTCAAAGGCATGCTCTGCGTCAATAAAAGCCGCCAGTCCGCCGGCTTTTTGGGCCTCAGCGATCATGTGCATGGCCAGGGTCGTCTTACCGGAGGATTCAGGGCCGTATATCTCGATGATACGACCACGTGGGATACCCCCTACCCCCAGCGCAATATCAAGTCCCAGTGAACCCGTCGGCAGCACAGGTACTTCCATGGCCTGGTTGTCACTCAGTTTCATCACCACTCCTTTGCCGTAGGCTTTTTCAAGCTTGTCAACGGTAAGCTGGAGGGATTTTAATTTTTCATCGCGTGGATCTTTTGCCATGTCATTATACAATTAAAAAAAATTACGAGGCTGAGCGTCCGGCACTGTCCACTGTGTGGAAGGCGGACCCTGCCGGGCCCGCCGTATGAGCGGTTCTGGCAGTTATTGTGGTTGTTTCACCCGTGTCTGGAGGATGCGAACCTCCACCACCGGGCGGTCATAGGCATCGCGGGGCATCTTTTCGATATTCATCACGACGTCCATGCCCGCTATCACTTCTCCAAAGATCGTGTACTCAAAGTCAAGCCAGGGTGCCCCTCCCTCGGTGAGGTAGGCGTCCCGCACTTCGTCGGGATAGGCAAACCCCTCAAATCCTTCCTGGGCGAGATAGTCGTCAAAAGAACCCTGAAACTTACCCTCGCCCGCCAGGGGCTGGTAGGCTTCAAAAAACTTACCCCTCAGAGTCCCGCTGCGAATCAACTCCAGTGAATCCAACTGGCGACTCCGGGCGGGACGGCCGCTCACGATATAAAACTGGCTCCCTGAAGACTTGCGCTCCGGATTTTCCGCATCCCCGTATCGGGCAGCAGCAAGCTTGCCACGGGTATGGTACATGCCCGGCACGATCTCGGCCGGCAGGTCATACCCCGGACCGTCAGGTGCCTTGGCATCCAGCGGCACACCCGCTGCCACACGGGTACGTGGATCACCAGACTGGATCATAAAACCAGCAATTACCCGGTGAAACGTCAGACTGTCATAGAACCCCTCGGCGGCCAGTTTCAAAAAATTAGCCTTGTGCTGAGGTGTCTCATCGTACAACTTAAGCCCAATCTCCCCCCGGTCGGTGACCAGTACCACATCTGCCGCCGCCATCTGGCTCTCCTGGCCTGCCTGAGGAGCAGACTGACAGGACAACAACAGAAGCAGGATACCAGCCACACTCCATCTCCAAGAAGGCCTTTCGTTAATTGTCTTTGCAATTATAGGCATAAAAAATGAATTGTGCAAATTTTTTTGGTAAAATTCTAAAAATTTAGCGCAGCCTCTCTAGCTGAAAAGATCCTCGTCCCGCTCCAGCATCAGGATGGCATTCTGCGGGACAATATAGTACTTCTCTCCAGCATACATCACTTCATACGCACCCTTCTGCAGGAAAATCGCCAAATCCCCCTCTCGCACCTGCAAGGGAATGTACCGCACAGGCTCAGGTACCTCCTCCCAGGGTTCCGGTTCGTCGGCAGGGAATGGTATCGGATATCCGGGCCCGACTTTCAGCACGTACCCACTTTGGATTACCTCCTTTTCCATCACGCCAGGTGGCAGATACAGACCCGTTGCAGTGGTCTCAGACAGGGTCCGGGGCCGCACCAGGGCCCGATCTCCGATAATAATGAGCTTTTCAAGCCCGGTTGAATGGTCATCCATAGGTTACTACTGCAAAAACTTGTGTTAAGTGGCAGAAAGCGTCAAATTTTTTTTTTGCAAATTTGAAAGAAAAATTTGGTGTTTTCATTTACAGCATGCTATCTTTGTATAAGAAATAAGGCAGTAGATAATACACGCCACTTAGTTTTGAAACAAAATTTCTTTGTTGTTGTTACTGCTCCTAACAAAGAATTTTAGTATAAATTGCTTCTGATAAAGAAGTTACGATTATTGTGTTTTCATGGTTGTGCTGTAGGGACGGCTTCCTTGTGGAGTCGCTCCCTATTTTTTTTATACCTACCCTGCATATATCGTCTACTCCTTGCGGCCCCTGTTTTCTTACATCCTGATGGCCTGCCTCCCCGACCCTGTATCGTTTATTGATATATTCATAAATTGCTAATAATCAATTGTTTAACTTATTGCCACGCCCCCGCACAAACTTGAACTCCCTGTGGTTGTTCATCGCTGCTCACAAAAATGAGCACATTCTACCCTAATCCTTACATACGGTTGTACCGCCTGATCTGCATGAACTTGCATAAAATGTCATATATTATTAACCTTTAACGAAAAAAAATACGATTGTAAATGTTTGATTACCAATTATTTACATACAAAAATTCTTACCTCCGGCGAAAAACAGATAGTTCAGCCAGAGGATATTTTCCAGGCTGATCTAACAAGTACGGCAAGGTTTTTGCAAGCCTTAGCATCAGACAGGTCAGGCTACATAGCCAACCATTCAGTCAGGCAATTGAGCCGTTCGCGCTTAGAATTATTCGGTTCGCAGCTCTTTTTCCCTACGGAAGATTTTTGATGTCAGGGTTTATCAGCACGGTATGGAGGGAAATGATGTACAAAACACACTTCATAAAACGGGTAGTACAGTGGGTACTTATGGTACCGGCACTATATATTCCCCAGTCTGTACAGGCACAACGCGAGTTATCCTGCACCAATGATGCGCATGAGGCTCGTTATGCCGCTGATACCGCCTATCGCAACCGCACGGATGCGATCAATGACTGGATATACCGGGAGATGGACCGCAACTCGGACCTCACCCAGGACGTCACCCGCGGCCTGCTGGTCGTACCGGTAGTCATACATATTATCCATGCGCCGGGTGAAAGTCAGCCCGGCTCTGGTAGTTCTAATCCCACGGACCAGGAGATCACACAGGCACTTGCGTATCTGAATGACGCGATGCGCCACCGGAATACATTTACAGGGGGACCTTTTTTTAGCAATGCCGGCATCCCGGGCGCTGATACGGAGATTGAGTTTTGCCTGGCACAGACTGACCCCACCGGTCTGCCGACTACCGGTATCACCCGCACGGCCAGCTCCCTCACGGATCTGTACCGGGATGACTACTGCACTGGCAGCACAGGCCCTAAACAAGATGAATGCCTTAAGTCCCTGTCTTTTTGGGACTCTAACCGATACATGAACATCTGGCTGGTGCGGAATATCTGTGTCTCGCAGGCCAGCGGTAACTGCGGGATCGTGGGTTATACCTATATGGCAGGTGCCCATGGATTCCCATACGATGGTCCCGTCCTGGAGACCAGCCTCTGGCGGGCTAATGCCACCAGTATGTCACCCGTCATCCATGAGATCGGTCATTATCTGAACCTTTTTGATACATATTTTGACCCGACAGGCCCTATCACCTCCTGCGACAATGATAACTGTCTCCTCCGGGGTGATAAAATCTGTGATACACCTCCTGACGCCGGATATGGGGGCGTGGTATGTGGCACCAATGCCCGGATGAATACCTGCTCGACTGACGCGCAGGACGTATCGGCCAATAACCCGCTCCGGCAGGATGTGGAAGACCTGTACGAAAACTTCATGGACTACGGGGCACCCACCTGCCAAAACTCTTTCACGCCTGACCAGAAGTCCCGGATGCGCCTGACGCTCCTCGGGGTGCGGAGCAGCCTGCTCACCAATTCTGCCTGCTCTATCCCGTACCTCAACCTTGCGGTCCGCAGTATCCAGGACATTCCGGCGACGTCCTGCTCGCCTGCCGTATCTCCGGTGGCCCGCATCCAGAACGATGGCAATCAACCGATCACCAGCCTGGTACTCAGCTATGGGACGGACGTGAATACCCAGCAAGCCACCTGGTCCGGCAACCTCGCGCCCGGCGACTTCCTGGACCTCAGCCTCCCGCCGTTTCCTACGATGGCTGGTGTCAATGATTTTACGGTCACTGTCGTGGCTGTCAACGGGGTGACGACGGGTGATGACAACCTGCTGGACAATGCCGTGACATTGCGGTTTGTGCAGGCTGATCTGCAGGCGGCTGTCACCGGGTATCCATATTGTGTGGACTTTGAGGCGAGCACCCCCATGACAGGCTGGGTACTGGGCAACCTGGATCAGCAACTGACATTTGACAAATACACCCTCAGCTCCTGCGACCAGCGCGGGGCAGGGGTCCTGCGCTACAACAGTGCCGGCCAATGGGCCAGCCAGGGCCTGGGAGCGGCTGCCACCGGCACCCGCGACCTCCTCATCAGCCCGGTGATAGACCTGTCCAATACATCTTCTGCCGAGCTGTATTTTGACATTGCTTATCCGGCGGGATACGCCAGTGAGCATATGCAGATGCGGGTACTTGCCATCTCAGACTGCCTCCCGGGTCCTCAGGTGATCTACGACCGCCAGGGTGCCCAGATGCAGACAACACCGTCTCCGGCAAGCGCTGCAGATACCTACTGGGCGCCTGCCTCCTGTGTGGAGTGGCGCAAGGAATGGATAGACCTGACCGGGTTTATCGGGCGGCGGGTGATCCTGATATTTGAAGTGACGCTGGACACGACCTGGACCCAAAATCTGTACCTGGACAATATCTGTGTGCTGGCGGCCAACAGTTGTCAGCTCCCGGCAGAGGTGCCGACCCTCCCCGGTGTATATACAGCCGACCAGATGTGCCGGGATGGAGCCGGGTGGGTACACTACTGGAAAAGTGCCGCTGCCGCCCCTGCCACAGATGCGGACCTGATGCTTTTTTCGCTCCTGAATCCCGACCGCAACGATACCCTCCTCCAGCCTGAATCGGTCAGCATGATCGTCATGCCGGAGTCCGAGCGCAGGACCTATGACCTGTCACGTGCACCTTATGTACGGAATGTCTTCGGGTGGTATGGCATGGGCCGTATGATCAAACTGAAACCTGCCCGGCAGCCTGATGACAGCGTCCTGGTACGGTTTTACTTTCACGATCAGGACATCGCAGACCTCAACGCTGCTATAGCGCCTGCCGTAATCACCGATCCGTCTCAGCTGGTCATGTACAGCATCTCCCGCCCGGAGGCTCCACTGGAAAATGCCCAGCAAGCTGTCCAGCCAGCTAATGTCCGGCAATATCGCATAGGAGACGCGCCTGCCCGCAACCGCTGGACTGCCTACCAGCAGGGCGGCTACCGTTATGCTATTCTGAGCCCTGACAGCCTGGGGATCATCAGCGGGGGGAGTGGCAAGGACGCGCAGGGATGTGGTCCTATGTATCCTGCTCCGGTCCGGCTCCAGGTGGCCCAGTCCTTTGCTGAGATAGAGGTCTCCTGGGAGACTGAGCGGGAGTGGCAAACGAGTCACTTTGAGGTATTCCGGTCCGAAGATGGGCGTACGTACCAAAAAGTAGGAGAGGTGCCCGCAGCCGGCCTCGCTGCACTTCCCACAGGATACCTGTTTGGAGACGCGCAACCGCTGGATAAATATGCCTACTACTATGTGGTCCAGCACCATACGATGGGTGTTACGGTATATTCAGATACGGCTTTTGTCCAGTATGACCCGGCCCGTATCGTCAAGGTATACCCCAACCCCACCCCGGGTAACCTGGCCGTCATGGTGCAAAATGAGGTGGAGGTACCACTCCAGATACAGATCCTGGATGGCAACCGCCGCAGCCTGCAGGTTGATGCCTGGATCCAGGAGCCGGGCGTGCCACACCTGCTGAATATTGAGTCTCTGGTCCCGGGTATTTACTTTTATCAGGTGATATATCAGGGGAAACCGTACTGGGGCAAATTGATCAAAACACCCTGACACGTCTGATAATGAGCCTGTACACCCACCAACTGCACAGGCACCGGACAAACTTACTGTAAATCTTACATTACGATTTTCCTGCCGGGTTTACTTTTACACCAAAGGCGGTAAATTGCATGGACATCCGGCAAGTGCCTGATGGGTGGTACGGCTGTGTTTATACCGAACATATCCTCCAGGCTGCCCCCGGTCTTTATAGAAAAAAAAGCACAATTTCAGCGAATACACATATATTCTTCGACTAGATTAAGGGGCAAGTACATAGGGAAAAGTCTTTGGTAGTTGTGATAGGTACAAGTTTTTGGCGTATCCCAACCCTGGGTTCTGGTTTACAATTCTGGCATCATGCTTACACTTTACCCTGTTGTGAGATCTTATTGGGTCTTTTGCATTTGTTTTCTGGGCTTGATGCTCCAGGCATATGAGGTATCTGCCACTCACGCGATGGGTGCAGACTTGCGGTACGAGTGCCTCGGTGGCAATACCTACCGCATCACCCTGACGGTGTACCGGGATTGTCAGGGCTCCAACCTCAATCCTTCGCAGAATATTATGTTCTCATCCGCGTCCTGTGGGATTGCCAGTTTTATCCAGCAGGCGCCCCGGGTGAGCCTCACGGAGCTTTCGCCGCTGTGTCCCGCACAGCAGCCCTCCAGCACCTGTAATGGCGGCATCCTGCCCGGTGTGGAGGAGCATGTGTATGAGCTGGTATATACCCTGCCTGCCAACTGCCCAGACTGGCGCATCGCCTGGCAACTATGCTGCCGCAACTATGCCATCACCAACTCCGTCATCACCCCGACCACCCGGATCTATATTGAGGCTTTTCTCAACAACCAGGTGGTTTCCTGCAATAACTCGCCTTATTTCACGACGGCCCCGGTCCCGTATCTCTGTGAAGGTGAGCCCTTTAACTTCAACAACGGTGCAATAGACCCGGATGGTGACTCGCTTGTATTTGAACTGATAGATCCCCGTGACTATATCAGTGCCCAGCCGGTGAATATCACCTACATGCCAGGGTTTAATGCCACCTACCCTATGGCAACTGCACCAGCCAATACCTTTAATTTTGACGCATCTTCGGGCCAGTTTTCCTTTATCCCCAACGGCCTTCAGCAGGGTATCGTGAGCTTGCTGGTCAAAGAATACCGCAATGGTGTGCAGATTGGTTCCACCATGCGGGACATCCAGATGATTGTCATCACCTGTAATAACCAGGTGCCCGTCGTCAGCCCTCCCGTCAATGTCTCCGGCGGGCAGCTCAACGGCAATACCTTCTCTGTATGTGCCGGCAACACACTCCAGTTTGATATTTCGGCCACAGACCCGGATGTACTTGATATTCTGACCTTCGAAACGACCCTCGCCAGTGCCGTGCCGGGTGCCTTGTTTGTGAGCTCTGGCAACAATCCCATCACAGCCAATTTTAGCTGGCCGACGACCCTGGCAGATACCGGCAATTACTTCTTCACGCTGGAAGTGGAGGACAATGGATGTCCGTTTCAGGCCAAGCAGGTGGTCGGGTTTAACATCATCGTCAACAGCGGTGAGATTTTGCCCCCGCAGGATATCCGCGTATGTCCGGTGCTCACCAGCAGCATACAGTTGCAAGCCACGACAACCGGCCCGGGCACCTACAGTTGGTCACCGGGCACAGGACTGTCGGACTCGACCATCGCTAACCCCGTAGCTACCCTTACAGGGCCGACAAGTTACCTGGTGACGTATCAGGCGCCTGGTGACTGTCCTGTGATTGAGCCGGTTAATATCATGCCGGAGGCTACCATTACCCTGGATACAGACTCATTTCAGATATGTGCCGGCACCTCGGTACAACTCAACGCAACCCTCACCGTAAACGGGGCTCCGGTGCCGTTTACATGGACCTGGGACCCCCCGGCTACCCTTGACAATCCCTTTGTAGGCAATCCCGTAGCCACTCCGGCCACGACAACCCTGTACTCGGTCACGGCCTCCACCCTTACCTGCGACTATACGGCCAATGTCCTCGTGGTCGTGGACCAGGCCCCGACGCTTAACAGCATCCCGCCTGCTCAGGTATGCAGCGGCGACAGCGTACAACTCCAGGTGACGGGCAATAACCTGACGAGTGCCAGTTTCAGCTGGGTGCCGCTTATCGGCCTGAATGATCCAGCCTTACTCAGCCCCATAGCAAGCCCTCCCACCAGCACCCCATATACCATCACCGCTACCAATACCTGCGGGCAGGCCAGCCAAACCGTCAACGTTGTAGTATTTCCCCAGCTCAGCACAGGCTATAGTCTCCAAGATCCTGACTGCGCAGGCAGCGCCGACGGAAGTATCAGCCTGAGTCCCCTGGGGGGCAATGGTACCCCAACCTACACATGGAGCCCGTCTGTCAGTTCTGGCCCTGCTGCGACCGGATTGCTCCAGGGGCTTTATACCATCGTCCTCTCAGATGCAGCAGGCTGCACGGACACCGTACAAGTCACCCTGACAGACCCGCCAGTGCTCAATCTTGCCGTCAGCAGCCTCATCAACGCATCCTGCGCAGGCGGCGCGACCGGGAGCATCACGGTTTCTGCCTCAGGTGGTACACCCGGATATCAGTATTCGATCAATGGGGTTACCTTTGTGAGCAACAATACCTTCACAGGGCTGTTGCCAGGTACCTACACCATTTCCGTGCGGGATGCCAACGGATGTATCACCTCCACCCCACCCCAGACCATTACGGATCCGAGCTCACCTGTTAATGCCGTGATCCTGAATACGCTCAACACAGACTGTAACAACCCGCTGGGCGCTATTGAGGCAGGTGCTTCCGGTGGCACACCCGGATATGTATATTCACTCGACGGGGTGATTTTTCAGCCCTCCAATATTTTCACCGGTTTGTTTCCGGGTACGTATCAGGTGTTTGTCAGGGATGTCAGCGGATGTACGGATGTGGTGAATGCCACAATCCTCCAGGTGGCAGAACCTTTTGCGCAGATAGATACCCTGATCAATGTCACCTGCGCGGGAGGCTCGGACGGCAGCGTGTTGTTATCCGGCTACAGCGGAATCCCTCCGTACCAGTACTCCCTCAACGGAGGTCCTTTTGGGCAGCTCAGCAGCTTCAGCAACCTGGTAGCAGGGCAATACACTGTTTTTTTGCAGGACTCGATCGGTTGCCGCTTTTCGCTGGTATTCACCATTTCAGAGCCACCGCCTGTTTTTGCAGTAGCTGATATACAGGCCAGTCCCTTGTGCAGCGGCAGTGATGAGGGTGAATTACTGGGACTCGCCACAGGTGGCACAGGCCCCTTCACCTTCTCGCTTAATGGAGGAACATTCACCAGTACCCCAATTTTTTCAAACCTGACTGCCGGGACCTATACCCTGACAGCCCAGGATTCGCTTGGGTGTACCGGGCAGCAGACCGTCACCCTGGTCGAACCTACGCCGGTGGCAGGCAGCCTGGCCGACAGTGAGAACATCCGCTGTGCAGGTGAAACCAACGGCTGGATTACGCTCACAGCCACCGGCGGGACGCCTGGATACCAGTACGCCTTTAATGGAGGCTCATTTGTGAGCCAGGACAGCTTTGCCGGACTGGCTGCGGGTACGTATTTCATCCGGGTACAAGACCGGAACGGATGCCGGGACTCCTTCCAGGTGAGCCTCACCCAGCCTCCGCTCCTGACTGCCGCTGTCACAGGCCTCACGGATGCCCTGTGTTTTGGGGGCGCGTCAGGGACCATCTCCGTAACCGCCAGTGGAGGTTCACAGCCTTATACCTACTCATACGATACCCTGACATTCTCCCCGGCCCCGACGCTGGCCGGGCTCCGGGCAGGGGACTATGCGATCCTGGTACAGGATGTACGCGGGTGCCTGGCACAACTGGTGGCAACGATCGGAGAGCCCGATGAAATGATCGGCGATATCACGGTCCAGCCCGTGAGTTGTTATGGAGACAGCAATGGATATGCAGCCGCGACCGTAGCGGGTGGCACGCCGGGATATACCTATCGCTGGGACAATGGCACGACCCAGTCATTTGCCAATAACCTCGCACCCGGCAACCATTTTGTGGTCGTCACCGATCAGAACGGGTGCCAGATATCTATCAGTACCGAGGTACTGGAGCCCCCGCAGATGGTATTTGACACGACAGGGGCCACAGCCCTGCTCCGTTGTTATGGAGACCGGACCGGGGTGGCGTTTGCCGCTGCCTCAGGCGGATACCCGCCCCTCTCCTATCTGTGGTCCAACGGCGTGGCAGACAGCATCGCCAGTGAACTGGGTGCCGGTACTTATATTATTCAGGTCACAGACACCTCCGGCTGTACCATTGCGGATACCCTGACGATCGGGCAGCCTGACTCCATCCGGATCGTTGTGGTGGATATTGAGGAACCTTTTTGTGCAGAGGCAAATGGTGTTATCACGGTCCTGGCCTCAGGGGGGACGCCGGGTTATACTTACCAATGGGTGACCACCCCGCCCCAAACTGGCCCCGTGGCTACCGGGCTTATGGGTACAGGCACGGGCCCCGGATACGAAGTGATCGTCCTGGATACCCTGAGCTGCGAACAACGACTGGTGATTCCCCTGCCAAACAGCGGAGAACCGGAGGCCGACTTTTTCACAGACCCTCCTTTTCAGGATACCCTGGTGCTTCCGGGCCAGGAAATGCGGTTTATCAATCAATCCACAGGCGCAGTCGCCTACCTCTGGGATTTTGGAGACGGGCAACTCTCCGATGACGAAAACCCGGTGCATTTTTATGACGAGCCCGGCACCTATACCATCGTCCTGGTGGCGTTTGACGGGCGCAACCTCTGCCCTGATACCGCCGAGGTATCCTTCACGTTTCTCCCGCCGGGAGCGATCTATGTCCCCAATGCCTTTACGCCTAACGGAGACGGGATCAATGACGCTTTTTATCCCGTGGGCATAGGGGTGGTCTCGGTCAAAGTAGATATCTGGGATCGCTGGGGGGTACATCTGGTGACCCTCAACAGCATGGCAGAGCGCTGGGATGGCAGCAACCGCAATGGAAACCAAGTCCAGGAAGGGGTGTACGTATTTGTAATAGATGCGCTCCTCAATGACGGGACGAAGTTTCACAAGGACGGCACCGTAACCTTGTTCAGATAGTCGCTGATCTTTTCCGGTAAAAACTCGTATCTTACTGCTAAAACAGGAAACATGGTACAGGGAAAAAGACCTGCTTTGTTCTGGAACGAGGCGATTGAGTACCCGGACTCAGACGGCAAACCTATGGCAGACAATACAATACAGTTTGACCTGATCGTCAAGCTCCACACAGGGCTGCGATATCTGTTTCGGGAACGGGAGGATGTACTGATTGTCAGCGACTTGCTTTGGTATCCAGTCGAGGGGCACCCGGAGATTTGTACCGCTCCGGACGTTATGGTGGCCTTTGGCCGGCCGGCTGGTGACAGACGGTCGTACCGGCAGTGGGAAGAAGGGGATACACCGCCCCAGATTGTAATAGAAGTACTCTCTTCCAGCAACCGGGTGAGCGAGATGCTGCGCAAACTGAGGTTTTTTGAAACCTACGGGGTGGAAGAATTTTATATCCTTGACCCTTACACACCTGGCATTGAGCTTTTTGTGCGGGAAGGGGGCATACTCGTGCCTGTGGAGGTGTCTCAAAGCTGGACCGTAGCACGGCTGGGGATTACCTTTAAGATTGAAGATAAAAACATCGCCATATACGATACCGGGGGACAAGCCTTCCTGAGTCCGGCAGACATCAAAGCACGGGAGGTCGAGCAGCGGCTCGAAGCGGATCTGCAACGCCAACTGGCAGCAGAACAGCGACTCATTGCGGATGAGCAACGCATGCTGGCGGATGAGCAACGCATGCTGGCGGACGAGCAACGCATGCTGGCGGACGAGCAACGTATGCTGGCGGAGCAGGAACGTGCCGCAAGGCTACAGGCGGAGGCGGAGATCGAGCGGCTGAGGCGTTTATTGGACAAGTGATCGTATACTACTTCCCCTGCGGTGTGTCCTGTCAGCGGCAGGTGATGGTTTCCTATATTCTGCAGGGGCGTCCTTATCACCATACGCCCCCCGCCCCGCTATCAAAAAATTATCCTATCTTTATCCCCGGATTATAACCCCTATTGCTCCACCCCATGTATCCCCGTATCAGCGACCTGATCAATGACCTCACCGGACTTAACCTGAAACTTCCGATTCAGAGTTTTGGTTTTTTTGTGGCCCTGGCTTTTCTGGCGGCTTACTACCTGATCCAGCAGGAAGTACGGCGGCGGCAGGCCCTGGGAGAGTTTCCGACACGGCCCCTGCGGGTCATGACGGGAGGCCCCATCCCTATGTCGGATGTGCTGGTGACCCTCCTGGTATACAGTGTGCTCGGATATAAGTTTGGGTTGATGGTGGAGGATTATGAAGGGTTTTACAGCGATCCGCAGGGTGCCTTGTTTTCCCTGCGTGGCTCCTGGCTGATAGGGTTGCTGGCAGGTCTGGCAGGGGGCGGGTATCAGTTTTTTCTGTATCAGCAGCGCCGCAATACCAAACCTGTGTACCAGGATATCCAGGCAGGTCTGGAGCTGGAGCTGGGAACCGTTTTTACCATTGCTTTTGTCGCAGGGATCCTCGGAGCCAAAGTTTTTCACAACCTGGAGTACTGGGATGACTTTGTGGCAGACCCCATCGGCGCGCTGACTTCATTCAGCGGGCTGACTTTTTATGGAGGGTTGATCTGCGCCACGGTAGCCATTGCCATTTATATCCACCGCAAGGGATACAAAATCCTCCCGTTTGCAGATGCCGTAGCACCTGCCCTGATGCTGGGCTACGCCATAGGCCGGATCGGCTGCCAGATGGCCGGTGACGGCGACTGGGGCATCAACAATACCGCCCCCAAACCCGGCTGGATGTCCTTCCTGCCAGACTGGATGTGGTCCTTCACCTATCCGCACAACGTCCTGAACCAGGGCGTTGATATCCCTGGTTGTACCGGTGATTTTTGCCGGGAACTGGCTATCCCGGTTTTCCCTACGCCCTTTTATGAAACCCTGATGGCGGGTGCGCTTTTTGTGGGGCTCTGGGCCATCCGCAAGCGCCTGCCCTACTGGGGCCAACTTACCAGCATCTACCTGATTGTCAATGGTATAGAGCGTTTTTTGATCGAAAAAATACGGGTTAATTCCACGTATGACATCAACGGATTCAGCGTCACCCAGGCCGAGTTGATCTCTTCAGCCCTGGTCCTGTTTGGACTGGTGCTGCTGTACCTTACGACCAGCCGCTGGAAACTGTCCCGAGAAAACCCGACAATCAAACCCGCTCAAACCCCTGCCGCCTGAGCACCGGACCTGCATGACGCTGAAATAACTGGCAGATGAGCGCAGACTGGATAAAACACTACGGGACTTCGGAGGAGCGGCTGCGCAATGAGCAGGACGAAGATGCCTTGTTTGACCACTACACCCTCCGGGCCGCAGCCGGACAGGGACCTATGCGCCTGGATGTGTTTCTGACCAACCTGCTGCCCTTTACCACCCGGTCTAAAATTAAGTCTGCCTTCGAGACCGGCTCTATCACCGTCAATGGCGGCCCGACCAAACTTTCCTACAAAATACGGCCCGGAGACGAAGTTAAGGTCATGCTCCCGTATCCGCCGCCGCCCGAGCTGGAGCCAGAGGACATCCCGCTGGATATCCGCTATGAGGATGAGCACCTGATGATCCTCTACAAACCCGCCGGGATGGTCTGCCACCCCTCCCTCGGTCACCGCACCGGCACCCTCGTACACGCCCTGCTCTGGCACTTCAAAAACCTGCCCATGCGCTACGACGGACCGGAGCCAAGACCCGGACTCGTACACCGCATTGACAAAGACACTACCGGTATCATCGCCATCGCCAAGTCTGAGTTTGCCATGGCGCACCTCTCCCGGCAGTTTTTTGACCGGACCCCCGACCGCGAGTACCAGGCCATTGTCTGGGGAGACGTAAAAGAAGACCGGGGAACGATAGACACCTATATCACCCGCAATCCCAGCGACCGCAAGTTTTACCTGGCGGTACCCGAAGGAGACGGTGATCAGGGAAAACACGCCATCACCCACTACGAAGTACTCGAACGTTTTGGCGTAGCAACCCTTGTGCGGTGTAAGCTGGAGACCGGGCGTACCCACCAAATCCGGGTTCACATGAAGTACATCGGGCATACCCTGTTTGGGGACAAGGACTATGGCGGTGACAAAATCCTCAAGGGTCCCAACACGCAGAAATACCGGCAATTTATGCAGAACTGCCTCGACATTCTGCCCCGGCAGGGCCTGCATGCCCGCACCCTGGCCATTACCCACCCGGTCACAGGCGAGCGCCTCTCCTTCGAAAGTGACTTACCTGACGACATGGTATCACTCCTCCAGCGGCTCCGGGACCGGGCAGAACACGAGTCCTGACACCGCCTCCCGGTGCTTGTAAGAACCCTTCGGCTCAGTTTCTTGCATCCCGCCGGGACACTGATTCAGACCAGTAATACGTTTTCGCTGGGAATTTTAAAAAAACAATGCAACTTTCAGGTGTACAGGTCTGTTAAAGACGTATATCCGTGGTTTTAAGCAGCCATTTTTCATCCTGAAAGCATGGTGGCCCAAGAATGGGATGCCTGTCCGCTTATCTACATCCGGAAAGACACCCTGCAAACCCAGATATACCCGCTCCAACACCTGCTGAACGTCCGAATGTAACCCTTATGAATCAGATACCTTTTCTCCGTGACCAACACCTGGCCCAACTCCCGGCTGAAACCTTTGACCTGCTGGTGATCGGTGGTGGCGCGACAGGGGCCGGTATTGCCCTGGACGCAGCAGCGCGGGGACTCCGCGTAGCCCTGGCTGAAAAACAAGACTTTGCTGCGGGCACCAGCAGCCGCTCCACCAAACTCATCCACGGAGGGCTGCGGTACCTCAAGCAGATGGAGTTCAAACTCGTGCGGGAGGTCGGGCTCGAACGTGCGACAGTACACCGGCTGGCGCCTCACCTCGTCGTGGCAGAAAAAATGCTCCTGCCCCTTATTAAAAATGGCACCTATGGCCGCCTGATGACCCAGATCGGCCTGCAAGTATATGATATCCTCGCGGGGGTGACCGGCAGTGACCGCCGGGTTATGCTCTCTGCTGCCCAAACACTCGAAAAAGAACCGCTCCTCCGGGCTGACCTCGTAGAGGGCGGTGGTTTTTATGCCGAATATCGCACGGATGATGCCCGCCTGGTCACCGAGCTGATCAAAACTGCCGCTGCGCGGGGTGCTGTCTGTGTCAATTATCTGGAAGTCAAAGATTTTATCTACGAAAAAGGCCAGGTAGCAGGTGCCATCTGCGAAGACCGGATCGGGGCCAGTACCCTGGAGATCAGGGCCCGCCAGGTGGTGAATGCAGCCGGTCCCTGGGTGGACGAACTCCGCAGCCAAAATGGCTCCCTCAAAAACAAACGCCTCCACCTCACCAAAGGGGTACACATCGTCGTACCCCATGAGCGCCTCCCGCTCCGGCAATCTGTGTATTTTGACGTGCCTGACGGACGTATGCTCTTTGCCATACCCCGTGGCAAATCTACCTATATCGGCACTACGGATACCGACTACCAGGGCAGCAAGGAGCAACCCCTGATCACGGCAGAAGATGTACAGTACCTGATCAAAGGTACCCATGCGATCTTCCCGTCAGCGGGCCTGACTGAGGCAGATGTGGTCTCAAGCTGGGCCGGGCTACGCCCCCTGATCCACGAGGAGGGCAAGTCTGCTTCCGAACTGTCCCGCAAGGACGAAATATTTATCTCGCCCTCCGGACTGATCTCCATCGCCGGGGGTAAACTTACCGGCTACCGCAAAATGGCTGAGCGGGTTGTGAACCGCGTGGCCCGACAGCTCCAGCAGCAGGCCCGGCGGGCCTTTGCGCGGTGCCAGACCAAACATATCGTGCTGGCCGGCGGACAGTTTGCTGATGCCCAGGCGGTTACCGCCTTCCAGGCGAGCATCTTCGAGCGACTCGGCCCGGCAGGCTTTACGCGGCAGGATGCCGCTTATCTGGTCCATAACTATGGTACCCAGGTACCCGACATTCTCGACCTGATGGAGCAGCCTACCGCAGAAGGCCTGGTACTGGCCGAGCTGGCTTTTGGCCTGGAGCACGAGATGGTGCAGACCCCTGTGGACTTCTGGGTGCGCCGCACAGGCAGGTTATACTTTGATATTGGCAGTGTCTATCAGCATAAAAACCGCGTACTCGAAGCCATGAAGGCCCATTTTGGGTGGTCGGATGATCGTACCCAGGCCCTTGCAGCAGAGCTGGAGCAGGCCATCGGACAGGCAACCCGATTCCCGGCACAGGCCGAGATGGTCCATTGAGGCTGATTTCTGCCCCGTTCGCCCCGGTCCGTATCAGATTCCGGCCCGGGTGTCCGTTATTTGTATTCCCCTGAATTTTATCGCTCTTGGCAATTCTGGTGGGCCTGTTTTCGTTTCGTACACGCAAATTGTTCACCCATGGTATCCACCGCTTATTTTCCGGGCAGCCTCGCTGCCTGGCACCGCCATGAAACCGGTATTCAGCTCCAGACCCAGCAGGGCAGTGCCTTACATCTGATTGTTATCACCCCTCATATCCTCCGGTTTCGGTTCAGCCCGGACGGGATGTTTGAGCGGGATTTTTCATACGCCCCGGACCCGGCGTGGACACCCGGCCCCGTTGCCTTTCAGGTGCGGGAGACCCAGGGGTACCTGTTTGTCTCGACCCAGGCGATCCGGTGCCGGATCGAAAAAGCCACCCTCCGGGTCAATCTCTACGATGCCGCCGGGCGGCTGATCCTCGCCGACGAAAAAGGCTTTCACTGGACCTATGACGAACTCACAGGCCAGACAAAAGTCCTCATGCACAAAAAAGCCCGCAAGGGTGAGACCTACTGGGGGCTGGGCGACAAAACCGGCCCGCTCAACCTGCGCGGCCAGGCCGCCGAAAACTGGTGTCACGACAGTTTTGCCTTCGGGACCGGCACAGACCCGATATATCGGGCCATTCCGTTTTATTATGGTCTCCACCATGGACTGGGATACGGGATATTTTTTGACAACAGCTTCCGTACCCGGTTTGATTTTGCCCGGACCCAGTCTTCCGTGACCCGGTTTGAGGCCCCCGGCGGAGAGATGAATTATTATTTTATCCAAGGGCCAGAACTCCTCCGGGTAGCAGAGCGATATACACATCTGACAGGCCGGCACGAGCTGCCGCCGCAGTGGGCACTGGGATTTCACCAGTCCCGCTGGAGTTATTTCCCGGATACCCGTGTGCGCGAGATCGCCGACACCTTCCGGACCCTGGACATCCCCTGTGATGCGATCTATCTTGATATAGACTATATGGAGGGGTACCGGTGTTTTACCTGGGACCTCAGGCGGTTTCCGGACCCGGCAGGGCTGATCCGCGAGCTGGAAGAAATGGGCATCAAAACCGTCGTCATCATAGACCCCGGGATCAAAGTGGATCCGGAGTATGAGGTGTTTCGGCAGGGCCTGGCCATGGATGCCTACCTGCGCACCGCAGACGGTCCCTATGCACGCGGCAAGGTATGGCCGGGAGAGTGCTTTTTTCCGGACTTTACCCAGGCAGATGTGCGTGACTGGTGGGGCAGCCTCCACCGCGACCTGATCCGCAAGGCCGGCGTACACGGGGTCTGGAATGACATGAACGAACCGGCGGTATTTGACGTGCCGAGCAAAACCCTCCCGGAGGATGTACGCTTTCACTATGACGGGCATCCGTGCAGCCATCGCAAAGCCCATAATATCTATGGTATGCAGATGTCCCGCGCCACCCGTGAGGGCCTGCGGGACCTGGCATACCCACGCCGACCCTTTGTGATCACCCGCGCTACCTATGCGGGCGGGCAGCGGTACGCAGCTGTCTGGACTGGCGACAATGTTGCCTCCTGGGATCACCTGCGTCTGGCCGTGACCCAATGCCAGCGCCTGAGTGTATCCGGTTTTTCATTTGTGGGGTCAGACATCGGCGGATTTGTGGACAACAGTGACGGAGAGCTGCTCGTGCGCTGGCTTCAGGCGGCCCTTTTTCACCCGCTCTACCGCATGCACTCCATGGGATTTAATGTAGCCGGTGACGACAGCGTGGACGATGATGCCGTAGCCGCCAATCAGTCCTCCGGCAGGGTCCAGGACCAGGAGCCCTGGTCATTTGGGGAACCCTTCACAGCACTGGCGCGTGAGGCCATCCGGCTCCGCTACCGCCTGCTTCCGGCACTGTACACTGCTTTCTGGCAGTATAGCCAGTTTGGGACGCCGATGTTGCGCCCTTTGCTCTTTGAAGACCTGACCCTGGGGGCTGCTGGTCATCACGGCCAGACGTTCCTCGCAGGGGACCACCTCCTGCTCTCGCCGGTTACGGCCTGTGGCGAGCTGATCCATACCACCCTGCTGCCCACCGGAGTCTGGTATGATCTGCAGACGGGTACGGCCTATGCCGGACCCGGTGAGATCACCACCCGGGTATATCTGCACGACATCCCCATGTACCTGCGGGCAGGCGGGGTTCTTCCTATGGGTCCCGTCCGCCGCAACACGGCCGAACCGGTAACAGGCCCCCTGACCCTTCATATCGCGCTGGGCACGTCTCCGACAGCCTCCTGCTACTATGAGGATGCCGGCGAGGGATATGCCTACCAGGACGGTCAGTACCGGCTCCACCGCTTTGAGGTCAGCGGAGCGGGAGGCAGATACGAGGTCTCCCAAACAACGGAGGGAAGTGCCGCCCCTGCCTATACAACCCTGGTCATACAGTTGTACGGAGCGGGGAACCAGGCGCCTGTTATCACCTGTGAGGGGCAGCTTTATACACCGGCACGCACCCGGGCGGGCTGGGAAGTGGTGGGGATTCCGGTCGGGTTTAGCACCCTCCGGGTGGAGGCCAGGACGAACGAAACGGTCTGAGGGAAAAGACTGCGACTACCATAGGAAATTGGCAGGTCAATTTGACAGCCGCACATCAAAACGCCCGTCGGTCACTTCGACGTAGCGGGTACTGTCTGCATTGCGGGCTGTGAAGGCAAAGGTTCCTGCGACAAAACGCGGTTGACCATCAACCTCCGTGTGTACACCTGTGAGGTAAACATAACCAGCGTACGTTAGGCTGTCTTCGCTCCAGGTAGTGTACGTGACATTCAATTTCTGATCAAAAAAATACGCATAACGCTCGTGGTACGATGGAGGATATCCATATCCTTCATTGCCAAGCCAAATCGTATCCCCGATTGTCACGCTGTCAGCAAACATCATAAAACCCTCCTCGGTTGAATCTTTTTCAATAATACGGTGGCTCTCAAGGTAAAAGGTGTGAGTGGAGGTATCAAAAAACGCTTCCAGTCTGGGCCGATAGGGATTCCCTAAAAAACCAAACAGGAATGATCGCGGGAGCCATACCGCTTCATCAACCAGTGCCCCAAAGGTATCAGCCCCTTGCTGAGTTTCAGGAGGGAGGGAGGGTTCTACTGTGCTGAAGATATTACATCCGCTCATCAGGAGGACAAGCAGCGCAGCCATCAGTAAAAAAGACGTTTTCATGATTAAAAAAGGGGATGCGTGAAACTGACAGTAACATACGACCGATTGCGTAAAAAGGCAAACCGTCAGCTTGTCTGAGAGGATTTTCACGGAGGTATACAGAGGTTGTGTCACGGAGCTGCACAGAGGGAGTGTCTCGGTGAAGCTCTGTGTGATCTCCATTTGCCTCTGTGTAATATTTGCTGAATAGCTAGCACAAAGAAGGTAGTCCTACGCATCAGCTTTGCGACTATATGCATGTTTAAAATAAAAATCAGAAAAAAGCCGCAAATTAATTCTATAAAATTTGCACAAAAACGTAACAACCTCTACATTTGCCCTGTATTAACGCAGATACCCGCACCTATGCTCAAAGAAGAACGCCACAACACCATCCTCGACGGCATCCGCCAGCAGGGCAAAGTCCTGACCCTGGACCTGAGCCAGGTACTGGGGGTCTCTGAGGATACGATACGGCGTGATCTCAAGGAACTCGCAGACCTGGGCCTGGTGCGCAAGGTACACGGGGGCGCAGTTCCTGCCTCCCTCAATCCTTTCCGGTACGAAGAACGGGAAGTATATGCCCATGAAGAAAAAATAACCATTGCGGAGAAGGCCAGTCTCCTCTTCCGGGACGGGCAGGTGGTCCTCATGGACGGCGGCACGACCAACCTCGAACTGGCCCGCAGATTTCCGGACACGCTGCGTATAACCCTGATTACCAATAGCCTGCCTGTCGCGCAGGTACTCGCAGACCACCCGGCTGTCGAGACAATGCTGCTCGGCGGCAAACTCCTCAAGTCAGCCCGCGTGACGGTAGGCCCACCTGTGATCGAGTCCCTGGCCGGGATACGGGCCGATGTCTGTGTACTCGGCACCCGGAGCATACACCCCCAGCTCGGCATATCTGAAATAGACTGGGACGAGACCCAGGTGAAACGGGCCATGCTTCAGGCTGCCCATGAAGTCATGGCACTGGTCATCACCGAAAAAGTCGGAGGGGTCAATCCCTACCTGATCGGCGACCCGCGCAAGCTGACGACCCTCGTGACCCGGGACGGAAAGCGGAATCCGCTTTTTCGTCCATTTGCCGACTTCGGCATTGAAATCCTGTAAATGTGCTGCTTTTATCTGCCTTGTCACTGCTACCCGCTAATATACGCACCTAACCCTTCCGAGTATGATCCAGACAGCATTCTCCAACGTCTATCAGTACGAGAAGATTCCGACCCGTGTCTTTGACTCGTCCCGCATCGCCTCCCAGGAGGTCGCCCAGCAAATCGCAGCCCTGATCCGCCACAAACAAGCCCGCGGCGAAATGGCCGTCCTGGGCCTGGCGACAGGATCTACCCCCACCGGCGTCTATAATGAACTGGTCCGCCTGCACCGGGAAGAAGGCCTGAGTTTTCGGAATGTGGTCACCTTTAACCTGGACGAATATTTTCCGATCCAGCCGGATGCACTCCAGAGTTATGTCCGGTTTATGAAGGAGTACCTGTTTGACCATGTGGACATCCCCCCGTCCCAGGTCAATATCCCTGACGGAACCCTGGCCCCTGAGGCGATCCAGCAGTTTTGTGAGCAGTATGAGCAGAAAATCGAAGCCCTGGGTGGACTGGACCTCCAGATCCTGGGGATCGGGCGGACAGGCCATATCGGATTTAACGAGCCGGGCTCGGGCATGAGCTCCCGCACCCGCCTCATCGCGCTGGACCGTATCACCATCCGGGATGCAGCCTCTGACTTTTTTCATGAAGATAATGTACCCCGCCGCGCCATTACGATGGGCGTAGGCACCATCATGGAGGCAAAATCCATCATCCTCATGGCCTGGGGTGAAGGCAAGGCCCCGATCATCCAGCGGTCTGTCGAGGGCGAAGTCACTGAGCTGATCCCGGCGACCTTTCTCCAGAAACACCCCAATGTCCAGTTTGTCCTCGACACGGCCTCAGCTGCGGCACTCACCCGCTACAAGGCACCCTGGCTCGTGGGGTCCTGTGTCTGGGATGACAAGCTAATCCGCCGGGCAGTGATCTGGCTCTGCCAGAAGGTGCAGAAGCCCATTCTCAAACTCACCGACGAAGACTATGCCGAAAACGGCATGGGTGACCTCATCGCAGGCAAGGCACATGCGTATGACATTAATATTCAGGTGTTTAATGACCTCCAGCGCACCATCACCGGGTGGCCTGGCGGCAAACCCGATACAGATGACACCCACCGGCCTGAACGGCGCAACCCCTTCCCCAAGCGGGTGCTGATCTTCAGCCCACACCCGGATGATGACGTGATCTCTATGGGGGGTACCCTGCTCCGCCTCGTGGACCAGGGCCATGAGGTCCATGTCGCGTATCAGACCTCCGGTAATATTGCGGTGTTTGACGATGCGGCCCTGCGGTTTATTGATTTTGCGGTGGACTTCAGCTCGCGCTTTGAGCAGGACCAGGCCCGGGTCGAAAAACTCTACCAGGAAAGCCGCCATTTCCTCGAAAACAAACACCCCGGCGAACCTGATACCCCCGAAATCCAGCACATCAAAGGCCTGATCCGCCGGGGAGAGGCCAAAGCCGCCTGCCGTTACTGCAATATCCCGGACAGCAACGCCCACTTTCTCGACATGCCGTTTTATGAAACAGGCCGGGTGAAAAAAAATCCCATTGGTGAGGCTGATATTCAGGTGGTTGCCGATATTATCTCCCAGGTGAAGCCTCATCAGATCTACGCGGCCGGTGACCTCTCTGACCCACATGGGACCCACCGGGTATGCCTGGACGCTATTTTCAGGGCGGTGGACCGCCTGCGGGACGAACCCTGGATGGCCGACTGCTGGGTATGGCTCTACCGGGGTGCCTGGCAGGAGTGGGGCATTGAGGACATTGAGATGGCCGTGCCGATCAGCCCTCAGGAACTCCACCGCAAGCGCGAGGCGATCTTCAAACACCAATCCCAGAAGGACAGTGCCCTCTTTCCGGGCAGCGATCCCCGCGAGTTCTGGCAGCGGGCTGAGGACCGCAACCGGGGTACCGCCCAGTTGTATGACCAGCTCGGATTGCCTGAATATGAGGCCATAGAGGCTTTTGTGCGGTATAAGTTCTGATCAAAGACCCCGCCTGGGAACCGCGCCGCATGGTGCGGTTCCCGGTTTTTTGTACCTTGTGCCCGTGGCCCGGCACAGATTATGCTCCGGCCTGATATACCCCGATCATCTCCCTATGCAGCGTACGACCGAACAAGCCTCTCATTATCAGGACCTGGAGCAGATGCCGGTTCTGGACCTGCTTCAGGCCATCAACCAGGAAGACCAGACTGTGCCCCGGGTTGTGGCAGGGTGTATCCCGGCGATCGGACGGCTGGTCGAGGCCCTGTATGAAAAAATGCACCACGGTGGGCGGTTGTTTTACCTGGGCAGTGGCACCAGCGGGCGGCTGGGGGTGGTGGATGCCTCTGAGTGTCCGCCGACGTTTGGGGTGCCCCATGGTTGGGTGGTCGGGCTGATCTCCGGCGGCGATGCCGCCATCCGCAAGGCCGTCGAGTTTGCCGAGGACAACCCTGACCAGGGCTGGCTGGACCTCCAGGCACATCAGGTTAATGCCGGTGATTTTGTGATCGGCATCGCCGCCAGTGGCACGACGCCCTATGTGATCGGGGCGCTGCGGGCCTGCCAGGCACAGGGGATCACCACCGGGTGTATCACCTGCAATGCTGGCTCGCCCCTCGCAGCTGTAGCCGACTATCCTATCGAGGCCGTGACCGGGCCGGAGGTCGTGACTGGCAGCACCCGTATGAAAGCCGGCACCGCCCAAAAACTCATCCTCAACATGATCTCCACCACCGTCATGATCCGCCTCGGACGGGTCCGGGGCAATAAAATGGTGGATATGCAGCTCTCCAATGACAAACTCATAGACCGGGGTACCCGCATGGTCATGGAGACTACCCACCTGACCTACGAAGCCGCCCAGGCCCTCCTGCTCACGCACGGGAGCGTACGTGAGGCCGTGCAGGCGTGGGAGGCAGGGCGGGTATGAAGCGCATGATCAGCGCTCACCTGACCACCGGATAATGTGTCCGGCAGGGCAAAAACTTGCCCGGGATATACCATCTGCGTATATTGCTCAGGTAACAAATCAAACAGTCCTGCGCTAATCCCATCAAAAAACGTAAGTCATGGAACGGTTCAGAATCAAGCCGGGAGGGTTTGAAGAGATCAAAAAGGAAACACTTGTCAGGGCGATACCCTATTCATTATTGGCGATACTGGGTGGATTTTTGATCACCTATTATAATTCAAGCGGCCAGGATGGCGATATCAATGTGTATCCATTCATCATACCGTTCATGATCGGGGCATTGGCGTGGGGATGGTACCGGGGCCTCAACAGGCAAAAAGAAATTTTTGACAGCTATGTGCTGGCCATTGACCGTACGGGTATTACACGGGAACAACACAACACCCCGACGATCCATATTCCCCATGCTGAAATAAGCGAAATTGTCAAAAATACCAATGGAAGTTTTACCATAAAAGGTGATTCATCTGTACAAATAATTGGTGTCCCGGCCCAGATAGACAATGCCGATAAATTGGAAAAATTATTGTCTGAAATACAATCCGTGACTGTAAAAAGTAATGAGCCCTTTGTGGAGAAGTATCGCGGACTTTTAGTACTTGCAAATGTAGGCCTGATGGTGGTCGTATACCTTTCCACCCATAAATGGTTGGTGGGGATCGGGGGGACATTGTTGCTGCTGTCATTTGGGTATTCATTTGTTGAAATACAGCGGAGCAAAAACATTGACCTCAAGACCAAAAAAGCAGCTTGGGGGGTTCTGCCGATAGCCGCATCTGTCCTGGTCGTTATGTATATGAAGCTGACAGGGCAATCGTAACTGACAAGCCCGATAATAAGACAGACAGGCAACACCGTTTTGTCGTCACGATACCCACTTTCCGGCCAACATGAAAAAATAAATCAGATGAAGTTTCTATATAAACTCCTGGCTCTTACAGGGATAGGTGCTCTTTGGGGCATGGGTAATAAAACAGCCCTTGCACAGTCGGCACAAACGTCTCATCCTGAAAACGTCCGTTTTGAAGATAAATTGAAGGTATTCAGCACATTAGGTTTTGTATATGATGAAGGGGTAGTCAAACAGGATATAGTAGATACATGGGGAAAAGAAAGACTGGAGCATATAACCTACTCGCAGCTATATATAACGCTGGGATCAGAGTTACATAGAGAACCGTGGACGCCTATCACAAATCAATGCTGGTACTTTGACACAGAGGCCATAGATGGTGAAGGCGCTTATGTAGCTATTATTCAAAACCTCGCCAGAATATCAAACGGGGAACTGCCATTTGAAAACATCAGCGACGTAGTTGACTGGGATCGTCAGCAAGCGTCTGTATCGTTTGACCTTAAGGGGGACCGGTATTCGTGGGAATTGGTATTTGACGAGGACTGGGTTGATACAGACCTATTTGTAAAAATAGTTGCCCTGACCCGACAATATAATACCCGGGGACGGTTTACTTTTTACGATTTAGGGGGACAAGATGTGGTGATTGGGTGGGCTACCCCAGAAAAATTAGAAGAAATTAATGCAACAACAGGGCTGGGGATTGTGTGGCTGGAATAACACACACAACTTCTCCGCACAACCATGCAAGCTTGCTGCCCTCAACGGATCCGAAAACCGGTTCCTCATCTGAAAAAATGCGGGGCCATATAAAAATCTCTATAACTTGCTGCCCCAAAATAACCAGAACCCCGGGAGGGGTTTCACCAGACATCATCAAGGTTTTGCGGCATGAAAAAAGCAGGTTGGGTATTGTGTATGATCTTGTGGGGAGGTGCTGGCCCGGTAATGGCGCAGACAGACGCCCCGGTCATCGGTAAGTTGCTGATTGAGACGGGCATAGAATACGGAGGGGATGAAGTGCTGAAGGTTTTTTTTACCAACGGCGGGGAGCAGTCTGTCCGGGCCGGACAAGGAGCCTCGTTATCGGTAGGAGGGCAGCTTAGGTTTGCCCATGTAAAAAACCTCATGATCCGTGCAGCCATTGGGGTCAAGTACAATACCACCGCCGCCGATGACGCCAATATCAGGCTGACACGGTTTCCGCTCACGCTCATGCCCTGCTGGCTGATCCGGGATGACTTCCGGATCGGGGCAGGCATCACGACACACCTGAGCCCCAGGCTGAATGGCGATGGTTTTTTTCCGGACGTATCGTTTGTAAGCAGCCTGGGCCCCCGGTTTGAACTGGGCTACAAATGGGTGGGGCTGACCTATACAGCCCTCAGCTACCAGGCCGACAACAGTACCTCGTATGGGGCTGGTTCGCTGGGTGCTACCCTTTCATTCACCCTGCCTGGCAAACCGTAAATTACCATCGTGTCCGGACCATCCGGCCCATCACAGCTTGAGACGGCTTTGATGCCGGAGTTGCTTACCTTGCGGTGTTGTGCCCCCGACACTTAATCTGACGCCTCCAATTGAAAGATACACTCTACCGATGTCTCAAATACATGAGCCATTTTGAGGGCCAGGACAGTCGAGGGGACAAATTTTCCCGTTTCAATGGAGTTAATCGCTTGCCTTGAGACGCCGATTTTGTCTGCAAGTTCAGCCTGTGTCCAGTTTTTTTTGGCTCTTTCTACCTTAAGGGTGTTTTTCATCATCAAATTGGTACTTGCGTTTTGAGATAAAAAGTCCCATAAAGTAAAAAGAAAGCCATACCGGGAGCATATGCCTGTAACTCCAGTCATCTTCATTGAGGCCGACAACAAGCTCAAGCAATCCCAAGGTCATCAACAGCAAAAGCCCCAGTGAAAAGGAGAAGACGATGGCCTCCATATGAATTTTTACCTGGACCTCGTCCATCTGTACGATACCTCTGAAGTACTTATACGCAAAAAGTGCAAAAGCAAGTACCGTTACCACTACCAGGACAATGCCTGCGGGGCTGGGAATGTCAAGTGTCTGTAAGGCAAATAAACTCCCTACGTAACTACAGCACCAGATGATCGCATATACGCCAACGCGGTCGGTGAGATGTTTCTTTTGACTGTTCATTTTTCTGCCGGATTAAGTACAACATAAAGCTATGTAAACTTTTCTAAATGTCAAGTATTATTTACAAAAAATCTTGTTTAATTGTCTTTTTTAATAAACTAAGCACTAACTGTATCTGACAGCATCGGCAAAGGTATGATCAGAATGCCGCGTATCAGGCGGGCGGAGTGCAGACTTGGCAGATAGGGTTTTGAGTTATATCTTTGTTTAAACATCAATCTTTTTGACCCATGGAAATCGGCATAGACAGTTTTGCCTCCGCCATGAAAGGCCAGCAACTGGGTACCGCTCAAAACAGCCTTCAGTCACTCGACGATCTTCTGGCCCGTATGGTGCAGGCAGATCAGGTAGGGCTTGATATATTCGGGATCGGTGAGCACCACCGCCGGGAGTTTCTGGACTCGGCACCAGCCGTGATACTGGCAGCTGCGGCAGCCCGCACGCAGCGGATCAAACTTACCAGTGCCGTGACTGTACTGAGTGCCGCGGATCCGGTACGGGTGTTCCAGCAGTTTGCGACGCTGGACCTGATCTCCCGTGGCCGTGCGGAGATGGTGGTGGGGCGCGGGTCCTTTATAGAGTCCTTCCCGCTGTTTGGGCTGAAGTTTGAGGACTACGATGATTTATTTGCCGAAAAACTGGAGTTGCTGCTTCAGATACGCCGTGAGGAAGTCGTGACCTGGTCTGGCCGGTTCAGGCCGGCCTTACAAGCCCAGGCCATCTATCCGCGTCCGCTTCAGGCGGAGATTCCGATCTGGATCGGCGTAGGGGGTACGCCGGAGTCCTTTGTGCGGGCCGGTATCCTGGGCCTGCCGCTGATGGTAGCCGTGATCGGAGGAGAGACCCATCGGTTCAGGCCGCTGGTAGACCTCTACCGGCAGGCCGGCCAGGAGGCCGGACATCCGCCGGAGCGACTTCAGGTAGGCCTGCACTCCCTGGGATATGTAGCCGGGACGACCGAGCAGGCCGTAGCCGACTACTATCCCGGATACGCAGAGACCTTCACCCGGATCGGGCGTGAGCGCGGGTGGCCTCCCGTGACCCGGCATGGGTTTGAGGCGCAGCGGGGCCCCCGAGGTGCCTACCTGGTCGGCAGCCCGGAGGAGGTAGCGGAGAAGATCATCCGCCACAGCGAGGCACTGGGGGGCATCTCACGCCTGACCTTCCAGATGGACAATGCCGACCTGTCCCATGACAAACTCATGCGCTCCATTGAACTGATCGGCACACAGGTAGCACCTGCTGTACGGGCGGCGGTGGGCTGAGGCACTTAGCGGAGACTTTCGAGGAGTTTGTCCTTAAAATTCAGCCCGACCGGCACATCGGCCCCATCGAGGTGCAGGACATTGCCCTCAATGGAGCGGATGCGCCGCAGGTGGACGATATAGGACTTATGCACCCTGACAAAACTGGCAGGCAACTCTGTCTCCAGTTTTTTCAGGGATACAATAGACATGACCCGGCCCTGGGGCGTGTGAAATACCGCATACTCGCCTCGCGCCTGGATATACTGAATATCAGCATATTCGAGCCGGTACACCTTATGCTCTGCCTTCACCAGCAAGTGACTCCTGGCGGGAGTATCGGGCAGTACCCCTGCGGGCAGCTCCGGCGCGGGCAGTTGGCGTATCCGGTATCGGTCAGCCGCTTTGTTGACAGAGACTAAAAACCGCTCAAACGGGAATGGTTTCAGCAGGTAGTCCACCGCATCAACATTAAACCCGTCGAGGGCATACTGCGCGTACGCCGTCGTAAAAATCACGAGCGGACGGGTGTGGAGGGTTCTGAGCATGTCCAGCCCGGTCAGCTCCGGCATCTGAATATCCAGAAACAGCAGGTCTATCACCTCGCGCTGAAGGACCGCCAGGGCTTCAAGAGGGTTTTTGCAGACAGCCGTCAGGCTCAGAAACGGCACCCGCTCCACATAGGAGCGGAGCAGGTCCTGTGCGAGGTACTCGTCATCGAGGATCAGGCAGCGGATCAGACTCATGCAAGGTCGAGGGTTAGGCGTATGGTAAATGTATCTGCGGCGGGACTGACCTCAAGCTGGTGCCGACCCGGATATGAGTACGCCAGGAGCCGCCGGACATTGGTGAGTCCGATGCCAGCCTGTGCGTCCTGCACATAAGGCACTTCAGGTTTGTGATTCGCTACCTCAAACTGCAACTGAGTCCCCTCTATCCGCAGCGAGATACGGATCCAGCTTCCGGCCCGGCTTTCAATATGGCTGTGTTTAAAGGCATTTTCTACAAAAGGAATCAACAACATCGGGGCAATGTACGGGTCACCCGGCACAGGCCCGATATCTGCTTGTACATTAAACCCCTCCCGACTCTTAAGTTGCTGAAAATCAAGATAATTTTTCAGATACGCGACCTCACGCGAGAGGAGCACCCGCTCCCCGTTGCCTTCGTAGAGCATGTAGCGGAGCATGTCTGAGAGGCGCAGGATATGGCTGGGCGCAGCATCCGACTTCATGAGGCTGAGGGCGTAGATATTATTGAGCGCATTAAACAAAAAATGAGGATTGGTCTGCCACCGCATAAACCGCATTTCAGTCTCCAGTTTTTCGGAGCGGAGGGTAATGGCCTCCCGCTCCCGCTCAATAACGAAAAAAGTAACCTCTACGATGGTACTCCCGATGAGTGACATCAGGTAAGGCGGAAATATAAGCAAGGGAAAATAAGCCGGACGGCGTATGGGAGGGCCAGCCGGCATATCAGGCGGCGGGACCGGCGGGGGCTCCAGGACACGGGTGACGATCCCGGCTACCACCAGCAAGGCGATACAGGCCAGTGCGTACCAGCCATATGCCCGCCGGAAGTACAGGTACGGACACAATACCCAGACATTGATCGCGACCAGCAGCGCACAGCCGGCTGCAAACATAGCTCCCCGGGAGATCAGACCCGGCAACATCCCCGGATCGCCCGCCATCAATGGAAAAATCATCCATATCAGCCCCCAGCATACTACTTGCAGCCCTTGCCGCGTCCCCCTAACGTGATTGATTGTCTGCATGTTGCCTATGCTACACCGGTTTATGACTATTCCGAAAATTAATCAATCAACCAGGACTTTTTCCGGCTGAATCTGCCCTTTTCTCCCATATACACCCTGATCCTCATTTATCCATGTCAGGGACCGGTTGATGGGTAAAAAAGAGCGGCTGGCTGAATAAACTTTGACGAGATGCGCCAGGAGGCTCTTTTTGGGTCTCACTTCAATCGCTGTTCGCTTATGAAAAGGATATGGGTCTGGATAATGGCGTTGCTGCTGGTGGGTAATACCCTACACCTGGTGGCGCAGTCCTGTGACAGGATCCGGGTACAAGGCAAATACGACCGGCAGCATATCTCGCTGATTCTCATGGATTGGGCCTTTATGCACCGGACTGCTCACCTGGATTTTGACTATGACGAAACCGAGATCACAGGGCGGTATTTTACGGGGCGGATTCCGCTGGTGTCGCTCGGGGAGGGATTGACCCTGCTGCTACAGGATACAGACCTGGGTTTCCGGATCACGGAGGACTGCCATGTGGAGATATCCCGCGCCCTGCGTACTGCCGCTGCGATACCGGAGGTGAGTACAGCTACACCTGTGCGGTCAGACTTCACGCTCAAGGGGATCGTGCGGGACAAGGTCACAGGCGAGACCCTGCCCTATGCCCGTCTTGTGCTCCCGGCGGCCCAGCTCGGCACCACGACCAATGTGGATGGATATTTTACGCTCTATCACGTACCCTCCGATACCCTGCTGCTCCAGGTATCATATCTGGGCTATCGCACCCTGCGGTTTCGCCTCCGGCCGGAGCTTGACATGGAAGAGCTAACCCTGGAGCTGGAAACCGCCGAGCGCACCCTCACGACCGTCGTGATTGAGGCCGAAAAAGAAGACCAACTGATCAAAGCCGCTACAGGTGTGAGCAAGATCAGCCTGAATCCCGCCACTATCGCGGTACTCCCCAGCCTGGGTGAAAAGGACATATTCCGCTCCCTGCAACTCTTGCCGGGGGTGAGCGGGTCCAGCGACAACTCCTCTGGCCTGTACGTGCGCGGGGGGACTCCGGACCAGAACCTGGTGGTTTTTGATGGATTTACGGTCTATCACGTGGACCACCTCTTCGGGTACTTCAGCGCCTTTAATCCTGTGGCTGTCAAGGATGTGCAGATGTATAAAGGCGGATTTGACCCCAAGTACGGCGGTCGTCTTTCCAGCGTCCTGGAGCTGACCGGCAAAGACGGCAACCGGGAAAACTTCAACATCGGGGCAGGGATCAGCCTCCTGGCCGTAAGTGGGTATCTGGAGAGTCCTTTTGCAAAAGGCAAAGGCTCTGTGATGGTCGCCGGGCGGCGTTCGTTTCAGAGTGGTTTTTACAACAGCATCTTCGACAAGTTTGTGCAGGAACCCACAGGTCCCGGCGGAGGGCCCGGAGGCGGAGGGGGGCCCTTTTCGCAGGTGCAGACCCAGCCCAATACGTTTTTTTATGACCTGAATGCCAAACTCACCTACCGGCCCAGCCAGCGGGACATCCTGGCCCTGAGTTTTTATAATGGGGAAGACAACCTGGACAACTCCCGCAACCTGGACCAGAGCCAGCTTCAGGGACCATTTGGCGGAGGTTCTGGTGGTGAAACCCCTGAGTTTCGCTCCGAAACAACGGATCTGACCCGCTGGGGCAACTGGGGTGCCAGTGCCCGGTGGTCCCGCCGCTGGTCACAGGCTTTTTACAGCAATGCCATCGCTTCTTTTTCCAATTATTACAACCTGCGCGACCGCAGCAATTATACCTACTTCAAACTCAACGAGGAGGAGCGCGAGATCAATCAGGGATACGCCGAGGACAACCGGGTGCTGGATTACTCCCTGCGATGGGACAATGAGTGGAAGGTCACAGACAAACTTCAGTTGGACTTTGGGCTGAACTCAACCTACAATGACATAGACTACAGCTATATCCAGAATGATACCATCACCGTTCTGGAACGCCACAACCAGGGCCTGCAATCGGCGCTGTATGTGCAGGGGCAGTATTTGTTTTCGGACAAACTGGTACTCAAAGGGGGACTCCGGGCGACCCATTACGGAGTCACAGACCAGGTGTACTGGGAACCCAGGGCTTCTTTTTCGTTCCAGCTCACCCCCCGGCTGCGGCTCAAGGGGGCCTGGGGACATTATCATCAGTTTGCGACGCGGGTCCTGCGCGAGGACATCCAGCAGGGCAGCCGGGAGTTTTGGGTACTGGCAGATGGTGATGTCAATCCGGTAGCCGCCTCCCAACACTATATCTTCGGGGGAAGCTACGAGACCCGCGGGTGGTTATTTGATGTCGAAGCCTACTACAAACCCATGCAGGGTATCTCCGAGTACACTTCCCGGTTTACCTACTCTTTCCGGCCCGGCACCGAGCCTACGGTCTCCTACGAGGAGCAGTTTTATCAGGGTACAGGCCTGAGCCGGGGGATAGAGTTTTTGATCCAGAAAAAAATAGGGCAATACGTGGGCTGGCTGGGGTATACCCTGAGCCGTGTGGAGCATGAATATGAGGTATTTGGTGACGAACCTTTTGCTGCGGCCCATGACCAGACACATGAGATCAAGCTGGTCAACAGTTATACCTGGCGGCAGTGGACCTTCAGCGGGAACTTTATCTACGCGACCGGCAAGCCCTACACCCGCCCCAACGGCTACTATACCCTCACCCTTCCGGGCGGCAATGAGCAGAGTTTCCTGAGTATCTCGGACAAAAACGCATACCGCCGCCCTGATTATCACCGGATTGACCTATCTGCTACGTACCGCCTCAACCTCGGTGTCGGCAAGGCAGACGTTGGCCTCTCAATCTTCAACCTCTACAACCGAAAGAATGTCTGGTACTATGAGTACGATGTAGTGGACAGTGAGTTGGTGGAAACCCAGGTGTTGCTCCAGAAATTTACGCCCAGCGTGTTTTTTAACTGGTCTTTACGCTAATACAAAGATGAAACATTTCACAAGGCTGACACTGGGTATCCTGGCACTCTGTGCCGGTTGCGAAACCACCGTGGTGACCACCGAGGAGCCGCTCTCGGCAGTGGTAGCGGGTTTTTTAGTGGCTGGCGAAAACACATTGCAGATTCGCCTCACAAGTACCATCCCCTACGATACCGTCGAAAACCCTGCTGTATATCTGGCTGATGCACAGCCTGTCCTTACAATCGCCAGCCAATCTTATCCCCTGACCTATACGGACAGTGGTTACTTTGAGCTGCGTGGCGTGCCGCTGACTGCCGGTGACTCCTGCCAGTTGTACTTCACCTTTGGCGATCAGGTGGTTTCAGCAGCGGCAAAGGTTCCGCCCAAGCCTGAGGGGCTGACGCTCTCCACCAGCAAAGTCTATATGTACCGGATCGAAGAGGGTTCTTTTGACATAGAGGCTCTCCAGGCCAATATGGAACAGGATCCGGTAGAAATTTCATGGTCACAGCCTGGCGATGCCTGGTTTGTTGTCTCCGTCCAAAATACCGCTGCCGAGATAGACTGGGTCAGCACACTCCGCAGACCGGGGGACTCTACCCTGTACACACGTCTGAGCGAGGCAGAGATCAGCAGCTCGCTGGCCCTCCAGGCGGGGTTTGAGTTGCAGCAGTTTGGGCGGTACCGCGTCATCGTGTATCGGGTCAATCCAGAGTATGCGGCGATGCTGCTGGATACCGGCGGAGACGGATTTACGCTTGAAGAGCCGGTGACCAATATCGTCAATGGCAAGGGTCTTTTTACCTGCCTCAACAGCGATACGGCCTACTTTGAGGTGATTGAAAGATAAGCGGCTGAGAGGGTCTGGGTATCTTTGTGTTTATGTTCATGTACGTCTCCTCCGGAACGCTCCGGAGGAGATTTCTCCGAGGGGTATGGCGGAGTGTCGTGCTCAGGGCAATAACGCCCGAAAAAAAGGCTCCAGTTCTGCCGCCATCACACCATGATCCGCCACGCTGGGATGCCCCGTGCAGCCTTGAGCCTGCATAGGCAGAAACAGGTGCAAGGCCACGGGAGCGTCTTCAGGAAACAAGGCATCCACCCTCTGCTTGACGGCCACCAGGCACCGCTCCAGCTGGTCACGCCGCTCCCCTTCCAGCATGGGGCTGCTCAGGAGCGCGATCCGGGCCTGTGGGTAGTATCCTTTTACCTGCTGTACAAAAGCCACATATCGGCTCACGAAGGCCGCACTGTCAAACGGCAGCCGGGGTTTGACCCCGTCACCCGCACTGAAGTCATTGGTGCCCAGGGCCAGGCTCACGATAGCGGGCTGGTACCGGCTGAAGTCCCAGCGCCGGGGGCTGTCCGCCTGAAAATCGCTCCGGTCGTACACGTCCGGCATGACGGGTCCGGCGCTGTTCCAGTTGCGGTATACCCCGATCCCGCTCGCGCTGCTGAGGATAAACCGGGCGCCGAGCCTGCGGGCTACCTGCGGGCCGTAGGCACCCCATGCATGGTGCTGGTCATGATAGGCCCCCTGACCGCAGGGTACCTCTGAGGGATCAGCGGCTGCGCCACAGGTGATGCTGTTGCCGATAAACTCAATCAGGGGTCCCGCAGGGACTTTGAGCGCCTTCAGGCGGCTGCCGCCTATTTCACGCAGGAAAACAGGGCCGGTATGGGCTTCGGTCGCTTTGTAGAGCCATACGGTATGTACCCCGTCGTCCGGCGCCTCTATGCGGTAGGCACGTGGCCTGACGCCTGCTACCCGGATGCGCGTCTGATAGACACCATCCAGGGTGTATTGGAGATAATTGTGGGTGGCACGGGTATCCAGGTAAGCCCATACCTCACAGGAAGTCCCCCGAAACCGAAACCCCACATGTGCCCCGGAACTGATCAGCTCGATATGATCCCGGTCTGTGAGTTCGTACCGCCCAACCGGAAATAACGAAACGGCAGGCAGGATACCCTCAGGCCCGGATGCCCGGAGCCCTAACCAGCAGGGACCGAGCGCACTCAGCAGGAATAAAAACCGGAATTTCATGCTATTAAACCATTGTGCCGGACAACATACATAATTTTTGCATCAGAATGGCACAGGCAATTATTCGCCCATCCCGGCTGAATTCTCGACATCCGCAAGCTGCTGCCGCGACAACCCTGCCGTTATTACAGATAAGATTGACACCTACATTATCCCTGCGTGCATGAAACAAGGTTACCCCCGGTTATGGATTTCGTTAGTATGCCTGACAGCTCTTTGTAGGTTTGCCCCTTCTGTCATTGCACAGGCACCCGATACAGCTATTGTGGTAGGTGATCCTGCGCAGATGGTCCAGGATATCCCTGTGACCATCGCCGGCCGGGTATTTGATACCCGCGAAGACATCCCCATCCCGGGTATGGTCGTGTACATTGAAGGGCTGCCAGACACGGTAATTACCAACCGGCTGGGCTTGTTTCTCATAGATGCGCCACCCGGACAACACCGCCTCCATGTGATGTATCGCCGGCTGGGATCAGGTCAGGTCGTAGTGGCCCTGACCGTACATACGACTGGCACGATCCAGGTAGGGGTACCACCGGAGGTATTCCAGATGGCCGCTGTGGAGATTGCTGCCCGAGCCAATGATGCCCATGTACAGCAGGTGACCTCCGGTGTGACGGCCATCAAGGCATCTGAGTTTCGGGCTATTCCGACCCTACTCGGCGAAATGGACGTGATCCGCTCCGTATTATTGCTGCCAGGTGTCACCAATACCGGCGAGGGTGCAGGTGGATTTAATGTCCGGGGCGGACGGGTAGATCAAAACCTGGTTTTGCTCGACGGGGCGCAGTTGTACAACACCTCTCACCTGCTGGGCTTCTTTTCGGTGTTTAATCCAGAGCTGATAGATCAGTTTACGCTGTACAAAGGGCATATCCCGGCCCGGTTTGGGGGGCGGCTTGCTTCTGTACTGGAAGTGGATCAAAAAGAAGGTGATTTTGACAAATGGACCTTTAGCGGCGGCTCAGGCCTGGTCAGCAGCCGGGCTCTCTTGCAGGGTCCCATCCGGCCCGGCAAAACAGCCATGCTCGCAGGAGTGCGGGGGGCCTACCCCACCTGGATCTTGCGGCAGGTCAAAAATGTCAATGTCCGGAACAGCAGTGCATTTTATTATGATGCAGATCTGGTCCTGAACCACCGGTTTAATGATAACAACCAGCTCTCTGTGGCCTATCACGGGGGGCAAGACCGGTTCAGGTACAGCAATAGCCTGGGCACCGGCTGGGACAGCCACCTGCTCCGGGCCCGGTGGCGGCATATTCTCGCCGACGGCAAAGGTCTGTCCACCTTCACAGCCGCCAGCGGCACCTATACCAACCGGCTTGACGACCTGACGGGGGTGGATGCCGGGCGCCTCACCAATGGTATGCAGTACCTCCAGCTCAAAGAGCACCTGAGCGGCTCCGCGGGTACCCGACACACGCTGAATGGAGGCATTGACATGGTCCTGTACCGTCCGCGGGATGAAACCGTCGAGCCATTGGGCACCACGTCTGGCCGGGTAGCGGATCAGCTTCCCAAAACCCGGGGCCTGGAGCTCGGTGTGTACGCCGAGGATGAAATCCGGGTCACTGCCAGGCTCGGGGTTGTGCTTGGGGTGCGATACTCGTACTTCCAGGAGATGGGCCCCGGAGATCGGTATATCTATGCTGAGGGGCTTGCCCGGACGCCGGAGCGGATTACAGATACCCTGAGTTATAGTCCCTGGGCGGTCATGCAGGCCTACGGCGGACTGGAGCCGCGGTTCTCCCTTCGGCAGGCGCTGAGTGCGACCCAGGCACTCAAACTCTCCTACAGCCGCACCCGGCAGTATGTACACCTGATCTCAAACTCCGCAGCGCCCGCCCCGATAGACATCTGGCAGATGAGCGGCCGCTACATACCGCCGCAGGTCGGGGACAATCTTTCGCTGGGATATTATCACAATTTCCGGCAGAATGTCTGGGAAACCGTCCTGGAGGTGTTTGCCCGCCGGTCACAGGGGCTCGTGGCCTACAAGGATTTTGCTCAGCTCCTGCTCAATGATCACCTGGAAACCGAGCTGCTCACCGGCCTGGGATATGCCTATGGCGGTGAGTTGCTGATCAAGCGCACCCGCGGAACCCTGACAGGCTGGCTGGGATATGCCTATACCCGCTCTGTCATGCAGGTAGCCGGCCCCACGGAGGAGGAGCGCATCAACCAGGGTGAATGGTTTCCGGCAGACTATGACCAGCCCCATCAGCTTAATATTGTCACCAATCTCCGCGTGGGGAAAAACAGCTCGCTGGGCCTCAATGCCGTCTACCACAGCGGCAGGCCCTACACGCCGCTGGTGTCCAGCTATTATGCCGGACAGACCGCCGTACCTGATTTTGCAGACCGGAATGCAGGCCGGATTCCGGACTATTACCGGCTGGATTTTTCGGTCACCTTTGGGGATGTCTTCAAAGGCTGGAAAGACGACCTGAATTTTTCGCTGTACAATGTCCTGGCCCGCAAAAACCCCTACTCGGTGTATTTCCTGCGCCAGTCTGCCATCAAACTGTCTGTCCTGGGTGCTGCTTTTCCTTCCCTCACGTACAATGTTTACTTCTGATCCGGCATGTTGTTACTGAAACTTACCTCCCATATCCGGCTCACCCTGCTCCAGGCAGGCTGGATGATGATCCTGCTCACGACAGTACAGTGTACGGAAATTTTGCCCCCGGTGCAGGACCGGATAGGCGGGCGGGTCATTATCTATGGCCAGATCACCCCGTCGGCGGGTCCGCACTATGTCAGGATCAGCACGACGGCACCGTATGCCCGGATTCCGCTGCCCGAAGAAGGCGCCACTGTCACCATCGTGGATGACCTGGGCAACCGGGAAGTGTATCAGGAAGAAGGCAGCGGGAAATACCGGCTGGAGGGGACAACGGTCAGGGGTGCCACGGGGCGCAGCTACCATATCGAAGTGACCCTGGCCGATGGTCGGCAGTATTACTCTGAGCCGGAGGAAATACAAGTGCTCACGGCCCGTGACTCGGGGTATTTTGAGCCCCGGATTGTGCCGGGTACGGTGGAAAACCTGCCTTTTGTCTCCAATCAGAAATTACGGGTCTATGCAGATACTGAAATCCCGGCCGGAAGCCCCGCGCAACTCCTGCGCTGGACGGTCGAGGAGGTTTATATCTTTGAGCCGACTAATTTTCCGGATCCCTTCAACTCCATTCCACCCCCCTGTTATGTTTTTGGATACCCCAATGCGCAGAAGGTGAGTTTGTTTGACGGCGAACGCCTCAGTACCAACCGGATCGAAAAACAACTCCTCGTGGAGCGGCCCATAGACCAGTCATTTCGGTCCCGGCATTATTTTAATGTCAGTGTCCAGTCCATCACCCGGCGTTGTTTTACCTATTGGACCCAGGTCAATCAGGTATCCAACCTCTCCGGCTCTATCTTTGACACCCCGCCTGCTACCATCCAGGGCAATATCTACCAGGAAGGCGACCGGGATGCCAGGGTGCTGGGGTATTTTGAGGCAATAGCTACCGATACGACCCGTTTTTTTGTAGTGCCGGGGTATCTGCCTGTCCGCATACCCGACGACTGCGAGTTTCTGTTCTCGCGATACAATTACCCGCCTGAATGTCTGGATTGTCTGACCCTGCCCAACAGCAGTTATATTGCCCCGCCGTACTTCTGAGGAAAACATAAGGAGCAGATAAGCAGCCTGGTTGGTGTTTCACCTGATGCCGGCGGCCATACAACACAACAGGCAGCCCGGAGGGCTGCCTGCAACTTATAGCGGGTGATCCTACACTCGTCCTACCGGGAGAGGTACATGTTGCGCTCATTGTAGGCCTTGACAAAAAACGGATCCTGGAGGTCCTTGATAAAATAGATGGCCTCGCCGGTAGATTTCATCTCGGGCCCGAGGGCCTTGTCCACGCCGGGGAATTTATCAAAGGAAAACACGGGTACTTTGATCGCGTACCCCTCAAGTTTGGGCTCAAACGTGAAGTCCCGCAACTTATGCGTGCCGAGCATGACCTTGGTGGCATAGTTGACGTAGGGGATCTGGTGCGCCTTGGCGATAAACGGTACCGTGCGGGAGGCCCGTGGATTGGCTTCGATCACATAGACCGTATCATTTTTGATCGCAAACTGGATGTTGATCAGCCCCTTGACCTGGAGTGCCAGTGCCAGGGTGCGGCTGATGTCTTCCATGTCCTTCAGGTTTTTAGGGCTGAGGTCAAAGGGCGGCAGTACGGCCATAGAGTCTCCGGAGTGAATACCCGCCGGCTCGATATGCTCCATCATCCCGATGATCTGGACCTCCTCTCCATCACAGATGGCATCTACTTCTGTTTCGATCCCGCCATCCAGAAAGTGATCCACCAGCACCTTGTTGCCGGGGACGTCGCTGAGGATTTTGATCACGTGACTCGTGAGCTCCTCATCGTTGATGACGATCCGCATATTTTGGCCGCCGAGTACATAGGAGGGCCGCACCAGTACGGGATATCCTACCCGGTGTGCAATAGCGAGGGCTTCTTCTGCATTTTCTGCCATCCCAAAATCAGGATACGGGATGCCCAGGTCACGCAG
The DNA here is from genome assembly GCA_033762375.1 of Bacteroidia bacterium. GTDB lineage: Bacteria > Bacteroidota > Bacteroidia > J057 > J057 > RDXT01. Next base: position 56,115 of record JANRLQ010000004.1, read on the forward strand.
CAGCCCGGAGAACCGTCCCCGCTCCTCGGCGATGTCCATATTGTCAAAGCTGGTACCCAGGATCGGAATCCCGTACCGGTCCATCTTCTCAGCCAGCTTCAGGGCTGTCTGCCCGCCGAGCTGTACGATGACACCCTCGGGTTTTTCGTGCTGGATGATGTCGTAGATATGCTCCCAAAATACCGGCTCAAAATACAGCTTGTCTGAAATGCTGAAGTCTGTCGAAACCGTCTCCGGGTTACAGTTGATCATGACCGTCTCAAACCCTTCCTGCCGGGCTGCCAGTACGCCATGTACACAACTGTAGTCAAACTCAATCCCCTGCCCGATGCGGTTGGGGCCAGAGCCGAATACCACTACCTTACGGCGGTCGGAGACCACGGACTCATTGTCGGCATCAAAGGTAGAATAGTAGTAGGGGGTAGCTGCCTTAAACTCTGCGGCACAGGTATCTACGAGTTTGTACACGCGCCTGATGTCGAGTTGCTGGCGGCGGGTATATACCTCGCTCTCCAGGCAGTTGAGCAGGTGTGCGATCTGGCGGTCGGCATAGCCATTTTTCTTGGCTTCCATCAGCACCTCACGGGGCAGGTTGGCGATCTGGTACCGGGCGATTTCTTTTTCGAGCTGGACGAGGTATTCTATCTCCCGGAGGAACCACATATCAATTTTGGTGGCCTCGTAGATGTCCTTGAGGGGTACCCCGAGGTGCATGGCATCCTTGACATGGAAAATCCGGTTCCAGGACGGCTCGCGCAGGCTGCGCATAATCGCCTGAAGGTCACGGAGTTCTCTGCCGTCAGCTCCCATTCCGTTGCGTTTGATTTCCAGTGACTGGGCTGCTTTCTGGAGGGCTTCATTAAAGCTGCGCCCGATACCCATGACCTCGCCCACGGACTTCATCTGGAGGCCCAGGCGGCGGTCTGCTCCATGAAATTTGTCAAAGTTCCAGCGGGGAATCTTCACGATCACATAGTCCAGGCTCGGCTCAAAAAACGCGGAGGTGGTTTTGGTGATCTGGTTGGGTAGTTCGTCGAGGTGGTAACCTACGGCCAGCTTGGCAGCAATCCGTGCGATAGGATATCCCGTAGCCTTGGAGGCCAGGGCCGAGGAGCGTGATACCCGTGGGTTGATCTCGATGATGAGAATCTGGGCATCCTTGGGATTGAGACAAAACTGGACATTACACCCGCCTGCAAACTCACCCAGCTCATCCAGTACCCGGAAAGCCATGTCCCGCATACGCTGATAGACTGTGTCGGGCAGGGTCATGGCGGGGGCTACGGTGATAGAATCTCCGGTGTGGATCCCCATGGGGTCCACGTTTTCGATGGTACAGATCACGATCTTATTGCCAGCCATGTCCCGCATGACCTCAAGCTCATATTCTTTCCAGCCAAATACACTCTGCTCGATCAGCACCTCGTGGATAGGACTGGCCTGAAGGCCCCGGGTGAGCAGGTGATCGTACTCGCGGGGGTCCTGTACAAAAGCGCCTCCGGTACCCCCGAGGGTGAAGGAAGGCCGGATCACCAGGGGAAAGCCGATCCGCTGGGCGATTTCTTTGCCTTTGAGGAATGAGTTGGCGACCTCAGCCGGTGCCGTGGGAATGCCCATCTCCTCCATCGCTACCCGAAACAGCTCGCGGTCCTCTGCTTTTTTGATCGCCTTGATGTCCGACCCGATGATACGGACTCCGTATTTTTTCCAGATACCCGCCTTGTCACAGTTGATACAGAGGTTGAGGGCGGTCTGGCCCCCCATTGTCGGCAGCACAGCATCTATCTGCTGCTGCTGGAGGATATGCTCGATAGAGGTTATATCCAGGGGCAGGAGGTAAATATCATCCGCCGTCACGGGATCCGTCATGATCGTGGCGGGGTTGGAGTTGATCAGGACTACCCGGATCCCTTCCTCTTTGAGGGCCAGGGCAGCCTGGGACCCGGAGTAGTCAAACTCACAGGCCTGGCCGATCACAATGGGCCCGCTCCCAATGATGAGGACAGAACGGATAGAGGCGTCAAGTGGCATGGTTTATTGAAATTTGCCGCGAATATAGTATTTTTTCAGGTATGATGGGGGGGTGTGGAAAAGGAATAGGCGGATGGTTGATTTTTTGCCAGGGAATATCTCCCTCAGGCTGGTGGACCATACCTGGGCAAAACGGGGGCAGGAACGCTAGTATGGTTATAATCAGCCGATTAAGCCAGATATCCGCCGATCAGCTGTGCCAGGCTGTCTGCTGCTCAAAAGACTCCATTACTTGAATCGTGAGGTCTTCGCCTCCCCGGATATTTGTCACCAATGACCAGATGGTATAAATCGGCCCCCAGGGTATCCCCCACCATCCTAACAGCAACGAAATCAGGCTGTAAGGCAACCCCTTAACAAAGGCAGACTCGTCAGCGCGGATAAAGTAAATATCGGTCGGATGTTTAAATGTCATTACCAGGATCGAAATACAGTATTCGAATGTGACAAATTTGCCGCCACGATTTACCTCCTCCTGGATCTGTTCGATCGTAAGCCCTTCGATATGTTTGATAGTGGCCATTGTACTATGTTACAGATTATCGGGTGAATATATCCTCATTGTTTCAAAAAAATCAATACAATCCATCAAGTATGAAATAATTTAATTTCAGCATAACAAAATACGACATCTTGTGCGGCAGACTGTCTCCATTGAACAGCATAATAAAGGCCCGGTAGCCCGGGCCTTTACCATACATAGTAGGAAAAATCAACCCAATAAAAAAGGTGTCATGGTTGTAACTGTAGGAACTCAACGGTTGTATTGTGTCTTGTCAGCGGGAGATTTGTCCATAAAGCTGAAGTCGTGAGCAGGGCCGGGGTGTCAAAGGGAAAATGATCCTCCGATAAAAGTGTCATGGTTGGAACTGTAGGAACTCGACGGTTGTATTGTGTTGTAAGCGGCGGAAAATTTGTCCCTTGCGTCATACAGGCCTGATGTTGTTCAGATTTGATGCTCAAATATAGGGGGCTCATTCCCCGCGCACCAAATCGGAGATTACCACATTTTGTGCTCATTATGAGCAGATTATCTGGTTTTTAGACTTGACGGACAGGGGCATTTGCAGGAAATGGTATGTCCTCCCTGACGAGGCGGCGGCTGTTGCATTTTTTGGTACAAACCCGGGAGCGTGTGACATTTTTTGTAAAAAATACCTGACGTTTTTTTCTCCGTCAGGTGAGGTTTAATTTTTTTTCTCGGTCTGATCCGGTTTTTGCATCTTGGCTTGTCACTATAACCCCAAGGACTATGGCTTCACTTTCCCGCAGAAAATTTGTCAGGACCCTCACCAGCGGCGCTGCTGCTGCGTTGGCCCTGCATCAGGTACACGCCGCTCACCCCTCAGCCGAACTGCTGCTGCCTGACTGGCAGACACCTGCCGCCAATGACCGGATCCGGATCGCAGCCATCGGGGCCGGGATCATGGGCTTTAACAATATGCGCTCCTCGCTCCAGGTGCCGGGGGTAGAGCTGGCCGCTGTCTGCGACCTGTATGAGGGCCACCTGACCCGCGCCAAAGAAGTATTTGGCAGCCACCTCATCACGACCCGGGACTACCGTGAGCTCCTCAGCCGGACGGATATCGATGCCGTACTGGTCTCTACCTCAGATCACTGGCATGACCGCATCGCGATAGATGCCCTGATGGCCGGCAAACATGTGTACTGCGAAAAACCCCTCGTCAACGACCCCCAAAAAGGTCAGGCCCTGCTGGATGCCGAGAAAAAAAGTGGTAAAATCCTCCAGACAGGCAGCCAGGTCGTCAGCTCTATCGCTACGGATAAAGCACGGGAGTTGTATGCCGCTGGTGCTATCGGCCAGTTGGTGATGATCGAGACCTTCAATGACCGGGACTCTGCGGGCGGAGCCTGGCAATATTCGATCCCGACAGATGCCTCTCCCCAGACTGTGGACTGGGACCGGTTCCTGGGCAGCGCGCCTAAGATGCCTTTTGACAAAACCCGTTTTTTCCGCTGGCGCAATTACAAAGACTATGGCACAGGGGCCGCTGGCGACCTGTTTGTTCATCTTTTTTCGCGTTTTCACCGGGTCACGGACTCACTCGGCCCTGAGCGTGCCTACGCGACAGGCGGCCTGCACTTCTGGAAAGACGGACGTGATGTACCGGATGTCATCATGGCTTTGTATGATTATCCTGAGGCACCTACCCATCCGGCCTTTCATGTGCAGATGCGGGTCAACTTTGTAGCAGGTGGTGGAGGGGGATATCTGGTCAAGCTGGTCGGGACGGAAGGCATGATGCTCCTGGAGGGAGATACGATCCGCCTCTCCAACAATGGCCTCTTTACGACCCCTACCTACGGTGGCTGGGACTCCTTTGATACTTTCTCGCTGGCTGAGCAGCAGGCTTTTGAGGCCTGGTACAAAAAAACCTACCCAAATATAGCAGGCAGTGGCATGAAAGGCCCCGGCGAACAGGTATTTTCGGCTCCGGAGGGATACTCCGACCATTATCACCACCACTTCAATTTTTATGCTGCGATCCGCGCCAATACACGGGTGGTGGAGGATACCGCCTTTGGACTGCGGGCCGCAGGTCCGGCCTTGCTTGCCAATATGAGCTACTTTGAGAAAAAAGTCATCCGCTGGGACCCGAAGGCAATCCGGGTTATCTGAGTGCCTGCCTATCCTGGATATATAAGCCCCCGGCGGACTGCCGGGGGTTTCTGTTGTCTGCACCCTTATTTTTTCGTTTTTCCTCCATCTCACGTTAAACCTCAGCCCTGCACGGCAGTCTTACCAGCATACAACAACAAACACTTACGTATATGAACAAAATGTTTGTCGTGCTGGCCTTGCTGCTTACGGGCGCACTCGCCGCACAGGCTCAGCACACACCGGGCTTCCGCCACAACCAGGTCCGACAGCAACAACGTATCTGCCGGGGTGCAAGGACCGGCTCCCTCACCAGCCGGGAGTATGCCGTCCTGCAGGGGCAGCAACTCCACCTCAACCGCACCCGGCGCCACATGAAGGCCGATGGCCGGATCACGGTGCGGGAACGTGCCCGCCTCAACCGGATGCAGCGCCGTGCCAGTCACCATATCCGGCATCAGCGCCATGACCGGCAGGGAAGATTCTGAGCGGGGCTTTCTGCCTTTTGCCTGCCTGTATGAGCTGCCTGCACCCATGCAGGCAGCTTTGGGTGGGTAAGTCCGAAAAAAACCTTCGTTTTTTATCCTGACCGGTGCAGCAAATCAGGCAACAGGAACGTCATGCAAGGAGCGTATGTCCCATTTTTCCCCTTGTCCACTTCCTTACCTATCAGGCATGTACCGATTTTTTTCCCTCCTGCTCTGGGGCGCGATGTGCCTCGTGATCACGCCGATGGCTGCCCAGTCTTATAAAAAATACCATGACAGCCTTCACGATGTCGTTTATCTGCACAATGGATGGATCATCCGGGGTACCATCACGGCCCGCACGGATTCTACCCTGAGCATCGAGACGGAGGGGCGCAACCTGTTTGTGTTTCGGCATGCTGAAGTAAAACAAGTGATGCAAGAGTTTGACCTGGCATTTGGCCGGGATAAACACGCCCGCCGTTACGTCACCGCACCTGAACAACGCCGGATAGGCACCCGTGGATATTATGGGTATTTGCAAGTGAATTTTCTCACCGGAAACGGCTCCGGGGGCGTCGAAACCTCCCAATACCTTGCCACAGCACATGGGTATCAGTTTAAGAGATGGTTGTCCGCAGGCTTGGGGGCGGGCTTGAGTGCTTATGCACGGGGGCCTATGATGCCGTTTTTTGCGGAGGTACGCAGTGATCTCGGCAAAGGGGTTGTCACCCCCCATATCGCAATTCAGGGCGGATACAGCCTGCCGCTGTACGGATCCAATACAGCCAATGGCGGGAACCTGATCAAAGCCTATGGCGGTACAGTACAGGCATTCCAGGCAGGTGTACGCATCTACTCTTACACCCGCCTGTCCTGGCTGATCACCGGAGGATACATGATCCAGCAGGATAAAAATGACTTCCGGTATTGGTGGGGCGAGAACACCATTCAGGAGATATACACATATCGCCGTCTGACTTTTGGTGTTACGATGATGTTCTGACCTGTATCCCTGCACACAATCCTGAAAATACAAACAGGCCGCTCCTCCCGGAGCGGCCTGTTTCATGATAGACCAGCAGCCTGGTTAGCGCTGCCGCAGCATATTGGGGTTCGCCAGCATCATGCGCTCCTGGAGGGCATTGGCGCGGTCCTGACGGCCCATCTGGCTGTAATGCTGGAGCAATATCTGAAGTGAGACAGACCACTCACGTTCACGCGGGAAGAATATCTTCGTATCGGCGTAATACTGAAGGGTCTCCAGGGTACGCTTCTCCGCAAAATCATAATAAGCGTCAGCCTCTGGCAACATGCCCATACGCTCGTAGATCATCCCGCCCCGGATAATGTAGTACGGATCGGGCGGTGCCACTGCATAAGGGAATTTTTCCTGCGAAAACTGCATCAGGCTCAGGGCCTTGGCCTGGTAAGCAGCCGCAAGGGCGGTATCAGGTACACGCTTCAGGCTGTCGGCCATATCCAGGAAGGCATCTGCCACCCGATACGTCGTGCTGTGATAGTTGCTCAGCATCCGGATGATGTTTTCATCATAATAGATGTCCGTCCGGTTGAGGTTGCGGTACTTGAAGGTCTCCGTCAGGAGTTTATATGACTTGTCCAGGTCCACATGTATCCGCGACATCGGGTCATACAGGTCGGGCTGGGCTGGCTTGACCAGGGGCAGGATGCGGTAGGCAAGGCCTTCCTGGTGGAGGAAGTTCTCCATGTTCAGGAAGCTGTTGGGGGCTACCGTATTGGCAAAATACACCGGACGCTCCCAGTTTCCTTTAGCAACATTGTCCAGGAGGTTGAGGATGAGTTCGTCCTTGAGCTCCAGGTACTTCTGGCCCTGGCCTCCACGGGTGGATACCTGCCAGCGCATCACGGCGGGGATATTGGCAGAGTCAGCAGCAGCGATCAGCCCGCTTTGGATAAGTGCGGCCTTGTTGACCTCCAGGGCTTTATTGATCGTATTGCGGTTGCCGTAGTTTTTAGCCTGATTGGCCTGTCCCACGTACTCACGGCGCTTGAGGGTGAGCGGGAGGGGTGGAGACTGGTTCACCTGCTGGTACATCTGGTCAATATACCAGTCTGTATTCACGTAACTCAGACAGAGTACCCGCACATCGGTCCTTACCCCTTCTACTTCCTGGATATACCAGAGCGGGAACGTGTCGTTGTCTCCGTTGGTAAAGAGGACTGCATTGGGGGCCAGTGAGTTGAGCAGGTTATAGGCAGAGTCCGGGGCTACGTAGTTATCTGCGCGGGTGTGGTCGTCCCAGTTCTGGGCGATCATCAGGGCAGGTGCGATCAGGCCGACAGCAGTGGCGAGATAAGCAGATATCCCTTTGAGGTATTTTTCCAGCAACTGATAGAGGGCAATCACACCCAGCCCGACCCAGATCGCAAAGGTCTGGAATGATCCGGCAAATGAGTAGTCCCGCTCGCGGGGCTGTGCCGGATACTGGTTGAGGTATACAATGATCGCCAGTCCGGTGAAGAGGAACAACAATCCCACGACCGTGGCGTCATTAGGTCTGCGGGCGATCTGCCAGCCCAGGCCCAGAAAGCCCAGCAGCAGGGGGATCATGAAGTAGTGGTTACGGCCTTTGTTCTGAACAGCTGCGGGCATGTTGCTGGCGGTACTGAAGTTGAGTCCGCTTTCCCACTCAGCGTCCTGGTTGTCACTTTCGCGCCCCGCAAAATTCCACATAAAATACCGGAGGTACATATGGCGCACCTGATAGTCCCAGAAGAACGCCAGGTCTTCACCCCCGGTCGGTTTGTCGTCATTGGGGTTATTAGGATCACCTTTCCGGCGCACGTAGTTGACATAGGCATAAGGACCGGCATTGTAGCGGGACTTTTCGTACATGCGGGGGAACAGTTTTTGGTCCTTGGCCGCATATTCGTACTCTACCTTGTCACCCAGTTCTGTGTATCGCTTTTGGCCTGGCTCCATAGCGTACTCCTTGCCATTGTCCTTGTATCCGGATGGCTGGGCATTGTAGAGGGGGCCGTAGAGCAGGGGGCGGTTGCCGTACTGCTCACGTTTCATGTAGCTGAGGAAAGACTGGGCATTGCCGGGGTTGTTTTCATCTATGGCCGGATTGGCATTAGAGCGAATAGGTACCATCAGATAGGAGGCAAACCCGATATAGATCACGGCTGTACAGATCAGGGTTGTATTGAGCAGGGCCATTTTGTTTTTGGCGCTGTAATACACCCCCCAGGCCAGTGCTCCGAAAAACAGGAGGAAGAAAAAAGCAACCCCCAGACCTGAAGGCAGCCCCAGACCACCTTTGGCGGTGCCGTTGAGGCCCTGGATCCCTGTGAAAAACTTCTCAAAAGCCCAGGCCAGGTCAAAGGTATACACGATAATCCCTGTCTGGATCACCGCCAGGATGCCGATGGACACCAGGGTGGTGACCAGGAGCCCCTGCCAGGAGTAGGGATACTTGCGGAAGTAATATACAAAAGCCAGGGCAGGAATCGCCAGCAGGTTCAGCAGGTGCACGCCCATGGAGAGGCCCATCAGGTAGGCAATGAGGATGATCCAGCGCTCATGGCCAGGCTCATCGGCCCGGTCTTCCCACTTGAACATCAGCCACACGACGATGGCCGTAAAAAATGAGCTGAGTGCATAGACTTCCGCCTCCACTGCATTAAACCAGAAGGAATCGGCAAACGCGCAGGCGAGTGCGCCCACCACACCAGCTCCGATAATCGCAACGCTCTGGCTGAGGGAAGGTGATGCATCCACCTGAAGTTCCAGCAGGCGCCGCCCCAGATGGGTGGTGATCCAGAACGTAAACAGTACCGTAAAGGCACTGGCGAGGACGCTCAGAATATTAAGCATAAAAGCCACCTGGGTGACGTCACTGCCAGCCATCATGGCAAAAATACGGCCCAGTAGCAGGAAAAAAGGCGCGCCGGGTGGGTGGGGTACTTCCAGTTCGTTGGAGCAGGCGATAAACTCACCACAATCCCAGAAGCTGGCCGTAGGGGCCATCGTACGCAGATACACCCCGGCAGCTACCAGAAATACGAGCCACCCTGCCAGGTTGTTGATCCGTTTGAAGTTCATGAGCAATATGATAATGATGTTGCGAGTCACAGCGAAGCACCTGGGCCAAGGACCGGAAATCCGCTGTTTTTTCGGGTACAATACATTTTTTGAGACAACGAGGCCCAATTTAGCAATTCCTCCCGTAAGTTAGCCGTTCCTCCTGGTATTTTCATGATCATTCTGCGATGTCACCTAAAGTTTCTGCACCTGTTGTAATCCTGATGGGCGTTTCGGGCTCCGGCAAGAGCACCATCGGCCAGGCCCTGAGCCTCCGCATGGGGTGGGCATTCCGGGATGGGGACGACTTTCACCCACCGGCCAACATCTCCAAGATGCAGGCGGGTATCCCCCTCACCGATGCCGACCGCCTGCCCTGGCTGCACGCCCTGGCTGATGCGATCCGGGATTGCCGCCTCCGGGGTGAGGCTGCCGTCTTTGCCTGCTCGGCCTTGCGGGCACAGTACCGGGAGATTCTCCGGCAGGGAGATACCGGGGTGGTATTTGTATGGCTCAAAGGTGATTTTGAGCTGATACAGGCCCGGCTTCAGGCCCGGAGTGGACACTTTATGCCGACGGCCCTGCTCCGAAGCCAGTTTGAGGCCCTGGAGGCCCCGGAAGATGCTTTTGAGGCCGATATAGCAGCCCCTCCTGCAGAAGTCGTGGAGGCGATTGCCCGGCACCTGGGCGTGTAGGACGGGGATCAGGCCCCTTGTTCACACCTGCATCCGGTATAATAAAAATGAATGAACTGCCTGGATCAGGTACGCTGATGACGATTGGCGTGCAACATCAGGATGGGCTTGACAGCAGAAAAAACAGGTCAAAGCATTGCAGCCCTGCAACGCACATAAGGGTCGGGGGGTACTTTGTACCATACAGCTTGAGCCATTGCCTTTTCACCTGATCTGCTTATGCGTTATTATATTGCCCTGCTCTTGATCACAGGTGCCTGCCAGGGGGTCTGGGCAGCACCGGCTGATACGGCCTGGATCCGGGTGTTTACCAAGTCACACCGGCATCCCTTGCCTGCCCTGACGGTTGTCTATCCGGGTGATACTGTGACGGTATCTCCACAGCGGGCTGTTCCCGTAGCCGGGCTGAAACCTGGTGAGCACCCTGTCACCGTCACCGGGTCTGGGTTTAGGGTGGCATCTGTCAAGCTGGAGGCCAAACACTTTGGGAAGGATACCCTTCGCATTGAAATGGTACCCTACTGGACCCTGGACGGCAGCGGCAGTTTCAGCATTTCTCAAAATGCGCTCGGTACCTACTGGCAGGCGGGCGGCGCGGATGCGATAGCGGCCCGGGCTGAGGGTATCCTCCACCCGATGTACCAGCGGGGTGCCTATACCTGGGACACCCGATGCAAAATCACCTATGGCATCATCCGCCAGAACGGACAGCGCCCCCTCAAAAACGAGGACCTGGTGGACCTCACCTCCCAGCTCGGATACCGGGTCACTGAGCGCCTGCGGCTGACCTCGCTGCTCAACTTCCGGACACCCATGTACGCCACCTATACCCTCACCCGCGAAGGGAGCCGGGGCAATCTCATCGCCCGGTTTCTGGCTCCGGGGGCGCTCAACCTGGGAACCGGGCTGGATTTCCAGTACAAAAAAGCGGGCATGAGCGTGTATTATTCTCCGCTGAATACCAAAATCACCCTCGTCCGGGACTCCCTGCTGCGCATGACCTACCTGCCCCCTGCCTTTGCAGACCGCAGCACCCGGTATGAGTTAGGCTCGTATCTCAACTTCCGCTACAACAAAGAGGTCCTGAAAAACATTACCCTCCAGACGCGGGCCGATTTTTTTACCAATCACCTCCAGCACTTCGGGAGCGTGGACGTCAACTGGGAAACAGGCATCACCTGCAAAGTCAACAAGTACGTGTCTGCCAACGTCCTCACCCATGTCATCTATGACGATGACATTATGTTTCTGATCACAGACCGGCAGGGGCAGCCGGAGACCCATCCGGACGGTACCCTTACGGGCCGACGGGGCCCCCGGACCCAGTTCCGGCAGGCCCTCAATATCGGTGTGGCGCACAAGTTCTGAGTCTCAGTACCGCCAGCTTTTCAGGTCGGCACCGGTCGGCGCATGGGTTTGGATCCAGTCCGTCCACTTGGGGATAAACATCTGGTGATACCGCATGCGGGAGTAGGCATTGGGGCGGGTATGGTCTCCGTTCCAGCAGTGCTCGGCCCGGTCACCGTAGTCCACTTCGCCATCGTAATAGGGGTCTGTGGTACTTTCCAGAAATTCCTCGGCGAGATAGACAGCATTGTTCAGGTAATAATTGTCCATGTCTCCGCAGTAGAGGTGGATCTTGCCACGCAGCTTGGGCCCGAGGGTTTTCCAGTCGCGCTTCATGATCCAGCTCAGGTCATAGTTTTCGCGCCAGTAGGCGGCGACCTGGGGATCAATCACCCCGGTGACCTTGTCCCAGATCCGCACGGGATAGCCGTCAGGTCCCTGGGGCGAATAGACAGCCTCCCATATGTCCCATTGCTGACCCGAGCGGGAGCGTGTCCCGAGTGCCAGCTCGCGGTAGTTCATGCCACGCAGGGTGGCGTTGACCTGCCCGAGGTAGTCGCGGTGGCCGGGACGATCCACAGCCTGAAAGGCCCCGGACAGTTGGTAGGCGTTTTTGTCCTCGTACAGGTTGACCAGACAATACGCTCTGAAGTCTATCGGGTCCGGACAGGCTGCATAGCAGGTATTGTATTCGTCGGGATAAAATACCTGTGCTGCCAGGGCTTCCCATCCTCCGGTCGAGCCTCCGTAGAGAAACCGAGCCCAGCCCTGCCCGATCCCCCGGAACTGCTGCTCGATATAGGGGATGAGTTCGTAGGTAATGGCATCTCCATACGGGCCGAGGTTGGCGGAGTTGACAGCATAGGAGTCGTCATAATACGGATTTGCATGCTGGATGTCCACGACAATCACCCGGGGGAAACCGGGGGATGTCCAGTCCTTATAGAGCTGGTAAGCCAGTTCCTGCTCGATACGGTTGTATCCATCCAGCTTGAACCGCTCGCTGCGGACCGGTTTGAGGTTGGGGTCAGGCGGCTCGGTCCGGAATCCGGGGAAGTCGTGATTAAAATGACCATGAAAAATCGCCAGTGGATACCGGGCATTGGGGTGCGTATCGTGGCCTTCGGGCAGGAGTATATTGGCCCCGAGGTACATAGGACGTCCCCAGAAGGCAGTCAGCCGTTGGCTCAGGATGCGTATGTGTTTGATATAGCGGGTATCAGCCGGCGGCTCGATGGGCGGAATCTGCTGATCCAGCGTGAGTTGTACAAGCTGGGCCTTACCGGGGTCAAGGGTGATTTTGGCAGGACGGGTGTAGAGATTGCCGGGGGCTTCATTCCATTGCTGGCCCTCGCCCCGGTCCATCGGGAGTTTGACCGTTTTGCCGCTGGCCAGGTGAAAAGTTTCATACCGGTGAAATACCACCTGCACATAATACTCACCTGCTGGCAACTCTGCCCATGTGCGGAGCGGGTACCCATCCGCCGGGCCCAGTACCGCAGGCTGCCCTACCTGCCATCCCTCGACATCAGCCCCATACACCTGGCAGGTATTGGGACCATCCTCAATGGCATACCGGGGTTCGCGGGTGCTGTCCTGGCCCAGCAGGATCAGCATCCTGCCATCGAGCAGGGTATCCTGCAGCCCCTGCGCTATGGTGATCTGAAACCCGAGTCCCGCAGGAGGTGAAACAACCGGGGGAGCCGCAGCTGGCTGACAAGCTAAACTACCGGCCAGCCATATAGCAGCCAGAACATTACATGTATATAATAACTTGCTCATAATCAGAAAAATAAATCAAAAAAACACCCCGTAACACCCTTGTTTTCGCCTGGTCAGCGTCCTGAGCCGGCAGCAGATATGCCGAATAATACCGGTTAATGGAACAGAAATTTACGGCAATGAACGAAAACCCCTGCTTGCCAGCGATATTTTTCTATAATTTGATGCCTGAACCCGAGTTTTTTTCTTTGTATCCGAAATATTTCATTCCACTGTATGCTTCGACACTTCTCGCTGCTGATAGCAGGTATGAGCCTGGTCGCTGTTCAGACCCTGGCCCAAAGTCGCTCCTATGAGGGCATGTGGCTTCCATTTAAAGCCAAAGACCTCAATTATGCAGATATGCAATCCGTCGGGGTGGCATTGCCCGCTGATGGAGTTTATAATGAGGCTGGCCCCAGCCTGGAAGACGCTGTCATCCGCCTCAATGGCGGAAGCTGTACCGCTGAGCTGATCTCTTCTCAGGGACTGGTACTCACCAACCATCACTGTGCCTACGATGACGTAGCCAACCTGAGCACCCCCGAAAATGACCTGCTCACCAACGGGTTCTGGGCTGCCAATCACGGGGCAGAACTGCCCATCGAAGGTGCCACCGCCGAGTTTCTCATTCACTCCGAAGATGTCACGGCACAAGTCCTCAAAGACAACCCCGATGAAAAAACCATCGAGGAGCGGATCGAAGCCCTGACCAAAGCTGCTACCGAAGGTACCGCCTACGAAGCCGAGGTCGTCCCGATGTATGCCGGCAATGAGTACTATCTGTTTGTATATGAGGTATATACAGACATCCGCCTCGTAGGAGTTCCCCCCAGCGCCATCGGTAAATATGGTTATGATCAGGATAACTGGGTATGGCCTCGCCACACAGGCGACTTCACGCTGCTGCGCATCTACGCAGGCAAAGACAACAAACCGGCGGACTACGCTCCTGACAATGTACCCTTTAAGCCTACCCGCCACCTGACCATCTCCCTGGCCGGTGTCAAAGAAAATGACTACGCCATGGTCATGGGGTATCCCGGCAGCACGACCCGCTACCTTACCTCTCCTGCCGTAAACATGGCCTTACAAGGCTCTAACCAGGTCAAAATCCATCTTTTCGGGATCAAAACCTCCACCATGCGATCCTTCATGGACCAAAGCGACAATGTCCGGCTGGGGTTAGCCGGTGAGTATGCCTCGCTGATGAATACCTACAAGTATTTTATCGGACAAACGACGATGCTGAGCCGCTATGACATTGCAGGCAAAAAAGCAGAGGAGGAAAAAACTTTTCAGGCCTGGGCAGACGCGGATCCGGCCCGCAAAGAAAAGTACGGTGCGATCCTCTCCGATATGAAGGCCATCTATGGTGACTATGGCAGCATAGATCAGTTCATGAACTACCTGTACTTCGGAGCACTCGGCCCGGCGTCTACCGGATTTGCGTTTTTTAACCTGAATCCGATCCGGGGCGCACTCGCCTCCAAAGACGAAGCCAATATCGCTGCCGCTACCGAAAAAGCCCGCGGTGGAATGGAAGAACACTTTAAGGCGTTTTATCCGGAAGTGGACCAGGCTGTATTTGCGGCACTTTTCAAAGCTTTTTACAATGATATGCCTGCTGAGCTGCGCCCGGAGATTTTTGATGAGCTCCTCTACCCTGAGCGCACGGTCATGGTAGATGATCAGGGTGACAAAAAAGGCAAAAAGAAAAAAAGCAAAAAACAAAAAGGGGGTGAAATCCTGGTGACAGACCGCTCACCGGAGGAGCGTATTGATGCCTGGACAGCGCAAGCCTATGCTACCTCTATTGTCACTGACAAGGCCCGGATGGAAGCTTTCCTCGCTGCGCCCACCCGTGAGGCGATCGAGGCCGATCCGATCTTTAAGTATATCCAGGGTGTCATTGCCTTCTATCGCGGCAAGGTTGCCTTACCCTATATCACAACGGAGGGCCAGATTGAGAGCCTCAACAAGGCCTATATCCAGGGATTGCGGGAGATGAACCCCACCAAGGCGTATTATCCCGATGCCAACTCCACCATGCGCCTTACCTATGGCAAGGTACTGCCCTACCAGCCACGTGACGGGGTAGCCTACAACTACTTCACCACCATCGAAGGGATCATGGAGAAGTACCGTGAGAAACCCAAAGACCCGGACTATTTTGTCCCCGAAAAACTCGTCAGCCTCTATGAGTCAAAAGACTATGGACGTTATGCTGACAATGGGCGCCTCATCGTCAACTTCCTCACCACCAATGACATCACCGGTGGCAACTCCGGCTCTCCCGTCCTCAATGCCAAAGGGGAACTGATCGGTTGTGCCTTTGACGGAAACTGGGAAGCAATGGCGGGTGACATCTACGTATTCCCCAAACTCAACCGCACCATCTGTGTGGACATCGGGTACGTGCTGTTTATCATTGAGAAATTTGGCAATGCCAAACACATCGTGGACGAAATGACGATCGTGGAGTAAAAGGCCTTCCTGATCGCCTGAGATACCCCAAACCCGGTGCCTGTCACCGGGTTTTTTTATGCAGATCGCCGTAAAAATTTATGCGATCAGTGTTTCATAGGACATTGACGTCCAATCACTTACAGATTTTTGCTCTGGCGAAAAACAGATGCCCACTGCCGTCACGGGCAGTCCCTGCCCGAGAAATCTATGGCCATACTGCCGGTCCCGTATCTGCTCCAGGGCAGCCCGGGCATTGCCTCCGAGCTTAAACTCCAGCACATACACCCCCGACCGGCTCCAGACCACGCAGTCTGCCCGTCCCAGGGCTGTACTTACCTCCGACTGCGTCAGCAGCCCCAACCCCTGAAACGTCAGGTGCAGCACAGCATGAAAAAAAGCCTCCTGCTTCCCCAAAAAAATCTGATGGGGGATCGTCGAAAAAACCCGGTTTACCTGCCGTATTACGCCGTCCAGGTCTCCCGCATCAAAGGCCTGCTTGAGTCCTGCGTAGATAGTCTGCGTCTCGGTGTGAGGGGCATGGCGATACACCGCCAGCAGGTACTGAAACATTGAGGCCCTGACCTCCCGGTTGGGGTAGCTGAGGGTATAAAGTTCCAGCTCCCGGTCATAATGGATGATGGTCAGGTAGCCTGTCTGAAACATCAGCCCGATCCAGTTGAGGTCCTCCAGGGTATAACTGTCAAATACAGAACTCCCCGCCTGCACTGCCTGCATGTCATACACAAAAGACCGCTCCAGGGCCTTGAGCAGAAAGGTCGGCGTACCTGTCTCCCACCAGTAATTGCGAAAGTCGCCGGACTTCATCAGGTTCAGGATCGAAAAGGGGTTGTACAGGGTTTCTGCCCCATACCACCGGTAGCCATTGTACCAGGTGCGGATCTCCGCCAGCACGGCCTCGCGGGAGCTGGGCTGGGCCATTTTTTCGATCTCTCCTTCAAAAAAAGTCTCCAGCTCTGCCTGGGTATAACCTACTAAATTGGCTCCTAATCTATTAAATGTCAGATCTTCCAGATGATTCAGGTCTGAGAAGATGGATACCTTCGAAAACTTGGAAACCCCCGTGATCAGCACAAACCGCAGATAAGGATCAGCGTCTTTGATGACGGAGAAGAAGTTTTTGAATACCTCCCGGTGGGCCTGGGCCTGGGGCAGGTCTTCGAGATAATCTATAAGCGGTTTGTCATACTCGTCTATGAGGAGGACGACCTTGCGGGGACCGCTGCCGAGGGCACGTAGCAGCTCCCGAAACCGCCCCGAGAGTCCCTCACTGCGCAGGTGTATGCCATACTGCTCGGCCCCCTCCGCGACCAGCCGGTCCAGGGCGCGGACCAGTCCGATGTCCTTATAGCCGGCACTGCTGAAGGAAAAATGTAATACCGGGTGCTCGGCCCAGTCATACGCCACCTCACGGTCCACCCACAGCCCTGCAAACAGGTCCCGCCGACCCAAAAAAAAGTACTTCAGGGTGCTCAGCAGCAAGGACTTACCAAAACGACGCGGACGTGACAGAAAAAAATATTTTCCACTTTGCGCCAGTTCATAGATCGGCCGGGTTTTGTCCACATAGACAAAATTACCGGTCTGCATTTCTTCAAAATCCTGGACGCCGATCGGGTATCTTTTCATAAGGGCAAGATAGGAAAAATCAGGTGAAACAGCCATCAATATGGCTATTTCAGTCATCGCACCGGGTTGAATAGTTTTGCATCGGGCTGTAATAAACCCCTCTGGTAACCGACCTATGGACGGTACTAACTTATTTATACTGTATGCGAATATCTCTGATGATGACGCTGGTCTTATCCCTGTATGGCCTGCATGGCCTGGCACAGGAACCTGACCAGCCGTCCCGCAAAGCCGAACGTGCGGCCCTGCGGGCACAGCGCACCCACTATCTTTCATTAGATGCAGGGACCACCTACGGGCAAACCCTTGATGCCCGGATGGCCGCTAACCGGTACTTTGGAGCGGGCCTGCAACTGGCAATCGGTGGCGAAACCCAGAGCCCCCGGGGCCTGAAACAAACCCGCTACCTGGATACCCGGTTTCTGGTGCTGGTCCCGTCACACGTCAGTTCGATGACGTTTAACACGTTTAATGAATCCTACGGAACCTACTTCCGAAACGTCCGCACCCTCGGTGCATGGACCCTTCGGGCGGGCGGTGGCTGGTCTGTCCTCGCCAATGCCCGTATCAATCCCAGCCTCGGCAACAGCGCCTTTAATACCGATGCGGCCGTGTCGGCAGTGGCCGCAGGCAATCTCAACCGCGCAGTCAGGCTGCCGCTGCTCGGCACCTGGGATCTTGCCTACACCCTGCGGCTCCCCCTGGTATCGTATCTGAACCGGCTCCCCGCGTATGGCCTTTCCGGGCTGGGCGGCACCAGCAGTTTTGTGGTGCCGGTAGGCGTATTTACCCGTGTCAACTCCAGTATTTCGCTCACCCGCCCTATCAGCAAAGGTAACCCCAACCTCCACCGGTTTGCGTATGCCTGGGATTTTTATGCCTTTAATGACAATGAAATCCACCCCCTCCGGGTCGCCAATCACACCCTTACCTATACCCTCCTTATCCGTACCGGCAAGATCACTACGACACCCTGATCCCACAACCCTATTTTGTATGAAACATTCCCTTTATCTGAGCACAGGCCTCCTGATACTGACGCTGATGCTCACCAGTTGCGAAGCTTTGTTCATCCGGCCTGACCGCGGCACGACTCCGGCTGAGATTTTTGAAGAGGCCTGGACCTTTGCCGATCAGGAATACTCGTTTTTTGGGTTTAAAAACATCAACTGGGAGGAAGTCCGCACCCGGTACGAGACCCGTATCCAGGACAGCATGACCGATGAGGCACTGTTTGAGGTCATCGCGGATATGCTCTACGAGCTGCGGGACGGGCATGTAAACCTTTCTTCGGACTTTAATGTCTCCCGCAACTGGACCTGGTACCTGAATTCACCCCCTAACTTTAACTATAGTGTCCTGGAGCGGGGGTATTTTAAGCAGCAGGAAACATTTACCGGGTCATTTGTGGTGTATGATTTTGGAGATGTCGGGTATATCCGATACAGCGCTTTTACCAGTCCCATCTCAGAAGCTGACCTGGATTATGTACTGACGAAGTTTCGGGATC
This sequence comes from Bacteroidia bacterium, assembly GCA_033762375.1. Taxonomy (GTDB): domain Bacteria; phylum Bacteroidota; class Bacteroidia; order J057; family J057; genus RDXT01. Next base: position 74,731 of record JANRLQ010000004.1, read on the forward strand.
ATACAGGCATTATCATAGACATCCGGGACAATGGCGGGGGCGCCCTGGTCAATGCCACTAATTTTGCCCGGCGGTTTACGGATCAGGAGGTGGTCGTGGGAAGCTGGCGGTTCAAAAACGGCCCCGGACATGAGGACTTTACAGACCTGGAGGACATCCGGCTCACGCCGCCGGACTCGACCGGGTTTGGCCCGTCCAAAACCGCACCTGTTCTTTTTACGGGTAAAGTTGCTGTGCTCACCAACCGCTCCAGCTACAGTGCCGCCAATTTTTTTCCGATGTATATGAAAGCCCTGCCCAATGTCACCCTCGTCGGTGATACAACCGGCGGCGGCGGTGGTGCCCCTGCCAATACCGAACTTGCCAACGGCTGGGGCATCCGGGTATCAGCCAGCCAGCTCTTTGACGATGCCGGCGTGAATGTCGAGGACGGGATCCCACCTGACGTACAGGTAAACCTGGATCCTGCCGACGAAGCTAATCTGGTGGACACCATCCTGGAGCGTGCCCTGGCTCTGATCCGGCAATAAGCTATGACTCCCATGACCAAAATACCCGTGCAGATGATCTGCACGGGCACGTGGATTCGGCTGATGGTGACAGCCAGGTAAAAGGTTTTTATTGCGTTATAAGATGCTTACTGAAGCACGACTGACACGGTATAGCGACCCTCAGCCGTCTGGAGGGTGACCAGGTAGTGGCCGGGTACATAATCAGCCAGGCTCAGCGAGATCTCTGTACCCGTGGCCGCCTGCTCCAGGACGATACGCCCGTCGAGGGTGGTCAGGGTCAAGTGACCAGCAGCAGGCAGCTCCACTAGCAGTTGATCGGTAGTCGGATTGGGATAGGCAGCCAGGGTCAGGACACCCGCTTCAGCAGCAGGTGTCAGGCTGAAGGTAGCAGCAGGGGCATTATCAGAGCTGGGGAGCAGACTGCGGGTGAAGATACCACTGCCATTTGTACCGGCCGCCAGGAGGATTCCATTGGTAGCCAGTGTGCGGACGTCGAGATTGGTCAGGCCTACATTAAAGGGACTCCAGGTCGTGCCAGTATTGTTGCTGATGTACACGCCGCTACCAGTAGCCACGTACAGATTGCTGGCATTGACGGCGACCAGATCGTAGGCAGGCCCAGTTGGCAGTCCGTTGTTAATCGCAGTCCAGGTCGTCGTGTTAAGGCTTGCTGCCCGGTACACCCCAGTGGTTGTAGCCACCAATACCTGGCCATTGAGCATCATAATCTCCTGAACATTAGCAGACAATCCCATGCTGGTAAAGGTCTGTCCCATGTCCTGAGACACATACACGCCTGTCGCGGTACCTGCCAGCAGGGAGGTACCCGTGGCGTACAATACCTTGACGGTCTCGTAAGGGTCCAGGCCGGTATTGGTGATGCAGTTGCCCAGGGAGTCTGTATTTTCGCAGGGCTGGAAAGTGATCTGGTCGCCATTGTTAGGCGCGATCACGACTCCGCCATCCACCCCGGCAAACAGGGTCGTGCCGATACGGGCCAGGGCATAGGGGACCGGATCGTAGTCTTCTGTCCAGAGATAGTCCACCGTTTGCCCGCCATCGAGGGTACGGGTCAGGGTCTGGCAGCAGCCCGCCGCCCATACAAAGGAATATGAAAACACATCATCTCCTTCTGCCAGCAGGGCCTGGGTATATATCCCGCTGGTATTAGACTGGCCTAGATACGGACGCACCTGCTCATAGACTGGGGCAAATTGGTACATGCCAGAACCCATATCTTCATCATACGCATTATGGTTAGCGGCGATGAACTGTGTTCTCGGATCTCCATTTACGTAGGTAGTAAAGACCGTCAAGTGGGATATAATGCTGTTACCCAAACCTTTGTTGTAGGGCATAATGGATGGGTAACTATTGTTAAACACCCGCCCGTCTGTCATAAACATGCGGCGGTTGCCAGATACCAGGACTTTCTTTACGGTTCCGGTGGTGTAGAGCTGCCAGGTTGATGCGTTGTAAACTTGGGTGTGCAGACTTCCTTCAGCAGCGGCATACACCGTAGTGCCGATAGCCGTCAGGCCGGTCAGGGTATTGCCGGATAGGCCAGTGCTGCGGAGATTCCAGCCGTTGCCATTCTGGTAGGTGTATATGTTGGTACCCGCAGCGGCGTACACCCGCTGGTTGATGATCGCCAGTCCGACTACGGGCTGCCCCAGCGCGGGTGCGAGTTGGGTCCAGGTCGCGCCGAGATTGGTGCTGCGGAGGACATTGCCGGTAGCATTGAGGGCCAGCAGGACGCCATTGCTTACGTAGAGGTCAGCCACATTGGCCAGCAGGGTCCAGGTCTGGCCCTGGTCATCGCTGTACTCCCAGGAGCCGGTGCTGCCAAACGAACTTTGGAAAGGACTGCGAAACAGGCGGGTGCTCAGGGCCAAGATCCGGCGATAGCTGGCATAATCCCCATAGCTACCGGGGATGGTAGTCCAGGTAACACCCCCGTCCGTCGAGCGCAGGAGGCCGTTTTCGCTGGTGACAAATACCGTGTTGCCAATCGCAGCGGTGGAGTTGTGCTGCTCCCATTGGCCAGCATAGGTACGGGTCCATGAGTTGCCATAATTGGTAGAGACCCAGATGCCCTCAGGAGAGCAGGCAAACAGCCGGGTACCGGCCAGGGTCATGTCCCGCAGGGGAGCTGCCAGGACATATCCCCTGGCTTGCCAGGACTCATTGTTTTGGGCTTGTACGTGCAGGAGTGTTGCCAGCATCAACATCAATATGGACGCATGAAACTTGTTTGTGAAGCAGGATGGGTACATGATACGAAAAGCGTATGGTGTAATTATGATCAGCTTGAATGAAAGGAGGTATCAACACAAAGAACGAAGCAGGAAAAGCATGCTCAAACATAAAATGAAGTTCTCCCGGCGGCTACCCCCGTTGAGCGACTTCTGCCTGCGGGAGAGGGAAAACGTAAGGTTACCTATGCACCTCCCCCAAGCCTACCGGTAATCTGGTACCCCTGTGTATTTTCAACGTATATCCCCTCTATTTTTGACTTTTTTCAGGTTCTGGAGCCCCATTGAAGGGAAATATCAGGCATCAGGGCACCTTGAGGCCCGATTTTGCGATATTATTCAGAGCAAGCATCCCAACGTATTTGAATAATAGCGCGACAACATTAATTTTACAGTTTCTTAATCTACCAAAAGGGCTCCTGTACATTATTCCGGCACACACCT
>JANRLQ010000005.1:0-47907 GCA_033762375.1 Bacteroidia bacterium
CAATCACCTGCTGGCGCACAAAACGCTCAGCCGTGACGAAGCCTACAATATCCTGACACAGATCGCACAGGGGACCTATCAGCCTACCCAGGTGGCCGCTTTTATTACGGTATATCTCATGCGGAGCATCACGGTGGAGGAACTCCGCGGATTTCGGGATGCAATGCTTGAGTTGTGTATTCCGGTCAGGTTTCCGGGGGTAGATCCGATAGACCTCTGCGGTACGGGCGGTGACAGCAAGGACACCTTTAATATCTCTACGCTGGCTTCGTTTGTGACAGCAGCAGCAGGTATCCCGGTAGCCAAACACGGAAACTATGGGGTATCATCTGTCTCCGGCTCTTCCAACATGATCGAGCACTTTGGCGGGCGGTTCAGCAATGACCCGGACTTCCTGCACCGCTGTATGGAAGAGGCCAATATCTGTTTTTTGCATGCCCCGCTTTTTCACCCGGCCATGAAACACGTCGCCCCGATCCGGCGGGAGTTAGGGGTCAAGACGTTTTTTAATATGCTGGGACCGATGGTCAATCCGGCGTCCCCGCGCCTGCAACTGGTGGGTGTTTTCAGCCTGGAGCTCGCCCGCCTGTATGCCTACCTGTATCAGCAGAGCGGCAAACAATTTATGATCCTGCACACCCTGGATGGGTATGACGAAGTATCTCTCACAGCGCCCTGTAAGGTCATCACAGGCCAGGGCGAACAACTGATCACCCCTGAACAACTCGGCATGAGCCGTCTTGCACCCCCCGCTCTTGCAGGCGGAGACTCTGTGGCCGCTGCCGGTGAGATTTTTATGCGGGTGCTGCGGGGTGAGGATACCCCGGCCCGGCGGAGTGTGGTCATCGCCAATGCAGGCATGGCCATCCACTGCGCCCGCCCCGAGCTGTCCCGGGAAGATGCCCTGGCACTCGCTGCCGAAACCCTGGACGCAGGCCGCGCCCTGGACACCTTCCGGAAGTACTTACAGATTTGCAATTAAACACCCTCATTATCAACCAGATAACTGACCCGATCTATGTCTATCCTTGATACCATCATCGCGCACAAACGTCAGGAGGTAAGCCGCCAGCAGGAACTCTACCCGGTCAAGCTGCTGGAACAGTCCATCCATATGACGGCACCGGTGGTCTCCCTGCGGCAGTACCTCCTCCGGCCTGACCTCTCCGGGATTATCGCAGAGATCAAACGAAAATCACCTTCGCAGGGTGATATCAATCCCTATATCTCGATCGAAAAAGTTTCTATCGGGTACATGCAGGCAGGGGCATCCGCCCTGTCAGTCCTGACTGACAAGCACTTTTTTGGGGGAAGTGCAGAAGACCTGACACAGGCCCGGCGGCTCAACTATTGCCCAATCCTCCGGAAGGATTTTATCATAGACGAATACCAGCTCATCGAAGCCCGGTCCATCGGGGCAGATGCCGTCCTGCTGATCGCCAGTGTACTGGAGCCCGCACGGCTCAAAACCCTGGCGGCCTTTGCGAGGAGCCTGGGGCTGGAAACCCTGCTCGAAGTACACCATGCAGCAGAACTTCATCCCAACCTGCATGAACATATTTCGCTGGTCGGTGTCAACAATCGGAACCTGGGAACGTTTGAGGTAAGCCTTGATACCTCGCTGTCACTCATTTCGCAAATCCCGAACGACTTTATTGCCGTGGCCGAAAGTGGTATCAGCCGGCCCGAGCAGGTCATACAACTATATGAAGCCGGGTTCAGGGGTTTTCTGATGGGGCAGCAGTTTATGCAGCACAGTGAACCTGCGAAAGCGTGCGCCAGATTTATCCATTCTCTCAATGCCCTGCGGGCCACTCCTTCAGCCTGAACCAGCATGTACATCAAAGTCTGCGGCATCAAGTACCCGGAAACCCTGCAAGCGATCTCGGCTTTGCAGCCTGACTTTATGGGATTTATCCTGTACCCGCGCTCGGCGCGGTACATACGGGAGACCCTCCTGCCGGAGCAGGTGCATGCCATTAAGGGCATTCAAAAAACAGGGGTTTGGGTAAACGAGTCTCCGGCAACCGTGATAGGGCTGGCGGAGTTGTATGGATTTGACTATGTGCAGCTTCACGGACAAGAATCACCCGATACCTGTGCGGCGATCCGGCAGGCCGGATATGGGGTGATCAAGGTGTTTTCTGTCGGCGAAACCTTTGACCCGGCGGTACTGGATCCCTATACCGGCGCGGTAGATTATTTTTTGTTTGATACGGCCGGGCGGCAGCCTGGAGGAAACGGCGTCGCCTTTGACTGGGGGCTGCTCCAGGATGCGCCTATCACCGTGCCGTGGTTTCTGAGCGGCGGGTTGGGGCCGGAGCATCACCTGCTGACCCCAGACGTACTGCCGACCGGATGCGCCGGACTGGACATCAACAGCCGGTTTGAGACAGAACCCGGACGAAAAGACCCGGAGCGGGTGGCTGCGTTTATACAGGCCATCCGCCAGCATCATACCTAATGTACCTGTTCCCTGCGTGAGTAACCAGACTATTTTACCTACCCGAATATGACAACTACCTTTCAGGTCAACGATCGCGGCTATTATGGCCAGTTTGGCGGAGCCTTTATTCCGGAGATGTTGTACCCCAATGTGGAGACCCTCCGGACACGGTACCTGGAGATCATCGGCACCGCTGATTTTCAGGATACCTTTCGCGGCCTGCTCCGCGACTATGTGGGGCGGCCAACTCCCCTGTTTTATGCCCGGCGCCTCTCGGCCCGCCATGGTGCCCATGTGTACCTGAAGCGGGAAGACCTGTGCCATACCGGCGCCCACAAAATCAACAATACTCTCGGACAAATTCTGGTAGCCCGCGCCCTGGGCAAAGAAAAGATCATCGCGGAGACCGGAGCCGGTCAGCATGGGGTGGCTACTGCCACCGTCTGTGCCCTCATGGGGATGAAGTGTATTATTTATATGGGGGAAGTGGATATTGCCCGGCAGCGGCCCAATGTAGAGCGCATGAAGATGCTCGGCGCCACTGTCGTCCCGGCTACCAGCGGGAGCCGCACCCTCAAGGACGCCACCAATGAAGCCATGCGCCACTGGATCAATCATCCGGCGGATACCCATTATATCATCGGGTCCGTGGTCGGCCCGCACCCCTACCCTGATATGGTAGCCCGGTTCCAGGCAGTCATCAGCGAAGAAATCCGCACCCAGCTCCTGTCCCAGGCGGGCCGTGAATGCCCGGACTATGTCGTAGCGTGTGTAGGCGGCGGAAGCAATGCCGCAGGGGCTTTTTATCACTTTCTGGACGAGCCTTCTGTACAACTCGTTGCCGCAGAAGCAGCGGGCCTGGGGGTAGACTCCGGAAAATCTGCCGCCACGACCTATCTCGGCAAACCCGGCATCCTGCATGGCAGCAAAACAATCCTGATGCAAACCCCTGATGGTCAGGTAACTGAACCTCACTCTATCTCCGCAGGTCTGGACTACCCCGGCATCGGACCTATCCATGCACACCTGTATGACTCGGGGCGGGCCCGGTTTATCTATGTGACTGATGACGAGGCCATGCAGGCCGGCTATCTGTGCAGTGAGACAGAGGGCATTATCCCTGCTATCGAAACCGCACACGCCATTGCTGCGCTGGACCAGTTGCGATTTAAACCAGACGACATCATCGTCCTCAATCTCTCCGGACGTGGAGACAAAGACTTGCAGACCTATATCCAGTACCGTGAATCTCACCCAGCCTGACCCTGCTGACGATATGAAAAATCGGATCAATACCTTATTTGAACAAAAAAACCAGGGGGTGCTCTCTGTGTTTTTTACAGCCGGATATCCCCGGCTTGAGGATACCCGCGCCGTACTGCTCGCCCTGAGCCATTCGGGCGCAGATCTGATCGAGATAGGCATCCCCTTTTCGGACCCGATCGCAGATGGCGGCACGATCCAGCAGAGCAGCCAGCAGGCCCTGGACAATGGCATTTCACTGGAGCTTATCTTCCGGCAGCTCCAGGATATCCGACAGGAAACCCAGGTCCCCCTGCTTATGATGGGTTACCTCAATCCTATCATGCAGTACGGGATAGCACGGTTTTGTGCGGATGCCCAGGCGGCAGGCATAGACGGCGTGATCCTGCCAGACCTTCCCATGGCGGAGTATCTGGACCAATACAAAAGCCTGTTTGAAGCGCATGGACTGGTCAATATTTTCCTTATTACCCCCCAAACCGCTCCCGAACGCATCCGGCAGATAGACGATGAAACCTCCGGGTTTATTTATGTGGTATCGTCTGACAGTACGACGGGCAGCACAAGCCGGTTTGGGGCGGAGACCCTGGCGTATTTCCGGCGGATCCGGGAAATGAAGCTCCGCAATCCTACCCTGATCGGTTTTGGGATCTCAGATGCCGAAAGTTTTGAGATGGCAGCCACCTATGCACAGGGAGCTATCGTGGGAAGTGCTTTTATCAAAGCCCTGGTCACTGATGAGCCACTGGCGTCAGTCGTGCCAGCTTTTGTGAAACGCCTTAAGCCTCACGCACCGTAATGCTACACCTTTGCGGCCTTTGCGAAAACCACTGCGTGCTCTGCGTGAACCGCTGTTTTTTGTCTTGTCTTTTTCCACGCAAAGTTCGCAGAGACAATGCCGCTGAGATCGCAGAGAAAAACAGCGCTACACCTTTGCGGCCTTTGCGAAAAACCTTTGCGAGCTTTGCGTGAACTGGCGTTTTCTGTTTTTTTTTCATGCAAAGTTCGCAGAGACAATGCCGCTGAGATCGCAGAGCAAAACAGCGCTACGCCTTTGCGGCCTTTGCGAAATACCACTGCGTGCTTTGCGTGAACTGGCGTTTTCTGTTTTTTTCACGCAAAGTTCGCAGAGACAATGCCGCTGAGATCGCAAAGAAAAATGGAGTTATACCTTTACGGCCTTTGCGAAAAACCATTGCGTGCTTTGCGTGAACTACCGTTTTTTGTCTTGTCTTTTTCCACGCAAAGTTCGCAGAGGGAATGCCGCAGAGATTGCAAAGAAAAACAGCGCTGCGCCTTTGCGGCCTTTGCGAAAAACCATTGCGTGCTCTGCGTGAACTGGCGTTTTCTGTTTTTTTTCCACGCAAAGTTCGCAGAGGGAATGCCGCGGAGCTCGCAGAGACAAACAGCGCTACGCCTTTGCGGCCTTTGCGAAAAACCATTGCGTGCTTTGCGTGAACTACCGTTTTTTGTATTGTCTTTTTCCACGCAAAGTTCGCAGAGGACATGCCGCGGAGATCGCAGAGAGAAGCTGAATTGTGCCTTTGCGTGAACCCCCGAAAGTGTCCATGTATTGTTTATCGTGTTCCCAGATACGTCTTTCATTATGATTATTCAACTGACGCCCGATATCAGCCCGGCAGAGGAACTGCACCTGCACGAAACCGTCCGCAGGCTGGGCTACACCTTCAACCAGGTGACCACCCGGCAAAACCGTTACCTGATCGCCCTGGGCAAAACCGCACTTGATCCCCGCGCCATTGGTTCGCTGCCGGGCGTACGGGACATCCATATTGTGACCGATCCCTACCAACTGGTCTCCCGCAAGTGGCGGGTACACCCCACCCGGATCGAACTGGGAGACGGTGTAGTGGTAGGCGGAGGGGGCCTCTCGCTGATGGCAGGTCCCTGCTCCATCGAGACAGATGAACAAGTGGCGCAGGTGATTGCCCATCTTCAGGCCACAGGCGTAACCATCATGCGCGGCGGGGTCTTCAAGCCCCGATCATCACCCTATTCATTCAGAGGCCTGGGGATTGAGGGGCTGCAAAGATGGCATGCACAGGCACAGGGTACCGGGATCAAGATCATCACAGAGGTAATGGAGCCGGGTCAGATAGAGGCCATGTATCCGTATGTGGATATATTTCAGGTCGGCGCCCGCAACAGTCAGAACTTCAACCTCCTGGACGCCCTGGGCCAGACGGATAAACCCGTGATGCTCAAGCGGGGGATCTCCGGCACGATTGAAGAGCTGCTGTATTCGGCAGAGTATATTTTCTCCGGGGGCAATGAACACATCCTGCTCTGCGAGCGGGGTATCCGCTCCTACGAGACAGCGTATCGCAACCTCTTTGACGTCAACGCCATTGCCCTGCTCAAGGACAAAACCCATCTCCCGGTCATCGCCGACCCCTCACACGGCATCGGACTACGGGATTTTGTAGAGCCGGTAGCACTGGCAGCCCTGATGGCAGGTGCAGACGGATTGATCTTTGAGATACATCCTGTACCCGAAAAAGCCAGCTCCGACGCACAACAAACCCTGAGTTTTGCACAATCAGCCGAGCTCACCCGCAAGGCAACAGCCCTTCACGCCCTGCAGCAGCAGGATTTTGTGCTGGCCTGAGGATCACGCTTCCTGCACACCGCCGAGTGACTCCAGCTCGGCGGCATTGGCTGTCCAGCTTGTCATGGCCTTGTCCAGTGCTTCCTGGAGGCGGACTGACTCGGCCTGAAGGCGTGCCACCTCCTGAAAGTCTGCTGCCACTGCCGGATCAGCCAGACGTGCGATAACAGCTGCCTGGCTGGCCTCCAACTGACTGATTTCATGCTCCACGACCTCCTGGTCGCGCTGGAGTTTCCGGAGTTTGTTGCGGAGGGCTTTCTGCTGCTGATAATCATTGACGGGAGGGGCAGCCGTGTTTACTTCTGCTGCGACTGGCTTGGCGGAGGGACGCTGGCGGGGGGTAGCAGGATTTTTTTCTGCTTCCTGCTCAGCCTTCCAGTCCGCATACTCCTGGTAGGTGCCAGGATACTCTTTGACCTGCCGGTCTTCGATATACCAGATTTTATTGGCGACCTGCTGCAGAAAAAACCGGTCGTGTGAGACAATCAGGCAAGTCCCCTCATAGGCCCGGATAGCCTCGACCAGGATGCCGATGGAGGGAATATCAAGGTGGTTGGTAGGCTCGTCCAGCAGGACACAGTTAGCCTCGGAGAGCAGGGTTTTGACCAGGGCCACACGGGAGCGCTCGCCCCCGGAGAGGACCTGTATTTTTTTGTCCACGTCTTCACCCGAGAACATAAAACAGCCGAGCAGCGTCCGAAGCTCAGCCTCCGTTTTGTCTGCGATCCCCCAGGAGACCTCTTCGAGTATGGTTCGTTTGAGGTTGAGGGACTCCAGTTGGTGCTGCGCAAAAAATCCCAGGGTGACATTGTGCCCTTCTTTTCGCTGTCCCTCAAACTGCTCCGTGCCCGCCACGATACGGAGGAGGGTGGACTTGCCTAGACCGTTGGCGCCGATCAGGGCTATCTTGTCGCCCCGCATGACCGTAGCCTCGGTATCCTTGAGGACCACCTTCGGGCCAAAGGCTTTGGAGACACCCGACAGATGCAACACCTCACGTCCGGAGGGCGTACGCATTTTAAATCGGAAATTCAGCGTCACCCGGTCCTCCTCCGGTGCCTGGATGATATCAACCTTGTCGAGTTGTTTGATCTTGCTCTGTACCTGGCGGGCTTTGGAGGCCTTGGAGCGAAACCGCTCAATAAACCGCTCCTGGTCAGCCAGGTACTTTTGCTGGTTGTCAAACGCTTTTTGGTGCAGGTCCATCCGCAGGGCACGCTCCGCGAGATAAAACTCGTAGTTACCGGCGTAGATATGCATTTGCTGGAGGCTGATCTCCAGGATTTTATTGACAATCCGGTTCAGGAACCAGCGGTCATGCGAGACAATCACACAGGCTCCCCGGAAGGTTTTGAGGTAATTTTCAAGCCACTGGATAGAAGGCAGGTCCAGGTGGTTGGTAGGCTCGTCCAGGAGGAGGAGATCCGGCTGGGTGAGCAGCATCCGGGCCAGGAGCACCCGCATCCGCCAGCCACCAGAAAAAATCCGGTATGGCTGGCTGTGTTCCTCCGCCTTAAAACCCAGGCCACTCAGCACACTGTGTACCTCCGCATCAATACGGGTACCGCCCCGGGTTTCAAACTCATCCTGCAGCGTGACAAGGCGATCCCAGGCATCTCCGTCCCCGCCATCTGTTTCGAGCCGCTCAAATAGTTCGTTGATCTCACGCTGGAGGGCCAATACCGGCTCAAAAGCATCCCGGACGACGTCCTCAATGGCACGATCCGTCTCATAGGAAAGTAAGTCCTGATTAAAAAAGGCAATTTTGACATCACCAGCCTTTGCGATACGTCCTTCAGTAGCAGACCGGTCGCCGTTGATGATGCGGAGGAGGGTGGACTTGCCAGCTCCATTGCGACCGATAAGGCCGACACGGTCACCGGCCTGAAACTGATACGAGGCATTGCGAAGCAGCCAGCGGCCTGCGATCTCGATGCCGATATTGTCAATCGTTACCAACGGAAAACTTTTGGGACAAAAATAGGACTTCTCGCCTAATCGCCCAAACCCCAATATTGTTGGAATTAAAATAAATATTTGACTATCAAATACTTACCAAAAATCCATGAGCCTATCCGGGATATTTTTTATAGAATCGAGCGGTATGATAAAAAAAACATCAAAAAAAATCAGAAAAAGTTGGATTTTTACTAATCGAGTTATAATTTGCTAACAGTTTTCAGGGAGCGCTAACCAGATTGGAGAAAAATAACTGACTTCTATATGAGTGACAAGGAAAAACTCATCATCGGCAAAAATCTCAAGCATCTTCGCCGGATCAAAAATTTCACCCAGCAAGAGCTGGCAGACGAGCTTGGCATACGCCGCTCCAACATCGGTGCGTACGAAGAAGGCCGTGCCGCACCCCGGTATGATGCATTGGAGAAAATTTCACATTTTTTCGGCATCTCTATTGATCTCCTTGTCAAAGAGGACCTGAGCCAATACAGCGAGTCGCAGCTCAGCGACCGCGACAGCCAGGTCAAAGTAGACGTAGAAGGCAAAAAAATCCGGGTCCTCGCCACCACTATTGACCGCACCGGTCGTGAAAACATTGAATTTGTACCCCTGAAGGCTTCTGCTGGTTACCTAAATGGATTTGCCGATCCGGAGTATATCGAGGACCTGCCCAAGTTTCAGCTCCCTATGCTCAGTGGTCCGGGTACTTACCGCGCCTTTGAGATCAAAGGTGACTCTATGCTCCCCCTGAAGTCCGGGACAGTGGTCATCGGTGAGTTTGTGCAGGACTGGCGGGACATCAAAGACGGCCATACCTATGTGATTGTCTCAAACTCAGAAGGCGTTGTCTACAAACGTGTCTCTACCCGCCAGTTTCGCGATGAGGTAAAACTGATCCTCAAGTCTGACAACACCGCATATACCCCGACAGAGCTGGATATCAAGGAGGTCCGTGAAATCTGGAAAGCCAAGATGTTTATGACGGATCAGTTTCCTGAGCCTGATATGTCTATGGAAAAAATGAGCTCCATGCTGCTGGAGATCCAGCAGGAGTTGATACGCCTCAAAGGCCAGCGGCCCGAGTAAATGAGTCACATACAGTGCTGATCTGCTGACCACTCCTCCGGGTGGTCAGCTTTTTTGTATCTGTACAGATGGTATTACACCCGGTACAGGCGGATACTGCCGCAGCTTAGGGGAGGATATTGCCGTTTGAGGCATTTGCCTTATTTTCAGGCTCAGTTATTTTTCGTTATATTGGACTTATCTGATTTTCCACGAATACCGCTATCATCCTATGCGCTACACAATGACTCGCCCCGCGTATCTTTTTATGGTCGTTTTGTTCGGTATGATGACATTACCGACGACGGCAACTGCTCAAAAAGGAGCCAAACTCAACCTGGTCATGGAAGGCGAAGGCGGTGCCAATGGGGCTGCCGTTGTCTGGCACCCGACTTACAAAATCTACTACGCTGGTTTTGCAGGCAACGTGGCTTTCCCCCTGGAAGGTTTTGATGCTAAGGGCCGCCATCTGTTTACGGTCGAGACTGGATTTGACCTGCGGGGCCTCTGGTACAACCCCGGCACAGACCGGCTCGAAGGCAATGGGTACAATGATGCCGGATGGTACTATTACAAGCTGGCGCGCTCTGGTGAGCCCACCCGGACCCAGGTGTTTGTGAACGGGATGGCCCAGCCTGATGCCCAGAGTGTCGGCAGCTTTGATCCTGAGGAGCGACTGGTGTATTTCCTGAGCGGACGCGAGGTATATGCCCTTGAGGTCTCCTCCGGCACGGTGGTGTCCTCGCTTGAGCTTAAGGTCTCCTCCGATACCCCATACAACTGGACGACCGTCCAGTATACCGGCATCGCAGGCCGCGAGCTCCTGCTCCTGGACTACGAAAGCGGCAAGGCATTGTTTTTTGACAAGGAAACGGGGCGCCTCACCGGAAAAGCCAACCTACCCGCGGATATGCCTCTTTATGAAGCATTTAACTTCTCCTGGGCCAATGGATTTTTGTGGTTGTTTGACAAGGACACTCGTATCTGGAGCGCTTTTAAACTAAAAATTAAATCGTAGCTTTATCACAATAAACCCAATTATCAGCCAAACATTGTGAGACCTACCTTTTTTGCCAGATCTTTCGGGATTTTTGTTTTCGCTTGCTCTATTTCGATTTTTTCGCTCCGTGCCCAGGATATAGTCCTTGAGACCCTGGGCGTAAGTTCCGGACAGGCCGTGTACCTGACCTATGTAGCCATGGGTACGGTAGTAGATGCCTATAATGCCAATGCATACGATACAACGACTGCGACCCAAATGCTGACCAACTACATGAACATGTCGGAGGCCGCAGCCAATCAGTACAAAAAGCTGATCGAAGCCAATCTCCTCACCGAGGAGGATCAGTCCTATGTCGTGCAGCTGAGTGAGATCTACCAACTGCTGTATGCGGAGGCGTCGGCATTCAAGTCGTATATCGAGGGTGCTGATGAGACCTATCTCACCATCTATGATGCCCGCCGGAATGAAGCCTGGACCCGGATCACAGGTTTGCTGGGCGTGAGTCGCAACTAATAGTTATCTGCCTATGCAAACAGCCGCCCCTCACCGGGCGGCTGTTTTTAAGTAAGACAGGCAGGCTCAGATCCGTTAGCCTTGCGGCTGGTTGAGGCGGCTGTTGCGGAACCCATACCCAAGATAAATCACCAGCCCCACCAGCAGCCAGATCAGGAACCGCCACCAGCTCTCGGCGGGTATCTCGCTCATGAGGTACAGACAAGACAACAACCCCAATACGGGTATGAGCGACAATTTATACCGGAAGGACTGTACATTCAGATATATCAGCACACCCATAAACACATAACGGGGGATCAGGTGTCCGAGCGTCGTCTCGCCTCCCGGCAATACATCGGCCAGTCCGCCGGCACCCAGGAGATACCCCCAGATACCCAGGGTCAGCACCAGGAGAGGCCAGCGGCTGTTGACAAAGGGTATCACAAACTTCCGTTCTGCCTCGGGTTTTTTGATGTCCAGAATTAATACGCCCCCGCACACCAGCACAAAAGCAAACAGGGTACCGATACTGGTCAGGTCTGTGACGACGGTGATATTCAGAAACAGGCTGGGAATCGCCACCAGCAATCCCGTCACAACGGTAGAAAAAGCCGGGGTACGAAACCGAGGGTGAAGTTTGCCGAAGATCGGAGGAAGCAGCCGGTCCCGGCTCATGCTCATCCAGATACGGGGCTGCCCCAGCTGAAACACCAGCAGCACACTCGTCATGGCGACTACGGCACTGATTGAGACTACATACGAGATCCAGTTCATGCCCACCTTGGCAAAAATAAACGCCAGCGGGTCAGCTACCCCTTCAAGGGAGGAGTAGTGTACGACGCCAGTCACGACCAGCGCGATCAGGATATACAGAACGGTACAGATGATCAGTGAATAAAACATCCCCAGGGGCAAGTCACGCCGGGGATTTTTGCACTCCTCGGCTGTGGTGGATACGGCATCAAAGCCGATATAAGCAAAAAACACCCCTGACACCCCGGCCAGCACCCCCCCTAATCCATTGGGGAAGAAGGGATTCCAGTTTTCAGGTGTGATAAAAAAAGCACCTGCCACGATCACAAACAAGATCACGGCCAGCTTGAGCACCACCATCGCATTGCTGGCGCGGCGGGACTCCCGGATGCCGATATATACCAGAGCCGTCACAAAAAACACGATCATAAAGGCAGGCCAGTCTCCGACAAAGGGTATCCCGCCCAGCCTGGGTGCCTCCGCAAACGCCCGGTAGGCCTCACTCGTCACATCAGGCGCAGCTGCATGATAGGCATTATAGGCCGTGAGATAATCTGTTGACAACCAGGCGGGTATATGAATACCAAACCCCTTGAGCATCTCCGTGAAATACCCCGACCAGCCGATGGCCACGGCGATATTGCCGATGGCATACTCAATGATCAGGTCCCAGCCGATGATCCAGGCGATGAGTTCACCAAAAGATGCGTATGCATACGTATAGGCGCTGCCGGAGATCGGGATCATGGAGGCAAAAGAGGCATAACACATCGCCGAAAAACCGCAGGCTATCGCCACAAATACAAACAGGAGGACAACTCCGGGTCCCCCCTTAAATGAGACATCCCCAATCGTGGCAAAAATACCTGCCCCGATGATGGCAGCGATCCCCAGTGCCGTGATGTCACGCACCCCCAGGTCCCGCTTCATCTGCCCGTGCTCGTGCAGGTCAGGGTCGTCCAGGATACTGGTGATAGACTTGGTTCTAAAAAAATCTGTCAGTTTCATACGGTAGATGAGCGTCGGGTGTATTCCGGATTAAAAACACAAGTTAACATCGAACCTGTGTTTTGCAACGCCATCGCCCAAAAAAACAGGGTTTAGCCCCATGAAAAAAGCCGGGCAAGCCCGGCCTATCTATCTGTAGCAAATACTATGATCAGTTTTTGGCGGCAGCTTCGGTCTTCTCCCGGCGGCTTTTGATCACCTCCCGTACGACCCCCACCAGCGTAGGCAGGACCGTCACAAAAATGATTCCCAGTACGACGAGCGAAAAGTTTTCTTTCACGACCGGGATTTCCCCAAAGGCATACCCCAGCAGGGTAAAAGGAATCACCCAAAGCACTGCCCCGATCAGGTTGTACAGGCTGAACTTAGCAGGAGACATATTGCCGATACCAGCCACAAAAGGGATAAAGGTCCGGAAAAAAGGCAGGAAACGGCCCAGTATCACGGCTTTTACCCCGTGTTTTTCATAAAACTCCTGGGTTTTGATCAGATACTCTTTTTTGATAAACCTGATTTTGTCTTGTTTCATGATACGCGGACCAATAAAACTCCCGATGGCATAGTTGACACTATTGCCCAGTACAGCTGCCAGCAGGAGCAGGCCGATGATGATCCAGACATTCAGGGCACCGGTAGCCGCCAGGGCACCAGCCGCAAAAAGCAGGGAGTCACCCGGCAGGAAAGGCGTAACCACAAAACCCGTTTCAGCAAAAATGATGAAGAAGAGAATGGCATACGTAAAAACGCCGTACTCGGCTACCATCTCCACCAGGTGCTCGTCAATGTGCAAGACAAAGTCAATCAAGGCCTTAAAAAATTCCATGTGAATAAATTATGAGGGCAAATATAGACAAAAAATCCTGCCGCCCCGGCCAATTACACAGGAAGAATAACAAACCAGCCGGGACTTTGGCCGATTGCGGTCAGACGTTGGTTTAAACCTTCGCGGTTTTGGTCGGTCGAATCTAGGTGTTGGATGAAAGTACTGGCCTGCGCAGTCTTGTCTCTGTACTTTGCCAGCCAGAAACTAATCTATGCCTGTATGAAAAAAAGTATCCTTCTGGGGTTGCTCCTGCTGCTGATCATACCGGGTTGGGCCCAGCCTACCTTCAGCCGGGACATTTCTCCCATCATCTACAACCACTGTACCTCCTGTCACCGTCCGGGTGAGATCGGCCCCATGCCGTTTGTGGACTATGCCTCTGTCTCCGCCTATGCGCACATGATCGCCTATGTGACGGAGAGCCGGTATATGCCCCCGTGGAAAGCCGATCCTGCCTTTTCGCATCTGATAGACGAAAACATCCTCACAGACAATGAGATACAACTGATCCGTGACTGGGTGAATGCAGGCGCTCCACAGGGCAATCCGGCCGAAGAGGCTCCCTTGCCGACCTTCACGACCGGCTCCCAACTCGGCACACCGGATACGGTATTGTCATTTGCGACCCGATACCGGCATGCAGGTACCAATACGGATGCATACCGGGTATTTGTGCTGCCGACCGGCCTCACGGAGGACCGGGACATTGCAGCCATAGAGGTGCGTCCCGGCAACAAACAGATCGTACACCATACCCTTATCGCCGCTGATACGACAGGGGCTGCCCGCCAGCTGGATCAGGCAGATCCTGTGTACGGATATGAGTCCTTTGGGGGGTTTGGGGTCACGGGTGCCAGCCAAAACCAGTTTCAGGGATATGTACCCGGCCAGCGGATACGGTTTTTTCCGGAGGGTATCGGCCAGCGCCTGTATGCCGGATCAGACCTCCTGGTCCAGATGCACTATGCCCCTACGGCTGCGGACGAGTATGACTCGACGACCATCAATATTTTTTACAAAGATGAACCCGTGCAGCGCTATATAGAAAACTATATCATGCTGCCTACCAACAATATCCTCACCAATGGGCCTTTTATCATCCCCGCCAATCAGACCCGTACCTTTCACGGGGTCTGGACAGTCCCCCGCGACATCAGCCTCCTGGCGATATCCCCGCATATGCACCTGCTGGGGCAGTCCTGGGAGGTGTGGGCCATCTCCCCCACCGGAGACAGCACCAACCTGATCCGGATCAGTGACTGGGACTTCAACTGGCAAGGGACATATCTTTTCCCGCAAATGATCAAAGTGCGTGCCGGCAGCCAGATCCATGCCTATGCCGCCTATGACAACACCGTCAACAACCCCCTCAACCCCAACTCACCTCCGACCTGGGTGACATGGGGCGAGCGCACCCAGGATGAGATGTATTACCTGCCACTGACATTTGTGGACTACTGGCCGGGGGATGAAAATGTGATATTCACGGCAATAGACGAGGTACCCGGCCTTGCCTCCACCGAGACCCAGTTTTTCCCGCCCTACCCTAACCCGGCCCGGAGTGAGATCGTCACGGGATTTTACCTGCGGGCTGCGGGTCCCGTCACGATTGAGCTGCTCGACCTCAAAGGCCAGCGCCTGCGACAGTTTCAGCACCAGGTTTTTTATCCGGCAGGGCGGCATGCGGTCACATGGCCAGCCGGGGACCTCGCTCCGGGTTTGTACCTGATCCAGTTTAGTGCGGGTGACTATACAGCCCTGGAAAAAATAATGATCCAGCCTTGAACCCTTTTTGCTTACCTGTCTTTTATTGACTACTTCATCCGGACTGCCCTCCTCGGGGGCAGTCTTTTTGATGACAAGACCCTGGCAGCAGTTGAGATTTTGTCCAAAACAGCGTATCATGCATCCAAATCCAGATGATACCATGACAGCTGACCCCTCCCACGAGTCCCGGCTAAAAGCTATTTTTGACACAGCGGTAGATGGTATCATCACCATAGACGAGCACGGAGTGATCGAGTCTGTCAATCCGGCTGCGGCCCGGCTGTTTGGGTATCAGCCAGAAGAGCTCAACAACCTGAACATCAATGTATTGATGCCAGAGCCCTATCACTCAGCTCATAACCATTACCTCCAGCAATATCTCAGCACCGGCGTCAAAAAAATCATCGGCATCGGACGGGAGGTCGCCGGCCTGCGAAAGGATGGTACCACCTTTCCGTTCCGGCTGGCGATCAGTGAGGCCGTGGTCAGCAACGGTATCCGGGTATTTACAGGCATCATCCATGACCTCACCCGCGAAAAAGCCGCCGAAGAGCAGCTAAAAAGGTATGCCGCTGAGCTGGAACGCAGCAACCAGGACCTGCAAAACTTTGCCTATGTCTCCTCTCACGACCTGCAGGAGCCGCTGCGCAAAATACAGGCCTTCGGGAGCAGGCTGCTGGAGCGTGAGCGCCCCAATCTCACCGAGCAGGGCCAGGATTACCTGGACCGCACCCTGAGTGCCGCACAGCGGATGCAGACCCTCATCAATGACCTGCTGACGTTCTCACGGGTATCGACCCATGCCCAACCCTTTGTGAAGACCCATCTGTCACAGATCGTATCAGAGGTGATCTCAGACCTGGAGATCGCGATCCGGGAGAGCGGAGCGACGATCGAGGTCGACCCGCTGCCGACAGTTGAGGCTGATCCCACCCAGATGCGGCAGGTGTTTCAGAACCTGATCGCCAACGCGATCAAATTTCACCAGGATGACACACGGCCCTATATCCGCATCTATGAGGCTCCTATCAGCCTCCCCGAAAACACCACAGATGCAGCAGGAAACCGGATGGTCGAAATACATGTCCAGGACAATGGAATCGGGTTTGATGAAAAATACCTGGACCGGATTTTTGATATTTTCCAGCGGCTGGAGGGGCGGCGTTTTCCCGGTTCGGGCATTGGTCTCTCTATTTGCCGCAAAATCATCAGCAGGCATGGGGGGCACATATCCGCTGTATCTGCGCCCGGCAAGGGTACAACCTTCCGCTTCACCCTGGTGGTGACACATCCGGACACATCCTTTACTGAAAAATAATCTTCTGCTGCTTTTTACCTCATCTGTTGTCCTGAAGATTGCCCACCATAACTGGGATTGATGTTGACTATGAAGTATTTCCTCCTATCTGCATTGCTCGCGACATTAGTCCTGCTGCCTATGCACCTTGCCGCCAATACCCGCCTGCCGGCTGAGTCAGCCCCACCTGTCCTGAGTTACCTGGCCCTTGGTGCAGCTGTCCTGGGCCTTGCGCTGGTCGCCGTGCCCTATGCCAGCCTCGCAGGGGCCCTACTGATCCCGGCTGGGCTCGTCCTGGGTATCATCGCCCGGCGCAGGGGCCAGCGGAATATCTATACACGCCTGGCCCTGATCCTCAGCGGCCTGGGACTGGCCTATATCCTGGGCGTAGCCGGCCTCCTGATTTTTTTCTGACCTATCTGCCTGTCTATGAACCGTCTGCTACCTCTCCTCGTACTCCTGGGCGGCTGTGTACCGCAACAAACAGACTTCCCGGACAATCCCTGGCGGATTGAGCCGGGCACACGCCCCATGATCATCGCACATGGCGGTGCCAAGGACCTATGGCCCGAAAACACCCTGACAGCCTTTGACGGCGCAGCAGCGCTCGGGGTGGATGCCCTGGAGATGGATGTCAACCTCACGGCCGATGGTTACCTGGTCACCCTGCATGACCTGACGATAGACGCGACCTCTGAAGGCAGCGGGACGACCATTGACCTGACCTTTGAGGAGTTGCAAGCCTATAATTTTGGATACGAATTCCGGGATACTGCCGGTGGATATCCCTACCGGAACAATCCCGTGCGGATCCCCCGGCTGGAAGAGGTGTTTGCCCGATACCCAGAAGCCCGGTTTGTCGTCGAGCTCAAAAATCCCGGGGCCGACGGACGCCGGGCAGCAGAGATCCTCAAGTCACTTATTGAGACGTACGGTGTCGAAGACCAGATATTGGTCGCCTCCTTTCACGATGAGGTGCTGGACTACTTTTATGAAATCACCAGCGGACGTATCGCCATATCTTCTGCCGAAGACGAAACCGAAGACTTTGTTTTCACCGGTCTCTCAGGCATGGAATTTATGTACAGGCCTGATGCTGAGGTAGTAGCCATCCCTACATCCAGCGCAGGTATCCCCCTGGATGCACCCCGCATCATCCGGTCGGCCCATCGCCGCAACATGGCTGTCCAGTACTGGACCATCAATGACCCTGCCGAAATGAAACAACTCATCCAGACCGGCGCTGACGGCCTCATTACAGACAGGCCGGATCTGATGCACCAGGTACTCAAGGAGCTGGGATTGGAGTAAGTCAGGTCGCTGCATAAAAAAACCCTGGCAACAAAAACGGCCAGGGTCTCATCAATATAATTGGCAAAGAAATCAGTTAGCGTACATGGCATCAAGGGTCTGCTTGATCGTGTCGCGCCGTTCGCGGAGTTTGTCTTCGATCTGCTGGGCACGGGCCGTTAGCTCCGGATGATTGAGCCGCTGACCAAGCTTCAGACGGGTCTGAAGCGGGACGGTCTTAAAAAAAGAATAAAAAGCCGCACGGGAATCTGCGGTATCCTCCTGGCGCTCCATGGCACCCGCGCAGCCCAGGGCAGCAACCAGCCGCAAAAAATCACCCGAATAAAAAGGATACATCCAATAGTACAACTTGCCGGGAATCCGTGCCGCTTCTGTGCGGATCGCCTCCTGGAGCAGGATACGTGTCTCACTCAGCAGCTCAGTCGCAGCAGTGTCCCGCCCCAGCCAAGCCTCTTCCAACTGGAGGAGACGGGTATATAAAGATTCGATACGAAGCAAAATAGGTTCATACGTGAGGTAATCCTGCCAGGTTTGCATAATTGGTAGTTGGTCGTGATGAAAAAATATCTCGCATAAGGTACCCAACACACGGCTACAGTCCACACCTCCTGCCTGCAGCAACATAACGCAGCGCGACAGATGGTTATTTTTGTAAAATCTTTATCAAAGATATTACAAATGAAATAAAATACAAAATTTTGTTTAAAAAAATTTGGCCGGACTTCTCCCGGCCCATGCAGCTTTGCGGGGAATCATCAGGGGCGGGAGACTTTGCGCTGCTCAAACAGCCCAAAATAGGGCGCCAGGGCCAGGTCTTTTTCGTTTACACCCTTAAACGTGCGGGACTGCCAGGTAGTAGTGGGGGTGATTTCTGTCTCTTCACCTGCAACCACCATGTTGACCGGGAGGTTAAAAGCTGGTTCATCAGACACCCACCGGTAAGAAAACACCAGTTTCCGTTTCATTCGTACGATGTCGTATTCCAGTACGGGGGTATAGGAGCCCAGCAGGTACTGCCGGAACCAGATAAGGTAGTCTGTTTCTGTTTTGGCGGAAATATACAACACGACATCCAGCCAGGTGGCCTGCTGCCCTTTGAAGTATGAGGTCATATCCCGGAGCATCGCAAACCAGCGGGGATCGTCCTGCATGTTTTCGCGGATGCGGTGCAGCAGAGCCGCGCCCTGGTAGTCGGGGGTACGGTGCTCGCGGAGATACACAACAGCGGCGTCCAGGCTTTGTGTCTGTTCAATATACAGCAACTCGGCATACACCCGGAGCATGTCCATCATCTGATGGTCGCCGGGGGCCGTGGTCAGCCGAAAGGTCTTGCCAAACCATAAACCCGCCAGCTGCCTGATCAGCAATGGATCCGGCCCCGTAGCAGGTGACTGGGCCTGGGCTTCCGGGCTGGCGTCCAGGTCCACAGGGTTTTCGATCCAGGTAAAAGCATATGCCGGAAACTGCTGTCCGCCCAGTACCCGCTCCAGGGTGGTCAGAATCGGCTTCACCTCCTGCAGGTGTTCTCTGGCGACGGCCTCCCGATATGCCAGTACATAATAGTGTATCTCCCGCTCGGCGGCGGCCGTGCGATAGGTCTCGGTCAGCTCTACATAATCCCCGATCTGCAACTCCACCTCTGAAGGGGAAATCATAAACGGAAAACGGTAGTCCCACCGCAAAAACAATCCTGCCTCCTGGCGGGTACCGGTCAGAATCCCATTGCTCACAACTTGCATCTCCTGGGGGTATATGATCGAGAGCCGTATGCTGTCTGCCAGGTCGCTGGGATGATCCTTGACAGGCCACCACGCCGAGGGCGAAAGCCCGGCCTGGTATAGGCTGATCAGCTCATGTCCGATCAGGTCCTGCTGCCAGATACCAGAGTGTCCTGGCACGCCTCCGTATATGATCTCAATCTCGTACTGCTTGCCAGGCTGAAGCCTCACCGGAAATTTGAGCACCAGACTGTCTCCCTGGTGCTGGAAACCCAGGGAAGCAAACGCCATCCTCACCGAAACCACCCGCAAGGTAGAGGCCAGATCAAGTGCCAGATGGTCCAGGTACTGGACAGGCTCCAGCCGGATACGACAAGTACCCGCGATCCTGCGGGTATCCGCATCAAGCTTTAGCTCCAGGTTATACGTCCTTACATCATACCCGGTATAATGAGGGGAAAGTGTGCGCACGCCGGGCTGCGCCTGCACCTGTACACAAAAGCATGATCCTATCACCAGGATCAGCCAATACCATCTTCTGATCATGCTACAAATGTAAGACTTTAGGTCAGAACTCGCGAATCAGCCCCAAATGGCCCTGAGGTATTTTCTGCCGCAGACCCTGATACCACACACCACCAAGGTGTATCTGGCAGGCCGCCCGGCCCTTCCGGCATACCTGCTCCACCAAAATCACCGGTAGATTTGCCGGTTTTTCAACATACCTGAACGGCATTTCTACCGGAATATAGCGGCATTATGTACCTACGGACAAAAAATCTGTGCACAAACAAAGTATTTGCTTACGCGAAAACCCGGAGTCTCCGCAGCCCCATATTTGCACAATGCCCTGATTCGGGTTATTTATGTTGAATAGAACGCTCCAACCTTGTCCAGCTATCCTATTCACATGAAACAAGCGTGTACGTATGACCAGTGAGATTTTGACCCGCGAGGTGTGTATGAATACAAATCAGGAAAGCATGGAATCCCCGCTTGGAGGCGTTCAGATGAGTAGTGGACATCTGGGAGGTGTCTTGTACGTGAGTGATACCAGTTATATGACTTTACCCCATTGGCTTAGCCCACTTGTCAATGAGGGCCATATTGTGCAGCATATCCACCCGGGGAGTCGCTCTGCCTTTGTACAGGCGCTGATTACGATCCATCCCCAGGTGGTGATACTGGATGCCAGCCGGCAGGGATTGGCATCCCTCTGTGGGCGGTTGTTGCCTGAAACCAGTGTATTTATTGCCAATTTTTTACAAATCCCGGTCGCAGATCAGGTTGTGTGTTTTGCGCAGCCCTCCCAGCTCATAGGTCGGGTGCTGGACACCCTTCTCCTGAGCGGGAGCCAGACCCTGAGCGAAACACGGCAGCGGGTTCTGAGGCATATCCGGCACTGTATCGCGGAGCTGACGCAGATTATATTGTACTTTGACCGGCCCTATCAGCACGAGTCCCAAATGTCTTCCATGGCCAAACGCGAGCTCCAGGAAGCACTCCAGCAGCTCCGGCGGCTGGAGGCCAATATTACCCTCAGCACCTTTTTACCCAATGTCTCCGTCTGACGTGCGGGACTCAAGGTGCTTTTTTTTTCGCTTTTTGCCTTTTTTAGGATGTTTGGTTGGTTTTTCTACCGAGATAAGCCCTTCAGGCAGGCTGCCGTATGTATATTCATACAGGTTTTCAAGAAACACCTGCAACCCACGACCCGGATCTTCCTCCGGAGAGACTAATGTGGTGATACCCCGGTGCTCCAGTACGCGCTCCTGTACCGGATTGGATTTCATCAGGAGGATAAAGGAGCGGGGTTTGGCATCTGTGCTATTGGTCAGTTCCCAGAGCTTGTTCAGCTTATAGAGCAGATACCGGATATTGATGTCCTTGAGGCTATACCCGACAAACAAAATCGAGCGCCCCAGCACATCCGCCCGGAGTTTGATATCGAGTGGCGTCTCAAAGTCCAGCCTGGCAAAATAGCTGGACTCCGTCAGCACGATGGAAGAGTCATTGTCAAAATCTCCGTGAAACTTGATGATCTGGGTGACCCCCTCCTTGATATGGCGTATATCAGCTACATCTGAAATTTTGACGTAGGGTTTTTGGTACAGGTCAAATGCGTACTCAATCCACCGGTCGTAGTTGGTGGTATAGATGATCGGGAAGTCCAGCGCCACGAGGAGCTGATGTATCCGGGACTGGCTGATGTCCACCTTGTCCGTATGCCACTTGCGGTCCATCCAGCTCCGGAGTGAGCCAATGCCTTTGTTGAGTTTATAGTACTCGGCCAGCACCAGATGGTCCCCGAGCGTGCGGTAATAGTCCCGGTCAAACCCCAGATCTTCCGCCAGCTTCTCGATGAGCTTGTCCCACGAAGGCAACCCCAGGTTCATGGAGAGGCCGCCCCCGGCAAACAGGATGACCTGCCGGTTTCGGATAGCCTCTATCAGGTCGTGGTAGCTGTTTGAGCTGTAAAACATGTCAGGCGGTCATGATCATGGCGTAGGCTGAGTCCAGGAGTGATTCTTTTTCTGCCAGGGACTGTGGCAGCGGGAGCTGAGCCAGCCCGATGAGGCGGCGGATGATCTCCACCCCGACCAGGTGTCGCAGGAGGTCCGCATCAAACCCGGCCGGACGTCCGTAGGCATTGATGACCAGGTCAAGCAGCGACTGCGGCTGCCCTGCCATCTGCAGGTGCGCGAGCATGACTGCCAGATCAAACTCAGCCGGACCCAAAAAACAAAACTCCGGATCTATCACCTTCACCCCTTCCAGGGTTCGGAGCCAGCTGCCGGGATAGTAGTCGCCATGCAGGAGGGTATTGCCATCTGCCTGATACACAGCCTCCAGCGAAGCTACTTTTTCTTTGAGGGCACTGTCTGTTTTGAAGCGCATGGCCACAGCCTGCAAGCCGGGTGTCACCTGGTCCAGATCAAATCCATTGGCCTCCATGAGCGGATACCGGAAAATATGCTCGCCATTAAGTGCCCGCATACCCCGGTTCGTGATCGGAGGCTCGACCTGCACCCGCGTATACCGTGTATGCAGGACTGATAAAAAACGCACCAGCTCCGCCGCATCCTGAGGCGGGAGAACTTTATCCCGCTGGTACAGGTAGGTATAGTCGGTGGCATCCCCGAGGTCCTCCAGCATCATAATGCTGTTTTCAGGATCTATCCCGGACACCGCCGGGATAAAGGTACGCAAAACCTCCTCGGGATATATCAGGTCGTAAAACTGCCCCTCTATGAGCACCCGCTCCTTAGGGGCAGGTATCTGGGGGTATTTTTCGACATAGGGACGTGACTGTTTGAGAATAAAGCTCCGAAAGCTGGTTCTGATCCGGAGGGTATAGTTCATATTGCCCTGGCCGGGGATTGTGGCCGATAGCAGGGACTCATCGGGTGCGATCCACTTCAGATGCGTCAGATGCGCTGCGATAGCCGGGAGTTGGGCGGCGTCCAGCAAAATACTCATAAGCCTACGTAATATCTGGATATAAAGGAAAAACAAACGTCTGCAAATCCCGGGCGAGCCGCTCGATAAAGTCACCGGGCGGCGTATGAAAAAACTGCACCTGCCGCAGCCCTTCAAAGTCTCGGGAGGCAATCAGGTACGGTTTGATCTTGCGGGGCGCTCCTGATACAAAAGGCTGCGTATCATCAGGATATAACCGGATACTCAGGGGCAGGGTATCAGCCTGAAACCCTTCCGGGTTCCGGAGGTATCCGCTCACCAGGGTATCAAAAGGATTGACCCCGTGCGCCCCCATACGCTCCCAGCGGTAGGCCCAGTCCCGCGAATGACGGGCCAGCCAGGCTGAGACGCCGGTTCCCGACGCCAACTGGTCTATATGCGCAGGCGTAATCCACACCTTATGGGCTATCTCAAAGGGGAACAGGTACAGGGGTATATCAAACTGCATCAGCACCTGCACGGCTGCCGGATCCAGGTCAAAATTGGGGTCAGCAAAAGGTACCTCCTGCTCATCTCCCGCAAAAAAATGCTGGTCAGGCCCCCGCCTGCCTGCGACCATCAGCACTGCATCTATCTGGCTGGCCAGCAGCGGCTCCAGAAGGAGGACCGTAGCCAGATTGGTGACAGGGCCAAGCATCATCAGGATCATGGGTGTCTCCCGGAGCGCCTGCGCCAGTGCCAGCGATCCCGGCGTATGTACGACAGCCCGTATGTCCAAAGCCTGCGCGGCTCCTTCATATACCGGCAAGGCCGGACAGCCTGCTACCTCACAGAGGGCCCGCGCACTCGCTGTGGCATGCATCGCAGACGTCTGACCAAATATGGTGCTGATCCCCCGCACTTCCAGTTCTGGTGCGCCGAGTACCTGTACCAATGCCCAGGCATCATCTGTATCGGCTCCGCCCTGTACCGGATCCTCCTGTCCGATGGCCAGGTCGGTATCAATCCAAACTATACGCCGGGGCGGGGTAGACATGGGCATGGGTAAATATGCAGTCGTGATGCCTGAAAGTTGAAGGCAAAAAACGGATTTTCCAACGACTCTCAGGCATATTTACCGGTCGAGCGGGCAATTTCGCGCTGAGAGTCCCGGGTTTTGAGGGTTTCGCGTTTGTCGTAGGTCTTTTTACCTTTTCCTACGCCGATCTGCACCTTGATGAGGTTACGCTCGTTGAAGAATATCTTCAGCGGCACGATCGTATAGCCATCCCGTTCGGTGGCTTTGCCCAGCTTCCGGATTTCCGCTTTTTTGAGAAGCAGCTTGCGTTTGCGTTTGGGATCATGGTTGTTGTAGCTGCCTTTGTCATACTCCTGGATGGTGAGGTTGTAGAGAAACAACTCTCCGCTTTCGGCTGCACAATAGGCGTCTTCGAGGTTGGCCTTGCCCAGGCGCAGGGATTTTACTTCGGTCCCGGTCAGCACGATTCCTGCCGTATATTCATCCTCGATGGCATACTCAAAACGAGCCCTTCGGTTTTGGATGACGGTATCAAAACGACCTTTCTCAGACATAAGCGGGACATAACAGGTAACAAAGCCGGACAATATACGCATGGAAGCGTAAATACGGGTGAAGCGGCCCTAAAGTTTTAAAAAAATGCCTTCTTCAGGTCTGCGGATCCTCCCGAAGGCTTGCCAGCAAAGCCTCAAACCGGGCCCGGTTGATGATCTGCTGGCCCTGCTCACCGTGCGCAAGCTGGCGGGTGCCGACACGGGCCACCCAGGTACACACCACCTCACGGCCCGTCACCCGGTCCAGGGTCGCCGTGATCTCTACCTCCTCCCCTTCCAATGCCGGACGCTGGTGATAGATCGTCAGAAAAGTACCGACGCCTTCCTCCCCGGGTTCCAGCATCTCCAGCACAAACTGCCTGCAGGCCCACTCAGCATCCTGCCCCAGCGCAAAGGTACTGTAGACCGGATGCACCAGCCCCGTCTCAAACCGGGCCAGCTTGTCTGCCGTGACCCGTACCCGTATCTGTTTGATTGCACCTGGCAAAAACGGTGTCAGCATATTTTGTATCGCTATACTACAGAAACCTTGACCACCAGCAAATTACGAGCTACAGTACCACTCACCACCACGTGATTGGTGCCGATAGCCAGCTGGAGGGACTCATCAAACCCCAGTCGCTCGGACACGGTCACTTCCTGGTTGAGGGTGAGCCCGGCGCGGTCCAGGTACTGCAAAAACTCAGGATCAGAGCGGCATACACTGGCGATACATACAGCCTCTCCTACCGGAACCTCCGCCAGCAGGCGGGTATCACGTGCTACCATCTCCCCCGTCTCAGACGGGATCGGATCCCCATGCGGATCAAACTTAGGGAAGCCCAAAAAAGCATCTATCCGGCGCACCAGTTCCGGTGAGTTGATGTGCTCCAGCTGCTCCGCGACCTCATGGACATTGTCCCAGCTAAAGTGTAATTTATCTACTAAAAACACTTCCCAAAGCCGGTGTTTACGCACGATGCTGAGGGCAATACGCCGTCCTTCCTCTGTCAGCACGGCCCCCCGGTACTTCTGATACTGCACGAGATGTTTGTCGCTGAGTTTTTTCAGCATATCTGTGACTGAGGCTGGCGAAGTGCCCAGGCTGTTGGCGATCGTGTTGGTAGAAACGGCTTCCTCCGGCTGCGAATACCGCAGGATACACTTGAGATAATTTTCTTCTGTCTCTGTATGGAGTTTCATGTCACCAAGTTACAAAATAGACTCTTATCAGGGTATGCGGACTTGTGTACAAAAAGCGTAACTTACTCGTTAGTAAGGAGTATATAGCTAACGGCTGTTGCTGCTTTTATATTGACCCGTGTCCGATATTCCCTCTTCTGTATGAAACCTCTCCTGCTGAGACTGCTCGCTCTGGTCCTGCTCGTTTATGCTGCTCCAGTTGTCCGGGCTGAACATGTGCCTGACCCTGCTGATCCGCTGGGCAGTGGTTTGCGTTTTATCCGTAATAATGGCCAGTGGGCCGATCCGATCCAATACCTCGTACGCATGCGCGGGGGAGACCTGTACTTTGAGTCCAACCGCCTCGTATGGCATGGTTATACGGTACCTGACCGCCATGCGGAGCATGACAAACATTTTGGACCTGGCGAAGACCTGATCCGGGGACATATATATACCTTGTCCTTCGTGGGAGCATCTCCCCGGCCGGTAATGAAGGCTACCCATGCGGCATCCGAATACCACAATTATTATCACGGGCAGGACCCCAGCCGCTGGGCCTCCCATGTGCCCCTGTACGGACTCCTTACGTACGAAAACA
Source organism: Bacteroidia bacterium (assembly GCA_033762375.1). GTDB lineage: Bacteria > Bacteroidota > Bacteroidia > J057 > J057 > RDXT01. Next base: position 26,292 of record JANRLQ010000005.1, read on the forward strand.
TGTACCCCGGTATTGACCTCCGCTACTATGGGGTGGCAGAAGGTGTCAAATATGACTGGATCGTAGCCCCGGGAGCTGACCCTGCCCAGATCAAACTTGAACTGGATGGCGTGGATCAGCTCTCCCTCGACAAGGGCAGCCTGCTCATCCAGACCTCCGTACGCGAGATCCGCGAACTCCCGCCTGTGGTCTATCAGCTGATCGGAGGCCAGCGGGTAGAGGTACCTTGCCGGTTCAGGCTTACGGGCCATACGGTCACCTACGACTTTCCGAAAGGATACGACCGCAATCATACCCTGATCATTGACCCGACCCTGGTTTTTTCGACTTATTCTGGCTCACAGGCCAATAACTGGGGGTTTACGGCTACCTATGACTCCTCTGGCAATGCCTATGCAGGTGGGATACAATATGGATTTACGCCGGGGCTCAACTACCCCGTCACTACAGGCGCCTATCAGACGGTGTTTCAGGGAGGACTGACGGATGTGACCATCTCAAAATTTAGCCCGGATGGCACGGCGCTCCTGTTTTCCACCTACCTCGGCGGGGTTAATGACGACCAGCCACACAGCATGATCGTGGACGCGCAGCAGGACCTGATCATATTCGGAAGGACCAATTCAGGAGACTTCCCGGTCACCAATGGCGCCTATGACGTCTCGCTCAACGGGCAATTTGATATTTTTGTCTCCAAACTTGCCCCGGATGGCACTGCCATGGTCGCCTCAACCTTTGTCGGCGGCTCTCAAAATGACGGGGTTAATGGCACGGTTGACCTCTCCACCTTCTCAAATACTGAGTACAACTACGGTGATGATGCCCGGGGTGAGGTCATGCTTGATGCCGCCGGCAATATCCTGGTAGCAGCCTGTACCCGCTCCTTCAACTTCCCTACGGTTAATGCTTTCCAGCCGGGGATAGGCGGTGGCCAGGACGGCTGTATATTCCGGCTTTCGCCCGGACTGAATACCCTCCAGTTTGCTTCTTATATCGGCGGGTCCGGCGAAGATGCCGCCTACGCCGTCAAGGTGGACAGCAGTGGTTTTATTTTTGTGGCTGGCGGGACTACCAGTACAGGATACCCGGCCACCGGCGGGGTATATACCAGCTACCGGGGCGGCGTGGCAGATGGATTTGTACTCAGGATCCTCAGCAGTGGAAATGCCGTCACCCACTCCACCTTTGTGGGGACCAACCAGTATGACCAGGTGTACCTCCTGGAGCTGGACAAGTACAACAACGTGTATGTCGTGGGCCAAACCAAAGGCACCTATCAGGTTGTCAATCCCATTGCCGGGCCGGTGTATTCAAATCCAGGCTCCAAACAGTTTATTACGAAATTTAACAACACACTGACCCAGATTGTATTTTCGACCATATTCGGGTCTTCCAACAGCAACACCCCCAATATCTCCCCGACGGCATTGCTGGTGGACCGCTGCGAAAACATCTACGTCACCGGCTGGGGGGGTGATGTCAACCAGGAGGGGAATACCAACAACATGCCCGTCACCCCGGATGCTTTTGATCCCACCTCACAGGACGGAAGTGACTTTTATATGATCGTCCTTGCCCGGGATGCCCAGAGTATCATTTATGGCTCGTATATCGGAGGCAACGGGGGGGCAGGTGATCATGTGGACGGAGGGACAAGCCGGTTTGATAAAAACGGGGTCATCTACCACGCTGTTTGTGCCGGTTGCTGGGCCAACTCTTCTTTTCCCAGTACTCCCGGGGTCTGGAGCCCCACCAATGGCAGTACCGGCTGCAACCTGGCCCTGTTCAAAATGGCATTTGACCTGGCAGGGGTAGAGGCGGCCTTTGAACCCCTCGACCAAAACAACCAGCCTATCGCCACGACAGAAGGGTGTGCACCGTTTCTGGTCAACTTTGACAACAACAGTTTCCTGGGCGGTAATCCCGGGGTCGTGCAGTACTTCTGGGACTTTGATGACAACGGGGCCAGTGCTACGACGTTTCAGCCGTCTTATACCTATCAAAACCCCGGTGTGTATGAGGTCATGCTGATCATCACAGACTCTACCAGTTGTAATATCGCGGACACGACCTACCGCACGATCGTGGTCAATGCCCCCCCGGAGATAGATGCCGGTCCGGACATCACCACTTGTCAGGGGGACACCGTGCAGCTTGCGGTCACGGCACCGCCGGGCTCCACCTTTTTATGGACACCTCCCAATACCTTTATTACAGCGACCACTATTTCCAACCCGCAAGTGGTCGTACCTGCCGGCCTGAGTACCTACTTTGTGACGGTCGTGGATGCCAATCTGTGTGAGGCCCGGGATACGGTGAGTGTATTTGCCAATACGACCTTCCCGATTGCTGCCCGGAGTGATACCGTGATCTGCCTGGGTGGCAGTGTAAGCCTGGGAGTAAATGCCCCCGGCGCCGTCTCCTACCAGTGGACGTCTGTCCCTGCTGCCAATATTTCCAACCCCAATATCCCCAATCCGGTCATTACCAATCTCGACACCACAACTGTTTTTTATATCGAGTCGTTTAATGCGCTGGGGTGCCGGGCCCTGGACTCGGTCAGGGTATCGGTGTTTGAGGTATTCCTGCTGGAAGATACCTCTGTCTGCCGGGGATCATCCGTCCTCCTCAATGCCCAAAATGGTGTGTCCTTCTCCTGGACACCCATAGATGGTTCCCTCAATGATCCTGGCATCGCCAATCCAGCCGCCACGCCTCTGCAGACCACTACCTACACGGTGACGGCCATCAGTGTAGGCGGCTGTATCAGCGTCAAGGATGTGACCGTCACCGTGCTGCCGCTGCCGGTAGCAGTGGCCGGCCCTGACTTTGCGATATGCCTCGGCCAAACCTTACAACTTAATGGCAGCGGTGGCCTGCAGTACCGGTGGTCACCTACCCTGGGGCTTTCTAATCCGCTCGTAGCCAACCCGTTTGCCACGCCGGGCCAAACCACTACCTATACCCTGACGGTCACCGATATCAACGGTTGCCAGAGCGCTGATAGCATGGTGCTGACCGTGCGCCCCCTGCCAGCCGTCTCTGCCGGGGCTGATGTCACCATCTGCGCCGGTGAGTCACTCGAGTTGAGGGCTAGCGGCGCTGCCGGATACCTCTGGACACCCGTAGCCCAGCTTTCGGATCCGTTTATTGCCAACCCGGTAGCGACGCCCATCGCCACTACCCGTTATGTAGTCACGGGTACTGACCTGAACGGGTGCCAAAACCGCGATACGGTGGTGGTCACAGTCATCGAGCGGCCTGTCACGGATATTACGGGGGTCAACAAAACATGTATCGGAGGTCAGATCGAACTCACTGCCTCCGGTGGGCAGACGTATATCTGGAGTACGGGCCAGACGACCCCTGTGATTGAGGTCAATCCTGTGGTTACGACGACCTATTACGCCACTGCCTATGTGGGCAACTGTGAAGGCTCACCTGACTCAATCACGGTAGATGCGGCTTTTGATTTTCCGGAGGCGTCCTTTACGTTTTCGCCTGACTCCGGATACGCGCCTATTGAGATTACCTTTACCAATACCTCCACTAACGCCAATGCGTATGTGTGGGACTTTGGATTTGGGCTGGGCTCCAGGCTCGAAAACCCTGTGCATATCTATCCTGCAGCAGGTGAATGGCCCATTCGCCTGATTGCCTACTCGGCATCAGGCTGTCCGGATACTGCCGTGAGCAGCATTGTGATCCGGAACGTCACCCTGCACGTCCCCTCGGGCTTCACCCCCAATGCCGACGAACACAATCCGTACTTCCGGGTCGGATACATTGGCATTTTAACCCTCCAGGTCCGTATCTACAACCGGTGGGGCGAGAAAATATTTGAATCCGACAACCCTGACTTTACCTGGGATGGAACCTACCAGGGTCGCCCGGTACAGGAAGGCGTCTACGTGTATGTTATCACAGGCACAGCGGCCAATGGAGTACCGTATGAACGAAACGGAACCGTAACCGTGATCCGATAAGCCAGGTCTCATACAGATACCGGTAAGCTGCCTCCTGCGGGAGGCAGTTTTTATTTTATTGATTGTCAAACACTTATAATTCGTTAACCTTAATTCACTTTATATCAAGGTTGGTTAACCTCATACCCGGGACGATGGCCGTAGATTGGGTACATTCTTAATCCCACCTTCTATGAAATGGATTCCTCTCTGCCTGTTTCTCGGGATCACCCTCCTGGGCCATGCCCAGCCCCTGAGCGGCGAAATTGTGTATGAAGAAAAAGTAAACCTCCATCTCCGTATTCCCCCCGGCGACGAACAGATGAAGGCCATGATCCCCAACTTCCGGACCCATCAGTTTTCGCTGAAGTATTACGAAGATGTGTCCCTGTACACCAGTACCGAGTCTGGTGAAACAGCTCCCCCTCCACCCCCGCCACCCGGCGGTGGCGGAGGTCCCCGGATCGTGATGATGCGCCCGCAGAGCGCCTGGTATCTCAACCAGGCCTCCGGAGAGCGGATAGAACAACGGGATTTTATGGGCCGCAAATTTCTGATACGGGACTCCCTCCCGGTATTTTCCTGGAAACTGACAGGACGCCAGCAGGAAATCCTGGGCCATATGTGCCAGGAGGCTGTATTTCAGGATAGTATGATGAGCGCAGTGGCCTGGTTTTGTCCGGACATCCCCCTTCCGGCCGGTCCTGAGCAGTTTGGTCAGCTGCCGGGGATGATCCAGGCTCTTGACATCAACCAGGGCGAGCGGGTGATCACCGCTGTTTCACTCAAAGATACGCCGCTTACAGCCAACTCGATACAGCCACCGGTTGAAGGCAAAGAAGTCACCCGTGAGGAATTTCGGGCCATGGTAGATGCCAAAATGAAAGAAATGCAAGGTGAAATGGGCGGTGGCGGCAATGTCCGCATGATCCGTCGTCCCTGACCTGGCCGGTATGTCTCCGCCGGTTGGGCGGAGACTTTTTCCTCTATTATCCATCAGCCTGATATATGAAACCTTCTCTTCTCCTTTTTCTGATATGGTTTGCCTGGGGTTTTCGGGCGCATGCGCAGGTGATGACCCTCACAGGTGCTGTCACAGACAGCAGCCAAGCCCCGATCGCGGGTGCTACCGTAGTCCTGCTCCGCCAGGCTGACTCGGTCCTCGCCAGTTTTGGCAGTACCCATGCCAGTGGCCAGTTCTCCCTGCGGCGGGTACAGCCAGGCTCATACGTCCTCCAGATAAGCCTTACCGGCTACTCCTCGTATCGCGCCCCGCTGGCCCTGGCAGCAGGTACGACTACCTTTAACCTCCCGCCGGTCGTGTTGTACCCGACGGATTATACCCTGGGCACGGTGGACATTGAGGCAGAACAGAGCCCTATCCTCTTCAAAAAAGATACCCTGGAGTACAATACCGGGGCTTTTCCCACTCAACCCAACGCCTCAGTAGAAGACCTGCTCAAAAAACTTCCGGGCATTGAGGTGGATGCTGACGGTACGGTCAAGGCGCAGGGCGAGACCGTGCAGCGGGTGCTGGTGGACGGCAAAGAATTTTTTGGGCAGGACCCCAAAATAGCGACCCGCAACCTCCAGGCTGAAGCTGTAAAAAAGGTCCAGGTTTTTGACAAAAAATCAGATGCAGCGGAGTTTACAGGTATAGATGACGGACAGCGGGAAAAAACCATTAACCTAGAGCTGAAGGAAGACCGCAAAAAAGGTACGTTTGGGAATGTCAGCGGGGGATATGGCACCGCTGATCGGTTTACGTTTAAGGGCAATGTGAACCGGTTTCGTCCGGGCCTCCAGCTCTCCGGGATCGGAATGCTCAACAACGTCAACCAGCAGGGATTTACCTTCCAGGATTATTTTCAGATGATGGGCGGCATGCGCAGTATCGGGGGCGGGCGGGCCATCATCCGGCTGGATGGCAGCGATGCCAATGCGACAGGACTCCCCCTCACCAACTCCAGCGCCAGCGGATTTGTGACTACCGGAAGCGGGGGGCTCAACCTCAACTACGATATTAGCCCTAAAACCTCGCTTAGCACCAGTTATTTTGCCAGTGGGGTGCAGCGTATCGAGGACGAAACGGTATATCGGGAGCAGATCGCCGGTACATCCCCTTTCACAACGGATGAGCACAATACCCAGGACAATCGCTGGTACAACCACCGCCTGACAAGTACGCTCCGGCATGAGGACTCTGTGCAGCAGCTCACCCTGCGCCTGCGCCTCGGATGGAATGAAACCGACCGCACCAGCCTCAGTGACCGGACCGTGACCAGCCCGGAGGGACTGCTGCAGAATACTTCCAGCACGACCCAAACCCAGACCGGTACACGGGGCGACGGGCAGCTCTCCCTGAACTACCAGCGCAAGCTGAGCTCAAACGGGCGGAACATCGGCGTCGAGGGCACGTTGGAGGGACTGTTTAACCGGCAGGCTGTTGATTACACCGCACTGAACACCCTGTACCCCAAATCAGGCTCGGCGATTACAGACAGCCTCCACCAGGATCAATCTCAGGAAGAGGAACAGCTTGTATATGGTGCGACCGTTACCTATACAGAACCTCTGAAAAAATGGGGCTACCTGCAACTCTCCTACGGATATGAACAAACAGAGGACGTCGTGGACCGGCAGGTGTACGACCTGATTCCTGACCGTACGCTTAATACCAGCCTCACCAATATCTACGAGCGGTTATACGCCTACCAGCGGACTGGCGCTTCTGTGTACCGGAGCCGCGGCAAAAATACCTGGCGGGCAGGCACGTATCTCCAGCGCTCTGACCTGACAGGTGACCTGATTTCGCTGCAAGACACGATCTCCCGGCAGTTTACGAATATCCTGCCCAGCCTCTCCTATACCCGGCAGTTTGCCAATACACATGAACTGGAGGTAGAATATACGACCCGGGTGAATGAGCCCTCGCTGACCCAGCTCCAGCCGGTCATTGACAACAGCGATCCCCTCAATCTTTATGCAGGTAATCCCGAGCTGCGGCCCGAGTACGCGCATAACCTGCGGGTCAATCACCATCTCTTTGATCAGTTTAGCTTCATGAGCTTGTTTTCCATGTTGCAGGTGACCTATACGGAGCATAAAATTGTGGAGGCGACGACGATTGACTCCTTGTTCCGGCAGATCCGTACCCCCGTCAACGTGGACCAGGATGTGCAGGTGACAGGGTTTTCGTCCTTCAGCACCCCGGTCAGGCCGCTCAAAATCCGCCTTTCCCTCAATGCAAATGCGACCTACAACCGGGGCATCGCGTATGTCAATGCCGTGGACAATACTGTCAACCGCCTGACTGCCTCCGGCACCCTCCAGGCTGACAACCGCAAAAAAGACAAAGTTGACCTGTCGGGCGGGGTGACCCTGAGCCTGAGCCGGGCCGCATACTCCACCAGTACCACCGCCAACCGTACGTTTGTCAACCAGCAATATTTTGCCGATGCGGTCCTGCGGCCGTATCCCAACTGGTCCCTGCGCTCCCGGCTCTCCTGGAATATCTACGGAGGCCAAACTTTTGAAGCAAACCCATCCGTCGCCCTGCTCTCTGCAGGCGTGACCCGCTACCTCTACAAACAACGCATTGCACTCGAGCTCTCCGGCAATGACCTCCTCAACCAAAACCAGGGCATCAGCCGGGAAGCGTCCCTTACCTACGTCGAAGAAACCCGTACCGTCAGCCTGGCCCGGTATTTTATGCTGACCCTCACCTACAACCTTGCCGGCGCCAACGCCGACAAAGGCCCCCGGATGATGATGGTACGACCTATGTAACGCCCTGCCCTGAGCCAGGCCTGCCTGCATACCTATGTATGTGGACAGGCCTGCGGGGGTATGAATTGTTTACGGTTACTTTTACACCCGCTTGGTGGATAGTTTGTAAAATGCCAGCAACAGCTTAGATTTGTAAAAAACGCAGTATGGCCATTGGCAACCACGCGACATATGTAAAAATACAAAATTTTAAGGGCTTTACAGACCTGGAGGTAAAAGACTTGGGCTGGGTCAACCTCATTGTAGGAGACAACAATACTGGCAAAACCTCACTACTGGAGGCGCTGCACTTTCATTCAGACGAATCAACCGGGCTGGATATTTTCCGATCCCGGCTCATTAAAATCCTAAAGGAAGTCAGAGGGATTCAGGATTTCCAAGGTCTGTTTCTGGATTTTTTTATCAATCGCACAGCAAACGCGCCCAGTATTGGTACAGAGATGGCGTTTCAGATGAAATACCGCAATTTGGGAGAGATTCATTATTCGCTGTTATATAACGGAAAAGAAATAAAAAATCAGGCTTTGATACATGGTGATACGCATACTATTCTTCCCCATAATAAAGGTATGCAGAATGTCAACAATGCCTATAGCAACGCCGCAATCCCCTATATCCCTGTAAACCGGGGTTATGGGGCCGATCTGGTATCCAACTACTCAGCCTACATTCAGCAGCATACAACCCTAAAACGTCAGTTAAAAAAGGATTTGGAGATCCTGATCCCACAACTGGAGTCATTTGAGCCGTCTGAAATAACTCAGCCTGCTACTATCATCTTTTTTCTTCGGGACTCGGAGGGCAGTGTCGCCCTACCCATGATGGGCGAGGGTGCCATCAAGTTGTTTCGCATCCTCTCAGAGATTCTCACATGGAAAGGTCAGCGGTTGATGATAGATGAGATAGATACAGGATTTCATCACTCACGAATGCGTCCCTTCTGGAAGACGATTCTGAATGCTGCCCAGCGACATGAAACGCAACTTTTTGTGACCACCCATAACCTGGAGTGTATTCAGCACCTGCGAGACACCCTGCGCGAAGATATGCCGGACTTTAAGGATGAAGTACGGGTGATTCGCCTTGCCAAGGTATTAGCCGGAACTAAGGCCTATACTTATACCTATCCTGAATTTGAGTCCGCACTGGAAAACGAAAACGAATTACGATGAGCAGCCGGGTGCGAATATTCGTAGAAGGAAAAACAGACAAGGAGCTGCTGGAGGCTGTACTAGCGGGGTGTTTTCCTCACATAAGCACTACAGTAGATATTAAACCCTGTGGTGGATTGCCAGGACTATCTAAACAACGCCCACAACTTCAGGAAAATACGGACAATGGCGGTATCAATCTCATCGTCTTTGATGCTGATAACAACCCGGAGCAGCGGCGGCAGGATTTGATACAACAGTTGGCTGATATGGGGCAGTCTTGCCCGATTTTTTTGTTTCCCGACAACCAATCTCCCGGACAACAGGAGGCGCTGCTACGTGAAATGGCAACAATCTCTGATTTTTTTACCTGTTGGGATCATTTCCAGCAATGCCTTCAACATCTAAACCAAGCCTATCATACTGACCACCATCAGATGGTGTATGCGTATGAGCAGGTCTATCTGGAAAAGGATGAGATGAAAGGCCCCAGATTTCAGGGAAGTGCTGCCAGGCTTTGGAATATCACCCCCAATACGCCTGCACTGAAAGCACTCTGCACATTTTTATCAAGTTATATACGCTGACGACGTACCTGTTAATTCCAGACTTCACGGTCAGCTCACCGCTTTTCATCAGCAGCCCTACGCCCGCGCCAGCACCATAGCCATTCCCTGTCCTACCCCGATGCACATCGTCACCAGGGCGTGTTGAGTTTGTTGCTGGCGGAGGTTCAGGGCCGCCGACCAGGCAATGCGGGCCCCTGACATACCGAGCGGATGTCCCAGGGCAATGGCCCCCCCATGCGGATTGAGGCGGGGATCATCGTCTGCGAGTCCCCAGGCCCGGATACAGGCAAGAGCCTGGGCCGCAAAGGCTTCATTCAGCTCGATAAGGTCCATATCAGCCAGGGTTAGTCCGGCCTGTTGCAGGGCTTTTTGGGTAGCCGGGACCGGCCCGATGCCCATGATCCGGGGCTCGACCCCTGCTACAGCCGCAGAGACAATCCGGGCTGCCGGGACCAGCCCGTAGCGGATGACGGCCTCCTCCGAGGCAATGAGCAGGGCAGCCGCGCCGTCATTCAGGCCGGAAGCATTACCGGCGGTGACAGTCCCGCCCTGCGGCCGAAAGGCCGGACGCAGCCCCGCCAGCCCCTCAGGGCTGGTCGCAGGTTTGATAAATTCATCTGCCTCAAACAGAACGGTTTCACCCTTGCGGACAGGTACCGGAACCGGCACAATCTCTTGTCCCAGTCGTCCTGCCTCGCGGGCGCGGGCTGCCTTCTGCTGCGACCAGCAGGCAAACCGATCCTGGTCCTCACGGCTGATCTGGTAGAGGTCCGCCAGGTTTTCGGCGGTCTGGCCCATCGAGTCAATCCCATACAAGGCTTCCATCCGGGGATTGACAAAGCGCCACCCAAAGCTGGAGTCAAACATCCGGGCATCGGTCCCGTAGGGGCGGGCTGTTTTGGAGATCACCCAGGGCGCACGGGTCATGCTCTCCACCCCGCCTGCCAGGTAGAGGTGACCCGCACCTGCCCGGATCGCCTGGGCCGCACGGGCTACAGCGGACAGACCTGACGCACAAAGGCGATTGAGGGTTTCACCCGGCACGGTATAGGGGAGTCCTGCGAGCAGCAGGGCCATCCGGGCGACATTGCGGTTGTCGTCCCCGGCCTGGTTCACACAGCCCAGGATCACATCGTCGAGGTCTGCTGCCGGAATCTCAGGGTGGCGTGCCATCAGGGCAGCCAGGACATGGGCTGCCTGATCGTCAGCCCGGACAGGGGCCAGGCTGCCACCAAAATTGCCGATCGGGGTACGGATGCCGTCTATGATATAAGCTTCCATCGGAGTATGGAGGGAGTTAAGGGATGGCAAGGTACAGATTGAAGTTTACTAAGTAATACTCTCAACATAAATTCCAGATTTTGCGAAGAGATTTTGTGCGAAGACCAGGAAGGCAACCCGAGTTTGGCGGGCCAAATGAGGGCTTTTCTGACGCAGGATTCGTGCAAAAGATCGAGTCAAAAGCGGAATTTATGTTGAGAGCGTTACTAAACCTGAGCGGTTGGGCAAACTTCGTATCCAGACCCGGTATGCGCGAAGGCCACGTTTGATTTTCGGAAAAAAATATGCTTTTTGGGCGTACTAACTCCCTGACACACCGGGCATGGAAGCTTACCGGAAATACTTCTCAGCCGCCACCCTGGAGCAACTCATCGCCGCAGGTCCCAACTGGGGAGTGAATGTACACACCGTCGGCCATCATATCCACTCGGCCCATAAGCCGTATCCGGATCAAAGCCACCCGCAGCCGTATGTATTTGACTGGGAAAAAGGCCGCAGGCTTCAGGAATTCCAACTGGTGTATATCGCCCGGGGGCAGGGTCTCTACCAATGTGACGGGGGAGCAGAACAACTCATCGGGGCAGGCACCCTGCTGCTGCATTTTCCCGGAGTCTGACACCGGTACAAGCCCCTCCCGGATGCGGGCTGGGAAGAGTTTTGGGTGGGATTTGACGGGCACTATGCGGAGTACCTCATGCAGCAAAACTGTTTCAGCCCTGAAAACCCCGTCATCAGCATCGGGTTTCATGCGGAGTTTCTGAGTGTATTTATCCGGCTGATCGAAACTGTCAAACACGAAGGTCCAGCTTTTCAGCAGATCGCGTCCTGTCTGGTCATCCAGCTGTTAGGGCTGGTATATGCCTCGGCACTGATCCGGCAACGCAAGACCCGCCCCCGGCAGGAACAAATCGTACAGGCTATCCGGTATCATATCCTGGAGGCATGGGACCAGGAGCTGGATTTTGCCCAGCTCGCACAAGACCACCATGTGAGTTATGTATGGTTCCGGAAGGCATTTAAAGAGCTGATCGGCACTGCACCAGGCCAATATCACCTCCAGGTGCGCCTTGAAAAAACGGCTCAGCTCCTCAAAGAAACCGACCTGACGGTCTCAGAGATTGCCTACCGGGCTGGATTTGAGTCAGAGTTTTATTTTTCGCGGATTTTTAAGAAAAAAATGGGGGTCACCCCTACCTGCTACCGCAAGGGCGGAGCCGTGGCCCAGGTACATGGATGAGTGAACATCAAAAAAACACCTGACACTGTGCGGCACCTCCCTGTTTTTTTGTTTCCTGTGCAACCTAAAGCCTGCCCCAGGCACCAAGCCCCTATCCAGAACAGATACAAATCTGCCGCTTGATGCTATTTTGACATTTGAAGTTTTATACGAAACATTCAAGCAACAGGTGTATAACCTGGCGCTTCACTATGCCGGTAACACATCTGATGCGGCAGAGATCACCCAGGACGTGTTTGTAGCCGTTTACCACAACCTGGGCCGGTTCAGAAAGGATGCGGGTGCAGGTACCTGGATCTACCGGATCACCATCAATAAGTCACTGGACTACCTCAAGGCCCGCAAGCGCAAAAAAAGATTCGCTTTTTTGGTATCACTTTCAGACAGCCCTGAGGCTGAAATCCGGCAGACACAAACCACCTTTGATCACCCCGGTGTAGCCCTGGAGCAACGGGAGGCGACAGCACACCTCTTTGCCCTCATCAACAAACTACCTGACAACCAACGTACAGCCCTGATTCTCACCAAAATAGAACATAAGTCCCAGGCCGAAGCAGCGGACATTATGAACCTGAGCCCCAAAGCCGTCGAGTCGCTGGTGCAGCGGGCCAAAACATTTCTTTCACAAAAACTCAATCTCACCGAAGGATGACGCCCCACATGTCGTCTAAGTACCACACGGCTAACTGCCTGCACGTATGGACCCGAACCTCAGATTGCTGGAAAACATACACCCGGTGGCTGCCCCACCTTTTCTGCTGACCCGTATCCGGCAGCGGATCGAAGCAGACATCACCGGTACGGCACCGCTCGCATGGCGGTGGGGGCTGGGCATGACTTTTGTCCTTGTGATTATGCTCAATACAGTCACTATTTACACCTATACCCAGCACAAGTCCGACCGACATACCCCTGACCCTTACGATGTATTTATGTCCCATCACCAACTTTATTGATTGCAGGACATGAAAAAATTACAACTGGTATCGGGTCTGGCCGTGGTGCTCCTGGTGTCAAACCTGATTCTGGCAGGTATCCTTTTATACAGGGGCACCCAAAGTGTTCCATCCCATCCACCTGACCGGCGGCAGGTGATCATCACACAACTCAAGCTGGATTCGGAGCAGGTCCGGGCCTATGACCAACTGATCGCCAGCCACCGGCAGCAGATTCAGGGATTACAGCACGATATTAAGGATCTCAAAACCCAATTATACGCATCCCTGGCAGTGCCCGGGGCCAGTCCCGCCGACACGCTGATCGCCCATATCGGTGCGCAGCAGCAGGCCATTGAGCGTGTACATTATGAGCACTTCCGCGAAATCGGCAACCTCTGCCGCCCCGATCAGCGGGCCGGCTTTGAGGCACTGGTTGTGCAACTGAGCGATTTGTTTGGGCCTCCACCGGGCCCTCCGCCGGGTGGCCCGCCCCCCAGACCTGTACCTTAATCCGTCATCATACCATATTACGTCTCCAAAAATGAAACCAACATTTATCCGCACCCTGCTCCTGAGCAGTGCCGGTGCCGTCATGGTCGGAGCTGTCATTGACCTGAACCAGCTCCCCAACTATGCCAACCAGCCGGTCCCATCCTACATCAACAAAGACAACACCCAGCTCCATAACCCCATCACAGATGCAGGTGCTACGCTGGGCCGGGTTTTGTTTTATGACAAACAACTCTCTGCCAACCAGACCATCTCCTGCGCCAGTTGTCACCAGCAGGCTTTTGCCTTCAGTGATACAGCCCGGCTGAGCCGGGGCCTGACCAATGGCCTCACGGGCCGTCACTCCATGCGGCTGATTAATAGCCGGTTTGCCAACGAAGAACACTTCTTTTGGGATGAGCGGGCTGCCACCCTGGAGGAGCAGTCCACCCGGCCGATCCAGGACCATGTAGAGATGGGATTCAGCGGGACAGAGGGCGACCCGGGCTTTGACTCCCTGATCCGGCGTATGCAAGGCATCCCGTACTACAAACCCTTGTTTACCAAGGCATTCGGAGACTCTGTCATCACGGAGACCCGTATCCAGCGGGCGCTCGCACAGTTTGTGCGGAGTATCCAGTCTTTTGACTCCCGGTATGATGTGGGACGGGCCCAGGTCAATAACGACGCTGATCCTTTCCCCAATTTTACGCTACAAGAAAACCAGGGTAAAGCCCTGTTTCTGGCGCCACCCGGAGCAGGCGGTGCCGGTTGTCAGGGTTGTCACCAGGCGCCTGAGTTTGACATTGACCCTAACTCTCAAAACAACGGCATCATCACCTCCGGCCAGGACCCGACGATCCTCGACCTGAACAATACACGGGCGCCCTCGCTCCGGGATTTGTTTAATCCAGGCGGATTTCTGAACGGCCCCATGATGCACAACGGCAACTTTACCTCCCTGATGAATGTCATCAACCACTACAATGCCATCACGGTGGACAGCGCCAACCCCCGCCTGGATCCCCGCCTGGCAGGGCCTCCCGGCTCCGGCGGACAGCGCCTCAACCTGACACAACCCCAGAAGGGCAGCCTGGTGGCCTTCCTGCGCACCCTCACAGGTACCCTGGTATATACGGACCCGCGCTGGTCTGATCCTTTTGACAGCCTCGGCAACCTGACAGTGCTCGACGGATTTCCTACGGCCCTCTCAGATGAGCTGCCCCCGATAGACCTCCAGCTCTATCCCAATCCCGTCTCCGACTGGCTCAATATCACGCTGGCATCCCCTGCCACGGCAGCGAGCCAGATACGCATACAGGATATGCGCGGACGGACCGTACACACAGGCCAGCTAACCCGAGGCAGCGCTACGGCTCAGCTGGACCTCAGCCTCGTACCATCGGGGGTATATGCTGTAACCCTGACCCTGGACAACCGCACCGCTACCCGGAGGATCGTCATCAGCCACTAAGCCCCGCCACAAAACAAGTCAGCCACTCCGCAGGGAGTGGCTGATGCATATCTGAACGTAAGCGTTCGGATTAGTTTTCCTCGTTAGCGTAGTACCGCTGGCGGGAAACGGCCTTTTTCATGACCTCCTTGCGCTCGACGGAAGGTTTTTTGTAGTACATGCGGCCACGTACTTCTTTGAGTACGCCGGTCTTTTCGAACTTCTTTTTGTAACGACGCAGTGCCTTGTCAATGGTTTCGCCGTCTTTAATGGTTACGATGATCACGTAATTTACCTCCTTTCTTGCGGAATTTTTACTGAGTCGCAAAAGTACGCAGGTTTTCGGTAAATACAAATTTCCGGTAATTTTATTATTTGCCTGCGTCCATGCTGAGCACAGTCGCCCGCACCCGGGCCGCCTCCAGCCCCTCGTCTATGGACTGCATCAGGCCCAGCCGCTCAAACGCCGCCAGGGCCGCCTCGGTTGTCCCGCCCCGTGAGGCCACTCGGTCAATCCAGGCCTCCGTCGTGAGGCTGTCACGCTGAAGCAGGTCCAGGGCCCCCAGGAAGGTCTGGCTTACCAGCAGCCGTGCCTCGGACTCCGAAAACCCCATCCGGGCAGCTGACTGGATCATGGCTTGCATATAATAATACACAAACGCCGGACCGCTCCCGGAGATCGCCGTGGCAGCATCCAGCATGGATTCATCTGCTGTATAGAGGGTCTTGCCGGTTGTATTCAGCAGGTTTTGGATGGTTAATACCTCTCCCCGGGTTACGGCCTGGCTGGTCGTAAACACGGTCATACCCTGCCCTACTTGTGCTGGCAGGTTGGGCATGGCCCGCACGATATGGGTCACACCCAGGGTCCGGCTCAGCGAATCAAGCCGGATACCCGCCATCACCGAGAGAACAAGCTGGGTAGGCCTGATATAAGGTGCCAGCGACGCAGCCAGCGACGCAAAATCCTGTGGTTTTACGCTCAGGATGATCAGGTCCATATGGCTGACAAATGGCGAGGGCTCCGTATGAAGGGGATTAAGGGAATAGTGCCCCAGGGCCTCTGCCTTATCGGTATTTCGATCAATAAAAAACAGGCTGTCGCGGGGTACCACACTGGCCTGAATAAAACTCCGGCCATAGGTAACCCCCATGTTGCCGGCACCAATAATTAATACTTTCATACTTGCCTGGAATTATGAGCTCCTGAATACAATCCCGGGGGCAGGGAGATACGCGGACGGAAGCGGGCGGTCTGGTCAGAGCATGGAAGTTTTAAACCCGACCTGCTCCAGGTGTTGCCAAAATTCCGGATAAGACTTGGCCACCACCTCGTGTCCCTGCATATCAAGACGCGACTGCCGGAGAGCAAGCGGGGCAAACGCCATGGCCATGCGGTGATCATCATAGGTATTAACGACAGAAGGTGAAGGCTCAGCCGTGCCGGATATCCGGATCGTGGTGCCTTCTACTTCAACTGCGACCTTAAACCGGGCCAACTCCTGCCGGATAGCCTCTATCCGGTCGGTTTCCTTCACCCGCAGGGTGTGCAGCCCCTCTAGTTGTACCGGTATGCCTGTGGCAGCGCTCAGGACCGCAAGCGTCTGGGCCAGATCTGGCGTGTCGTGACAGTCAAATACCAGCAACTGATCCGGACGGTCAGGGACAACCTGGGTGAGCCGTACCCCGCCAGATTCGTACGTTGTATGTACCCCAAAGTGGGTCATCCAGGTGGCGATCTGCTGATCGCCCTGCCAGGAGTCTTCCCGCAGCCCCCGTAGAAATACCTCACTGCCCGGTGACAAGGCCACCAGGCTATACCAATAACTGGCAGCTGACCAGTCTGACTCAATGGTATAATGCCCTGGCTGGTAGGTCTGCTCCGGCACCACCACCGTCGCCCCTTCCCAGTGTGATGCCACCCCAAAGTGCTGCATCATACGCCGGGTCAGGTCTATATAAGGACGGGACGTAATCTTGCCGGTCAGGGTCAGGGCGAGTCCGCCCGGGAGTACGGGCGCGATCATCAGAATCGCCGAGATAAACTGGCTGCTGACATCACCGCCCATGCTGATGGCTCCCCCGCGGAGGGGCAGGCCCTTGCTGATAATGTGCAGCGGGGGGAAACCTTCCTGGTTCCAGTAGGTAATTTCGGCGCCTAACTCCCGCAGGGCATCTACGAGGATGCCGATCGGCCGCTGGCACATGCGGGGCGTGCCTGTCAGAATCTGATCCCGGCCTACCGCAGCAAAAAAAGCCGTCAGAAACCGCATGGTCGTACCCGCATCTATGACATCGAGTACATGCCCTTCTGACTCCAGCAGCCGGATCATGGTCTGGGTATCCCGCGCCGATGAGAGATTGTCCAGGGTTATGCCCCCGCCTCCCAGTCCCTGAATGATCAGGGCCCGGTTGCTCTCACTCTTGGAGGATGGCAAAGAAATATCAGCTTTCAATGGCCCCCGGGGTGCCTGTAACAAAATCATATGCCAGAACTAATGCAGCTACTCATCTGAGGTACGGGGCGAAAGTTACGGAATCGCACGACAATTTTACGTGTCACTTACGCCTTTTTTTCCGGGACAAAAAAGAAGTTGTGGTGGGTATCTGTGCCGGGCAGGAAGGTACGCAGCCGTCCACGGTCCAGCACCTGCACCCGGTATCCGTGTTCCTGCATGATTTTGAGGCAGATCTGGCGGTTTTCATTGTCCCAGAGCTCGCAGTAGATCAGCGGCTGACAGCGCCGGATCAGGGCCTCTGCCCCCCGCAGCACAAACTGCTCATAGTTCTCGACATCCAGCTTGATGGCTGCTACCGGCTGGTCCCGGAGCCAGTCCAGGTCGTCAAGCCGGGCCAGCGGCACCGTAAACGTCATCGCCGATGCTGCATATCCCTCAATGCTCTCGTCCTGCACATGGGTGAGTCCCTGCATCCGGACACCCTGTATCAGGGGCATGGTCATGGTGACAGCCCCTGCACTATCCCCGAGAGCAAGCTCGTGGCAGGCCACACGCCGGGTGATACCCAACCAGCGCATCACCCGCCGGAGGGCCCGCGCATTGGAAGGGACAGGCTCAAAGGCATGCACCCGGCCCCGCTTGCAATGCCAGGCCAGGTGTGCCGACATGATCCCGACATTGGCCCCGATGTCCAGCACCGTGGCATCAGGCGCCAGCAGACGCAAAAAATGAAAAAAATCCCCCTCCTTATTACGTCCCTCCAGCCGCAGGGTAAAAATTTTGACCAGCGAAAATATCACCAGATACTGATCAAATCCCCAGATACGTTGTAATACTGCCTGTAATCTTTTTTTCATGCCGACGGATTTGCCCCCAAACCTACACAAAACCCCGCCCCGTCCCAACGCCCGGTCACAGTTCGGTGCGGATATTGTTGGAACTCACCCGATCTGTGGTTATTTTGGCCCCAAGCAAGCTACAACACGCCTCATGATACCTCTGTCTGTACGCCGGCCTGCTGGCTGGCTTCTGATCCTCAGCCTCGGCTGGGGCCTGCCTGTACATGCTCAGGCAGAAAAACTCCTCTTTAAGCGCGGTCTGGACAAGCTGGCCGCCAGTGACTTCATCGGTGCCGATGAAGATTTTACGATGGTTATCAACCTCAACCCCCGCAATGATGCCGCGTACTTCAACCGGGGATATGCCCGGATCGAACTCGCCAACTATGCCGGAGCCATCGCTGACTTTAACATCACCCTTGACATCAACCCCGCCAACCCGGAGGGGTACTACAACCGGGCACGGGCCAAGATTGGCCTGGAGGATTACCTCGGGGCCCTGATGGACCTCAACATCGCCATCAAGGGTTCGCCCAAAGAAGACCGGTTCATGCAGGTGCGGGCCCAGGCCAAAAGTGGCCTTCAGGACTACCGCGGAGCCGTCAGCGACCTGAATGAAGCCATCCGCATCAGCCGGTTCAAAAAGCCCCAGTATATCTTCGACCGCGCCGAAGCCTATATCAACCTCCGCGACTTCGAGCGGGCCATCCTCGACCTCGACTGGGTCGTGCGCAACAACCCCGGCGACCCCCAGGCCTACAATGCCCGTGCCTCCGTCAAGTTTCAGGGAGGAGACATAGACGGCGCCTGCCTCGACTGGTCCAAAGCCGGCGAACTCGGCGACATCAACGCCTACACCCTGATCCGCAAACACTGCAATCAATAAAACACCCCTTGTGTTTTGATGCAGGATGTCTTACTTTTGATGCCTGCTGCCCGAGTGGTGAAATGGTAGACACTCAGGACTTAAAATCCTGTGGCCCGCAAGGGCCGTGCCGGTTCGAGTCCGGCCTCGGGTACCCAAACGCTGTAAATCCCTGATTTGCAGCGTTTTTTTATGCGCAAAAAGAACAACCCTTTGTTGATAAATGCCGTAGTTTCTCCTATCTTGTCACCCATCAACCCTACCTATAACATGAAAAACACCATTCGTCCTCAAAGCTTTCTAGGCAAAGTTGCTCAAGTTGTTAATGTGTATAACAAACTGAGCCCCAAAACAAAAACTATTGCCAACGAGATTATTAACTCTGTCCTGAAGGAACAACTGGGCACTGTGGGTATAACTGTTAGTAGCAGCAATGTCAATGCTACGCAGTCAAATACATCAGAAGCCACACACACTCATTCGGAGGATCAGAAGCTTCTGAATCGGCCAACGCAAGTCAGGCCCTCCGCATTATTTACATTTGCAGCCAATGACTTGAGCGGCGTGCAGGACGAAGCCCATAAAATATGGACCTCGGCTTCCCAGTCTTCGCTGGTGTCGGCAACCAAAATCGAGCATGCAAGCATTGAGAGGCTTGCCGATGCCATCATAGACAGCCAGGCGCTGTTTATGTTCCATTTCGGCGGCCATGCCGATCAGCATCGGGTGGTGCTGGACGGCCTGCTCGGGCTGGATAAAATCCGCCTTTCACGCCTGATCGCACCCGATGGGCATCAGATCCAACTGATGTTTTTGAATGGTTGTCTGTCCTATGGACAGGTCGGGCTGCTTACGGCCAAGGGCGTAAAAGCCATCATTGCGACCAATGTGGAGGTACATGATGCCGAAGCAGGTCGCATTGCCGCATATTTCTACAAGCTTTTCTTCGAGAAAGGCAAGACCCTGAAGTCGGCTTTTGAAACTGCAGAAGCGACTGTCAGCGGCAGAAATGCCTACCCCATTATTGTAAATCCAGGTGAAATAGACGAGCACCAGCCCATGCCCTCGTCCTGGACGCTCTTTGTGAACGATCAGCACAAAGAGGTGATGGACTGGACACTGGCCGACTTTGTCGCAAGTGCCCAGCAGACGGCAGCCGGTCAGAAGCAAAACGGCGGCCCTTCCCGGACTGTTCAGCAGCATGGGGACAAGTCGGTGTATATCGAAGATCATACAGGCGATATTACTATCAGCTGACGATGAAGGAGGTGCATCAGTACGGAGATAAGTCTGTATATGTCGAGCAGCATACAGGCAATATTATAATACAGCATCCTGGCGGAGCAATCGTCCTCAACCCGAATACGGCAGAGGGAATCGAGCAGTTGCGCCAGGAGCTTGGGGCGCAGATGGAGCGCATACTGGACCTCCTCAAGCATCCGGCCGGAAACAAACCGCCCCGCCACCTCACCAATCCACCCTTCGACACGGCATTTTTCATCGGGCGGGAGGCGGACCTGGAGGCGATCGAAGCAACATATCAGCAACACAGCCGCCTGCTGGTGCTGGTCAATGGCGAGGGCGGCATCGGCAAAACCACCCTCGCGGCGAAGTACTGGCATGCCCACGCGGCGCGCTACCGCCACCTGGCCTGGCTGTATGCCGATGCGGGCATCGGATCGGCCCTGCTCTCGCTGCGGGATCAGTTGGACGTGAAATTCGGGCCTCAGGACAGCTTCGAGGCCCAGGTGCAGCGCATAGCCGTCGCCCTCAACAACCTCGATGCCCCTTGCCTGCTGGTCTTCGACAACGCCAACGACGCCGCCGACCTCAGGCAACACTACACCCTCCTGCACCGCCTGAGCACCTGCCACATCCTGCTCACCTCGCGGGTGCGGAACGCGCGCGAGATGCAAGTGCATGAGGTGCAGCCCCTCTCAGCGTCCGATGCGCTGCGGCTCTTCCGGCACTACTATCCCGGGATAGATGAAGCCGAGCTGCCCATGCTGCAGGCGATCCTGCATGCAGTAGGCCTCAACACCCTGGTGATAGAGCTGCTGGCAAAAAACCTGGCCCTGCTCAACCGCTTCGCCCTGCGCTACAGCCTGGCGGAGATGCTGGCCGACTTGCAGGGCAAGGGGCTGCTGGCCCTGAAAAGCAAAACGGTGGAGCTGGTCTATGGTAGCGACACCCTGCGCAGCGCAGAGCCGGGTGAGGTCATCGCCGCCATGTACGACCTGGCAAAGCTGAACGAAGCCGCATGCCATCTTCTGAGCAACCTTGCAGTCCTGCCCGCCGAAAACCTGCCCTACGATCTGCTTGTCCGCCTGTTGGACGCCGACCCGGAAGCCCTCGAATCTACCCTCTCCAGCCTGGAAGAGGCAGGCTGGCTCGAATACCGCTCAGCCGACAACAGCTTCAAAATCAGCCCCGTCGTCCAGGAAGTAACCCGCCACAAACACGCCGCCCGCCTCCTGCAAGACTGCCGCACACTGATCCATACCCTGACGGCAGGGCTGGACGAAGACAACCGCCACCAGGACAACTACCGGCAGGCCGCCGTTTATGCCCGCCTGGGCGA
>JANRLQ010000006.1:0-41957 GCA_033762375.1 Bacteroidia bacterium
AACCCGGCCAAGGATGGTCAGCAACTTTTTCGGGGCATTGAGCGTTGGTTAGAGGTGTACCACTACCGGTCCCATCAGGGGATAGACATGACTAAACCCGCTGAACGATACCGATTAGCCGCTTGACTCACATTAACAAACTCTACCAAGTGGTCTAAAGAAACCGAGGTATTTCAGGAATTGAAACTTTTTCGCCTTCTCCCCAGTAGAACATCCAGTCTCGACCTTAAATTGAACCACATTGGAATTGAAACCTATACTGGAGGCCCGGCTGGGGGCGACACTCGTGACCTTAAATTGAACCACATTGGAATTGAAACCTCCTGAAGCTGTACAAACCTCTCTTCCAGTAGTCCTTAAATTGAACCACATTGGAATTGAAACGTAATTTCTATACTTAAACTGCCGGGGGCCTCTTCCCTTAAATTGAACCACATTGGAATTGAAACCTGACGTAGGTATAGCCCGGTATTGTACCGTACTGCCTTAAATTGAACCACATTGGAATTGAAACCTGATCGGGGACTTCATGCTGACGACTCCGCAGGTGCCTTAAATTGAACCACATTGGAATTGAAACCTGTGGGTAACGGTGCTGGATCAGTTTTTAGCCGATCCTTAAATTGAACCACATTGGAATTGAAACGGATTTCGGCCACGTCAAAAGCCAGGCCCCAGTTGTCCTTAAATTGAACCACATTGGAATTGAAACGCAACGAAGTTGCCGAATTGAATTTTTCCAGCATCCCTTAAATTGAACCACATTGGAATTGAAACGGCGGATATACAGTAGATTTTTCTGCCCGTATCGGCCTTAAATTGAACCACATTGGAATTGAAACTCGGCGGGGGTGGCTCCGGCGAGGGTCAGGCGCAGGCCTTAAATTGAACCACATTGGAATTGAAACTTATTTCTGTATCGTCTAAGTCCGGGATAATTACCCCTTAAATTGAACCACATTGGAATTGAAACTTGAGTTGATGCTGACGCTACGTAAATACCGCCAGCCTTAAATTGAACCACATTGGAATTGAAACCCGCCTCATCCAGCGTTTCCCAGGCTGCTTTGATCTGCCTTAAATTGAACCACATTGGAATTGAAACGCCTTACCGGACGGTCCTGCTAATCATCATCTACTCCCTTAAATTGAACCACATTGGAATTGAAACTAAACAGGCTGGTATATATTCCCCTCACACAGGGGCCCTTAAATTGAACCACATTGGAATTGAAACTCGCTACGGAATCTATCTGCTCGGCTCCCAGGGCCTCCCTTAAATTGAACCACATTGGAATTGAAACTTGCAATGGCGGCACTTAAATCAGCGTCTGCTGCCCCTTAAATTGAACCACATTGGAATTGAAACCTTCCGGCATGGTGGCTGGATCGGCGACAGCTTCCCCTTAAATTGAACCACATTGGAATTGAAACGCGTGAAACTCCCCGCGCCGGACGGTTTCATACGAACCTTAAATTGAACCACATTGGAATTGAAACTCTCAGACAATGGCTAAAAAAGTAAAACTGAACCTCCTTAAATTGAACCACATTGGAATTGAAACGTCATCAGGACATTGTCTATCCTGAATGGCTGACCCCCTTAAATTGAACCACATTGGAATTGAAACTTCATCGTAGTTTTCCAGTAGTCGAGGCGGTAGTGCCCTTAAATTGAACCACATTGGAATTGAAACAGAAAGTGCGCATATCACCTTCGCCTTCGCGGTGATGCCTTAAATTGAACCACATTGGAATTGAAACATGAGGGCGGAGCTGATCGTAATTTTCATTACCAGGCCCTTAAATTGAACCACATTGGAATTGAAACCCGCCCGGCTCCTGGCCGCGCTGGCATATCACGACCTTAAATTGAACCACATTGGAATTGAAACCGCGGAGGGCTTCGTCGGCGGCGGCCTGCTCCGCTGCCTTAAATTGAACCACATTGGAATTGAAACTCGTGAAAATGCACACGCTTCAGGCCCCGCGACACCCTTAAATTGAACCACATTGGAATTGAAACATTATTTTGAAACGGTACATAATGCGCGTCCAGGCCTTAAATTGAACCACATTGGAATTGAAACAACATGGTCATACTCCAGCAGGAGTATGCGGTCGCCCTTAAATTGAACCACATTGGAATTGAAACACGCCTACGCCTGATGGTGGCGGTGGTCTGCCTAAGCCTTAAATTGAACCACATTGGAATTGAAACTCGATATTCAGAGGCGTTTTCGGGTCCGTGTGCATCCCTTAAATTGAACCACATTGGAATTGAAACCTCCTGGGGTTTCACTGGGCGGGCGTTCTCCAGAGCCTTAAATTGAACCACATTGGAATTGAAACGACGTCGAGACTATCGAGCGCATCGTCCGCGATGCCCCTTAAATTGAACCACATTGGAATTGAAACTCTTCAAGAAGTATATCAGTCATTTAGCACCTGCTCCTTAAATTGAACCACATTGGAATTGAAACGCCATCGTAAAAATGCACACGCTCCAGGTACAGCGCCTTAAATTGAACCACATTGGAATTGAAACAAGTAAAAAGCGTGGCAAACTTGGAGCGGTATTACCCTTAAATTGAACCACATTGGAATTGAAACTTGTTTGGTACTCGCCGCGTCTGTTGCCCGCTGTTGCCTTAAATTGAACCACATTGGAATTGAAACCCGGCGGCGGGCAAGTCTGCGGTAGCGGCTGGGACCTTAAATTGAACCACATTGGAATTGAAACTGCTTCATGTAATTTTCGAGAAACTTCGAAAGCTGGCCTTAAATTGAACCACATTGGAATTGAAACATAATAGTGGAGGTAAGAGCGTCTACCGTAACGGTAGCCTTAAATTGAACCACATTGGAATTGAAACTCTCTCCGGCGCGTTTTTTTACACCTTCGACCCATCCCTTAAATTGAACCACATTGGAATTGAAACATGCGTAGCATGGGGCGATACTGCTTCGCTACCTCCCTTAAATTGAACCACATTGGAATTGAAACATGGGATATATGGAGGCAAGTATCTCTTTTCCATTATACCTTAAATTGAACCACATTGGAATTGAAACTGCGTCCTGTAGGTGAGCCAGGCGCGGGCGGAAAACCCTTAAATTGAACCACATTGGAATTGAAACGCTGCAACGCTGCCGAGATCACAGCCGGCGGCCAGCCTTAAATTGAACCACATTGGAATTGAAACTACTCAGGAATTAGCGGTGATGGATACGTCATTGACCTTAAATTGAACCACATTGGAATTGAAACTAGAACGGATTCACGAGCGTCACGCGGGTCTTGCCGCCTTAAATTGAACCACATTGGAATTGAAACCTGGATACGTTTGACACGAAAAACACCGTCGTGCGGCCTTAAATTGAACCACATTGGAATTGAAACTCAGGAACCGTAAGTGTAACGAATTTCACCGTAAGCCTTAAATTGAACCACATTGGAATTGAAACGCCTTTGCTGCTGCACAGGGGTATTCTTTCCCCCTCACATTGAGCCGCATAGGGCTGCTCCCGGCAATACCCCCCGGACCCTGAAAACACCTCCCAAAAAAAACGGCTGCCCTTTTGAGGCAGCCGTTTTAGTATATACCCGCAGGGCATCAGAGCTCCAGCAGCATACGGCTGGGGTCTTCGAGGCGCTCTTTGACGCGCACCAGGAAACTCACGGCTTCTTTGCCGTCTATGATCCGGTGGTCATAGGAGAGGGCCACGTACATGATGGGGCGGATTTTGACTTCGCCACCCAGGGCTACGGGGCGTTCGACGATGTTGTGCATGCCGAGGATCGCGGACTGGGGCGGATTGAGGATCGGGGTGGAAAGCATGGAACCGAATACGCCGCCATTGGTGATCGTGAAGGTGCCGCCTGCCATGTCGTCCGGGGTGATTTTGTTGTCACGGGCCTTGAGGGCATAGGCAAGTACGGCTTTTTCGATCTGGACGAGGGACATCTCGTGGGCGTTGCGGATGACGGGCACCACCAGGCCGCGCTCGGTGCTGACGGCGATCCCCATGTCCACGTAGTCAAAATACAGGATTTCCTGGCCTTGTATCTGGGCATTGACTCCCGGGAACTCCAGCAGGGCCATGGAGCAGGCTTTGGTGAAGAAGGACATAAAACCCAGGCCTACACCGTGTACTTCTTTGAATTTGTCCTTGTACTTCTTGCGCAGCTCCATGATCTGGTACAGGTCCACCTCGTTGAAGGTGGTGAGCATGGCGGTCTCGTTTTTGACGGAGACCAGGCGGTCCGCGATCCGGCGGCGGAGGGAGCTCATTTTTTCACGCCGCTCGCGTCGTTCGCCGGCAGGGACAGGGGCCGGAGCGGGTTTGTCAGCTTTGGGGGTTTCCCTGACCGGCTCCGGACGGGGGGCAGGGGTATGGGTGACAACATCCGTTTTGGTGATGCGGCCATCGCGGCCCGTGCCAGCGATCTGGGCAGGGTCAAGACCCTTGTCTTTGATGAGTTTTTCGGCGGCGGGGGAGGTCACCCCTTTGGCATATCCGCCGGATTCGGCTACTTTTTCGGCAGCGGGCAGGTCCTGCTGTACAGGAGAGACCTGAGGGGCAGGAGACTGGGCCTGTACGGCCTCCGTGTCTATGCGGGCGACGACCTGACCTACGGCTACGGTATCGCCTGCGGCGGCCAGCAGTTCGATTTTGCCGGCAGCGGGTGCATTGATGGTCAGGGTGGCTTTGTCGGAGTTGATTTCGGCCAGTTCCTGGTCCATCGTCACGACAGTGCCCTGTGCGATGAGCCAGCTTTCAATTTCTACCTCGGTGATGGACTCTCCGGGACTCGGTACCTTCACGTCAACAATCATGGGGACTTGTATTATGGTGACTGGGGGGAATGAGGACAAGATGAAGTGCAGGCGAATTTGCGGTCAAATTACGATATTTTTTTAGAATTGTGTCGGAAGAAGCGCTGGCCTGTATGCCAAATACCTGCACCGAGCAGGGCCCCGGCGGTGTCTATCAGGGCATCAGTCCAGGTGCCTACCCGTCCAGGCACGAAGGTCTGGTGCCACTCGTCTGTGCAGGCGTACAGGGCCGTCAGCAGGGTGGCGGTCAGGGCCAGCCGGGGCTGTGCGAGGGAGCGGGCCAGTACCTGGGACAACAGCAGGGAGAGGATACAGTACTCCGTAAAATGAGCAGCTTTCCGTATCAGAAAATTCAGCCGCCCGGCGGCTATACTGGTTTCGTCCATACCCAGCCAGCGCACAAGCTGGACTACCCATTCACTCATGCGGCGCGACTCGTCGCCCGGCTGGTGAGACAGCCAAAAAATGAGAAACATCCAGCTCAGGACAGGGAGCCATCGGAGCAAGGCAGGGAGGAGGGACCGGTATTTCATAGGTTATGGGCGGCCGGAAGACCGGCCGGAGAGCCGGTCACCGAGGCGGCCCAGCAGGTAGAGGATCAACAAGGCTGTCAGCGTCCCGGCGGTGGCATAGGCCAGCCCTTCCCACGAAAAAGGATGGCCCGGCTCAAAGGTCAGGGCAGCGTGCAGGCTCCAGTCAAAATACCAGAGGATATACACGGGCCGCAGCCAGCGGGGCCCCCGTGTCAGGGCTGTCAGGGCCTCGGTATAACGCGCATGCCGGTGTACGGTCGTCTGATCGGTCTCGGCCTGCTCCCGCACCAGGCGGTCGGGGTTGCTGCGGAGCTGGGCCAGGTATTCGTCGAGGGGCATATTAAACCGGTCTGCCGCTCCGGTCAGGGTATCATAGGTCTGGCCGGAGGTTTGGTGGGCTGCTGTCAGCACATCCACATATTGCTGGATATATACCGGTGCCTGCACAAACAAGGCTGCGACCGCTACACAAAACAAACGGTCCAGCAGCGCACCTACCGGGCGTAAAAAAGACAGACGTGCGGCCATATAGTCAAAGGCTTAGGTAGCGAATTAACGAGGTTTGTCCCGCTAAACCAAACAAAAACAAGGACTTCGGACAGGACACCGGCTATCGCGTGTCCGAAAAACCGGCTTGTCCGGAAAAAGTATTCCTGTGCGCAAACGTGCTGGATATTCCGGATTGTGGAGGTACAGGCAGGGATATTTGACCAGTTATGCTGGAAAAAATCCCGAAAGACCGTACCTTTACCCGCGAGATGAAACCTACCGTTCTGATAGTCACCTTGCTCCTGTTTTTTCTCAGCTTCACTTTGCGGGTACATGCCCAGACTGAAAAAGTATATGACGACGCCGAAAAACTAGTATCCATCAATCCCATCGGGCCTGAAGGCGTGCTGGAAGGGGTAGGATACACTTTTCATGAAAATGGAGCGGTCGCGATGGAGACTCCCTGGGTTGCGGGGAAAATTGAAGGCACTGAAAAAGAGTATTATCCTGACGGCACGCTCAAGAGCGTATGCCCCTACCAGGACGGAGTGCGTCATGGGATGTACATCGGTTACCACCCGGACGGATCCGTAAAACTCCGGCAGCCCTGGGTAGAAGGGCTTCGCCAGGGCAAAACCTATATGTATTACCCGGACGGAAGCCTATACCTGCTGGGATATATGGAGGGAGACTCCCTGATGTTTGCGCAGCGGTTTGATGAAAACGGGCGCCTGATCTCCGAGCGTTTGGGACAGGTGACGACTCCCCTTGATACCGCAGAGCTGCCACCGCCGGTCGTCCGGCTTGAAAAAGGCGGCACCCTCCGCGCAGGGGTACCTCATGCTGCACAGGTGTTTATTCCGGGGATTCCTACCGCCTATAT
Source organism: Bacteroidia bacterium (assembly GCA_033762375.1). Classification (GTDB taxonomy): domain Bacteria; phylum Bacteroidota; class Bacteroidia; order J057; family J057; genus RDXT01. Next base: position 6,747 of record JANRLQ010000006.1, read on the forward strand.
CAGCATCACCAGCCCGGATGCGCTCGTAGAGTCCACGGGGCTGGAGCAATGGCCGGTCTTGCTGGTGCCAGCCCAGGCAGGTTTTTGCACCCTCTACCTGACAGCCCGTACCCATACCAAAGCAGGCGCTTCACTGGTGCGCAAGGTGGTGCTTAAGGTCACCGAGTGAGGATCATTCCCGCACATACACCCGCCGCACCCGGGGGCTGATCCGCACGAGGATCTCGTAGGGAATCGTATCAGCCGCAGTGGCAAGCTGCGTGACCGAAATCCGGTGTTCACCCTGCTGCCCGAAGATCAACACTTCGTCACCCGGACGTACATCCGGAATATCGGTGACATCCAGCATGAGCATATCCATGCATATCCTGCCTATGGTAGGGGCTGGATACCCCCGCACCCCAAACGATACCCGTCCGTTCCCGACTGCGCGGGGGATGCCATCTGCGTATCCGATCGGAATGGTAGCCACCTGTGTGCGGCGCTGGGTGAGCTGTGAGCGTCCATACCCAATGCTTACCCCGGCTTCCCAGGTATGGACTTGTGTAATCGTCGCAAACAGGCTGCCTATTTCCTGCAGGGGTGTGTCGAGGCCAGCTACCGGATTGATCCCGTACAGGCCTACCCCGAGGCGTACCATGTCCATCGCATACGCCGGAAAGCGCAGGACACCTGCGGTATTCAGGATATGCCGCCACGGCTGGATGCCCAGCCCGTCAGCGAGTACCTGGTACATGGACTGAAACTGGTGTATTTGCCCCAGGGTAAAAACATCCTCTGCCGGATCATCTGCCGCAGCCAGATGGGACATCACCGATACTACCTCAATATCCGGATGCCGGGAGATCACAGCCATGACCTCGGGGAGTTCAGAGTGGGTAAATCCCAGTCGTCCCATCCCGGTTTCGAGTTTGAGGTGGATACGGCAAGGTCCGGCCCCCGCCAGCCGTGCGGTGCGCACAAACCTGTGCAGGAGATCAGGGTTGCTGATTTCGGGCTCAATCGCAAATTGTACCAGGGTCTCCAGGCTGCCCGGATCCGGGTTCATGACCATAATCGGCAGCCGGATACCCGCCTGCCGGAGTTCGATGCCCTCTGAGGCATAAGCCACAGCCAGATAGGTAACACCTGCTTTTTCCAGGGCCTGGGCGATCTCCCAGGTACCACTCCCATAAGAAGCCGCCTTGACCATACACATGGTGCGTATGCCCTCCGGCAGGCCTGCGGTCAGGGCCCGGAGGTTGTCTGTGAGGGCCTGGAGGTTGATCTGAAACCGGGTGGCGTTGAGCTTGCGGTTCAAGAGCGGGATCACCCGCTCCAGCCCGAAGGCCCGTGCACCTTTGAGGAGTACCGTACTGTCCACAAAGTCCGGGTAGCGGATGCTGCGCAGGAGTGCGTCAGTATCAGGATAATGGTGTGGATGACCCATCCGCCCGAAAACCGGGCCTACGGTGATGATCTGCCCGGTTCCGATCATGCTGGCGGCCTGATGGAGAATGTCTCGCTGGACAGCCTCCTGCCGGTCACCCTGGTGGAGGATATCGGAGAGGATGAGCCACCGGCGCGGGTGGCGCTGGGTACTCACCAGGAGGTGGAGTGCGTTTCGGATCGCGTCCGGATCGGAGTTGTAGCTGTCATTGATAATGGTGATCTCCGGGTTGTCGGTGATCATCTCGGTACGCATCTCGACCGGCGTGAGGAGGGCTACCCGTTCCTGCACGGCATCCCAGCTCATGCCGAGGTGGAGGGCTGCCAGTACGGCCAGCAGGGCATTTTCCAGGTGAGCCTGTCCGGCCAGGGGCAAATCAAGGATATAGGTCTGCTGGTCCCAGGTGAGGGTCAGGTGTTGTGTATCATCCCGCCTCGTGTGTTGGAGAATCCGCAGGTCACACCGGGCAGTGGTGCCGACATACCGGACCTTGTATCCTTGCTGGTCCAGTACGGTGGTGACGGCAGGCTGCCAGTCTCCACAGAGGATGACCTCTGCCTGGGCAAACAGCTTGAGTTTTTCCTGTAGTTTGTCGGCAAATGAATGAAATCCGTCCGCGTGTGCATCTCCCATATGGGTCAGGATGCCGATCTGGGGACGGATCATCTCCGCCAATAGGTCCATCTCACCTGCGCGGGAGATGCCCGCCTCAATCAGGGCCAGCCGGGCCTGTGGGTGCAGGTTTAGCAGTGAAATAGCGACCCCAAGCTGGCTGTTGTAGCTCATGGGGCTTTTGACCACCGGCATAAACCACTCCAGCAGGGTCGCCAGCCACTCCTTGACGATGGTTTTACCGTTGCTGCCCGTGATACCCACGACAGGATAGTCAAACCGCATCCGGTGCGCCGCCGCCCAGGCTTGCAGGCTTTCGAGGGTATTGTCACAGAGGGCGTACCCGATGTCAGGGTAGGGGAGTTTTTGCTCCGTCAAAAAATACCGGACGCCCTGTTCATAGGCTTGCCGGACATAGGCGTGTCCATCCCGGTGCGGAGATTTGATCGCCACAAAGAGGGTCTCAGCGCCTTTGCTGATCAGCCGGGTATCAAACGCTACTTCCCGGACCGGCGTGATCTCAGCCCGGCCCTGAAACAAGTCGCGGGCCAGTCCTGCCTGGGCGATTTCCTGGATCGTATAGGGGATTCCCAGCATATCAGAGGAATTGCCAGATAAACAAAATAATCCCCCAAGGTAGGGGGATTTCTGCTCCGGGCACACGCCCCGGCCTAAAATATTGGTACCTGCTGTTGTTCCTGCCGGATCATCGTATCAGGACTTTCCGGGTTTCCTGGTGCTGAGCGCCCCGTACCTGTATCAGATAGACCCCTCCTGCCAGGTCTCCGACTGGCAGTGCGAGTGAAAAAGGTACTTGTGCGTTGATCTGTCCGGTAAACAGGGTGCGGATCGTCCTGCCTTGCAGGTCGAGTACTTCAATGCTGACAGGTTGTGTCTGCGCAGCACTGATACTCAGGGTACTGCCCTGCTGCACAGGAAGGGGGCTGATAGACCAGCTCAGGCCGCCTGGCGCGCCGACGACGGCTTCTACCCATTTGCTGTAGGCATGGTTGCCGTCGAGGTCCATCTGCCGGAGGCGATATAAGTACCGGCCGGGCGTCAGCTCTCCCGTCTGAAACGTGTACTGGCGGGGCGTATTCACAGTGCCAGCACCCGGTACAAATCCGATCGGGGTGAATGCCTGCCCTTCCTGGCGCTGCTCGATCTCAAACCCTTTGTTTTGTTGCTCTTGGGCAGTCTCCCAACGGAGGGTAGCCCTTTTGCCAGAGACTTGCACTTCAAATCCGGTCCAGGTTACCGGAAAACTCCCGGTCTGGCCTGTGGTGGTCGCCCTTGCTTTGAGGGCAGTACCGCTGAGATACAGCTGGGCGGTATTGGTAAAAACGTCCGGGTCACCCGGCTCCCCCGGCAGTTGTACCTCGTAGGAGATAATCCCCGTCTGGCCCGGGGCCAGGTTGATTTCATCTATGACAAGGGTATTTTTGCTGACGACGGGTGTACCCGTTTGGATCCCTTGTATCTCAATGGAGGCCACGTCCACAGCCGCATCCGGATGGCTGAGGATATCCATAAAAGCCAGTAGCCCCTGATCACTTGTATAGTCGCCACCATCCTCCGGGTTAGAGACCACTACCTGATATGCCAGCCGGCTGCCAGGCCCGAATATACCCGATACAATCCGTTTGTCAAGGGTGAAAAGGGGGACTTCAATTTTGATCTGGCTGAGGCTCCGGGATACGTCCTCGCTGTATGAACGACCGTTGACATAGGCTACGGACTGCGCGATGAGTTTACGCTTATGCAGGTCGAGGGTGTTGGGGAGTTGTATTTCGACCGAAAAAGAAAGCATCTGCCCCGTCGGAATAGGCGTCAGCACCAGCGATGCCTCATTGGCATAGGGATAAACCGAGGCGGCCGTCAGCGTACCTTCCTGCAAGGCAAAACTCTCTGCAACAAACGTAGCACCGGTCTGGCCTCCGAGCTTGACCTCCAGGCTCAGGGCATCATCGGCATCAATGGATCGGGCATCTAGTTCATAGGTCAGCCGGACCTTGTCTCCGGGGCGTGCTGTCTCTGGTACAAACCGCACGACCAGGCTGGGGATTCCGGTGACCTGGCTCACATCATGGATCAGGATAAAAGCTGCTACAGCCACCAGGCTCAGGGTGGTGGTAATCAGGAGCTGACGGAGCTGATGGCGCTGCCGGAGCAGCAGCCTGAGGCGGGGAGTAGGAGAAGGGGCACCCATTTGGATAGATTTTGCTTGCTTGTTCCAACAGGTGCAAGTTGGCTATATATCAAAAATAAAAATGTACAATAATTCGTATTTTTATTACTGTGCAATTTGCAATGTTGTATTATTTCTGACATGCCCCCCGAAAAACAAAGAAGGGCGCAGAAACCTGCGCCCTTCGGGAAATATACCTTGTTCAGCAAAATCAATCAGGGCTGCCCACGCGGATCATGGCGCAACGGAAGCCGATCATGGCGCTGGAAGAGTCAGCATTGTAATACCGGCGAACACCAGGGGAGAGGTAGTAGGCAATATCAGCCCATGAACCTCCGCGGTATACTTTTACGTTGTCAAATCCGTCGTTGCCAACAGGCGCGTTCGGATCGGGGTTGTAGAGCAGTGACTCCAGGGGTTTGTAGTCGGTATCATCGAGCCAGTCGTCAGGGCGGATTTCTGTTTTACCCTTGCGGCGGTAGGGGTTAAAGTCTTCTACGTCTTCGTAGGCCAGGATACGATAGTTGTCCTGGGTCCACTCAGCTACGTTACCAGACATGTTGTAGAGGCCGAAGTCATTGGGGAAAAACTCCTTGATCGGTGCCGTGATCATGTAGGCATCGGTCATGTGGTGGCCGTCACCACCGCGCCAGCCAGCGTAGTCACCACGACCGCGCTTGAAGTTAGCCCGGAACTGGCCCCGGCGGTCACGCAGGGATTTGCCTTCCCACGCATAAATTTCGCTTTCCTGAAGGCCGCGGGCAGCGTATTCCCACTCAGCCTCGGTCGGGAGGCGGTAAGAGGGGTAAAGGACGGCCTCTTCACCTTCGCGCTCAGTCAGGTCTTCGTTGACCTTCTTGGTGCGCCACTTGCAGTATTCGTTGGCCTGGTGCCAGTTGATCCCCACCACCGGATACATGTTAAAGGACGGGTGGTTATAATAGGTCTCATAGTATGGATCGTTGAAGGCCAGGTCACGACGCCATACGTTGGTGTCCGGGAGGAGGTCCACCGCGCGGAGGCCGCCTTCGTTACCGTTGCGGGTTACGTCAGCGAGGAACTCTTTCCAGTCCACATTGGCGATTTCAGTTTCGTCCATGTAGAAGCTCTGGACGGTCACCTGGCGCTGGCGGTTGTCGTTGTTGAACTCAATGTCCTTCTCACCACCACCCATCAGGAAGGTTCCGCCTGGGATCAGCACCAGCCCGGGGGCGATGTCCTGATCACGGAATTTCTTGGGCTGATACGTCTCTTCGCTGTACTTGCGGCCGGTCTTGCTGCTTACGCTGCCCACTTTGTTGATCTTGTCTTTGTGGCTGGTACAGCCGGTCATCAGGCTGGCAGCTACGAGGGCCGTAAACGCATACGCAAAGGCTTTCCTTTTCATATGATCAAAGTTAACGGGAATAATACGTCCCGGTACGTGGTTTTATTATCAGGAAAAAAGAAAACAGAAGGTAAATGATACTGCAAGTAGGGCAGGATTCTGAAATGTGACACCAAGTGAAAGTCTTCAATACCCAATCAGATACTGAGAAAACGCGTGCAGTAAGTTACATCAGAAACGTGGACAAGGCATCCGGCGGTGTTTCATCCCCCGTGGGCGGCGGTACTGCTCAAACTCCATCATCAGGGAGATTTCATGCGAACCACCTGATACACCTTGTGTGAGGCCGGAGATCGTGTAGTCGTAAGAGTAGCCGATGCTTACAGGACCTTGTTTTACCCCGATAAGGCCGATCATGGCATCCCGGTGGCGATACCAGAGTCCAAACACCATCGGGTCTGCATTGACATAAAGACCGCCGTCTATCTGGTAAAACTCACCCTGCATTTTGTAGAGGAAGGTCGGGGTGATGGAGAGTTCGCGGCGGTTGCGCATGTCACGCACGGGGATTTTGATCCCGCCGGTGACGGTGTATTTGCGGGGCAGCCGTGCCTCAAATCCGCCTCCGTTTTGGGTAAATACCTCTTCTGGCTGGGTAATATGGTTGACAGTAGCACCGATCCAGGCATATTCGTTGAAGTACGCAGCACCTGCACCTACGTCCGCCCGGTACACAACCCGCGCCAGGGTACCCGGCTCCTGGGTAGGATTGACAAAACCATCCCGGGGATCTATCTGGTCAGGAAACCGGAGTTTGTAAAAGTCAAGGCTTGCCTGCTGAAATCCCCCGTTGATCCCAAACCGGATCGTATGGTCATCGTTGATCTCAATCTGATAGGCATAGTTGAGGGTGACATTCAGCTTGGTGAGGTCTCCCTCGCCGGCACGGTCGTAATTAAAATTGACGCCTAATCCCTGGGTCGTGCCAAGAAAAAAGACCGGCTGATCATACGAAAACGAGGCTTGTTTATAATAACCAGCAACACTGACCCACTGGGCACGGCTGTTGAGCGCTACACGGGGGCCAATACCGGAGCCGGTAAAAGCTGGGTTCAGCATCACAGGGTTAGCATAAAACTGTGACCATTGCGGGTCCTGGGCCACAGCTTGTGCCAGATACATCCCGCCGACCAGGGTCAGCGCACTACGGGAGAGCATCCACTTCATGAGCGATCTGCGTTTGGTAATGATTGAAAATTGTGACCCGGCGGATCAGTTTAGTGCGATTTCCTATACAACGGCTAACCGCTTGAAAACCCTACCGGACGAACTACTTTTTATCCCCTAATCTCTTGCAAGCTGCATGTTTTTTTTGGCAAAAACCAATAAATAACCCGGCAGCTCCTAACATAAGTGCGGAGGACTTTCCGGATTGACGTATCATCTTTCCAGTACAGCTACCTCCGGACATACAACGTCGCGCCGCGCAGGCTAGTATATAAAGGTGTAAGGATTATGGCTGATGTGCAGTAGCCTGCAACCACCGGCCCAGGAGCATACCCTGCCGGATGAGCAGGGGCCGGGTTTGGGTCAGTGCTTCCGGCAGGGAGAGGGGCCGGTTCAGGATCGAAACGGCGTATTGTACAGCCGGGTGCAGGAGGAGGGCGTCGTCGGCATCCAGGGTGCCACAGACGAGGATCGCCGGGGTATGGGTATCCCGCGCAAGGGCGAGCAAGCGGGAGAGGAGTTTCCCCTGAAGGCTCTGGTCATCTATTTTGCCCTCACCGGTGATGAGGAGGTCCGCGGTGGTGAGCAGGGCGTGCAGGTCACACACCTCCAGGATCCAGTCAGCCGCAGACCGGATATGGGCTCCCAGGAGGCATACGGCTCCTCCGCCCATGCCGCCCCCGGCTCCGCTGCCGGGGAGTTGCTGGAGGTCTGTGCCCTGGTGGTGCCTCCAGTAGGCTCCCAGGTGCCGGAGTCCGGCATCCAGCATGGGCAGGGCTTCCGGAGGGGCACCTTTTTGTGGTGCGTACAGGTAGGCGGCCCCCGCCGGTCCGCAGAGCGGGGCGGTCACATCTGTGGCTACGGTCACCCGCAGGTCCGCCAGTCCCGGATGCCGGGATTCCAGGCCGATCCGGGTGATTTGTCCCAGGTTATGCCCGGCAGGTGTCAGCAGGTGGCCATGAGCATCATAAAAGGTATAGCCCAGCGCAGCCCCCATGCCTGTCCCGCCATCATGGGTGGCAGTGCCGCCTACGGTGAGGACCAGCTCCCGCATGCCCCGGTCCAGGGCATGCCGGATGAGCTCGCCGGTTCCGTATGAGCTTGTAATGAGGCAATTGCGTTCGGAGGGGGAGAGGAGTTCAAGGCCGGAGGCACGGGCCATTTCGATCACGGCGGTTTGGGTTTCGGGCCACCAGAGATAGGTCGCTGCTACAGGCCGCCCCAGGGGATCGCTGACGGTGGCCGTGATCCACTCACCACCCAGGACCGTATGGAGTACCTCCAGGGTGCCTTCACCTCCGTCAGCCAGGGGGCAGCAGGTGATCTTGGCCCCCGGCAGGCTCCGGGCCAGGCCAGCCCTCAGGGCATCCGCCACGGCTGCCGCCGGTAAGGCATCCTTAAATTTGTCAGGGGCGATGAGGATGTTCATAGGAGCGGGGGTAATATACTGGGGGACACACGCCAGGTGCACAGGTTTTTTTTTCAAAACACGCAAAGGCATAGGATATCTTCTCCTGCTGCGATCGCTGCGGTCTTGTCTCTGCGAGCGTTGTGTGGAAAAGGCAGGTTGTGTTTTGCCTGATCCATGGGGCCAGCATCGAGCAGGAAAAAATAAAGGTTTCAGGCGAATGTCCCGATATTGATCTTGAGATATAGAATATCCGGATATTCGTTAACTTTCTCCCGCAATACCTGTCTGACCAGTCCCCTCCCCCCTATGGCAGAACGAAGCAGTATTTTTGATATGATCGGGCCGGTGATGATCGGGCCCTCCAGTTCTCACACGGCAGGTGTCGTGCGGATCGGTCGTACAGCCCGGCGGCTTTTGGGTGCCCAGCCGGAGCAGGCAGTGGTGACGTTTTACAATTCCTTTTCCCGCACCTATGAGGGGCATGGCAGCGACCGGGCCATCGTGGCGGGGCTGATGGACATGAACCCGGACGATATCCGGATCAAAACCAGCCTGGAGCTGGCGCAGTCTCTGGGATTGCAGGTGACGTTTAAGGCAGTGTTTAACGCATCAGACCTGCATGCCAACTCGGTCCGGGTCCAGATGACCCTCGGCGACCGGCAGATGCAGATCCTGGGTATCTCGCGGGGAGGTGGGCTGATCTCCATCGTCAGCATAGATGGATTTGCGTGTAATTTCACCGCCCAAAACCAGACGCTTGTGATTTCTGCCCGGGATGTACACGGGAGTGTAGCCTTTATCTCCAGCGTGATCGCGCAGGAGTCGTGTAATATTGCGACCCTCACCGTCAACCGCAGCGGAAAAAATGATACGGCACGGTTGGTTTTTGAACTGGACTCAGGTATTCGTCCCCTGACCCTGGACTATCTGCGGAGTCTCGGGTGGGTGGAAGAGGTGATTTATCTCGAAAAACCAGAAGATTGATCCGGCTCCTGGCTGCTGTATGAACCAGAGAGGGTTTTCCTGCGTACACAGGTAGGTATCTTTCGCTACGGATATCACTACCTCAGCTTCTGTCCGGCTCATCATCCTATCTTTATGATCCGTCTATTTACATTTGTCTGGCTGGCTTGCCTTTTATCTACCCTGAGTGCCCAGCAATCCCCGGTCTGGAGCCTCCAGCGTTGCCTGACGTATGCGCGGGAGCATAACCTCGCCTTCCGGCAGGCTGAACTTAATACCCGCTCAGCGGAGATTGCCCTGGCGCAGTCACAGGCAGCCCGGATGCCCAGCCTCAATGGAAGTACCAACGCGTATTCCCGTTTTGGATACTTTGTGGATCCCTTTACCAACACCCTCCAGCAGCAGACCAGTCTTACATTTGATGCCGGACTTCAGGCCGGGGTGACCCTCTACGCGGGAGGGCGTATCACCCACACGATCCGGCAGCGGGAGCTGGGCCTGGCGGCCAGTGAGGCCGATCTGGCTAACCAGGAGCAGCAGATGGCCCTTGACATCGTGCTGGCGTATCTCAGTATCCTCCAGAATGAAGAAGTCCTCGAAAGTGCCCGCACCCAGCTCGCCTCAACCCGTGAACAGCGTGACCGCACAGAAAAACTGGTCCGGGCGGGGTCTGCAGCCCTGGCTGACCTGCTCCAGGTGGATGCGCAGATCGCCACAGAGGAGCTGAATGTCGTCAATGCCCAAAACCAGGTCGAGCTCTCCTATATACGGCTCCAGCAGTTGATGAACCTGGACCTGGGGGAGCCGTTTTCAATCGAAAAAATGACCCTCGCTGACCCGCAGGGTGAGTTTATGGCAGCCAATCCTGATGAGGTGTACCGGTACGCAGAGGCCAATCAGCCTTCTGTCCGCAGTGCCGAACTCTCCCGCCAGGGGGCCGAAGCAGGCGTGGCTGTCGCTAAATCTGCTGTGTTACCTACACTTTCAGCGTTTAGTTCAGTAGGAACCGGTTACTCTACCGGACGCCAGCTTACCGTAGGGTTTGAGCCCGGGGAGCCGCAGGTACTTGATATTGAGTTTAACGGGGTGCCAGCTACAATTTCGATCCCCCAGCAAAAGCCCGTACAGGAAACCTATGCATTTGGAAATCAGATACAGGACAATGTCAGCGCCAACGTATCTGTCGGCCTGAGCATCCCTATCTATAACCGCCGCCAGACCCGTAGCAACATTGAGCAGGCAGAAATCACCCTGGAGAGTGCCCGCTATACCACCGAGCTCGCCCGCCAGCAGCTCAAGCAGGTGATCGAGCAAGCCTACTTTGATGCCCGCAGTGCCTACAGCCGGTTTGAGGCGACACGCCAGCAGCTGAGCTCTGCTGAGGTAAATTTTCAGAACGTCGAGAAGCAGTTTAATGTAGGCCTCGCCAACTCGCTGGATTATCTCGTAGCCAAAAACAACGTGAACCGCGCCCGGTACGACCTGGTGAATGCCAAATACACCTACCTGTTCCGGATCAAGGTGCTGGACTTTTATCAGGGCAAACCGCTGACGTTCAACTGACTCCTGCAACCACACCGACGGGTTCCTCCTGATGAAGAACCTGCGGTTTCGGTATATTTTGACTATGTTTACCTGTAGATTGTTGCCTGGCTGATGTATCTCGTATCCTATTTCCGCATGAAACCTCTTGCCTCATCTTACGCGTTGGTGATCCTGGCCTGCGCAGGTGCCCTTCTGGTGCTCCCCGCCTGCCAGAAAGCTAAAATCAAAGTACAGACAGCTACGGCAGAAACCCGGACGATCTACGCCCGTGTGTCTGAGTCCGGTACCATTCAGCCTACCATTGATGTGCCGGTGGCCCCGGACGTGTCAGGTGAGGTCGTACAGATCGCAGTACGGGAAGGTGCCAAAGTAAAAAAAGGTGATCTGCTGCTCTCGATCCGCCCGGATGACTACAAGGCTCAGGTCGAGCAGGCTGAGGCATCTCTCAACCGCTCCCAGGCTGCCTATCTCCAGGCCAAAGCCGCTGTAAGCCAGTCCCGGGCTACCCTGCTCCAGGACTCGGTCTCCCTCAACCGTTCCCGGGACTTGTTTCGGGATAAGGTCATCTCCCAGGCAGAGCTGGAGAGTGCCCAGCTTAAGTTTGACGTATCACGCTCCCAGTTGGAGGCTGCCGAGTTTAATGTACAGTCGGCCTACTATCAGGTGCGCAGCGCGGAGGCCAGCCGCAAGCAGGCCCGCCAAAGCCTGGACCGGACCAATATCTATGCGTCCATGGACGGAACCATCACCAAGCTGAATGTCGAGCTGGGACAGCGGGTGGTCGGAACCATGCAAATGGCCGGTACCGAAATCCTCAAGATTGCGGACCTGTCCCGGATGGAGGTAGTGGTTGAGATTAATGAAAACGACATCGTCAATGTTAATATCGGGGACTCCGCCCAGATCGAGGTAGATGCTTATCCCGGACAAAAATTTTATGGAAAAGTAGCGGAGATCGCCTACTCTGCCAAGGTGGCCGGGGTGTCCACGACAGACCAGGTGACCAACTTTGAGGTAAAAATTCAGATTGACAGCCGCTCTTATGCTGCCCAGCTCAAAGAAAACCCCGGATCAGAAAGTCCGTTCCGGCCAGGTATGACGGCGCTGGCGGAGATTTATACCCGCTCCGAGGCTGATGTGGTCGCGATCCCGATACAGGCTGTGACCTTGCGGGGCAAAGAGGACAAAAAAGCTGAAGCCACGCCAGGCACACCGGCCACTACGGATGCAGGTACCCAGGAGGTTGTGTTTTTGTTGTCGGATGGCAAAACGCAACAAACTGCCATTGAGACCGGAATCGCAGATGATGCCTGGATACAGGTGAAGTCAGGCCTCAAGGCAGGGGACGAAGTAGTTACCGGCCCATATTCTACCCTTTCACAGACCTTGCGCACGGGCATGGAGGTAGAGAAGTCCACTAAAGCGGAAACCCCGGAAACCAAACCCTGATAATTGACAGCACCCGACAGAAACAGGTAGCTTATCCGTAAGCTGCACGATATGTTTATTTCTTTTTTCCTCAAACTCCGGGAGATGGGCATTCGCCCTGCTGTGGGGGAGTATCTCGCGCTGCTGGAGGCGCTGGAGCGCCAGGTCGTCAGACCCGGCCTGGAAGATTTTTATTACCTGTGCCGGTCGCTGCTGGTCAAACATGAGTCGCAGTATGACGGGTTTGATAGGGCCTTCGGGCAGTACTTCCGGGGGCTTGCAGACATGCAGGACGATGATTTTCGGGAGAAGGTGCCGGATGAATGGTTAAAGACGGAATTACTTCGTCACCTCAGCCCGGAGGAGCTGGCACAATTGGAGGCCCAGGGCGGTGCAGAGGCCCTGCTGGATCGGTTTAGGGCCTTGCTGGCAGCGCAGGAATCCCGGCACACGGGCGGTAATACATTTATGGGTACGGAAGGAACCTCAGGCATGGGGCAGGCAGGTGAGTCCCCCACAGGTGTACGGGCAGGTGCGGGCAGTGGCATGCGGTCTGCCGGCAAGGTATGGGAGCAGCGCCTGTACGCCAATCTCCGGGAGGACCAGGCTGCACTGGAGATACGTGACCTGAAGATGGTCCTCAAGCGCCTGCGGCTGCTCACCCGTGAGGGGCGTCCTTCGGAGCTGGACATGGAGCGCACGGTGCGCCGTACCTCCGCCAATGCCGGTATGCTCGATATCCGGATGCGGCCCAGCCGCAAAAATCAGGTGAAGGTTTTATTGTTGCTGGACATTGGTGGATCTATGGACGACCATATCGCGGAGTGTCTCAAACTCTTCACGGCTTCCCGGCACGCATTCAAGCACCTGACTCATTATTATTTTCACAACTGCTTGTATGAGTATGTCTGGCAGGATAATACCCGCCGGATGACTGAAAAAACGACTACCTGGGAGCTGATTCATACCTACAACCGGACCTGGCGGGTGATCATCGTAGGAGATGCGGCCATGGCGCCGGCTGAGATTCTGTATCCCGGCGGGAGTGTAGAACACCACAACCCGGAGTCAGGCAAAACATGGCTGGAGCGTCTTCAGGGGCATTTTCCACACCTGGTTTGGATCAATCCCAGTCCCGAGCGTGCCTGGGGCCATTATCCTTCGACCGGGATCATCCGTGATATAGTCCGGCATCGTATGTATCCTATGAACCTGGCTGGACTTACCGGCGCGATGAAAGCCCTGCTACATCCACACCTCCAATATGTAGGCAAAGCATAAACAGGCAGCTTTGTGTGCAGTTTTCTGCAACTTTATCGTGGCGTTGCGAGTTTAGCCATTATTATCACCTTCCACCCAAACCATGCAAGAGGAATTTTTACCACTTTTTCCGCTAAGCCTGGTTGTATTTCCGGGTGAGACCCTGCGCTTGCATATTTTCGAAGCCCGATACAAACAACTGATCGGAGAGTGTCTTGACACCCGTCTTACATTTGGGATACCGGCAGTCGTGGATCAGCAACTCTCTATGGTCGCTACAGAGGTGGAGGTGGTACGCGTGGACAAAACATATCCTGACGGGGAGCTGGACATCACGACCCGGGGCAAAGACAAGGTCCAAATCCATGAGTTCTACAAAGTAAGCCCCAATAAGTTATATCCTGGTGGGCAGATCAGCCGCATCGGAGAGCAAATGGACCAAAATTTGAGGCTTCAGCAGGAGGTGTACTTTCTGATTCAGCGGCTGCACGATGCACTGGGGTATCACAAGGAGATCCAGCGGGGATACCATACCCTGCGAGCCTATGAGGTGGGACATCATGTGGGCCTGAACCTGCGCCAGGAGGTAGAGTTGCTCGGTCTGCACAGCGAGACAGAGCGGCTACAGTTTATCCGGGAGCATATCGAGCATATTCTGCCGGTAGTGGTAGAAACGGAGCGGCTCAAGGCACGCGCCCGTCTCAATGGACACTTCAAAAATCTGGTACCACCTGAGTTTTAGGCGGCGCTCAGTTGAGCTGTCCCAGGCAATTCATCAGGGAGATAAACGCCGGCTGACGGAGGTAATAATAAATATACTTCCCCCGACGCTCAGTATCCAGTACCCGGTTGTCCCGCATGATACTCAGGTGATGAGAGACAGCAGACTGGTCGGCATGAAGCCGGGTATAAATTTCAGTCACGGTGAGCCTTCTGCCTCCATGAAGCATTTCGATGATGGCGAGCCGTGCCGGGTGTGCGATAGCCTTCAGGGTCCGCGACATGAGCTCCATCTCGGTGAGCGTCCAGTCAGCTTGTTGTACTGTGTTCATAATGAGACAGATCAGAGGTATGTTTGCTTAACTCATGAACATTCATTAGGTTTTGATTTGGTGAAAATTTTTTGGAAAACGTTTTTTCTGTAATTTTAAAGGTATTTCTTACAGCGCAGGTGAGTGTATATGAACGGAAAAAAGAGTTTGTGGAACCCCCATACGTACCTCCTGGCTGCGGGTTTTCTCCTGCTCGGCCCGGGATGTCAGCCTCCGGCCACTCCGGGGGCTGCTGATCAGCCCGGACAACGGGTAGCACCAGAGCAGGTAGTGCAGGGCCTTCAGACGGTTTCGACAGAGTTTCAGGAGCTGGCCCGCCCCAACAAAGTCCAGGCCTGGGTTGACAACCTCATCGTGAAGGTGCAGCCCGGCAAGGATATGCCCCAGATTGCCACCATGCGGGAGGGCGAAACGGCAGAATACCTCTATCAGCGCACCATCCGCAAGACGGAGTTTACCCTGCGCGGACAGCGGTTTTATGAACCCTGGATTCTGATCCGCACCCAGGCAGGCCTGATGGGGTGGGTACATGAGGGGGGCGTGCGGTTTGTGCAGCAGGACATCGTGACCCGCAGCACCCCCACTGACCCTAATGCCCGGGTAGCAACCCCTGCTCCCCCGGCGGTAACAGATGCCTTCAAAGTAATACCGGGCAGACAAGTAGGGCCTATTCGCCTTACGACGACTGAAAACGACCTCGTCAAGCAGTATGGCCCCCAACACCTGGGGCACAGTGAGGTTGAGACCACGGAGGGCAATAAGGAACCCTGTACCGTACTCTTCGGCGGAGACAGTGACGAAATCCGGATCACCTGGCAGAATGAAAGCCGCACCAAGGTCAAAGCCGTCTATTTTGACAAACCCAATACCCAGTGGACCCTCGGTACGGGCCTGAAACCTGGTATCCCGCTGGCTGAACTCATCAAGTTCAACCGGGGGCCGTTCAGTTTTTATGGATTTAACTGGGGATATAGCGGAACCGTCAGCTCCTGGCGGGCAGGAGCCCTCGCACCGTACGAAAAAAAGTTTTATCTCGTCCTGGGTACCCAAGCCTCAGCGGAGACCGTGGCCAGGTTTAATGGAAACCAGATTTTCACGACCAATACCGAAGGGGTGGATGCCCTGGGACTGTACGTAAAACGAATCGTCGTATACCTGGACTGACCGATACGGTTGGTGCTGACAACAAAAGGGGGCAATGACCTGCTGGCCTTGCCCCCGACATGATAACATGTGCGCCCTTACAGGTCTACCTGCACCTGTCCCCTGAAGAGGTCTTCCATTGTCTCACGTTCCCGCACGAGGTACGCCTTGCCATGGGCGATGAGTACCTCCGCCGGACGCAGCCGCGAGTTGTAGTTAGAGCTCATCGTGTATCCATACGCCCCGGCATTGCGGAGGCAGAGGATGTCGTTTTCGCGGACTTCGTTCAGCTTGCGGTCCCAGCCAAAGGTATCCGTCTCACAGATATACCCCACGATGGAGTAGATACGGATGGTGCCGTCAGGATTGGACAGGTTAAAAATATCGTGATACCCGCCGTACATCATCGGGCGGATAAAATGGTTCAGCCCGGAGTCCACCCCCACAAATACGGTCGAAGGGGTAGGTTTGATGACATTGGTTTTCATACAGAAATACCCGCACTCGCTCACCAGGTACTTGCCCGGCTCAAACCAGAGCTCGACCCGGCTGCCGTACGCCTGTACAAACTGCTCGTAGGTCTCCCGGAGTTTTTCGCCCACCTCCATCAGGTCGGTGGTCACATCTCCCTCCTTATACCCCACCTTGAAGCCGCTCCCAAAGTCAATGAATTCCAGCCCTTTGAACTCATGCGCCAGTTCAAACATAATATTGGCGCCCTGGAGGTACACATTGGCGTCGAGGATGTCGGAGCCGGTGTGTACATGGAGGCCCGTCACGCGGATATGATTGGCCTCAATGATCCGCTGCACATGGCGGCGCTGATAGACGGAGATACCAAACTTGGAGTCAATATGCCCTACCTGGATCTTGTGGTTGCCACCGGCGTAGATATGTGGATTAAACCGGATACAACAAGGGACTGTATCACCATAGGTGTGCCCAAACTGCTCCAGGACGGGGATATTGTCAATATTGACCATAACGCCCAGCGCTACGGCCTGCTGTATTTCCTCAAAGGAGACACAGTTGGGGGTAAAAATAATCTCCTCCGGCAAAAAACCAGCCGCCAGTCCCAGGTGAACCTCCTGGATGGATACCGTATCAAGTCCGGCGCCGAGTTTGCGCATCCAGCGCAGGATGGAGAGGTTGTTGAGTGCCTTGACAGGATACTTGACCTTACAGGGAAGCCCTTCGAATGCCTTGAGCAGGTGCTCGTATTTATACCGGATGTTGTCAGCGTCGTAGATAAACAGCGGCGCACCATGTGTCCGGACGATGTCAAGTACATCCAGACCCTGGAGCTGGTAGCGCCCATCCTGCAAGGTCATCGAAGGATATGTGGCAATAGCTTCCATTGGAAAAGGTCAATAAATATTAAAAAGTAAAAATACAATCCAACTCAGGCAGGGGTCGGCAGAAACCGGGCCATCCAGGTCTGCGCCAGCGGGAGTTCCCAGCGGGAAAGGTCATCGCTCTGGCCCAGTGAATGATCAAATACAAGTGTGTCCGGTCCCATCTCTCCGGCCCGGATCAGGGCTGCGATCTCCCGGTAGTGTACCGTGCGGATATGGTGGTCCTTGTCCCGCCAGGCGATCCAGCTTGCATCCAGCCATGTAAGCGACCGCTGGGTCAGAATCTCCGTCACCGTACGGCGCATGGTATCTATCGAGCAGCCAGAGGGGCGGTGCTGGGCCGGATCAGCCTGTACCGTCACAAAACGATGTGCATGAAGTTCAATCCTGCCCGTCACCAGGTCACCATGAGACTTCCATTGCCGGGTGAACTGATCAAACGCCTCCTGTAAGGCCGTAGCAGCATCATCTGTCAGCGGTTCGCTCAGGGTATAGATCCAGGTATATTGTTGCATAAGTTCCAGCTTAATCCCCCTTCTAAACGGAAAATTTCCGGACAGGGTTGGGCGGCAAATGTCAGGGGTTTTGGGGTAAGATCAAAGGGCAATGCTGTTCTGGCGTCCCTCACACCTGTCGCAGCCCTTTTACCTCTGCCGCTTCATCATATACCCCCGTGAGGGGAATGATCCAGGCATTGGGGACTGCATCGGCGATATGCCGGTGGAGGTTGTACCAGCGGGGGTGGTGGTCCAGCACCCAGCTATCAGAGGAGACGGCGATCCGGTCGGGGGCGGCTACGATACGTTTGTCGGGGCTGGTGGTGAGCTCGACCTCCCAGGCAAACTGGTACTGTGCCGCAATCTCCAGCATATGCCAGCGGAGGCGCCCGCTGTTGGCGACGGGGCTGTCGAGGAGCCAGGTCACTTCGGCCACTTCCAGCCGCTGCAGGGTGACCCCGATGGTGACCAGGGCTGGCAGGGTCTCCTCCACACGGCGATAGGTGCCGTGGATACTCGCGATGTCACGGTAGCACCCATCCCGGCAGCAGACGATCACGCCCCCTGCCAGGGCACTCTCGATCGTGATGAGCAGGTTGTAGCCATCTATGGCCATCCGGCAGCCCTTGAGGGCCATGCTGTCCGCAAGGGTATCAATGCGTCGTTGCCGGGCGGAGTCTGTACAGCTGGCCCTGAGCAGGGCGGCCCGTTGTCGGCTGTCCAGCCGGTACCGGTCACCGACCAGTTTGAGGCTGGCGGTATCAGGATACCCTTTGGAGAGCATCCAGGACAAGTCTGCTACAGCTTCATTCAGGACGGGCATCCAGGTATCGCTGAACAGGCGCTGGTCGTTGCTGTGTTGCCCCCGGTGCTTTTGGTGGTTTGACATAATGACACAACAAAATACAACCCATCCGGCGATGTACCAACAATTTTCGGGGTAGGGGTGCTGCTTATCTGTATCGGCGGCGGAGGCGCCAGGCACTCTGGGGAGGTGCCGGGTGAGCCGGACTCGCCTCTGACAATCCCTGTGGCTGGTTGAGGATCAGCTCACTGACCAGGGCTGCTGCCAGGGCTTCATCTGCTGTGAGGGTACGCCGGAGCACATCAGGTGAGGGGAAATGCAGCCGGATAAAATGGGTATCAAACTGCCCTGACACAAAGGCAGGGTGCTCCAGCACGTACCGGCAAAAATCCAGGGTAGTGTGTACCCCCACGATCGCAAAATCATCTATGGCCCGGAGCATCCGGGCGATGGCTGCCTGGCGGTCGGGTGCATACACGATCAGTTTGCCCAGCATAGAGTCATAGTGAATCGGGATTTCCATGCCTTGCTCAAATCCGTCATCTACCCGGATACCAGCACCGGACGGACGGCGATAGATATGAAGCGTCCCCGTATCTGGCAAAAAGTTATTGGCCGGATCCTCTGCACACACCCGTATCTCGATGGCATGTCCCCGAAGCTGCAAGTCCTCCTGGGTAAATGAAAGGGGATGACCTTCAGCAATGCGGATCTGCTCCCGCACCAGGTCCAGGCCGGTGATCATCTCCGTCACCGGGTGTTCCACCTGCAGGCGGGTATTCATCTCCAGAAAATAAAACTGGTGCTGGTCATCGAGCAAAAACTCCACGGTACCGGCATTGGTATACCCACAGGACTGGCACACCCGCACAGCGGCTTCGCCCATAAGGCGGCGTTTTTCAGGCGTAAGGACCGAGGAGGGCGCTTCTTCTACCAGCTTCTGGTGGCGCCGCTGGATAGAGCACTCCCGCTCAAACAGATACACCGTATGCCCGTGCAGGTCTGCGAGCACCTGGATTTCAATATGACGGGGAGAGGTCACGTATTTTTCGATAAATACCGACCCATCTCCAAAGGCATTCTGCGCTTCACTCACGGCCCGCTCCATTTGCCCGACAAAATCAGCGGCCTGCTCCACAATCCGCATGCCCTTGCCTCCACCACCGGCAGCTGCCTTGATGAGGACAGGATAGCCGATCGAGTCGGCGACTTGCTGTGCCGCCACTACGTCTTCAATGGCCTCGTCCATGCCCGGCACCAGTGGAACCCCGTAGGCCTTGACCGTCTGTTTGGCTGAAATTTTATCCCCCATCTGCTGCATGGCACCGGGAGGCGGACCGATAAAAATAATCCCGGCCTGGGTGACTTTTTCGACAAATCCGGCATTCTCCGACAGAAAACCATAACCAGGATGAATGGCATCTATCCGGTGATCAAGACAAAGCTGGATGATCAGGTCTCCCCGGAGATATGACTGGGCAGAGGGGGCCGGTCCCAGGCAAAAAGCAGCATCGGCATATCGTACATGAGGAGCATCGCGGTCCGCTTCGGAGTACACGGCATAGGTGCGGATGCCCATTTCACGGGCGGTACGCATGATACGCAGGGCGATTTCACCCCGGTTGGCGACGAGGAGGCTGTTGATCTTGGGCATAAGGGGCGTCAAAAAAAAGCAGCCTGCCGGAGGCTGCCAGGTCGGAGTAAAATAACAGAATCACAATGGGATTGCCAACGAATCCAGCTCCCCCGCCTCAAAAATAAACAAAAGGGCGGCACCCGGAGGATGCCGCCCATGTTGATGAGATAAGCCTGGATTATTCGATCCGCAGCTTGAGGGTCAGGCTTTCACCCGCAGCGCTGATCCGGAGGAAATACAACCCCGGTGCCAGTTGCCGCAGATCCAGCTCACGGGTCACTTCCATGCCACTGGCCTGGCCGTGGGTCCCTTCGATACGACGCCCACTCAGGTCCAGGATGTCCCAGGTCCAGTCCTGGTACAACTCACCCACAATGGCCAGGGTAGTCAGGCCCTGGCTAGGGTTAGGTGCGAGGCTGACATGTGCCCCAGCCAGCAAATCGGTCAGGCCCACAGTTAATACGGACACCCGTTGCGTCAGGGTATCAGGCCCACAATCGTTGAAGGCAATCAAATGCACGTCATAAATGCCATTTGAAGTATAGCTGTGTACAGGATTCATATCGGTACTGCTTCCCCCGTCTCCAAACAACCACTGATAAGCATAGGCACCCGTGGAGGTATTGGTAAAGGTAAATATAGCTCCGATGCCGCTCCAGGTAAAATCAGGGTCTGCCAGCGGTGCCAGGGTGAAGGCTTGCTGGGTGGTGAGGGTGCCATTGGCATTGCCTGCGGACAAGGTCACGATTTTGGGGCCGTCAGACCCGTACACGACCTGGTGTGGACCGGCAGTAGTAGCCGTAGCCGGGGTGGCATCCTGCCCAAAATCCCAGAACCAACTGGTAGGATTGCCGGCAGAGAGGTCCGTAAAGGTAATGACCTGACCTTCACATATTTCTCCCCCGGGCATGCTGAAGGTCGGTGTAGGAGCCGGGTTGCCGGTTTCGATCACCTGGATATTGTCAATGAAGAGGTTATTGCCAAAATCCGTGATGCTCACAAACCGGATGGCAGCCGTCCCCGGATTCAGCGCGCCCAGGTTTACGGTATCCCGCCGCCAGTCACTGCCTACTGCCGGAAACCACTCATCCACCTCGTCCGGTACAGTAGCCAGGCTGGAGCCTCCTTTATAATAGATCGTATAAGGGAAGCTTTCGCCGCAGTCGTCAGAGGCCAGAATACGCAGGGAGTCTGAAAACTGAGCACTATACCGGGCAAAAGCTACATCAAAAACCAGCTTGGGCTGGTCTGTACCCAGGAGGTTGATCCGCATAGACCCGAGTATATCCTCCTCGCCCGAGGCATTGTAGTTATAATGATTGACATACATGGCCGTAGTGGACTGGCCCGTAATGCCTGGTACCTGGATGGGTGACCAGGTAAATACGCCATCCGGGTCTTCGAGTGTCCAGCCTGCGGGCGGGAATACGCCTGACTCAAAGTCTTCTGTAATGTTCAGGGGCTGGCCTGCGGTGACCTGGATATATGCCGTACGAATCAGGGTATCAACCCCGTTAGGGCCAGTGGCGATAAGGCGAGCCTCATAGGTACCCGGGGTGCTGAAGCTGACCAGGGGCGACGTAGTCGTATCGGTGCTGGCACCACCATAGACCGCCAGGGCCGGAGAGAATTCCCATTTCCAGGTGGCACTGTCTGCATTCACAGAAAAGTTAGTGAACCGGACGGGATAAAGCACACAGACATCCAGCTGGTCGGCGGTGAAGTTGGCCACAGGCGGGCCAGCTTTGTCATACAGCGCGACATCATCCAGCGCAATATCACCTATCTCACCGTTGGCGGTCTCAGCCCGGAAGCGCAGGGTGATCAGTCCCCCGGCAAAGGGGGCCAGGTTCACGGTGGCTTTTTTCCACATGTCCCCTTGCTGACCCACAATCGCAGGCATAAAGTCATTGATCCAGAATCCATTCAGGTTAACATCCAGCCGGAGTTTGCCGATGTCACTACCGTTCATATGGTACCAGAAGGTCAGCTCAGGTTGTGTCACCCCTGCGAGGTTGATACAGGGGCTGACAACGACGGCTTTTTTATTGTTGCAGCTGCCGGAAGCCTCTACATACAAATAGTTACCCGCAGCCGTACCTGGTTGGTGATCAAGTTCGGGGCCGGTACCTTCTGTAGCCGTAGGCCCGCTGAATACCCGCCAGTCCATGTCATCCCCGCTGCCATTGGGCTGGTTGTACCAGTCACCGTCTAGGGTACAGCTAAAGGCACAGTCTTCTTCGCCGCTGCACTGGGTATAAGATTCAAAATTTTCGAGGAACGGCACACCCACGGTCTGGCTGGGTACTACTTCCAGGCTGGAGTACAAGGTGTCGTTTGAGGCAATGGTATCACCTGGATACACAGCCCAAACCTTCAGCGGATAGATGCCGGCACTGCTGAGGGTCACGGTGCCGGGAAAGCTATAGACGGCCGTGTTGCCCGCCGGAATCACACCTGTAAAGGTACCTGAGACAGGTGGCAGGTTCCCAAACTGGAAAAAAACCGGGATTTGGGTCATGGCGAGGGAAGACTCATTTTTCAGGGTCATCGTCACCGGCACGGTATAGGCGCGGCAGTCCAGGAATGGCCCGGTGATCCCCGCACCAGCATTGATGGCGGCCACGTCGTTGTCTATCGGGCAATTGGTGCGTCCGGGACCCCGACGGATGGCGATGGTCCGGCGCCCGGCACTGTTTGCCGTACGGGCTGCTACCGCAAACCAGTATTCACCCGTCATGCTCGCCGGTACATCCGCGCTTGGCGCAGGCGTAGCGGGCACCGTCATGACCGAGTCCATAAACTTGGTTCCGAGCCGGTAGATCGTGTAGGCGGTAGCGCCTGTGACAGGGTTCCAGGTCAGGCGGGTAAAATCAGGGCATACCTGATCCACTTTGAAGTTGCCCGGTACACCTACGGTCGTGAAGGTAGCCAGGCTTTGGCCGGAGACACTCCCCCGGCTGATACGGACCAGGCCCTTGTCGGTCACTACGTTGGCGGGAGGGGTCCAGTCAAAATGCCGGGTCTGGGGATTGGCAGGGGTGCCGATGGTGGTCCAGGTAGTCCCGCTGTCAGCACTAAACTCCAGCGTGAACCCACCGCTGGTCGCATTGGTGGTCCAGGCATCCCAGCGGATGCGCTCCACCTGGCCGGGGATCAGTTTTTCGCCCCCGATCGGATACGTAACCCGGATCTCGTCAGGGATAAACTCATACACCAGGTAATATTTTTGGGTGCCTGAAGGTATCGCTGCCCCCTCGATGGTAACCGTGTAGGTGCCTGCAGCTGGTTCAAAAATAGCTACCTGCTCTACGTTGTTGAGGTCATCTACTCCGTTGCCGGCAGGCAGGTTGAGGAAGCTGGCATTGGGGGTAGGATTGAGCAGCCAGGGCAGCCGCACAGCACCGCCAGGTTCTGTAACGGAGAGATTCAGGTCATTGACGAGGGCCTTGAAGGAGAGGGGAGAAGCTTCCGGGTCATTCCAATACAACATGATGCGTACCTCCTTGGTATTGGCAGGTACGGTGACTGTATGGGTATTCAGCCCCGCATTTCCGACACCGGACTCCAGGTAGCGGTTTTCCTCCAGCAGCAGCGCGGCGCGGGCAGCATCTATCCGTCCCCAGCCGTACTTAAAGTCAGGTCCGATATTGCCCAGGTCATAAGCTGTATTCATCATGGCAGCTTTGATCAGGGCGCCGTCCGGGTCAGCCCCTCCATGCATGAGCCGGTAAGCATGATACAGCTGTGCCGCTACCCCCGCGATGCCGGGCGCAGCCCCGGAGGTACCACCGAAAGCCGAGTAGCTGTTGTTGGGGTTGGTCGAAATCTGGTTCTGGCCATTGGCAGCAATATCGGGTTTGATCCGCCCGTCATTGGCAGGACCCCGGCTGCTGCTGACCTCCAGCACATCATCAGCGTACAGGTTGGCAGTCGCGATGACGTTTTTGCCCATCTTATGCCCACCCGTAATATTACCCCAGGTCGCACCGGCACCGTAGCCGCAGTTGGACGTGCCGCTATTACCAGCAGAGAATACATGAAGCAAGGACGGATTTTCGTGCGCCTGCTTGTCCACGGTTTGGGTGATCAGGGTATAACCCGCATTACAGCCGTTGCTGTAGGAGGAGTTTGTGATGACCATGTTTTGGGTCTGGTGCAGGAAGAGGGTGCTGTCCAGAAAATCTGCCTGATAGTCCAGGACATATATAAATGCACCCGGTGCCATGCCTTGGTTGCTCGGATTGAGGTTTCCGGCACCGGCCATGATACCCGCCACCCCATCACCGTGTGTACCGGTCGTGACAGTCGCGTAGGTCTGGTCAGTCCGTCCCTGAAAGTCAATATGGGGTCCCAGGTGGCCATCGTCCCGCACGGCGATATTCACACCGGTGCCGTCATACCGGCGACCACCAGGGTACTCGCTGTTGAGCACATTGGCGCGGTGGAGGCTTTTGCCACGGGTATCCTCGGGCAGACCCGGGTCTGCTACGGGTTCGGCATACTGGATCTCTGGCATAGCGGCCATGGTCCACACAGATCCCAGGGGGACCTGAACCGTGAGCGCGTGGAGCTGTGGCAGTGTCCGGACAAGGGTATATCCCATCCGGGCCATCTGACCTGCCGTACGGGTAAGGTCAGCATGCGGATAAAGCCGGATTGTGGTCTCGACCTTGTCTCCCTGCAGGGCGTGCGCAGGGATATCACCTTCAGCCAGATGTCTGTGCAGCTTGTCGGCAGGTGCCAGGGGCTGGATGGCGCGCACACCGAGGGAGAGAAAACGTTGGAAATCATAGGTCTCCGGGATAGCTGTCACCCAGGCATAGGCAGGGATATAATCCAGCAGCAGCACGCCGTCAGCAGCCAACTGCTGCCGTACAGCGTCGTCCGGAATCTGGTAGAATTGAACCAGGCGATAGACATACCCTTCAACTACCTCATCAGGCATCAGCCCGGGAGTGAGGGTCATGGTTTTGACGTTTTCAGGTAAGGTGCGTTTGCCTGACTGAAGCCATAGCGTATAAGCAGCGTCAGAGGTCTGCGCTGATACGGAGAAGGTCATACAGGCAAATACACATCCTATTACCCAGGTAGAGCATTGATTCATCTGTAGGTACAGGTTAAGGAAAATGGTAAGGTAAAATACAGTGTTTTATCTAAGTCACATACTTTTTTTCATATGAATCGGCAAAGTAGCAATATCCGGCGGCGTACAGGTGCGGGATCACATGCGCAGGTGCCGCCTGTATATAAAAAAAGCGGCCCGGAAAACTCCGGGCCGTAAGCGGTACAGGTAAACAGTCAGTTTATTCGCCGAAAATTTCTGCTAATTTTTTTTCAAGCGAAGCACCCCGCAGCCGCTCGCCGATGATATTGCCTTCGGCATCAATCAGCACGGTGTAAGGTATCGCGTTTACGCCATAGGTAGCAGCGGCTTCACTTTGCCAGAACTTCAGGTCGCTGACATGTTTCCAGGTGAGTTTGTCTGCTTCAATAGCTTTTACCCAGGCATTTTTGTCACGGTCGAGGCTCACGCCATAGATTTCAAATCCTTTGCTGTGGTACTTATTGTACATACGCACGACATTGGGGTTTTCCATCCGGCAGGGTTTGCACCAGCTGGCCCAAAAATCAATGAGGACCACCTGACCCCGGAGGGAGGAAAGTTTCAGAATATCACCAGCGGGAGTAGCCAGGGCTATCTCGGGGGCAGGCTTACCGATGCTGCCTGACTGGACATTGGATTGTTTCTGGAAAGGCTGGCTATCGGCAGGAGGTTGCTGCTGCTGGCGCTGCATTTCTTCCTGCATCTGCTGCATAGCTTTCTGCTGCATCTCAGCCTGCCAGGAGGCCAGGATCGCCTGTTTTTGCTCCTCTGTCAACAGTGGGGTAGCACCTTCTGCATCTGCATCAAGACCAGCGTAGACAGCATCAGCATTCACCTCAATCTCTTGCTCTTTAAGAGATCCGCCCAGATCTTGTCCGAGGGCATACGACATGCTGTCCAGGCGGGTTTCGAGCTTGGCAGAGCCGAGCTTGCCGGTATTATTACAGGCAATGAGCGCGACAGCCACTGCCAGGAGTCCGAAAATTCTCATAAGTAAGATTTTGTGGCACAAGTTACAGGTTTTTTTGCAGATACCTACAGCTCCGAGAATTTATGTGTAACACCTGTTTCACGCACTGGCGGTAGGCTGTCGGCTTATTTTGTCCCAAACTTTTGCCCACCAGGACCTGGGCTGGGGTTGGGGTCGTACGGGCTGGCGCACATGCCTGGGTGTCATCGGCATAAAGACGCCCTCCATGGCCGGATCCAGCAAACGGTGGATCTGAGGGATCTGACGCAGGGCAGCGTCATAGCCGGCTTCAAAGATGTCATCAGCCTTATTCAGGTCAAAAAAACCATATCGGTGCGCCCCTGGCTCGATGATAACATCACATTGGCGCAGGCGCGGGGCGACATTGGTCCAGAGGATCAGGTCCAGGGTACGGTACGCCACCTCCAGAATACCCGGCAGGTCAGAGACGGGCTCGATGGGGGTGACATTAACTCCGATGACATGGCGGCAGGTCGCCTTTAGGGGCTCAATGGGCAGGTTGTTCAGCACCCCGCCATCCAGGTAGATGGCCCCTTCGTACGTTTGTCCCTTAAACAGGACCGGGATCGAAGCCGAGGCGGCGACCATCTGGTAGAGCGGGCCCTCATGTTTGATCTCAACCTGGCCCGTCATCAGGTTGGTGACAGAGATGAATACGGGGCGCTTTAGTGCCGCAAAGTCATCCTGCCCCACCGCCTGCGCCATAACCTCCATGAGGTATGAGTTGTCCGTGAGACCTATGCGGGGCACGGTCGGCCGGAACAGTTTCAGGAGGGTGGACTCTTTGCAGATCGCCAGAATCTCCGCAGGGGTTTTGCCGGCCGCATACAGGGTGCCGACAAGCGCCCCGGCACTGGCGCCCGAGAGGGCATCCGGATAGATCTGATGGTCTTCCAGCGCTTGCAGGACCCCGATGTGTGCAATACCACGTGCCCCACCACCGGAGAGTGCTATACCGAGTGAATGATTCATGGTGTTCAGGTAAGGGTGAGGTTGTTTTTACGTGAAAATTTGCAGGAAGGATATGCTTATTTCCCATCGGCGCTGCGTATCTTCAAGCCGGTTTTTCAACGCATGATCTTATACTACGCGATCGGGAGCGGGCTGGGACATCTCACACGGGCACAAGCCTGTGTGCACACCCTCGCGCTGCGGGATGTACGGGTCCTGACCAACTCATTGTTGAGCAGGCAGGTCTTCCCGCCGCGGGACCGGATCCTGGTCCCGGAGTCTGTACAGACGGCAGAGGCTTTTCCGGACTGGATACGGCACCTGATGGAGACCGTCCCCGTAGAGGCAGTATATATGGATGCCTTCCCGGCAGGGATGCAGGGTGAGATGCTGTTCCCGCCGGGTATTCCCTTGTATTATATCGCCCGCCGACTCCGCTGGCAGCAGTATGCTGCCTTGCTGGACAAGACAGAGATCCACTTTGACTGTACCTATGAGACAGAAGGGCTGGAGGCGGATCATCAGTACTGGATACAGGCACACTCACACACGTGTCAGCCATTGACCCTGCATTATCCCGATCCGGGTGTGACACCGGCCATGCAAGCCTGGCTGCATAGTACCTGTGCGCCCCGGTGGCTGGTGGTACACTCGGGCCCTGAAGCAGAGGTAGAAACCCTGGTGAGTATCGCACAGGAGCAGGCCATGCGGTTTGACCCGGCTCCGGCGATTCTGGTTTGTACGCCCGGAGTTCCGTTGACAGATGACCCGGTACAGGTAGAAGACTGGTACCCTGCCTGGCCTTTATTTCCTTATGTAGACCGGATATTCACCGCCTGTGGGTATAATGTGATGCAGCAGACCCTGCCCTGGCGCGACAAACACTACTGGGTACCTTTTGAGCGGCCGCTGGATGATCAGTTCGCCCGCTCACGTGCACACAAAGTGCTCTCTCCGGGCCTTCACATGGTATGAGGCCGGGTAGGTAACGATGGCTTTTTTTCGCTATCTTTGCTCCATGCGCATTATATATATGGGTACACCGGAGTTTGCGGTAGCCTCACTCGCAGCATTGGGGGAGGCTGGATACCCACCTGTAGCGGTCGTCACCACACCGGATAAACCAGCAGGCCGGGGGCAGCAGGTGCAGCGATCTCCTGTCGGGCGGTATGCGGAGGCCCAGGGCTGGCCGCTCCTGCAACCTGAAAAACTCCGGGCATCGGATTTTCTTGCGGCCCTGCGGGCCCTGGAGCCCGACCTGATGGTCGTCGTTGCCTTCCGGATGCTGCCGGAGGTCGTCTGGCGTATCCCACGTCTGGGAACCTTCAACCTGCACGCCTCACTCCTACCGGACTACCGGGGGGCAGCCCCGATCAATTGGGCGGTCATCAACGGTGAGTCTCGTTCAGGTGTCACGACGTTTATGATAGACAAGGAAATTGACACCGGACAAATACTTCTCCAGCGTGAAACCCTTATCCCCCCGACCTGGTCTGCCGGAGACTTACACGATGCACTTATGGTGTCTGGTGCCGGATTGGTGGTGGAGACAGTACAGGGGCTGGAAGCTGGTCGCCTGGTGCCGCAACCGCAGCAGGAGGCCGCATTCCGGCATGCTGCGCCTAAAATATTCAGAGAGCACTGCCTTATTCAATGGACCCAGCCTGCCCTGGCCGTACACAATCATATCCGGGGTATGTCGCCGTATCCCGCAGCCTGGACCCTGCTGGATGGCAAGGTCATGAAGGTGCTGGCGTCCCGCCTCACGGAGACCCCGGCTGATCAGCCACCAGGCACCCTGCGGGTAGAAAACCGCCAACTCCAGGTGGCCTGTGCTGATACCTGGCTGGAACTGGACCAGATACAAGTAGAGGGAAAAAAACGAATGCCTGCCGATGAGTTTCTCCGGGGGTATAAGGGCCCGCTGACACAGGTAGAGACACCGGAAGGACCTTTTTAATTACAAGAGACATGAATAGTTTTCGCAGCCGCTTTTATCCCCCCTCCGGAAATGCCTTTAATGTTTCCCAAGAGTACGCGATGCAATATTATGCGGCGTTTAATATAATCCTGATGCTGATCATTCTGGTGCAGATCATCAGTGGCGCCGGAGGGATGATGCTGGCATTGTGGGGATTAGCTGGTGAGCTAGTGGCAATCGCGCTGGGCAACTGGCTGGCCTACGGGCGGATGCGGCGGAGTTATGCAGAAATATTTTTTGTGGGCGACCATTTTTCCCTGATCTCAGTGTATGAGATGCTGTTCAGCCGCCAGGAGCAGCGCCCTGCCTTCCCGCTGGCCTATGCCAATGCAGGCCTGTCACCTGAGGGGGATGTCCTCACCTTTCATTTTAATGATCAGGTGATCAGCCTGTACCGGCGGGACTGGGACAATTTTGACCTCATGTGTGCTGAAATGGCGGGGCGGACAGGCGTCCGCCCCGAGGAGTCATCAGCCGAGTAGGAGGGTGAGCACGGCAGCTACAGCGGCTCCGGCAACGGGCCCTGCTACCGGTATCCAGGCATATCCCCAGTCGCTGTCGCGTTTGTCCGGGACGGGCAGGACTGCATGCATGAGCCGGGGCATGAAGTCCCGGGCCGGATTGATGGCATACCCCGTCGTACCCCCCAGACAAAGACCAATCGCCAGGACTATCAGCGCGATCGGCAGTGCCCCCACTGTACCCAGGCCCATTTTGACCTCGCTCATACCCGCTGCGCTGAAGGCCGGGTCTGTGATGTGCAGTGCCGCATACACCAGGACAAAGGTCCCGATGATCTCCGAGAGCAGGTTGGCACCGGTGTTGCGGATCGCCGGGCTGGTGCAGAAGGTGGCCAGTTTGGTGTCCCGGTCTTCTGTCGCGGAAAAATGACCATGGTACATAACCCATACCAGGGCGGCACCCGCCGCTGCTCCCAGACATTGTGCCAGGATATACATCGGTACGTCTGTCCAGGCAAACTTACCTGCGATCGCCAGTCCTACTGTCACCGCAGGATTAAGATGGGCTCCACTCACCGGCCCGGCGACCAGCACGCCGGCAAATACAGCCGTAGCCCAGCCCAGGGTGATCGCGATCAGTCCTGCCCCGTGACCTTTGGTGCGGGCCAGCAGGACATTGGCCACCACGCCATTGCCCAGCAGGAGCAGGATCAGGGTGCCAATCAATTCAGCTGCAAATACATTCATAGACAATACGAGGTTTGAAGTAGTAGAAGCGTATGAGGCCCGGCCAGCAAGTGGACGGACGTGTTCAAATTAGAAACATTTCCTGGTGTTTCAAGCTTTCGTACTTTGTTTTTCTGCCAACTCCTGGATCAGGTTGGCGACCAGTCCTGTCCAGCCTGTCTGGTGTGAAGCCCCTGCCCCCCGTCCGTT
The DNA here is from genome assembly GCA_033762375.1 of Bacteroidia bacterium. GTDB lineage: Bacteria > Bacteroidota > Bacteroidia > J057 > J057 > RDXT01. Next base: position 37,052 of record JANRLQ010000006.1, read on the forward strand.
ATCCCCGTGAAAATATTCGTAAAAAAGCAGGTAATCCCGAAAGTGAGGATCTGTCTGAAACAAGGGCACGTCTCCAAAAACAGGCCGCTTGCCATCCGGATTCCGCATGAAAATCCGGATCAGCCGCATCGAAAGCTGGTCGGCTATATGGTCAAGTGTGCAGAGCACACCGGAGCCCGTAGGATACTCCACCTTAAAGGCATCTCCATAATACGCGTGAAACTGGCGCAGGGACTGGATCAGGAGATAGTTCACCGGAAACCAGACAGGTCCCCGCCAGTTGGAGTTGCCCCCAAACATGCCAGAGTCTGACTCAGCCGGCCGGTACGCCACGGTAAACACCTCTTCGTACACCTGAAACCGGTAAGGGTGTTTTTCGTGGTGTTTTGACAAGGCCCGGACCCCGTAAGGAGATAAAAATTCAGCCTCATCTGCCATCCTGTGTATCAGGCGTTTCATTCGGTGCCCCCTGAGCAGCGAAAGCAGGTGGGTGTCGAGCCGCCCCGGTTCTTGCCAGCGGGATACCAGCGAGGCCAGATCGGCCCGATGATTCAGGTACCAGTCCATCCGTGCCGCAAACTCCGGCACCTGCACCAGGTCCTCATGCTGAAGTACGTCCACCGCAAACATCGGGATCAGCCCGACCATGGAGCGAATCTTGAGGTGTATCTTGTGGTGATTGGGCAGGCTGAGCACATCATAAAAAAACTTGTCTTCATCGTGCCAGAGGCTGATCCCGCTGCCGCCCATATTGACGAGGGCACCGGCTATCTGAAGGAAGTGCTCAAAAAATTTGGTAGCTGTATCCTGATATACCGGGTTGTCTTTGGCCAGTTCCAGGGCAATACTCATCAGGTTCAGGCTGTACATCGCCATCCAGCTCGTACCATCAGCCTGCTCCAGGTGACCGCCCGTAGGCAGTTGTGAACTCCGGTCAAAGACCCCAATATTGTCCAGGCCCAGGAATCCACCTTCGAAGATGTTATTCCCCTCATGGTCCTTGCGGTTGACCCACCAGGTGAAGTTGAGGAGGAGTTTGTGGAATATGCCTTCCAAAAAAGCCCGGTCTCCATGCCCGGTGCGTTTTTTTTCCATCTGATACACCTGCCAGGCAGCCCAGGCATGTACCGGTGGATTGACATCACTGAAGTTCCACTCGTAGGCTGGCAACTGTCCGTTAGGGTGCATATACCACTCACGGGTCAGGAGTATCAGTTGACTTTTGGCAAAATCCAGGTCCACAAGCGCGAGTGATACACAATGGAAGGCCAAATCCCAGGCAGCATACCAGGGGTACTCCCACTTGTCAGGCATGGAGATGATGTCGGCATTGTTGAGGTGTTGCCAGGTGCGGTTGCGGCCCTGCTGGCGCTGAGCGGGTGGCGGCGGGAAGGCTGGATCACCCCGGAGCCACTGCATGACATCGTAGTAATAATACTGCTTGCTCCAGAGCATCCCGGCCAGGGCCTGGCGCTGGATGCGTCGCATATCGTCGTCTGTAATGCCAGCTTGCAGGCCCTCATAAAAAACATCCGCCTCTCCCCTGCGCATCCGCAGGATCTCATCAGCCTCTGTGAGGGGAGATTTGAGGCCTTGGGGGCCCAGTCTCAGCCGCAGGGTATGGTGAGCTCCGGCAGGAATCGAAACCTGGCATATCACAGTCGCTTTGGTGCCCCGCCGGTCAGGGTTGACAGCTGGTGTGCCATGTATCACATAGGCCTGGATGGCGTCCTTCGGAAATCCTTTGTAGGGTTCCTGGTAGAGGAGTGCCCGGTTGGAGTCATTGTCACAATATAGTACCGGGAAGGCAGGGTCGTGATACAGGGCCATCGGCGCCAGATGTTGGTGTGTCACCCCGATCGTGCCAGGTTTGATCGGAGCCAATGCAGGTCTTGCGGGGTCCTGCCCCCAGGACCACGTATTGCGAAACCAGAGAGTAGGCATGATCCAGAGGGACTCAGCTACCGGTCCCCGGTTGTGGACCTCTATTTCCATCACGATGTCCTCCGGGCCAGCCTTGGCATATCGCACAAAAACGTCCCAGTACTTGCCTGCATCAAATACCCCTGTATCCCATATTTCATATTCGGGATCAAGCCGGGTCTGTTTGCGGGTTTCTGCCCGGAGTTTTTCGTAGGGGAATGCGGCTTGCGGATACTTGTACAGCATCTCCATCCAGGCGTGGGAGGGGGTATTGTCGAGGTAATAATACAGTTCCTTGACATCCTCACCGTGATTTCCCTCCGGACCGGTCAGTCCAAAGAGTCGCTCCTTAAACTGCGGGTCTTTGCCGTTCCAGAGCGAAAGGGCCAGACACAGATATTGCTGATCATCGCAGATGCCGGCGAGTCCCTCTTCTCCCCATCGCCAGGCTTTGCTCCGGGCAATCTCGTGCGGGGTATGTGCCCACGCATTACCCTCCGGACTGTAGTCTTCACGCACGGTACCCCACTGACGCTCACTGAGATACGGTCCCCATTTTTTCCAGGCAGCCTGTCCGCTGCGGGCTGCGCGGAGGCGTTCTTCTTCAGCAGAAACCATACGACCGATCAATTTGGCAATTAAATTAACAAAAGCACGCGTACCGGCAGCGGTTTTTCCCGTTTTCGTCCGCTGAAAAACATAATACGCATTTTATAAGCCGGACATTTTCGCTACATTTGTTATCAAACCTTACATCTGCTCAGATCGAAAACTCTTTACCTCACTGACACATGCGAACCTCCAGCTTCATTGCAGGTCTGGTGATGCTGATGGGCCTGATGATGGGAGTCAATACCCTGCAAGCCTCTCACTACATGGGCGTTGACATTACCTATGAGTGCATCAACAACTGTACCTACCGCATTTATCACACCACGTACTATGACTGCTCCGGCGCGGCCATGCAGGGTTTTATCCCCCCAAACCCCAATAACCCGCCACCCGATCCTAACTTCGGGTTTGATATTACGGGCATCCCCAACTTTCCAGGCCAGACCTGCGCAGCCCCTACAGCCCTCAATAACTGGACCTATGTACCAGGTTCGTATGTAGATGTGACCCCTGTATGTCCTACGGTGCTGACGGCTTGTGACGGCGTCCCCAATGCGCCGGTACGGGGTGTTGTGGCCGTCACCTATACCCGTGACTATAACTTCTGCAATACCAACTGTAACATCTACAACATTGAGTGGGGAACCTGCTGCCGCAATGCAGCCATTACCTCCATCAACGGGGGGGCCTTTGGCAGTGTGGGCATTTTTACGGGGAATACCCAGATCAATACGACCCTCAGCCCCTGCAACAGTTCACCGCAGTTTGGGAATATCCCTACCCCTTATCTCTGTTCAGGTCAGTCCTATACCTTCAACCAGGGAGCCTTCGACCCGGATGGAGACTCGCTTGTGTATTCCCTGGGACCCTGTTTTGATAATCAGGGCGTACAGGTGCCATATTTTCCAGGTTTTTCCGCTACCCAACCACTCGGAGCCGGCTGGAATGTCACCATCAATGCTTTGACGGGGGATATCAACTTTACCCCTAATCCCGGTGGACCACCTGTCGTAGCAGTAGTCTGCGTCAAGGTAGAGGAATACCGGAATGGAGTCAAGATCGGTGAGGTCGTACGGGACATCCAGGTGACGGTGCTGGACTGTAATATTCTGGGCACTCCGAATGCTCCGCCGATTGTTTCTGCCCTTACCAACCTCACGCCCGGTGCTACAGCCAACGGACTCACCGTGACCAGCTGTGCCTGTCAGGAGGTATGTTTTGATATTGAAACCCTGGATCCGGACAGCGGCCAGACCTATATCATGTACTGGAACCAAAACGTTCCCGGTACCTTTGTAGATGTTAATAACCCGCTTGTTCCCGTAGATACCCTGTTCTCAACAGGCGCTACCCCTACCGCTCAGTTTTGCTGGGTGCCCACCCAGACAGGTACGTACCAGTTTCTGGTGACCCTGGTAGATGACGGATGTCCTTTGTTGGGCCAGGGGCAATACTCAATCGTGATCAACGTCAACAGTTGTTCGCTGGATCCGTTTGTGGACGAAAACAGGTTGTCGTGTAATACATTTGAGCTTGACGGATACCCCTGCGGAGGTGCACCACCCTTCACATATGCCTGGACCGGCACCGGTGGTATCTCTGGCAATACGGCTACCATTACCCATACCTATCCGGGCCCTGGTACCTACAACTATACCCTGACCATCACAGACTCAACCGGGGTTAGTTCTACCTACTCAGATACCATTCTCGTCAACAATACTGCCATTGCCAATGCGGGTCCGGATATTACGCTGTGCTCAGGCCAGATAGCTTCTATCGGTACGCCTGCTTTGCCGGGATATACCTACCAGTGGAATTCCTTCTTCGGACTGGGATGGGCCGGGGCCATCAACCCTGCTTCTGCTCAGGCCAACGTCCTCTTTAATAACGGAACCACGGTACCCTTCACCATACCGTTCACCCTGACCGCAACCGATCCATTTGGATGCGTAAGTTTTGATACGGCTACCGTAATCTTCCAGCCCAAACCTGCCGCCGGCATCTCTGGCCCGCCGACTGCCTGTGTCAATGAGGTTATTACCCTGAGTTTTGCAGGGTTACAAATACCAGGCACGGTTTATAACTGGGATTTTGGCGGCGGCACAAGCGTAGGTACCGGACCAGGACCTAACCAGGTGTCATGGTCCACACCGGGCCTCAAAACGGTAAAACTCTGGATAAATGTCAATGGATGTCCTTCCGACACCATCGCCAAAACGATCCAGGTCTTCCCGATCCCTACCTCTGGTTTCAGCGTGACCCCATCGGTATGCGCGGGCAGTTCAGCGCAGGTGGTATATACCGGCAGCGCGAGTCCGGCGAGTGCTACATTTTTGTGGGATTTTGACGGAGGAATCGGAACCGGCGG
>JANRLQ010000007.1:0-103662 GCA_033762375.1 Bacteroidia bacterium
CAAAGGGGACACCGAACTCGATCCAGGCGTCATCCGCCAGGTGAAAGTCTATGTCGCCACCAAGCGCAAACTCCAAGTCGGAGATAAAATGGCAGGCCGCCACGGAAACAAAGGGGTCGTAGCCCGTATTGTACCGGTAGAGGACATGCCATTCCTGCCGGATGGTACGCCGATAGATATCGTACTGAACCCACTGGGGGTACCTTCGCGGATGAACCTCGGACAGGTATTCGAGAGTATCCTGGCCTGGGCAGGCCGTACACTGGGGCTGCGTTTTGCCACGCCGATCTTTGACGGGGCTAACCTCGAAGATGTAAACGGCTACATGGACAAAGCAGGCCTGCCACGCTACGGTGTACAGCAGCTTATCAACGGCCAGACCGGTGAGCCCTTCTCCGAGCGGACGACGGTGGGCATTATCTACATGCTCAAGCTGATCCACCTTGTGGACGACAAGATGCACTCCCGCTCTATCGGTCCGTACTCGCTCATCACCCAGCAGCCCCTCGGCGGTAAAGCCCAGTTTGGGGGACAACGTTTCGGGGAGATGGAAGTGTGGGCGCTGGAGGCCTTTGGTGCTGCGCATATCCTGCGGGAGATGCTTACGGTCAAGTCAGACGATGTGATCGGCCGTGCCAAGGTGTATGAGGCCATCGTCAAAGGCGATGTACTCCCTACCCCGGGCGTGCCGGAGTCTTTCAACGTCTTGATCCACGAGCTTCGTGGGCTGGCGCTCGAGGTAACCCTCGAAAACTGATGATATAACCGGTCCGCCCCCGGCGGGCCGGTCGTTTTTTCTGAATCTGAGCAAGGAAAATTTACCGGAGGTAAGCATGCCAATTGCCAAAAACACCAAGATTACCAGCGAATTCAAACGAATTACGGTAAGCCTGGCTTCTCCAGAGGCCATCCTCAACCGCTCAAACGGGGAGGTGCTCAAGCCTGAAACGATCAACTACCGTACGTACAAGCCTGAAAAAGATGGCTTGTTCTGCGAGCGTATCTTCGGGCCTGTCAAGGACTATGAATGTCACTGCGGTAAGTATAAGCGCATCCGCTACAAAGGGATCATCTGTGATCGCTGCGGGGTGGAAGTGACAGAGAAAAAAGTCCGCCGCGAACGTATGGGCCATATTCAGCTCGTCGTACCGGTAGCACATATCTGGTACTTCCGTACACTGCCCAGTAAAATCGGATATCTGCTCGGCCTGACCGGAAAAAAACTCGATCAGGTGATCTATTACGAGCGGTATGTGGTCATCAATCCTGGTGTACTCGAAAAAGAAGGCATCCAGCGGATGGACTTCCTCACCGAAGAGGAGTATCTGTCGCTACTGGAGACCCTGCCCAAAGAAAACCAGATGCTCCCGGATGAGGACGCCAACAAGTTTGTGGCCAAAATGGGCGCAGACGCCCTGGAGGCATTGTTGTCCTCTATTGACCTGGACGACCTCTCCTACTCCCTGCGCCAGCGGGCTGCTGTAGAGACCTCTCAGCAGCGTAAAGCTGATGCCCTCAAGCGTCTGAAAGTCGTAGAAGCCTTCCGCTCTGCCAATCGCCGGATGGAGAACCGCCCCGAGTGGATGGTCGTGCGTATCGTACCCGTGATCCCGCCTGAGCTGCGCCCCCTGGTGCCGCTTGAAGGGGGACGTTTTGCGACCTCTGACCTCAACGACCTCTATCGCCGGGTGATTATCCGCAATAACCGCCTGAAGCGTCTCATCGAGATCAAAGCGCCTGAGGTCATCCTCCGGAACGAAAAACGCATGCTCCAGGAGGCTGTGGATTCACTCTTCGACAACACCCGCAAGGTAAACGCTGTCCGCTCTGAGTCTAACCGTGCCCTGAAGTCGCTCTCTGATATGCTGAAAGGCAAACAAGGGCGATTCCGTCAGAACCTGCTCGGCAAACGGGTGGACTACTCCGGGCGTTCAGTCATCGTGGTGGGGCCTACCCTTAAGCTGTATGAGTGCGGACTGCCGAAGTCTATGGCGGCCGAACTTTTTAAGCCGTTTGTGATCCGGAAACTCATCGAGCGGGGTATCGTCAAAACGGTCAAAAGCGCTAAAAAACTCGTGGATCGCCGTGACCCGGTGATCTGGGACATTCTCGAAAATATCCTGAAGGGCCACCCGGTCATGCTAAACCGGGCTCCGACCCTTCACCGTCTGGGCATACAGGCGTTTATGCCACGCCTCGTAGAGGGTAAAGCGATCCAGCTTCACCCCCTCGTGTGTACGGGCTTCAACGCTGACTTTGACGGTGACCAGATGGCCGTACACGTGCCCCTCAGCAATGAAGCTTGTCTGGAGGCCATGACCCTGATGCTGGCCAGCCACAACATTCTGCACCCTGCCAATGGTAACCCCGTGACCCTGCCTACCCAGGACATGGTATTGGGGGTATATTATCTCACCAAAGGACGTCCGGGCCAGAAAGGGGAAGGCATGCTCTTCGGTTCGCCTGAAGAAGTTGAGATTGCCTATAATGAAAAAGTAGTCGCCAAACACGCTTATATCAAGGTTCGTCATTTTAAATACGAGCCTGACAGCGGCCGGAAGGTACTTGACGAGAACGGCAAACCCGTACTCGAAATCATCGAGACGACGGTAGGCCGGGTACTCTTTAATAAAATTGTACCGGATGGGGCAGGATACGTAAACCAGGTCCTGACCAAAAAATCCATGCGTACGGTCATCAGTGACATCTTTGTACGGGTGGGACTGGTCAAAACCGTCAACTTCCTGGATGACCTGAAAGACACCGGGTTTAAAGAAGCATACATGGGCGGCCTGTCCTTCCAGTTGAGTGAAGTGGTGGTTCCCCCGGAAAAAGAGATTCTGGTAGCCGAGGCGGAGGAGAAGATCGAGGATGTCTGGAACAACTACGGCATGGGTCTTATCACGGAAAACGAGCGTTATAACCAGGTGATTGACATCTGGACACACGCCAACTCCCGTCTGACGGAGACCCTGATGGATCAGCTCAGCAAAGACAAAGATGGGTTTAACAACATCTACATGATGTTCCACTCCGGAGCACGTGGTTCTAAGGAGCAGATTCGCCAGCTGGGCGGTATGCGGGGCCTGATGGCCAAACCCCAGAAAACCCTCAAAGGGTCTGCGGGTGAGATCATCGAGAACCCGATCCTCTCCAACTTCCGTGAAGGTCTCTCCGTATTGGAGTATTTTATCTCGACCCACGGTGCCCGTAAAGGTCTGGCTGATACGGCGCTCAAAACAGCGGATGCTGGTTATCTGACCCGTCGTCTCGTAGACGTAGCCCAGGATGTGATTATCACAGAGATGGACTGCGGTACCCTGCGCGGCCTTACAATCACGGCCCTCAAAGAAAACGAGGACATCATCCAGCCACTCGGCGAGCGTATCCTCGGACGGGTAGCCCTGAACGATATATTTGACCCGCTTCAGGAAGACCGCAAACTGGTCGGTGCCGGTGAAGAAATCACTGAGACGATTGTCCGGGCCATTGAGGAGACGGCCATTGAGGAGGTGGAGATCCGGACCGTACTGACCTGCGAGTCCAAAGTCGGTATCTGCGCCAACTGCTACGGGCGAAACCTCGGTTCCGGCCGTATGGTTGAGGTCGGCGAGGCCCTGGGGGTCATAGCCGCTCAGTCTATCGGTGAGCCAGGTACACAGCTTACCCTCCGTACCTTCCACGTAGGGGGTACTGCCCAGCGGGTTGCCAGTTCCAGCCAGCTTGTGGCTAAATTTGCCGGACGCATTGAGCTGGAAAGTGTACGCTTCGTAGAACAATACGAGGATGATGACCCCAATAAAATTGTTGTTTCCCGTACCGGTAAACTCAAAATTATTGACGATCAAGGCCGTCTTCTGTTCTCCAACAAGGTTCCGTATGGTTCCAGTCTCCACGTGAATGATGGCGACATCGTCCACAAGGGGATGATGCTCTGTAACTGGGATCCTTATAACTCTGTCATTATCTCCGAGTTCCGCGGGACCGTGAAGCTTCAGGATGTAAAAGACGGGGTGACTTACCTGGAGGATATAGATGAGCAAACGGGCCACAAGGAAAAAGTCATCATTGACTCCCGTGACAAAGGAGTCAATCCTACCGTTATCATCCTTGATGAAAATGGCGAGGAGATCCGCTCCTATAACCTGCCTGTAGGCTCTCACCTGGTCGTAGAAGACAAGGAGGAGTTGACAGCAGGTCAGGTCATGGTGAAAATTCCACGCTCATCCGGTGGTACCGCTGACATTACCGGGGGTCTGCCTCGTGTTACGGAGCTTTTTGAAGCACGTAACCCATCCAATCCGGCTGTCGTAAGCCAGATTGAGGGGGTTGTTCGGCTGGGCGGCATCAAACGGGGTAACCGGGAGATTTTTGTGACGGCCACAGACGGACACGACGAGCGCAAGTACCTGGTATCGCTCAACAAGCATATCCTTGTACATGACGGAGACTATGTGATGGCTGGAGAGGAACTTTCTGATGGTGCGGTAGCGCCACGGGATATTCTCGCTATCAAGGGTCCGAGCGCCGTACAAGCTTATATTGTCAATGAGATCCAGGAGGTATATCGTATGCAGGGGGTACCGATCAACGACAAACACATCGAGGTGATTGTGCGCCAGATGATGAAAAACGTCGAGATCGTAGACGCCGGTGATACCATATTCCTGGAGCGTGAGATCGTGACGCGCACCGACTTCCAGGAGGAAAATGACTGGATTTTTGACAAATATTTTGTTGAGGATCCGGGCGACTCTACCAGCCTGAAGTCTGGCCAGATCGTGCTGCAGCGACGCCTGCGGGATGAAAACTCCCTGCTCCGCCGCCAGGACAAAAAACTGGTTACAGCCCGTCCGGCCCGCCCGGCAGTATGCCAACCTGTGCTGATGGGTATCACCCGTGCGTCTTTGGGCACCAAGAGCTGGCTTTCTGCCGCCTCATTCCAGGAGACGACGAAGGTCCTCAGTGAAGCCGCTATCTCAGCCCGTACGGACGAACTCCTTGGCCTCAAGGAAAACGTTATCGTCGGCCACCTCATCCCAGCCGGTACCGGTCTGCGCCGATACCAGGATATTGTGGTCGGAGATATCAGCGAGTACCAGGCCCGGATGGAGCGCGCTGCCTCCCGCAGCAATGCCCCTCGTCAGATGGCCATAGACTAATATGCTGCCTCCGGGCAGTATTGCCAGAAAACGGGGCGCATCTGCGCCCCGTTTGTTGTTTTCCCCCCTGAGATTTCTCAACTTTGTTTTTCACCCGGATCAGCATGGCAGCAGCAAAAGTCAAAATCCTGGACACCTGGGATATTCAGGCCCGCCTCATGCGCATGGCCTATGAGATATATGAGGCCTATTTTCTGGAAACGGAGCTGGTCGTGATCGGCATAGATACCCGTGGCGGTATGCTGGCCCGACACCTGGCCGATAACCTGCAGAAAATCAGCCCGCTGCATATCGTGCGGGTAGACTGCCGCCTGGATCCGGAGCCTGATGGTACCCTGGGTATTGACATCGGGGCAGACGTAGAGCTCCTGCGGGGAAAAAATCTTATCGTGGTGGACGATGTGATGTACACCGGCCGCACGCTTATGAACGTCCTGGCGATTCTCCTGCATACGGGTCCGCGATCTATCCGAACAGCTATTCTTATTGACCGCGGCCACCGCCTGATGCCCGTACACCCTGATGTCGTGGGCATTGAACTCGCCACCACCCTGCAGCAGCATGTCTCGGTTGAGATTGATCCGGATGGAGAAGGGATTCAGGCTTTTGTGCTCTGAGCAGATTTCGTAACTTCAAACCGCTAATTTATTACCTGACGCATAATGGCTTTGTCAACAGATATATCGCCCTCTCTGACCGATACGCAGGCAGTATTTGAGGTGATCCGGCGCGAAGAGCACCGGCAGCGGGAAGGCATCGAGCTGATTGCTTCCGAAAACTTTGTCAGTGAAGAGGTCATGCGGGCCGCCGGTAGCTGTTTTACCAATAAGTACGCCGAGGGTCTCCCGGGTGCCCGCTACTATGGGGGCTGCCAGCACGCCGATGAGGTAGAAGACCTAGCGCGCACGCGTGCCCGGGCACTCTTCGGGGCTGAGTGGGTCAATGTACAACCTCATGCCGGAGCGACTGCCAATGCGGCTGTGATGCTGGCCCTCCTGAAGCCCGGCGAAACCATCATGGGGTTTGACCTGTCACATGGGGGACACCTGACACATGGCTCTCCTGTTAACTTTTCCGGAAAACTCTACCGCCCGGTGTTCTATGGCGTACACCAGGATACCGGACGTATTGACTTTGATCAGGTGCGGGACGTAGCCCGCCGCGAAAAACCCCGCCTTATCATCACCGGTGCCAGCAGCTACTCCCGTGACTGGGATTTTGCGGCTTTCCGGGAGATCGCCAATGAAGTAGGTGCATTCCTCATGGCAGACATTGCGCACCCGGCAGGTCTGATCGCGACCGGGCTCCTCACCTCCCCGATGGACTACTGTGATGTCGTGACCACCACGACGCATAAAACCCTGCGGGCTACCCGGGGCGGCATGATCATGGTCGGCAAAAACGGACCCAACCCCCTCGGCCTGACGACCCCCAAAGGTCAGGTGCGGACAATGGGCTCTATCCTGGACAGTGCGGTGTTTCCAGGTACCCAGGGTGGTCCGCTCATGCACATCATTGCTGCAAAAGCTGTGGCCTTTGGAGAGGCGCTGCGGCCGGAGTTTGGTGACTATACCCGCCGTGTCATCCGCAATGCCCAGGCACTCGCGACGGCGATGGTCAACCGGGGTTATAAGGTCATCTCCGATGGCACCGACAACCACCTGATGCTGATAGACCTCCGGGCTAAGTTTCCGGATCTGACCGGAAAAACGGCTGAAGACGCACTCGTACGGGCTGATATTACCATCAACAAAAATATGGTCCCCTTCGACTCGCGCAGCCCGATGGTATCAAGCGGTATCCGGCTCGGTACGCCTGCCCTGACCACACGGGGGCTGACAGAAGCTGATATGGAGACCGTTGCTGCGTTTATTGACCGGGTACTTTCTCATCCAGCGCAGGAGAGCGTTATCTCTGAGGTGCGGGGGGAAGTCAATGCATTTATGCGCGATTTTCCGATGTTTACATGGTAAGAAGCGGGATAACCTGAGGGAAAAAAATCGTGAGTATCATCAGTACACTGATCAAAAAACGCACTCCGGTAGCAGAGGAGGAGGCAGGCGAAAAAGAAATGTCCTTTCTGGATCACCTGGAAGAGTTGCGCTGGCACCTGCTGCGCACGGCAGGCGTGATTGTGATATTTGCAGTGGGACTGTTTATTCAGATCCCCTGGCTGCTGCATAGCGTGATCCTGGGGCCGTTTAATGCTGAGTTCCCTACCCATAAGTTTCTGTGTGGGCTGCAAAAAAGCCTTTGTTTTGACAAAATAGATGTACAGCTGATCGCCATTGATCCTTACGAGCAGTTTGTCAAGTCTATCACCATCTCCCTGATCGGGGGGTTTGTGTTGGCCTTCCCGTATTTTATCTGGGAAATGTGGCGGTTTATCAAGCCGGGCCTTCACCCTGCTGAGCGCAAAGGTATGGGTGGTAGTGTATTGATCATCAGCCTGTTGTTTTTTTTGGGAACCGCTTTTGCCTATTATGTGATCGCCCCTTTTTCCGTGACGTTTCTGGCGGGGTACAAACTTGCTCCGGAGATAGCCAACCAGTGGAAGATCGGGGACGTGATCTCCATGATCATCCAGATCTCAGTAGGGGGTGGGATCGTGTTTCAGATGCCGGTACTGGCCTATTTCCTGTCCCGGATCGGGATTCTGACACCTGCCTTTATGCGGCAATACCGGCGTCATGCTATTGTGGTACTGCTGGTGGTCGCCGCGTTGATTACCCCTCCGGATTGGATTTCGCAGATTCTGATTTTCCTGCCGTTGCAGTTGCTCTATGAGATCAGCATTCGTATCTCGGGTGTTGCCATGCGGCAACGGGAGCGGGACATTGCGAAAGCACTCGCATGAGTACCCCGCTGGATGACCTGCTGACTGAGATACGCGCTTGCCGTCACTGTGAGGCACACTTGCCACTGGGGCCGCGTCCGGTATTGCGGGCCAGTGCCACGGCCACTGTCCTGATCGCCGGGCAGGCACCCGGTACACGGGTACATGCCACGGGTATCCCCTGGAATGACCTCAGCGGCAACCGTCTCCGGCAATGGCTGGACATGGACAGCGATACGTTTTATGACGAAAGCCGTATCGCCATCCTGCCAATAGGGTTTTGTTATCCCGGCAAAGGCACCCGCGGCGACCTGCCTCCTCGCCCGGAGTGTGCTCCTTTGTGGCGGGCTCGGGTATTGGCGCTGATGCCTCAGCTAAAACTGGTACTGGCCGTCGGTCAGTATGCGGCTGACTATCATCTCGGTGCGACACGCAAGGTTACCCTGGCTGAGACGGTCCGGCATTGGGAGACGTATGCCGGACAAGGCATCATTCCCCTGCCCCATCCTTCTCCCCGCAATGTCGGCTGGCGTATCCAGCACCCCTGGTTTGAGACGGAGGCTGTCCCCCGTATCCGGGCGCGGGTATGGGAGGTTATGAGTGTCGGTTGATACGATTCACCCCTATATTATTTCTGTTGTATGGACTCCGCCCCCCTTACCCCTTCGCCTTATTTTCAGGACCATATGCCTGGCAATATCTGTTTTGGCTGTGGACGCGAAAACCCGGATGGGCTGCAGATCAGCAGTTACTGGGCAGGTGATGAGGCCATCTGTATATGGACCTCCGAAGAAAAATACCGCGGATGGCCCCACCTGCTCAACGGCGGTATCCTCGCGACCCTTATAGACTGTCACACGATGGGGACGGCTATGGCAGCTGCCCTGCGGGCTGAGGGACGCCCCCTCGGCAGCGAACCGTACTACCGGTATGTTACGGGCACCATCCATGTCAAGTACCTCCTCCCTACCCCCAACGATCAGCCTGTCACCCTGAGGGCCCGTGTACTGGAGATCAAAGGCCGCAAGGTCGTGATGCGCTGCACAGCAGAAAGCCAGGGCCAGATCACCGTCGAAGCGGAGGTCATCGCGATCCGGGTGGCGGATATTCAGACGCTTCAGACGTTTACTCAGACGTTTACTAAACCTTAAAGGTTTAGTAAACGTCTGAAACACCTCCAAAAAAGCGTATATTTGCAGCATGGTCACCCCCATCGGTGTACCGGACCCGACATGTTACAGGCAGTAGATCTACATAAAGCATACGGACAGGTACAGGTACTCCGGGGCGTGAGCCTGGTGCTGGGGGCCGGAGAGGTGGTGGCGCTGGTAGGCGCCTCTGGTGCTGGCAAAAGCACCCTGCTGCAACTCATGGGCACCCTGGATGTACCGGATACAGGCAGTATCCTGCTCGATGGGCAGGACATCACACGATTGCCGGAGCGTGCCCGCGCACGATTCAGAAACCTGTCTTTGGGGTTTGTGTTTCAGTTTCACCACCTGCTCCCAGAGTTTACAGCCCTGGAGAATGTCTGTATGCCGGCCTGGATCGCGGGCACTCCCCGGCAAGGGGTACTTGATCGGGCGGAGTCGCTGCTGGAGCGGCTGGGCCTGAGCCACCGCCTCCACCACAAACCCTCCCAGCTCTCCGGCGGGGAGCAGCAGCGGGTATCCGTAGCCCGTGCCCTGATTAATCAGCCCAAGGTCATCCTGGCCGACGAGCCTACCGGCAACCTGGACACCCAAAATAGTGAGGAACTGTTTCAGCTTATGTTTGAGCTGGCCCGGCATACCCAGGTGTCTTTCCTGATCGCGACACATAACCTGGCCCTGGCTGCACAGGCAGACCGGATCATTTATATCCAGGATGGTCGTCTGAAAGACCAGCCTGAGGTCAGACCTCAGCCGGCAGGATAACCACCTTCTCCGTCACCAGCCTGCTGGCGGGAATCACTACCTTGCCCCGGCTGGTAATCAGGATGCAGGAGACGTTGTCTATTTTTTCGATAATCCCGGTTTCACCGCCGATCTCTATGCGCAGCCCTGCCTGAAACGTATGTCGGCTGTACAGGGTCGCGAGCATGCTCGTGAGCACATCCCGCGCTGCATATCCATACGCCAGCGCGAAGGCAAGCATGATCCCGCCGATTATCAGCGAAATATTGGCGGTCAGGAGGCTGGTATCTATCCCGGCCTGGTCCAGGGCTGTCACGGTCACCAGCAAGACCAAAAAAGCAAACAATGCCAGGCTGATCACCCGCCAGGCGGCCACGCCCATAGACTTGAGGGCTGTGCCCAGGACATCCTTGACTTTGTCAGCCAGCAGAAATCCGCCTCCCAGGATCAGCAGGGCTGTCATCAACTGAGGGACGTATGCAATAAGGGCACTTAGTTGCTCAGAGACAAAGGTCAACTGAAGGGTATCTGCCGCACTGAGGATAAAGATCAGCATCAGGGTCCAGTACACAAACTGCCGGATCAGCTGATCAGGTTTGACCTGGATACCGGCCCCTTTGAGGGCGGAGGTCTCATTGAGGCGCTGGGCGATACGGTCAGCACCAAGCCGGGTCACCAGCCGGGCAGCCAGCCGGGAGAGGCCCCTTGCCAGGAGCCATCCCAGGAGGAGGAGCAGCAGGGCACCACCCAACCGGGGCAGTCCCCCCGCTATCTGGGTAATAATCAGGGTCAGGGACTGTTGGAGTGCTTCGAGCAATGACATGGGAGTAGGTCGTTACAGCCGAATATATGGGATACAAGGATAAACTCAAGGGTTATCTGGCGGACTGGCAGGCTGATCTTCAGTGCCTGCGGGCGAAAGGGCATGGATCAGCACCTCAAACGGAGCGGCCAGAAATAACTCCGCCATATCCATGACACAACGCAGGGCATACACGCTCCCGAGCGTTTGGTCCCGGGTTTCGGGAGGAAGCTCTGCCTGGGGTTCCAGTTCTTTGAAGGGTTGATTCATACAGGTGACGCTGAGTGCCTAAACTTACATATATCAGACGCAAGTACCAACCGGTCAGGGTTCTTCCATCCCGGTAATCAGGTCCTTGACCCGGGCGCGGGCGCGGGCGAGTCGCATTTTGACAGCACTTTCAGAGATTTCCAGCGAGTCCATGAGGTCCCTGACGGGCACATCGTCCTGATACTTCATGAGCAGCAGGGCTTTGTCTTCCGGCGAAAGCTGGGCCAGTGCCCTGCGCAGCAGGTCCGTGCGGGTCTTGAGGAGTTCCTGCTCCTCCCGGTCGTCATCTGCGGCGATATCCGGTGCTTCCTCGAGGTCTATTTGTTTGGTGCGGCTGGCTTTGCGGTAGTACTCGACGCAGTAGTTGTAGGTCACAGCATAAAGCCAGGTCGAAAACTTACTGGTACCCTTAAACCGGGCCAACTGCGTGAACGCTTTGAGCAGTACATCCTGCGCCATGTCCTCCGCCACCTCCGGATCATGCGCAAAACTCAGGCATTTGCGATAGACCTTGGTCGCATACCGATCATACAATACCGCAAACAGACTCGTATCGCCTCCCTGCAGCAGGGATTCGATGATTTGTTCGTCTGTCTGGGGATTCAATCGCGGTTTCACGGGTAGAAAGAGGAGCGTTGCGTTTTATGCCTGCAAGTACGGTAAAATCCGCTGACCATCTACAGGTAACCTGTTGAAACTGAGTTGGAAAAAATCACGTTTTTCAGGAAGTCAAATGGGCGCCTGCCTGCTAAAAAAAAGCCCTGTACGAGACGTACAGGGCTATATCAGGCTAAAAAAACATCAGGTCAGTTGCGGTACAGGACCGCCTTAACAGCCTCCACGACCCGGCCCGGATTAGGCAGGAAGGTGTCTACGAGGGTGCTGGAGTACGGGAGTGGGGTATCCCGGCCCGTCACGCGGAGTACAGGTGCGTCAATATAGTCAAAAGCACGCTTTTGGATCATGTAGGTAAGCTCACCGGCAAAGGCAGCCAGCGGCCAGGACTCCTCTACGACCACGCAGCGGTTGGTTTTTTTGACAGAGTTGACGACCGTATCGTAGTCAATCGGGCGGAGTGAGCGCAGGTCAATGACTTCAGCGCTGATACCCATCTGTGCGAGTTCTTCGGCAGCCTTGAGGGTGACGTGTACCATCTTGCCAAAAGACACGAGGGTGACATCTGTACCAGCCCGCTTGATGTCGGCTACGCCGATGGGGGTAAGGTATTCGCCCTCGGGTACCATGCCTTTGTCGCCATACATGACCTCAGACTCCATCACGAGGACGGGGTTAGGGTCGCGGATAGCGGACTTGAGCAGGCCCTTGCCATCGGCGGGGGTACTGGGGGTGACCACTTTGAGACCGGGGCAATTGGCAAACCAGTTTTCGAAGCTCTGAGAGTGCGTCGCAGCCAACTGGCCTGCGGCACCACTGGGTCCCCGAAATACGATGGGCACATGATATTGCCCGCCGCTCATCTGGTGCATCTTGGCGGCATTGTTGATCACCTGATCTATGGCCACCAGCGAGAAGTTGAAGGTCATAAACTCAATGATCGGACGCAGGCCCAGCATGGCCGCTCCTACCCCGATCCCGGCAAATCCCAGCTCAGAGATCGGTGTATCTATCACCCGCTTGGGGCCAAACTCAGCCAGCATGCCCTGGCTTACTTTATAGGCTCCATTATATTCCGCCACTTCTTCTCCCATCAGAAACACATTGCTATCGCGATGCATCTCTTCGGTCATGGCTTCACGCAAGGCTTCACGGAATGTAAGTTCTTTCATAGAAGAATTTAGCGTATGTACGTATCAGGTCCCGAAAGTAGGAAAAAAATGCCAGTACGACATAATCGAAATTATTTCCGTCCAGAAAATCCTTTGACCGCCTCAGTGTGTATCCAAATCCTTGAGTACCTGCCCGAGAAATTTCCGGATCCCGTCATACGCTTCAGCATGTCCCCGCAGCCGGGTAGTGACATAAGCATCGTCTGTACGGAGGTCGCGGATATAAAAATAAAACTGAAACTGGGTATATCGGTTGGCAAACATCTTATTGGCTGTGCCATATTTGATCCAGGCTGGCACCATGGCTTCTTTTTTAGCTACGGTCATCTGCTTGGGCATGAGGACCATATCAACAAAGTAGGCATATCCCCGCGCTTTGTATGCAGGAATATCAGCCAGGCTGACAAACTCCACGGGATGGGGATAAATGCCTCTGACCACTTCGCGCAGGACTTCATTGCCCCGTGCTGCATTGCGGTTCACCTGTGCGATATAGGCCTGCCGGTCCGGAGCGGCCCCCGGCTCCTCCGGCAGCTCGTCGTAGCGGGCTACCAGCAGGACACTGTCCCGGAGGTCAGCGGGGACATCCTGGATGATGTTGTTGACGGTATCGTATGCCGGCGCAAGGCCCAGCTGTACGAACCAAAGTGCAAAAAAGGCGATCAGCATATATAAAAATCAGGCAACATGAGCCCATGAAGATACGCAAAATATACAAGCGGCGCATGCTGAAAACGCCTATACCTTTCATAGAGTCTGGAGCTCATGCCAGATATTCTGCCGTGCCTGCTCCTCCAGCCGGACCATGCAGTAGGCCGTCTGGTAGATATGCGGACGTGCCAGCAGTCCCTCCAGTACCCGCTGGCGGCCAGCCCGGTACACCTCATCCTGAAACATCTGATACTCCCGGCGGATCGCACGTGCATACCGGTTGTAGGCAGGCGGTTCACTGCCCAGGATCGCAAGGTCCATGTCCAGAAACCAGAGCTCGTCAGGATGGGTAGTGCGGGGCAGGTGCCGGGCTGTCGCGATAATAAAATGATGTACGGTACTGATCAGCACTTCAGGCATCCCCATGGCCCGCATGGAAATTTCTGCCAGGGAGGCACTCTGGGCTTCATTGTCACTACGATCCGGATGGTAGATGGCATCGTGAAACCAGATAGCCCAGGTCACTGTCTGGGGTTCATGCAGGTACGGCGTAAGCTGCTCAAGCCAGCTCATGAGGTCTTCCAGGTGCTCGATACCGTGATAGACCCGGTGCGGCTCTGCATACCGGGCCAGCAGATCCAGTCCCATTGCCGCATGGCCGGGGCCGCCGTCTGGTTTGAGCTTGTGCCAGGCTTGCAGCAGCTTTGTTTCCATTTTTTCGCTTTTGCCGGTATTTTTCTCAACTTAGCACAGAATCCCCGTATCTATGGAATCTGTCCAGCATTATATACAAGAAGGTATTTTGTATGAGCCTGTCATTCAGGACATTCATGATTGGCCTATTGCACGGCTGTTTCAAAAAAAGGAAAGCTTTGTACAAGAGGTGATCGAAGAAGCCCTGCACCGGCTCAACCGGCACGCTACCCAGGATGGCTCCAGCCTGGAGCATATACTGGAGCGCACGATGTACCTGGAGCGCAACCGGATGCTGGAGGATCCCTGGAAGGTGGACCCCAAGGATGAGCCTAAGTTTTGGGGCAATATCAAAAAACAACTGGTGCTCAATGAGCAGGTAGAGTCTGATCCGGCCCTCGCCAATGCCCGATACCAGGATATGGCACGAGCCGTAATCTCCCGGTACGCCCATGAGATCGTGAGCACGTTTCAGCCCTCAAGTTACCATTTTGCCAAGAGAATCCTGCCATTATTTTTTTCTACCCTCCTTAATGCGTCGGCTGCCAAGACGCTACGGGCCATGATCTACCACAGTGTACAGCTCCAGGAGCGGGTGCACCTGATCGGGGAGACAGATGCGATCCGTAAGCTGGCCAAAAAAGGCACCGTCATCCTGGTACCCACCCATATCAGCAATATGGACTCGATCCTAGTCGGATGGGGGTTGCACGCACTGGGATTGCCAGCGTTTATTTACGGAGCGGGCCTGAACCTGTTTAATACGCCTTTTGTCTCTTTTTTTATGAAGCGGCTCGGTGCCTATAAAGTGGACCGCCGCAAGCGCAACCCTATGTACCGGGAGACGCTGGAGATGTACTCCACTGTCGCGATACGGGAGGGTGTGCACAGCTTGTTTTTTCCGGGTGGCACCCGCTCCCGGTCCGGAGAGATTGAAAAAAAACTCAAACTAGGCCTTCTCGGTACGGCCATCGAAGCCCAGCGCCGCAACTTTACAGAACCCCTGCGGGCCCCTACGGAGAAAATTTTTGTCGTGCCGCTGGTCATGAGTTATAACTTTGTTCTTGAGGCCGCCTCTCTCATCAATCAGCATCTCAAGTCCACGGGTCAGGAGCAATACTACATTGTCAACGATGAGTTTTCCAGCATCACCAACCTGCTGAAGTTTGTCTGGACGACTTTCAGCGCCAGCTCCGACATCGTACTGGGATTCGGCAAACCGATGGACATTTTTGGCAATATGGTGGACCTGGAAGGGAATAGCTATGACACCCATGGCAGGCTGATCAATATCCGGGAGTACTTCATGTCCCGGGGCGAAATACGGGAAGACCGGCAGCGGGATGCGGAGTATACCCTGCTGCTCGGAGAGCGGATCGTGGAGCGATACCATGTTGAAAACCGGGTTTTTTCCAGCCACCTGGTGGCCTTTGTTGCCTTTGAAATGTTCAAACGCAGGCACCGGGAACTGGACCTCTATGGGATCCTACGCCTCCAGGAAGACGAGCGCAGCATACCCATCGAAGCGTACCGGGCCACTCTGGACCGCGTCCTGAGCCAGCTCCGGACACTGGCAGACGCAGGCAAGGTGCACCTGGCCAGCCATATGATCAATGATACCCAGACCATCATCGAGCAGGGTATCAAAAACCTGGGGATATACCACGCCAAACGCCCGCTCAAACTCTACCAGGGTACCAGCGTGATCTCAGACAACATGAACCTTCTGTATTATTATCATAACCGATTGCTGGGATATGGGCTCGAACGTTATGTCTAAAGACCCGGTAGGGGTAGTAGGTGCCGGTAGCTTTGGGCTGGTCATGGCCAATCTCCTGGCTGAGCACCGCCCAGTCCTTCTCTATGCCCGTCGTGCAGAGGCAGTAGCCGGTATCAATGGCGACCATCTCTGGAACCAACGCACCATACACCCACAGGTACGGGCCACCCATGACCTGGGCGAGCTGGCAGGCTGCGAGCTGATTTTCCCCATTGTGCCCTCCGGCCACTTCCGGACGATGATCCGGGAGCTGGCTCCACACTTGCGGCCCTGGCATAAACTTATCCACGGCACCAAGGGGCTGGACGTACAACTTCCGGCAGGCGAAACCCTCGAAACCGTAAAACGTCTCCGGCGCGAGCATATCCACACCATGAGCGAGGTCATGCTGCAGGAGACTGTCGTGCGGCGGGTAGGATGTGTGGCAGGTCCCAACCTGGCCGGGGAGATCGCCGAAGGCCAGCCCGCAGCGACCGTAGTCGCCAGCCGGTTTGATGAGGTCATCCGGGAAGGGCAGTTTGCCCTGCGCACGAGCATGTTTCGGGTACACGGCAATGACAACCTCCTCGGCATCGAGTTGGCCGGCGTGCTGAAAAACATCATGGCCATTGCGGCGGGTATCCTACACGGACTGGGATACGGCGAAAACACCCGTGCCCTGCTCATCACCCGTGGACTGGCCGAGATGATCTATATCGGGAAGGCCCTGGGCGCTACGGTACAGCCGTTTTTTGGGCTGGCAGGTATCGGAGACCTCGTGGCTACCTGCTTCAGCAGCCGCAGCCGCAACTTTGCAGTGGGATACCGCCTCGCCAAAGGCGAAAGCCTGGAGCAGATCATCGCCAGCACCGAGGAGGTGGCCGAGGGGGTCCAGACTGTCCGGATCGTACATGCCCTGGCGTCTGAGTATGGTATATCTGCTCCGATCACCCTCTCGCTGTACCGCTCCCTGTTTGACGGGATGGACATCAACAAAGGTATGCGGCTGCTGATGGAGTACCCATTCCGGGAGGACGTAGAGTTTATCTGAGTCGTATCAGGCAGTGGGTTCCGGAGCCGCCTCCCGCAGGGAGGCCAGCACCCGGTCCGGATGGCGGCGGCACCGCCGGAGTTCGGTCCAGCATTGGAGCGAGAGGGCTGTCACGCCTGGTACCGGAATCAGGCCGCCGAGTTTGTACCAGCGGTTGATTTTCAGGCGCTTACCTGCCAGCAGGGATGAGATCACCACCTCAATGATCTCATCCAGCACAAAAGGCCCGCCCAGGAAAGCCATGTTGGCGGGCAACTCCACAACAAACAGCAAGGCGTCCACCCCGGAGGAGATCATCATCATCCAGCGGAGCTGGCGGCGATAGGCTTCGAGAGATGCCTGGTCCGCAGGCGTGAGTTCAGACGTCATGTTCTGCACAGCTTAAGCCCGATGTATCATACGCTCACGCTATAGGCACGCAGGGCATCGTTGAGAGAGACTTTTTTGTCGGTGCTGGGCTTGCGCTGCCCGATGATCAGGGCGCAGGGGACCTGATAGGTACCAGCCGGGAAGGTTTTTGTATAAGCTCCCGGGATCACGACACTCCGCTCCGGCACATACCCCTGATATTCAACAGGTTCAGGACCTGAAACATCAATAATCCGGGTTGAAGCCGTAAGGACTACATTGGCACCCAGGACAGCCTCCCGGCCTACCCGCACCCCTTCCACCACTATGCAGCGGCTGCCGATAAAGGCATCATCCTCGATCACAACCGGAGCTGCCTGCACGGGCTCCAGCACACCGCCGATGCCTACCCCCCCGCTCAGGTGTACGTTTTTGCCGATCTGGGCACAGGACCCTACGGTAGCCCAGGTATCCACCATCGTACCACTGTCCACATACGCACCGATATTAACATAAGAGGGCATCAGGATCACGCCGGAGGCCAAAAAAGCCCCGTACCGGGCCGTAGCCGGCGGGACGACCCGTACCCCCTGGTCGCGGTAGCCCCGCTTGAGGCGCATTTTGTCGTGATACTCAAAGGGAGCGAGCTCTGTCACTTCCATCTGGCGGATCGGGAAATAAAGAATGACGGCCTTTTTGACCCAGTCATTTACCTGCCAGGTATCGCCCCGGGGCTCAGCACATCGCACCTGGCCCTTGTCGAGCATTTCGATGACCGTTTGGATAGCATCCTGCACGGCAGGCTCGCGCAGCAACTCACGATCGGCCCAGGCCGACTCGATCAGGGTAGAGAGTGACTCAGTCATTGTCCGTAAAGTATGGGGCCAAAGATACAGTTTCCAATGAAATATGAGGCAACTGCCCTATGCCCAACCCTACTTTTCGCAGGTACTTTTGCCCTACCATCTGTGACCTTTTACCATATCCAACCCAGATGAGCCCAGGGGAAGTGCCAACACACTTCCCCTTTTTGCTGAAGGTAGTTTCGGATTTGTCAATTTTATTTTGCGAACGTCCGGGAAACTGGTAATTTACCTTTAGAAATCACCTGTCACCCAGCCAACAGCCTCAAACACATCATAAGTCTCTTCTTGTCTTTTACCTTACTACTATTACTACTTTCAGAAGGCGCAGCGCGAGTTGCGCCTTCCCTGTGTAGACGCTAGGGCCATACGACAAAACCGGCACTCCCTTCTGTATCCTGTCCTGTGTACCGAATCCAGTAGTGTCCCGGCGTCAATCCATTCAGATCCAGGCATATACGCCCCGGTTCCTGATGGGCTGCTACGGGTATGGGTTGTCCCAGGCTGTTCCATATCGTTACTGACACAAGCGGCAGCGATGTCGTGATACACAGAATCTCGCGGGCAGGATTCGGAAAAATTTTCTGCTGCAGGGCCGGGCCGGGACTGCTGATACCCGTAGCCTGGTCATCACAAGCATATCCCTGCGCCTGATAAAAAGCCCGCAGGGTCGCAGCGTACTGCCGGAGCAGGCTTATGTTTCCGAGGCGGTCAGCCCCGCCTGCTGAGTCCCGCGCAAAAGCCAGTGCCATGTCCAGACATACCCTGTCACCTGGTGCCAGGGTGTATGGACCACCCGCGAGTACGCTTAGCACATCTGTGCCTGAAGGGAATGCTTGCCGGGCGGTCCATCCGGTATCTGCCACAGGGTCGCCACTGTATATGTATTGCACGGGGGTGATCCCGCCATATCCGCTGCCTCCCCGGGTGACCGGGCTCCCATCCTTCCATCGGGCATCCAGGTATGTATAGTACTCCGTGGCAAACTGCGGAACCCCTGTCAGGGAAAAATTATTTTGATGGGTGATATACCGCCAGTCATCTTCCCCTAACCAAACCGTCCCCTGCGCAGGTGGCGACGCCCCATAGACGTTGTCTGTCTCGCCTGCATTATAAACATACCCCAGGTACAAGGCAGTATCACAGCCTGCCAGATCGTCTCCCCCCTGGCCTAACTCAGTATCATGCCAAAACCCTGCCCGCAGGCTGTCATAGGTATGGGCAGACCGGTTGATCAGCGTGTAGTGCAGGAAGACAGTATGCTGCAAGGCCGCACTGCTCTCGTCCTGAAACCCATAGAGCATCCCGATAATATCAAGCCCTAACGGCTCGCCTGCAGAAGCAGAATGCGCAGCCCGCTGATCATTGAGGATAAATACGACCGCTTGATCCCCCCGAATGGCTGGATAGTCGCCCCCGAGTGGCTCATAGTGGCCGTCGGCATCCTGGTCTATGAAAGGTGCTAAATCATATGCCTCTCCACGGGTCGTGTCGCCGTGGGCAGGCCAGTCAAGGATAACGGCGGGCGGGACATATCCCGGGAGTTGCCACTGTGTAAGGTGTGTCTCTATCTGTTGACGGCTGAGTTTCCAGAGGCGATTATAGCGGGTATCATAACTCCCCGGGTAGGTATTGGCGACAGGGCCGGGCCAATAATCTGTACCGGCCTGGTAATACATCTGTGCGGCCAGGTGAAGCGAGCCTGCTGCATCCCGCCCCCCGACCCAGAGATTGGCGGCAAACATGCTGTGCTGACCAGAGCCCACCGGTACCTCAAAGCCCGGTGCATAGGTGCCGGGATCCCAAAACAAAGCACCATCCGACCTGACGAGTGCATTAATGTTGTTGACTACCAGCGAGTCCGAGCCATATTGTCCCAGGGCTGCACAGAATGGAAACCAACATAAGAGGATCAGTCCCAAGCCATGTACGTTGTATGTTAATTTGTTCATAAACAATTAGTTAAATATTTCATTAAATGTACCTCCCTGCTTTTTACACATCAACATCAAAACCATGCGCCGGTGACACATGCCGGTACTGCACAGCCGGGATAGCGACCGTCCGATTTGTATTTACCACCAAAAACTCCCTCCTTTGTATCTCAGAAAGATTCTCTTATGCAATCAGATACGAAGCGCAGAGCGGCCATTACCTCCGTAGGCGGGTATGTACCAGAGCGGATTCTCACCAATGCTGATCTGGAAACCATGGTGGACACCAATAGCCAATGGATCCGGGAGCGGACAGGTATTGAAGAACGCCGAATCCTGGCTAAAGGCCTGGGCTCCTCAGACATGGGCGCGGAAGCAGTCCGGGATCTGCTCCGCAAAACTTCTTATTCGCCCCAGGACATTGACCTGATTATCTGCTCGACTGTATCGTCTGATTATGTATATCCGGCTACTGCCAACCTGATCGCTGACAAGATCGGGGCTACCCGGTCCTGGAGTTTTGATGTAAATGCTGCCTGTGCCGGTTTTTTGTTTGCGTTGCGCACCGGGGCTCAGTTTATTGAGTCAGGCACCCACAAGCGGGTGATCGTCGTCGGAGCCGACACCATGAGCATGCGGATAGACTATGAGGACCGCAATACTTGTATTCTCTTTGGGGACGGAGCAGGCGCAGTCCTGCTGGAGCCGGACACGGAAGGGTATGGTATGATAGATGCGGAGTTTTCTGTGGATGGAAGCGGCTGTGCCTACCTCCAGCAGCGCTCCGGCGGCAGCAAACACCCCAGCAGCGTGCAGAATGTCCGCGCTAAGGAACATTTTATTCATCAGGAAGGCTCGACAGTTTTTAAGTTTGCTGTCAAGGGCATGGCTGATATCACCGAGCTGGTCATGAAACGCAACAACCTGACCGGAGACGATGTCGCTTTTCTCGTCCCCCATCAGGCCAATAAGCGCATCATAGACGCAACAGCCCAGCGGGCAGGTCTGCCAGCCGAGAAGGTCATGATCAACATCCACCGCTACGGCAATACCACCAGTGCCACGATCCCACTTTGCCTCTGGGACTGGGAAAACCAGCTCAAACGTGGAGACAATCTCATGCTGGCAGCTTTTGGTGGCGGATTTGCCTGGGGTGCGATGTACATCAAATGGGCCTACACCGCCTCCTGATCATCTTTTTACTGGCTGGCCTGAGCTCGGTCAGCAGCTGTGTCTTCGACGATGACACAGCCTGGCATCCTGTCACCCGCTCAGCCTGGCTGATCGTGCAGGATGATACCACCCATCGCCTCGTACGGCTGGACAGCACGGGCATCGTGGACGACTGGCGCCCTGCTCATGCAGACCTGCCCGTGCTGGCCCTCAGCGGACGTGACCAGCAGCTCTGGGTCGCTACAGCCACAACCCTCTACCAGGTGGATCCCGGCACCGACGATGTCCTGCAAACAGTACCCCTGCCGGAGATTACCCCCCACGAAATCTGCCTTGGTACCACTGCCCTGCTGATCTGCGACACGATCCGGAGACGCGTAGGCTTTTATTCCCTCCGTGATCAGCATCTGAATATCCTGGAGCTGGATGCCAAGCCCCGGCAGGCGTTGTACCGCAGCCTCAAGTTTTATGTCTCAACTGACTCCCAGGAGCTGCGCACACTCAGTGAGCCCGCGCAGGTACAGCTGAGCCGCTACAGATTTGACCGCCCGGTGCGTTACCTGGCCCAAGACGCACGCCTGTCCCTGTGGGTGTTTACCGGGAGCCTGGCTGCCCGGTACAGGACCCGGATAGACCTCAATGCCGGAATCCCGATATCGGCAGCGGAGGCAGACCCCTATGAGCAGATCCGGTACAGTCCGTATCGGGCGAGCCGTTTTGGACGGGAGTGGACGGCTCCTGTGTTCATGCAGGACAATGGCAAAATCCAGGTGGGAGACCGCCCGCAGGCGGCCGATTATGTAGTGGATTTTCTGGAAAATGAGATTTTTTATACCTGGCAAGATACCCTCAGGGTCTGGAAACAGGCCGATGGTACACGGGAAGCCCTGATTCCGGGGGCCCGGTTGCTGCCAGGATCATTTTTCTTTACGGGAGTTGCCGGTAAATAAACTGGTTTTTTTTCTACCTTTGCAGTCCCTGGTCACACACATATACTTGTACCTTATGGCCAATGCAGCTGACGTACGTATGGGATTAGTCTTCCGGTATAATGGAGACATCTGCGTAGTGTCTGACTTTCAGCACGTTAAGGTCGCCCGCGGGGGTGCTTTTGTGCGCATCAAGATGCGGAGCATCCGCTCAGGCCGCGTGACCGAAAACACCTTCAATCCGGCCGACAAGCTGGAAGAGGTACCGGTGCAGTACCGCCACTGTCAGTACTTGTTTGAGGAAGGCAGCACACTGGTGTTTATGGACCAGGAATCATTTGAGCAGATCCCGATCGAAAAAGCCCATATTGAGTCCCTCGACCTGATGGCCGAGGGAGAGGTCGTGGATGTGCTGGTCAACCTGGAAGATGACAGTCCGCTCACCCTCCAGATGCCCCGCAATATCGTCCGGGAGGTAGTCTATACCGAGCCAGGGCTCAAAGGTGACTCCTCCGGCAATACCCTGAAGCCTGCCCGGATCAATACCGGTGCAGAAATCCGGGTACCCCTTTTTGTTGAAATCGGCGACCACATCCGTATAGATACGGCCTCCCGCACCTACATGGAGCGGGTCAAGGTATAAATTTTTCCCCCCTCAATTCTTTCTTGCTATGGATTACAAAGAAATACAGGACCTGCTGAAGCTCGTAAGCCGGACGGATCTGACCGAGGTAGAGATCGAGAAAAAAGACTTTCGCCTCAAAATCCGCCGCAAATCCCCAGAAAACAACATCATTTATACCCCTTCGATGGCGCCTCAGCCACCGGCCTCCCATGCTCCGCTCCTGATGCCGCAGCCAGCGCTGCCTCAGCCGGAAGCCCGCGTAGAGGTACGGACGGAAAAACCAGAAGCTGCCCTCGCCAATACCGTAGAATTCCGATCCCCGATGATCGGTACCTTCTACCGCTCATCCGGACCGGATGCAGCCCCATTTGTCAAGGTAGGTGATACCGTCGAAAAAGGACAGGTACTCTGTATCATCGAAGCCATGAAACTCTTCAATGAAATCGAGTCAGAGGTAGCAGGCAAAATCGTCAAGATCATGGTGGAAAACGCCCAGCCAGTCGAGTATGACCAGGTGCTTTTCCTGATCGAACCCGCCTGAGCCTGACCTCAATCTTTCAAGCCGAATCGTTATGTTCAAGAAAATACTTATTGCCAACCGGGGAGAAATCGCGCTCCGGGTTATCCGCACATGCCGGGACATGGGCATTCAGACGGTAGCCGTGTACTCCACCGCTGACAAAAACAGCCTGCATGTACGTTTTGCGGATGAGGCGGTCTGTATAGGCCCGCCATCCAGCCGGGAGAGTTACCTGAGCATGGTCAATATCATCTCCGCTGCTGAGATCTGCGGCGTGGACGCGATACATCCCGGTTATGGCTTTATGGCAGAAAACGCTGAGTTTTCACAGCTCTGCGAAGACCATAATATCAAATTTATCGGCCCTGGCCCTGCTGCCATCATGGGTATGGGCGACAAAGCCACGGCCAAGGACTCCATGATCAAGGCCGGTGTACCAGTAGTACCCGGGTCTGATGGTTTGCTGGAGTCTATCGAGCACGCCCTGGAGGTTGCAGACCGTGTGGGGTATCCGGTCCTGCTCAAGGCTACGGCTGGCGGCGGCGGCAAGGGGATGCGTCGTGTAAATGCACCCGAGCAACTCGAAGACGCCTGGAACAGCGCCCGCACGGAAGCCGGTGCAGCCTTTGGAAACGCCGGGATTTATCTGGAAAAATTTGTCCTCAATCCCCGGCACATCGAGATTCAGATCATGGCGGACCAGCATGGCAACGTCTATCACCTCGGTGAGCGGGACTGTACCATCCAGCGCCGTCACCAAAAACTGGTCGAGGAGTCTCCCAGCCCTGTCATGGACGACGAACTCCTGGAGCGTATGGGGGCTGCGGCTGTCAAAGCTGCCCAATATGTCAGCTACGAAGGAGCCGGTACGGTAGAGTTCATTTTTGATGCTGAGACCCGGGAGTTTTATTTCATGGAGATGAATACCCGGATCCAGGTCGAGCACCCCGTGACCGAGGAACAATACGATGTAGACCTTATTCGGGAGCAGATCCGCGTCGCAGCCGGGGAGGTCATACAGCCCTATACCCGCCTCAAAAATCGCTGGACGATGGAGGTTCGGATCAATGCAGAAGATCCCTACAACGACTTCCGCCCTTCTCCCGGCAAAATTGAGTACTATCACAAACCAGGCGGTATCAAGGTCCGGGTAGATACCCATGCCTTCTCCAGCTACGTGATTCCGCCCTACTATGACTCGATGATCGGCAAACTGATCGTCTCCGGACCCACCCGCGAGGCCTGTATTGCCAAGATGCGCGGTGCCCTGGAAGAGTTTATCGTAGAAGGGGTCAAAACGACGATCCCCTTTCACAAGCAGCTTATGAACGATGAGCGGTTCCTGTCGGGCATCTACACCACCAATTTCCTTGAAGGCTTCACCCTGATGCCGGAAGAATAACTCCGGTGATGGTTTTTTCCCAGATCGCTTCAAATTATCCGCTCATGCTAAATTATCCGCTCTCCCAGATACCCGAACGTGACCCCAAACCCCGGCAGCGGGGCCTGACCATGATCATGGACAAAGGCCTCAGCATCCGTGAGGTTGAGGACTTCCTGAGTGTGGCTGGCGAATACGCTGACGTCGTCAAACTTGGATGGGCTACCTCTGCAGTTACACCTAACCTGGAGGCCAAACTGGATGTTTTTCGCCGCAACAATATCCCTTTTTATTTCGGAGGCACCCTCCTGGAGGCATTTTATATCCGGGGACAGGTGGATGAGTACCGCCGCATCCTGGAGAAATACGATGTCCGGTACCTCGAAGTCTCCGATGGCTCTGTGGACATGGAGTTGTCTGACAAACTGGCCCTGATCGAGTCTTTTGCCAAAGAAAACTATACGGTTCTCTCCGAGGTCGGCAGCAAAAGCACCAAAAAAATCCTGGCCCCTTATCAGTGGGTCGAGATGATGAAACGTGAGCTGGATGCCGGCTCCTGGAAAGTCATCGCCGAGGCACGCGAGGGCGGGAATGTCGGTGCCTTCCGCGAGGACGGCGAAGTCCGCTCTGACTTGATCGAAGAAATCCTGCGGGACGTACCCGGCGAGAGTATCATCTGGGAGGCCCCCCTCAAAAGCCAGCAGGTCTGGTTTATCAAGCTGCTGGGCACCCACGTCAACCTCGGCAATATCGCGCCGGCGGAGGCGATTCCCCTCGAAACCCTGCGCCTCGGCCTGCGGGGGGATACGTTTTTTTCGTTCCTGAAATAAGCAATACTCAAAAAATACATTCTGCTGACCACACTATCGCCGCCTGGTGTCCTTGGGATACCAGGCGGTTGTTTTGTAGTCCGGTGGGGTCTTTTTCACAACTCCTCATCAGCCCCTTCAGAAACAATCCTGATCCGGGCCGGATCAAGCACGCTCAGCCGCCTGACCCGGTAAATGTGCCGCAGCACGCCCACGATGACCGTTCCGATCCCCAGCGGGATCAGCCCCCAGCCCAGGTAGTGGATCTCCGTCAGCGTCTCAAAGGCCAGAATAGACAGTCCGGCAAATACAAAATATAACCCCGACCGCATATATGCCAGCAGGGTGCGCTCGTAGGCCAGCCGGGTGCGGTCTATCGCCAGGACATCCCGCAGGATGAGCTGCTCCCGGTCAAAGGTTTTGTACCAGTTGGTAGATGCCATATAATCAGATTGATCCTGCACTCCCATTAACGTTGTCAGCCTACGACTTCATATACACATCCAGTTGTGGGAAAGGAATCTGGATATTATTAGCCTGAAATCCTGCTGTAATCCGCCAGCGAAGGTCACTCTTCAGGCCTTCTATCTCAAAAGGGCGGTCGCTCCAGAAGTACAGCTTGAAGTCAACCCCGCTCTCCCCAAAATTGGTAAGCCACACAAATGGCTGGGTATCAGGGGTCTGTATGACCTGAGGGTGCGCCTGGACACAGGCCAGCAGGGTATCCCGTACCAGATCGGGGTCCATACCATAGGCTACCTGTACCGGAATTTCAAACCGGGTCAGGTCATTGTTATGGCTCCAGTTGACGACGTTTTCGGCAATAAATTTATGGTTCGGGATAATGATAATGATGTCGTCCCGGGTCTTGACCACCGTGGAGCGCAGGGTGATCCGCTGTACCCGCCCCACGATACCCGTCGTCTCGATCACATCTCCGACCTCTATGATCCCTTCTATCAGCAGGATAATACCGGACACAATGTCCTGAAACAAGGGCTGCAAGCCCAGCCCGATCCCCACCAGCAGCGCAGCCGATCCTGCCACGAGCAGGGTCACATCAAATCCCAATGCCTCCAGGCAGAGGGCAATGGCAATCACCCAAACCACATACCGGGCAATCTGAAACAAAGAATGTTTGCGGCCCGAGTCCAGCCGGCCGGCGCGCATCCTGCGTGCCAGCTCTTGCTGGATCAACCAGAGTATCAGCCGGGTAACCATCAGCACCAGTACCACCAGTACCACCTGATAGAGGCTGATGGTGAAGGTGCCTGCTTGCAGGAGAATAATATCCAGAAGATTTTTCAGGTCCATGCGGCCAAATTACACAGAATCACTGCCCAAGTCCAATGAAAAAACATGATTTTTACCCGAAAACTGACCCGGCATCATATCCCCCGGCAGTCCTGCCTATGTCATACGGCCTTGTTTTTGGTAAATTTATGCCCCTCCACACGGGACACCTGGCCCTGGTGGAACATGCCCTGGCACACTGCGACCGGGTACTGCTCCTGGTATGTGCCCAGCCGCATGAGGAGATTCCTGGTCCGCTGCGATTCAGGTGGGCCACCGAGACCTGGGCACATATCCCCCGTGTGACCGTAGCCTATACGGATGTCCGGCTCCCGTACACCGACTATTCCTCCCGCGAAATCTCACGCATCTGGGGAGCTTGGTTTAAACAGACCTATCCAGACCTCACCCATGTCTGCACCTCTGAGCCGTACGGGGACTACCTGGCCGAATACATGCAGGTAATCCACTTGCCCTTTGATCCGGGCAGAGTCCGGCAACCCATCTCGGCCCGCCAGATCCGCATGGACCCCATGCGGTATTGGGAATACCTGCCTGCGGCCGTACGCCCCCACTACGTGCGCAAGGTCTGTATCTACGGCCCGGAGTCCACCGGTAAGTCCACCCTGGCAGCCCGGCTGGCAGCACATTTTGATACCGTACAGGTGCCGGAGATGGCGAGGGACCTCATCCCTGACTCTACGGGATGTACCTGGGACGACCTGGAGCAGGTCGTAACCGCTCAGACGGAAGCTGTTGAGCGCCTGGCGCGGCAGGCACGCCGGGTACTGATCTGCGATACGGATCTCCTGACCACCCAGGTGTACGCCCGGTATTTGTTTCAGCGGGAATTACAGGTCACGCCTGAGCAGGAAGCCGTGCATCAGTACCATCTTTACCTTGTGCCAGATACCGATGTGCCCTACGTGCAGGACGGCACCCGCCTGGGGGCGCATACACAGGATGACATGAAAAGACTGTTTATCAATGCATTAGAAGACCGGAACATCATGTATCGTCTGATCAGTGGGGACTGGGAGAGCCGGTTCCGGCAGGCAGTCCAGCTCGTGACGGCGGTCGCGGGATATTGAGGGGCGGCCAGCATCTGATTTTTTTTCTTCCCGGAGCATAGATTTTTGTCCGTAAATCCTGTTTTTATCGTATATTCCCCTTAAAATGATGGGATATGGTTGCAGGGAAAAAAACTGCCTTGTTTTGGAATGAGGCGATATACCCCGACTCAGACGGTAAACCTATGGCCGACAATACCATACAATTTGAAATGATTGTAAAGCTGCACACAGGGTTGACGTACCTGTTTCGGGAGCAAAAAGATGTCCTGGTAGTAAGCGATCTGCTCTGGTATCCGGAGGAGGGCAAACCCACGATCTGCACGGCACCGGATGTAATGGTGATTTTAGGCCGTCCAGCCGGCGACCGGCGCTCATATCGGCAGTGGGAGGAGGGCGGTATCGCACCACAGGTAGTCATTGAGGTGCTATCTGCCAGCAACCAGACGCTGGAGATGCTACGCAAGATCAAGTTTTATGAAACCTACGGTGTATCGGCTTTTTACATCATAGATCCCTATACACCAGAGATCAACGCATGGATGCGTGATGGTGCCATTTTGGCTCCGCTTGATATTGCCAAGACATGTGATATACCCCTGCTGGGCATCCGCCTCCAGGTGGAGCCATCCGGGATTGAGGTGTACGATCAGGCAGGCAACCAGTTTTTGAGTCCTGCCGAGATCAAGGTGCGGGAGGTGGAGCAGCGCCGGATCGCTGAGCAGGAGCGGCTGGCCAAGGAAGCGGCACTGATAGAAATCGAACGGCTCAGGGCCTTGCTTCGGAATACATAACCAGCGTATGGCGCAAGCATAGCAAATATCATTCGGCGCCTTCCTGCCAATCGTCCTGTGTGCAGACAATATCTGTTTTTCTGGTTTGGTCTCCAGCCCGGAAGCCAGTATCTTGTGCCACCATGTCATACCCGACCGACACCTATATCAGCATCAGGGCCGGTACCCCCACACCACGACTGGTGTACGCACTGGATATTACCCTGGGTACGCTCCTAGGCCTGCAATGGGTATTTTCAGACAACCCTGATCCCGCCGCTATCCCCCTCGCGTATGGCGTACCGGCACGCCCCGGTGAGTTCGCCCTCTACGACTGCGGGCTGCTACGCGAGCAAGGTATCAGGCCGGACCCACCAGCCGTGGATACGGAAGGTGCTTTCCCGCGTCTGTTTCCCGCTCCACCCGGTTTTGGGGTGTCCTATGATGTGTTGGCTGCGGTGTTTTACCTCGTGACAGAGTACGAGCTGTACACGACCTACCATAGCGACACTCACGA
Organism: Bacteroidia bacterium; assembly: GCA_033762375.1. Classification (GTDB taxonomy): domain Bacteria; phylum Bacteroidota; class Bacteroidia; order J057; family J057; genus RDXT01. The sequence continues at coordinate 29,142 of JANRLQ010000007.1, forward strand.
CCGGTATGACCTGAGTGCCTATCCGTCGGTGGCCTGGGGGCTGGACGATCAGCCATTGGCACACCGGTGGGCGGCGGAGCTCTGGACAGCCCTGACGGCCCATACCGGCCCTCAAAAACGCCCCCTGCGTGCCCCCAGGTCCGCTGCCGGATGTGTGACGATAGACGTAGATTTTCCGTGGAAATACCTGCACAAGGGTATCTTTTCTATGGCAGGTCTTGCAGCAGATCTGGCCAGGGGGCAGTTCGTCCAGCTTTGGGAGCGTCTTCGCGCCCTGATCACGGGCATAGATCCCAACGATACATTTAACCTGCTGACCACTGTCTGTCCGCCGGACAAAACCCTGTTTTTTTTCCTGATTGAGCGTCACAGCCCTCACGACAGCCGGTTTACGTGGCGACACCGTCCATATCGGGCACTGATCCGCAGCCTGCGCGACCAGGGGTACCGTCTGGGGATTCACCCATCGTACACGACATTTCTGGCTCCGGCCAAAATAGCTGCTGAGCGGCAGGCCTTGGGCGAAATGACCTGTCTGGCCGTGCGGGACAGTAGGCAACACTTCCTCCGCTACCGGCTCCCGGACACCCTGCATCACCTCCTGGCCGCTGGTATCCGGGCAGACTTCACCCCTTGCCGCGTACAGTCTGGGGGCTTCCCGGCTGGAATGGCTGTACCCTACTATTGGTTTGACCTCCTGGCAGATACGCCCTCGCCGCTGTTGCGGTGGCCTGCGATGATCATGGACCGCACCCTCCAGCAATATATGCAGCTCTCCCCGGCAGAAGCCCTGGCACGGATGCAAACCCTGCTCGCCACCACCTGTGAAGTCGGTGGGGTATTTACTTTGCTCCTGCACAATGACAGCCTCAGCGAGTCCGGCGAATGGCAGGGTTGGCGGCCTGCCATCAGGGAGATGATCCGCCTGACTACCGCTTTGCCAGCTCCTACTTTTATCTGATACCGTGGAATTACAGCTACTCTCCAGCCCGCTTGCTGATCTTGACCCCGCCCGGTGGGATGCATTCGTGACGGCATCGCCCCAGGGTTCGCTCTACACGCTGCACGGGTATCTGCTGGCACTGCGGGAGGATTGGGAGGCGTGGATCGTGACAGATGGTGATACCTGGCTGGGGATCATGCCCCTAGCCGTGACCCGGCGCTGGCGATACCAGGCGGCCCTGCAACCGATGTTCACGCAGTATATCGGCCCCGTACTGGCCCCTGACTTGCCGGGCCGCGTGGTCAAGTCTCAGGCGCAAGCCCGCCAGGTCACCGCCCTCTTGGCCGGGCGGCTGGCAGTGCTGGACCTGGTGGTACAACAACTGCCCCCCGGCTATCAACAGGTATTGCCCTTTTACTGGGCTGGATTTACCCTGCATACCCGCTACACAATGGTCCTGGACCTGGGAGCTGAGGACTTGTTCCAGCAACTGGCAGAACCCCTTCGCCGCCAGGTCAACAAAGCCCGCCGCGGACAGCTCCGCATGGTACCTGGCTCAGACACCCACCAACTCGAATCCCTCATGCTGGCCAGCATCCGCGCAGGGCGGGATGTAACCGGTGGCCCCGGCGAGGCGGCCTTTCCTGTCATGCGGCGGCTGGCTGCCTGGCTACGGGCCAGCGGCCGGGGTGGTGTATATGAAGTGACAAACCCAGAGGGCGACTGTCTGGCTGCGGGAATTTTTGCACAGTATCAGGGTAAATCCCTCTACCTGGCCGGTGCCTGGCATCCAGACGGCCAAAGTACCGGTGCCATGTCTTATCTGCTCTGGGAGGCTATCTGTCAGGCCCGGCAGGCAGGCGCTACGGTGTTTGACTTTGAGGGGTCCATGATTGAGGGGGTGGCTTCCTTTTTTGCCCGGTATGGAGCTGTGCCGGTCCCGTATGTGCAGATTCAGCGAAATTCACTACCTTTAGCCATACGATTTTTCCAATGGATACGCGGCTTACGATCTTAGGCACCCGGCCCTCTTACCTCAACCACCTGCTGTATGAAATGCGGGACGTCACCCGCCAGCAGGACCGCATGCGATTCCGGATGAACCTGGAGCGTACCGGAGAAATATTGGCCTATGAAATCAGCCGCCACCTCCCCTATCAGCCACAGCCTGTCACCACGCCCCTGGGGAGCCTGGACATAGACCTGCTGGACCAACAACCGGTGATCATCTCCATCATGCGGGCGGGACTGCCCCTGCACCAGGGATTTCTCCGGATATTTGATCAGGCTGACAATGGGTTTATTGCTGCCTACCGTCACCATACCCAGGGCAATGAGTTTATCATCAAGGTCGAATACATGGCCCTGCCGGACATCACAGATCGTGACCTGATCCTCGTGGACCCCATGATCGCCACCGGTAAAAGCCTGGTCCTGAGCTATCAGCACCTGCTAGACCTCGGCAAACCCCGCCGCATTCTGATAGCAGGGGTGATCGGGAGTGAAGAAGGGGTACAATATGTACTCCGGAACATCCCGCAGGCCCATATCTGGGTCGCAGCCCTTGACCATGAGCTGACCGCACGGTCCTATATCGTGCCCGGCCTGGGAGATGCAGGGGACCTGGCGTTTGGGCCTAAATGAGGCCATGAGCGCGTGTACCTCTTCCCCTGCGCCCAACCGCATACCTCATCCCAAATACCCCGGATATGCCTTCAGACCCGCTTCCAGGCAGTCCATCGCAGCATCCAGGTCCTGGCGATTGAGCACATAGGCTACACGCACTTCATCTTTGCCCATCGAAGGGTCTGCATAAAATCCATTGCCGGGGGCCATCATCACCGTGGCACCGTGGTGCGAAAAGGACTCCAGCATCCACTGACAAAACTTCTCGCTGTCGTCCACCGGGAGGCGCACCATGGCATAAAAAGCCCCGTTTACCTGGGGGCAGAGGACCCCGGGTATCTGGCGGAGACGGCTGAGCAGGAGGTCACGGCGGGAGACGTATTCGCTGACGATGCCTTCATAAAAAGATGGCGGTAAGTCATACACTGCCTCAGCCCCGATCTGCCCGAAGGTCGGCGGCGAAAGCCGGGCCTGGGCCATCCGCATGACGGCATCCATCACCCCGGCATTGCGGGAGACAACACACCCGATCCGGGCACCGCAGGCAGAAAACCGCTTGGAGATAGAGTCCACCACAATCGTGTTTTCATCTGCACCTGTGAGGCTGAGCACAGACTGGTGTTGCAGGCCGTCGTAGGCAAATTCCCGATAGACCTCGTCAGAAATCAGGTAGAGGTCGTGTTTCAAGGCAATGGCCTTGAGTTTTTCGAGGGCCTCCTGCGGGTAAAGGATGCCCGTGGGGTTGCCGGGGTTGCAGATCAGGATGGCGCGGGTGCGGGGGGTGATCAGCGCCTCAAATGCCTCGATCGGGGGCAGGGCAAAGCTGTCCTCAATCTCCGTGACGATGGGGACTACTTTGATATTGGAAAAAATGGAGAAGCTGTTGTAGTTGGCATAAAACGGCTCCGGGATGATGACCTCATCGCCAGGGTTCATGCAGGCCGCAAATACAAAACCCAGGGCCTCGGAAGCGCCCGTTGTCACGATGATCTGGCTGGTAGTCAGCCCGATGCCCAGGCGGTCGTAGTACCGGGCGATGGCGGCCCGGAGGGACTCATTGCCCGCGGAGTGGCTGTAGGCCAGTACTTTGATGTCAGCCTGGCGGATGGCCTCAAAATATCCGGGCGGGGTCTCAATGTCAGGCTGGCCGATGTTGAGGTGATATACTGCCGTCCCGCGTTTTTTGGCGGCCTCGGCATAAGGCACCAGTTTGCGGATCGGAGAGGCCGGGAGATGGATCGCACGCTCGGATAAGGCTGGCATAGGCAAAAGGGGCTGGAAACAAGGTAATATAACAGTAACCCTGCAAATATAGGGAAGGTTTGGCGGGTGGCCATATTCCACTGCCGGAAATCATCCTTGACTGCTGTTGCTTTTCACCGGAACTTTGGTTTTTATCCCCTGCCGTATGCGCCTACCTGTCAACCAATCCGGGCTTTATGGCCTGCTGTTGCTGTTTTTCACCGCTTGTTCACCCCCTACTTCTATGACCCCGTATGCCCTGCGGCTGCGTCCTGGCCAGGACCTCAAAGCCGAACTGATCCGCTTCACCCAGGAAAACCAGCTCCAGGCCGGGATCGTGCTCACCTGTGTCGGCAGCCTCACCGAGGCCGGTATCCGCCTCGCCAATCAGGACAGCGCCACCCGCTATGAGGGGCATTTTGAGATTGTGTCGCTCACGGGCACCCTCGCGCCAGATGGGGTACACCTCCATATCGCTATCGCAGACAGCACAGGCCGGTGTATCGGCGGCCACCTCATGGACGGCTGCCGTATCTATACCACCGCCGAGATCGCCCTGGGTGAGCTGGGGGCGTATCGCTTCACGCGGGAGGTGGACCCTACCTACGGGTATCAGGAACTGAAGGTGGTGCGGCGATAGGGGCTACAAGCCTGCCATCCTTCCAGGATTAACACCAGGCTCCCGAATGGCAAAAATCCCGGAGGGATGATATGATTATAGCCCGTCAGGAGGTCCAGGGTCGTGCCCCAACCCTGAAAGGGTGATATTCCCTACTACTCCCCCATCTGCGCCCGTACCCGTTCCTGCTCGGTGATGCGCTGGCTGAGGAGTTGGGCATATCCGCGTCCTTGTTTGCTGCCATAGTCACGCCAGGCTTTTTCGGCCCATGACAGGGCGATGTCGAGGCGGCCCTCCCACTCCGCTGCGAGGGCCATGTTGCAGGCGGCGCGTCCGGCGGCTTTGGGGTTAGCGGGGTCCTCGGCGATGGGTTTCCAGATACGGGCCGCTTCACTCCAGCGGTCCACCCGCGCGAGGCGGTCTGCCTCGGCCATAGCCGCCATCAGGCTTTCGTCACCTTTGGCTTTGGGGTAATAACTGCGGCTCACCTGGATCCAGGTCGGCGCGATGCGCATCCCGTACTTGATGCCTGCATAGTAGGAGGTCTCGTCCACTGTGAAGGTCTGGGCGGGCAGGCGGCGGGTAGCCTCCTCTGCACTAAGGCCCGTCGCGTCCCAGTCCCGCTCCTCCCATACGTCAAACTCATCCAGGATCACCCGCTGCTGCGGGTCATAGAGCCGCCAGCCGAGTTTGACGCGGGTGCGGAGTTCGGCGCTGTACTCGGTATAAACGACCTCCTTGCCTTCATTGTCTTTTTTCTTGCGCTGGGTGGTCGTGCTGCTGTTGAGGGTGTTGGAGTCAAACTTCTCGATCACGGCCAGGCCGTCCGCCCCGTAGCGGCGGCAGATGGAGTCCACCACGGACCAGGGCAGCGGCTCCGGAAACTGGTTAGGCCCGCGGCCTTTCATCTCGATGCCGGTGAAGACTACCTTAAAGCGCGGGGTGCGGGTCAGGGCCTCCGACAGGCCCTCTGTAGCCCGACGGGCCCCGGAGCGGTCCTGCCCCACTGCTTCTCCTGTGACCAATCCCTCCAGCACACTGCCGACTTTGTTTTCGGGGCGGGATCGGTTGACGGTGGCAAGGGTCTGGATATGGCCCGGCACGGCAAAAGCCGCCGGTTGCAAGACTTGCAGGCTCACGCTGCGGGTACAGGCACTGCCCAGCAGGGCCCACAAAAGGAGAAAATACGGGCGTTTCATCTGAAGAGGTTTGCGGGCGAATATAGGGAAAATTATCTGTGCGGCGGAGGATTTGTGGGTAGGTGGGGGCGGGTAGGCAGGCAGGTCACCACCCCATCTCATGCGATACAATCCAGGTAATTGCCGGGATGAATCACGGAGCAGGGGGTGGTGTGTTGGATCATTGCAAGGGATTGTATTCTCCTGATTGAGCTACATTCGGAGAATGCACTCGCCGTATGTAGATAAATTTTGCGAGTCAAGCGGGCTTGATGTTTTAGGTATTTACATCTGATCAACAAAAGCACGCACCTTTATTGATTAGCCGTACTTGTTTAGGTACCTGCTCCAGATGGGAAAATATAAGACATTTTGGGGGGAGCGAATGTATGTTTGCTCTTTAACAAACGCTTCTCCGTGTATCTCTGTGCCTCCATGACTCCGTGGTAAATAGTTACGATTAGCTATACAAAAAACCCCACCACAACGGGCGGGGTTATATCAGGCACCTGATGGGGATCAGATACGGCGCAGGCGCAACTCACAGTTCAGGCTGTCGTCGTCATCGCTGTCATCATCGTCATCATCGTCGTCATCATCCTCCTCGTCATCATCGTCATCATCGTCGTCGTCTTCTTCCTCGTCATCGTCGTCATCATCGTCGTCACTGCCGTGGCGGCGGCGGTCGTAGTCTAGCAGCCACAGCTCGCCATCTCCGAGGTACATGACCGACCAGCGCTCGTCAAAGTCATCCCAAAGGTCATCATCGCCGGGCAGGTCTATGGCGATGCCACGCCCGTCAAATACCGGATGCCAGTCGCCGGAGACGATCAGGCTGTCATTGAGGAATATCTGGATCGTGCTGTCCAGGTTGATTTCCAGGGTATAGGCGGTGCGTAATACCGTGTCGGCATCATCCACACACCAGGCGGTGATCTCCCAGGTACCTGCCAGCTCGTCAGGCGCGACGATGATCGCATCAGGATGCGGGGTGTCGCGGTCAAAGAGGTCGTCCACAGTATCACAGGCGGCCAGCAGCAGGACGGCCATTAAGGGAATCCAGTTCAGTAACTTCTTCATAGTCAACAGATACGGTTTATGGTTTTATTTCCCGAAAAAGTATATATCGTATTTGCCTGTATACCCTTCTAAAGACCAGATACGCCTGAAAAGGTTGCTTCAGATAACAAACGTAGCCCAAAGTATTTTTTATATAAACAACGTCATGAATATCTATCCCAAGCGTACGCTTTTCAGAAAAGGTATAATTTTTTGTAACCTCACAATGGTTTATATCGTAAACTAGTTTATGTTTACTAAAACATTCTATATGACCGAACAAGAAAGCCTCCGGCTGATCACCGAGATGATAGACACCGCCCGCAACCGGATCAGGCGGGGCGAGGGCAATATTTCTATGGTATGGGGGTATGTCGTGATGGCGGCCAGCCTCCTGCATTTTGGGATAGACCGGATGGGCTATCCTGCACAAGCACCTTATGCCTGGTTGCTGATTTTTATTGGCATGGCCTATTCTGTTATTTTTTCTATCCTCCAGCACCGCAAGGACCGCACGGTGACCCATATAGACCGTATCCTGGACCATCTCTGGCTCGGGTTTACGATCTGCATGGTGACCATCGGCGCCCTGGGCAGCCAACTCGGCACCTACTCCTTCACCCTCATCGAACTGCTCTATGGTCTCACCCTGTTTGTATCCGGGGCTGCCTTCCGGTTTCAGCCACTGAGCTGGGGCGGAGTATGGTGCTGGATAGCCGCCATTGGCTCACTGTTTGTGCCTTTTCCATATCATTTGCTGATATTGGCCGCATCGGTACTGGGGTATATCATTCCAGGCTGGCTCCTCAACCGGAAAGCGAATGTTTAAAGACCTGGATCCTGTCCTGCACGCCCAGCTCCGGCTGGCGGTGATGTCGCTCCTGATCGGGATCGAGCAGGCTGATTTTACTTTCCTCAAAGAAAAAACCCAGTCCACTGCCGGCAACCTCAGTGTCCAGCTCACCAAACTGGAAGAAGCCGGATACATCACCATCGAAAAAACCTATGACCACAAGCGCCCCCGGACGATATGCCGGGTGACACCTGCCGGTATAGCAGCTTTTGAGGCCTATGTAACAGCCCTTAAGACCTACCTGGGGGGGACAAGCTAAGCATCAGGACTTGCCCGTTTTTTTTGTACACTTAGTTTATACTTTAAACCAGTTTACAGTATGAAAAGCCTTATTATCACCCAATTTGTTGTGATCGCCATGTTCCTGCCTGTCCTGGCCCTGGGCCAGCAGCGCCCCGGCCTGACTGCGGGCCTCCACCTCACCGAGACAGGGCAGCAGTTTGGCATCGGACTCAATGTCTCCACGCCTGCCTTTGCACGGGGAATGCTGGCGGTGCGTGCCACGGGGACGATGTCATACTATGAGGTACCCGGCACGACCGAACAACCCATGGACTGGAGCCGGTTTGCGCAGGCACGGCTGGGTCTGGTGAGTTATGCCCCCGTGTGTGCCTGCGGGGTGCGGGTGTACGGGGAGACAGGCCCTGCGACATTCCGGCCCAACCCTGCCTTTGCCGATGGCGGCTGGCAGGTCGGTTGGTATGGACTCTTTGGGGCAGAGTTTCTGATGAGTGAGCAGTCGCTGTTTTTCTTTGAGATGGGAGGCCAGGGTATCTCGTCCGACCGGGCCGGGATGCCGGGAGATTATCCCTCCATCGCCAATGGATTTATCGCTGCGGCGGGGTTCCGGATACAAGCAGGGCGTAAGTAAGCCGACAAACAGCCCGCCAGACAGGCGGGCCTTCTTTTATTTTATTGATAATCAAATATATACAACATGATCCATCATCTTACAGGGAGTATCCATACCCTGGCAGCCGTCATCGCCCTGATCACAGGGGCTTGGGTGATCCTCCGGCCCAAAGGTGGTCTCAGGCACCGGCAGGCGGGTTATGTCTATGCCGCCGCGATGCTGATAGTTAACCTCACCGCCTTTATGATCTATGATCTCTGGGGACGACCAGGGCCTTTTCATGTAGCTGCGCTGGTGAGTGTGGTTACCCTGATACTGGGGCTTCGGGCAGCCTGGCAGCAACGGGAAGGCTGGTTTGTCCGGCATTATTACTGGATGGCCTGGTCTGTGGTGGGATTGTATGGCGCATTTGTCGCCGAGATGGGCGTGCGCCTGGTACCGATGCGCAGTTTTTGGGCGGCGGTATTGTTGTCTGTAACCTTTGTCATGATGACGGGCTCCTGGCTGATCAAACGCCATGCCCCTGACCGGCAACCTTCACCTGAAAAATCCTGATGACCTGGGCTTACAGGTTGAGGTTTGACAGTTCTACTTTGTTCAGGACTGCCCCCATGGCCTTGGCATCAAGGGTACGCAGGTACTCCAGCGAGATCTGGTCGAGGGTGTTGACCGTATGGGTAGCGGAAAAAATCGGGATCACCCGTGCGGCATATCGCTCCAGCTCCCGTGTATCGGAGAAAGAGTTGAGCTGGGGTCCTTCCATGAGGATAAAATCGTACTGCTCTGTCAGTTCAATGAGCAGGTTTTCGAAGTCTTCGGAGTTAAACAACTCAGCCGGAGACAGGTTGCTGCCTTCACACCCGATTACATCCATCCCTTCGAATACCGAGTCGGAAATGAGCAGCTTCCGGGGCAGCTCTTTACGGAGGTATTTTTCCAGGGCAGGGGTAGCTGCCGTGATCTGGGTGAGGGAATTATGTTTGAAGTTGGTGTCGACGAGGAGGACTTTTTTGCCACTGATACTCAGGGAGTAGCCGAGGGACACAAGCAGGGCTGTTTTGCCGGTGCCGGGTCTTGTACTGGTGATCAGCAGGGTGCGGGGTCCCGCCTCAATGACTTCATGCCGGATCTTGCGGAGCAGTTGTTTATAACTTTCCAGCCCCGGGTCCTGATGGGCATCGCTAAACAGGGATACCAGGTCGAGGTTGCGGGTATTAAGGCGGTTCAGCACCCCGAGCAGCGGCTGGCCCGTCATCGCCGTCAGGCGGGAAGGATAGCGGATAGAGTGATCGAGATACTCCAGCATAAACAACACCACTACACATAAACTCAGGCTGACCAATCCCGAAAGGGCTACCAGCAAAGGGGTGCGGGAAGGCTGAGGCTGGTCAGGCGGCTGCACATAGGCTACCTGGCTGATGGTGCTGCTGACCGGGTCAGCAGAGGACATCCGGGCCTCATTGAGTTTGTTGAGAATGGTCAGATAGGCATCCCTTGCGACCTCTACGTCCCGGTCGAGGGCTCCGGGCGTACCACTGCTGGAGACAAAAGTCCCGGCCCGGCTGCTAAGCTGGCGCAACTCCGTATCAATGTGCCGTGCCTGCTGGCCATAAAGTTCGGCAGTGATTTCGAGGGTGATTTTTTGCTCGATCAGGCGGCGGGTATCCGCATCCAGGGAAGCGTTGTCGCCGGTGATGGTGCGAAACAACTCTGACGCCAGTTCCTGCCGGGTCCGGGCAATAGAATCTTGCAGCGGGGTGCTTTCCATCCCGCCCCGTACGTACCTGACATTCAGGCGATTCATACGGCTGCGCAGCAGAGAGGCCAGGCTGGGGCCTGCACTGGCACCCTGCTCAATGAGCTGGGTGCGATAGGCTTCCGGCAGGGTTGTATTGAGCTCCATCAGTTGGCGCTCTGCGTTGAGGGCCTCCTGGCTTGCGACCTCGCGGGCCTCTTCCAGCCGTGAGATCGGCGCTACCGTAGCTGCCGGTGAAGCCTGAATATCAGTACCCGGATTTCGGGATTCCCACTGCCGGATTTTTTCGTCCAGCTCAGCTTTTTTTTCGGCGGCCATCCGGGCATAAAAATCAAGCGATTCTTTAGATCGGTCCAGCCGGTTATTGGCGTAGTATCGCACAAACTCCTGGCACAGGGTATTCACCACAAAAGCAGCCAGATAAGGGTCCTCTGCCGGAAAATCAATCGCGATATAATCTGTACCCGGCACCCGCCGCACAAACAGCTGGGGGCGGATGATCTCCTGATAATACCCCATCTCACGCAGGATGCTGATATGCTTGCGCTCCAGCTCGTCAGATGACATGAGGGGTTGCAGGGCCTCCAGCTTCAGCCGGTAGCGTTCTCTTGCTATCCGCAGTTCGTCCTGAGAATACTTGCTCCGGAGGGCGGCCATGTCCCGGAAGGGTTCTGTTTTTTCCAGGTCGTGCAGGATCAACTGGTAAGACACCAGTTCCAGCACCTGCGGGGAGCGGATCAGTTCTTCCAGGTTTTTGAACCGGGCCTCCACTTCATACTCTCTGGGCGCGTATCCGGTGGACTCTTTATAAGAAAAGCCGGCATCCGTCAGGCCTGTCGCCAGTTGAGCTGATGCCAGATACGTTTTAGGGGCCCGCAGTGCGATCAGGGCAGTCGTGACCATGGCGACACTGATGATTGCCAAAATCAGCCATTTGCGTCTGAGCAATACCCGGAGAAAGCCTATCAGGTCCATATGATCCGGAAAATACGGTTAGCTTAGTTCTTGCACCTTGATGGTGCTGCAAAAATGAATAAAAAATGGGTGAGATCAGGTACTATTCAAAAAAAACCTGACACCCCTGCTCAGGCTATCTGAGGGCGGGTGGCATACGCATGGGTAGGTCGCTGGAAGAAGTTATTGCGCACCAGGAATACCAGCCAAAGAAGAAAACTGGAAAACCCCGTCATAGCGGCCATCAGGTAACCTGCCAGGGGGCTGGGAGACCGGGAGGAGGCTTTGCTGCTGACAATCAACTCCGTACGTGCCATTTCGAGTGCTTGCTCGGTCTGCTTGAGGCGATCCTGCAGGGACAGATAGGCACGGTAAGCCTGGTTGACCTCTTGCTGGACCGGCTGAATGGTGGCGATCGCCTGGTTTTCGCGGGCCTCTTCCAGGCGTTCTATTTCTCTCGATACAAAGGCAATACGTGCCAGGCTTGCGCCTAATTGGGCAGCCAGATCAGCCGTATCCGGGACAGGTGAATCCGCTGTATACCGTACTGCAACAAACTGGCCTGTCTGTCCCCGGCGCATCCGCATCGCGGAGCGTATCGTCTCCAGGTGCATCAGCTCGTCTTCCCGTATTTTTTCCAGGGTCAGCATTTTCTGGTACAGGGGATTTTGTCCCATGCGGGTTGCGGCCTCGTATGCGTCCTGCCGTATCCGCAACTGGTGTGCTTTTTCGTCGAGTTCTTTTTTCTTCTGGGCCATCAGTTGCTCCAGCATCAGGAGATCGGCACTGAGCCGCTCCTCTTCTACGACCTGATGGTATGTCACGTAGAGCCGGCAGTAGGTATTAACAATCAGTGCGTACTGATGCGGATCCTGTCCCTGGAGCTGTACCCGTACCTCGGGCATTCCTGGGATACGGATCACCGCCAGCCGGGCCGCGAGTTGTGCGGGCAGGTACCCGAGCTGCTGCAGCACGGCGGTCTCCAGTGAATCTGTGACCGGGGCAGTATCCAGGGTCTCAGCCCTCGCCCCAAATCGAACTGCCATGTCGGCCAGCAGAGCGCTGCCATGCTGTGCTTCCAGTGCCTGTACGGCAGCTGAGTGACGACGGGAAGTCAGGGTATGGGCTGCCACAGCATAAGAAAGCAGCTGAACGGGTGCCGGTGCCTGCATCTCGCTCATAATATGCTGCACACGCTGCCGGACATAACTATCATGTACCTGGGCAGAGTCCTGCACAGTATCGGGTACATTGATTCGGATACGGGCCTCCGCCGTGCTTTCATCCTGGAAAAACGAAAACAAGGCAAAGGTCAAAGCCGCTACCCCTGCCGGCAATGTAAGGAGTGCTGCAATTTTGATCCCGGTCTTGCGTATCATAGGGCTTTGGAGGCAATGGGAGTGACACTTCATTCCTCTGCCCCTAAATTACCTATGTAAGATTTATCTATGGTTTTGCGGCGGGTGGGTGGTGATTCTCCCGGACCCAACGGTCAGCTGACCTGCGCGAACAGTCGTCCGGGATGACCGAGCAGTGTGTCAAGGCAGGCCCAGACAGGCTCCAGCTCTCCTGCCCGGTAGAGCTGCGCACGGAAATGGGGGTACTCCTGCCGGTACACATCCAGCATACGCCCCTGTGTGAGCAGGCTATGGCGTACGTTCGCGATGCGGTCACAGAGTTTGACGAGGGTGGCATGCGGGGTATCCCGGATTCCCTGATAATATCGTGCACCCGCCCGCTCCTCGCGGGTGCGGCCTTTGTCATTGGTCAGGGCAAATACAATCTCTGCGACCGTCTCACCATTGACCCGGAGCACATCGCGGTATGTCTGGCGGGCATCCTCTATCAGGTCGTGGCACCAGCAGGCTGCCAGAATATCTGCCTGGACTTCTTCCGGATACACGCCCACAAAAGGCAGGGCCGCCTCGGCGACTTGCTCCAGGTGATAGGCATATGGGTGTCCATCATAGGTATGGTGGGTCTCCGCATGGCAGCGGGTCGCATATGCACGGGCAGCGGCCACACGGGGGTGTATGTCGGAGTGTACCATCCGGCTATGGGGTTAGAGATTGTGTATAAATGAAACGAAAGCAGCCAGAGCGCGGCCTCTGTGTGAGATCGCATGCTTCTGAGCAGGCGTCATCTCTGCAAATGTGACTTCGTATCCTGCCGGACGGAATACCGGATCATACCCAAATCCCCCTGTCCCTGCCGGCTCGCGGATGATCTCACCAGGCACGACCCCTTCAAAAAAATAATCCTGGTGGCCGTCATAATAGGCAATGACCGTACGAAACTGCGCTGTCCGTATCGGATGATCCCCCAGCTCTGCCAGGAGCTTGGCTACATTGTCTGCATAGGTAGCCTCCGGCCCTGCGTACCGGGCAGCGTACACACCCGGGCGCCCGTCCAGGGCCTCTACTTCCAGGCCTGTATCATCCGCAAAACAGGGGATACCGGTCGCAGCATAGTATCCACGGGACTTTAATCGTGCATTACCGGTCAGGGTATCCGCCGTCTCCTCCACCTCCGGGATGTCACCGACCTCCCGCAGGCTGATCACCGTCAGGGTATCACCCAGCATATCGCGGATTTCCTGGAGTTTATGCAGATTATGGGTGCCAAAGAGGAGCTGCTTCATATAAAATGCGTCTGTATAAAACAAAAGTACATATCTGATGGATTATTGTAACGATGTAAACAGGAAAACGTATATCAGGTTCATGCTTACTTGAGCACGTAATTTTACTGATGTTATGAACACCTATAAGGAAAAAACATACCAGACGCAGGCGATGTATCATCCAGCGACCCTCATGCGTCAGGTATTTACGACGATGACCTTCGGGCTGGCCATTACCGGACTGGCAGCCTGGTGGGTCGCACATACTCCAGCTGTTTTTGGATTTTTGTTTGCTGGTCCCATGATGTGGGTGACGATGCTGGCACCGTTGGCGATCGTATGGTTTCTTTCAGCCAGAATTAACCACCTGACATTTTCGCAGGCGAGTCTGGCATTTGCTACGTATGCCCTGGTCAATGGCCTGAGTTTTTCAGTAATATTCATGGCATTCAGCCTTGGAGCCATCTTTAAGGTGTTTCTGATTACTGCGGGTACTTTTGGGGTGATGGCCTTTGCCGGATATACTACCGCGATGGACCTGAGCAAGATGGGCTCCATCCTCTCTATGGCATTGATCGGCCTGGTCATCGCGATGGTGGTAAACTGGTTTTTGGATTCAAGCCTGATGGACTATGTGATCTCGGTGATCGGGGTAGTCATCTTCTCAGGGTTGACCGCCTATGACACACAGAAGATACTTGGCATAGCAGCCCATGCAGACCCAGAGCAGGAGTCCACCCAAAAATTGGGCGTGCTGGGTGCGCTGACCCTGTACCTTGACTTTATCAACCTGTTTATGTTCCTGCTGCGGCTTTTTGGCGGGAATAACCGGGACTAACACCCCGATATACCGGATCATGACTTGTACCGCTCGCCTATGGCGAGCGTTTTTTTTATATATTCTTCGTCAATATGGCCACCTTGTAAGAAAGCAGGCAAGGGAAGTTTTTCTTTTCGTAAAGACTGCGTAAATATGGTGCGAAGCCAGTACCCAAACGAGCGTTTTTCTACACCTCCTCTTGTTTTGCTTCACTTCTTATGCAGATTATGGTAGTTTTGAAGGCATAGAATGAAGCCCCTTAACCGTTAGTAACATGAAAAAAAACCATACCCTTCATCTACTATTGGTCGAGGACAACCCTGCCGATGTAAGGCTTACGCGGGAGGCCATCAAAGAGTGTACACTCAAGGAGCAAATCGTACTCCATGTAGTGTCTGACGGAGAGGAGGCCCTTCGTTACCTCCATCATCAGCCGCCATACGAGGAGAGCACCCTCCCCGACCTGATCCTGCTGGATCTCAACCTGCCCAAAAAAGATGGGCGCGAGGTCCTGACAGTCATCAAACAACACCAGACGCTTCGGCGCATACCCGTGATCGTCCTGACGACCTCCAATGCCCGGCGGGACGTACTGGATACGTACGACCTGCATGCCAATTGTTTCATTACCAAACCTGTGGATATCAGGCAGTTTATCGCCATTTTTCAATCTATTGAGACTTTCTGGTTTCAGGTAGTCCAGCTTCCCATGCATCTATAAACCCAGAACCTTGACAGCTCCGGATAAGGCTATGCTGACCATCTTGCTCATCGAGGATTACCGGGAGGACAAAGTCCTCATAGATAAGTATCTCCGGGAGGAGCCTAAAGTGCCGTACAAGCTGCTCTGGGCACAGACCCTGACCGAGGGGCATCAGCTCATCCGGGAGCATCCGGTGGGCATTGTCCTGCTGGACCTCAACCTGCCGGACAGTACGGGCATGCCTACTTTTGAGAGCCTGCTGCGGGCTGCGCCGGAGGTCCCGCTGATTGTGCTGACGGGCCTGGCTGATTACGAGCTGGGCAATAAAGCCGTAGGGCTCGGCGCACAGGATTTTGTGGACAAAAACCAACTGAGCGGTGTCCTGCTCTGGCGCACGATACAGTATGCCCGCCAGCGTCATCAGTTGCACCGGAATCTGGAGGAGGCACACCGTATCGCCCGGATGGGTACCTGGACCTACGACGCGTCTTCAAAAACTCTCTCGCTGAGCCAGGCGACACTCGAAATGCTGCGAATACCCGAGGCTCTCTGGCCGTCCAGCGAGCGCTCATACCTGGAGCTTGTACATCCTGATGACCAGCCGCACGTCGTGCAGGCCCTCCAGCGGGTGCGGGAAGACCATGAAGGCTTTCACCTGGAGCACCGCTTACTGATCCCTGGTTTGCCCCAGCCCATCTATGTCAACCTCAAAGGTGAGCCAGTCCGGTCTATCCGGGGGGAGATCACCAACTTCAAGGGGACTATCCAGGATGTGTCCGAGCAAGAGCAGATCAAACAACTCCAAGCTGACTATGAGCGGGCCCAGATGCTGGCCTCCCTGCGGCAGCAGTTTTTGGAGCGCACCAGCCATGAGATCCGCACCCCCCTCAATCCTATCCTCCTGCTCACCCGTGAGTTGCTTAATAGTGAGCTGACACGTGACCAGCGGGAGGCCCTCGATACCATCCGATACGCCGGGGAGACGCTCCTCGCGGTGGTGAACGATATTCTGGATCTGGCCAAAATTGAAGCGGGCAAAATAACCTTCAGAAAAGAAACCTTTGAGCTGGCCAATGTCCTGAACTACCTCAGGGATATGATGGACCCTCCGATACAGGCCAAATCCATCGCGCTTACCTTCGAGATCGCGCCAGAAGTACCCGGCCTTATTATCGGGGACCATGTCCGCCTGACCCAAATCCTCCTCAATCTCCTGAGCAATGCCGTGAAATTTACGAATACCGGCAGCATCGTGATCCGCATCCTGGCGGATCCCATGACCCCTGACAAGCTCCAGCGGCTGCGGTTTGAGGTGATAGACACGGGTATCGGGATTCCGGCCAATAAACTCCAGCTTATCTGGGAGAGTTTTCAGCAGGTGGACAGCACCGAGCTCCGCCGGGCAGGCGGGTCTGGCCTTGGCCTCACCATCGTACGACAGCTCGTGCAGCTACAGGGAGGCACGATCAGCGTCGAAAGCCGGCAAGGACAAGGATCAAGGTTCTTTTTTGACCTCGAGTTTGGGATTCCGGATGGCCTGGAAAAACAGGAAGACGTCCTCAGCATCAACACAGAGGCAATGCAGGGCCTTACAATCCTGCTGGTTGAGGACAATGCTTTCAACCAGATTGTCACCCAGCACCTGCTCAATAAATGGGGCATCGCTGTAGATATCGCTCAGCACGGCCAGGAAGCACTGGACATCCTCACAGCACGCACGGCCCCCCTATATGACCTGATCCTGATGGATGTCCAAATGCCCATCATGAACGGCTACGAAGCCACCCGCATGATCCGGCAGTCTGATGATGAAACTTTGCGGTCTATCCCGATTGTTGCCCTGACGGCCAATGTCTTCAAGGGCAGCATCGAGGAGTGTATCGCAGCCGGTATGGATGATTATGTCTCCAAGCCTATTGACATTGCAGCACTTTATACTAAAATTGTGCAGCATACCAACCGTATCGCAGAACACGTAACTCTCCCTCTCCCCACTCAAGCCCTTACGCGCCCTGACCCGATGGAAAATACGAACGCCGACATGTATCACCCTCCGTTCATAGACCTGACCTATCTGAACGAAATCTCTGGCGGAGACAGGAGTATCATGATCAAAACGATCGAGCGGTTTTTGCAAGATGCGCCAGAGCTGATGACGGATATTGAAGCACATGCTGATCAAAAAGATCCCGTCACACTTGCAAAAGCCGCGCACAAACTCCGGAGTTCCTCTATGTTCCTCGGTATCGAAAAGCTGGGAGGACTCCTGGCAAAAATTGAGTATGAGCAGGCTCAGCATAGCGCTGCACAGATCAGTGAGATGGTCAGGAAGGCCCGGCTTGTCCTGAGTGCCTCTATGGTAGAGCTGGAGACAGCACTTCAGGCGATGCGCTGAGACATGAGGCGCGACCTGACCTGGCACTCGCAGACAACCATCCCGCTGTCGGTTTCGTGCTACGAAAGCGGCCGCGCTCAGGGATGCCTTATTTGGCTCCAAAGCTGGGATCAGCCGGATAACCCGGTATTTGTATCCCACGTCTGTGAGTACCTGGCTGCCGCCTGCCTTGACGTCATAGTCGTGCGGCCTGCATACGAGATCTGGCTTGAGGCACATGCTGATGTGTACACCTACACCCAGGAACTTCAGGCTTATCGGTCGCTCATACATGCCTGTGCCTGCGGACACCTGTCTGCTACCCAGCCGGCATCGTTAGGCCTGATGGGTATAGGCATGGGAGGGACCATGTCCCTGCTGGCGGCCTGGCATGAACCGCAGGTACAAGCTGTTGTTACCTGGGGGGCCATGCCGCGACTAGACCGGTATGATGCGGATGTTATCGCCGACCGGCACCCGTACAAATCCCTGACACCACCCCGTCTGCCCATGCAGACAGGCCTGATGTTGCGGGAGGATATTACGGCTCATGGTCACAGCACCTTATCTGTAAGGGAGGCGATTCGCCAGCTTCGCCGACCGTTGCTGCTGCTGCACGGGACTGCCGATACGGAAGTTCCCCTGCATGAAGTAGAGTTGCTCCACATTTTTGGAGACCCGGATCAGACCCACCTGAGGCTCATCCCACATGGAGATCAGACATGGGGGTGTACCTGTCCTTTTATCACGCCCCCACCCACACAGCTTTCCCTGGCCCTGAGTTTCACCCGGGATTTTTTTGAAGCGTCTCTGATGTGATCCTATCCGGCAAATCAGCTACTTTTGTACCATGACCTTTGACCAAATCCTGCAGCAGATCCGCAAGCGCCAATTTGCACCCGTGTATTACCTATACGGAGAGGAAACATATTTTATTGACAAAATCGCCCATCTCCTGGACGAACCCGGCGCTGTCCTCGGGGAGGGCGAGGCAGACTTCAACCGCACCCTGCTCTATGGACCTGACGTACAGGGAGGACAAGTCATCAATGCCTGCCGGGGATTTCCTGTCATGGCACAGCATCGCCTTGTGATCGTGCGGGAGGCACACCGCCTGCCCAAAGCTGAAATTGAAAAAATCAGCACGTATCTCAAACAACCCGTCCCCTCGACCGTACTGGTGCTCGCCTGGAAAGACCGCAAAAGTGGACTCCCTAAAGCCGCCTCGGATGCTGCCGCCAAACATGGGGTCGTATTTCATGCAAAAAAAATGTACGACTCCGATGTACAGCGCTGGACTGATGAACAACTTGCCGCTTCTGGATTTGAGGCAGATCCTGGCCTGGGGGCAATCCTGACTGCCAACCTGGGAGCCAATCTGAATCTGATCGAAAATGAGCTGGAAAAAATGTATATTCTCCTTCGCGCAACACATCAGACCCGGATTTCGAAGGAGTTTGTATTTCAGATGATCAATGTGGATAAGGAATTTAATGTTTTTGAGCTGGTGCACAGCCTCAGCGAAAAAGACCTGTACCGCGCCCACCTGATCGCCGACCGCCTCACCCAAAATACCCGGCTCAACCCTCCTGTGCTCATTGTCAACGGACTATTTCAACTTTTTCATCATGTCGCACTGGTACACCAGCACAAGCTCAGGGATCCCAACTCTGTCAAAAATCAATTTGGTGTAAACTACTATCAAGCCAAAGACTATACAACGGCTGCTCAGAAATACAGCCTGGCGCATACCTACCGGAATATCGGGTACATACAGGAAGCGGACCTTCTGCTCAAAGGCATGGGCGGCACACTCATGGATGAACAGCATATTATCAAAACACTCATCTGGCGCCTAATGGCTGCCTGAGTTTTCCTCATAACTCGATCAATCCCATCCGGATAGCTTCGCGCACGAGGCTGGCGGTATTGGTGACCTTTAGTTTCTGCATCAGGTTGCGGCGGTGTACCTCTACGGTAGCAGACTCAATATACAGACGTTGCCCTATCTCCTTGGACGTAAACCCATCCACGATCAACCGGAGAATCCGGGTTTCCTGCGGAGTAAGCTGCGGCATTGACGGGGCATTACGCTGATTTCTTACATGCTCGACGTAATACTGCATGACATCCGTGCCATAATAGGTAGCCTGGCCATATACTGCCTCAATGCCCATGACCACCTCCCGCGCCCCGCTGGTATTACCTTTGAGGATGTATCCGGCAGCCCCGATGTCCAGGAGCTGTGCGATGGTAGCGCCGTTTTCATCTGCGGTGAGCATCAGCACCGGAATATGCGGAAAACGCTTGACGAGCTCCGTCGTAGCTTCTATGCCCCCCATACCTCTGGGCATGCTGATGTCCATGATGACTACATCTATCCTGATCTCCTGTGCTGCGACAATATTGATAGCCTCTGCGCCATCACTGGCCGTTGCTACTACCTGAATGATGCGCTCCCGCTCTGGCTTTGATCCTTCTTCATTCAAAAAAAGCTTGAGGGTATCCAGAAAAATCGGCTGATCATCCACCAGCAGGACATGAATGGGTGGAAGTGAGGTGTTTGTCATACTTGATACGTGTTCAATTTGTTGGATAAGTCGTGACAAGGTCAATAGTCCTGACATCAGACATCAACTATGTATTAGATGCCATAAAGTTGCAAAATTTTAATTTATTTTAAGTACTGAGCGCGTATTATTTTTATAAACCCAGCATAAAATTATTTAACAGAAAGTCCGTATTGTTTATACTCAAAATGATATTTCCATCAAATCAGATGCGCAGGGAAGGGTAAATCTGCACGACCAAACTGTTTTGTCCGGAGGTGCCACGTCCCAGTCTCCTCCGTACTGAAGGAGGTAACGGGCAGCCTCCTGGCTGGCCGGGTGTCTGGCGGCTTGTCGGGGATCGGCGCAGTGTACCTCGATCCAGCCCGCAAGGTGTGATCCGGCATGCTGCACCTGAAGGGTAATACCCGTACAGTACCGGGGTGCCTGACGCACCAGGGTTTCCAGCATCCGAAATAAGGCAGTAACCAACTCGGGTCTTACTGCCGAGTGGTGCATACATCCCGTGACAGAGACCGAAACAGGTGGTGCCACCTGAGCCGCAGCCCAGTCCTGCAGCCACTCAGCCCATTGCTCCCCGGAGGGTCCCGCAGAGGTGTCCAGTATATGCTCCGTATGGTTGATCAGGGCAGCAACCTGTGACTGTAATACATGCAAACATTCCGCTCTTTCAGAAGCGGAATCTTGCAGTAAAAATGGATGTAAGGTGTGCTGTAGGGCGTACAGTTGTGGCAATATTTCTGATCTGATACGGCCGGATGCCTGCGCAAGGGCCTGATCATGTCCCTCTACAAAGGCCCGCGCAGATGACCGGATATGCTGGCGGGTCAGGTCAGTCAGCACGGCTGCATGAGCTGTCGCTGAATCCACAGACGGAGCTGACTCGCCTGAAAATATAAAAAAGTGTGGTGTTTTATGCTGCTTACGTACACGCTGGTGCATCACAACACCAACTGTCACCCCTGTCAATATAGTACCCACCCATGCCCAGGACATGGTATGTGTCACATCTACAGACAACATCAGCCGATTGAATATTACCAGAGATGTCAACAGATACATGGTGTATAAGAATGAATGAGCTTGTGTTTATTCATGAAAAATTGTGTGCGTCTTGAACCCGTCTGATATAATACAAAGATACAGGCCCTACCCCGCCGATACAATACCGGGTAATGATGAAACTTATCTACCGGAAAACCGGTAGACGTATTTTTTGCCATTTTAGTACCTCCCGTCTCCAGAAACTAAGACAGGATGAACAGGATTAACAGGATCAGGCACTCCCCAAATCCCGTAAATCATGTTAATCCCGTCTCCAAAGTATAAGACAGGATTGACAGGATCAGAACAAACCAATCTCCTGTACATCCCCTAAATCCCGCCTCCAGAAACTAAGACAGGATGAACAGGATTAACAGGATCAGGCACTCCCCAAATCCCGTAAATCATGTTAATCCTGTCTCCAAAGTATAAGTCTGGCCGGGCCTTTTTCAGCGTGTATACCCGGTAGGCTGTTTATCCTTACAGGGAAGACGTAGGATTTTCAATCCCCCGGAAGGGGACCTCGACCGTTACGGTAGTTCCCTGTCCTTCTTTTGAGTCTATTGTTAAGGCGCCGCCCATCTCGCTGACGCGGGCCTCAATGATTTTCATGCCTCCCTTGCTCTGGACACGGGCATCCTGGGGATCAAACCCCCGCCCGTTATCCTCTACCACCAGCCGGAGCACATCGCGGTCCCGCACCAGCTGTAACGTGACCGCACTCGCGTAGGCGTGATAGATGATATTCTGGGTCAGCGACTGGATGATGCGCAGGATATGCAGCCGGGTAGCGGCTTCAGGTTGTCCCGCCTCCAGTCCCGTGACGGTACAAGTCACCGTCTTAAATCCTGCACTTTCCCGAAGCATCTGGCACCAGTTTTCGATATCATGTTTGAGATCCGCCACCTGCGTATGCAGGAGCCGGTGAGACAGATTACGGGCTTCTTCCTGGGCGGAGTTCAGTGCCCGGAGTAGCAGGACATACCGGCTTTGTTGGGTCTGGTCCTGGGTAGCCGCAAGGCTGTTATAGATAGCTTCTGCCGCCATCTTAGCGGCGGCGATATTGGCCTTGACACTGTCATGAAGTTCACGCCCAATCGCCGTGCGGGTATCCTCCTCCGCCTGTATCTGCTTGTCGCGGACCTCATCTAATCCCTGCTGGATCGTATCTATCAGCACCCGCGTACTCCGCTGCTGCTTGATACGCCCCTGCTGATAAATCAATAGTGCCAGCAAGATCGCGACCAGGGCGAGTATTGCAGTCCCTGCCAGTATTTGACTAGTGCGTGCACGCTCCTCTGCCAACTTGCCCCGATCAAGGTTAATGTCATATATAAACTTCTTATAGGTCTGATCGCGGTTATTAGACTGCTGGACTACCAGTTCATAATAGTCGCCCTTATGCTGCTGCACCAAAGCAAAATACCTGGTTGTATCAGACGGTCGTGCATTTTTATACATATCTTCATAAAATTTTTTTGCCAAGTTATGTATCCGCATTTTAATACCTGGATATCTATTTACAATACTATCAGCAAGCAGTAACGTAATGTATCTTTCTGCTTCATCATTTTCATTATTGATCTTTTTTAACTCAAAAAGCATGGAAATACCATTAAGCATGATATCAAATCTTTCTGCCTCATGAGCCTGTCTGATGATAGACTCCATTTCGGCTTCCGGAGAGTCCCCGAATACATACAAATTAAGAAATTGTTGTTGCTGCTGCTCGTCCGGTTCTAATCCGACCAGCGCTACCATCTCATTTATAATAGTATCCTGTAATGCTGCATAATAATCTGTCAGATACAACTGGTTACCCAATACCACAAATACTATTTCATTGTCCCCTGAGAGACGGGCCCGTTCAAGCGCCTTGTCCAGATTCTGTTTGATTTCATCAGCATCTTTCCCCCTGGACTCCTCCCCCGTATTAATCTGATACATTAGAGAAGTCGCCAGATAATACAGGGCTTCCAGCTTGTTGCGGCTGGTGGAGTTAATATTTTCTATTTTGCTGATATAATCCAGGGCTTTTTTTAGCCAATCCTGCATATCTTCCTGCAATGCAGGCTCTGCAATATCCCCTGAATGAAAACTGTGGGTGATCACCCGATTTATGTATTGTTTGGCTATCTGCTCAGGTATTTTATAGCGGTCAGCCAATACAGCAGCCTCATCTGCTGCAACCAGGCTACTTGTTGGGTCCATTGTATATTTAGAAGCCGTCGCGATAAGCTCCCAGGTGCGAATCTCTGCCGATGGCGTATTCCCCTTTGTCGTCTCATTCAGCAATATCTTCAACTGATCCAATGCCCGAGCCGGAGCTGTATCTACCATCATCTCCAGCGAGTCTAGACGGGCTTCCATCTGACGAGCCTGCTCAGCGGCAGCACGATCCGGAAGACATCCGGCGGACCAGCTCAGCAGCAATCCCAGCAATATACAAGGTGCAGTACGGATCAGGGCCATAGTTGGATATAGTATTGGATATAACTGGCGTAATATACAAAAAACAGTCAGATATATACCTGACTGGTCAAAAAAGCCAAAGGCAACTCATACGAGTTGCCTTTGTGTATCGTATGATGATATCATGTCGGACGAACAATCAAGTAAACCTTTCTGCGAGGGACAGGATTGCCCTGCCGTACCAGCTCGACCTGAAGGGTGTCACCTTCTGGTGCTACCAGGGTAGCCTGGTGGATGCGGCAATCCTCAGAACCATTGCCATCAATTTCGCGCAGTTCGAGGACGGGATAGGGATCCCCTTCCACAATATCGGCACCGATAACAAAATCCTTATTGGCAGGCATCAAAATTGCGGCAGTCACAATCAGTTGGTCGCCAATAATCTCAGCATGGACGCATGGTAAGTACTGCATAAGCAATATAGTTAGGATTGATTAACAGGAAAACAACCAAGATGTGGATAGGGGAATAAGCACCAGCAGCAATAAGATACTTGATGAGGCCGTTCAGCTAGTGATACAGAGAGATTGTACAAAGAGTAGCTTACACAGGCGTATCTGTTGGTTTACTGTACGCAAATGGTACAATATGGTTTAGCCTTCGTGAACTATTCAGTAAAAAATATGATTATTTTTTTCTGAACTGGCACATGTATCAAATAAAGGGAAATAAGCAGACAAAACGACCATATACTGCACGATAGTTAATATTTTTATAATACAAAATGACTAATATATTAATATCACAATTCAAATTTACTTTCATATATCCTTCCGTACCGGCCGTATACCACTCTCCTCAGGAGGCAACACCTTGCTTCAAAGTCTGGTCTTATACCCCCCCCCCGGTGGTTGGGGTACAGATGTAACACGGATGGCAGAGCTGACGTGAATTGTTCAATATATACATTCAAAAGACTAACTTTGCGGGATGATTCCCGTTAATAGTCTCTACACTCGGATGATTGGCAGGAGATGTTAGGCGTGGGTTTGTTATAGGTTTATCTAATCCGTTTCATGGAGTTTTTGCATCAAATATTGGGACCAGATCTGCAGGCGGCATTACTGGTGATTCTTAACCTTGTCTTGATTGAGAGCCTGCTCTCCGTGGACAATGCCGCAGTATTGGCTACCATGGTCATGGACCTCCCGCCGGAACAGCGAAAAAAAGCCCTCAAATATGGCATTATCGGAGCTTATGTATTCCGGGGGGTATGTCTCCTGTTTGCGGCATGGCTGATCCAGATCTGGTGGCTCAAACCCCTCGGCGGGCTTTATCTGCTCTGGCTGGCCCTGAATTATTTTCGGACGGCCTCCACACCTGAAACCAGTGACGATACGCTCAACAAGGAGTCGAACTGGCTCTACCGCAAGACCTTCGGACTGCTGGGGCCATTCTGGGCGACGATTGTGCTTGTCGAGATGATGGATTTGGCTTTTTCGATAGACAATGTGTTTGCCGCCGTTGCTTTTACTGACAATATCTACCTGGTATGGATCGGGGTGTTTATTGGCATACTGGCCATGCGGTTTGTCGCCCAGGGTTTTGTGCGGCTGATGGAGCGGTTCCCCTTTCTGGAGACGGCTGCTTTTGTTGTCATCGGTATCCTGGGACTCAAACTGACGGTATCTGTATACAGCCATTTTTATCCGGAGACAGCACTTGGTCATTGGATCGACAGTGAGGAGACGGATCATCTGGTATCACTGCTGACCGTAGCTGTGTTTGGCCTTCCGATTCTCTCCTCGTGGCTCTTCAACTATCCAGCCCGACACCAGGAGTAATGTCAGCTCCCAACCTATAGGGGGCTGTTTTTATCTGCCGGAACTTAGTTATTTACAGGGGCGAAGAGGTCCCGCGACCAGATGCACCGGGTGCGGGTCCGTCCAGTTTTTTGCCTAACTTGTATATATAAAACCCTATCCCCTCCTCTACCTTGATCACGTCCATGATTTTGTGGATGAGGGCGATGCCCAGGCCCCCCTTGCTGCGGCTTCTGACGATATCTGAGAGTTGGCGGGGCTGGTAGGTATCGAGTGAAAAAGGGCTTCCGGTATCTTTGATTTCGGTATAGAGGGTATCTCCTTCTTTGTATATCGCTACTTCTATAGTAGAGTATCCATCACATTGGTGTTGATGAATCATACAGTTGGCACAGGCTTCATCTACCGCCAGGACGATCTGGTCTGAGTCCGGCGCAGGCACTTGCATCGCCTGTAGCTGGTCATGAACAAAAGACCGGATGGTGGCCAGTTGCTCTTTGTTACATCGTACTTTGAGATAGGATTTCATTGCCCGTGACACTCAGAAATATTCTTGCACCTGCTGGTTATTTGCTACGATGGTCAACCGATCCAGCCGATCCAGTCCCAGCAGCAAAAACACCTCCCGGATATTGTCGGCCATACCGCTGAGAACAAACTGTCCACCATGCTGGGAGAGTTCTTCCAGATGAGAAGCAAACACCCCTAGCCCGGCACTGGAGATATAATGCACATCTGTGAAGTCCACATGAATCTGCACCTGCTGACTGGCCACCAGGCGGGATATATGATCGTCCAGGTAGACGGATGAGTTGGCATCCAGGTCACCTACGGGGATCAGGGATATAAACCGCTCGTGTTGTACTTCTTTAATCTCCATGTTTGTAAGTTGATACGTAAGCGGGGGGTGAATGTTTAGCCAAATCTGATCACGAGTACCGTGTAGTCGTCTTGTAAGGCCGAGCGGGCAAAGGCTTTGGCTGAGTGGACGATAGCAGCGGCAATCTCACGGGGGGGATCTTTGCGGTGGCGATGGATGATCTCATGCATACGTGCGTACCCAAACTCTTCCTTGGCCTCATTCCGGGCTTCCAGGATGCCATCCGTATACAAGATCAGGCAGTCGCCCGGCGCAAAGGTCAGCACCTCTGGTGGCGGGACGAGTTTGTCATAGGAGGCATTGCGGACGATCCCCAGTCCCGGTGCGCCCTCGCGGAGCTGCTCCAGCATATCCTCTCCTGCCCGGTACCAAAAAGCCGGACAGTGACCCGCCCGCACCAATTCAGCACGGCGGGTTTCAGTATCTATGATGAGATAGGTCAGGGTCACAAAAAAGCCCTTCTGCATGCAGGCTGACAAGGCCCTGTTGGCATATCCGACCCAGGCCTGGACGCCTAACTCCAGATGACTCAGGGCATGAAATACCCCCTTGAGTTCCGCCATATGAAAGGCGGCCGTGGTGCCCTTGCCCGATACGTCCCCGATGGCAACCTGATAAAGACCCGGCCGGAGTGTCACCACATCATAATAATCCCCTCCGACCTCCTGTGCATTTTCACTCAGGGCTACAATCTCAATCTTATCATCCACCGGCAAATGACGGGGCAAAAGCTGATTTTGTACCTCCTTGGCGATCTTGAGCTGCTCCTGATAACGCTCCAGTTCTATGGAGTTTTTGATCAGGTGTGCATTTTCCAGCGCGATACCCGCCTGCTCTGCATAGGTACTCAGCGAACGTACCGTCACTTCCTCAAATACATTAACCAGCTCGCTGACGACATATACTGCGCCATACGCGTGGTTGTTAGAAAAAATCGGCACACACAGCAGGCTCCTGTAGCGACTGGTATTGGCCCTGAAAGCCCGGTGGGCGCGGGTGTTTTTGATCAGGAATGCCTTGCGGTCGCTGAGGGTTTTTTGGGTGAGCTGGTGCTCCTGCTTGATCTCCCGGATATCACCCGGGCTGATCCGCTTCCGGATCCGTATCTCAGGTTCTCCGGTTGGTGTCATCATCTCAATCCAGCCAGACTTACAGTTGGCAGTCATCAGCCCCGCATCGAGGAGGGTGTTGAGGATGTCTGTAAAGTCCAGATTGGACTGAATCGCCTGATTGATCCGTGCATAAGAGGCGATCTCAAAACTTTCACGCTCAAAGATTGAGGACGTGGGCAGGTTAAAAAACAGCGCCAGCACAGAAAAAATACTGTAACTGAGCGAAAACACCATGATAAATCCCAGTACCTCAAACCGGCCCAATCCCAGCATATCTATCCCCAACTGCTCCGGAAGCCGGCGTGCCGCAATAAAATACGCCACCATGATGAGGATGATCAGCATAAACAACCCCAGGGCCCGTAGTTTCTGGTTAAAATTGAGGTGGGAGATCCATCTCACATATGAGGACAAGATCAGGCTGAGAATCACAAACGGCACATAACTCGCAATCACCAGCCCGGGTGGGGCTACGAAATTATACACCAGCGCCATCACCAAAAATCCCATCAAAATCCCCCAGAGGATGAGCTTGCGCCGGGTGCGGGGGTATAGAATAAATCGCCGGAACAGGAAAAAAGCTGACAAAAAAAACATCAGCATCGCGTACAGCGTGATGCTGAAATAAATAGAAGCCATAAGCTCCCGCAAAAACCAGCCCGTCGTCACCCGATTGGAGAGGGTGATAACCAGGATCAGGACGATCCCCACCATCCCGATCATAAACAGCCGCCAAAGCAGGGTGCTGACATTAAGCGAGTCAATATTGCTGTATATCCTGCCCAGCAGGATCATGTTGACAACCACAAATGCGATCAACACTACCCGGTACTCAATTCCTGCATTGGGTTGTCCGGTTTCGCCGGCAATGCTCAATGCAGCACTGGCATGGATCGCCATCAGGGTGAGCCATAACAGGACGGAAATAACCGTCAGAATACCGTTGATAAATCTTGGATTCAATACATCACTATACTTGTGAGGCGCAAATTATTCAATTTCTGCGAAAGAGGCCCTATCCGGATGACTTTCGGCATACAATAATTCTGACGAAAATTCGCTGCAATCCTACCGGAAAACCTGTATTTTTCCTCCCAAACTTTGGATCATGTCATCATATCTCTGGGTACATACAGGTATTACCGCCCATCCCGGGTCAGCGGACCACCTGCAGGAGATCACCCTGAAAGGACGCAGGATATGCCTCATACGCCGGGACGGCGTATGGCGGGCCACTGACGGGCGCTGCCCGCATGCCGGAGGCCCCTTTGCTGCCGGTCATATCTCCCCTGAAGGCAAGCTGATCTGTCCCTGGCATCGTTTTGCTTTTGACCTGGAGACAGGGGCATCTGACAGCGGCGGATATTGTATCCATGTGTATCGGGTGCGGATCACCCAGGACCAACTCTGGCTCCGGATGCCTGCTGACAAACCCTGGTGGAAGTTCTGGTAAGGGTCATCTGACCAGTGTGGCGACACAGGAGCTGGTATCCCCCCTTGCAATCAGGGTATAAAAAAGCTCTATCTTCCCGTCCGGCAAGATACTGCCTGCCCCGCTGATGACCCCAAACGTCATGTACTGCTCGTATATCTCAAATACATTGGGGTCTATGAGTTTGCCGGCAATCTCTGCATTTTCATTCGCAAAATTGCCCAGTGCAATCCGGTTGAACTCCCGGCCTACCGTGACTTTCATCCCAAAAGACACCTGCCCCTGCCCACACTCCTGGGTACATATATAGTCTCCCACAAATTTTTGGGTCCAGAGCTGCTCACAGCGGGGCCCCTCGTATCCCTCGCGACAGATACACCGGGCCAACTCATCCGTCACCTCCTCACAGGTGAGGCTGCGGGTAGGGTGACAATTTTGTACGGCGCAGGGTGACAATACCACCTCACAGGAGGTTCCTGCAAATCCGTCCGGACACCGGCAGAACCCCGACTCACAGACACCACCATTCTGACAGTCAGACTCCACACAGGCATCTTTGTCACACCCTGTCAACAACTGCAAGCAGATGATGATCCCTGTTATCCATCCCAATGATCGGCGCATAGGCTATTTGTTTCTCCAAATATAAACGGAAACTCAGCCTCACGGGCAGCCACCCTCGGTACTTTTTACAGCTGAAACTCGCTACAAAGCCAGTCAATCGCAAATATGTATTATTCACAATGTAAATATTCTTTATGATAAATTTTATTTCCAATTTGGTATCACTTGCCTGTACCCTGATAATTGGTTGCCCTTATGCAAAAAAGACCCCTGATCCTGGTAGTGGATGATGATCCGACCCTGCGTATGCTCCTGGAGTTTATCCTCCGGCGGCAGTACCGGGTGGTGATGCGGGAAGATGGCCTGGACGCGATGCGCTGGATGACAGCCGGTAACCTGCCCGATGTGATCCTGGCAGACTATGAGATGCCCCACCTGAATGGGCTGGGCCTCTTGCAGCAGGTCAAAGCCAGCGGCCTCCTGGGCGGGATTCCGGTATTGATCCTGACGGGCCACGAAAGCCAGGAGCTGACCCGCACCTGTATGGCGGCAGGCGCTTTTGCCTATCTGCTCAAACCTTTCAACCCTGATCAGGTGCTGGCCCGTATTGCGTCTGCACTCAGCCTGTCCGTTGCCGCCTGAAAACAACCCTGACCATGATCCGGCTTATCCATTCACCCGCTCATATCCAGTCTGTCTCCGCTCCCGCACCGGCAGGTCTGCGCCTCCTCTTTATGGGTCCTTCTCTCCGCACGCTGCACCAGCAGTTGCTGGACCACGGGTACCAGGGACTCCCGTTTGAAACCGGGCTTCAGGCCTGGTATTGGCTCCGGGAGACCCGTACCACCGACCCGGAGACCCTGCCTGACGCGATCATCTGTGCCGCTGCCCTGCCTGATATTGATGTGTGGGCCCTGACCCGCTATTTCCGGGCAGATGAGATGCTGCAACATATCCCCCTGCTGGTAGCAGGTCCTCCGCTGGCCCATCACGACCGCCTGCATGCCTTGCGGGCCGGGATTGATGAGTGGATGCCGGCAGACCGGCCGGCCGAAGATTTTGATACACGGATACGGTTTCTGGTCGAGCATAAAACCCTGCTGATGGCCTCGGACATCCGCTCCGACGCCGGTCGTTCTGCCCGGTTCAGTTGGCAGCGACGGCTCCGGGACCTGACTTTTGCAAGCGCGGGACTCTTGTTATTGATGCCTGTATGGGCCCCGATTGCCTTGATTTTGCGCTCCCAGGGCCCGGTACTCACCCGGCGTAAACGGGTAGGCGGCGGATATCATGTATATGATGAGTTCCGGTTCCGGACGGGACCCGAATCACCTTCTGACCGGCCCGTCCCCCAGTACACCACTGCCTATACCGAGCCCCAACCCCTCTGGCCTCCTGATGCCGACGAACCGGCTGTTTACACCGGGCTTGGGCGCTGGCTGCACCGCACCGGACTGGCCGGGATCCCCCGCCTCCTGAATGTCCTGAAGGGCGACATCTCCCTCACAGGCAACCAGCCCCTCTCGCCATCCCGTGCAGAAACCATGACCACTGACCAGTGGGCACACAGACTGGTATCTCCGGCAGGATTTACGGGGTACTGGCGATGGGGGGAGGAGCAGCTGCCATACCGGTACCAGCCAGGGCAGGAAGCGTGGATGCTGGCCCGGACCTTGTTTGACATGTTGCGAAAATTTTTCAGCCGAAATTGACCTGGTGACCACTCAAAGCCTGAAATTGACCGTATATCAGCCCGCTGCACACAGATTGTCCGAATCTGCTGTATTTCGTAGTGTGTAACAAGCAGATTTTTTAGTAGGTTAGGGTTTCTGAGGTAAAAGGGCTATGAAAAAAGTAATTTCGCAGGCACGTCACCATACGCTCACCCCTGCACAGCGGGTCCACGAGCTGCTCCTGATCGGGGTATGTGTGCTTATGTGTGTTGGTTTTTTTGTTAAGATTGTTATTCTTTGAGTTTGTTTTTTCGGTTTACCAGCTTCTGACCCAGCGTAATGCAACCTTTTTTGTTTCAGACGGCCCAGCCAGACCGGCAACCGTTCCGCCCTGTACAGGCTGTACTGGCGTGGTTGCGGTATGAGCTGTACACCCAGAAACTCAACAGCCCGCTGGGATATGTGCTGCTCACGCTGATGGCCTTCGGGGTGGCTCGGATCATTGGGGTCGGAGGTACTGCGGGGGCGACCTGGCTGATCGGGTCGCTGGTGCTGATTCCCGCCTTGCTGGTGTCCGTGTTTCATGTGCGGTTTGGACTGCTCCTGTTGACAGGTGCTTCTTTTTTTATACTGGGGCTCAAACGCTGGCTGCCCGGAGACCCGCCGGTGACCCTGTTCATAGACGCAGGGGTGGCAGCCCTGTTGTTTGGGGTTTTTCTCCGGCAGATCTCCCGCCGGGACTGGCAGTTTCTGGCTGCTCCGCTGACCTTTGTGATGGTCTTGTGGCTGGTATATAATGTCCTGGAGCTGCTCAACCCCGTAGCCCCTACCCAACTTTCGTGGATTTTTGCGGTCAGGGGCCAAGCCTGGATTTTTTTGCTGTATGCCGTCGGGTTATATGTATTTGACGACCTGAAGTACCTGCGGCGGCTGGCATTTATGTGGGTAGCCATAGTCACCCTCAGTGCGGTGTATGGTTTGGTGCAGGAATTTTTTGGCCTCCGGGGGTTTGAGTGGAAATGGGCCCTGGCCAATGCCGACAATTACTCCCTGATCGAGGGCGGGAGGCGTACGTTTTCCTTTTTCTCCGACCCGGCCATATTTGGCAATCTCCTCAGTGTCACCAGTTTGTTTACCCTGGTATTTATCACCCTGAGCCGGATGCCCCTCATGCGCAAGGCCCTGCTGGCCGGTGCCCTGCTGCTGATGCTGGCGGCCATGCTCACGACAGGTACCCGTACCGCCTGGCTGATCCTGCCCGCCGGGTATGGCCTGGTCATGCTCTTGACCCTCAACCTGCGCATCTGGCTGACGGGCCTCCTCGGCGTCGGGCTGGGTGCACTGATCTGGTTTATGGCACCCGCCACCCCGCAGGTACAGCGGATCAAAGAATCCTTTGTGCCGGAGCGCACAGCCTCCTTCCGCCTCCGGATGAATGAAGAAAACGATGCCCAGCCGTTTATCTATCGTTATCCGATGGGCAGTGGCGTCGGCACCACCGGGGGATGGGGGCAACGCATCACCCCAGACGAACCCCTCGCCCAACTCCCCGCCAAAGGCGGATACCTCCGCATGGCCGTCGAGACCGGCTGGATCGGCCTGATCCTCTACCTGGCCCTGATCTGCACGGCACTTATCACCAGTATCCGGGGGTATTTCCGGGCCGAACATTACCAACTCCGCACCTGGTACGCTGCGTTTGCGGGGGTGATTTTTGCGCTGGCACTCGCCGAATATACCCACCAGACCCTGACCCAGATGCCCCTCAACCTCCTGTTTTGCCTGAGCCTGGCAGCCGTAGTCCGGCTGCGGGGGGTGACACCTGCTGCGTGAGGGGGAGGCAACGACATACTGGTCCCGCTATTTTTTCCTGTAAATTATACCTCGCACAGACGTACCTGCCCGTACTGGCTCGGGACCTAATACCCAACCTGCATCATCCGTAAACATACCTCAACATAATTCGTTATATAAAAATGATTTGTATCCCTATATGACCACCCTCATGCATATCACTTAGATGTATGCCCGCAGGTGCTGCTCAAATTTATGATACAACTTTGTACAACCTATTAACAATCATGCGCTTATGAATGCCCCTGCTGCTAAGATTATTATGGCAGTCCTGCTCATGTCTGTATGCTTCAGCAGCCTGCAGGGACAGTCACTTCCTGATGTTGGCTATGTCAATGGTGTGCGTCTGGCAGACATACAGGCTCCTTATCTGATACTTACGCCCGCAGCCTGGGGAGGATATATGACACTGGTTGAGTACGGAAACCCAGCCAATGACACCACCATTTGGAACAAGTATGTAAACAGGAAGATACCAGCCAGTGTGCTTACGGACAGCACGCAAAAACCGGTACGGACGGGGGTATATAGCAGACCTCAGGATGTGGCAGTCTTGTTGACTTTCATGCACAGACAGGGATGGGCATATCACAGCAGGCTCGAATCTTTTCAGAACACTCCGAATCATTTTATATTTCAAAAAATATAGTTCAGATGAGTCCCAAACAAACCGATAGCTGACTTATGCTTATCATTATGGCTGCATGGGCGAGTGCCCAAGCACCAGCAGTAAGAGGGGCGGCTTTCAAACATACGGTTATAGCCGCCCCTTACGTAGAAGATTAATTTTTAACAATCTTAAGGGTAGTTTGTGCACCTGTTAGGGCTGATGATACATCCAGCAAATATATACCGTCAGCCAGCTCATTAAGGTTAAGCTCAACAGTATGAGCTGCGCCGAATTTTCGACTCAGGATCATTTCCCCCATCAGATTTCGTACTGTCACCTGCACACCAGGATAGATATCACCTAACTCGATTATTACCCTGCCCTCAGTAGGATTGGGATAGCTCCTTACCAAAGTACCAAACCCCCTGTTTTCGATACTGGCAACACGATTATCCTGAAGCCGGGCAATTCTGTTTCGCCCAATACCGTTGTATGATGTAAACACCCCTGCTACAACGATCTTCTGATCCTGCTGTAAAATCACAGAATAAACCGTATTATCAAATCCTGCTCCAGGATCAAAAGAAGCATCCAGTGATCCATCTGTATTTAGGCGAACAATATTTTTCCGGGGCACTCCATTAAAAGACGTAAAAGCTCCCGCTATCACCATTTTTCCATCCTGTTGGAACGCGATTGAATTTATCTGGAGAATTAGTTGTGCACCAAACTCCGCCCCTGGATTAAAAGAAGTATCAAGCGAGCCATCAGAGTTAAGACGAGCTATAAGCGTCCGAGGAATTCCATTAAAGGCACTAAAAGTACCTAATACCAGAATTTTTCCATCAGGCTGGAGTATAGCAGAGCGTATATATCCATCAATTCCTGGTCCGGGATCAAAAGAATTATCAAGAGATCCATCAGAATTAAGACGGAGGATGCCATCACGAAACTCTCCATTAAATAGGGTAAACTCTCCCCCTACTATCACTTTTCCATCTGGCTGAACAGCAACTGAATAAACATAAAGACTAGTACTTTCATCTGAATTAAAAGTAGTATCCAGCGAACCGTCTATATTAAGACGAGCGATTTTATTTTGTCCAACTCCGCCAAAATTTGTAAAGCTTCCTCCCACTATCAACTTCCCGTCTGGCTGCAAAGCGAGTGAGGAAGCAAATCCATCTGTTATGCCTAAAGGGTTGAAGGTAGTATCTAAAGAGCCGTCAACATTAAGACGTGCGACGCTCTTTCTTGGAACCCCATTAAACTCCGTAAAGTCTCCTTGTATCACTATTTTTTCATCCGGCTGAAGAACCATTGATATAATTGAGCCATTACTTCCAATACCAGCATTAAAAGTGGTATCAAGTGAGCCATCAGTGTTAAGTCGAGTGATTTGAAAACGAGATGCTCCATTGAAGGAAGTAAACAATCCTCCTGCAATTATTTTCCCATCTGACTGGATAGCCATAGCATAAACAGCCTTATTAAATCCGGTACCAGGATTAAATGTAGTATCAGGCGAACCATCATTATTTAACCGGGTAATTCTGCTATGTGTTCTCCAGCTAAATTTACCAAAATTTCCACCTACAACTATTCTCCCGTCTGGCTGAAGAATAATAGAAAAAGATTCTTCGTCAAATCCTGTCGAGGTGTTAAAGGATAAGTCAACAGAACCATCTGAATGTAAGCGGGCGATTCTTCGGGAGGATGACCCATCAACATGTATAAAGTACCCGCCTACTACTATCTTCCCGTTTGGTTGTAGAGCCATTGTGATTATGTCTCCATCAAATCCTGCTCCTGCATTAAACGAAGCATCAAGCGATCCATCAGCATTTAGGCGGACGATTTTGTTATGAGCCACTCCATTAAAAGAAGTGAAATTTCCACCCAATATTACTTTCCCATCGGGCTGTAAGGCGACTACATTGATCACAATACTCGTAAAGCCTACTCCGGCATTAAAAGATGTATCAATGGATCCGTCAGCATGCAAACGAATAATTTTATTGTATACGCCACCGGCAGTTACAAGATCCCCCCCTATAAGAATTTTTCCGTCTGGCTGGAGTACAACTGAATTGACAGTGATATAGGAAGGTAGTCCGGCACTAAAATTAAAAGAAGTATCAAGGGAGCCATCGGGATTCAGGCGGGCTATGCTACGCCGAAGTATTCCATTAATAAAGGTAAAACCTCCTCCTGCTATAATTTTACCATCTGGCTGAAAAACGATCGAATACACGGCTCTATCAAAACCTATTCCGGGATTAAATGAATGATCAAACGAGCCATCTGAGTTGAGTCTGGCAATGCCAGCTTGTTCTACGCCGTTAAATTTATAAAAACTCCCCCCTAACATAATTTTCCCATCTGGCTGGATAGCTACTACATTAACAACGTTGTTAGCACCTGTACCAGGATTAAACGAAGGATCAAGTGTACCATCAGCATTAAGCCGAACAATTCTGTTTCGGAGTACTCCATTATAAGAGGTAAAATTTCCTCCTACAACCATTTTTCCATCAGGCTGTCGTGCAATAGTGTGAACGGCTTCATTAAACCCATCGCCATTTCCCAAACCCGTGTCGCTTGGATTGAAGGTAGGATCATTACTACCCGGCTGGGAAAAAGCCATAGTAAACAAAAGGCATGCCCAAGAAATTAGCAAAAATCGCATAAATAGATATTAAATTGTTTGACTTTTTCAAATGCAGAATTATCAAAAAAAATACCTGCTATGCAATATTATAATTGTATTACCTAATAAGCAATCGAGAGTACGCAAAATAGTCATGAACAAAACAATAACGATCATTCAAGCGACAAAGGATATGTATTTTGCAGCAAGTTTACTCACAGAGCCAACACACAACCACGAGTTATGACAAGGTACTCAATCTGCACGCAAAATGGATGGTGTTTCTTTCAAATACGTGATAATGGCGGAGCGGCGCTAAGCCATTATATCCCCGCAGGGCAAACAACAGGCAACGCCCTGTCATTTGCCCAGCGGGTGTGTAGCTCAGGCGGCCTGGCCAGGCTCAATCTCCTGGCCGATCCGAAATACGGCCCGCCGCGCCTCCGGAAACAAACAGCCGGTATAATCCATGTACATACGGATTGCGGCGGCTTTGCCCTTATAGGTCAGCGCCGCGATGACATCCTGGGTCTGCTCAGGCGTCAGGTAAGGTTTGGGCTGGGTGACCATACGCTTGCAGGTGAAGAGGGTTACATAACGGCGATACACATAACACCATCAGGTGGACCAGGCATCCGAAAACCGCTGGATCAGGAGGGTGATAACCCGCCGGGTGAGTTCGGACCGGTTCTGGAAAAAAAACTCAAGTTCGTCGCCTGTCAGCATGCCGAGTACCAGGCCCAGGAGCCGGGCCCGCAGGCCGGGATGACCTTTGAGCTCAGCGGAGATAATCCGGAGACGTTCTTCGGCCCCTTTGCCCCGCATCTTGATCCTGACCTCTTCCAGGTGTGCCTCAAAGATCCGCACGAGGGTCACGTGCTGAAACTTCAGGATCGGACGCAGCACCTGGTGCTGAAAGGCCTCCACCTCACTGGTAGGTACAGCCGGGAGTGTGATCTCAGGCCGGAGTTGCCGGAGGAGTTGGTCGCGGGTTTCCATCGTAGTCATACAAACTGGGATTGACTGGGACCGGAACCGCCCCCGGATGGGAGCGGGCCGGACCGCAAGGTTCAGGATTGTGCTGAGCGTCTTCGCCCTATACAAATGCCGGATACACCGGCGACAGGCTTCAAAATGGGCCGGGAGCAACGCCCCCGGCACTCACACCCCTCAAAAGAACCGGTCAACCGAAGCTGACATACTCATGCTGCTGCACAGGCATTAAAAAAGCCCGAACAGCTAAACCGTCCGGGCGTACACAGGGTGATCTGAGAAATGCACTCACGATCGCTGTCTGTATCCGGTACGCCCGTATAAGTAATTTTCGCCTGTACTTTCATCTTCCATCCAGGTCTTCTGCAGCGGTATGTCTACAAACTTTCCGCATATATTCCCAATACCGCGCTGATCGCCGCGTGTATCCGCTGTACGGATCGTCGGGAGGCCAGCATAGGTGATATGAGAAAATAAGCAGTTCATGACAGCAGTTAAAAAGGGTTATCGGATGAAAAGTGAAGGTGAAAACATGACTTTTGCGTGTTTACTGTATTAAAACGTAAAAACCCTGGTGGCAGGTTACAAGTTTTTGAAAAAAGGTTGTACTTTTTTTCAGAAAAAAAGCATCTGAAACGGGGTCTCCCCCACAAGCCGGGCAGAAGGAGTTGTCATTGGCGGGAGATCGGTGCAACTTTGGGGCGAAAATTATTCAGCACTATGCAATTCAGGGTAGGACAACGGATACGGCTGCTGCACGATACGGGCGAGGGAGTGGTAGTCCGGCTCCTGGACCGGGACCATGTCGAGGTGGACCTCGGGCAGGAGTTTACGGTGGACGTACATGTGGATGAGATCATCCCGGTCAGCAATGCGGAGGGACGTTTTTTTCAGACCAAAGAAGATGAGGAAAAAGCCCATGAAAAACGGGCCGAATCGCTCAAAAAACTTGGTGTATCCATTCTGGATGTGAGCCTGGCCATCGTCCACAGCGAAGACCAGCACTACGAGGGGTATCTGGTCAATCCTGAGCCGGCAGACATTGTATTTACCTGCTACCTCAAGGCGCGGGGCAAATATACCGGGATCGGTGCCGGCAAACTCCCCAGCGGAGAAGCGCGCAAGCTGTTTGGGCTGGATCAGGCAGAGTTTGCAGAGGCCAAGGGGTTTTATTTTCAGGTATTGCCATTTGTGACAGGCAAAAGTTATCCGCATACGCCGCTGCAGCGGGAGATCCCCTTCACCCGCAATAGCCTGGCGAGTCCTGCGATCTATGTACAGGCCCTGCGGCGCGAGGGATGGATATTTTCGCTCCGGACCGACCCACAGGTGGCTGACATTAAAGCTATTGAAGAAACGGAGTTTGTGCGGATACGGCAGGAAGAGACCCCGGTCCGGCGGCCTGACCCAGAGCTGGACCTGCATATCGAGGCTCTGGTGCGAAATCCGGCTACCCTCAAGCCC
This sequence comes from Bacteroidia bacterium, assembly GCA_033762375.1. Taxonomy (GTDB): domain Bacteria; phylum Bacteroidota; class Bacteroidia; order J057; family J057; genus RDXT01. The sequence continues at coordinate 67,826 of JANRLQ010000007.1, forward strand.
GGCGAGATCCTGGACTTCCAGCTGCGCCGCCTGGAGCAGGCGCTCTCAGATGCAGTCATTTTTAACTATGCCGGCCTGACGGTCATCCACGGGATCGGCGAGGGTAAACTCAAGGCTGCCGTTCACGAGCTCCTGAAAAAAACGCGCCATGTCAAGCAGTTTCATGCTGCGGACCCGACCCGCTACGGTGCCGGGGCTACACGGGTGCTCTTCAGGTGACCGGCCCTACGAAATATCACTGGTGTCGCTGATACCCGTCATCCGGATACCGGTGGCGGCAGGCTAACATTGGGATACTAACCGATCCCGATATGAAAAACATACTTGTAGCCCTCGATCTTTCTAATGCGACCCCTCATGTTCTGAAGCAGGCCCAGGAGATGGGCAAGCTCACAGGAGCTAAACTCTGGCTCCTCCACGCAGCGGCACCTGAGCCTGACTTTGTGGGGTATGATATCGGTCCGCAGTACGTACGGGACGCCCGCGCTGAGACCCTGCGGCAAGAACACCGCCAACTGGAGGCTTATGCTGCCAACATGACACAGGAAGGTATCGAAGCTACCCCGCTCCTCGTAGCGGGCTATACGGGCGAGACCATCCTGGCCGAAGCCGACAAACACGATGCTGACCTGATCATCATCGGCTCTCTGGGCCATACGGTGTTGTACGAGGTTTTTATTGGCAGTGCCTGCATCGAAATCGTACGCCACAGCAAACGTCCGGTGATGACGGTACCGGTACCGAGCGGAAAAGGCGCGGCCTGATCAGCCCCTTAAAAAAGACGACGTCTCAGGCGGGAAGGCGGGCAGGTAGTTGTATGGGTAGGCATACCCCCTGACTCATTGCCTATGCACCGGTGTTTCTTGTTTGTATTGCTGCTCGCGAGCCCATGGACAGTTGTGCATGCACAACCTGATACCGTCGGGAAGATCATCGTGGATCGTCCGGAGGGGACTACGGGCTCAGCAGCCCATGAGACCCGCGACCTGTGGCGCAAGCGCTACCGCTACCGCCTGAGTCTTGCACATCCGGATAATCAACGTTTCAGCCCCGGCCATATCCCGGCATTGGTCGGCCTGCTGACCGATGGCATCCGGCAGGGACAGTTGCGCGCTGTTGATGAGCACCAGCGGCCCTGCACCTGGTTAGACCTGATGCTGCGGATGGCCCGCCTGCAGGGCCTCCCGCTTGACACGCTGGCTTACCTCGGACCCGATCAACTGGACTGGACTGCGCTGGCGCATCAGATAGAGTTGGTGGCGGATGAGGGCATTGATCAGAATGGGTTCCGTTTTTTCCGGATACAGCAGATCCGGCTACTCTGGCAGGCGTCTCCCGGCGCTCCCCCTATTGTGCTGGCGGTGATCCGCTGGGAGGAGGCCCGGTCCTGGCTGGAACCATACGCGCCCGTGCCGGGATTTTCTTACCCCTACTGGCTGGAAACCCGTCAGTTTCAGGCGACCCTCCTGCCTGCTACGTGAGCTCCTGTACAAACGGTGGTATTGTCAGCCTCTCCGGATGTTATACCCTCCGGAGAGGCATACATCTTGTATAATGGCAGGGAACCAACTGTACTGTATCTTTTTCCCATGTCAGCTTCTGTATTGACCCCTGCCTTTCGTTTCCTGCTCTATTTACTGCTATGCACGCCTATTGTTGTAGGCGCACAATCATTTACCGCTATTACTGGCACAGCCAGCCCGCTTTATGGCCTGGACGTAGGCGACAGATCGGCACCAGCGGCCCTGGATATAGACCATGATGGTGATCTGGACCTGATTGCAGGACGCGCTGATGGAAAATTTGTATTCTATCGCAACAATGGCAGTGCTACTACCCCTTTGTTTGCCCTGGTCACGGGTGCTGCCAGTCCTGTGAACGGCCTGGATGTGGGCAATAGTGCTGTACCGGCGTTCCAGGACATCAATGCAGATGCCGACCTGGACCTGTTTGGAGGCGGACAAGATGGATTTGTCAAATATTATCGCAATGAAGGAACGGCCTCCGCGGCTACTTTTGTCCTGAGAGTCCTCGCCAATCCACTTAACGGAATAGACTTTGGTGCCGGGGCCGCCCCGGGATTTACGGACCTGGATGCTGATGGCGACCTTGACTGCGTGGTGGGTGAGTCAGACGGCACCCTCAATGCTTTTCAGCATACAGGTACGGCCGCTGCCCCGGTATTTACAGCCTTGACCGGTGCTGCCAATCCCTTTAATGGGATTGATGTGGGATTTTATTCGACCCCGTTTTTTTCTGATCTTGACGGAGATGGGGACCCAGACGCGGTCATCGGCAACCGTACGGGTACCCTGCGGTACTACGAAAACACCGGCACTCCCTCCGCAGCTGTTTTTACCCTTCGGAATGGGGGGCTAAATCCGTTTAATGGCATTGACATTGGCAATTTTTCAGTCCCTTGTTTTGCCGATCTGGACCATGATGGTGACGAAGACCTGATTATTGGCCAGGCCGATGGGGCTTTTAGTTATTATCAAAATACCCTGATCAATTTTCCCGTTGAGTTTTTGGGATTTGAGGCAGTGCAGGTGCGGCAGGTCGTGCAGTTGACGTGGCAGACCGCCAGTGAACTCAACAATGAAGGCTTCACGGTCATGCGCTCCATGGACGGACGCATCTGGGAGCGGCTGGGATTTGTGCCGGGACACGGCACCACTACGGAAGTACAATCCTATGACTATCAGGACAACCGGCTGGTGCCTGGGCAGGTATATTATCGCCTGGAGCAGCGTGACCTGGATGGGACTACTTCCTTCTCTGGCACGATAGCGTTGTACGTGGAGCCTGTAGCAGCTGCGGTAAGCATATATCCCAATCCTGCTCCTGACAAACAGCTGGTTATACAGATATTCAGCAGTACCGATGACCGGGCCACGATATCCATTTTTGACATGGCCGGCCGCACTGTTTATCAACAGTATATAACCCTCCAGGGAGGGACAGCTTTTGTCCTGCCGGCGGACCTGCGTGCCCTGCCACCCGGCCTGTACCGGGTGATGGTCCTGATGGACGACCAACCCCATATGGTGCAGATACAGCTGCCCTGATCTCCAGCCTACTGATCTCAGACAATCTGTTCTCCCGCCTCACGCAGGCAATACATCCGCACATACTGTCCGAGAGATTCGACATATAACGGATCACCCGGACGGTGCGTTACCGTTTACCCCTGTTTTTTGACTGATCAGCCCTGATGCACAGCAAAACGTGGCAAAATTTGCCTATTTACAAAATCACTTTGATGTGGTTTTCAATTATTACAATGTTTGTTTTATACAAAAATTATATTATTTTTGTATTGAAATAAACATTGCCTTCATTTTCACCAACACCTTACACAAGATGAAACAAATGATACCCGCTTTTGTCTGGCAGCAGGTCCGGATAGCAGTACTCTTGCTGGCCACTGGCTGTGCATGTACCGCCGCTTCAGCCCAGAGTTTTACGGAGCAGATAGGAACGAACAATCCCTTTAATGGGTTGGACGTTAGCGACTTCGCAACCCCTGCCTTTGTGGATATTGACAATGACGGCGACCTGGATATGTTTTCAGGACGCGCGAGTGGACGTTTTAATTTTTATCTCAACAGCTCAGGCACTTTTGCCACAGGCTCTCCCAATCCGCTGGGGGGTAGTACTTATGATGTAGGAGATGAGTCTAATCCTGCCTTTGTGGACATCAACAATGACGGAGATTTTGACTGTTTTCCAGGTGAGCAGAGTGGTACAATCAACTATTTTCGCAACGGCAGTGCTACTGCCGCCAATTTTACTGTCGTCACAGGCGGAACCAACCCCTTCAATGGGATAGATGTAGGCAGCGGATCCGCTCCTGTATTTATAGACCTGGACAACGACGGAGACTTTGATTGTGTGGTCGGCGAGTCCGATGGCACGCTCAACGCCTACCGCAATACCGGGAGTGCCACCACCCCCGTCTTTGCAGCTTTGACCGGGGTCAACAACCCATTTGATGGGATAGACGTGGGCAATTTTTCCGATCCGGCATTTGCTGACCTTGATGCAGACGGCGATCTGGATTGTTTGATCGGTGAAGAAGACGGCACCCTGCTGTACTACAAAAATACAGGCACCCCAACCACCCCCGTATTTACAGCGCAGACGGGCGCGCTGAATCCCTTTAATGGAGTGGATGTCGGCACCTATTCCTCCCCGGAGTTTGGTGATCTGAATGCGGATGGCAAACCCGACCTGATCCTGGGCCGGGGAGATGGTACCTTTGCCTACTTCCTCAACACCACCACTACCCTGCCCGTAGAGTTGCTTACCTTCACGGCGACCCAGTCACAGGCGGCGGTATCGCTCCACTGGGTTACGGCCAGTGAGGTGAACAACAGCGGGTTTACCGTACTGCGCTCAACAGATGCCGCGACATGGGCCGAACTGAGTTTTGTTCCGGGCCGGGGAACTACCGCCCAAGCCAGCGAATATACCTTTGAGGATGCTCAGGCTCCTGTCGGTCAGGTATATTACCGCCTGGCACAGGTGGACCTGGATGGTACCGTGACATCATCTCCTGTGGTGGAGATACAGGTGCGTGCGCCCGGACATCAGGCAAGTCTGTATCCGAACCCTGCCGCTGGCGGCGAGGTAAAGTTAGACCTTTTCAGCGCCCGTGATGATGAGGCTGTGATCAGGGTCTATGACCTGGGAGGTCGTATGGTACACCAGCAGTCTGTGGTGGTATCAGCCCAGACCCTCACCACCGTTTCGCTGGACCTCAAGCAGGCTCCGGGGGTCTATACCATCGTCGTACGCATAGGCGGCGGCCAATATACTGAGCGCCTGACCCTGCAATAACGTTCCTGGTTATATGAGATAGAGACCGGCCCTGTGCCGGTCTTTTTTGTTAAGGGACTTATGGGTGTTTTTTCCTACAAACCGCCTGGTATTGTAAGGTTTTAGGACGCGAGCACCCGGAGATGCAGACCTGGCGCAGGTCCTGACACGAGCAGCATCCCGTTCATCCGCCTGAACATCAGCTTCATGCAGGCATCACAGCCACTCTGCTGCCGCAATTGCCAGTTGGGGTATTCGGCTATTACCGATGTATGATTTTTACATAATTTGTAATATATTTGCATTAAATAATTCAAAACAGATCAACAGCAGGAAAACCTTACCAACCATCATGACAACTACATCCGCCCTCCGCACCGCATTGATGACACTGATTGCCAGTGTGACATGGCCATATCTCCCCGTATCAGCCCAGACCTTCAGCGAGCAGACGGGTCCCGCCAATCCCTTCACAGGACTGGATGTGGAGTTTGATGCCCGTCCGGCCCTGGCTGACATGGACCAAGACGGCGACCTGGACCTGGTTTCTGGCCGTTATAATGGAAAATTTCATTACTACGAAAATACCGGCACCCTCAGCAGCCCGGTGTATGTCCTCGTGACCGGCCCCGGCAGCCCCGTCAACCAGGACGTAGGCAATGAATCTGCGGTAGCCCTGGTGGACATTGACCATGACGGAGACTATGACCTGTTTACAGGCGGGCAGGATGGTTTTGTGCAGTTTTTCCGCAATGAAGGCACTGCGTCCGCGGCCAATCTGAAACTCCGGCCCCTGGCCAATCCGCTTCAGGACGATATGGGCGCAGGCTCAACACCTACTTTTGGGGACTGGGACGGGGATGGAGACGCTGACTGCGTGATCGGTGAGTCAGATGGTACCCTCAACACCTATATAAACACAGGCATAGCCACCAGCCCCGTATATGCCGCAGCCACCGGCCTTGACAACCCTTTTAATGGTATAGATGCAGGTGATTTTTCGGCCCCGGCCCTGGCTGACATTGACAACGACGGAGACCTGGACCTGATCCTCGGCAACCGGAAAGGCAGCCTGATGTACTTTCAGAACACGGGGACAACCTCTGCTCCGATATATACCCCCCGCACCGGCAATCAAAATCCCTTTCGCACGATCAGTGCCGTACGGTTTTCAGCTCCTGCATTTGCAGACATCGAAAACGACGGGGACCTGGACCTGGTGCTGGGTCGTGAAGACGGTACTTTCAGCTACTATCAAAACAACCTGATCCTCCCGGTAGAGTTTATCTCCCTGGATGCCGCCGCTGTACCCAGTGGCGTACAACTCACCTGGAGCACCGCTGCCGAACTCAACAACGACGGTTTTACGGTACAGCGCTCTGTTACCGGTGCTGACTGGGAGGCCCTCGGATTTGTGAGCGGGCAGGGCACCACCACCGCCCTCAGCACCTATACCTGGCTGGACACACAGTCACCCGCAGGCCCTGTATATTACCGCCTGGAGCAGCGCGACCTGGATGGGAAGACGAGTTTTTCGCCTGTAGTCACCTTTATGGCAGCCCCTTCTGCCGAAGAGATGATCCTTTTTCCCAATCCTGCCCCGGCGGATGATGTGACCCTCAGGCTGTACAGCCCCCGTGATGGGCAGGCCCATATCGTGATCTACGATATGGCTGGCCGGACCGTGTACACCGAGACAGCCAGCCTGACCGCCCGGACGACGCACGCTCTTCCTATCTCCCTTCAGCAGCCTGCCGGTCAATATCTCGTGCAGGTGACCGCTGCCGGTATCACCCATACCGCCCGCCTGACAGTAAAATAAACCTATCATAAGCTTCGGATAATACGTTTGCAACTCCGTGAGGCCGGCAGGAATCCCTGTCGGCTTTTGTCGTATGCAACTGAACGTGTGATGCGCTTAGGACTTGCCGCTGATATCCCGTGCCGCGGCCCTTGCCGTAAAAATACAATTGCCGAGAAAAGTACCTTCCAATGCCCGCAGGCCGTGGATGCCTCCTCCCCCAAACCCAGCAGACTCCCCGATGGCATACAGACCGGGAATGGGCTCGCCGGCATCGTTCAGGGCGCGGCTGCGGAGATCTGTCTGAATCCCCCCCAGGGTCTTGCGCACCAGTACAAACTCCCGGATTGCCATCAGGGGCCGGGCGGCCGGATCGTCTATGAGCTGAGACTGAAGGATACGGAGGCGATCGCCTGCGTACGTCCGCAGGTCGGCGATACGGCGGACCTGCTCATCGGCATCGGGGTGCTCTGGCCCGCGCAGCACCTGCTGGTCAAATGCTGCCACTTCCTGCCGCAACCGGGCAGGGTCTACATGCGGCTGCCCGGTAAGCACATTCATACGCCGGGCGAGTTCGTCCAGGTCGGGTGCCGTGACGACATCGGGGCAGCGGTGGATAAGCGTCTGCACGAGATCATCATTGCCCAGGATCAGGTTCCGGACAAACGGCAGCAGGCGTTGTTCGCGCAGGGCATCGTTGTATTTGGATCCGGAGACGGCAAGCTCCTTACGGGCAATCTTCAGGTTGAGTATTTGCCATGAATATTGCCCTGGCTGACGGCATACCTGCTCTACCAGAAACCGGGTATCATACCCCGAAACCAGGGGACGCGGGCCGATCCTTTCGCCGTGGGCGTTGACCCAGAGAGCAGAGCGGGAAGGCAGCAGGCTGAGGCCATGCTCCGGATGGTCAGCATCGGGATGGTGAACACCCGCGGCGTAGTTCCATTGTTTATGAAGGTGGGTGACGCGGGCCCCGGCATGGGCAGCCATTCGGTGAATTTCGCCATTGGCGGAGAGGTGAGAGCCGCTGAGCAGGTGCTCAGGCGGCGGCCCCCAGGTGGGGTACCAGTGCTGCCGCACTACGTTTACATCTCCTGTGATACCTCCGGCGGCTGCAATGGTGACCGGCGCCGTGAGGTCAAAAGGCTCACCCTCAGGCAATTTACGGACCTGTACCCCCGTGACACGTGCCCCATCGCGGGTCAGGTGCAGGGCCTGATGGTTCAGGAGCAGGGTGAGGTGGTCGCGGTGCGGATGCCGGTTCAGGTCGCGGATCAGGGTCTCTACCAGTGCCCAGCCCGTCCCCCAGACCACATGAAACCGGGGTACCGAGTTGCCGGGGCGGTCCAGTCCCCGCTCCACCCACTGCACGGAGGGTATGTAGCGGATGCCCCGTGGCTTGAGCCAGCCATATACCTCAGCCGTACACCGGTGGACATACTGCTCCGCCCACTGCCGGGGGAGGATATCTCCGGGTTCAAACTCCGCATACGACTCCCAGTCGCGCAGCGCACGCTCCGGACTGTCCTGGATTTTGGCCCGCCGCTGAAAGGGCGAGTCCACATAAAATATACCTCCCATCGCCCAGCGGGCCAGTCCCCCCAGTCGGTCAGGACCGTTACGGTCCACCAGGATCACCCGCAAGCCTTGGTCCAGGAGCTCCAGCGCTGCCGTCAGGCCCGCCAGCCCTCCTCCGATGATGATTACGTCTGTCTGCACGTGTAGTAGAATAATGTCCGGAGGGAAGATAGAAAAAATGTAGGAATAACGCGTAGAAGGCCTCCAGAAATTACCGTCCCCCCTCCGGCATAAACCCCATACAAGGTTTGGCTTTTTGGCCAGACCCGTGTATGTTTGACAAAGCAGGTAAGGCAAATCCCGCCCCTTGTACCTGTATCCCCGCTGTCTCATGAGGCGTACGCATGTCCACCCTCTCCAATCTGCCAGCCCTGCATGATACCGTTTGATGCTGCTATATTCCCGCCGACTGCCCGTACGGACTTCTGGACCATCAGCAAGCGGGTTCAGCGGCATGGTTTGGTAGATACCCCATACGTATTTTGTGATGACATGTACCTGGTCACCAGGGGCGCTATCAAAGTATGTTTTGCGGATGAAGACAAAGAAATCATCCTGGCTTTTGCCACCAGCGGCGAACTCGTCTGCAACTTTATCTCGTTTCTTTCCGGAGCTCCCTCCCAGATTTATCTCCAGGCCATCAAACAGACCGAGCTGATCGGATTTACCCGGGAACAGTTTGATACGCTGCTCGCAACGGATCCTCAATTTGGATACACGTACCGAAAAGCCCTGGAAAGCAAAATTGTAGAAATCCTCAACCGGCACCTCATCCAGTACACCAGCAATCCCCAGAAACGGGTGGAGTTGCTGCTGAAACAGAAACCTGATATTTTCCAGCACATCCCTAAAAGGTATATTGCCTATTACCTGGGGCTGGCACCCGAGACCCTCAGCCGGCTCCCAAAACCTTGAGTCCAGTCAATGATTAGCCAGCAACAGGCCCGCATTTTTGTACGCAGTATATAACCCCAACCGCGTATGAACTTTTTGCGCAAACACTGGTATGATCTTGGCGGCGCACTGGCCCTGCTCACCCTGGCTGGTGTCGGGATCTACCATTCACAGCTTACCGCCTACGAACTGCTGATGTGGATAAGCCTGATATCCCTGTTTCTCCACCAGCTAGAAGAATACCGGATTGTTGGTACCTTTCCAGGTATGGTCAACACGGTCATGTACAACAGCGATATGCCAGACCGTTATCCCCTGAATACCCATACAGCCGTGCTGGTGAATGTATGGGTTGGGTGGGGAACCTACCTGCTGGCAGCCCTTGCCGGTGAAAAAGCCATCTGGCTGGGCCTGGCTACCATCCTGGTCTCCCTCGGCAATACCATCGCACACGTGACGGTATTTAATATCAGGGGAAAAACCCTCTACAATGCCGGTCTGATCACCAGTTGTATATTGTTTGCCCCGTGTGTATTCTTTTTCTTTAAGATCACACATGAGCAGCACCTTATCACCCTGACAGACTACCTGATCGGTATTCCCCTGGGTATTGCCTTGAATGTCTTCGGCATCCTCAAGCTGATCACCTGGTTTGCGGACAAGGAGACGCCCTATATTTTTGACAAACGGCACCTCCTGCCACGCGACCGGAAAATCTAACAGGTACCAACAAAGGAGCAGGCGGTGAAGCTGAATATCTGGAGCTGATTGTCGGGGCAGGCAATCACTACACCTGACTGCCAGCCATGAAGCCATTACGGATGCAGACGCTTCACCGCCTGTAACTCATGGGGGCTCATATCCTCTATCCCATAGGTTATTTCCGGATACGCAGCCAGGGTCGTCAGTACATGCATCAACGCATCTTCTTGACTGTCCGGAACCAGCTTTATCGTCAAAAAAGTATTTTCATGGGCCAAGGTGGAGATCCAGGCTGCCAGTGACGCTTGTGACACCGTATGGAGCGGGAGCGAATCCGCATATTGTCCTTTGATCCACAGGTATTGATGCTGGGCAACAAACACCGTGTAACAGTTGGCGTGCGACGGGCAAAGTACTACGGGTGTTTTCTGCTTCTGGTCAAAAAAGGGTACCTCTTCTATGTGATCCTGTTCCCCATTCAGCCCCCAGAACAAACGTCTCGTCTCATGATAGCTGTTATAGCTGCTGTGATAGATCATAAAAACTACAAGCGTCCCCAGTATCCACCCGGAAGCCATCAACATAGGCTTACCTGGCAGCAGCTTTGTGGCAAACAACATGGCTAATACCCATAACGCCAGCAAGTCAATCCCCAACAGGCCCGGCAACATTAGTCCTGCCGAGTGTGTATGCCCCGACAGCTTGATCGTGACAAAGGTGGCCAGCAGGACTGTCATAGCCGCTGCTATCGGCCCGATTAGCTTTTGGGTAGTCATACGCCCGATGATTGGCTCCCTTAATGCCAGCGAAACAGCCCGAACCCTTACCTTAAGCAAAAGATACAAACATTTTTGAAAAACCTGAGGCAAATTGTATTCTCAATCAATTTATAATTATCTCATTTACAGTCAATTACCCTTAATTCAACATCTCCGCCCTCACCCGGCACTTGTCCCCCACTGGCTGAGTCAGCCCTCTCTCCTCTTTACAGGCTCCTGCCAGCCATACCCCAGCCTCACCAGTTCCCGACCACAATCCCCCCAAACACCCCCAGCGGGGCCTGTACGTGATAAGTGGGCTGACCGGCGAGGTCGAGTTGCCCGTTGGTGCGCCAGGGATAGGCTGCGAGGTTGGTGAGACGCAGGGAAAACCGGACTTTGTGCCAGGTGTAGGAGCCGGTCAGGTCAGGGATCAGAGCAGGAGGCAGGCGGTACTGATTGGCAAAGTCTATCCAGGCCCGGCCCTGGTACCGCAGGTGGAGCCTGACATCCCAGCGCTGATCCGGGGCAACATACGTAACAGCCTGGTTGGCGATCAGTGCCGGTGCCAGGACGGGCTGGAAACGGAGGTCGCCCTCCCGGATGCGGTTGTGGCTAAGGGAGAGGTTGCCGTCAACCAACATACGTGTACCGCTGGCCTTCCGGTAGCTGATTTCGAGGCCGGTGCGGGCGCTGCGGGCGACATTGCGGTTGAGGACGAGACCGTTTGGCCCAAACTCGCCGCTGAGTACGATCTCATTGCGAAACTGAAGGTGATACACACTGAGCTCCACGTCAAGCTGACGCCAGCGCTGCCGTGCCCCGGCTTCTGCCTGATAGACAGACTCGGGATCGGTGAAGGCCAGTGCCGGACGGCCCTGTGCATCGTAGGGCAGGTCGTCGTTGCCGCTGAACATATCATTGCGCGTAGGCTCACGCCCGGTGCGGCCTGCATTGGCATACAGCCGCAGGGCGGACCTCGGCTCGTACCAGGCTGCCAGCCGGGGATTAACAAACCGCCAGCGCAGGGGATCAGGCGAGGGCCCACTGTCGCCGGTATATGTGAACCCCACGGCCCGGAGCTGGAGATCGGCCTGGAGTCCGGCACGGCCCCAGGTATATGTCGTCTGGGTCCAGGCAGTTATTTCCTGCTTATAGCCGGTATTTTGGTAGAGCTGGCCCAGGCTGCGCTCGGAGCCTGTATGGCGGCGGGCATAGGTATAGGCTTGCAGGCCAGCCGCTGCCCGCAGGTGGGTGCTGGTGTACAGGTACCGGGTGTTAAGTCCGGCCATATGTGAATTAAAATCATACCGGTACTTCTCATCTGTACGCGGCAACCCCAGGAAGTTGTTGAGGTCAAAATCATACCCTCCCTGCAAGTGATTGTAATACAGGTCTGTATGCAGGGTAGCCAGTCGGCCGGGGCGCCAGGTGTGGCGCAGGCTGGTGAGCGTCTGCAAAAACCGGTCATCCTCTTCGCTGTTGGCATTAAAGCGGGGGTTGCGGCGCAGGCTGTCGGCGGGTGCCCCCAGCCAGGCCAGTTGGTTGGTCTGGTGGCCGGTGAGGTGGGTCAGGATAAGGTCATGGCGGGTGCTGCGATACCCGGCCCGCAGGATGCCGGAGTAGCCCGTATGGGCGGAGCGGTGCTTATACCCGTCTGCATGTACGTACGCACCGCGGGCGTACAAAGCCCAGCCTTTGTGGCGGCCTGTCTGGATCGCCCCATACAGCCGTCGGGCATCCCAGCGGCCATATCCTGCCCCGAGCTCCCAGGCTGCGGAGTCTTGCAGGACAGGCAGCCAGGCTGTGACTGTCCCCGCAAATCCCGCGGTCCCGGCTTCACTCAGCCCAACCCCACGCGTGATGGTGACACGGTTCATGGCATTATATACATCCGGAAAATTGGAAAAATACGCGCCCTGGTCCTCCGGCTCGCTGAGGGGGATGCCCTCAAGCGATACCTGAATCCGTGTCTGGTCCATCCCCCGGAGACGCAGGTAACTATACCCCCAGAAACTGCCTGCATCAGTATAATAGGTCGCACCCGGTGTCTGGCCGAGCTGATAGGGCAGGTCCTGGCCGAAAACCGGCGGGATATACAAGTTTTTGATCGGAATGGAGGTATATCCGCAGGCAGACCTGATCTGAAACGAGGTCACCAGTACTGGCTCCAGGGGGGCGATGCTGTCCGTGATCAGGGTATCCGGCTGGGCAGACATGGAGGCAGCGAGGAACAGGCTGATCATGAGAAAAGTAGGGCGCATAACAAGCTGGTTAAATGGGCGAAGGTCGTGACAGGAACCATCTGCATCCGAAGATAGTACCTTTTGCGAAATATGTGTATAAATTACACTAAAAATATTTGTGTGCTGGCCCATATATCGCGGGGTGGTTTTCATATTTCTGCTTCAGCATTTTGAAACGAAACCCCGTTATGCTAATTTCGCCCGACTACAGACCTAAGCCCCCGGAGCATGGAATCATTAGCCTTTAGCCTGTCAGCCTTATCCGAGTCCACCCAATTCACCCTTCCGCTGCTTGTCCTGCTGGGCACGGGCCTGCTGCTTATGCTGCTGGATGCCTTCCAGGTGCGGACGATCCTGCCCTGGGTAGCAGGTGCAGGGCTGGCCTTGTCTGCAGGTCTCAGTGCGATGTCACTGGGCACTGACAGCCGGATTGCGTTTTTTGGGATGATGGAGACCGGGGGGATTGCACCGCTTATTCATATATTCCTCTCATTATCAGGGCTTTTTACCCTGTTTTTTCTGGGGAGTTACTTGCACCGGTATGGACGGGATGTATATGATGTGTATGCCCTGGTGATTTTTGCGGTGATCGGGATGATCCTCCTCGCCAATGCACATGACCTGATCATGACCTTTATCGGGCTGGAGACGATGTCCATGTGTCTGTATATTTTTGCAGCCCTGTTCAAGACCGATACCCGCTCCAATGAGTCTGCGCTGAAGTATTTCCTGCTGGGATCATTTGCCTCAGGATTTTTGCTCTTTGGGATTGCCCTGATCTACGGTATCACGGGGTATACCAACTTCACCATGCTGGCGCAGCCTGAGAGCGTAGCAGCCATCCAGGCCCAGCTTCCGGTCTTTTATGTAGGCGTAGCCCTCCTGCTGACGGGTTTGCTCTTTAAAGTGTCTGCCTTTCCCTTCCATATGTGGACACCAGACGTGTACGAAGGTACCCCTACTCCCCTGGCAGGTTTTATGGCTACGGGGAGCAAGATGGCTTCCTTCCTGGCCCTGGGGGTGATTATGCAGGAGTTGCAGTTGGACGCCCATACCCGCATCACGACCCTGGTCGCCCTCTCCGCCGTCCTGACGATGATCTACGGCAACCTGGTAGCAGCCCGGCAGCAAAACATCAAACGTATGCTGGCCTACTCCAGCATTGCCCACTCAGGTTATGTACTCCTGGGGCTTTGCGCATCAGCGGCTGGATTTCAGGCGATGGTTTTTTACATGTTCATTTATACCCTGATGAATATCGGGGCCTTCGGGCTGGTGGGCATGGCCGAAGCGCAATACCCTGACACCCAGCTTGATGCCTGGAAAGGCCTCGGGCAAAAAAATCCGGCTTTTGCCGGGGCGATGGCAGTGTTTTTGTTTTCCCTGGCCGGTATCCCACCGCTGGCAGGTTTTATGAGCAAGTATCAGATATTCCTCTCCGCCATCCGCGAAGACCTGCTGGTGCTGGCTATCATCGGTATATTGGCCTCCGTCGTGGGCGCGTACTACTATATCCGCCTCATCGTGCTGATGTTTTTTCCGGGTGAAGATCAGCCCAATGCCCTCAACATTACCCTCGCCCGCGCCCCACTGGTAGGTGCCGCCCTGCTGGTGCTGCTGATTATTGTGCTGGGGGTATTTCCCGCCCTGGTCCTTGACCCGATCCAGGCAGCTTTTGGCCCACAGGTAGCCGTGACAACAGCGGTGTTGCCTTGAGGTAGGGATTAGTTTATGTAATACGCACCGCGTCCTGTGCAGGGCATTCATCACCTGCGGGATTCGCTCTCGTCTGCCTGGTTCAGGTTAAAGACGCTTGTATATCCTCCATCATTTGACTGGCCAGGGTCACCCGGTCAAAACACGCCACGGCCAGGGCCCGGCCCCGCTGGCCCATCTCGTCGCGTAGCTGCGGGTGGTCTGCCAGATACTGTAAGTGGCTGGCCAGGGCTACGGCATCACCCGCAGGAGCAGCGAGGCCACAGTTCCAGGTACGGAGGTAGTCGGCCTGCCAGCCTTCGTAGTTGATCACCACCGGGAGCCCCGCCGCGAGGTACTCAAAAAACTTGGTAGCACTGTTGGCCGCCAGTACCGGATAGGCTGCAAAACACACTACTCCCACATCGGCTGCATGGAGTTGCTCGCGCACCGCCTCCTGTGGCACCTGCGCCAAAAAGGTAACCGGGAGCGGTCCCTGTGCCTGGGCATACGCCCTCACCCGTGACAGGTCATTGCCACCGCCGAGGAGGGTCAGGTGAATATCGGTACGCCCTGCCTGGACCAGCAACCGGATTGCCGCGAGCAACAGGGTGAGGTCATTGGCCCGGCCTACGGTACCGGCATACAGCACCCGCAATCCGGGTTCCTGCCGGACAGGCCGCTGCGGCAACGGCCTGATCTGTGTACCGTTGGGGATGACCCTGATACGCTCTCCGGCTACTCCGTGCTCCATCACCTGGTCGCGCATTCCCTCCGAAAATACGTATATCCGCCGTGCTGCCTCATACATACGCCGGGTGCGGCGATAGAGCCAGTTGAGTATGGGTCCCTGCGGGATCAGTCCCATTCCAGCCGGAACATCAGGCCATACATCGGCAATTTCAAATAAAAAAGGAACTTGCAGGTGCCAGGCCAGGCGCCGCCCCAGGTCACCCACAGAGAGCGGCGCTGAATAAGCCAACACGGCATCATACCCGCCGAGGTGGTGCCGGAGTGCCCATACCTGCCTGTAAAACTGCAGGAAAGCCTTTATCCGGGCAGCAAAAGGCATCATGTGATCATAGGATACCTTCAGGAGAATCAGCCGTACGCCCTCGTACGTTGTGTACAGCGGAAACGGCTGGCCCTGGATAAGCGGATGATCGGGGGGAAGGTGCGCCGTCGAGGCAAGCAGCGTAATCTCATGGCCTGCGGCCTGCCATTGCCGGGCAAACTCCCAGGAGCGGGCATTGCCGGGGCAGCCGGGCAGCACGAGGAGTTGCTGGAGATAGAGCAGGCGCATAAGCAAGATGGCGGGGAGTCCCCGCCATAATGTATCGTATAAAAGGGTGTATCAGTTGTTTTGTGAAGCCGGCAGCGAGACGGGCTGAGGAGCCGTGTTTTGGTGCTCCCGTACCTGTGCACCGCGTTTTTCGAGCATGTCCCGCATGTGTCCGATCCGGGTGCCCCGTATATAAAGTGTCGTGAACAGGGTGAACACCGTGACAGGGTAAATCGCAAACATCAGCGAGTAGAGGTTGCGCCACTCCGGGATCAGGTTGCAGACAAAAATCGCCAGCAGGCCAGACACAATTGATACCATCCCCAGCAGTACAGGCACCAGGTGCTCCGGTACGCCTACCCGCACGAGGTTGTGTGTCAGGTGATCTTTGCCCCCGACAAAAGGGGAAGAACCACGGGCAATCCGGGCCACCGTCACAAAGGTCGTGTCCATGATCGGTACGATAAACACCATGACCGGGATCAGGATCGTGCGGATATGCGAGATATTATCAACACTGGTTTTGATGTTCCAGAAATACTGCATCCCTGCAAAAGCCAGCACAAGCCCGATAAACATGCTGCCGGTGTCGCCCATGTACACCTTGGCCGGGCGCCAGTTCCAGAACAAGAACCCAACAAATCCCCCGATAATCGTCGTCATCACCATAAAGAGTGTCGAAACACCCTCACGGGCGATGAGTACCCACATGGTTGTCATGAGAATGCTTGTAGCAATGGTGGCGGTGACGCCGTCCATGTTGTCGAGCATGTTCAGGCTGTTCATCATACCTACGACCCAGAAGATCGTGAGCGCATAGTCGAGCAGCACCAACTGGGGAGACCAAAGCTGAAAAAACTGGATATGGAGTCCAAAGGCAATCAGGATCCCCCCGCAAGCAACCTGACCTAAAAATTTGAGGAGGGGGTGTGTGCCGTAGGCATCGTCGGCAAACCCTACCATAAATGCCATGGTAGCACTCAGAAAGAGGGCCAGGAATACATTTCCGTTTTCGGTGGTCACACCGGAGTTCATGATCAGCAGGATCAGACTTCCGATCAGGAAGGTAATGTAAAAGGAGATCCCACCCGTGGTCGGCTTAGACGTGCTGGCCCAGCGGACCAGTCCGGTCTGTTCCTTACGGCTTTCGACCCCAAAGTTTTTGGAAAAGCGAAGGAGAATTTTATTGAGCATCCAGGAAAAAAAGGACGCTCCCAGCAAAAGCAAAACACTTTTCATGTATCCTATGTGTTGATGCACTCAAGATAAGCCTAACAATCGTGCGAATAAAGTCTTGATCTATTAACAAATTGTAAGGTTACCTGCCTTCCTGATAAAAATATTGTCACCCATACTTCTGCTGCTGCAAACATATGTATCAATTCCTTAAAAACCCTCTCGCTCAGCGCGGAAAAGCCTTGCATGCAGGATAAAAAATATTTCTTGTGTATGAAAGATACCCTTTTGAATTGTCCAGGTGTCCTAAAATAAAGCCCGGACCTGTACCCTGCCTGTGTGTACAACGGGGACACCGGCTGAGGCGCGGCCATCGTAGGTCACACTCAGCTCCAGGTTTTGAAAAACGTACCAGGTCGCGAAGACCTGCCAGACCCCATTTAGCCCGGGCCTGAATCCCTCCTGCAACTCATAGGCAGCCGAAAACCCCGGTGTGCCTGTCTGCGTCAGCCGGGCCAGCTCCACCCGTGCGAAGAGGTTGTTCCGGTCCCGGAGGTTCCACTTTCCGTCAAACACGAGTTTGTGTACCTGAAGCCGCGTATCGGGGTTGTCTTGTGCCGCCGGTGTGTTGGTGCGCCAGGCATATACATATCCTCCGCTGAGGCGTAGTTTGCGGCTGAATTGAACGCTGACCTTCGGCTCGGTCTCCACAAACCGGATATCAGCATTACGAGCCGGAAACAACTCGGCTAGGGTAAACTTACGGCCGATCCGGGTTTCTATCTCCAGGCTTTTGTCGGCAGCCAGGGTGAGTCGCTGGTTGGCGGCCAGATACCGGTTGCCCCGGAGCTCGTCTCCCGTCGTCAGGAATTGTCTTGCCTGGTTGTCCACCCAGCTAAACCGGATATCACCCCGGGGGTTGTTCTGAAAAAAAGAAATGTCCTGCCGCAGGCTGTAGGAGGCATCCAGCAAGGTGGTATCTGCCAGCGGGCGCCACAGCCGGATGGGCGAAAAACCCGGTGCGGCCGGATCACGGGCCTGATTTTGAGACAACCTGAATACGGTGTACAGCCGTATCTGGCGTACCCATCCTGCCAGCCCACGGACTGAGTCGGGAAATACCTCAGCCAACTCTACCCGGAAACTCCCGGTCAGTCCCTGCCGGGTCGCCGGAAACAACTCACGGGTAGGCACCACCACCCGTATAAAATCCGCCACCAGGGGATTGGTGGCTGGCTGGAACTCTTCCAGGTCCTGCACACCGTCCCGGTTGTAGAGGGAGTCCAGCCATACAAAATTACCTTGTCCGGGGTTGACGAGCAGGTAACGTACCTCCCGGCGGGCGATCCGCTCTGCCCCGGACTCGTACAGGGCTGTCAAAAACACGACCCGGTTCCGGGGGGCGTAGGTGGTCTGGAGATTGGAGGTGAGGGTACGGGCGGGTGAGAGGCCTGTTTGCTCAAATGCACTGTCAAGCACAGCCAGCTCCCGCCATGCCGCCGTAGCAGACAGTTGGAGGCCGGTACGCGAGCGGTACGTGGTGCGGGTATAGGCGGTCCAAGCCTCCGACTTTTCACGCACACTCCCCCCCAGCCACTCGCGGTCGTACCGATAGTTGAGGCCCACTTCTGACTGGAGTTGTTTGACGCTCCGGGTACGGAGGTAGGGTTTCAGGTCCCAGAAGGAGTACGTGCCGGTCCGCAGCGAATCCCCCTGACGCTCTGCCTTGTCCTCTATCCAGATCACAACACCCGGCTCGACAAACCGCACGGGGAGGTAAAGGTCCCCTTCGTAGCGATTCCAGTAGGCGTTTCGTTTCAGGCTGTCCTCCTCATTGGTGATACGGGTGAAGGTAAACTGGCCCCGAAGCAACCGTCCCCGGTCGCTGCTAAATCCGTACACCTGCCGGAGGGCTGTCCGGCCTGCGCCTGTCGTGCGCAGCCCATGCTCGGCGGATACCTCCCAGCGCCCCCGGTAACCGAGGCGAAGGGCAGACTGCCATACCTGCTCATCCCGGCGCACGGTCTCATCCGGGATATTCCAGACCCGCCCGTATTCCGCTTTGTAGAGGCGATCCAGGTTGTCGTATCGGGCCTGTACAAACTGATGATTAAGCTCGGCTGATACATAGCTGGAGTCTCCCAGCCGTGCCCGGTCCACCACGATGCCTGTATAAGTTGCCAGCCCCTGGTTATCACCGTCTTGTAAGCCTGAAAGCCGGTTTTTATCATCAGAACTGATGGCAGTCTCCTGTACCAGCCGGACGTATTTATTGACCTGAAAAGAAGTCTGGAGATCGGCGACCTGCTGGAGACGGGGCAGCACCCAGGTACGCACAGGTGCATAGCTGCCCTGGGGTTGGCCATCAATCCCCGGCGGCACCCAACGATATACGTTTTCATTATCCCCGGGATCTGGTTCATAATACCCGGCACCTACCCCCACAAAACTAAACCTTACGGCGTACACCGCCGTGACCGGGTCACGTGAGCGTACGTATCGTTCGTAAGCCTGTCCGGCGATCAGGGTATCACGCCGGGCATACCGCAGGTCGTCCTCGTCATATCCCGCCTCAAATACCCCGGAGGTTACTGCCTGCGCCGGATTGTCTCCTGCCGCCGCCAGGGTATCCCGTACGGCCAGATATGCATCGGGATCATCAAAAGGTGCATTGGGATTGTCGGCGTCCCGTCCATAGGAAAAAGCCACCCGCAGCCGGTTGTCCAGGGCCCGGTGCTCGGCACGCAAGACGGTGAGGGAGCGGTTATAGTACCGGTCGTTGTACTCAAAGTCCACCACAATCCGGGATACATTGGTGATGACATGCCGGGCCGTGAAGGTCAGTTCAGCCGTATTGTAATTGATGACATAATCCAGGTTTTCGCCCCGCTGGAGGAGTTTTCCATTCAGATATACCTTTTCACTGCCTGCCAGGATAATAAAAAACCGCTCCCCGTTTTTGCCCGTCAGGCGGTATGGGCCTGCCACACCATCCTGCCCAGCAAAGGAGTTGGTGTGAAATTTTCCTTTGGCTACCGCCCCGCTCAGGCTCACCGTGGTAGCACCATCCGAGCGGGTGACTTGCAGGCCCTGAACATTGCGGTACAGATTGGCAAATCGGGTATTTTTTTGCTCCACCTCAAAATCCCCCAGGGTTACGCTGTAGGGGTCTTTTTGGACACGGATAAAAATACGGTCAAAGTCTGAGAGCTGCTGGGTGTTGCCGTCAGGCTGTACGGGCAGGTTTTCGTCTGTGATAGCTCCGGTGATCATAATCCCATCCCCGAGATCCCCCTCCAACTGGAGCCGGAGTCCACTGGTGACCGAGAGGCCCCGGTTGTTGCCTACGGTCACGCCCCGTGTCAGGCTTCCGCTTTGGGTGATACCGGTACCTGCCTGCCAGGGCATCTGGGCAGGTGTTTCATCCGGCAAGATCAGGTCAGGGTACGCGTCAGGGTCGGGGGCCCCGGGAGGGGTATATACTTTCAGGGCCAGCTCACGGCGGGGGGCCTTCCGGAAGGCAGTATACGTCAGTATATATGTGCCTGCCGGGAGTCCGGGCCGTATGATAATCCATCCTGCCTGATAATCAACCGTATATGCTGTATCCGGCAAAACCAGGCCGTTGAGGCTTACTTTTTCACTAAAGGGCACCCACGGCACCATCCGTCCCCGTAAAGTATCCCCGGGTCCGGCCGCAAGTGTATCCCGGCCGAAAGGGAGAGACTGGGTATATCCTGTGCGGGCAGCCAGCATCAACAGTAGCAGTAGCCCGCCCGCCAGATACCGTCCTGCCCAGCGCATGCTCATGCGCCTGTACCCGTAGCGGCAGAGGCCAGTGGCCGGAGCTCGCCGGGGCCATCTGGCGCTGCCGGTATTTCTACATAAAAGGTGGTACCTTCCCCCAGTCGGCTCGTAAAAGAAATCGTACCGTTGGAACTTTCCACGATCCGCTTGACAATGGCCAGCCCCAGTCCCATACCTGAACTTTTGGTCGAGAAGCTCGGCTCAAATATCCGCTCCTGCACCTCTTCGCTCATGCCTTTGCCATTGTCCTTTATCTCCACCCGGGCTCTGTCCCCGAGGATTCGCATGGAGATATGGATGATCCCGCTCTCTTCCATAGCCTGAAGGGCATTTTTGATGATGTTGTTAAAACACCGGGACAACTGGTCGGGATCCGCATATACCCAAAATGGGTCTTGGGGGATATCTATGAGCCAGATGGCTTCTTCAGACTGGGCATAGAGGTCTATCACCTCAGTAAGTACATCATTTAGCTGGAAGCGGGACTTGACCGGGTCTGGCATTTTGGCAAACTCTGAGAAGGAGTTGGCGATCCGCACAAGCTGATCAATCTGCGACAGCAGGGTTTTCATCGTACCGGGAAACATTTTTTCCAGGCGGGGGGTCTGCTCAGCCCAGGCTCTGCTCAGATGCTGGATGCTGAGCCGCATCGGGGTGAGCGGGTTTTTGATCTCATGGGCTACCTGCCGGGCCATCTGTCGCCATGCGAGCTCACGCTGGTTTTGTTTGATCTGATCTTCTGAAGCAGAGAGCTGGCGTACCATCTGGTTATAGGCCGATACGATAGCCCCGATCTCATCCCTTGCCTCATATACAATAGGCTCGTTGGTATTGCCGAGCATGGTAGCCGAGAGGCGCTGCTGGATCATCGAGAGAGGCTGGGTGATGGTACCGGACACGATTACAGCCACCACATTGATCAGGAGGAAAACCAGGAGGTAAATATTGGCGAGATAAGCCAGGAAGTTGATCACCTGCTCTTCCAGCTGATCCTGCCGCGCCAGATACGGAATATTCACAAATCCTACAGGAGCACCGGTAGCACCCAGGATGGGCCGGTATCCTGAAAAATAAGACAACTTGCCGATAGACTCCTGGATCACCAGGCTGGACAGTTTTCCGTCTTTGAGCTTATTATATGCCTCGGCATTCATCAGATCTGAAACGATCCCCAGATCAAAAATAATAGACTGAGACGACGCGATACGCCTTCCGTTGATGTCATACACGTTTACATCGTTCCGGACACTGGACTCAAAAGCCTCAATACGCGTCTTGAAGTCCCGCATCATCGTGACACGCCCAAAGGGGTCTCCCAACAGGCGGAGGTAATCTGAGGTGATCCGTCCGGCGATCCGGGCAGCCTCCTCACTAATCTCTTCCTGGGCTTGTGCATGGTATCGCTGTGACACAAAGGGATACAACAGTATGATGATCACCAGCATCGGCAACACGCTGATGGCCAGCAGCCCGATCCGGATTTTGGAGCGGAGTGGTACCGTATATACTGCTTTCTGAGGGCTAAACGTGCGCAGTGCTACCATAGGCCCCCCCACGAGAATCACCGAAAACAGCGCAAAAAAGTAAAACACGAACGAAAACGTCGTCACAGTCGAAAAATAGCTCTGCCTGGGGTACCTGACGACTACGATCTTGTTGTCTTCAATGGGGTTCAGGTATTCATGAAACGCGCCCCGGATACGGCTGAAGGGGCGCGTGACCTCCTCTTCGATACGGGTCGGGAATGCACTGTTGCCCCCCTCACTGCTCAGGATACCGTCCCGGTAAATGGCATGGTCAAAAGAATTGATCAGGCGAAAAGACTCATATACCTCCTTGTCCAGGGACAAAGAAGGATACAGTCCCTCTGTTTCGCGGGACGATGGATTGAGCTCCAGCACAAAAAAGGTGGCCTTAGGATCATTGGAGGTCAGGGGCAGGTGAAACAACCCCACATACCGATCCAGGTAGCGGTTATTTTCCAGACTGGGCAATTGGTACAGGTCGTTGTCAACCTTTTCGCCCATGTTTTCGATCGGAATATCCCCCCCGGGCTGATACGAAAGCGGGGGCTCTGTGTCCGACTCCGGATCCAGCCGTACATTCAGGCTATCAAATAAGGCGAGGCGTACTTCAAATTCTTTAAACGGGCTTTGAAAGTAGGTATCTATCATCCAGTCCCGGAAATCCTTGCTATTAGGGGTCTCGGCTGCTTTTCGCTGGATATTTTTGATATCCTTCTGCATCCTGATCCTGACCTTGCTAAAGGCCAGCACGGTATTGGCTGACTGTTGACCCAGTACCCCCTCAGCGATTTCCTGTGCTTTGTACTGGCTTCTAAGCTCAAGACCCAGCTCCACGTTGTAGGTCACCAATACAGAAAATATGATCAGGAGTGTGAGATAATTAGTCAGATCATGCTCCAGGATCATTTTAAAGGGAATACGCGCCATTATCATCCCCAGCAACAGCAGACTCCCTGCCGTCAGCAGTCCCATCGGTATATTGTTCAGGTGAAATAACAAGCTGAGGCTGGCTATAAACCCTGCATGTGCCCCGATAAATACCCAGGAGTATCCGTAACGCCGTGCGTATACAACATTGAGCTTAAACAACAGCAGAATAATCAGCACCACCCCCATCAGGATCAGACCAAAATCCAGGAGCATAACAAACGAAAAAAGGTCTGCTTTGAAAATATTAGAAAACTCCAGGTCTATCAGGGAGTTGTTGGTGATGAGCTCAAATAACACCACATACCCCTTCATGAGCAGTACTCCCAGGCAGGCACTCAGGGCCATGCAGGCCCAGGCCAGGGTATGTGAACGAATGATACGCCGGTACCACTTCAGGCTGAGCCGGAAAAAGTGAATATACACAATCCAGATCAGGATGATGAAAGTCACAATATTGATCGTGAACTCCCCCAGAGAAGGTGCCACCACCGAAAACGCCAGAAGAGCCGGTGAGAAAAAATCTGCTTCAATGTAGTTTCCCGGTAAACCCGCCCAGTAAAACAACAGCCGCAGGAGCACCACCACCCCGATCATGGACAGGTTGATGACATACCGCTGCTCCATCCGGTACAATGCGTATATCCGCAAAAAAACCCCCAGGGCGACCAGTGAGAGCAGCAACAGTCCCAGGACCGCATACCGGATACCCACCCGAAACGGCATCGTCTTTAACCCGTTGAGGGTGAGCACTACCCCCCCTTCTGCATCTGTGATCCGGATACTGGGCTCTGCTCCGAGGTCTTCATTGCCTGCTGCGGCTGTAATCTGGCGGATATGCTGAGGATCCTGGTAGAGGATGTCCCGCCACCTGCCCAGAAAAATATACTGCGGCAGGTAGTCATTTGTGACCTCGTAGGTGATGTGCAGGGGGATCAGTACCACCCGTGTGGTATCAGCCTGACGGGACCTGATCTGATAATAGGTACGTCCGTTGAGGGAGACAATCGGGCGGTCAGGCAGGAGCCGAAGGCGATCTATCAGTCGCTGCTCTGGTAGCAGTTGGGTTTCTGTCCAGTTTTCGAGGTGGCCCAGGGAGTTGTAGGACAAAACACAGGCCCGGCAGGAAGGTGCCGGAACATCCTGAGACAATACGGGCCGCTGGTACCACTCCACACACGCATTAAAATCGCGTTGAAGACCTTTTTCTACCTGCAGCGTGATCTCATCGTCTGTCCTGTACATATCGTACAGGCTCAGTGCGATACAAACCGTCATTAAGAGCAAGCCGGCAGCGAGCCAAGGGAGACCTTTCTGAAAGGGCGAACCATTCATGCTGGCCGAATATATAAGCTTATCGGCAAGAAACGAAAAAAAAATGCCGGAGCTGGTAAAAAATTAATTTTCTGACAGCTTGTGGCTGCTGATGTCTGCGCGGGTACGGGCGTTGGAGATGCGCATTTTGGCCTCCAGCAGATCTTCAAAATTGTCCCGCATATATACCGGCACCCGTATAGAGACCCGCTCAAACCGAAGGGGCTGCTGCTGGATGATCAATGTGAAGATGACATTGGGATAGTCTGAGACCAGATAATAATCCGCAATATGCCGCCACTCAATCACATGCCGGAAGTCCGGCACCCTAAACAGGCGGTCATTCATCACGATCCCACGCTCTGTGATGACCCGGACCAGCAACATACGAATCGCCGCATACGTAATACTGAATCCCACCAAAAGCAGCACACACATAATGCCGATGAGCCGGTATTTTTCCTTGTTCTCCGGCGTCACCCCATTCATCATGTCCCGGTGTATAAAAAAACTGGAGGTGCCGACGATGAACAGAATCAGCGAGGCAATCGAGAAAGCAATGGTGACAATCACCATTTCAGGATTCTTCCAGATCATAAGGGTCTGGGTCAGTTGCCGACGATACCAATAGGCCATCAGCAACATGCAGGGTGCTATCAAAAGCGATAGCAGCAGGCTTACATTGAGCAGCAGTTTCACCAGCACCATGATCGTATTACCCACTAATATATTATAGCTAACGATCATTTCAAAGTAAAAGTTTGCTTTTACGGGATTGAGATGTAATTATTCCTGACTATTCCGCCAGAATACCCGCGTATCCTTTTGCAGGCCGGAGAAACGCCTGCACGTAGGTCCTGACGCCTGCCTCAAGTGGGGTGAAATGTCCGGGGTAGCCAGCCACCGTCCGCAGGCGGTCCATCCGGGCCTGGGTGTAGTACTGGTAAGATGACCGGATATCAGCCGGGATGTCTATGTACTCAATGACTGGTGGCACTTCCATACCCTCAAATACACTCAGGGCCAGGTCATAAAAGGTACGGGCCTGCCCGGTACCGAGGTTGTATATCCCTGACGGGAAGGGATGAGCCAGCATCCACGCGATCACATCGAGGAGGTCTTGTACATAGATAAAGTCCCGCATCTGTCCCCCGTCCGGGTAGTCTGGGCGGTGGGAGCGGAAGAGCCGCAGGCGGCCTGTATCCCGGATCTGCCGGGCGGCATGAAAGATCACACTGGCCATCCGGCCTTTGTGGTACTCATTAGGACCGTATACATTAAAAAACTTGAGACCCGCCCAGCGTGGGGGTGCTTCTGCCTGGGTCAGGGCCCATTTGTCAAATAGGTGTTTGCTCCGGCCATACGCATTGAGGGGGCGCAGGCTGGGGATCAGGGCCGGGTCGTCATCAAATCCCTGCGATCCATCTCCATACGTCGCCGCACTGGAGGCATATATGAGCGGGATCCCCGCACGGGCACATACCTGCCATATCATCTGACTGTAGCTAACATTCAGCCGGTCAAAAACAGCTTCATCAGCCTCAGCGGTATCTGTACGGGCACCCAGATGAATACACGCCGACAGAGTACCTGCATGTGCAGCCAGCCAGGCAGCCAGCTCGTCCCGTGATACCCGGAGGCACCCCTCAAGGCCGGTCAGGTTAGGGGATTTATCCGCACGTCCAAAGTCATCTGCCAATACCAGCGAACTGTATCCGCGCATCCGCAGGCTGACCGCCATACAACTGCCGATAAAACCGGCTGCGCCTGTGATCAGGATCATATCCTTGTATTTTGATGAGGCCCGGTGCAAACATACACATATCCACCCCAGCGGGAGAAAATAATTTCAAAGGCCGATTAAACCAATATTCCGGCTGAAAGTCTATCTTATCAACAACAAATAAAACCCGCTTTATACTTTATGAAACGTACTCACATGCTCCGCCCCTTCGCCTGGACGCTGCTGGTGATCCTGGGACTCGCTACCACCGCTGCTACGCTGCCACCTGTATGGGAACGACTGGCGATCCGCAAGGTAAATTTTCTGGTAGACCGCGACGAACTGTTGGTCACGGGCCGGGAAGGTATTTTTACGGCCCTGCAGTTTCGGGTAAAAGGGGCTCCGATCAATATGCACCGCTGTGTGGTACACTACCGTAATGGCGATACGCAAGAGATCGAGCTGCGCGAAAATTTCCCGGCCGGGGGCCAGTCAAGAGTCATTGACCTGAAGGGCAACCACCGCATCATCACCAAGGTAGTGATCGTGTACGACACCAAAAACATGGCAGGACGCCGGGCTACCCTGGAACTCTGGGGCCGGCACTAAGCCGCAGATTCAAACCTTTATAACACCCTGGAGGCTGTCTCAAAAGGACAGCCTCCTTTTCATATTATCAGGGACGCTCTCCGAGCAGCTGATTGATAAAAGTTGAGTACTGCTCCACAAAGCGCACATGGTGCTCGCCTGTCCCCGGCCCGGCAAAACCGGTATGTATCCGCCGCACCCGACCTTTGCGGTCTATGTATATGGCAGTAGGATAGGCCATGAGTTGGTTGATCATCGGCAATACCGCCGAGGCCCCTGCTTTGTCACTGGAGACAGCCGCCAGCAAAACCGGATAGGGAATGCCCAGGTGGGTTTTCATGCGCTGGATTGCCTGCCAGGCACGAGCCGTATCACCGGCACGCTCAAAGGCCAGTCCCACTATCTCTAATCCCTGATCGTGGTAGGCCTCGTACCATTGGGTGAGGAGGCGACTTTCGTCCATACAGTTCGGGCACCAGGAGCCCATAAGCTGCACGATGACAACTTTGTTGCGGTATTTGGGGTCTGTCAGCGATACCAGGCGGCCATCAACATCCGGCAGCGAAAAAGCCAGGCGGTCATATCCGGGTCTCAGATACGTGAGGGAGTCCGGGTCCCGAAGGGCCGCCTGCGGGTCTGCCACACCGGTCCAGGGTTCTATCCAGGTGGAGCCTGAATAAAACTGTCCAGCCAGGCTCCCATCTGCCTGCATCTCTGCCGTAAACAAAAATACATGTGATCCATCAAAGGCTGAGAGTTTCAGAGATCTCCCCTGAAATACTCCTTCGAGGTACCGATAGTCCCCGGTTTCTGTCAGGAAGGTACCTGTGACCCATCCGCCCTTTTGCCGGAACTCACCTACCGCCGGATAGGCATCAGCGGTACCCGGGCTAAACACAACGGCGTACCGGGGGGCCAGTGTCCCCCCTTTGGCAGGAACCGGTGGCCCAAACCGGTTGGTTTCGCCCCAGGCTGCCTCAAAGGGTATTTTTGTTACGGTCTTGCGGGTGTAATTATACCAGTATCCCTGCATCTCCCGGCTGCTACTCATGCCTGCCTTAAAGGCGGTATTAAACACCGGCAGGGCGATGACCAGGCTGTCTCCTTCGACCCGCACCTCCCGGGTACGGATCTCTTCTGTCCCATTGTGAATGGTCACCTCCCAGCTCGTGTCCATGCTGCTGAACGATGCAATAAACGGCAAAGATACCCCCTCACGCAGGTGCATGACGAAGCGCCAGGTGCCGGAATCCGGCACGGGTATAGAAGCCCGGCTTACCGACCACAACACGCTCCAGACGACCAGCCCCAGACTACTCCGCAGCAGGGGACAGACATTCTTCCAAATTTTATACATACAACTCATAATCAATCTATTGTCCTAACTTGATCAAATCCTGCCCGATGTCCCGCCGGTAATATTTTCCCTCAAACCTGATCTCGTCCGCTGCTGCCAGCGACAGGCCTACGGCTTCGTCAATTGAGTCACCCAGGGCTGTGACCGCGAGGACCCGGCCTCCGTCCGTGTATATCACGCCATCCTGCTCCCGCGTCCCGGCATGAAATACCGTCACTCCGTGCAGGGCTTCCAGGTTTGAGATGGGTTTACCTTTGGTGTATGTGCCAGGGTATCCACCACTGACGAGCATCACGGTAGTACAGGTACGGGGATCCGTAGCCAGGGGTTGGGTGGACAGTTCGCCGCGCACCAGGGCCATAAAAAGTGCCAGCAGATCAGACTGAATACGCGGTATGATGACTTCTGTCTCCGGGTCGCCCATCCGGGCATTGTACTCCAGAACATACGGAGTACCATCGGGCGCTACCATAAGCCCGATAAATATAAATCCTTTGTAATCAATCTGTTCTGCGGCCAGGCCAGCGATGGTAGGTTGTATTACCTCCTGCTCGACCCGCGCCATAAAGGCTTCGTCAGCAAAGGGCACCGGTGAAACCGCCCCCATACCGCCGGTATTAAGCCCTGTATCCCCCTCTCCTACCCGCTTATAATCCTTGGCACCGGGGAGTATCAGGTAGTCCTGCCCGTCTGTCAGGACAAACACCGAAATCTCAATTCCCATCAGGAAGGACTCAATGACAACCGTCTCCCCGGCTGCACCAAACGCGGTACCGGACAACATATCGGCTACTGCGGCCTGGGCCTCAGCAATCGTGTCACAGATCAGTACGCCCTTGCCGGCAGCCAACCCACTGGCCTTGACGACAACCGGGAGCGGGTGAGACGCCAGATACGCATGCGCCTCGGCTGCCTGGTCTGCTGTAAAACTAGCATACGCAGCGGTAGGAATCCCATGGCGCTGCATAAAGGCTTTGGAGAAGGACTTGCTGCCCTCCAGCCGGGCACCGGAGGCAGAGGGACCGATCACCGGAATCCCCAGCGGGGTCAGATAATCCGCAATACCCGCTACCAGCGGCTGCTCCGGCCCGACGACTACCAGCCCGATGCCATAGGTTTGTACAGCAGCTGCCACTGCCGGGAAGTCCAGGGGATCCAGGCTGAGGTTGATACCACACGTACGGGTACCCGCATTGCCGGGGGCAATATAAAGGGTGGTCAGCAGGGGGGACTGGGCCAGTTTCCAGGCCAGGGCATGCTCGCGGCCGCCCGATCCCAGGAGGAGTACATTCATGGTACAAACATAGTGAATTCTGAGAAGGCGGATGAAACAAGGGACTATTCTGTCTCGCACCCGGTTGAGCCACCTGTTTTTTCTGCCCACAGGTGTAGCCCATGTGCCGCCAGCGTTGTAGATTTAGTATATGGAATCTACCCTTTTCACCTTGCTGATGGCCGAAGTACGGCACCGCCTGATCGGGGAGTCAATCCCCCGTGTACGCACCTGCCTCCACCTGCTCCCGGAGCAGGATATATGGTATCGTCCTCACGCCGGGTGTAACACCGTCGGCAATCTGGTGCTGCATCTCTGTGGCAATGCCCGGCAATGGATTGTGAGTGGCCTGGGTGGCAGGGCGGATACCCGCCGACGGCAGGCAGAGTTTGATGAGCAGGGACCCATTCCCCGCTCAGAGCTGCTGGCCCTGCTTGATGACCTGGAGCAGGACCTGCTGGCGACCCTGGCCCATGTGACACCCGACCAACTCGTCAGGACCTTACCCGTGCAGACTTTTCAGGAAACAGGCGTAACAATCCTGGTGCATGTGACCGAGCACTTTTCCTATCATGTGGGACAGATCACCTGGATCACCAAGTGGCTGACGGGAGCTGATACGGGGTATTATGCCGGGCAGGTATTAGAGTAGATTATTCGAGCCAGTCCACCGAGGTGCCGTTGGAGCGTTTGTGGTTATATGATTCCGGCTGGTGATTTTCTTTGACCACTTCATTCACCGTATCCACCACCCGAAAAAAAGTAGCCAGGTCTTCCGGGGCAATCCGCTCGTACAGCAGCTTATTAAACGCGATGACAACCTCTTTGGCCCGGGCTTTTTTCTGGAGGCCCAGGTCTGTGAGAAAAATCCGTACCATCCGTTTGTCGTGGGGATCAGGTTTGCGGCAGATCAGGCCCCGGTCCTCCAGCT
The DNA here is from genome assembly GCA_033762375.1 of Bacteroidia bacterium. Classification (GTDB taxonomy): domain Bacteria; phylum Bacteroidota; class Bacteroidia; order J057; family J057; genus RDXT01. The sequence continues at coordinate 98,228 of JANRLQ010000007.1, forward strand.
TGGCCAGCATACGGGTAAGGCTCCGGGTCTCCATGCCCATAAGCGGTGCAATTTTGGTCGCTGGGGCGCCCTGATCATCATCAATATGCAGCAGTACAAAACCGATATTGGGGGTGATATCTTCCATCATGGCCGGACCATTATACATCCGGGAGATGGCCAGCCAGGTTACTTTGATGTCAAAGTCTATCGCGCGTTTTTTCGCTTGGGTTTTCAATTCGGAAAGATCAGGGTAGATGCATCCAATATGGTATGCTTGCATACAATATTCGGGAAAGACAGGGAGAAAAGCAAGGACAAGATCCGGGTTAATTTTGCGCTGTCAACGTACGGCCAACCAGAAGGCAGCCACTTCACTAAAATTTAATACAGTGATAAAAGTTCAGGCTTTGCGCCGGAGCGCAGGTTAAGACTTCATTAACTTATTTGAACGGGCGGTACTGATCGGGGTTTTCAGCCTAACTATGGGGTCGTATAGTCAATTCCAACTTTACGCTAACCCCTTTTTCTGATGAAACAAGTAGTACGCAGTACGCATTTCCTGACCGGAATATGGCGTGTCTGTTTGCTGGGCGCAGTGCTCATGCAGGCAGTAGCTGTGACGGCCCAGACCGGGAGCTTGCCGGTAGCTGGCCGTGTGCTGGATGCCCAGACCGGCGAACCGCTGATCGGATGTACCGTCACCCTGCAGGGCAGCACAACCGGTGCCCTCTCTGGTGACAATGGACAGTTTGCGATTACGGTACCGAGTGCCCAATCGGTGCTGGTATTCAGCTACGTAGGATATACCCGCCAGGAGGTAGCTGTTGCAGGCCGCACGACACTGGAAGTCCTGCTGGCACCTGCTGAGCTGGAACTGGGTCAGGTGCTGCTGATTGGATATGGTACAGCCACCAAAAAAGACCTGACCGGCTCTATCACCTCTATCCGTGAGGCAGACTTCAACAAAGGTATCATCAACTCGCCTGAGCAGCTGCTCCAGGGCAAAGTCGCCGGCCTGAATGTGACGGCTGCCAGCGGAGAACCCGGTACCTCACAGAGCATCACCGTACGGGGTCCGGGCGGGGTTCGCACGGGCAGTACACCGCTGTTTGTCCTGGATGGATTTGCCCTGGACAACTCCAGCACGGGGGGCGCTGTCAATCCGCTGACCTTCCTCAATGCACAGGATATCGAGTCCATTGATGTGCTGAAAGACGCCTCTGCAACCGCTATCTACGGTGCCCGCGGTGCCAATGGGGTCATCCTTATCACAACCAAACGTGGCCAGACCGGCCAGGCACGGGTATCCTACAATGGCAGCTTTGCGCTCTCCAGCCTCGCCAATGCCCTGGACGTATTCACCGCTGACCAGTACCGCCAGGAGGTGGTCAAACTCGGTGGTACCCTCGATGACCGTGGCAACAATACCGACTGGCAACGGGAGATCACCCGCCAGGCGTATACCCACAACCACAACGTGTCTATGGGCGGTGGTGCTGGCAAACTGTCGTACTATGCTTCTTTTGGGGTCCAAAACCAGCAGGGTATCATCAAAGGCAGCCAGCTCAATACCCTCTCCGGCCGGATCAATGCGACCCAAAAACTCTGGAATGACCGCATCTCCGTGGACGTAAACCTGAATGCCACCAACACCGTCAACGAGCGCCCTCCGTATGAGTACCTGATAGGGACCGCGATCTCGGCCAATCCTACTTATCCGGCATACGATGCTGACGGCAATGCATTTGTGGACCAGGGTTTTACCAGTCCGCTCAAAGCCCTGGACCTGGAAAAAAACATCACTACCACCAACCGGGTACTCGCCAGCATCACACCGTCTGTGACGATCTTCAAAGGGCTGGTCTATAAACTCAACTACGGCCTGGACAACTCCTCTTCTACCCAGGACCTGCAATCCCTCGCCAGCGAACTTCCTAAGCAGGATGGCCGCCTGGAGGCTCGTTATATCAACAATCGCAACGAGCTGATCGAAAACTACCTCACCTACACCTACAAAGGTGCCCAACACAGCCTTACGGCCCTGGCCGGTCAGTCTTATCAGAAAATTTTTGTGCAGGGGCGCAGCTTCAGCATCAACAAGTTTCCGGTGACGGACATTGAGCCTATCTACAATCCAGGCCTGGGCCAGGACCTGACCCTTGCCAACAACAAACCAACCGGCTTTGCCGTCATCAACGAACTGCAATCTTTTTTTGCGCGTGCCAACTATCAGTATGCCGGCAAATACCTGGCTACGGCCACTGTACGGGCTGACGGTTCCTCCAAGTTCGGCGCGAACAACAAGTATGGGGTATTCCCGTCCTTCTCACTCGGCTGGCGGATTTCTGACGAAGCCTTTATGGAAGGCTCCCCCTTCAGCGAGCTGAAACTGCGGGCTGGCTGGGGTACTACTGGCAACCAGGAGATCCCCTCCAAAATCACCCAGTCACTTTTCACCTCTCAGGTATCCGGCACGTCCAGCTACCCGCTCACACCTTCCGGTCCATTCCCGGCTGGTACCTCGTATGTACGCCTGGCTAACCCTGATATTCAGTGGGAGGTATCTACCCAGACTGACCTGGGGATTGATTTTGGCCTTTTTGAAGGGGCACTGACCGGTACGATAGATTATTTCAGCAAGGTATCCAACAATATCCTGCTCGAAGTCATCCCGGCTGACCCCGTACAGCCTGCCAGCAGCTTCTGGACCAATGTCGAGGACATGACGATCACCAACCAGGGTCTGGAGTTTGCCCTCAACTACCGTTACCTGTCTGAGGGTGGCTTTAACCTGGAAGTAGGTGGTAACCTGACCCTGATCAAAAACGTGGTAGAAGGTTCTCCGTACTCTGTGATCCCTTCTGGCAGCGCTTCTGGTTCCGGTCTGACCTCTGCCACCATCAACGGTTATGTCAATGGCCAGCCGATCGGTACGTTTTTCCTGAAAGAATTTACCGGTTTTGACGAAAACGGCCTCAGCACCTACGCTGACACGGATGGTAACGGGATCGAAACAGATGCAGACCGTATTGCTGCCGGTACAGCGCTGCCTAACCGCATATTTGGCATTAATGCTGAAGCCGGTTACAAAGGATTTGCCCTCCGCGCGAATCTCAACGGGGTCAGCGGCAACAAAATTTATGACAATACAGCCAACGCCAGCTTCTACAAGCTCCGCCTTTCTAAGGGGATCAACACCACCGCTGAGGCGATTGCTTTTGAAGAAGAATCTATCAACAATGCGGCACCGGTATCTACCCGCTACCTCAAGGACGCAGCTTTCCTGCGCCTGAACAATGTCGCACTGGACTACACCCTGGATCCCAGCCTCCTGGGCCTGACAGGCCGTGTACAAACCATCCGCCTCTCTGTGACGGGCCAGAACCTCTGGGTCCTGACTCAGTACGACGGATATGATCCGGAAGTGAATACCGACCGCACCATCAACGGGGTGTCTTCCTACGGGATTGACTACCTCAGCTACCCACGCGCCAAAACCCTTCTTTTCGGCCTCAACCTCATTTTCTGATAATACCAATGAAAAAGATAACCATCATTCTGCTGACCTGGGTTGGCATGATGATTACCTTCCAGGGCTGTACCGATCTGGAAGAAATCATCCTGGATGAGACCTCTGCCACGGGTCTTTCTGACAAACAAATCGCTGACGGGATCATCGCACCTGTTTATGCGCTGCTGCCTACGATCTTCCAGCACACGACTTATTTTGCGCTCCAGGAGATCACCACTGACGAAGCGATCCTTCCCTACCGCGGCGGAACAGACTGGGGTGACAATGGTATCTATATTGCGCTGCACCAGCACACCTATACCAGCACCACGGCCAACGTACGCAATACCTGGAACCCCCTGCTGACCAGCATCTCCCGCGCTGTGACTGCGATCAATGCCCTGCCCGAAAACGGTGACCCCCAGGCCGCACTTTACCTGGCAGAGGCCCGCGGGATGCGTGCCTATTACTCCATGCTGACCCTGGACCTGTTTGGGGTGGTATTTGTCAAAAATGACCTCAATACCCCTTCTGTCATCCTCCGGGGTGCTGAGGCTGTGGACTTCATCGAAAGCGAACTCCTCGCTGTAGAACCCGTGCTGGAAACCACCACGGGCCCGGGTCGCCTCACCAAAGGAGCTGTATGGGGTCTGCTGGCCCGCCTCTACCTCAATGCGGCTGTATATCGCGATCCATACGCGGCTACCTTTGACTTTAAGGCAGAGGACATGGACAAGGTGATTGAGTACACAGACAAAATCATCAACTCCGGCCAGTACCAGCTCTCAGCTGACTACTTCTCCATTTTTAATGACGAAAATCACACCAATCCGGAGTTGATTTTTGCAGTGGACCAGCGCGCGGAGCTCAACGGCCACAACCGCATGGCCTATTTTTCGCTCTCCGGCGACCAGTTCCCGCTCCCAGCCTTCCCCAATGCCAACGGAACCGATGGTCCTGCCATTACCTCTGACTTTTATCAGACCTGGGTAAGCGCCTACGGGGCACAGGATCCCTCTGTGGACCCTCGTTTTTATCAGGAGAACATGTCCATATACTCCAACCCGGCTGATACCTGCGTGGACGCTGCGGACTTCAAAATCAACCGGGGGATCCTCCGCGGTCAGCAATATGGCCTGATCCGCAACAACGGTGTGTTTGAAAAATGTGCTGATGGCAAGCTGAAAGTAGGCCCGCTCTACAATGTCTCCCGCAGCCGTCCTACCGCACCTGTCTTTTTTACAGAAAACGTGGACTTCACCGTGGCAGGCAGTGACTACAGCACCGGGTACCGGGTGGAGAAGTATGAGTTCAGCAAAAAATCCGCCAGCGGTCGTAACCTCGGTGATGCCGACATCGTGATCCTGCGTCTGGCTGATGTCTATCTCATGCGTGCAGAAGCGCGTCTCCGCAAAAACAATGACGCTGCCGCTGCCCTGGCCGATGTCAATACGGTACGTGCTGCCCGTACGAGCACCACACCTCCGCCAGCCCTGACGGAAATGTCACTGGATCTGCTGTTCCGTGAGCGCGGATTTGAGTTTTACTGGGAACTGCTGCGCCGCACGGACATGATCCGTTTTGGTAAGTACGAAGACACCTGGACTGAAAAAACCAATACCGACCGATTCAAGCGTATCTTCCCGATCCCCCAGACGGCCATTGACGGAGCTTCCAACCTCCCAGGGTATCTGGTTCAGAATCAGGGATACTAATACAATCCTTCACGTTAACTACAGCAGGCCTCCCGTCAGGGGGGCCTGTTGGGTTTTGAGGCCTGTGTATGATGGGCTTCACATAAACTTAACACAACCTGCTTTCTCCATATCATCCGGGCAGTGTATGTTTACCCGGATCCTTCACCCATCCTGCTCATGACCCGAATCCTGGTTTGTCTCTCCTGGTGCATCTGCGCCTCGTACACCGTGCTGGCCCAGTCTGG
>JANRLQ010000008.1:0-38653 GCA_033762375.1 Bacteroidia bacterium
GGACGATGTCAACCCGGGCACCTTTGTCCTGACGAGTCCTTTTAACGTCTCTGCCCGCCCGACCCTGGCTGACTCTGTTGCCTGGGCCGTTCCTGCCGGCTCATGGACTGCCATCGGGCAGAATGGCCCCGATCAGCGTACCCCGGACCTCACAGCCCTGGTACAGGCGCTCGTCAACAAAGCTGGCTGGGCCAGCGGCAATGCGATGGTATTTACGGTCAAAGGTGAAGGCCTTCGCGAGGCTGAATCTCAGGATGGCTCTCCCTCCGGTGCTGCCAGGCTTGTCGTAAGTTACCTGTCTTCCGGCCCGGTTATCAACCCGGTTACCGATTATCCGGTAGCCAAAAAGAGCGACTGGTCATACCTGGATGACGGCTCCAGCCCGGCTGCCTGGACGGCACTGGCCTTTAACGATACCGTATGGAGCGTAGGCAAAGCACCCCTTGGATACGGCGACAACGATGTCGAGACCTCTATCAGCTTTGGCTCAAACCCCGCTCAGAAGCACGTGACTTCTTTCTTCCGCAAGCGTTTTAACATCGCTGACGTAACAGCCCTTACCAGCAATGTCGAGATGCAACTCCGCGTGGATGATGGGGCTGTCGTGTATATCAACAACACCGAAGTCGCCCGTGTGAATATGCCGACCGGCTCCATCACCAGCACGACACTGGCTGCCCAGTCTGTAGAGGGAGATACCGAGAAACCGTACTTCGTATTTGATGTTCCTGCCACGGCCTTTGTGAATGGCGAAAACATCGTAGCCGTCGAGGTACACCAGGTGTCTGGTGCCAGCGATGACAAGTTTTTTGACCTCGCCCTCAACAACCGTCAGTACAGCAGCAACAGCCCGGCCCTGGGATGTAATGGCCCGACAGACGAGCATATCTCCTGCTTCACGTCTGTGATCCCCCGCGAGCAAAACGACACCCTTGACATTCCATCTGACCACCAGTTCCAGTTCCTGGCTTCTGAGGGTGAGTCGTATGTCGGCAGCACGGGTACATACCCCAGCAATTTTGACTTCACAGGGTTTGTGCCGGTAGGCCCGACCCGCTACGAAGGTTATGTGTCTATCAACCATGAGCGCTCCGTAGGCGGTGTTTCGATTGCCAGGGTACACCTTGATTTTGAGACAGGCCTGTGGGTGATTGACGCCAGCGGTCCGGTGGACTTCAGCGGTGTAGCGGGCACTACCGCCAACTGCTCCGGTACCGTTACCCCCTGGAATACAGTCGTAACCTGCGAAGAGGCTACCTCTTCTGCTGATGCCAATGGTGATGGATACTTTGATTATGGCTGGTGTGTGGAGATTGATCCGGTGACCCGCAAGATCAAGGAGTACGGTACCGGCGCGCCTCAGAAACTCTGGGCCCTGGGCCGTATGAGCCACGAAAACGTAGTGGTCGCAGCTGACCGCAAGACCGTGTATTTTGGCGAAGATGACGGCCAGGGCAGCGTATATAAGTTTGTCGCTACCACCGCTGACGACCTCTCTGCCGGTACCCTGTATGTCCTGAAGCTGAACCAGCCCCTGAGCAATGGTGAGCCTACCGGCAACACAGGTACATGGGTACAGGTGCCCAACACAACCCCCGCTGAGCGTAATGCCGTTAAAGCTACCGCTGCCAGCCTGGGCGGAACCCCCTTTGCAGGGGTGGAAGATGTCGAGATCAGCCCGCTGGACGGCAAAATTTACTTCACCGTCAAAGGCCTGAACCGGGTATATCGCTTCAAGGATGACGGCGCGGCTTTCTCCGTGTTTGAGACCTTCGCAGGTGCCCGCAACTACCGCGTGACGACTGAGGCGGGTACGGTCCTGGAAGACTGGGGCTCCGGCAATGACAACCTGACCTTTGATGACCGTGGTAACCTGTATGTACTGCAAGACGGAGGCCGCAATCACGTATGGCTCCTCCGCCCGGACCATACCCAGGAAAACCCCAAGGTAGAGGTATTCATGAAGACCCCCTTCGGTTCAGAGCCGACCGGCATGACCTTTACCCCGGACTTCCGCTACATGTTCATGTCTATTCAGTCGCCATCTGCTGCCAATACCCTGACCCAGGCAGATGCTGGTGGCAAGGTGGATAAGTTCAACCGCAGCTACGCCCTGGTAGTAGCCCGGTCTTCCTTCCTCGGAGAGGAGCAGACCTATCCTACCGGCATCAGCAGCGAGCTGACCTTTGACCTGAATGTATATCCAAACCCCTTCCGCGATGAGGTCCAGGTAAACCTGACCACCACCACCGCCGGTCCAGTCAGCATCCAACTGCTGGATCCCCGTGGCCGGGTGATCGCGACCCTGCACCAGGCCTACGCACCCGCCGGCGACTATACCTACACGCTCCCGGTAGGTGCCGCCAGCCTCGCCAATGGCCTCTACCTCTGCAAAGTCACGGCTGGCAACAGCACGCAGGTGAGCAAACTGGTGCGCCAGTAAGCCGTCTCACCCTATCATACGCACAAGGGGCTGTCTCACAAGGACAGCCCCTTGTGTATGTGTGGGTTTAAGTAATATACTGATTAACTGAAGTTACGCAAGGCCGATCCTGAGCGAGTTAATATCGTAAACTATTTGTAACTTTGGCTCATTCTGTGTTTTATGCAAGGGATTGAAGATTTGCACACCGATTTTTTGCTCCTGACTCCGGGTAAGGCCACCGCAACACGTATTTCCCAGATGTTGGGAGGCGAAATCAGCCATGATAAAATCACGCGTATGCTCAATAATGGGAAATACGGGGATCGTGAGCTTTGGTGCAATGTCAAGGCAATGGTCAGGCGTTGGGAGCAGGCGGTGGTGTGGTGATTGTAGACAATACGGTTGAAGAAAAACCGTGGATGGAGGGGAATGGAATCATACGCTGGTACCATGATCATACAATAAATAAAGCGGGTGCATCTCAAAATGTCGCAGCCCATTTTTGAAAAAAGGGCTTTGACCCGGCAGCCCCCCCCAACAGTGATGCAATGAGAGTTAGTCTGTACAAACGCGGAGGGGCAACCTTCTGCCCATGACAACTCCAAGCCTATGCTTACGTAACATTTACGGACAATTTGTGATCGTTGAATTTTTACCTGCTTAAGATGAGACTAACCTACCTGCTGATACATGTTTCGCTCCTTTTTTCAAACCTTTGTCTGGCTCAGGATAAAAACCTGGTTGAACCATCGCCAACAAAGACTGCATTCCATCAATCCCACACAGGTAAAATCTTTTTTACAGACCAGCGCCTCTCCTATGACAGCCTTAGCGAAGGGCGTTTTCTGACAACTTATACGCTGACAAATAAAAGTGATTTATTTTTTGTCGCCTATTTCAACAATTCCCTAACCAATTATAAACACCAACTATTACCTGCTTATTCAGCCGATACCCTCTTTAAAATCGGAAATTATCAATTTTCTATCTTCATAGACAAGCAGTTGATTTATCAGAGCAATCTTCTGCCAGGCGCTCCGCAAGCAAAAAATCAAGACAAAGACACCTATTTGAATCGTCCATTTATAGACAACATCAACGGTCAGGGTACCTGGAGTGAATCGTTTTGGAATCGGTTTATGAATAACGGAGGCGACAAAGCCCTCACAGATGGAAAGCATCTGTTAAAAATGGAAATACGTCCTTATGTAAAAACAGATACCCTTCTGACAGGTGATGTGATTGCTTCCGGCGAGCTCATGTTAGAGGTGGAGAGGCAACCCAAAATTAAGGGTAGAAAAATCAACTTAACCCCCGTAACTCCATACAATGGATTAGCCGTTTCTGATTTACCCTTCGATAAAAAGAAAATCCAATATTTAAAAGGAGCAATTGATGAGGGACTTTTTAAAAAAATAAATAGCATAGTGGTAATAAAAGAAGGTAAAATCCTGATAGAAGAATACTTTAACGGTGAAGACAGAAATTCGCTTCACGACCCACGTTCGGTAGGAAAATCATTTGCTTCTACGATAACGGGTATCGCAATTAATGATGGATTTCTTCAATCTGACACCCAAACAATCAGCGATTTCTATGAACCGTATCAGTTTCAACATTTTACTCCCTCCAAAGGAAATGCAACAATCAAAGAGTTATTAACGATGAGTTCGGGCTTTGACGGAAATGATGAAGTTGAGCATTCGGCTGGCAACGAAGAAAATATGTATCCGACACCGGATTGGGTGAAATTTACGCTGGATTTGCCCTATCAGGACAGCCTGAAAGAAAAATGGCATTACTTCACAGCAGGCGTAATTTTATTAGGCGACATGTTGCATAAATCCGTTCCCAATGGTCTGGAAAAGTATGCTGATGAAAAACTGTTTAAGCCCCTGGGAATCACAAACTATACATGGCAATATACGCCACAAAATGTCCCCAATACTGCAGGAGGCATTCAAATGAATGCCCTTGATTTTGCAAAATATGGGCTACTTTATAAAAATGGGGGAAGCTGGAATAACCAGCAAGTTATTGATCCAGCCTGGGTTGAACAATCGTTCACCAAACAAAGGAAAATTGCAGACAGAGACAACGAATATTATGGCTATTTATTCTGGAATAAAACGTTTAAAGCCAATCATAAAGAATATGAGGCTTATTATTGTGCAGGTAACGGAGGAAACTACATTTTGGTTTTTAAGGATGAACCATTAGTGATTGTCATCACAGCAAGTGCATATGGACAATCTTATGCACATTCACAGGTTACAGAAATACTGTCAACCTACCTTTTGCCGGCAGTAACAAAATAGCAAAGCTGCGCACAACAACAATCCGCTTGACCCCCTGCTGATCCGCGGCTGTACCTCATACCAGCTATCCAGCGGGCTCTGCCCGCCCCTCCACACTTCTTGCAGCTCAGCCCCTTTGGGTGTTTCTTCACCTGATGCGCCGCCTGCGGTCTCTCCTGGTCCTGCTCTGCCTGCTCGCCCCGCTCCGGGCGCAGGTGGACAGCCTGTATGACAGCAGCATCACGCTGAGGGCGGCCTGCCGGACCGCCCCTACGCTGGCCAGAGGTCGTCGCCAGCTATCCAGCGGGCTCTGCCCGTCCACGACCAGCAACCAAACTCCATACATGTCTCTACGTGAGCAACACCCGCCTTGATGTATGCTGCACAGCAGTGATAGATACCCGTAGGCATAGTTTTCTACATCAGGGTAAAAAATCATCAAAATGATTTATGTAAAATGATGTATTTCAATGTATTATAAAATTTTAAAAGAAAAATCGCAATTAGCGAAAATTCGCTTGTTTTATTTATTCGCTGATAGTATGTTTGTGGCGTACACTTTATATCAACCGAGATGTCCCAATCTGTAGTGCCTGTTTCCCTGCCCGATGGTATGGTCCTGCGAGGGCCTGTGGTACCTGGTTCTGATACGATCCTGACCCCGGATGCGCTGGCCTTTGTAGCGGCGCTGCACCGCAAGTTTGATACAGGCCGTCGCTCACGGCTGCTTGCCCGGCGACAGCGACAGGCACTGCTGGATGCCGGACAGTTGCCGGATTTTCTGCCGCAGACCCGACATATCCGTGAGGCCGAATGGCAGGTGGCTCCCCTGCCGCCAGACCTGCTGGATCGGCGGGTGGAGATCACCGGCCCTCCTGAGCGTAAGATGATCATCAATGCCCTGAACTCCGGTGCGCGGGTGTTTATGGCGGATTTTGAGGACGCTCATGCTCCTACCTGGGCTAACTGTATCGCCGGACAGGTCAATCTCTGTGACGCTGTGCGGCGCACCATCACCTATCACGACCCCGTCCGTCAGAAAGACTATGTCCTGGGCCCACAGCCGGCCGTCTTGTTTGTCCGGCCTCGGGGCTGGCACCTGGTCGAAAAACACCTGCTGGTGGATGGGCAGCCGGTCAGTGGAGCCCTGTTTGATGTTGGCTTGTACTTGTTTCACAATGCCCATGAGCTCATGGCGCGGGGGACTGGCCCCTATTTTTACTTGCCGAAACTGGAAGGCCACCTGGAGGCCCGGCTTTGGAATGAGGTATTTGTTTTTGCACAGGCGTATCTCCGTATACCGGTCGGCACGATCAAGGCAACGGTATTGATTGAGACCATTCTGGCCAGTTTTGAGCTGGACGAGATCCTGTACGAACTCCGGGCACACTCGGCAGGGCTGAACTGCGGGCGCTGGGATTATATTTTTTCGTACATCAAAAAGCTGGCAGCACATCCGCAATTCCTGCTGCCTGACCGGTCGCAGGTGACGATGACGGTGCCTTTTATGGAAGCGTATGCGCTGCTGGTGATCAAGACCTGCCACCGCCGGGGTGTCCACGCGATGGGTGGGATGGCGGCTCAGATCCCGGTGCGGGATGATCCGGCAGCCCATGCGGTGGCAATGGCACGGGTGGCCGCAGACAAGGAGCGCGAAGCCCGCAACGGCCATGATGGTACCTGGGTCGCACATCCGGGCCTGGTGCCGGTCGCGCAGGCGCAGTTTGATGCCTGGATGCCGGGACCTAACCAGATCAGCCGTCAGCGGGAGGACGTGCAGGTGACGGGGGCCGACCTCCTGCGACCCGTAGCTGGTACCATCACCGAGACTGGGGTACGGCTTAATATAGATGTGGCCTTGCAGTATATTGAAGCCTGGCTGGGGGGCAACGGGTGTGTGCCGATCTACCACCTGATGGAAGATGCCGCAACAGCCGAGATTTCCCGCTCCCAGCTCTGGCAATGGGCCCACCACCCGGATGCCCGGCTTGAGGATGGACGCCCGGTGACCCTGGAAATGATCTGTGACTGGGTCCCGGTCCAGTTGGCTTATATCCGCACACAGGTAGGAGAGGAGCGCTACCTGCGGGGGCAGTATGAAGCGGCTGCGGCACTGCTGCTGGAGCTGATCCGTCCCGAGACCTTCTGCGAATTTCTGACCCTGCCAGCCTACGACAGGCTGGACTGACGCCCGGTACTGACGATGGACACAGCCTGCCAAACAGGCTGTGGACAAGCATGCACCTACAGTCCCTGATGATTTTTTGTCCAGATTTCATCCGCAATCCTTTTATCCTATGGCTACCCGTTCCCAACAAATCGAGCGCCTCGTCGCGCAGTGGTTGACGCATCCCCGCTGGCAGCACGTACGCCGCCCCTACACGGCTGAGGAGGTCGTGCGCCTGCGCGGTTCTGTACAGATCGAGTACACCCTGGCACGTCAGGGTGCCGAAAAACTCTGGCAATCCATCCAGGCTCCGGAGGCAGTCAGTGCCCTGGGCTGTATGACCGGCAACCAGGCCATTCAGGCCGTGCAAGCTGGCCTGCGGGGAATTTATTGCTCGGGCTGGCAGGTCGCAGGCGACAACAATACTGCCGAAACCATGTACCCAGACCAGTCGCTGTATCCTGTGGATGCCGTACCCGCCCTCGTGCGCCGCATCAACAATGCCCTCATCCGCACCGATGAGATACACTGGATGGATGGCCGCGAAGATCAGGACTGGCTCATGCCAATTGTTGCCGATGCCGAGGCGGGATTTGGGGGAAACCTCAATGCCTTTGAGTTAATGAAGGACATGATACGTGCCGGTGCTGCCGGGGTTCATTTTGAAGACCAGTTGTCCTCTGCCAAAAAATGCGGGCACCTCGGCGGCAAAGTCCTCGTGCCTACCCAGGAGGCCATCAACAAACTCGTAGCGGCCCGTCTGGCAGCAGATGTCCTGGATGTCCCGACCCTGATCATCGCCCGGACAGATGCCGAGGCGGCAAACCTGATCACGGCTGATGTAGATGAGCGGGACCGACCCTTCTGCACCGGTGCGCGATCTGCCGAGGGGTATTATTATGTGCGAAACGGCATGGAGGCCTGCATCGCACGGGGACTGGCCTATGCACCCTATGCTGATATGCTGTGGATGGAAACTTCTCATCCGGATCTGGGAGAGGCCCGCGAGTTTGCTCAGGCCATTCATGCCGAATTTCCGCACCTGAAGCTGGCTTACAACTGCTCACCATCCTTCAACTGGAAGGCCAATCTGGACGATCACGAAATGCGCACCTACCGCGAAGCATTGAATGATCTCGGTTATAAGTTTCAGTTTATCACCCTGGCAGGTTGGCATGCCCTGAACAACAGCATGTTTGAGCTGGCGACGGCCTACCGGCAGGATGGGATGTATGCGTACTCACAGCTCCAGCAGCGGGAATTTGCCAATGAGTCCGGCGGATACCGGGCAGTCAAACACCAGGGTTTTGTCGGAACCAGCTATTTTGACGCAGTACAAAATACCATTACCAGCGGCACCGCTTCTACGACGGCGATGAAGGACTCCACAGAGTCCCGGCAGTTTTTTGGATAAGCATCCAGACGGATTAGTAGTTCACATCGTTCTTACCGGGTGATGTGCACAGGCGTATGTGAGGAAAGCCCTGCTTTGGCGGGGCTTTTGGTTTGTAACAATAGTGGCTGTATAAGGGCGGCCCGAGCTGGTATCTTTGTCGTACCAAATTTGATACATCTCAATTACCACAAATGGAAACAACGTTCAAAACCATCATAGACGTCCGCACCCCGGCTGAGTTTCGGGGGGGCCACGTAGCCCAAAGTGTGAACATCCCACTCCAGGAGATCCCCCAGCGGCTGGACGAGATCCGCAGCCTGCCGCAGCCGATCCTGCTCTGCTGTGCCAGTGGCAACCGCAGCGGGCAGGCTACCGCCTGGCTTCGGCAGCAGGGGCTGAACTGCGAGAACGGCGGAAGCTGGCTGGAAGTAAATTATGCAATGTCCCGCGCCTGAACCCTGAACCGATGCTGAACTGGATCAAACAAATCCTCGGGCTGGGCCCTGCGCCTGACTGGGCCACCCTGGTACAAAAAGGTGCTACCATCGTGGATGTGCGCACACCCGGCGAGTTTGCCGGAGGGCATATCAAAGGTGCGGTGAATATTCCCCTCAATACCTTGTCCCAGAAGATGGGCAAACTGAAAAAGGACAAACCTGTCATTACCTGCTGTGCGTCCGGAGCCAGAAGCAGTGCCGCCCTGGACATGCTGCGGTCGGCAGGATTTCAGGAGGTGTACAATGGAGGTGGATGGATGAGCCTCCGGAACAAGCTGTAATACCAGTACCTTACTCATACCGTTGTACGCCCCCGGACGATCGTCCGGGGGTGTATAATCTTAGGAGAGGACCTCAGAGCAGGCCGCTGACCGCTGCCAGGGCTGCATCAAGTCCGGCAACGTTTTTGCCGCCAGCAGTGGCGTAGAAGGGTTGTCCGCCGCCGCCGCCCTGGATATGCTGGGCCAGGGTCCGCACCAGCGCGCTGGCATCATAGGTCTTGCTGGCCGCGAGGTCATCCCCGAGGATCACGCTCAGGAGCGGTTTGTCCTGGATCACAGCCCCCAATACGATGACCCCCCGCGCTGATTCCCGCTTCAGGTCAAAGGAGAGTTGTTTCAGGTCATCGGCACTGGCGACATCTACCTTGGCGGCAAGCATTTGTACATTACCCACAGCCTGAAATTTGCCTGACAGCTCGGCCCGTACCTGCTGGAGTTTTTCGGCCTGAAGCTGCTGAAGGGATTTTTCGAGGGCGCGGTTGCGGTCCATCAGGTCTTCAAGTGCTTTTTCCAGCACAGGCGGATTTTTGAGCAGGGCTGCGATCCGCTGATACTGAGCGAGTTTGTCATTGAGCCAGCTCAGGGCTGTCTCGCCGGTCAGTGCCTCGATCCGGCGTATGCCAGCAGCAGCCGATCCCTCGGATACCAGTTTGAAGAGGCGGATATCACTGGTGCTGCGGACATGGGTACCCCCGCACAACTCCACGCTGAAGGCAGGGTCATATATGACCACCCGTACGGCGTCGCCGTATTTTTCGCCAAACAAGGCCATGGCCCCCATCGCTTTGGCTTGTTCGATAGGCATATCCCGGTACTCTGTCAGCGGAATCGCCGCCATGATTTTTTCATTGACGCGGGCCTCAATTCTGGCCAGTTCCTCCTCACTCACCCGTGCGAAGTGTGAGAAGTCAAACCGCAGGGCCTCCTGTGATACCAGCGAACCCCGCTGCTCGACATGGGTGCCCAGCTCCTCGCGCAGGATCGCATGCAGGAGGTGGGTGGCGCTGTGGTTGGCAGAGATCATCCGGCGACGGCTGGCATCTACAGTCGCTGTCCAGCTCCCGCCGCCATTGACAGGGAGTTTGTCTGTGAAGTGGATGATCAGCCCGTTTTCTTTTTTGGTGTCCAGTACCCGGAGGGTTTCGCCATCGCAGGAGAGGAGGCCCTGGTCACCTACCTGCCCTCCGCTTTCGGCATAAAAGGGGGTTTCTTCCAGGACGACCTGATAGAGTGCGCCTTTGGCAGTGGTGACGGTGCGATACTGGAGCAGGGATGTCTCAATTTCCAGCAGGTCGTACCCGACAAACCGGGGCAGGTCCTCGAAGGGGCGAAGTACAACCCAGTCACCGGTCGCCGTTTCGGTAGCCTTGCGGCTGCGGGTGCGCTGAATCTCCAGCTCTTCCTCAAATTTGACCAGGTCCAGGTCCAGTCCGGCCTCGCGTGCCATGAGCTGGGTGAGGTCTTTGGGGAAACCAAAGGTATCAAGCAGCCGGAAAGCAAAAGTGCCGTCCATGATCGTGGCATGAGGATTTTCTTCCCGCCATGCTTCAAACATCCGGGTACCGTCAGCGAGCTTGCGCAGGAAACCTTTTTCCTCCTCCTGGATGATCCGGACGATAAATGCCTCCTGCTGAGGCACTTCCGGAAAGACGTGACCGTAGTCAGCCGCCATGAGGGCGACCATTTCATACAAAAACGGCTCGGTCAGGCCCAGGTACGCATAGGCATACCGGGAGGCCCGCCGCAGGATGCGCCGGATGACATAACCGGCACCGGTATTAGAAGGGATCTGTCCGTCGGCAATCGTGAAGACGATCGCCCGGATATGGTCCATGATCACCCGCATGGAGACCTGCTGGATATGAGTGGCCGTCTGGTAGGTCAGGCCGGTCTTGCGCTCAAGATAGGTCCGGGCATTGTCAAATATATCCGTATCGTAGGTAGAGGTTTTGCCCTGGAGGGCCATCGTGAGCCGCTCAAATCCCATACCGGTGTCCACGTGTTTGGCGGGCAGCTCTTCAAGGGACTGGTCAGCCTTCCGGTTGTACTGGATAAATACGAGGTTCCAAATCTCGACTACCTGTGGGTGTCCGGTATTAACGAGGGCGGCTCCATCCACGAGGCGGCGCTCCTCCTCAGACCGCAGGTCCACATGAATCTCAGAGCAGGGGCCGCAGGGGCCGGTCTCGCCCATTTCCCAGAAGTTATCTTTTTTGCTGCCGGGCAGGATACGCTCCGCCGGGAGGAACCGCAGCCAGTATTGGCGGGCTTCCTCATCAGGGGAGAGGTTTTCGGCGGGGTCTCCTCCGAATACCGTCGCGTAGAGGCGGTCCTCGGCGAGCTGGTACTGGGTGGTCAGGAGCTCCCAGGCCCAGGCTATGGCATCGTCTTTGTAGTAGTCTCCAAACGACCAGTTGCCCAGCATTTCAAACATGGTGTGGTGATAGGTATCGTGGCCTACCTCTTCCAGGTCGTTGTGTTTGCCAGAGACGCGGAGACACTTTTGGGTATCGGCAACCCTGCGATGCGCAGGATTTTTTAAGCCGAGAAATATATCCTTAAAGGGGTTCATCCCGGCGTTGGTAAACATGAGCGTAGGATCGTTTTTGACCACGATAGGGGCCGAGGGGACGATCTGGTGCAGTTTTTGCGAGAAGAAACCCAGGAAGGTATTCCGTATTTCGCGGGAGGTTTTCATCAGTTTTCGGGGTTTTGAAACATTCTGGAGCCGGGGTGAAATCGCCTGTTAAAAGTACTTATTTTGACTTAACAATTTTTTTTATAAATTTGAGCAGCAAAGTTAGAAGCTTTTTCACAAGTTCAAATTCACCTAGCGGCACCTTGCTCGTGTGATCCGCTGAGACAACAACTTTAACCCCTGTTTTATGGCGCGAGAGATACGCTATTACTATGACGAAGAGAGCTGCACGTTTCAACCAGAGAGGACCGACCTGAAGAAACAGATCACCCGTAAGCTTTCCATGCTCGGTGGATCCATGCTGCTAGCTTCCGTCATTGTCGCCGTGGTGTTTTTCCTGTATGACAGCCCGAAAGAAGTACTGCTGAAAAAGCAAAACACGGAGCTACTCAGCCAGATTAGCCAGCTCGAAGACCAGTTTGCCTCCATCGAGGCTAAGGTCGAGGAGCTACACAATACCGACAACAACTTTTACCGCAGCCTCATGTCCACTGACAAGACGGATGACGGCGAGTGGAACAGCGGGGTAGGAGGTGCCGTAGAGGCGGCTGATGCTACTGTCCCCCAGGAACTTGAAGACGCTAAGACCCGGATCGAGCGCCTGAACTACAAAATAGACATCCAGAACAAAAGTTACGACTTCCTCTTTAAGAAACTCTCTGAAAAAGAAGACGAACTTCGCCACATCCCGGCCATCAAGCCCGTCCCGGGCAGCATCATCTCCGGCTTCGGGATGCGGATGCACCCGATCCAGGGTTTCCGCAAGATGCACACAGGCATAGACATGGAGGCTTCTACCGGTACACCTGTATATGCAGCAGGTGACGGGGTGGTCAAAATGGCTGGTGTTACCCAGGGTGGCTACGGCCTCCAGATCGAGGTCGAACATGGAAGTTATGGATATGTGACCAAGTACGCTCACCTCTCCGGCATCAAGGTCAAAGAAAATCAGCGCGTCAAACGTGGGGATGTGATTGGATATACCGGCTCTTCCGGCCTCTCCAAAGGACCACACCTTCACTATGAGATCATCAAGGATGGCCGTAAGATTGACCCCATCGACTACTTTTATGGGGATCAGAAGCCACAAGACTACGTGAAGCTGCGCGAAGATGCGAAGGTCGAAAACGAGTCCATGGACTAATATCTATCCTGTCGGTGGCTGAAGACGCTATCCGGAAACAATACTACACCATCGGAGAGGTCGCCGGGATCCTAAACCTGACGACCTCTCTGATACGTTTTTGGGAGACAGAGTTCCGGGAGATCAGTCCCCGGAAAAATCGGAAGGGTAACCGTGTGTATATTGAAAAGGACATCCACACCCTCCGGAAGATTCACTACCTCCTCAAAGTCAAAAAGTACACCATCAAAGGAGCCCAGGAAATCCTGAGACAGGAGCACAAACACCTGGAGCAGGAAATGCAACTCCAGCAAACCCTCCTGAAATTAAAGTCGTTTTTGTTGGAATTGAAGGAATCTTTATAGATATTTGTCCCCGCATTAAAATACAGGTCTCGGGATGTAGCTCAGTCCGGTTAGAGTACACGTCTGGGGGGCGTGGGGCCGCCAGTTCGAATCTGGCCTTCCCGACCACACAAAAGCTGTCCTTCAAGGGCAGCTTTTGTACTTTAATCTATGTAAGAATATTAATTTATATCACCTAAATATTTGATCTGCATAAACTACTTTCGCCTCAAATGATAGTAAGATGAAATATGTGTGGCGATTTTGGAGCCTGCTGTCCAATATCGGGATCACCGAAACCTTGTCCTACAGTGATGTGCGGCGGATACGGGTCCTCAACCGGATCGCGCTGGCCGGTTTGATTATCTGTGTGCCGTTTCTGATGGAGTATTATGGCATGGGCTCGCTGGCGCCGGTCCTTGTGCAGTGGATGGCGATCGTGGCCATGATCGCTATCTGGATACTACATCATATACACCTGTATAATGCGGCCCGGTATGTGTTTATCGTCGGCGGCAGCCTCAATATCCTGGGCACTACTGATGTATTTGGGGTGTTTGCGGGGGAACACCTGGTCTCGATCCCGATCGCGCTGTTTGTTTTTATGCTCTTTGAGCCCCGGCAGTGGATAGGTATCGTGATCGGGCTGGTCATGAGCGCCCTCCCCACGATCCTTTGTGGTTATATGGGCCTGGACCTGCTGGGCGTATCCGTCGAGGTACCTGAGCTGGAAAAAAAACTGCTCGACAACACCGCTGTCGCCCTCATCTTATGTACCCTTATGGGGTATTATTTCCTCAGTATCTCCAACCAGCAGATGATAGATGTCATTGACCAAGGCAAAAAAGAGTTTCAGGCCCTGTTTGACAATGCCTACGATGCCCTCCTGCTGGCCGATATTCATACCCTGAAAATCCTGGCCCTCAACAAACAGGCCGCCGAAAGTTTTGCCATAAACGGCGAGAGCCTGCTGCAGCAGGATATACCGAGTGTGCTGGGACTGACACGGTCTGAGATCAGCATCCCCTCACTGGAAGGCCCCAACCGGTGGACCCTGGAGCACTCACTCACACATGGCCTGGGCCATACTTTTTGGTGTGACATTGCCTTTATCCGCATGGCTATCCGCGGCGAGGATCGCTTGCTGATCCGGATTACCGACATCACCGCCCGCAAGGAGGCAGAGCAGGTACTTATATATGCCAAAGAAAAAGCAGAAGAAGCGGCTGCGGCCAAGTCAGAGTTTCTCTCCACCATGAGCCACGAGATTCGCACCCCGATGAATGCCGTGATCGGGATTACGGACCTCCTGCTGGAAACAACGCTGAACCATGAGCAGCGCGAGTTTACGGAGACCATCCGCCTGAGTGGCGAGAATCTCCTCTCCGTCATCAACGATATACTCGACTTCTCTAAGATCGAGTCCGGCAAGATGGAGCTGGACAACCATGATTTCCTGCTCAATTCACCTGTCGAGGATGTGATGGACATCCTGGCGGTCAAGGCCGGCGAAAAAAACATCGAACTTTTATACACCATTGATCCTGAGGCCCCCAGGGTGGTGTATGCAGATCATATGCGCCTGCGGCAAATCCTCCTCAACCTGGGCAGCAATGCACTGAAATTCACCGAAAAAGGCGAAATCCTTTTTTCTATCCAGTGGCTCGGCTGTCATAACAACAGGCACAAACTCCGTTTTGCCGTACAGGACACCGGAATCGGCATTCCGGAAGAAAAACGCCACCGCCTGTTTGGTTCTTTCTCGCAGGTGGACGCCTCTACTACCCGTAAATACGGAGGCTCCGGACTGGGGCTGGCCATCTGCAAAAACCTGGTGACCATGATGGGGGGCGAAATCGGGGTCACGAGCACCGTCAATCAGGGGTCAACTTTTTACTTCATCCTGGAGATTCCCGAGGGTGATCCGACCCAGGCAGAACGGTTGCCTTTTGTGCCGCTGCCAGTCGAGGAGCCGGCAGGCCGGGTACTCCTCGTGGATGACAACCTGACGAACCTGCTCATCCTGGAGCGCCAATGCGCCCGCCTGGGCCTCTCGTCCATTGCCTGTGCCGATCCCCTGGAGGCTGAGGCCCTTCTGGCTGCGCAGCCCGTCAATCTCGCGATTCTGGATATGCACATGCCTGGTATGGATGGACAGACCCTGGCCAGCCGGATACGGCAACATCATCCCTTTGAGGCCTTGCCGCTGATCCTGCTCACCTCTATGGGGGCAACAGATACGCCGGAAATACGGAGCCTCTTTAATGTGGCCCTGACCAAGCCTGCCCGCCAGGAAACACTGCTGCGGATCATCACCCAGTGCCTGACAAAAGGGTACCAGCCTGCCAGCGGAGGCGGGGCAGTTGCCGTGGCGACCATGGAACCCCTGCCCCTGGTGAGCGAAGCTGGCATGCGTATCCTCGTCGCAGAAGATAATCAGGTGAATCAAAAAGTCGCCCTCAAAATCTTGGAAAAACTCGGATATAAAGCTGATATCGCCAATAATGGACTGGAGGCTGTCAAAGCTGTCGAGATGATCCCCTACGACCTGGTATTTATGGACATGCAGATGCCCGAGATGGATGGCCTG
Source organism: Bacteroidia bacterium (assembly GCA_033762375.1). Classification (GTDB taxonomy): domain Bacteria; phylum Bacteroidota; class Bacteroidia; order J057; family J057; genus RDXT01. The sequence goes on from JANRLQ010000008.1 coordinate 15,819, forward strand.
GAGGCTACCCAGGAGATTATCCGCAGGTTATCGGGGCAGAAGCGCCCGGTGATTATCGCCATGACAGCCAATGCGATGGCAGAGGACCGGCAGAAGTGCCTCGATGCGGGCATGGATGACTATCTCGCCAAACCTATCCGGAAAGAGCATGTAGAAGAAATGCTGGATCGCTGGAAGGACGGCTTGAACTAATCTCCCATATCATACAGACTGCTGGCCGTCCGTTGGGCGGCCTTTTGCTATTACAGGAGTGCCCGGCTACAACTTTGTACACAGGTTGTACAATCTCTGGACAAATAGCAGACACCCAGCCCGCGGAGTGTTGTAAGATTTGTAGCCTGAGGGGTAGTGCATGGCCTTCTCCCGGCTCTGGTAAGGATGTATGATGAAATAAGGTAATGAAAAATATAAGTCATGTAATATTCGTGATGGTTTTTTAACCATTTGCGCCTGCCGATATACCGTTTACGCAAGTACTTGCAAAATGTCGTTGGTAATCAATGATTTATGAGAATGTCTGAAACAACAACTTTGGCACAGGTTTTGAATGTATGTAAGTATATTACACAAAATGTAATTTACAAATGAAAAACAAAATAGCCTCCGCCCTCTTCTTCTGTATCTTTTTTGCCGTATCTGTCGCAGTTGCTCAGGAGTACGAGGGTTCTGTCGGGGTTAGGATCGGGTCTGCACAGGGGATTTCATACAAAACCTGCAACCGTGACGGCCTCGGCCTGGAAGGCGTGATTGCTTACCGCAATGAGGGCATTCAGGCGATGGCCTGGATACTCCAGTCGCGCGAGATCGGCCGTACAGATACCTGGCTGTATGCAGGTGTCGGCGCACACGGGGGTGTCCGGGGATTTATGACACCAGACCAGGCAGTACGTCCGGTTTATGGGGCTGATGTTGTAGTAGGGATTGAGTATGTATTTCCTCACACGCCTATGGCCCTCAGCATGGACCTCAAGCCACTGGTCGAGCTGGCAGGCGGCAAACCAGTATTTTCAGGAAACAATGGCGGGGTGACCCTGCGATTTCTCCTGTAACATGAGATTTTGTACCTTCGCTCCATGACGGAGCAAGCAATACGTGATGTCTGGTGCGCTCGGGAAGCCAGCCTTCAGACAGAGATACAACGCCAGACCAGCCGATACAACCTGATCTCATGGTTGCGGCTGGTTGTTTTTTTGGCAGGAGCTGTAGTCGTGTACCTGTGCTGGTCTGTGAGCACAGGCTGGGCTATAGGGCTGGGCGCAGGTGTACTGGTATTTTTTCTGTACCTGATCCGGTATCATGCAGGGATATCAGAGGAGCTCAACCTGATGCGGCGTATGGCTACCATCTGTCAGTATGAGATCCGGAGCCTCGGGGGAGATCGCAGCGGCGGGGTTACCGGCGAGGGCTACGGATCATCGCAGCATCCCTATGCTGCTGATCTGGACCTATTTGGCCGGGGCGGAATGTTTGAGCTGATCTGCCGTACAGCCACCTCTATGGGACGAGACCGGCTGGCGCAGTGGCTTCTGCAGCCTTTATATACACCAGCGGACATCCGCGGGCGGCAACAGGCTGTTATGTCCCTGGCTGCCCTGCCTGATCAGGGGGTGACCTTTCAGGCCCTGGGCCAGGCGGAAGACCCTGGCGAGCAGCGGCTTCAGGAACTGACGGGGTGGGGACTGCCACCTATACCCAGGGTGGAGATTTTGCGTGTGTTGAGTTGGGTCATGCCAGCGCTGACGCTGGCAGCGAGCATAGCCGGATTTGTGGGTTGGATTTCCTGGTTACCCGGCACATTGCTGCTGCTCTTTAATCTGTCGCTGGCCGCTGCCTATATGTCATTGACCCGGCAGGTGCAAGCCCGGCTGGATCAGTTGGCTCCTACGGTACGTCGGATACAGCGCCTGGTGGTCAATATCACAGAACGGGACTATCCAGACCTCGCGCCCCGCCAGCGTCTGGATCAGGCGCCACGTGCCCTGGAGGCACTCAGCGAGTTAGGGGCTGCGTTTGATCTGCGGCTCAATGCCGTTGCCGTACTCCTGCTGAACGGGCTGCTGCTCTGGGATATACGCTGCCTCCTCCGCACAGCGGACTGGCACCAGAGCTGGCACCCCAAGCTGGCACCCTGGCTGGATGCACTTGCAGACTGGGATGCCCTGCTGAGTTTGGCACGGTATACCGCAACCCACCCTGCGTATGTCTGGCCGGATGTCGTATCTGAGGGCACGTTGTATGAGGCTGAAAACCTGGGTCACCCGCTCCTGCGTCCTGCAGGCCGGGTGGACAATCCGCTCCACCTGCCCACACCAGGCAGTCTGTATCTGATCACGGGCGCAAATATGGCTGGCAAAAGCACCTACCTCCGGGCAGTCGGTGTCAACCTGGTCCTGGCTATGTGCGGGGCGCCTGTATGTGCCTCCCGGATGCAGTTTGTGCCTATGCCAGTATTCACCTGTATGCGGGCGACAGATTCGCTGGCAGATCATGCTTCTTATTTTTTTGCGGAGCTCAACCGCCTGCGCCAATTGATGGACTTGCTGGAACAGCAGCAGCCCGTGATGGTGATCCTGGATGAAATCCTCCGGGGGACTAATTCACACGACAAACAAACAGGCTCTATGGGACTGATCCGCCGCCTGGTGCGTATGGGCGCCTGTGGTCTTGCGGCTACCCATGACCTGGCGCTCGGAAGCCTGGCGGATGAGTTGCCGGGCCGGGTGATCCTCAAGCGGTTTGAGGTGGATATCCAGGGAGACGAGCTGACCTTTGACTATCTGCTGCGGGATGGACTGGCACAACATCTTAATGCTACCTACCTGATGCGCCGTATGGGCTTGCTGGAAGAACAGGCAGCAGAAGCCTGATCAGGCGGGTGTGTTGATCCGGGCCAGCGCATCTTCAGAAGCGCGCTGCTCGGCTGACTTTTTGTTTTTGCCCTCGCCCGTGCCTAATATCTGCTGTCCTACCCGTGCCTGTATCCGGAAGGTTTTGTTACGGCCCTCGCCGATCTCTTCAACTACCTCAAACATCAGGGCACCCATCCGGGTACGCTGTACATATTCGATGAGTTTGTTTTTATAGCTGATGACTTGTTCTTCTACCTCTGTCAGGGAGATATGAGGCTCCACAATGCGGGAGAGAACAAACCGCCGGGTATGATGAAAGCCCCGGTCCAAAAACATCGCCCCGATAAAAGCCTCAAGGGCATCGCCGTACATGGAGTCATTGATAGCGCCGGATTGCCGGTGCCGGATCAGGGCACCTATCTGGAGCTTATGGCAGATATCATTGAGGGAGCGCCGGTTGACGATTTTGGATCGCATCTCGGTCAGAAAACCTTCATCCTTGAGGGGATAAATCTTAAAGAGATACTCCGCAATAACAGAGTCCAGAATGGAGTCCCCCAGGAACTCCAGCCGCTCATTGCAGCTTTGGGCGCTGAGCCGGCTCCGGTCCATGCGGCTCATCTCGGTGCTTCTGACGGAGGAACTGTGCGTAAGCGCCAGTTTATATAAAAACAACTCCCTGGGGACAAAGCCGGAAATCAGAAAGACCTTCCTGGCAAAGTCCCTGTCTTTGGCGAAGAACAGGTTGAATAACTGACGCGGATGAAGCATAGCCTTGTAGAAACCGAGGCTAATGTACGGAATATCAGCCGATAAAAAAAACTGTCCGCCCAGTGGCGGACAAGTTATCTCGTAAGAAGTCAAAGCTTATCAGCCCTGATACTTTTTAAACAGAATAGACGTATTGTGTCCGCCAAACCCAAACGTGTTGCTGATCGCATGCGTCACTTCACGAGCCTGGGGCTTATTGAAGGTATAGTTCAGGTCACACTCTGCATCGGCTTCCAAAAAGTTGATCGTCGGAGGGACGAGACTGTTCTGAATCGCCAGCACAGCCGCGATAGCTTCGATAGCACCGGCAGCACCGAGGAGGTGTCCGGTCATCGATTTGGTAGAGCTGATATTAAGTTTATAAGCATGCTCCCCAAATACCTGCTTGATCGCATTTGTTTCACTGACGTCACCCAGCGGAGTGGAAGTGCCGTGTACATTGATATAATCAATGTCTTCGGGCTTCAGGCCGGCATCTTTGAGGACATTGTTCATGACGAGACAGGCGCCAGCGCCTTCGGGGCTGGGGGCTGTGATGTGATAAGCATCAGCAGACATCCCAATCCCGCCGATCTCGGCATAGATGGTGGCACCCCGGCTGAGGGCACTTTCGAGGGTTTCAAGTACGAGGCAGCCGGCCCCTTCGCCCATGACAAATCCGTCGCGGCGGGCATCAAAGGGCCGGCTTGCCGTTTTGTACTCTTCGTTGTTTTCAGAGAGGGCCTTCATGGCGCTAAAGCCACCCACCCCGATCTCTGTGATAGCAGATTCAGAACCGCCTGCGATCATGTAATCTGCGTATCCAAACCGGATCAGCAGAAACGCATCAATAATACAGTTGGAAGAGGTCGCACAGGCGGAGATAGCAGAGTAGTTGGGGCCACGCAGGCCGTGCTTGATCGAGATCTGCCCGGCTGCAATGTCAATGATCATCTTGGGGATAAAGAAAGGATTGATGCGGGGAGTGCCATCGCCCTTGACGTAGCTGGTCACTTCCTCCGCAAACACCTGAATACCTCCAATGCCAGAACCTACAATCACACCAAACCGGGTAAGGTCCACTTTCTCCAGATCAATTCCGGAGTTGGCGATTGCTTCATCGGCGGCGACCATCGCATACTGTACGAAGGGATCCAGTTTCCGGACGTTTTTCCGGTCAAAATGATCCAAAGGGTCAAAGCCTTTGAGCTCGCAGGCAAACTTGACCTTAAACAACTCTGTATCAAAACGTGTGATCCAGTCGGCCCCGCTCACACCCTGGGTAAGTCCGTCCCAATAGGTGGATACGTTGTTGCCGATCGGCGTCAGCGCGCCCATTCCGGTGATGACTACTCTTCTTCCTTGCATGAAGCAATTATTTCTTGAGCGTTTCTTCAAGGTAGCGGACAGCGTCGCCTACAGTTACGATTTTTTCGGCGGCTTCGTCAGGGATGCTGAGGTTGAATTCTTTTTCGAACTCCATGATCAGCTCCACCGTGTCGAGGGAGTCAGCACCCAGATCGTTGGCAAAAGAGGCATCATCAATCACCTCTGCCATGTCCACGCCGAGCTTATCGACGATGATTTCCCGGACTTTTTCTGCGATTCCAGACATCTTGTTTTCGTTTTGTTAGTTAGCGTTAGTGTAATCGCCGTAGAAAAAAAGCTGCGCAAATATAATACATTTTTGATTCACCCAACATTTTTTGAGGTCATGCGTTAGAGGGTGCCCCGAGTCTCACCCCTCAGCAGGCAGGCTGGCGGCCCTTAATCTGCTCAAAATCCAGCAAAATCCCCGCTCTGACCATCACGAAACGATTACGGTAAAGTCTTGGGGTATTACTCGGTGATACCCATATTTTTTGAAAGAATTTCATATTTCAGGGCCTTTGACCGACACTATAATACTAGCTGATTGTCCCTAACCAAGAAATTATCTTAACTTGGTCCCGCGATGGGCACCCCTCCACACGCTGGCATAGGAGCGCCGCTGTCTGTCCCGGTCTCGTAATCTCTCTGGTATCTAACACATTAACCACGTACTGCCTTGAACCTTTTTCATCTCAGAAGAACGAAAATCGTTGCGACGATTGGTCCTGCCTGCCAGGACAAAAAGACCCTGCTCGCTATGGTTGAGGCTGGCATGGATGTCGCACGGCTGAACTTCTCGCATGCCGACCACGCGACCCATGAAAAGTCGCTCAACCTGGTGCGCGAGATCAATGAAACCTACGGTACCAACATCGCTATCCTCCAGGACCTTCAGGGCCCCAAAATCCGGATCGGAAACCTCAAAGCCCCCCTCAAGATCAAAGAAGGGCAGATTATCACCCTCCGGTCGGATATTATGGATCAGGTAGACGATGAGTTGCCTATTGTCTATGATACGGTAGCGCGTGACGTAAAACCTGGTGATCCTGTACTCATCGATGATGGTAAGGTAGAACTCGTCGTGGTAGAGACGGATAACCAGCACCGCGTACGTCTCCAGATCACCGGCGGTGACCTGATCCAAAGCCGGAAAGGGGTCAACTTCCCGGATACCCACATCTCCGAGCCGACGATCACCGAAAAAGACTTTGAGGACATAGAGTTTGCCATCAAACACAAGGTAGAGTGGCTGGCGCTCTCATTCGTGCGCACGGCTGATGACATCCGGCTCCTCAAGGAACTGATCCGCCTCAAAAACGGAAACAGTAAAATCATCGCTAAAATCGAAAAACCGGAAGCCCTCCGCAATATTGATGAAATCATCAAGGTGACGGATGGGATCATGGTAGCCCGAGGTGACCTGGGGGTCGAAATCCCCATGGAGGAAGTTCCCGCCTGGCAAAAACGTATCGTGAAAAAGTGCAATAAAGCCGGCAAACCGGTCATCGTGGCTACCCAGATGATGGAGTCCATGATCACCAACAAACGCCCGACCCGCTCGGAGGCCAGCGACGTAGCCAATGCCCTCGTGGACGGAGCGGACGCAGTCATGCTCAGCGGTGAGACTTCTACCGGTCGTTATCCCGTAGAGGTGGTGGCCAGTATGCACAAAATCCTTACCAGCGTAGAAAAAGAAGAGGACGGTATCTACTACCGCAACCTGGACTCTATGCCGGATGAAGGAGAACTTCTCTCTAATGCAGCGATCACCACGGCTTGTACCCTCGCCCGTGACTCGCAGGCCAAGGCGATCGTAGGCATGACCCGATCCGGATTTACGGCTATCCAGCTCTCCCGCTGCCGCCCCCGCTCGATCATCTACGCCTTCACCAACAACCTGCATGTCCAGAAAACCCTCAACCTGATCTGGGGGGTGAAGCCGTTTTTTTATGATAAGTTTGTCTCTACTGACGATACGATCCAGGACGTACAGGACATCCTCCGCGAAAAAGGCCTCCTGGAAGTGAATGATATCATCGTCAATACAGGCAGTATGCCACTGCACGAGCACGGCCTGACCAATATGGTCAAAATCGGACGCCTGCGTAAGCGCTCTCTCTGATCCTGATCTGTCTGAATATCCCCGGAGCGCAGCTCCGGGGATTTGTATATCCCGGTATGCACCTGATATCTGCCGTGATTATTGCCTATAATGAGGAGCTAAACATCGGGCGATGTCTTGACTCCCTTGCAGGCGTGGCTGACGAGATTGTCGTCGTGGACAACCACTCATCAGACCGTACGGCAGAGATATGCCGTGCCTACGGTGCACGGGTGCACCCACACGCGTTTGAGGGATATGTAAGCCAGAAAAACCTGGCGATCTCACTCGCCACCCATGATTGGGTATTGTCGCTGGATGCGGATGAGGCCCTTGACGTGCCGCTGAAGGCGGCTATCCTCGCGGCTAAAAACAGGGATGATTATGATGCCTGGCGTATCAACCGCCTCAATCACTATTGTGGCCGCCCGATCCGTACCTGTGGCTGGTATCCAGATGCCCGTATCCGGCTGGCGGACCGGCGCAAGGCCGCCTGGACAGGATATGTCCTGCATGAGGAGTTGACAGCCACCCCTGATGCCCGGATAGGACACCTGCCCGGGGATATCCTACATTACAGTTATCCTACGGTAGCCTCTCACCTCCAAAAAGCTACCCGATATGCCCAGCTGGGGGCCGAGGACCGGTATGCACGTGGCACGAAGGCACCCTACTGGAAGTTGATCGTCAAACCTGCTGCGATCTTCTGGCGCCGCTACCTCCTCCAGGGTGGTTGGCGGGACGGATATTATGGCTGGATCATATGTGCGATCTCGGCCTGGGAAACTTTTGCGAAGTATGCGCTCCTGCGCGAAAAATACCAGCAGCACCGCTAGCCGTCTGGTCGTCAGGGTTCAGCTGAATTGCAGCTTTTTTTGTATGTTGCAGTGCCCAACAGGCATCCGCATTTTTACCGCCGCTGCCCTGGCATCAGTTTATTTGCCCACGCATGAACCGTCACCTGCTCTCCATCCGGCTCCTGATCATCATCGCCCTGATCATTCTCGCCAACCTGCTGACGGCTGGATACTTCCGGCGTATTGATCTCACACAGGAGAAAAGATATTCACTCTCAGACCTCACCATCAACACACTCGACTCCCTTCAGTACCCGGTACTGGTATCAGTCTATCTGGAGGGGGAGTTTCCGCCGCAGATACGGGCTTTTCAGGACGCCCTGCGCACCAGCCTCCTGGAAATGCAGCAGTATGCTGCCAGTGATTTTACATACGAGTTTGTAGATCCGGGGGCCAACAAGGAGCTGATGCAGTTTTTTCAGAGCAAAGGGTACGTCCCGATCCCGGTCAAGGTGAAGGTGTCTGCCACGGAGACACGCCAGCAGTATATGTGGCCCCTGGCCAAGATTCACTACGGGGAGCGTGATATATATGTGGACCTTGTGAAGGGCGCCACCGTCATGACCCCGCAGGGGCCTAATATCAATTTTAACCGGGCAGAGGCTGACCTGGAGTATAAGCTGCTCTCGGCCTTGCGCACCCTCATGCGGGAGCAGGGTGGGGTAGTGGCCCTGCTGCAGGGACACGGGGAGCTCACGGTTGACCAGATCCCGGAGCTGAAAACAGAAATCCAAAACGGATACAACCTCTTCACGTTTGACATGGCCCGGCAACCAGGGCTGGCTATCAGCCCGAGTATCGGAGTCCTGATCGTGCTGCAACCTACCCGGCCTTTTTCGGAGCGGGACAAATATGAGCTGGACCAGTACCTGATGCGGGGCGGACGTATCCTATGGGTCATGGCGCAGGAAAAAGTGGACATGGATATGTACCGCAAGCAGGCTACCCTGACCCAGCTCTACGACCTGAACCTGGATGATATGTTCATGCAGTATGGATGTAAAATCAACTATGACCTGATCCAGGACCGGGAGTGTGAGTCCACAGAGGTATTTCAGGAGGGGCCCGGTGGCGGGACGTTTCTCAATAAAAAATGGCCTTTTTTCCCGCTGGTCTACAACTTTCCCCAGCACCCGATCAGCCGCAATACAGATGCAGTCCTGCTGCGGTATGCCGGGAGTATAGACACCTTCTATCAGGCGGGCGTCCGCAAAAGTGTATTTCTCCAGACCTCACCCCGGAGCCGTACGGTACAGGGGCAGCAGTTTATTGATGTGAATGAGTTTTACCTCAATCCACCGCCGGAAGGGGTGTTTAATCGGGGCGGGATGATCGCCGGTGTGCTGATGGAGGGGGTATTTGAGTCATTATTTGCGGGGCGCCAGGCGCCGGTGGACTCAGCGGCACCTGCGCCACCGACGGCACCTTTTGGTGCCCGCAACAATCCGATCTCCCCCGGCGCTGTTGCGGTGATCTCGGACGGATCGTTTGTGCTTGGTAAGGAATTTCAGGGGCAGCGGGGGTATATGCCCTATGACAATAAAGTCATGATAATGAATGCCATAGACTATCTGGCGGGTGACCAGGCCCTGACAGAGATACGCTCCAAGGACGTGACGGTGCGCCGCCTTGATCCCGAGAAGGCCCGGACATCGGCGGGGTGGCTGCGCTGGCTGAACCTGATCCTGCCCATAGCAGCTGTTGCGGGTTTTGGTGCCATACGTGCCTACCTGCGCCGCCGCCGCAACCAGCGCCTGCAAGCCTAACCGATCAAACAAAAAAAGACCTGCCAACGGCAGGTCTTTATGCGTATCAGGTACACCTTGGGTATCACTCAGGGTATCGGCAGGATCTCTGTCCGGATAGAGATAGGAGCACCTGTCTGTGGATGGGTCGTCTCAAAATACGTCACAATACCCGGTGCGCCATCCACTTGCAGGTAATATTGATACTCAGGCATAGCGGCGCTGATCAGGGTAGCGGGGAGCAGGGTATCCAGTGAAGGTACGATCCAGGCAGTCGCCGGGTGGCCATTGTGCCGGAACAACACCTTATGTGCGGTAAAAGCACCTTCGGGCCGGGTCTCATCCGTGATCTGCACGTCCGCAACAGCGGGCGGGGTGAGGAGCGGGCGGACATAAGCCGGGTCCAGCAGCATCGTTTGGGCAGGCTGGCCCTGGGTAGCCTGGGTGTATTGAATATTGGCGGTGCCGGTTTCCTGGATCCAGGTACTATGCACGAGAGGGCTCTGAAGCTCCAGGCGGGAACCGGTTGTATTCAGCTCCAGGGATATGCTGCGCTCAGGATGCCAGGACGTAGTCGTCCGGAGCTGAAGATGCTGACCGGTCACGACAAAAGGCGCAAAAACACAAAATAGCAGGGCAAATACGTTATGCATAGGTCACAAGTGTTTGGGTAGGAGATACACGGCTGAAGTAATAACGCACCAGCGCGGTAAAAAGCAGGCCGCCCGGCGATTAATTACTGAAGTACTTCTCCTGAATTTGGCGCAGGCTATCCTTGCTCAGCGGCTTGATGATATAATCGGTCACAAGATCATATCGGGCAGACTTCTCGATATCCTTGCGATAGACAGAGGAGGAGAGAATAAAAAGCTTTACGGGTTTCGGAAACCGGTCATGAAGCGTCTTGTATTCGTCCAAAAACTCCCATGCATTCATCAGTGGCATGTTGATGTCCAGAAAAATCACATCAGGCAGGTTGTCGGGCTGCTCGTCCAGTGCCTTGCGAATGTCATCCAGTCCCTCGCGTCCCCGAAGACAGTAGTTTGCCTGCTCCGCAAACTGGGAGTCCTTCATGTTTTTGATGCAGATGAAGTTGTTGATTTCATCATCATCTATGATGAGCGCGCGTTTGATGTTGCCCATGTTTATATTAATATGGAAAGATCAGATTTTTGAAAGTAAAGTTGAAAGGTTGTGCCCTCGCCCGGCGTACTGCTCACCTCTATTCGCCCTCCCATAGACTCAATCTGAGATTTTACAATATACAGTCCCAGACCTTTGCCTTCGATATGATCCTGAAGTCGCTGAAACATACCGAACAACCGGTGCTGGTGTTTGGCCAGATCAATCCCCACCCCGTTGTCCCGTATAGTTATGCAAATATAAGTATCAATTTCATAAGAGTCTACCCATATCTGAGGCAATCGCCCCGGACGATGGTATTTCAGTGAATTTGTCAGTAAATTCAGTAAAATGCTTTGCAGGAAAGGTTTGGGAAAATAGATCACCGGAGCCCGGCTAAAGTCTGTATGTATCTCTGCCTGGTACAGCCGTATCTGGTCTTCAATACTCATCAGGATGTCCCGGCAGATCTCCTCCAGGTACAGCAGCTCCTGAAACTGTCCCCGGTGCTCTTTGACGGTGATGATATTCATCAGGTCGGTCAGGGTCGTCTGTAGTTGCTGGACCGAGGTGCTGATTTTCACAAGGATCTCACTGTTGAGCGGATTGTCGGGGTCCTCCAGGTCGTACAGGTCCAGGAGACCTATCAGGTTGCTGACGGGAGCCCGCAGGTTGTGAGAGGTGATATACGCAAACTGCTGAAGCTCCTCATTGGAGCGCATGAGCTCAGCCGTAAGGTTTTGGAGGCGGTGCTCGTCTTTTTTCCGGGCGGTGATATCTATGACGGTTTCGAGTACACCACTTTTGCCATTGGCCAGGAGGATCGGCCCCCGGATATTCTGAAAATACCGGGTATCGGTCCCCATTCGTATCGAGCGCTGCTCGGCCGAGATAGAATTGCCGCTGCGCAGGATCTCGTAGTCAGACTCGTTGTGGTAGCTGAGGTGTTGTGTTAGTTCGGGTATAAGCTGGCTGAGTTCGTCATTGGTTTTGCCGAGGTAGCTGTTGTCAGACACCCCCAGCGTATTGAGCATGAGCGAGTTGGCATAAAGCCACCGGAGATGGTCATCACGCAGGCCTACAGCTACCGGCATAGCCTCCAGTGCAGCGGAGAGCAGGCGCTCCTGGTTGCGGAGCTGCTCTTCGATAGATTTTCGGTCTGAGATATTGGTAAAAGACGCCAGAATCCCTTTGGGAAGGGTGGCCCCGTCACCCCATACGGGTCGTGCCGTGCAGCGCAGCCAGATCACCCCCTTGTGGCGGGTGCGCAGCCGGAACTCCAGCGTCTGGTTGGCACCGCCTATAACGGCCTGGAAGGATGCCAGGGTGGCCGGAATGTCTTCTGCCGGAACCAGCCGGAGCATATCGTTGGTGGTCAGAGACGACACCCGCTCAAATCCGGTGATCTCCTCAAATGCTCCTGCTACCCAGGCCAGCTGTACCTCGTCTGAGGAGGTAAGGGCAAACTGGATGATAAAGTCCGAGCTGATCTCCCCGATGTCCCGGTACCGCTGGTTGATCAGGGCCAGCGCGTCTTCAGTCTGCATACGCTGGATAGCCGAAAAAAAGATTTCGCCCACCACCCGCAACAGTTGCTGGGAGTCCTCCGGCCAGATCTTGTGCTGCCGTACCGTGTCAAATCCCAGAAAACCGATCATCTCTTTTTTGAAAGAGATCGGCACGAGGATCACGGATTTGATCTGCTGGCCCAGATAAAGCTCCCGCTCCATGGCGGCTTCATCCGGCATGGCCGAGACATTGGGCACGTGTACGACCTCCAACTGGAGCAGCCGTGCGGAAGTCCATGGAAATGCTTCCAGGGGCAGTTCTTGAAGCCCTTCTTTTTGGGGAGCAATACCGGAGGCACACCACTCATGGGTATTGCTGACGATCAGTTGCTCTCCGTGCCGCAAAAATACATAACACCGGTCTATATGCTCAAACCTGCCGATGATCTCAAGGGCCTCCTCAACGGCTGTATTAATTTTGTCAGAAGAAATATCCACAAACCGCTTGGAGATATTCGCGATGATATCCTCCAGGGCAATACGCCGCTCCAGCCGCTTGTCCTGAAAATTAGGGTCCCGGAATATACACAACACGCCCGCAAAGGCATGGTCCGCATCAAGGGTGGGGTACATCGAGACTTGCTGCAGGATGCGCTCCTGCAGGTGGCGGTGGTAGAGGTAGGTCTGAAGCGAATCAGGGAAATGTCCCTGCCGGATCAGCTTGATCAGTTCCCATTCAGGGCCATTTTCCCACTCTGTGAAGATGCTGAGAAGGGGCATGCCAAGCGTCTCCGACTCCGGCCTGCCTGTACGGCGGGCCATGACATGATTCCAGTGGAGGATCCTGAGCGAGTTGTCAAAAACCATTACGGCATCTTCACTCACCTTGCTCATGATCCTGAAAAGGTGACTATTGACAGCTTGCATGGTACGGTATTCTGCTGATTAGAAGCGGTACAACCTGAAAATAATCATGTTATCCTGGTTGAAATATTTTTTTCTGATAAAATAACGAGAACAAGATGATTTTTATAGAGCTTATATTCCACAATGTACATCACTAAATCGAGACTACATAATTTTATTTCAAGGCTCTGAAAGGAATATTCTCCCCATATGGTTTGATGAGGCAGATATATACCCTCACAGCCCTGTTTGCTCTGGCAGGGGCTAAGTTATTTATGATCAGGGGCTTAAAATAATTATTTGGATGCAGTTGCCGGTGGCATGGGCATCATTTCGCGGATCAGGGCTTTTTCGTCCCGGATGTGAAATCGTTTGCGATCAAAGTTGATCCAGCCCTTGTCCCTAAACTCATTGAGCAGGGTCGTGACGGTCTGGCGGGACGTGCCGGTATAGCTGGCTATTTCCTGATGGGTGAGGTAATTCCGGACACTGAGGCTCCCGTCTGCCAGGCGCCGGCTGCTTTTGCGGCTTTGCTCCAGGATATACCCGATCACCCGGGTACGGGCGTCCTTAAACAGGAGATTCTCCAGCCGCTTCTGGGTGAAGATCATGCGCTCCCCGATCAACCTAAACATAAATACCTGAAAATCATTCAGATCCCGCATCAGCATGATCGCCTGCTCCCGCGTGAGGATACATATCGCAGAGTCTTCTACGGCTTGGGCATAATCGGAGCGTTTGTACTCTCCATAGACGGCCATCTCCCCAAATATCTCACCCGGAGACAGCACGGCCTTGATCAGTTCATTGCCATCGTCTGTATACGTGGCAATCTTGACGGCACCCATATGAATAAAAAAAACCTTGTCAGCTGTATCGTCACTGAAGTAAATAAATTCCCCTTTTTTAAAGGATCGTTTGGGCTCCCGGTCATAATTTTCCTGTGCATGATTGGTCGGGCAAAACCATTCAGTCAGCTTTACCTCTTCAAAAAACCAGATATTGCTGTTCGTATTCATATTGCGTGACTACCATAATCAAATCAAATATACTCATAATACCTAAATATAACAACGAGCCTATATGATTCCGGGCGGAGGGGCGGATGGCCGGGGTTTTTGCCTGCGGCAGCGTTCACTACAATATTTGACTTCATCCCAGACCTTTTCCCATTTTTTGCGCCAGGAAAAGGGTCTCCCGCAAGTGAGGCAGGTTTTTTGGGGCAGGGTAGATTTGGTATAGACAGCCATGAAAAGTAAAGCCAGGGAATACAGGTTCCCTGGCATAACCGATTATTCAGCACAATGTTATGTATGGACGGTTTCCTGCAGGTGGCGGTACTCTTCCAGGCAGAACTCCATACACCGCCGTATATATGCCGCCGAAAAATTGAACTCAATCCCGGCAGTGGCATATATCTCCGGGATCGTGCGGGTGTAGCCTAGCTCCAGCGCTGCCAGATACTGGCTGAGGGCCTGCCGGGGCGCCTGCCGGAAGTTTTGCCAGATAGCCAGGGCACCAAGCTGCGCGATCCCATACTCAATATAATAAAACGGCACCTCAAAGATGTGCAGTTGTTTTTGCCAGAGGTGATCCAACACGTCTTCATACCCGGTCCAGTCCACGGCTGTGCCCTGAAACCGGTAGTAACACGTGCGCCAGGCCTCGCGCCGGGCCTCGTGGGTATGATCAGGATGGTCGTACATCCACTGCTGGAAGGCGTCCACCGTCGCGATCCAGGGCAGGGTCAGGATACACCCCTCGACCTGCTGGAGGCGGGCACGGGTGCAGGCCTTGGGGTCTGCATAAAACAGATCATATGCATCCATCGCCATCAGCTCCATGCTCATAGAGGCCAGCTCGGCGACTTCTGAGGGTGTCTGGCGGAGGTCCTCCAGGGGGAGTCCGCGGGTGACAAAGGAGTGAATCGCATGTCCCCCCTCGTGCAGCATCGTGGATACATCCGACTGGGTGCCGGTCGCATTCATGAAGATAAAAGGTACGCCGGTCTCTGGCAGCGGATAGTTATAGCCGCCGGGCGCCTTGCCATTCCGGCTCTCCACATCCAGGTTGCCGATATGATCCATCGTGTAGAGCATCACGCCCAGCCGGGGATCCAGCCGGTCCAGGACGGCTACGGACCGGTCTATCAGCTCACGTCCGGTCTGGAAGGGCTTGAGGGGCTCCTCGCCCAGCACATCTACGGACATGTCCCAGGGCCGGAGGCGGGTGACGCCCAGGGCCTGCCGTCGCGCTTCCAGCAGGCGCTCGTACATGGGCGTGACCACCTCTGCTACCGCCTCATGAAAGGAGCGGGTGTCGTCAGGGGTATAGTCAAACCGGCCCAGTTCATCAAATTTATAGGCCGTGAAGCCTGTATACCCCGCATTAAGGGCTACCAGGTGGCGGAGCTTGATCTGCTGATCCAGGATCCCGTTCAGGGTATCGCGGTCCTGGGCCCGGCGGGCAGCCATTTTTTCCCAGACACTCTGGCGCAGGTGGCGGTCCCGTGACTCCAGGAGTTTGCCAGCCTGCTGCATGGTGAGGGTCGCGCCCTCGTGCTCGATCGTCATGGCTCCTGCACAGGCCGAAAACTGCTGCGCCAGCTCGGCATCTTCGGTACGGAGGGGGACGTTGGCCTCCCGAAACAGTTCCAGCTCCCGCTGGCGGCTCCGCACAAAGGTTTTGTACAGTGCAGGGTCCAGCTGCCCTACGGCCGGGTGACTGACAAACTGCTGGTTGAGTTTGTCTGTATACAGGCTCAGGTGGGGGAGGATTTCCTGGATAAAGTACAGATATGCCTGCTTGTGGGATTCGTTTTGGGTGTCGCAGGTCATGCGGATGTAGCGCCGGGCCTGTGACTCGCCCACCATGCTGTCCAGCTCATTGCGCTGCCGGAGCCATGTCTCCAGCGCGGCCAGATTGTCCGGTATATCAGCCAGCAACGCATCATAATAAGGCTGAAGTGCCTCCCAGGTGGTGAGTTCAAAATCAGCCGGGAGAAAGGTGCGCGCCGCGCGGGCGTCTGCTATAGGAAGGGGGAGATGAGTGGGCATCCGGGTGAGGGTTATATCAACTGCAAAAATGGAGAAACCTGATGAATATTTTTCACCAGGTTTTCCATGAGCTAAACGTGCTTTTCCCTAACACATTACAAGATTAAGGTCTGATACGTCGGACTCTATGGAAAAAAATCAGCAAAAGTAACATTAGACCTTACATAGGACTCCTCAGTTGACAGGGGCGAACGGTCAGGGCTGGGGATTATTGCGGGACAATGGAATAAGTTTTTTGAATTAATAAACTGACAATCAGGAATATACATATTTTTTTGTGCGCAAATGGTACCCCTCTTGCCGGACAGATTGGTATTGGTGGTAAATCTTCTTAATATCACAACAGCATCAGCAGGCAGATTTTTTTTATCAAGTTTGGTTTTCCCGTGGACCGGATCCGAAAGCTGTTTCATACTTTTTCCAAGACTGAAGTTCGGTATCTCAAGATTCAGTTGGGTGCCTTTCATAACCGGGGTTCCAACAAGGCCCTGGAGTTGATTGAGCACCTGGAGCGCCACCCGGAGATCGGCAACCACGAGATGGCAGAGCTGCTCTACGGCGAGCCGGGGTCCAAGGCATTTATTATGCTCAAAAGCAGGCTTTTTGAGCGGATGACAGAGACCCTGAGCCTGAGTATCAACTTCCAGAACAATCCCGAGATCAAAGAAGACCCGGCAGCCTATGCCAGCATATCCCTTCATAAGGACCTCATTTATGCCATGCTCCTGCTCCGCCGCGGACTGGAAGACATGGCCCGTGAACTGCTGACGGATTGTGTGGACCGCGCCACAGCGTATGACCTGCCAGAGTTCAGGTTGCAGGCGTTGTTGTTTTTGCAGGGACTCTCCCAGTCACGGGATGAGGTTACGTTTAAATACCGCGCAGAGATAGATCAGACCCAGGCCCAGTACCAGACGGATATTCAGGGCCTCGGTATCTGGAACGAGTTCCGGATCATGCAGAGCCACAAAACCTCTGGCGATGATCAGCGGGAGGTGTTTATCCGGGAGAAAATGACACTCCTGGAGCAGCGCCTGGCAGCACATTACAGCCCGCGTACGCACTATTATTACCTCTACATCCGGGTCAACTATCATGCCCTGCGCTCGGAGTGGGAGGCGGGCCGCGAGGCCCTGCGCGAGATGATTGAGCTGCTCAAAACCCGTAAGGGCCTGGCCCAGCGCAACCGCCTCGGACTGCCCTGGTGCCAGTTGGCGGAGCTGGAACTGCGCACCTGCCGGTTCCGGGACGCGATCCACGCAGCGGACCAGGCGCTGAGCATCCTGCCCCGCCGCCGCAACTACTACAATACTTCTATCTACAAAACCTTTGCGGCGATCTATTCGGGTGATCTGGACCTGGCCCGCGGGATCATCCAGGGACTGCATTGGTTTACCAGCCAAAAAGAACACGCCCGCGATGCCTCCCTCACGGCCTATCTGGATGCCTGTATCTGCTACCTGCGCGAGGACTACCGCACTGCCTGGAATACCCTGGAGGGTGCCCAGGGCCTGCTCGATGACAAAGAAGGCTGGAATGCCGGTATCCGGATTTTTGAGATGATCATCCTCTTTGACCTGGGACAATACGACCTGATCATCACCCGCATCGAGAGCATGCGCAAGCACCTCAGCCGCTACAAAGCCAATCTCCGCACCGAGCTCATCCTCCGGTTCTGGCACCTGCTGGAGCGCCAGGCTTTTGACCTGGGGCGTCTCCCGGAGGAGGTAAATACCCTGCTCCAGCGCCTAGCTGCAGAGGATCCCTGGGTACCCCTCGGGCATGAAGTCGTGCGATTTGAGGCATGGCTGGAGGCACGCCGGACCAGACAACCCCTGTATCCGCTCCTACAGCGGCAGGCAGGCCAGAGCTGATACATCCTGTCAGGGTGATAATAATTTGTGAAATGGGTATTTCCGGTTTCAAACAATCGCCATGTGCTAAGTATCCCCCGGGTACCTGGTGGTGGTATAGGCACAAGTGGATGAAAATGAATAGGTTATAAATTAAATCGCAACTCTGGCCGATCCATAAAGTGGACGTGTGCCAAAGTGATCAAAACCGAAAAAAGTTATCCACATTTCCACAGTAAGGTGTGGAAAGATTTCTGACCTTTGATAACCGGTTTGGCGAAGTACGCCGTTATCTTGCATACCATTGGTCAAGCGACCGCACCTGCTATTTTATGTTTTACGAAAGACGATAACAACACTATGACAACCGAACACCTGGACACCTTGCTCGCTGTCCAAACCTACACCTATGCAGAGGTCTTAGCCACTACACTCGACTATTTTGAAGGTGATGAACTGGCCGCCACCACCTGGATCAACAAGTATGCGGTCAAAAACCACGCAGGCGAATTTGTAGAGCGCAGCCCCGATGATATGCACCGGCGCATGGCACGGCAATTTGCCCGTATCGAGCACAAATACCGCGAGACGGCCCATCTTAATGGCAGCTTTGTGAAGCTCTCCGCCTATGGCCAGCAACGCGAGCCGCTGACAGAAGACAAAATTTACCAGCTTTTCCGCAAGTTTCAGTACAGCATCCCGCAGGGTAGCGTGATGTCTGCCCTCGGCAATGAATATATCATCGCTTCACTCTCCAACTGTGTGGTGATCCCTGAACTGCCGGACTCCTACGGCGGGATCATGTACGCCGACCAGCAGCTCGTGCAGCTCTTCAAGCGCCGCTGCGGGGTAGGGCTGGACCTCTCCACCCTGCGTCCTGCCGGGCAGCCCGTATCCAATGCTGCCGGTACGACCTCTGGTGCCGTGTCATTTATGGAGCGGTTTTCCAATACCACCCGTGAGGTAGCCCAGCATGGCCGACGCGGGGCGCTCATGATCACGATGGATATCGCACATCCGGACGTGGAGCAGTTTATCACGATCAAGCAGGACCTCACCAAGGTGACCGGGGCCAATATCTCTGTCCGGCTTTCGGATGAGTTTATGCAGGCTGTCTCTGATGATAAGGACTTCCTCCTGCGCTGGCCGATAGACTCACCCACCCCCTCCATCACCAAGACCGTACGCGCCCGCGAGCTGTGGGATACCATCATCAAGTGTGCGCACAACACAGCAGAACCCGGACTTATCTTCTGGGATCGCCAGCACAAGTACTCGACCTCGTCCGTATATCCGGACTTCAAAAACACCTCCACCAACCCCTGCTCTGAGATTGCCATGCAGGGAGGAGACTCCTGCCGTCTGATCGCGATCAACCTCTACAACTTTGTAGAAAACCCCTTCACACCGCAGGCGAGTTTTGATTTTAAGAAGTTTTATGCGGTAGTCTATGAGTCGCAGCGCCTGATGGACGACCTCGTGGACCTGGAGCTGGAAGCAATCGAGCGGATTCTCGCCAAGGTATCGGAGGACAATGAGCCTGAGTTTATCAAGGACGTAGAGGTACGCACCTGGAAACTGCTCTATGACATGGGCAAAAGAGGTCGCCGTACCGGTCTCGGTTTTACGGCCCTGGCCGACTGTATGGCAGCCCTCAACCTCAAGTTTGACAGCGAGGCGTCTATCGCCCAGATCGAAACCATCATGCGGGCCAAGTGTGAGGCGGAGTTTGACAGCTCAATAGACATGGCCCTGGAGCGGGGTGCCTTTGACGGGTTTAATCCTGAGATCGAAAACACCTCTGAGTTTGTACAGATGATGCAGACCGAGCTGCCCCATGTCTATGAGCGCATGATGCAGTGTGGCCGCCGCAATATCTCCCTGAGCACGGTAGCCCCCACAGGTACCCTGAGCATCCTCAGCCAGACCTCCTCCGGGCTGGAGCCGGTCTTCATGCTCTCCTACAAGCGCAAACGCAAGATCAACGCCCACGACAAACACGCCCGCGTGGATTTTGTGGACAAACTCGGCGATTCATGGCAGGAGTTTACGGTGTACCACCCCAAAGTAAAAACCTGGATGGAGGTCACCGGTCAGGAAGACATCACCCAGAGTGCCTATCACGGCGCTACTGCGCCTGAGATTGACTGGATCCGCCGCGTATCCCTTCAGTCAGTGGTCCAAAAGTATGTCACACACTCGATCAGCTCTACCATTAACCTGCCCAATGATGTTTCGCAGGAAAAAGTAGGCGAAATCTACCTCGAAGCCTGGCGCCAGGGCCTCAAAGGTATCACGGTCTATCGTGACGGCTCCCGTACCGGGGTGCTCGTGGCTGATACGCCTAAGGAAAAAGATACCAAGACCGTCGCCGAAACCATCCGCGAGTCCCGCGCCCCCAAACGCCCCAAAAAACTGGAGGCCGAGGTCATGCGGTTTATGAACAACGACAAAAAGTGGATTGCTGTCGTCGGCCTCCTCAACGGCCGTCCGTACGAGATATTTACGGGGCTGTCGCAGGATGTATTTGACCTGCCGGCCTATCTGGACCGGGGCTGGGTCGTGAAGGTAAAAGTCAAGGGCGAAAAATCCCGCTATGACTTCCAGTATTACGACAAGGACGGGTACAAAATCTCCATCGAAGGCCTGTCCCGCTCCTTTGACAAAGAATACTGGAACTACGCTAAGCTCATCTCCGGCGTGCTGCGCCACGGGATGCCCCTGCCCTATGTCGTAGAGCTGGTCAGTGACCTTAATCTGTACACTGATCATATCAACACCTGGAAAAATGGGGTCGTGCGTGCGCTCAAAAAGTACATCCCGGATGGTACCAAGGCTGACCACAAGTGCTCGTCCTGCGGCGACTCAGATGGTCTGATCTACGAGGAAGGCTGCATCAAGTGCAAAAGCTGCGGCTACTCCAAGTGTAATTGATGCTTCCGTGGTGCAGCCCACGCTGCATCTGTATCAGCAGCCCCCGGTCGGCCACCAGCCTGCCGGGGGCTCTTGGTATCAGCCATATACCTCGTCGAGTGCCGCCAGCAGGATGTCACAGGCGGCATGCATTTCCTCCGGGGTAATGACCAGGGGCGGGGCGATGCGCAGCCCTACGCCACCGTTGAGAAATCCGATGGTCACAAGCCCCCGGCGCAGGGCGGCTTCGCGCACGGCTTCGGCGCGTTTGTACGTGTCGAGGGTGATCCCGTAGAGCAGGCCCTTGCCTGTAAGGCGCAGGATCGCCGGATGCCGGAGCCGCGCGAGCAGGATGGCCTCCAACGCTGGCACCCGCTCTGTGAGCCGCTCCCGGATGATCTTGTCAAACGCCGCCAGCCCGGCCGCACAGCAGACCGGATGCCCCCCAAAGGTGGTGATATGCCCCAGCACCGGATCCCGGCGGATGATGTCTATGATCTCTGGCCGCGTCACAAAGGCGCCCATCGGCATACCGCCCCCCAGGGCCTTGCCCAGCAGCAGGATATCCGGCTCCACCCCGTAGTGCAGGTGCGCAAACAAGGTCCCCATCCGCCCAAATCCTGTCTGAATCTCATCCAGGATCATCAGCGCCCCAGTCTCATCACATCGCTGGCGCACGGCCTGGAGATACCCCGCATCGGGCACCACGATGCCCCCGGCAGCCTGGATGGCATCCACGACCACCGCAGCGGTCTGGTCGGTGATCAGGGCCAGGTCTTCGGGGCAATTGTACCGCATAAAGGTCACCCCGGGGAGGAGTGGGCCGTAGCCAACGGGCAGGGTATAGGGATCTGTCAGGCTGAGGGCGCCGTGTGTGCTGCCGTGATAGGCATTGTAGCAGGAGACGAAGCCGGTGCGGCCCGTATATTTTTTGGCGACTTTGAGGGCGCCCTCGACGGCTTCCGCCCCGCAGTTGAGGAAATACACCACCTGCAGGCGGCTGTCCAGCGCCTGGACCAGCCGGGCCGCGTACGTCACCTGGGGCGAGAGAATCGCCTCGCCATAGACCATCGGGTGGAGATACCGCTCCGACTGCTCGCGGATGGCCGCCAGCACCTCCGGCGCCCCATGCCCGACATTGTTGACGCAGATGCCGCTGATAAAGTCTATCCAGCGCTCACCCTGTGCGCCGTACAGGTAAATCCCTTCGGCCCGCACGACCTCGATCCCGATCGGTTCGTCAGACGTCTGGGCAATATGCTCAAAAAAAAGGTCCCGGTTCATGGGACAAAATTGCAAAAAAAGGGGGAGGATGCCCGCATCTTTACGGGGCGCGGTGTAATACTGTCCTGTACCGGCGGATGTATCCGCCTGATGATCACGGCGAATGACCTAACATACCTTCACCATCCATTCAATCTATTCTCACAAATCCGCCAACTCAGGTGTTATTTTTTTTGCCCTGGCTAAGCCTGGTGCCAACCCTTGGTTTTGTCCGGCGGCGTAGTATATTTGAGATATAAAGCCAGTCACGTACTTATCTATACCTTACCGTTGATCCATACCTGTCGGCCATAGCCGATAGGGTTGATATGTCATTTTTCCAACCTTTTTATATGTATCTGACAACCAAGCATTTATCCCCCCCCCGGCCTCAGATGGTGGCTGGTCTGCCTCCTGCTCCTGTGGCTGAGCCTGTCCACCCTTAATGTCCAGACCCTCGTGAACCTCACCCTGAGCGATACCCTCGGCCAGCCCGACCCCTCCGTCGCCTGGACCTCCACCCGCACCGATGCCACCGGCA
>JANRLQ010000009.1:0-10663 GCA_033762375.1 Bacteroidia bacterium
CAGGTTCCATATGAGGCGTACAGCCCCCTGCGGGTGTGTATGTTGGGCGGCCTGCCGGACCGCCCCTACGGGTTGCATATGAGGCGGACGGCTCCCTGCGGATGTGTTTTTGGGCGGCCTGCCGGACCGCCCCTACAGGTTCCATACGAGGCGTACAGCCCCCTGCGGGTGTGTGTTTTGGGCGGCCTGCCGGACCGCCCCTACAGGTTCCATGTGAGGCGGACGGCCCCCTGCGGGTGTGTATGTTGGGCGGCCTGCCGGACCGCCCCTACAGGTTCCATACGAGGCGTACAGCCCCCTGCGGGTGTGTGTGTTGGGCGGCCTGCCGGACCGCCCCTACGGGGTGTACCATTCATCTTCTTCCCAACGCGAAGGGTTTTGCCGGATATAATGCACAATGGCGTTATATTCTTCGTTATTTCGAATAATCCGATCATTGCTACCCCGCTGCCATCCAAAATCGCCGTGCCCTGCCTGCCAGGCGCGTCGTGTTACGGCACCTTTAAGCTTGTTGACGAGGGTGGAAAGGTTTTTGTGCTGTGGGCCAAAAGAATTCTGATACCCAGGTGTTTGTGGTAGGAGTGTATGTTCCAGTAAGGGTAACTGGCCGTTTTCTGTGATCCAAAATATACCGTGAAAATGGTTAGGCATGACGCAATATTCGTCCAGACGGACCTCTTTTCTGATAGTAGCTGTTTCAAACCAAGCTTCTTTCATCATGATCCCCAGGTCGGACAGGTGCATAACCTGATCAATAATGTGGCCGAAAACACAGCGGCGTTTTTTTTCGCAAAGGGTAACGAAATAAGCACCCGGCGTTGCATAATCAAATCCCTGGAGACGAAGCGAAGGTCTTCTTTCCATATGTTTGATGTTGAGGCTTTTGTAGGGGCGATCCGGCAGGCCGCCCCTACGGGTTACATATGAGACAGACGGCCCCCTGCGGGTGTGTATTTTGGGCGGCCTGCCGGACCGCTCCTACGGGTTGCATGCGAGGCGTACCGCCGGTATAAGGGTGTTTGTAGGGGCGGTCCGGCAGGCCGCCCCTGTAGGTTGCGGACCGCCGGTACGGGGGTGTTTTTTGTTGGCGGCCAGCCGGACCACCCCCTACAAGTATTTTACCAAAAACGCATGAAAATTATCGGGGGTAATCGCCTTAAACACAGCCTCCGGATACGCATGGAAGAAGGTCTTTGAGGTATGGACTGCTTGGGCAGGATTCCACTTGAACTCAAAAACATAATATGTTGCGGTTATAATCGCAAAAACCCGGAATCCGCTCCCGCCCCTACGAAAAATTCGCCTCGTCTATCTTCCCGATATTGTAAATCTTGTCCGCCTGCTGGATGATGGTGGGGGAAATACCGGCAGGGCTACTGCTAGCCGGGAGGCGACCGATGAGGTGGAGGAGGGCTGCGGTGATTTTGTTTTGTTCGATGTTGACGCTGGCAGCATCAAGCAAACCAGCATTTTTCTCACGTTCGTTGCGGTGGTAGCGACCGGAGAGCATGACGACGTCGTTGTGCAGGTCCGTGTGGCCTTCTGTGAGCAGAAGGAGTTGCTGGATGGCCGGGCCTGTTTCGCCGCGGGCGGCCATGTCGCGGAGTTGCTGGGCAGTCGTAGCAGACATATCGTAACGTTTGTCGAAAGATACGTTTTTGAGGCGAAAAGGATAAGCCTTTAGGAAATATTTGTCAATCTGGAGGCGTCTGTTGGAGGCCGGGAGAATCATTATATTTGCAGGCCGCGGGCCTGATGCCCGTACGGCCGGACGAAGTGAAAACAGGAACAGAACAAACAGCGGCCCCGGTGGCCCTGATTACAGGCTCCAGCATGGGGATCGGCAAGGCCCTGGCGGCTGTGATGGCGGCCCGTGGGTACCGGGTCGCGCTGAATGGCCGGGACACGGCCCGGCTGGAGGCTGCCCGCGCGGCCCTGACAGCCACGGGTGCGGAGGTGATCGCTGTACCGGGAGATGTCTCCCGCTGGGAGGATGGTGAGCGGATGGTCGCAGCGATCCTGCAGGCCTGGGGGCGGTTGGATGTCCTGATCAACAATGCGGGCGCTGCCACCCGAGGCCCGGTAGGCGAACTCGCCCCTGCGGTATTTGCGCAGGTCCTCAACATTAACCTCCTCGGAACGATCTATCCCACCCGCGCGGCTCTCCCGGCGATCCGCGCCACCCGTGGCAGCATCGTCTGCATCTCCAGCCTCGCCGGGATCCACGGCATCCCCTACAATGCCGTGTATAGTGCCAGCAAACAAGCCCTGGGGGCCTTTACGGAGTCCCTCCGCCTGGAGGAGCGGGAAGCGGGGGTACATGTGGGCCTCGTATATGTCGGATTTACGGAAAATGACCCCCAAAAAGTGGTGTTTGACACCGACGGGAATCCCATCTACCTGCCCGCCCGTGAGGGCCTCCGCAAACAAACCCCGGAGCAGGTCGCCACGGCCATTGCAGACCTGATCGCCCGCCGCCGCCCCCGGCTGGTCCTCACCCCGATGGGCAAAGCCCTCTACCTGATCCAGCGCCTCTGGCCGGGTCTGATTGACCTGATCTACACCCGCAACCTGGCCACGATCCGGCAACAGGCCAGCACCCCGGCGGAGCGGGTGGGGTAGGGGATGGTCCCCGGACAGCGGAGTATGAGCCTGATCCGGGGTCTCCATCAGAGCCAATATTATGTCTGATGATCCGGGAGGCCCCGGCGTATGATGCTGCGCATCAGGCCGGGGACATGTAGGGTGGTTCGGCTGCCACTTCATGCCATATATCTGTTCTCGAAGTACTGCCCTTCCCCCGCGAAAACCTTATCTCGCACAAATTTTCACCCAACAGGTGTATTCCTCCGGCTTGTTCGGTATATTCGGATACGGACTTCTACGCTTATTTATTTCTATGGAAAATGCTCCCCTTCGCAGTACCGGCTGGTTTGGCCGGACGGGCAAAGATGGCTTGATCTACCGCTCCTGGATGAAAAACCAGGGCACCCCGGCCCACGAGTTTGAGGGAAAACCGGTCATTGGTATCTGCAATACCTGGAGCGAACTCACGCCCTGCAACGGACACTTTCGGGAACTGGCCCAGCGGGTCAAAAACGGGATCTATGAAGCAGGAGGATTTCCGGTGGAGTTTCCGGTGATGTCCCTGGGCGAAACCCTGATCAAACCGACGGCCATGCTCTACCGCAACCTCGCCAGCATGGATGTGGAGGAGAGTATCCGGGCCAATCCGATTGACGGAGTCGTACTGCTGTGTGGCTGTGACAAAACCACGCCGTCACTGGTGATGGGTGCGTGCAGTGTAAACCTGCCCACCCTTGTGGTGAGCGGAGGGCCGATGCTCACGGGCAAGTACAAGGGCCGGAGTATCAGTACGTCTGATGTATGGCGGCTCAATGACAGCCAGCGCAGCGGCCAGCTTTCGCAGGCGGAGTTGTACCAGGTGGAGTCGGGTTTGTGCCGGAGTGATGGCCACTGTGCGGTCATGGGGACTGCCTCTACGATGGCCTGTATGGTCGAGGCCCTGGGGCTTTCGCTACCGGGCAATGCTGCCATTCCGGCGGCCGATGCCCGCCGCCGTACCCTGGCACATTATTCAGGGATCCGTATCGTGGAGATGGTGCGGGAAAATCTGCGGTTGTCGGATATCTTGACCCGGCAGGCGTTTGAAAATGCCATTATCGCCAATACAGCCGTGGGCGGCTCTACCAATTTTGTCATTCACCTCCTGGCCATTGCAGGCCGGATCGGGGTGGACCTGCGCCTGGAGGAGTTTAATGATATTGCGGCGGGGGTACCGCTCCTGGCCAATATTCAGCCCTCCGGTGCCCATTTTATGGAGGATTTTTATTATGCCGGAGGCCTGCCGGCGGTGATGGCGGCCTTGCAGGATCACCTGCGGGGAGACTGTATCACCGTGAATGGCAAGACAGTACGGGAAAATACAGCCCTGGCCGAATGTTATAACCCGGACGTGATTGCTCCCCTGGACCAACCTGTAAATCCGGTAGCCGGCGTGGTCGTCCTCCGGGGCAACCTCTGTCAAAACGGTGCTGTCATCAAACCCTCGGCGGCTACTCCGGCCCTGATGCAGCATACAGGCCGCGCTGTTGTATTTGAAGACATTGAAGACTATAAAGCCCGGATAGATGACCCGGACCTCGACGTAGACGAGACCTGTGTGCTGGTGCTGAAGCGGGTAGGCCCCAAAGGATACCCCGGCATGCCAGAGGTCGGCAATATGGCCCTGCCCAAAAAACTCCTGGCCCGGGGGATCACGGATATGGTGCGCATCTCGGATGGGCGTATGAGCGGGACAGGGTTTGGGACCGTGGTATTACACGTCTCGCCAGAGGCAGCCATCGGCGGCGTGCTGGCGATCGTACAGGATGGCGACCTGATCACCCTGGATGTGCCAGGGCGTACCCTTCACCTGGCGGTGCCTGATTCGGAGATTGCCCGTCGGCAGTCACTCCTCCCGCCAGTTGTTCCGCCGGTAGATCGGGGGTATGTCTGGCTGTATCAGCAGCACGTGGAGCAGGCACACCTCGGGGCAGATATGGATTTTCTGAAGGGCGGATCGGGAGATGCTGTAAGCCGGGACTCACATTGATCCGGGACATGAAGGGGAATAAGGCACCAACAGGCATTTTTGCGGGCGAAGTAGCTGTGATTACGGGAGCAGGTCAGGGAATCGGGTATGAAATCGCCCGCCAGCTGACGGCGCAGGGGGCTGCGGTCCTCCTCAATGACCAGGACCCTGACCTGGCCATGCTCTCAGCTGGTTCCCTCCGCGAGGCGGGGGGACGCTGTGAGGCTTTTCCGGGAGATGCCGGTGATCCGGCTTGTATCCAGGGCATGGTGGAGGCCGCCGTGGCACATTGGGGACACCTGACCCTGGCCATTGCCAATGCAGGACTGTCACATTATGGCGATTTTTTTGCCTGTACCCCCGTTGATTTTGAGCAGATCACCCGTCTGAACCTGGGCGGTACGTTTTTCCTGGCACAGGCAGCCGCCCGCCAGATGCGGCTACAAGGCCGGGGCGGCAGCCTGCTCCTGATGAGCAGTGTCACGGGACACCAGGCCCTGGCGCATCTCAGCGCGTATGCCATGACCAAAGCCGGGATTGAAATGCTTGCCCGCAACCTGGTGGCAGAACTTTCACCCTACCAGATCACCGTGAATGCCCTGGCCCCCGGTGCCACCCTGACCGAGCGCACCCGGCAGTTTCAGACCTATGAAACGGGCTGGTCCACCTTCACGCCGATGGGGCGACCTGCGACGGTGGCGGACATTGCCCATGCCGCTTTGTTTCTTCTTGCCCCACAGACCCGGCATATCACCGGCCAAACCCTGATTGTAGACGGGGGCTGGACGGCCATCAGCCCGCTGCCGCCCGAGCCGTGACATAGTTTTTCATCCGCTTTGATTGTTTGGCTAATGGTAGTAATTTGCTTCCATTAACCCGTCACACCATGACAGTACCTGCCGTCCTGCTCGCTGCTGCCAACCCGCTCGATCACTCCGTACAACTCCCCGGCCTCGTGCAGGAGCAGCAAGCCCTGCTCGACCACTTTTCCGGGAAAATCGAAGTGCTGTCCCTGCCCCTCGCTACCCTCCCGGGCATTGTCGCCCGCTTCAACGACCACCCCGGCCGCATCCGCATCTTCCACTTCGCAGGCCACGCCAATGGCCGCTCCATCCTGCTCGAACCCGATGCATCAGGCAACACCAGCGGCTTAGCCCAAGGCCTCGCCGCCTATATCGGGCAGCAGCAATCCGTGAGCCTCGTCTTCCTCAACGGCTGCGCCACCCGCGACCAGATAAAACTGTTTATGGACTCAGGTATACCCGCCGTCATTGCCACCACACGCCCTATCCAGGACGACATCGCCCGCCAGTTTGCGACGGATTTTTATGGGAGCTTCTGCGCCGGGAAAAACATCCAGACAGCCTTTGACGAAGCTACCAGCCTGCTACACACCCGCCACGCCGACCCGCGCCAGATCTATACCCGCGACCTGGGCCTCGACGAGCAACCCGAAACAGCCAGCTCCCCCTACGAGCTGCACCTGAGCAGCACCGGGGCAGGCAACGTCCGGCTGGAGGACTGGAAAGAACCCGAAAAACCTGCCGGAACTATCCAGCAGGCCAACAACATCTACAATATCGGCCACATCGACAATGCGAATTTTTCCTGAAATTATTACTCAAGTCATATGGATTGGATACAATATATAGATGAGCGGCAGGAACGATTCTGCCGATATTTAACGTATCGCATTGGCAAGCAAATTGATGTGGCCAAGGACAAAAATTATGCC
Source organism: Bacteroidia bacterium (assembly GCA_033762375.1). Classification (GTDB taxonomy): domain Bacteria; phylum Bacteroidota; class Bacteroidia; order J057; family J057; genus RDXT01. The sequence continues at coordinate 6,330 of JANRLQ010000009.1, forward strand.
CTAATAATTTATGGGTTCCTGAGCCTGCTGTTAAAAGAGATAGAGCTGTCTAATCCATTAATTAGATCTATCTATATGGAGATAGACCATTTGTACAAGCTCAACATTCGGGATCCTAAAATATGGGACGATCTGTTAAACCGCTTGCCAGATATTCGCAGAGATGCTTTAGTAATTATTGATGCAGATCGGCCCAAGCCACAAAACTTTGAAATCCCCAGGCCAGGTATCTGGGAGCCACTTTTTCCCTTTCTGTATAAACCAAAATCATTTACAGTCCCTATTGATGTGACGCTACCACTGAGTATTATTGAAACACCCCTGTATGATCGTGCATTAAATGGATCACCGAAACAAGTACTAAGTATTTTTGCAAAGCTTCGTGCTTATATGCGGCTAAAAGACGAAATGAGTATAAGTGAAAAAATAAAAGGTATTGACTTGGAAAATTACAGACTATATTATCCTACCGTATTTAAGAATATCAGCGCACTTTCCCCTAGATCCGATGATCAAATTCAGAATAAAGACCCGAAGCAAACTGAGAATCCCAAGGATACCTCTCAACATTTGAGTAATATCATCTACAACATCGCACATATTGACAAAGCTGATTTCTCCTGATATGGCCCTGGAAACCCAACACATCATCATCCAGGGGGTGGCCGACGACACCCTCACCGTCCTGGTCAACGGCCAGGTACAGGAGATCCGCAACCAGCTCGCAGAACTCAAAGCCCTGCTATCAGAGCAAAAAAGCCAGTCCATTCAGTATGCCGATAAAATCTACAACATCGGGCATATTGATGAGGCCAATTTTGGCTTCGTGACGGGTAAAAAGGCCTTTAACGAGACCCTGACCCGGCGGCTGACCGAGGCCATGAAACCCGTCAGCCTCAGCGCGGAGCGTTTTCTGGAAAAAGTACAGGCCATCCCCGGCTGGGAGAGCCAGTTGCGCATCAGCGACAAGGCCAAGGAGATCATCGCGTACAGCTTTGTGGGGGTGATCGGCATCCAACTGAGCAAACTCATGGCCATCGGCAAAGAAGATATGTCGGAGGCCAAACAGCGTAAATACATCGAAAAATGCCTCCAGATCGCCAGCAGGAGCCTCGACCTGCTGTGTTTTGCGCTGATTTCCAGGCTCTGGGACGCAGCGCAGCAGCCGCCGCACAATCTCTCCGCCGCCCAGCAGGCCCAGATCGCCCGCCGCCTCGACGAGGCCTTCGAGCCTTCCCTGCCGGACCAGTTCGAACTGCTGTGCACGCTGCATGAGATCTTTTCGCAGCCCGAAAACGGACTCACCTTTCCCATCCCGGAGCTGGGTGACTTGGGCAAGGCGCTTGAAGACGGTAGCAGCTTCCAGCAAACGATCAGGCACCTGCATGCCCTCAACGAAAAACTTGACAAGGCGCAGTACGACCTGCTGGACTGTTTTGAGGCCGAAACCCAACTGGCGGCTTTCCTGGAGCAGCTTTCCTTCCTCGTCAGCTACCGCATGGCCTCCATCAAACACATCGGCTACAGCCAGGTCCGTCACGCAGATCCGGGCTACCTGCACCGCTACGCTGCCCTGGGCATAGACAGCAAAGCCCATATTGATGCCGAAAAAATCTATTACACCCCCCGCACGGCCCATACTGATGCCGTGCTGCTCTACCGGGGCGACTTGTACCACGAGTACATCAATCTCTCGCCTTTTGTCATAGACTACAATGCCCTGACCGGAGAGCATGGCGCCAAAATCTGCTTCTACCGCTCCCTGGACATCAGCGACAGCACCCTCGAATACCTGTTTCTGGAAGACAACAGCCTCGTGCGGGTAGAGAAAAAAGGCATTCTGAAACCCGACTCCGATTTTAATGAACTGATGATGAGTCCCGAAAACCGCAAGGTGCTCAACCTCGACAACGTAGTGGACCAGTTTCGGGAAGCCCGGCGCTGTTTGGGAGGTGAAACCCTGAATTTTGATGACCTCTAATCGCGCCGCTGCCATGCAAAAATACCCCTTCAAATTCCTCGACGCCTATACCCGCGAAGACAGTGAGTTTTTCTTCGGGCGCGAAGCGGAAATAGAGCAGCTCTACGAGATGATCTTCCAGACCGACTTGCTGCTGGTCTATGGATTTTCGGGTACGGGCAAGACCAGCCTGATCCAGTGCGGGCTGGCCAGCAAGTTTCAGAGCCACGACTGGCTGGCCCTCAACATCCGCCGGGGTGGCAACCTCAACGCCTCCTTTGAAAAGGCCCTCCAGGATGCAGGCGGCAGCGCTGAGGCCGATGATGCCCCCGACTGGCTCGACGAAGACTGGAGCGGCAGCCCCCAAAGCCCGGCCCCCCGGCAGGACTCGCCCCTCGCCAGGCGCTTCAAAGCCGTGTACCTGCGCCATTTTAAACCCCTGTACCTGATCTTCGATCAGTTTGAGGAGCTGTACATCCTCGGCGACCGGGCCGAGCAGGACCAGTTTGTGCAGACCGTGCGCGAGATCCTGCGTGTGGAGCAGCCCGTCAAGATCATCCTCAGCATCCGCGAGGAGTACCTGGGCTACCTCTACGACTTCGAGCGGGCCGTGCCCGAACTGCTGCGCAAAAAACTGCGCGTGGAGCCGATGAACCTAGACAAGGTCAACACCGTGATCCGGGGCGTGGGCAGCCGCAACACCAGCAATGTGCGCCTGCAAAGCGGGGAAGAAGACGCCATCGCCCAGGGTATTTTCGACAAAATCCGGGGCGATGAAAAAACCCTCAGCATCCAACTGCCTTATTTACAGGTGTTTTTAGACAAACTCTACCTGCAAATCACCCATGACGAAACCCGCCAGACAGCTGCCACCTTCACGCGGGCGGCGCTGGATCAGATGGGTGGCATCGGCGATGTGCTGCGCGACTTTCTCGACGAGCAGGTGCTGCTCATCGCCCGGCAATTAGACCAGAAGACCGACACCCTCTGGCAGATCCTCTCACCCTTCGTGACGCTGGACGGCACCAAAGAGCCGCTGACCGCCGACGAGCATCAGGCGCGTTTCTCCAGCCTGCCTGCCGCCCTCGTCAGCGACGTCCTGCAAGCCTTCGCCCAAAAACGTATCCTCCGCTATACCGAAAAAGACGAGCGCTACGAGATCGCCCACGACTCCCTCGCCCGGCAGATCCACGCCAAACGCAGCGACGAGGAGATTGCCCTGTTGGAGGTGCAGCGCCTTATTAAAGGCCAGGCCCTGATGAAAGCTGAGGCGCGGGCCTTGTTTACCGAAAAACAGCTCGACTTTATCGGGTACCTCAGCAAGTTTAACCTGCTCACAGCGGAAAAAGACCTGATCGAGGAGAGTCGCCGGGCGGTAGAAGCTGAGAAAAAACGGAAGCGATGGCAGCGGAATGGACTGATCGCAGCCGTGATCCTGATCATCCTGGCCCTGTCGGGGCTGGCGGCGTGGGCCTTGCAGCAGCAGGTGGCGAAAGAAGCACTTATGCTGTCCGCTATGCTGTCCGCCATCTTGGTGGTGGCGTATTTCGCGTGGAAAGGGTTTATCGCATCCATTGACCCACTACCACCGCCTGAAAAAACCAAAGACGCCAAGTGTACCCAATGTGGCGTAACGATCCCGACTGGCGAAGACCTGTGTTTTCACTGCGAAATCATAGCCTACCGTAAAGCCAAAAAAGAAAAACGTGAGAAGGCAAAACAAGACAAATAACCCAATCCTATGACCTTATTTTATTTGCTCGCGTGCGGCTGCGCCTCGTGCGGATTATCCTGCGGGTTGTGTCCGCCCTGACAGAGGGGCATAGCCCCGAAGATAGCTTACACGCAGCCCTGCGCGAGCAGAGCGCTTTTATCTTTGCTCGCGCGAGGCTGCGCCTCGTGCGGCCCATCCTGCGGGTTGTGCCCGCCATGACAGAAGGGGCGCAGCCCCTGAGATACCCCACACAGGGCACAGCCCCGCGCGAGCATAGGCAGGCTTGGGGTGCGCTGCGCGCAGCCTCTCTCCCCCGCTGGCGAGGAAGCCCGGAAAATCCTTTTGGGGCAGGGGTGGGTCCGGCATCGCGCCACCCATTTCTTGCCGTTGCACCCGTTGCGTCGTTGTGCGACCCGCGCCTCTGCCCGCGTCACGACTGACGGTAGCGATTTGGAGAATAAATGTCTGGATGAGGTTGAATCTTGAGGGCTGACCGTTTATTTTGAGGACAAATACATGAACATGGACATACATCCTGACGTAGCCGCTTTGCTGGCACATTATCAGTTTGAGCAGCTGCCTGTGGAGGGGACCCTCTTCCGGAGCACGTACCGGTCAGCGGCGGCGACCGCAACGGGGGGACCAGCGGGGACGGCCATG
>JANRLQ010000010.1:0-32232 GCA_033762375.1 Bacteroidia bacterium
TGGCCGGGGTAAACTTATCCGCGAGATCTGCGGGGGGTTTAAACCCGGCGCTGATCTCGCTTATCATATCCATACGATTTGTTTCAATGTCCGCGGGGTGTCATTCTGCGTGGGGTTAAAACCCCTCGCTGAATGACACCCCGCTGACATGGAAACAAATCGTATGGATCTGATCAGCGAGATCAGCGCAGGGTTTAAACCCCGCGCTGATCTCGCTGATCAGTTTCCCCCGGCAATATCCCCGCCTCCAGCAGCTTCCACTCTGCCTCAAAGGGTAGTGCCTGATGGTGTTCAGGCTGGCGGCGGATATAGGCTTCAATGCGGGACAGGTCCCAGCGCGAGACACTAAAGGCACCATAACCATCCTGCCAGTCGAGGCCGCCGGGCAGGTCGGGGTGTTCATTGTACCAGTGGCTGCTGATCCCTTTGAGCTGTTGTGCTGTCCAGGCGACTGTCTGGGTGCTTTTGAGCGAAACCAGTGCATGCACGTGGTCCGATACCCCATTAAAAGCCCTGATCCAGAAGCCCTTCTCCTCCGCGACACGGAATAGCTCCTGTCGTATGGCATGGATGGCCGGGGCATCCAGCATGGGTGCACGTCTTTTAGTTGACCAGACGTAGTGTACGTAGACTTCAACTTTGGAGCGGGGCATAGGGCCGGGTTAAGGTAAGAAAGTATGAGACGTATCCTGTTTTCTTGCCAGCGAGGGGTTTAAACCCCTCGCTGGCAAGAAAGGTAAGCCCTCACCAAAAAACAATTCCCTCTTTTTTGTCAGCGTCAGCGAAGGGTTTAAACCCTTCGCTGACGCTGACAAAAAATAAAATATAAGCCATTATGCCCCTACTCAATCACCTCCGCAGCCAGCCCAAATCCCAGGGTGGCGACAGCGTCCTCGTCTGTGCCATTCATCAGGAGGGTCACTACCTGCTGGGTGGCAGGGCAGATGAAGAGGTGGCTGCTGAAGCCGCCGGTGCCACCGTCGTGATACAGGCAGGTGTGGCCGTTGAGGCTGATCAGGAACCATCCCAGCCCTACCTCAAAAGCGGGCTCGCCGGTTTGGGTGAAGGTAGGGACCTGGCATCGGGCAAAAAGGGTGTCCAGCGGACTGGGTGCGCCTCCGAGCTGGTACCGGCCATATTGAAGCATATCGCTTGTGGTAGAGCGGATGCCCCCGGCTGCTTTCAGGCCGGCGAGGTCCCAGTAAGGGGTTTCGCGGCCCTTACGGATGTACCCCTTCGCAAAATCGCTTCCGGCAGGTACAGTGATGGAGGTATGCAGGAGACCCAGAGGTTGGGTGATGCGTTCGGTCAGGTTTTGTTCAAAAGACTTTCCCGTGAGGCGCTCCAGGATCAGGCCCGCCAGCCCGCTAGCGAGGTTGGAGTACGCATGTTCGGTCCCGGGTGTCCGGGTGAGGGTATATGTCCGGAGAAAAGCATACACCTTGGTACTGTCATAGTGGGCATAGGGATTGTCCCGGTTCCAGCCCCTGGTAAGGTCGTCCGGGATCCGTGGCAGGCCGGAACTGTGATTCAGGAGGTGTTTGACGAGGATTTCCTGGCCGCCGTGCTGGAGTTTGGGGATATCAGGGGGCAATAACTGGCTGATGGGGGTCTCAGGGCTCATCCCGTGTGCTGCCAGGGCATCGGTAAGCAGTGCCGCCGAAAAGGTTTTGCTGATCGAGCCGATCTCGAAGATCGTATGAAGGTCCGGGAGTTGTCCATTGCCCTGGGCAGTCTCTCCGTACCCGTAATAATAAGCCTGACTGTCTGTCCAGATACCGATGCTGAGGCCGACATGGTCTGGATCCTGCATGTAAGGACGGGCGTGGGCATCCACGGTCTGGTCCAGATCGGTCACCAGCGGATTGCTGGTCAGGAGGGTGTCCGGGGGTTGCTCGCAGGCGATCATGGCGGCGCAGGCCAGCCATAGCATTGGGTTGGGATTCATGGGAAAATACAGGGTTAAAAGTGGCATATACCAAAGGGATATCCGCTCAGGGCGGGCCATCCTCCCGGGCCATAACAGACCCGATCTGCCGCAAACATAGGGTGTCAGCAGGGGTAATTTGTTCGGATAGATCGAGGCGAACGGGTACCGGACGGCTTACGGACGCGATTGACGCCACGCACTCGGTGAGAGGCCTGTGATTTTTTTGAATGCCGTGTTGAAGGCGGTTTTGGAATTAAACCCTGCCTCATACGCAATACCGACCATGCTCAGGTGCGCCAGTGACGGGTCTGTCAGGAGCCGCTGGCTCTCCGCGACCCGGTAGCGGTTGACAAACTGATAGAAGTTTTCGCCAAAGCCAGTATTGAGCAGGTATGAGAGTGCATGCGGGGTAAGGCCTGCGGCTTCTGCCAGGGCTGGGAGGCTCAGGTCCTGCTGGAGATATGGCTGCCGGGTCTCCATCACCGCCAGCAGGTGAAGGCGATCCTGTGCCAGGGTGGGTGATGCTGGCGTAGCAGGTGGCTCTGTGGCGGGTATAGGCGTATCCAGCCCGGCCAGTGCTGTTTTTTGGGCAGGGGAGAAGGGAAATACCTCTGTTTGTTTCATGGCAAAATACCCCAGGTAATAGGTACCCAGCAAGTACAGGACAGGGTCTGCCCAGTTCAGGATGGGGAGGTAGTAAGAGAGGATCCACACCATCCAAAATCCGCAGATGACATACAAAAAATGGCGGAGCCAGTCCAGGGCAGACGGCTCCGGGCTGGCAGTGATCAGGGGCAATCGTCGCTCGTGGCGGTGCAGGCTGTACAGCGACACGGCCAGATAGGCACCTGCCTGGAGCCAGATCAGGGAGATGATGATCCAGTCCTGCAGATCAGGACCCGTAGATATGGACTGGGCGAGCAGCCTGGCTTTCTGCTCGCCGGGCAGGAGAAGCGTGGGGAGACTGGTCAGGGCAAACAGGCCTGCCGGCACAAAATGAATGGCCTGGGCAGGTATAGGTTGGGTCTCTAGCCGGGTGAAATGCCGGATGCTCAGAAACAGGGCGGGTGCCATCACCAGCAAAAAAAGATCATTCCAGCCCAGGAGGTGAGGCCAGCGCTGGTAAATGCCGTACACCAGCAGGGTATCATCGAGCAATACCAGGGCCGTCGCGCAGAGGAATATACCCAGCCAGCGACTGGCCAGCCGGTTGGGGCGGTTGGAGACGGTCAGCACCAGAAACCCCAGCAGAAACATCGAGGCAGCGGCAAAGCTGTAGATCAGGTTACGCACGGCTGGACAGAGGCTTTAGTAGCTCCCCTGTATGGACGTGCCGGATGGCTGAAGGGTTGCCGGAGGGGATCCATAAAAAAAACCAGGCCCCAGGGCCTGGTCACGCTAACCATTTCAGAACTATCAGGGCTGGGCTTCGCTGGTCACGATCAGTTGGACGGGTTTGCAGGAAGCACAGTTGCGGATACGGACTACGTACATGCCAGGGCGTTGGTTGCTCAGGTCTATCGGAGCCTCCCAGGTGCGTTCATTGGCGGGGATGTCCAGGGTCAGGATCACATGACCGGCCAGGTCTACAACCTCAGCTGTGCCAGCCTGGGACCAGTCACGGTTGCCTTGCAGGCTCAGGGTAAACAATCCCGTGCTGGGGTTGGGGAAGGCACGGGTGGTGACTTTCAGCGCCGGTACATAGTTGGCCGCATCATAGGATTGGTACTGGAAGTGTTCCTGCTGTGAGGAGCTGCTGTTGTTGCAGCCTTGTGCCAGGGCAGGACGGGTGGCGACCAGCAGGCCTGCCAGCAAGATCAGGGTAGTCAAGGTCTGTTTCATACTTCGTCCAGGGGATATAATGTTGAGCATAAGCTAGATTTTATTTCGCAGAAAATCAAGCAGATACTGATATTTTCTGGCACAAAATCCCCGCAGGATGGTTACCTTCAGGTAGTCCTTGTGGTGGGATAAAAAAATTGTATATTTGCCTAACTAACGTTCGGAAGTATGTCTTCATCGCTCGACCCCCGCATCAACCGCCTGGACCTCCCTGCAGGCACATCTGAGATTCATCAGGAGTTGCTGGATCACTGGCAGAACTACGAGGTGTTTCAGCAGCAAAAAAGGGGTGATCAGCACGTACACGTAGGGGCGATCCATGCACCTAATCCCGAGATGGCCCTGATCCTGGCCAAAGAGCAGTTTGGGCGGCGGGAGCAATGTGCCAACCTCTGGGTTGTGCGCAGCCAGGACGTCTATGCTACCGCCTATGAGGATGATGATATGTTTCAGCATGCCTTCGACAAGTCTTACCGCGAAGGCAATGGTTATAAGGTGCGTGATACGATTGAGAGTTTTAAGGCAAGGCTGTATGAGCTGATAGACAACGGACGTCATACCCCTGCGGCCCAGCCTGCGCCTGTCACGGAAGCTCCGCTTACCCCTGCACCTGTTCCGCCGGCTCATGTCATCGTGCTACCGCCCGGTGCTGACAACAAACCCCGCAAGATCATCCTCCGCAAGTAATCGTTATGCATATCCCCGCGCTCAAGGACCTGCTCTACCGCCTCGCTGATGACAAACTCATCATCGGCCACCGCAACTCTGAGTGGATCGGACTCGGCCCGATCCTGGAGGAGGACATCGCTTTTGCCTCTATGGCCCAGGACGAGGTAGGCCATGCCTATGTATATTACCAGCTCCTCCACGAGTTGGGGGAGGCTGAGCCCGATACCATCGCATTTGCCCGCACAGCCGAGGCATTCAGGTGTTGCCACCTGGTGGAGTACCCTATTGGGGACTATGCCTTCAGCCTGGTTAGACATTTTTTGTTTGACATGGCAGACAAAGTACGGCTGGCGGCCTTGTCAGAATCTGCGTACGCGCCGCTGGCAGAGCTGGCCCGCAAGCTGGCCCGCGAAGAAAAATACCACCAGATGCATGCCCGCACCTTCATGCGGCAGCTCGGACAGGCTGGCCATGAAGCCAATGCCCGCATGCAGGCGGCCCTGGACGAGGTGTATCCGGTAGCGTTCAGTTTGTTTGAACCGACGGTACATACTGATACCCTCGTGCGGGACGGCATACAGCCGGATGAGGATACCCTGATGAAAACCTGGCGGCAGGAGGTGGAACCGTATCTGCGGAGTTGTAACCTGCTGGTACCTGATCCGGGTGATATCACCCTGCATTTTGGTGGGCGGGGCGGCCACCATACCGAACATCTGCCCCCGCTGCTGCTGGAAATGACAGAAGTATTTGCCCTGGACCCTCAGGCTAAATGGTAATCCCTATGACCCAGGAAGATATCTTAGCCCGGCTGCAAACGGTCATGGACCCTGAAATACCCGTATTGTCTGTGGTCCGGATGGGCATCATCCACGAGGTGCGGGTGCAGGGTGATGAGGTGGAAATAGACATGGTGCCTACCTTTGCGGGATGTCCGGCGATTGCGGTCATGCGGCAGGACATTGAGCGGGTATGTTATGAGGCGGGGGCAGGAACGGTACGGGTGAATGTCCTGTACCGGAAAAGCTGGAGCACGAACCAGATCACCCCTGAGGGCAAACATACGCTGAAAACCTTCGGGATCAGCCCTCCGCCAGAGATCGGCCCCGAACTCACGCCCGAAGACCTGGTGCAGGCACAGTGCCCCCGGTGTGACTCATATAATACCCGGCTGATGAACAGCTTCGGGCCCACGGCATGCCGTGCCATCCATCATTGTGACGACTGTCATGAGACCTTCGAGCAGATGAAACCACTCTGACATCGGCACGGATCAGTTGGCTTCCACAAAAAAAGATTTTTCGCCGATCACCTCTCCGTTGCAATAAAAAGAAACCGTGTAGAGGCCCGCTGCAAAACTGCCTTTGGCAGGGAGATAGTCCATGCAGAGGTTGCTGGTTTTGCCCTGCTGGTATTCGATTTCGGCCTTCCGGGAGTACGTTTTGCTCTGGCCTCCGACCGGAAATACACCGCTCAGGTTTTGCTCGATATTGCTGATGGTGCCTGTTTTGCTGTGGTCAATGACCATATAGACCACATAACGTTTGCTTGTCACGAGAGAGTTGCCCTGAAAGTCAATACAAGCCTGAAGTTCCTGAAGCTCAGACCGGGCAATCTTGGGGGTGCGTGATCCGGAAATAGGGGCCTGGTTATTGCCCTGGCGTGAATAAAACGCAACATTCTCCGCTTTGATACGGGGCAGTGTCTCGGGAGGCAGCACAACAGCCGCCTGGCCCCGTCCGCCGCAGTCACTCAGAGCGGCTTTATACTTTTCGACCTCGTAGGCATACTCCCGGATCATGCTGTCCTGGCTGCTCATGCTGAGATGGACACTGTCCAGGGTCTGGGTCAGGCGGGAGTTGTCCACCACGAGCTGGTTGATTTCCAATTTATACCGGTCGAGCAGTTCTACCCGTGCATTAGAAAGTTTTTCGCGGAGCTCACGGATAGTGGATTCATCTGCGAGGCCTTCACGTTCCAGTTGTTCGATTTTTTGCTCCAGGGCATTAATCTGTTCATACTTTTCGTCCATGAGGCTTTTGAGGTCGCGGATCTCACCTTCCTGGACCGTATTGATGAGGTCTATCTCCGTGATGGTACTCTCGAGGTCGCGTATCTCCTGGGTGAGATTGTCCACGGTCAGGGCTTCGTCCACGGGGGTTGCCGGCTTGGAGAAATAATTGATGAGCAAAAAACCAACTAACGAAGCGACTATCAGCATCGCTACGATCAGGACGTTTCTGTTCAGCCTGGGCATTTTCATAATTCAGGGATTCGGAACAAATATAACAAAAAAGATGATCGGGAATTATGGACAGGCTTTACAAAAAGCGTGCTATTTGCCTGATAGATTGCGAAAAAAGCTGAAAAAATTGTTCTTCTGCGCACAAAGGCTGCCGCCAGCGTGGATTGCTCCCCCTGTAGTACACGTCAGACCGGGGATGCTCACGGACAGGGACCTTTGGAGGGGACACACCTCCCTTTGCGATCTATATAAAAGACAAGGTCCCCCTGCTGCACGCGAGCGGTAGCTCCCCGGAAGTTTTCGGCCATGTCAAACCGCATTCCCGGGAAGGCCTCCTGACCTTGAGGGGTAATATAAAAATAGAATTTATCCCGCCGTACTGCCGCAAGCGGCTGTGCCCCCGCAGGGACGCGAAAGGCGGGCTCATATTGAACGGGTGCATCGTAGACAAAGGGAGTCAGGGGGCGTCCTTCGGCATCAATCACCCCCCAGCGACCATGGGTCCGGACGGTGCTGCGGCCATCCTGAAAGTCCAGGGCTTTTTCATACCGGAAATAGATGACCGGATCCTGATTTTTGTTGATATACCCCCAATAACCGTTTTGCTGCACCGCAGCCAGATCCTCGGCATAGGGCCGGGCATCATCGTACTTGATCCCGAGCAGGCGGGCGTCTTCTGCAATAAAACCGTATTTACCCTGATATTTGACCAGGGCCAGGCCTTCAATAAAGTCCGTAAGGTATGTCAAACCCTGTGGGAAAGCCACAGAGTCAGGTTGTCCGCGGGAGACGAGCATCTCCTGGTCAGGTGAGGCAGGCTGGTGGCCGTCCAGGGTCTTGCGGATGCGGGCTACCTGGTTGATGGTACGCTGGTCTGCGAGTGCCGACGATACGGAGTCTAAGAGCCGGGCCATACCTGGCCGGGTAGCCAGAAACTGTGTATCCAGCTCCTGTACCCGACGTATCCCTTGCAGGGCGAGGGTGAGCTTGTTTTGCCGGCTGATGCCCTCTGCCTGAAGCCCCAACTGGAGATGGGTGGCTGCCTGTGCGTACTGTGCATCCAGGTTGAGGCTGTCTGCATGGCTGGCCGCACGAAAGGCCTCCTCCGCCTGTCGAAGGTCCTGGGCGAGGTAATACAACACCCCCTGGTTGTAGCTGGCCTTGGATCCAATGTCCCGGAGTTGCGCTCGGCGTGTCTCTGCCAGTTCTGCATGGGCGAGGAGTACCTCGGCTTTGTCACGGATAGCCCCAAACTGCATGAGTGCCTCGGTATGCCGGCCTTGTTGCCACCGGAGACACATTAAGTTGAACTCCGGGAGCAGGTAATCGCCATCCCGGAGGGTATTTCGCAGGCGCAGTGATTGTTGCAGGGCCGTATCAGCCAAAACAAGGTGGCCTTTTGTCATATGCCAGGCGCCCAAGTCTGCATAATACCGCATGCGGGCGGCATCGTCCGGCAGGTAATAGGCAGTCTCATCCAGCATCTGCACCCGGCTCAGCCAGTCAGGGTTGATGCTGAGCAGGATCAGCGATACGAGTGCCAGGCCACCAGCCAACCGGGCCCAGGGTTGCAGACCGAGGGTCGGGATTCCCTGAATAAACAGCATGCGATCCAGGAATGCGGGCATACGCCAGGCGGGCATGCGGCGGAGAGACTGGATGACAGCCGGATCATGAATCTCATGGTTGAGGGCATAGTCCTGCGCGGTGCGCAGCAGCGTTATTCCGGGCTGGATTTTATCGGAGAGGGCAGCTTGTTGTACGGCGAGGTTCAGCTGGTACTCATCAGCCGCGTAGGATCCGGCAGGAGGCTGGTAGGCACGGAGCATCCGGGTCAGGGTATCTCGTGCGATCTGCTCTGCGGGGCCCGAGATAGCCTCCATCAGTCCTACCCGCACGTCGTCTGGCAGGGAACCTTCCCGAAACCACGGCAGGGCCAGCAGCCGCTGCACCCGTGCGGCATCAGGCGGCCTGCCTGACTGGAGGGCTGTACCAAGGGCCATTACAATCGGCAGGGTAATATCACCATACAAAGCGCAGGCACAGAGCCAGTTCATGTCGCGGGCTTCAGCCCCTGCCACAGGGGTCTCCATGTATGTCAATAGCTGGGCCGGATCCTTCAGCCGCTCAGCCTCTGGAGGTGGTAAAAACGGATAATGATCCAGCCAGTGCCGCAGGGGCGGGCGCGAAGCAGGCGTAACGACCCAAGGCAACGCCTCTGTAATGGCAGGCAGCAGTACAAACTTGCGTGACACGGCCAGTTCCTGCCCTCCCCAATAGACGGGATGCTGTGGTGTGAGCAGGCACAGGCCGTCGGCCCAGGGATTGAGCAGGGGGAGCCAGGAGGCCATCTCGTCCGTCAGCGGGTCGAAGAGTACCTCTGCATCAGCTATCAGTACCAGCCGGGCGTGGGGGGCATGAGTTGCCAGGGCTTCCAGCGAACTCTCGCCGAGGTATTTTTCTTTCCAGATGACCCGCGGGTCCTGGCTAAAAAAGTATCGCTCCACGCGCAGCGATTCACCTGTCAGGATGGGCAGCACGCTGTCAAAATACCCGGCTAACATATCCCGGGGAGAGCGGGTTTCAATCAGGACAAGATAATCAGGGCCATCTGCCTGAGGGGGTATCCTGCGCAATTCGCGGGCTGCGGCCAGGCCTTCTGCTGTTACAGGCATCGGCGTCCGCCCGCTCCGCACCGTCCATACATACGGGGGGAGCTTGCGGCGCTCCTGCATGCGCAGGAGGCGCCGCCTGAGGCTGCGGTACAGCGGGATAAATATCACCGCAGTCAGGATCAGCAGGCTCAGACCTACTTTCAGTACAGGGCCGTACTGCTGGTCAAAACGGGCCTCCAGGTCGCTGATGTCTTCAAACAGGGGACCCTGTGGCTGAAGCGAGAGGACAGGCAGTTGTACCGTATCGTCTGAGCGGCCGGGAAAAAGTGTTTGTTGGTCTGTAATGGGTATCGTGTCTGCTTCCAGGGTTTGGAGGGAGGTGGCAGGCTGCCAGTCAAGCCGGTACTCCAGCCCCGGCAGGGTTCTGTGTTTGATATAGTACTTGACTGCCCAGAATCCCAGCGCCACTACAACCAGTACGAGTGCTACCTGGAGGGCCCAGTAAAACCGGCGATGGGCCAGGATACGCCACCAGGGAGCGGATGCCGGGGCCGCTGCGACGATCTCTGCCTCATCCGGGTCGAGGGCCCATTGGCTGAGGTAGGCTTCATAATGCCGGGTAAACAATGCCTCGCCAGCTACGTCCTGTCCAAATACCGGCGCCAGCAGGCGGCACACTTCGCGTGCCGGGTAGCGCTGACCTAATTGCCCCAGCAACTCATAGGCAGCCGTCTCTGCCTCCCCGCTGACGGGGAAGTGCTGCTGGTGGAGGTACTCCAGAAATCCACCAAACCAAGCTACCTGATCATGTGTACGATCCTTGGACAAGGGACAGGGGTATTAATAGGTACAGGCAAGATACGACAGAATGTCACGTGCTACCAAACATCTCACGATGTGCTTTGCGTCGGGCCAGTTGGTCCACCTCATGCCGCAGTTGGGGCTCAATCACTCCCATCGGCAGGGCGCGGGTACGATCCTGCTCATATATCAGGTCTGGCAGGGCGGACAAGTCGTCAGGGTAGTATTCTTCTACCCACTCGGCTACTTCTGTATAAGGTACAGGTGTGAGTTCCCGCAGCAGCACCAGCCGGTCTGGCATCCGCTCAGCGAGGTCAAACAGTTGGCGCCGGAGCCGGTACCGGGGCTGGAACCACGGTATCAGGCCCGGCCTGGCTGTGTCGGGGTATACGATATTGATAAATATCACAAACAACGGGGCGGTTTCCTGGACAGGCAGACGCCAGAAGGACTGGATATACCACTGGAGCAATTTCAGCGTGTCTCTGTCCCATTTTTCAGCAGATAGGGTATGCATAAACATATGCACACCAGTCTGAAGTTTGAGGAGGCGTGCGATATCAGGGGCTGTCAGGTCTGCCCCCGTGATCTCTGTCAGGCCTGCGGCCCGTGCCAGCACACGTCTGAGGTTGCGCTGCCGCTGCCCCAGGTCACCTGCATGGGGCCAGTCTTTGACCTCGTAGGGCTGTACGATACCCCGCATCACCCCGTATTGCCGCTCCGAAAAATACCGTAACTCTGCCCGTTGAAACCGCTCTACCAGGCTGCGGTGGCGCTCATTGCGGTTGCCATGCAGCAAAAAAACAGGCGGCTGCCAGAATGCTTCCGGGCTCAGGGTCTCAATCACATCCCGAAACAACTCTACCTGCCGCTCCCGGTTGCATAGCAGCGGGGTGATGGTGCCCTGGGTCAGGGGACCGTCCTGGAGGAGCCGCCAGTTTTTGCCCTCGCCGATCAGCCGCCAGGGAAAAGACGTGGGAGACTCTACCTCCGGCAGGTACAGGGCCCTGAGCCCGGCCCCGCCCCGCAGGGTTTGTACTTTGATTTCCGCATCTGCCATGGCCCGCACGAGGGGTTGGCGGTCTGCCAGGCGCTCGTACAGGCGCTGCGCGAAGAGGTTGGCTGTCTCGTCTTCGATGGCCGTGTCGGTCACGACCACCGCAGGGATCCCGGCCTCTACCAGCGAATCACCCAACTGAAGGGTATCGCAGCCGTTGAGGAATACCAGTTCCAGGCCACCATAGGAAGCAAGTAGCCGGGCCAGCCCGGTTTTGTCTGCCGCCTGACGGGTACCGCCCGGGGCCTCCAGCAGGAGGGAAACGTCCCCGGCATGGCCGGCATAGTGAAATACCCGCACCCCACGGCCGTATTGATCAAACACCCGGATGATCTCATCCAGGGTAGCATTGGGGATCAGCACGATCTGATAGGGCAACCCCTGTGTCTGCTGGAGTATATTGCGGATACCCCGTACCTCCGTGACCAGATTACGCAGGTACCGGGCCGGATCCACCCGGTCATTGGCGTAGGCCAGTACGATTACCTGAGGAGGTGCCTGAGACATGAAGGTAATGAAAAGCTATGGTATCACAATCTATACGAAAATCCCGAAGGAGGTTATGCAGCTCGCCGGTAGCCCCACAAAAATATTGCCCAGTCCGTATAATCCGCCCAATCGTCTGCACAACGACGTAGAGATAATTAAAAACTCTGCTAATTTGGCACCTGAGTTGAAACGGTACTGCCGGGCCTGTCTGGCCGGTTGTCTGTGATCCTGATCATCCTGTAACTCCCTGTTTATATGAAATTTTTTATTGACACTGCTAATCTGGACGAAATCCGCGAAGCAAATGCCATGGGCATCCTCGATGGGGTCACGACTAACCCCTCGCTGATGGCTAAGGTCGGTGTGACCGATGTCATGCCGCATTATCTCCGCATCTGCGAGATGGTCAATGGGGACGTGAGCGCCGAGGTCATCTCTACGGATTATGAAGGTATCCTGAAAGAAGGCCGTGAACTGGTAAAAATTCACCCGAATATCACGGTAAAGGTGCCTATGATCAAAGAAGGCATCAAAGCAATCCGCACCCTCGCTGATGAAGGCGTGAAGATCAATTGTACCCTGATTTTTAACCCGATCCAGGCACTGGTAGCTGCTAAAGCAGGGGCTAAGTACGTGTCTCCCTTCATCGGCCGCTTGGATGATATCGGGCAGGACGGGATGGACCTGATCCGGGATATCCGGGATATTTTTGACAATTACAGCATGAGCACGCAGATTTTGGCTGCCAGCATCCGCCACAACCAGCACCTGCTGGCCTGTGCCCTGGCCGGAGCAGACGTCGCCACCATGCCCCTCTCTGTGATCGAGTCTATGATCAAACACCCCCTGACCGACAGCGGACTGGAAAAGTTTCTGGCGGATCACAAAAAACTGCACAGCAAATAAGCTGCTGGATTTTACACATCGGACTTACGGTAAGTGCCCTGCTGCAAAGCAGGGCCTTCTGGTCTAAAGGGGGGACCTGTCCCTAAAAAGAAAGAGAGACGCTTGCGCATCTCTCCCTCATCAGGCGGCTAAATGCAGAATACAATTCTTATATAAGTGTCTTAACCTCAGGACTTCCCTACCCGGGTGCCAGCGAAATCCGCAATAAACCTTCCTGAGAAACTACAGATATGGCGATCCATGTGGCCATAACGCAAAAAAATCAGGAATTATTGTGCCGGGAGAAGGGCAAAACAAAATCGGGCAGCACCTGCGTACTGCCCGACGGTCCGTAAAAAGCTACAAGTATTTTGCTGAAAAAGGAGATCGCTTAAGGATGAAGGCCCCGGCTGCGGAGGTACGCGATCAGCGCAGCAGGCCTGTCCGTCTGGATAATATTGGCCCCACGGGTGATCGCCCAACCCCAGTGTGCGTCAGGATCGTCCTCGGCCAGATCGTCCTGATGTCCCGCACAAAGCTGAGGCCAGAGGGTATTGATCCATACGGATACCCCTTGCCGGTTGAGCATCCGGATCACCTCCAGCGTGGCAGCAGAGTCGGTATCTACTATTACCTCACACCCGATTACGTGCATGGCAGTCGTAAAACTGGTGGTGTAGGCCATCGGAGACAGGTCTGAAAAACCCGCATACATCTTATACGTCGGAGGATATACCATCGGCATGAAGTGAATGCTATCCATCAGGTTGCCGTGGGCTGCCCTTAGTTCCGGCAGGGTGAGGCCAGCTTTAAAAATACCCTGGTCCACTGTACCAGTTTTTTTGAGGACTGCGTAGGTCTGGGGCAGATAACTCCAGGCTTTGTCAAGGTTGACGAGGATGGGTTTTCCCTTTACGTAGTGCATCACCTCCTCCAGGGTAGGTACCCGGTCCGGACTCGCATGTCCCATCCCATTTTTGAGGTACAGGGTACGAATGCTGTCCAGCGGCCAGTCACTGACAGCACCTTTGCCGGTGGTAGTCCGGTCGAGGGTTTTGTCATGCATAACAATGAGCTGGCTGTCGCGGGTCATCTGTATGTCGATCTCTACGATGTCTACCCCCATGCTGAGGCAATTGCGGACAGCCCGCAGGGAGTTTTCGGGTGCATGGCGCCAGTCACCCCGGTGAGCGACTACCAGTACATGTCCCGGTGCAGGATGAAACATCTGATCTAAGATGGCCTTGTGTGGCATCTCCTGACCTGACTGAGCCAGACAGGTATGTGTCATCCAGCATACCAGCAGCAGATAATATTTTTTCATACAGCAACAAATGACACACAGGCAAGGAACCCCCGCCTGTGTGTATAATGGGTTAATAACCAGGGTTTTGAGAAAGTGCAGGGTCTGTGTCAACCTGGCTCTGCGGGATCGGCATGAGCAGGTTTTTGTCGCTGATGGTGATAGGAATGCTCTGGGCAGCAAACCAGGCATTCATCGTGGAGATAGCCTTGCCGGTGCGGAGCAGGTCAAACCACCGGTGGCCCTCGCCGATCAGCTCCAGGCGGCGCTCCAGCCCGATAGCCTCGCGCAGCTCGGCCTGGGTGGTGGCTGTGGTGGCAGACAGGCCTGCCCGTACACGTACCTGATCCAGCAGTGGCACTGCTGCTGGGGTATTCCCCAGTTCATTCTCAACCTCAGCCAGCATCAGGAGCACGTCGGCATAGCGCAGCACCACCCAGTCGCTGCCACCGTCATTAGGGGCGGTGGTGGGGAGTTTGAGTTTTTTGCAGAATGGCACACCGGCACTCGTCGCCCCTACATAGGCAGCCTTGCGCAGGTCATTGTCACCATATAAGGCATAGAAACTGCGGGTCGGGAGGTTGTGGCCCTTGGCGCCACTCACGGTGCCGGAAGGACTGAATTGCTGGAAGGCGCCGCTGCCTTCCCGGTTGCCATTGACCCCGGAGGCGAACTGTACCGCAAAAATGATCTCGGCATTGTACTCATTGGTGGTCAGGAATACGTCTTCTGCGTTGTCCAGCAACTTATGTTTACCACTGCCCACGACAGCATCCAATTGTGTTTTGGCTTCTGCATACCGCTGTTGGGTGAGATATACGGTGCCTAAGAGGGTCTGGGCAGCTGTTTTGAATATACGCCCCTTTTGGGTGGCGCTGGCAGGCAACTCAGCGACGGCCTCTACCAGGTCCTGCTCAATCTGCTGATAGACAGCTGCACGGGCATTGCGCCCCTTGCCAAAATAATCATACGGATTGACGGTCTCTTCTACCACCAGCGGTACATCTCCAAACAGGCGCACGAGGTTAAAGTACACCAGGGCCCGGATAAACTTCATCTCCCCGGTACGGGCAGTTTGGGTTTCTGCCTTGGTGAATGAAACTGCCTCAATGCGGTTGAGAACCACATTGGCGCGCTGGATGGCCAGATAGGAGTCACGCCAGATGGCAGCTACCCCTTCATTGCCTGTGATCATCGTAAACTCGTCCATCTGCCCGAAGATGCCGTTGTCATTGGCTGGCACCTCGTCAAAGGTGTTGTCAGAGGGCAGCTCGGAGATGGCAGGAATGTACAGGCCATACAGTCCATTAAGCTGGAGGGTAGCATATACCCCGTTGACAGCCTCTTCGATCTCAGTCTCGGTCTTGAAAAAATTGGCCGAAACCTTCTCCGTCAGGGGCGTCTGATAAAGGTCCTCCTCACAAGCCGTAAGCCAGCAGGCAGCTACGAGGAGTATGATATACTTTTTCATAAGGTCAGGATAAAAGATTAGAAGGAAAGCGTGATACCGCCGATGATAGACCGTGCGACCGGATAGTTGCCATCTGAGTAGCCTGCCGTGAGGACATTGTCAGTCGTTCCCTCGGGGTTAAATGCCCGGAAGGACGTGAGTGTAAAGAGGTTATTACCCGCTACATACACACGTGCCTGGGAGAGTCCGATGCGTGTCAGGACACCTGTGGGGAGTGTATAGGAGAGTTGGGCACTGCGCAGGCGGAGGTAGTCTGCGTCACTGAAGTAAATGCTGGAGGCGCGGGTGTCCCGGCGGGCTGCAGAAAAATTGCCGAGGTTAGGCTGGGCAAAAAAACCGTCAGGATTGTTCACCGGGTGATAACGGTTGTCGAAGTAGTACTGGTTGGGAACGGCAAACCCTTCTCCTACCTCCTGAATCACGGATAGGTCACGGCTATAGGCACGTCTTCCTTCAACACCGGCCAGGACCACGCTCAGCCCGAAGTTTTTCCAGCTAAGGTCGCTGCTGAATCCATAGGTAAACTCAGGCGCATAGTTGCCAAAGGTCGTCCTGTCAGCCGTCGTGATGGCACCATCTCCATTGATGTCCTCCACGATATAGTCACCTGTCAGGGTGCCGTTGAGGTGCGGGGTATTGCTGATTTCCTCCTGTGTTTTATAGACCCCGGTTATGTTGTACCCATACAGCTCCGCGATAGGATGGCCTACACGGGTAATAAAAGCGTTGTTGGAGCCGGTGATGATCTGGGTCTGACCAGGTGCAAGGGCCAGGACTTCGTTGTGATAAAAGCTGGCATTACCGCCGAGGCTCCAGGTGAGGTCACCGATTTTGATCCCATTTCCAGCTATTTCCAGCTCTGCGCCTGTGTTTTGTACCTCCCCGATATTGGTGAGCGAACTGCTGTAGCCAGACTGCTGGGGCACCGGTACATTGAGGAGGAGGTCAGAGGTGATCGAGTTGAAATAGTTGGCACTTACCGTCAGCCGGTTATCAAAAAAGCCCAGGTCCAGCCCTGCATTAAAGGAGGTATTGGTCTCCCAGGAGAGGTCAGGATTAGGCGAGGTAGTCGCAGCAAATCCAGAGCCGAGGGTCGTACCATACACATAATTGTCAGCCGTCACGAGGGCCTGTGAACCATAAGAGCCGATCTGGTTATTGCCGGACTTGCCCCAGCTCACCCGTGCTTTGGCGAGGGAAAAAACCGTAGACTGGGGAAAAAAAGCCTCCTGGCTGATGATCCATCCGGCTGATAAAGAGGGGAATACCCCCCACTTGGCATTGTCACCAAATCGGGACGAACCGTCGCGCCGGATCGCAGCCGTCAGCAGGTAGCGGTTGTCAAATGCATACTGGAGGCGGCTCAGATACGATATCTGTACCCAGGAGTAGCGGCTCGCCGAGATCGCATAACTACTGGCCCCCGCTATATTGGTCAGGTTGTCATCCGGGATACCGGATCCGCTCACGACGGTCTGGGCGCCGGTTTCCTTCTGATAGGTATAACCCGCCAGAAGGTCGAGGCTGTGCTGGCCTATATCGCGCTTGTAGTTCAGGGTGTGCTCCAGCTGGTAGTTGCCGATATTGCCCTGGGTCTCACTGGCTGTAGCGGGCTTAGGTGCGGCGGCGCGGTACTGACCGATGAAGGACGGGTCGTAGAAGTCAAAATAATTGTACCGGTAGTCGCCGCCAAGTGCTGTCTTGAAGGTCAGCCCTTTGAGCAGATGAAACTTCAGGTAGGTATTGCCGAAGGTTCTGAAAAAATGCCGGTCACTTTTGATATAGGTCAGCAGGGCCAGCACGTTTTCGGCCAGGGCGCCGTCCTCAGGGGTGTTGGCTGCGATCTGCTCGCTGATGGCGATACTCCCGTCTTCGTTATAGGGACTAAAAAAAGGGTACATGATATTGGTCAGCGAGACCGGATCATAGTTCCAGTTGCCGGAGCCCCGTACGAAGTCCTGGCTGGCATATGAGGGATTGATGCTGATCCCAAAATCCAGCCAGTCTGAGAGGCGGGAATTGACCTTGACCGAGCCGCTGTAGCGTTCAAAACCGGACCCGATGGCGATCCCCTCCTGGTTAAAATAACTCCCGGAGACAAAATAATCACTGGTCTCATTGCCGCCAGAGACGGAGAGTACATAGTTGCTGATGGGGGCATCCCCAAAGGCTATATCCAGCCAGTCGGTATCGGTGAGGCCTGGCTGGCCATCGAGGTAGGGCTGGAGGTAGTTGAGGCGCAGCTCACGTTTGTTGGCACCATTGGCGAGGCGGGTCGCCGCGTCATCGGTTTCTTTGCGGACGGCGGGATTTTTAGAGACATAACCCCAGTCCCGGGACTCTGTGAAAAACTGAGCAGCGTCATAGGCGTCCACAAACCGCACCTTGTCGGAGCGCTGCTCAATCCCTGAGTACACGTCGAGGGTGACACGGGGTTTGCCGGCAGCGCCTTTTTTGGTTTTGATCATGATCACCCCGTTGCCGGCCCGTGAGCCGTAGATAGCTGCTGAGGCGGCATCCTTGAGGATGTCTATGGACTCGATGTCCTTGGGGTTGACGGAGCTGAGGGAGCTGCCTTCCGTGAGGGGAAATCCATCCACCACGATCAGGGGGTTACGGCCTGCGGTCAGGGTACCTACGCCCCGGATGATGATCTGGGCATCGGCACCGGGCTGGGCATTGCCCTGGTTGATCTGTACCCCCGCCAGACGGCCCGAGAGCTGCTGCTCAAAACTTGCACCGGCGTATTGGTTGAGTTCATCTGAGCCGATGCGGGAGATAGCCCCTGTCACCTTTGTACGGGACTGCTCCCCATAACCGATCACCACGACTTCTTCCAGGTCCGAAAAACTGCGTACCAGCTTGATATCAACCTCCGTACGGCCTGCCAGCGGCTCTTCAGCCTTCTCATATCCCACCGCCGTGAGCACCAGTACATCCATCGGATCAGGTACTTCCAGGCTATAGCGGCCCTGATTGTCCGTAAAGGTGCCGATCTGGCGGCCTTTGACCTGTACGGTCACGGCTTCCAGGCCCTCGCCACTGGTCGCGTCCGTGACCTGTCCTGAGACGATGTGCACAGGTGCGGACACGGTCACAGATTTGCGCTCCCGGATCGCGACGGTGATCGTATGGTCCCACTGGCGGATATGCAGCCCGGCTTGCTGGGCGAGGTCCTCCAGGACGACTTTCACACTGGCTTCTTCATAGACAAGCGAATACGTCGCCTGATGGGTCTTGACCTGCTGGTCGTAGCGAAATGAAAATCCGGTTTTAGCCTCCAGGTGATCAAAGATTTCCACCAGACTTTTTTGCCTGAGGTCAACCTGGACGATCACCCATTCCCAGTTTTGAGCGTGTAAAGGGGTGGCATACAGGCCCGGGAGCCATAGCCACTGACACATCAGCAGGATCGCAATCCGGTGCAGATGTTTCCGTTGTGGACGTAAAGAAAAATGCATAAGTTTGAAAAATTAGGGTAATACTTATCCGGAGTGTGCTTAGGGTATGTCGAGGTATCCTAAGCCACTCATTTTCAAAAAGAACAAAACATGTCACGAGTTAGGCGCTGTGTAGCATAGCCAGGTGATTAAGGACAACTTCCGCCCCGGATGATAATGGTGCCGGAGGTGTCAGTCTCATAGGTGATACCGTGAATAAACTGAAAGCTTGCCAGCAAGTCCCAGATAGACTTGTGGGTAGGGTTGCCACTAATGGCACACCGGCGTGAGGCCTCATCTCCAAACTGGATGTTGATATTGTACCAGCGCTCCAGGGTAGGTGCCAGTACACCGAGCGGGATATCGGCATACGTCAGCAGCCCCTCTCGCCAGCCGTCATTGATACCCGGGCGGAAGCCCGTAGCCTGCCATACCCTGACATTGGTATCTGCCAGTACCTGCTGCTGAGGCATCAGGGTGATATGGCGTCCTTTCTGGTCGGATACGGCTACCTTGCCTGAGACAAGGGCTACCGCCACCGAGGATTCGGCATAGGCAGACACATAAAAAGCCGTACCCAGTACTTCAGTCCGGATGCCCTGCGCCATGACGGAGAAGGGGCGTGCCGTATCCCGTACGACCTCAAAGTAGGCCTCGCCCTCCAGGGTTACAGGCCGCTCATCCGGCCCGAAAGTAACCGGAAAGGACAACCGGCTGTCCACGTTGAGCCAGACGACCGTACCATCCGGCAGGCTTACCCTGCGCACCCGCTCACCCCGGCCTACGGAAACGGTCTGGTAGACAGGCTGCTCAGCAGCGGCGAGCGGGCTGACGGAGGGTGAGGGATATTGCCAGAGCCAGACCCCTGCCATCACCAGGCATGCGGCAACTGCCGCTGCCCAGATACCATATACGGGGCGCAACCTGCGCACGCGGGCCGGGGCCGTCTCGGCCTTGATCAGGGCCTTGATGTGCTGGCGCACGGCTTCCAGCCGACTGTCCAGGACCTGGGCCGATACCTGCTGGTCAGCCTCCCAGTACTCATCCCATATCTGCGCAAAGGATGCTTCGCCGGCAGACTCATCCAGTGCCTGAAGCAACTGGAGTTTTTCCTCCGTTGTCAGGTCGTTTTGGCTCCATTTATCCAAGAGTGCTCTGATTTGCATATATTCTCCTCGCTGAGCGCAGCATCTGTATCTGCCTCATGACAACCTATATACCCACCACAGGGCCGGACTGCCCAGTGTGTTATGTTAAGATTGTATTAAGAAATAGTACAATCACTCAGGAGAGCAGCAGACAGGAGATCAGCGTGAGGGGCAGGGCAAGAGATTCGCGGATACGGGAGAGCGCGAGGTGGATATGGTTGTTGACGGTGCTGAGGGACAGACCCAGCCGATCCGCAATTTCCTGATTGGAGAGGCCGTCCTTACGGCTGAGGAGCAGCACTTCCCGGGCCCTGGGCGGGAGCTGGGTGATGATGGCCCAGAGTTTGTCCTGAAACTCCTGCCGGAGCAGGGGCAGATCTGTATCCTCTGCCTGAAGCCGCTCCTGTACCCCCTCCAGCACAGAGGCCTGGAGCCGGGCGCGGAGGAGTTTCAGGGCATAGTGCCGGGCAATGACGGACAGATACGCATCTATAGACTTGTCAGGCTGTATCTCAGACCGCCGGAGCCAGAGCTTGAGAAAGGTCTCCTGCACCACATCGAGGGCCTCCTCCTCCGAGTTCAGGATACGATAGGCTACCTGATAGACCTTGCGGCTAAACAAGGTATATATATGATCAAAAGCAGCCTCGCTGCCAGCGATGAGTTGGGTGACAATGGACGATATATTGGTACGGTCGGCGTGAGTTCCCATAGTAAGACAATACGCTTATCTGGGTATGGTACGAGCATCTGGAGGTGTCCAGGCACAGCCAGCGTACCCATTCTGCAGACAAGTATCCTGCTTTTCTGGTACAATCGCAAACGACCGGTGTTCCTCGTGGAGGCTTATCCCCTTCGTATCGGTCAGAAACCGCTGTCTGGGCTTGTCATAACCTGCCGCTTACAGAACTTTAACCCCGGCTTTATACACGTATGCCGAAAAATCCTTCCCGGACCGCAAGATTGTGCCGATTGCTTTTGTAAAGTAGGGGGATGGGTGTAATTTTACGCCGCTTAGGCCACTTTTTCGTTTACGCTCAACCCCCTCCTTTCCCATGAAGCTCCACGAATACCAAGCGAAAGCGCTGATCAAACAGTATGGTGTACCTGTCCAGGAAGGCCAGGTCGCATCTACCCCCGAAGAAGCGCTGGAAGCCGCCCGTACCCTCTATCCGACAGGGCCGGACGGACAGTTTTTTGTAATAAAAGCACAGATCCACGCCGGTGGCCGTGGCAAAGGCACCATCACCCAAACCGGCTCCCGTGGAGTCGTAGTGGCTAAAGGCCTGGACAAAGTCGAAGAAGTCGCCCGCAATATCCTTGGCGGTACCCTCGTCACCATTCAGAATGAAGCGACGGGCGGAAATGTCGTCAACAAAATCCTCATTGCCCAGGACGTGTACTACCCCGGCCCCGGCGAACGCAAGGAGTACTACCTGAGCATCACCCTCGACCGTGAAACCTCTCGTGATGTCATCGTGGCTTCTACGGAAGGTGGTATGGACATTGAAGAAGTCGCTGAGCATCATCCCGAGAAAATCATCAAAGAATGGATAGACCCGGCGGTGGGCCTCCAGGGATTTCAGGCCCGGAAAGTCGCCTTCGCGCTCGGCCTGGAAGGTGACGCCTTCAAAAACGGGGTGCACTTTATCACCCGTCTGTACGCTGCCTACCAGGGACTTGATGCGGAAATGCTGGAAATCAACCCGATGTTTCAGGCTGCTGATGGCAAAATCATTGCCGTGGACTGCAAACTCAGCGTGGATGGCAATGCACTCTTCCGCCACAAGGATATCGCCGACATGCGCGATATCAGCGAAGAAGCTCCGCTCGAAGTAGAGGCCTCCGAGTATAACCTCAACTATATCAAACTTGACGGCAATGTCGGATGTATGGTCAATGGCGCCGGCCTCGCCATGGCGACCATGGACATGATCAAACTGTCCGGAGGCGAACCCGCCAACTTCCTTGACGTAGGCGGAGGCGCCAGTGCTGAAACCGTTGAGCAGGGTTTCCGTATTATCCTCAAAGATCCCAATGTCAAGGCAATCCTGCTGAATATCTTTGGTGGGATTGTCCGCTGTGACCGGGTAGCGAACGGGGTGGTAGAAGCTTATAAAAACATTGGCGAGATCCATGTACCCATTATCGTACGTCTGCAGGGTACAAATGCCGAACTGGGAGCTAAAATTATTGACGAGTCCGGCCTTAAGGTCACCTCTGCAATCACCCTGGCTGAAGCCGCAGAAAAAGTACGGCAAGCCCTGGCCTAACGTGTAACACGGTTGTATGTATATATTTCCCCCGATTGCTCTCCCGACAGGGAGGGCAATTTTTTTATAACGGCTTAGGTCCGTCATCTAACAGAACAGGACTGGATTCGAGCCCACTCACCCCGACCTGAGAGGGTTGTCGCTGTATAATGGTTAATATGCAAGACTTTCGGTCAATTTGCCGGAAGTCTCTTGGTTTACCTGTTTCTGCCCGGCGGAATGCACTCCTTTTTTTATACCCAACTCATTCCGTATGATCATCAAACACCTTTTTTTACCTTTTTTTCCCTTGTTCTTTGTACTGAGTTTATTGTTGTCTGGATATGTAATATCTCCTGCACAAACTGTCTATTTTGCAGAAGACTTTGAAAACTGGGGTAGTTCGGCACCCCTCGGCTGGACAGCACAGAGTGCCGGTACCTGTACAGGTGCTGCCTGCAAGTGGGTCCGGAATGATGTCCTGGGAGCCGTAGGCTTACCCAGCAGCGGTGACTGTGACGGGACTGGATTTTATGCCAGATGCCATACCACGGGCCTGCCTCAGGGGCAAACACCCGGAATGATCTCCCCCGTCCTCGACCTGAGTAATACCTCTCCGGCTACACCCGTATGGCTTTCTGCCTGCCTGATTAATACCAGCCAGACACCCGGTCATGACGGAGATTCACTCTCCATCTGGTTTTCCAGCGACGGGGGACAGACCTGGGCCCTTCAGGTTGCTGCCGGGACGGTATATCCGGCCTGGACGACGTTGTATTGGCCGGTACCTGTGAGTTTCCGTACGGGAGGGTTTCGGATCCGGATCACAGGAGGCGGGACAGGTACGGGTGATATAGGACTGGATGATCTGCTGATCCAGGATGCCCCCGCAGGCTGCCTGGCTACAGCCTCTACTGTTACTGCCTCCGGCAATACCCAGATATGCCAGGACAACACGCCTGATCTTATCACCCTCGGGTATACACCAGCCAGTACTGCCAGCTACGCCTGGGTCATCACCGATACACTCGACCAGATACTGACATTCACGCAGGCTGCTGTCATAGACCTCAATACCTTTACGCCTGGCTCATACCGGGTGTATGGGGTGTCTTATACCGGCATCCTCAGCGCACCAGCCGGAGCGCATATCGGAGGCGTGAGCAGCAGTGTGTGCTGGGTCCGTTCCCCTGAGCCCCTCTGCCTGGCCGTAAGTGCGCTGAACCTCACGGTGACAGCGATCAGTGACTATAATGGCTACGGTGTCAGCCAGGCTGGCGGACAGGACGGCATCCTTGGGGTTGCGGTATCAGCCGGCATTCCGCCCTATGACTACCTGTGGAATACCACACCTGCTCAGTATCATCCCGTCGCGACTGAACTCCCGGCAGGAACCTGGGGTGTGGTAGTGAGTGATCAGGCGGGATGCAGTGCCACCGGATCTGGTATCCTGACAGCTCCCCCCGCGTTATCTATGGTCTTATCCCCGGCTGTACAGTACGGCGGGTATGACCTCAAGTGTGCGGGAGATACCAGCGGCGCACTTCTGGCTACGGTACAGGGCGGCGTGCCTCCCTATACTTTTCAGTGGAGTCAGGGTACAGATACCACATCACAAGCTACCGGACTGGGTGCGGGTGTTCAATCTGTGATTGTCACGGACGCCAATGGTGCACAGGCCTCAGCCAACTATCTCTTACAAGCCCCGCCTGCCATGAGTTACGCCACTGCGGCTGTACCCAATACCTGTCTGCTCCCTGCCAATGGCCATGCTACTGTGCAGATCAGCGGCGGCACGGCACCGTATTCATATAGCTGGTCGCAAGGATCATCAGGCGCCACCGCTACGGGTCTTGGCTCCGGTGCGTATACCTGTACAGTCACGGATGGCAGTGGTTGTCAGGTGCTGGTCACCGCGACGGTACCACAGGGCGATATCCTCAGCAGCCTGACGGAGACCCGTGACAATAGCTGTGCAGGTGAAAACAACGGGGCTATCGAAGCCTACGCAGCAGGCGGGTACGCGCCCTATACCTTCACGTGGGACCATGGACCCGTTACCCGTGAGTTGACGGGGTTGGCAGCGGGCTTTTATACCGTCACTATCCGGGACAGCCTGGGATGTGAAGTACAGGAAATGACGGAGGTTAGGGAGCCGGAGCCGCTGGTGATTCAAATCGAAGCACAGACCCAAGTCCTGCCCGCCCCGCTGACAGGCAAGGTACAGGGTGGCATACCACCCTACCAGACAGGCTGGAATACAGGCGACAGCAGCCTGAACCTTACCGCTACCGTGCCCGGCTTGTATGTCCTGACGGTCACAGATGCTGCCGGATGTACAGCCTCCGGACAGTATCATCTCATGGGTACCAGGGATCCCGGCGACTGCCGCATTATCTATACCGGATTTACGCCCAATGGTGATGGGGTCAATGAAGTCTGGGTCCTGCCCTGTGCTGCCAGTTTTCCCGAAAATGAAGTTACCGTCTTCAACCGGTGGGGACAGGAGGTGTTTTCCGTGGTCAACTATGACAATACCTGGGACGGCACTGTGGGCGGCTATGCCCTGCCTGATGGAACGTATTATTACATGATCCGCCTTACTGCCAACGACGACAAGCGTCAGTTCGAAGGGACCGTCAGTATTTTGCGCTAACCTTATAGGCCCAACTCATACCCTGTATCATGAAAAATAATATTGTCTTATGGTTTTTCCTGCTGCAAGTACTGGGCGGTATTGCCCAGCAGGAACCTATTTATTCACAGTACCGCACCAATGCATTTGTGCTCAACCCCGCAGTGGCCGGGACACGGGCCGAGCATGAGATACGCCTTAATACACGGGCGCAGTGGCGGGGACTTCCCGGCGCCCCCCGTACGCATACCCTCTCCTGGAACGGCCCGATAGATGCTAAAAATGGTGTCGGCCTGATCGCGTTTGCCGATGCGACAGGTCCCTCTGTCCGCACGGGGGTGCAGGCAGCCTATGCCTTTCGGATCCCGCTCGCACAGCCGGGTACGATAGGGCAGAACTACCTCTCCATCGGGCTTGCCGGCAAGTACATGCAGTATACCTTCCAGAGTGACCGGGTATATTTTGAGTCACCTGGCGACATCACGGCTTATGAGGCACTCAACGGCGTCGAGGTAGCCGATGTAGCGGTAGGGTTGTATTATTACAATGACAATCTGTTTGCAGGGGTATCTTCTCCCAATCTCATTCAGAGTGGGTTTGGGCCTGTCGCCAACCAGCCAGGAACCCTGATCAACCAGCTTCACCGGCACTATTTTGGGGTGATGGGCTACCGGTTTGTGTATGACGAGATGATCCTGGAGCCTTCTGTCCTGATCCGCAAGGTCCAGACGACACCGTATCAGATCGAGGGGAATGTCAAGTTTTTGTTTCTGGACGAAAAACTCATGGCCGGAATTTCCTATCGCACAGACTGGCTTATCACCCTGATGGGAGGGGTAGAAGCAGGCAGGTATCATATTTATTACTCCATGGACCTGATGACTTCCAGCCGTACCGCCGGCAATGTATTTGGGCCGACCAATGAATTTACGCTGGGGGTGGACTTAGGGCCCAACTCTGGTACGCCATTGGTACGGGGCGGAGGGACATCCGGGAAGTACTACCGGCAATAATACGAAGGCCCCCGTGCTGTCTGACAACACGGGGGCCTATCAGGTTGCTGATGCAGATTATCCCGCTTTTACCACAAAGGGTATAGCCAGTTTGTCCCAGGTAAGCACAATGGTATTGTCAGCTTCTGCTGAAAACTCCAGATGCTCAGCGGCTGCCGGGGTTGCGCGTGGGATGACCTTGGTGCGCATCACGTCTTTTTTCTCATCATAGTCGTATGACCCCCACTGGTCTGTCACGGTATTAAAGATCAGGGTCCAGTCCATTTCGCCCGGGATCGTGAACAGGGCATACGTACCTGCCGCCAGGGGTTGGTCACCGATAAGGACCGGTGCAGAAAAAGAAATAGTCGTGGCCTCATTGGCGCCGGTACGCCAAACCTCTCCGTAGGGAACCAGATCGCCCCAGATGGTGCGGCCTTTGGTGGCCGGGCTGCCGTAGGTGACGACAACTTGTACGCTGTCCAGGACAACAGTCATTTCCTTGCGGGGGCTGGCTACCGAGTCATTCAGGACCTTGTACACGGGTGCGGTGGCCTGTACGGCAGCCAGTGACTGCGCTTCAGGGGTAGTGGAGGTCTGGGAGGTAGAAGTCGTCTCAGCACAAGCAACAAGGGCTCCCAACAGGGTCAGGCCCAACAAACGAACCATGCTATTCATATCGCCAATAATTTAAAGTTCAGCCAAAGGTAGGGATTTTTGTGTATGGCAGGACAACTCATCTTAGGATCCACCCGATGCTTTGTCAATTAATTGCAGGAGGTGGTAGATGAGTTGGTTGCGCTGGAGCTGAATCTGCTCCTGAGAGAGAATACCAGCTTGTATATCGTGCTGCAGGGCTGCGTGCCGGGCCTGGAGGAGGATCAGGTCGTTTTGCCAGGCTGGCGCCAAGGTACGGGCCAGGATGTCCAGCGCTGAGCTGATCTCGCCCAGCGCGATCAGGGATTTAGGAGATAGCGGCTGTACCTGCGGCTCGCGGAGAGGGGTATCCCCGACAGATGGCAGGTGGGCGCTCACTTCAACGTCCTGCTCAAACACCAGCAGGTCGCGACGCCGCTCCCCAAATCCCGGCAGGATCACAACGGCCATGACCCGCACGATGATCAGGCTCTGACCTGCCCGGCGGGGCGTGATATAATAATCCCATTGAGTAGGTCCCCAGCCTTCGACGCCCACGGGTTGCTCCGGGGTACTCAATGCCTGAATATCAAATAAGGCATCCGCATCACGCTCCAGCAACTCCACCACCATCAGGCGGGTGATGGGTATGTTTTGTATCTGTGCCTGTGACCGCAGGGACTCCTCCAGGTCCCGGAGCAGGGTCTCCTCTTCATGGGCGGGCGTGATTCTGACGATAGCCGGGTACCGGGTCGCGACCTGCATCCGGGATGGGAGGCTGTACAATACGCTGCCGGCAACGGGGCCGTCAGCCTCTTCCATGACTTCTTCCGGAGCAGCACCTGCTGATTGGGGAGGCTCTGCTGATGGTGCCGCAGGGCTCTCAGGTGCGGTCTCAGGGGCCGCAGACAATAATTCCTCCATACGCAGAAGCAGTGCCTGATACCCCTCCGGTGTATCTGCCCGATACCACGCCCCGTCAGCCAGCATGGGCGGTACAAAGGCCTCGTCAGCTGATGTCAGGCAGACCGCCAGGCAGGTCCTGTCTGCGGCCTGTATCCGTTCCTCAATAGCCTGAAACAACTCATCTCCGCGCCGAAGCAGGGCCTGATAGCCAGGACTGCATACTACCAGGACCATGTCTGCCCTGCGTACAGCATCTGCGCCAGCCGCCTCCGTGATACCCTCAAGGTATAACCAGCCCGTGGCAGCCAGCCGGTCCGCAAGCTGTGAAACTGCGGCTGAATGCGATACTGTCTCCCGGCACCAGGAAATAAATACTTGCTTCATGGACTCAGATAAGGTTTGAGGAGGAATATACAACTATACTGGTTACCAGAAAAACAGTACGCCGGGTGCCAACGGCCGCATATACATTGTCAGGGTACGGACTGTTATGTACCCGACTATCTCCCGGCAGATATACCGCAGTGGCAGGATGGGGGGAGTCACGCGCACAATAACTTTTCTCCAGCGATATCCCCTGCCCATACAGGCTTCTGATGAATATAAAAAATTGATTGTCAAATATATAGAACTATTTTTTTGACTTTGTATGCCTGTAGGTATATTTAGGCTGCCATAATCATTATGGCCCTCCTGCCTCTACTATTTCCTGCGCACCCTATGGACCCCTCGTTGCTGGATAACATGCTGTACTTTCTGTTCAGCTTTCTGAATCTTTCCGTTTATCCACTGGTACTAACCGGCATCATGCTGGTTGCTCACCTGCGAAAGGCAGATATGACTGATTATCTCGAAAGCAGCAACCTGGTGGCATGGGTCCTCCTGATTTTTTACCATGTTTCAAGTGTAAGGTATTTGTGGTATAGATTTTCCGCACCGTACTGGATATACCTTTCGTGGGGGTCTCACCTGCAAAGCGTAGTCTTTCCTATCCTCGATGCGGTGGTATGGGTGCTCTTTTGTAAGAAGCAAAACAGGCGAAGTCTTTCCTATTCCGTAGGTTTTGCCGTAATAATCTGCTCCAAGTGGATCTGGTATTACGTAAGTGAGCTGCTCCGCTCGTTTTTGCCCAGTAGCTGGCATATGGATGAGGGCGAAATAGTATCCACCATAGTAACCCAAACCTGCTGGTATGCACTGTGTACGGTAGTCACAGCACAGTATCTGAACATGATGAAACATCGGTCTTAGGAATCACTTGAATCGTCAGGGCCTTATAAAAAGTCGCACGGACTGTGCCCGTGCGACTGATGAACCTAGGCTTCTTGCCTTGCGGCAGTTGTTGGTTAGCTGTAACCTCAACATACTTTCTCATGGAGTCCTGCCTATTTTTTCATAGGTCTGTGTCTGGTACAGGAAAGCAGACCTTAGCGTGCCTGTCAGTGTATGATGAACAGCCGTCAATTTGTGAAAAAGCAGCAATATAACTGTACTGTTTAAATATTTATTTGTATGTTTAACTATATTTTTAAAAGCCATCTGATGAAAAAAATCCTCTTTTCCCTGACACTCTGCCTGCTGATAGGCCATTCTGCCTTTGCGGGCATCCTTCGCGTAGACTCGGTCGTGTCCCGCCTGGATTCCAACATCAACTACTTCTGGGATTATCAGGCAGGCGTACTTAAACCACTGGACAAAAAAGTGTATGGGTACAATTCGGATGGTCAACAATCCGTATACTGGTATTATGGCTGGAACGATGTGCTCAATCGCTGGGCAAACCGGGCCAAATACCTGACAAGCTTTGATGCTAATGGAAATCCGGCGCTTACCATCGGATATGAAGGAGATTATTTTGAAGGGGGTGATTCCGATGTCTGGGATTTGCATGCAAAAACAGAACGTATTTATAATCAAGACAATAAACTAATTGATAGC
Organism: Bacteroidia bacterium; assembly: GCA_033762375.1. Classification (GTDB taxonomy): domain Bacteria; phylum Bacteroidota; class Bacteroidia; order J057; family J057; genus RDXT01. Next base: position 29,255 of record JANRLQ010000010.1, read on the forward strand.
CGAACATACTACTGGAACGACACTACCCACGCATGGACCCCAGGAGAAGGAGGCACTACATCCTTTGATAGCAATGGATACCCTGTGGAAATTATCCACTACGTCGGACAAGCCTCCGACAGTAGTTGGCTTCCCTTAAACAAGTTTGTAAAAGCACATACAGCACAGGGTTTGCTGCTCGATGATGCGGTATATCGCTGGAGTACTACGCTTAATGACTGGGTACCTGGAACACGAACGACCCAAACTTACACTGTCAGCGGCGAGTTGGTGGAATGGATAACTTATACGGGTGAGGCTAACACGTGGATGCCTGTTCAAAAAGTTTTTTCCTCCTATGACCTGGCTGACAGACTTACCGAAACACTTGCATATGTCTGGGACGAATCAGTCGGGGATTGGCTATTTGTCTCCAAATACGAGCAACTCTATGATCCAGCCGGAAACATAACCGCCTACAAAAACTACGACTGGAATACGTCATCTGTGGACTGGCGCCCTACCTATCTGTATTCCTTCACGTATGATGCCAGTAACAGAGTATTGGAATCCATTAATTATACGTGGGATACCCTTACCAGTAGCTGGGAGCCTTTCGATCAGCGTCAAGTGTGTGTCTATGATGATGTCTCCCACACGACCGACTGTTCCTCCTATTATTGGACCCAACCTGATGAAATCTGGAGGCCAATCATCCGATACCTGAGAGGGTATGACTCAGATGGCAACGAGTCCTATCGTGTATCTTTTCAAGGAGACGATATTACCCTGGGTTGGGTGCGCATGGATAGCACTTTCTCTACGTATACCGCTACCGGGAAGTTCATCTCCACCGTTACCTATCGTTGGACAGTAGCGAGTCAAAGCTGGATCCCCATAGGCAACCGAACTGTGGAGTATTCGGCAAATGCACTGGAAACGACAGAAATATTTTTTCTCTGGGATACTGCCACCCAGAACTTCCTGCCTTTAAATAAAACCTTCGAAGCCTATTTACCAGACGGTAGGCGCACACATTTACAATCTTTTACATGGGATACTGCCACCCAAAGCTGGATACCCGGATCCGATGTACAAAACAGATACAACGCTGATGGAAATCTTGTCCAAAAGTTCATTAGCTTATGGGACACAGCCTCTGGGGCATGGCAAAGGCACTCCCAGCACGATTATTACTGGTCCGGAGACAGCGCCCTGTCATCTCTCGATCCTGAGCAGATCAGCAGTATAAAACTCTACCCAAATCCTGCCATACGCGAGATCACCTTCGAATATACTCTCCCTACAACTGTATCGCTCAGTCTTTCCCTCTATGACCTGCAGGGCCGCTGTGTCCACAGGTGGTACGGCGCAAAGGTGCAGATGGCAGGTTTTCACCAGGAGCTGCTCGCGCTACCCGAAGGCTTACCCGCAGGCCGCTATTTTCTGCACATGTCAGGCGGGGATGTACAGCAGGGTATAGGGTTAGAGGTGAGGTAAAAGCACATCTTGGCGGGTGTATTGTAAAATATCGCAGCCCATTTTGAAAACAGGCTACATGGTGGACGAAGTCGGCCATGGATTTGATTTGAAGCAAAGATAGGGATTTTTGTGGTGGACATACCCCCGGTGCAGTGCTATCCCCCACTGATGATCTGCTCGATTTCTGCTTGGGTCAGCCCTGTAATCGCTACCATGACATCCATCGGCAGACCTGCCCGGTAGGATTTTAAAACGGTAATCCGTTTTTCTTCGAGTCGACCTTCCGTTCGTCCTTCCTGCTTACCTTCCTCCCGCGCCGTGTCCAGCGAGTTTTTGAGGTCGCGATAGGACTTCAGGCTGTCCTCATAGGCCTGAACCTCTTCGGGGCTGAAGCGGGCGATCTCGGCCAGCTCAAACAGCTTCAGGAAGATACCCTCCCGGAGCTCTTCGGGGATCCGGTCGAGCTTGTTGAGGTTGCGGATGATATACATCCACTTATCGAAGCGCGTCTCAAGGGCCGAGGGAGCCTTGCTGAACTTGGGCATCTCCAGGTAGATGAAGGTCAGCTTGTCGTAAAAGACCTGGCAGGTCTCGATGTCGGTCAGCTTCACGTCGTAGCGAAACTTGTCCTTCTGGGCCTTGTCCTCGTCGAAGACAAAATCGAGGATGGCTACGGTATAGACAGCATTGAGCTCAAAGTTCCAGTCGGAGCCGCGCTGGGCCTGCTCGCGGATGGGAAAGGTGGCGTAATAAACGGTCCTATCCTTGAAGAACTTCTGCTTCGTTTTTTGTAGCTCGACGATAAATTTTTCGCCCCGCTCGTTTTCACAGTAGAGGTCAAAGACGGCCTTGCGGTCGGTCTCGCTGCTGCCGAGCCGGTCAGACTTGAGGTAGGTGAGACTGACGATGCTGCCCTCCTCCTGCCTGAGCAGCTCGTTGAGGAAGTCAAGCAGCAATTCTTTGCTGGGCTCCTCCCCGAAGATCCGCTTGAACCCGTAGTCGGTGAAGGGGTTGATGTATTTCTCGACAAAGTCGGCCATGGATTTGCTTTTAAGCAAAGATAGGGATTTTTGTGGTGGGTGAAGCTGCGGGACGCGGAGGATTCTGGGAGTGCCTCATAAACCATTTTGAGTGAAAAGAATCAGCTCTAAGCGGTTGGCACAGGGCATATAACGGTCTCACCAATAGTACAAAAGCCGGAGCTTCCGCTCCGGCTTGTCTGTGGCTCAAGGCCCGGCAGCTAGGGATTACTCCGCCTGTAGTTGGGCCTTGAAGATTACGGGTTTCTCCAGTACATCGCTACCGACCCGCACCAGATAGATCCCTGGCATACGTCCGCTCAGGTCTATCTCCCAGCGGCTGCCGTCCCAGTTTGGCTGCGCAGCGGTGTACACGACCCTGCCTACGGTGTCATAGATTTCCAGCTCGGTATTGCCCTGTGGCAGCCGGGCAGTGAGGGAGAAAACACCCGTCGTCGGATTGGGAAAGAGGGCCAGATCTGCGTCCGGGCGAATGTC
>JANRLQ010000011.1:0-5821 GCA_033762375.1 Bacteroidia bacterium
TTGAAAGACAGGGCTTTACTGATCTATAGTTCCATCTGGCTTATGAACCGGCGGGGCAACCAGATGCGCCGGGTAGTGCTGGAGTGATGAAGATGATGTGGTTTTGTTCAGGTTTTTTCCTGGTAAGGGAGATCGACGAGCGGGTATCGTACTTACAGCCCAGGGCTGTCTCAGAGATGGTGATGATGTCGGAAGTTGGCAGTAGGGGTAGGGGTTGGGTTCTTTCAGCTACGGCGCATGTCTGCCCCTGCTGGTCCCCGGACAGTAAAGCATGCGCCTGATCCGGGGCTTCCTGCTGCGAAACAATCATGTCGGGTGATGCCGGAGACCCCGGCCCAGGATGCCGGGTAACTGGCCGGGGGCTAAAGAACCCGCATCTCCCCGCCTGCAGGCAGGGAGACGCGGCACTACCTTATTTCACCTCCATCAGCTCGACACCGGTCCAGTCGGCGGGAATCTCCCGGCTGAGGTTTTGGGCGGCGCGGTTCATGAAGAGGTGAGCAGCGCTATCCTGTGGGTTGTCGGTCAGCACTTGTTTGAATCCCAGCAGGGCGAGGTCAAACTCGCGGCCGAGGTAATGGTCCATTGCCTCCTGGAAGGTACTGCGGGTCTGGAGGGCCAGATCAAAGTCTACCGGGCTGAGACCGTCGAGGCACTCGTAGATTTTGAGGGGTTCCTGTTTGCCCTTAACCTGTACTTTGCCGAGGAACCGGAAATGAAACCAGTCCGGGTGCTGGATACCAGCCAGGGTCTGCTCGCTGAGGAGGATTTTGGCTCCGTAATATTTGGTCAGGCCCTCCATGCGGGAGGCGGTATTGACGGTGTCGGAGATAGTGGCAGCATCCATCCGCTGGCTGTCACCGATGATGCCCATGATCAGGGCACCTGTGTGCAACCCGATGCCGATACCGATGGGTACCCGCTGGCGCTTCAGGCGGCTGACATTGTACTCCCGGAGGATTTCCTGCATCCCGATGGAGGCTTTGAGCGCGTCCTCGGCACCCTCCGGAAACACCGCCATGATCCCGTCGCCGAGGTATTGGTTTACAAATCCCCGGTTGTTGGTGATGACGGGTCCCATCCGCCCATGGTAGGCGTTGACAAACTTGAAGGTTTCGTCCGGGGTCATTTTTTCTGCCAGACCGGTATAGTTACGGATGTCGGAGAACATAACGGTCACATCCCGCTGCACCTGATCGCCGAGCAGCACCTCGGTGATGCTTTCTTTGCCGAGAGACTTGAGGAAGGCGGTCGGGACAAACTTGCTGGTCGCGCGGTTGATGCGGTGGAGGTTGACATGGGTTTTGACCCGTGCCAGAAACTCGTCTTTGGAGAAAGGTTTGGCCAGGTAGTCATTGGCACCCGTCGCCAGGCCCTGCACGAGGTCTTCGACCTGGTTTTTGGCGGTGATCATGATGATCGGCAGCTCAGAGGGAAGGTGTTTTTCCCGTATCCGGCGGCAGACCTCATACCCGGACATGCGGGGCATCATCACATCCAGGACGACCAGGTCAAAGTTTTTGCCAGATTCCATGGCCTGGAGGGCTTCTTCGCCATTCATGGCCTGGGTGATCTCAAACATGGAGCCGGAGAGGTGGTTGGCCAGGACCTTCTGGTTGATGGCCTCGTCGTCCACAGAGAGGATACGGATGACCTGATCGCCGCCGGTCTGGGGGGTAGCAGGGGTTGATTCCGGGCTGTGACCATTGCCATTGAGGGGGGAGGTCAGGGCACGTACGGTGCGTGTACCCCGTGCAGTGGCCGGTTGTGCGACCTGCTCACCCGCAGCGCGTGGCAGGGTAAAGATAAAAGTAGAACCCTGGCCGAGCTGAGACTCGACGCGGATCAGGCCGCCGTGCAGCTCTACCAGTTGGCGGGCAATGACCAGCCCCAGGCCTGTGCCGCCGTAGGCGCGGGTGATCGAGCCGTCCACCTGCTCAAACTCCTGAAAGATCGTCTCAAACTTGCTCTCCGGGATACCAATCCCCGTATCAGAGACCGACACCTCAATCATGCCATTGACCTCGCGGGCGTGTACCCGCACGGAGCCTTTGTCTGTAAACTTGATGGCATTGCCGATGAGGTTGTGAAGGATCTGCTCCAGCCGCTCCTCGTCGCCCCAGGCCAGGGGCAGTGAGGGCGTTATATCATTGATGAGGCGGATGTCCTTGCCCCGGGTGCTAGGTTCGTTTATCTTGAGGACCACCTCCGTCAGGGATCGCAGGTCCAGGGCCTTGGTAGCGAGGACCAGGTCATGGTTGCGGAGTTTGGAGAAGTCAAGGATGTCGTTGACGAGGTTGCTGAGGCGGCGGCCAGAGGAGATGATGAGTTCCAGGTTTTCCTGCCAGTCAGTCGGGTCACCCTGCGCGGAGCCATCCACAAGGGACTCCGCGATGCCGATGATGCCGTTGAGCGGGGTGCGGAGTTCGTGAGACGTATTAGCCAGGAACTGATCTTTGAGTTTATCAATCTGCTCCAGTTCTTTGACCCGCATCTGCTCCAGGCGAAAAAGGGCCCGCTGCTGGCGGTAGCGGTAGAGCTGCCAGACCCCGAGGCCGAGCAGAAGCAGAATCCCGACGACGGTCAGGATGGCATAACGGAGATTGCGCTCACGGGTGAGGCGTATTTGTTCATTCTGGAGCTGGATTTCCTTGTCTTTCTCCAGGATCATGTTTTGTTGCTGGAGGATAAAGGCCAGGCTGTCCTTGGTCTTGAGTGCCTCGGAGAGGCCTGCGACCTGCTCCTGGATCTGGAGGGTCTGTTGCTGGCTGGCGATGACCTGCTGCTGGGCCTGGGCTTGCATCTGGGCGGCCTCGGCCTTGGCGTCCTGGGCTTCAGACTTGACCACTTCCTTGTCCAGCATATTAAATATGTCCAGGTATTCCAGCTCCTTTTGTTTGTTGCCGGTTTTGCGGTAGTTGTCAGCCAGGTTAAAGGCGGTAGTCCGCATCAGGTTCAGGTTGTTCATCTCCTGGGCAATGCGGAATGCCTCCTCCAGGGGGGGGATCGCCTGATCGGGTTTGCCCTGCGACTCATACACAAAGGAGACATTTTTGAGCCCCTCTACGAGGTTTGCATCCCGGCGTCCTGACTGGCGGATGATGGCCAGGGACTTATTAAACATCTCCAGCGACCGGTCGTACTGCTTGCGGTCGGTGTAGATCAGGCCCATGAAGTTGTAGATAGACTTGACGGCCTGCATGTTGCCGAGCTCCTGATTGAGGGTCAGTGATTTACCAAAATACTGAAGTGCCTCGTCCGTGTGATCGTAGTCCCAATAGGCTTGTGCGGCCTGGTTATAGTTACGGGCGGCCTCGTTGCGGTTGCCAGCCGTCACAAATCCCTCAGCCCGGCTCAGTGCCTGGGTGATCTCTTCCTGCACTGCCGCAGGGATGCTGCGGCCTTGTTGGGCATGAAGCCCAATTCCCATCATTAACAGTATCAGAAGCCCTATTATCTTACGCGTACCGGAGAAAGTATTATCCATATTGGAATGTTTATCACACGTAGTAACCGATCGCTAAATTAACGATTAATTCCTGAATTTTCGCCATTCACCACATGAACAGAAAAAAACGAGGCTGGAAGTGTATAATTATGCTGATAGTTCTTACATTTCGGGGTAGATCTAAAACTACCACACATTTTTCACATCAATCTTCAATGGCTCAGGCCGGGCATTATGAACAAGTACTTATTTACCGCCTGCTGGCTGGTCGCTGCGCTTACGAGTGTGGCGCAGTCGCCGCTGGACCATCCCAAACACATGTATCAGGACAGCCTCAAGCGGCTCTACACCCATCCTGATCTTCCGCAGTACATTTTTCTCTCGACAGATCCGACCGGTAAAAACGCCTACCGGATGGAAAGTGAAACCAACAAAACGATCACCAATCCGATGCGCTGGGACGGAGCCGGTATCCATACCTTCAAGCACCAGGACCTGATCGAAAAAACGGTAATCGTATTTGAGATATACGCTGACGGCACGGCACCGGCGACAGCGGCTGACTTTGGGCAGACGCCTACCTACAAGGCCGGAGACATCCGGTACTACGGCGGTGGCCTGCAAGTCTCGCTCAGCGCGCGGGATGATATGTCAGGCGTGGAGGCGATTTATTATTCGCTGGACGGGGCAGCTTATACGCCATATACCCGTGCCCTGACGTTTCCGCAGGAAAAAACCTACGTCCTCAAATACTATGCGGTGGACCATGTGGGCAATGCAGAGCCGGTCAGGGAGGCAACCTTTGCCATTGACCTGGGGATGCCCTCGACCACGCTGCGGGTAGAGGGTGACTTTTTTGAGGAGGTCCTTTCACCCCGCGCCACGCTCGTCCTGACCAGTACAGAAGGCCGCGCCGGCGTGCGTCAGATCACCTGGCAGCTTGACGACCAGCCCGAAAAACCATATCTGACCCCCATATCCCTGACCAACCTGGCCCAGGGTCAGCATACCCTGACCTACTATGCCACCGATCAGGTAAACAACCGGGAAGCAGCCAAAACCTTCACGTTTTTTCTGGACAATGTCCCCCCGATCGTCTCCGATGATGTCATCGGTGACCGCTACGTAGTGAATGGCAAGGAGTACGCCTCTGGCCGCACCAAAGTACGCCTCACAGCCCTTGACAACAAGTCCGGGGTAGAGGCGATTTATTACCGGCTGAATGCGGATCCTTTTCAGAAATACGAAGCACCCTTCTACCTGCCCAGCCGTGCCGGTGCTACGAGTGTATTTGCCTATGCAGTGGACAAGGCCCAGAACTCCAGCCTCCGGGACAATGAAGGCAAGAGTATCCGCACCTTCTCCGTGGACCTTTCCGGTCCTACGCTTTCGTATGAGCTGACGGGCGCGCAGTTTAAGACCCGGGACACGATCTTTATCGGGCCTGCTACCCAGGTCAAACTCGTGGGCACCGATGCGGAGTCCGGCCTCAACCGGATCACCTATCAGGTCAACAAAGGAGCCGAGCAACCCTATGCCGCCCCGATCACCCTCAAAAATGCCGGGATTTACCTGGTAGACTTTTTTGGGTATGACAACGTCGAAAACCGCAATGTCAGCAGCCTCACCATCCGGGTGGATGATAAAGGTCCGGAAGGTTTCCCGCGGCTGAGCATCGAGTCTATTTCAGAAAAAACGGTGGGTACAGCCAAGGTAAAGGTGTATCCGGCGCACGTGGTACTGTTTTTCTCTGCGACAGATGACCTATCCGGGTATGACAAGCTGTTTTATACCATCAATGGGGGCGAAGAAAAACTGTATGTCAATCCCATCGGGAACTTTGAGCGGGGCAAAGACTACGTGATCAAATACCGGGCGCTGGACAAACTCGGCAACGAGACCCGCGCAGAACTGACCTTTTCGACCGAAAAATAAGATGATTCGCAGGGACCTGGCGGGAGATGTTTCCGCCAGGTTTTTTGTTTCAGACAGAAATGGAAACTCCGCTGGCAGATGGAGTGTACCGCCTGGAGAAGTTTCCGGGCAAAGGGGGCTGGACCTACGCGGCCTTGCCTGAGGTCAAGCCAGACCCACACGCACATTTTGGGTGGGTGCGGGTGCGCGGCAGCATAGACGGCTACGAGATAGCACAATACCACCTGATGCCGATGGGCGATGGCAGGCTTTTTCTCCCGGTCAAAGCCCAGATCCGCAAAAAAATTCACAAAGAAGCCGGAGATACGGTACATGTGATCCTCTACGCCGACCGCTCGCCGGTACAGATACCAGAGGACCTCCTGCTCTGCCTGCGCGACGAACCCGGTGCCTATGAGGCTTTTATGCAATATTCAGACGGAGAAAAAAAAGCCATCG
>JANRLQ010000012.1:0-5181 GCA_033762375.1 Bacteroidia bacterium
CTACACCCGCGAGTGGTATCTCGGCAAAATAGACCGTATCCGGGAGATCATGCCGGACTGTGCCATCTCGACCGATATCATCACCGGGTTTTGTACCGAGACGGAGGAGGACCACCGTGAGACCCTGGAAGTCATGGCTTACGCCCGGTACGGGAGCGCCTATATGTTTGCGTACTCCGAACGCCCCGGCACCGCTGCCGCCAAGCGCCTCACAGATGATGTGCCGGAAGAAGTCAAAAAACGCCGCCTCAGCGAGGTGATCGCGTTGCAGACCCGCACCTCAGCCGAGGTTAATGCTGCCTGTATCGGGCAGGTCTGTACCGTCCTCATCGAGGGGGAGTCCCGTCGGTCCGACGATGACTACTGTGGCCGCAACGATGCCAACCAGATGGTCGTATTTCCCAAAACCGAAGGCCTGCGCCCCGGTCATTATGCACAGGTGCGCATTCACAAAGTTACCAGCGCGACCCTGATCGGGGAAGTGGTGGCGTAAGCAACCGAATATGTCAGCAGGCAACAGGATATATCACCCGGTAGGGCAGGCAGATATGGAAAACCTGCTGGCAGGTCAGCCATTTCTGGTAGTGCGGGGGCAACTCATTTTTCGGCGTGATGAAGAGTGGGTCATTACAGGTATTCACCCAGGCCAGCATTTCACAGCAGATGAATACAGGGAACTGCCGGAGGGTGCTCCCTATCAGTTGATCAACAATGAGTTGATGTTGATGCCCTCGCCGTTTGAACGCCATCAACTGGTCGTCGGTAATCTTTATATGGCGCTGACAACCCATGTACGCCGACATCGGCTTGGGGCTGTCAGGATAGCCCCGATGGATGTCTATCTGGACGAAAACAACGTAGTGCAGCCCGACATTCTGTTTATCCTTGAAGCCCGGCGGGAGGTCATCGCCAACCCTATACTCGGTGCGCCCGACTTGGTCGTAGAGGTGCTCTCCCGTGCTACCGAATCCCTGGATCGTGGACCTAAACGCGACCTGTATGCCCGGCACGGTGTACAGGAATACTGGATCATAGACCCGGAAAAACAAGTCGTGGAAGTATATACCCTGCAAGCAGAAGCCTTGATCCTGAACCATATATACCCATCCGGAACCATCCGCAGCAGCCTGCTCGCAGGATTTGAAGTGGAGATGGACACCCTGTTTGAAGCATAATCCCTCCCCCTATGCACATCCACATCAAACACCTCGGCCCTTTTTCGGATTATGTATACAAGGCTGCCTGTGCTCAATGTAGAGTTTACATATCTTAAAAAACTGGACAGGCAACTCAAAAAACGTAACGGCACTTTTCCGACGCCTGCTTGCCGCCAATACACCGAAACCCTCTGACCTATGCTGACCCACCTCCATATTCAAAACTTCAAGTGCTTTGAGGACCTCCGGATTGACAACCTGGCGCGGGTCAATCTCATCACAGGAAAAAATAATACTGGTAAGACAAGCTTGCTGGAGGCGGTCTATGTAGCATACGGCAAAGATAACTGGTATAAAATCCTCAAGTCGCGGGGCGAAAATGCGAGTAGCAGCAATCTCATCGAAAAATTTGATGCACATGCTTCCTTGTTTTTTAACCGGAATATTGTCGCAGATGCTCATATTAATACGGCTGTGCTTCAGATGATCAATACCAGGACAGGTCGACTCTATACATCGTCTGAGCGCGATATGTATCTGGAGAACCTGGATAGCAGATTAACACTACTCAATGACCCTGATGCAAGGTCTTGTAATTGGGTTAATTCTACTGTGTTGGGAATGAGCGAGTTAGAGTCACTTTGGGATCGGTCATTTTTTCTAACACCATTTGAGGATATTGCGCTTACCCTGCTGCGGCATATTGAAAAAGACATTGAAAAGATTGGGTTAGGTAAGGCACCCGGAGGCGAGCGGCGTTTTCAGGTACTCTTAAAAGGACAAAAACGCCCGATCCCGCTAGGACACCTTGGAGAAGGTATGAGCCGGATACTTGGAATGGTAATGTCGCTGGTTGATGGAGAAAACGGCATCCTCCTCATTGATGAGTTTGAAAACGGACTTCATTACACCATCCAACCTGAAATATGGAAACACCTTTTTAGCCTGGCCAAAGAACTCAATGTTCAGGTCTTTGTCACCACCCATAGTAAAGACTGTGTGGAGGCATTCGCGAGGGCGGCTAATATGCCTGAAAATGAGGGAAGTGCACGGGTGATCCGGCTTTTTAATAAAGACGGCAGAATCAGCGAATCCCTATTTGATCAGGAAGACATCCGGACAGCCCTGGAACAACATATTGACCTGAGATAAAACCTATCATGGAACTTTGGGTAGAAGGAAAAGATGATGAGATGGTGTGTAAAAGCATCTTAGAAAAGCATGGGCTGTCTTCGTCTTATGTGGTTATTAACAAGGGGGGATATCCGAACTTAAAAATTGGACTCAAAACACAGTTAAAAGCTGATTTTACAACGTTGGGGCTGATCGTGGATGCGGATCATGATCCAGCCGCCCGCTGGCAATCACTCCGGGACATTATTCATAAGCATGACCCAGCATACGGACTACCTAAAAAACTGCCTCCACAAGGTTTCTGGTCTTCCCACGCCCCTTCAATCGGGATATGGATCATGCCAGATAATCAACGCAGTGGCATGTTGGAAGATTTTATTCGGGACTTGATCCCCCAAGACAATGCCCTGCTGCCGGAAGCCGATGCCTCTCTCTCCAGAATCGAAGCCCTCGGTATCCAGCAATATGTACCGGTACATCGTACAAAAGCCCTTATACACACCTGGCTTGCCTGGCAGGAAGAGCCCGGCATGCTGATGAGCAGCACTATCTCCAAGCATATGTTGGCTACTGCCAGCCCGCTGTATCAGTATTTTCTGGCGTGGCTGCAACGTTTTTCTGACCCAACCTCATGACCATTCAACAACTCAAACAACGATTCGGCATCATCGGCAACTGCCGCGAGATCAATACCGCTGTGGAGGTCGCCATGCAGGTGGCCCCTACGGATGTCTCGGTGATGATCCTCGGGGAGAACGGTACTGGTAAGGATGTGTTTTCCCGGATCATCCACCAGTACAGCAAACGCCGTCACTCGCCGTTTATCGCCATCAATACCGGGGCCATCCCGGAGGGGACGCTTGACTCGGAGCTGTTTGGGCACGAGCGGGGCGCGTTTACCTCGGCGTATGAGCAGCGCAAGGGGTACTTTGAAGAGGTAGAGGGTGGTACGATCTTCCTGGACGAGATCGCCGAGATGCCCCTGGCTACCCAGGCCCGTCTCCTGCGTTTGCTGGAAAACGGCGAGTACCTCCGGGTGGGATCCAGCAAGATCGCGCGGGCGGATGTGCGCGTGATCGCTGCCACCAACAAAAACCTTGTGGAGATGATCCGCCAGGGCAAGTTTCGGGAAGACCTGTTTTTCCGGCTTAATACCGTGACCATCATGGTGCCTGCCCTGCGCGACCGGGGCAGCGATATTGAGCTGCTGTTTAACTACTTTGCCCTGGAGTTTGGCGAAAAGTACAAGCGCGACGCCATCGTGCTGGAGCATGAGGCCATCCCCATGCTCGGCAAGTACCGCTGGCCCGGCAACGTCCGGGAGCTCCGAAACCTGGTCGAAAAACTCACGGTCCTCGTCAAGGGAGACCTCGTCACGGCTGACATCCTCCAGCGCAACCTGCTGATCCAGGACAGTTACCTGCCGAGTGTCCTGCCAGGCCGCCCTGAGCCGGGTTTTGAGCGGGAGCGGTTTGGGGACAATGACCGCGACATGCTGCTCAAGCTCATCTACGATCTCGGCAAGGAGGTCGCAGACCTCAAAAAAGCCATTTACATGGGGATTCAAAGCCGTGAGACCGTCTCCGATAACCCGATCCAGCGGCCCGTAAATCAGCCACAGTCCCGGTATATAGAAGAGTTGCCTGTCACCCCGGTCGTGCCACCGCCCGTCACCCCGACGAGGATCGCTACCCCGCTCCTGGAGGAGTCACTTTCGCTGGAGAAAAAAGAAAAGGAGATGATCCTCAAGGCCCTGGGCAAATTTGGCAACAACCGCAAAAAAGCCGCTGTCGAGCTGGGTATCTCCGAGCGCACCCTCTACCGCAAGATCAAAGCCTACGACATAGACGCCTGACCCGCCGGCCAACCCGCCAGTCCTTTGCAGGCACCCTGTCTTTGTTTCATTCTTCATGATCCGTATGAAAATCAGCCCTTTATTCGCCCTGTGTCTGGTCGTACCGCTGCTGTCCGGATGTAAGGTCACCTTCAACTTCACCGGTGGCTCTGTGGATACCAGCCTGGAGACCCTGTCGGTAGATCAGTTTACCAATAACGCCGAGATCGTCATCCCGTACCTGGCCCAGGAAGTCACCCAGCAGATACAGGATCGTTTTTTGTCCCAGTCGCGGCTGACCCTGACCTCCGGTGCTGCCGATGTTCAGTTGAGTGGGTACGTGAGCCGGTTTACGGTTTTGCCGGTGGCAGTCCAGGGAGACAACCGCGCCGCCCAAAACCGCCTGACGATCGCAGTAATGGTCAAGTTTGAAAACAACGTCACCCCTAAAGACAGTTGGGAAAATACCTTCACCGGATTTGTGGATTTTGATGCCAGTCAGGACTTCTCATCGGTGGAGCGGGAAAAAATAGACGAGGTGCTGGAGCAGATCACCCAGGATATATTCAGCAAGTCAATCGGAAAGTGGTAAAACTGTGGTAGATTTGTCTGCTGTATGTAATTGCCCGGAGCCGCATGCTGGATATTCTTGGTCTGTACAAAGTGCTGAAAACCCGCGACCTGACCTCAGAAGAGTCGGGGTGGGTCACAGCATGGCTCAAAAAATATCCGTATTTTGCCTATGCACACTTTCTGAAGGCACGGGAGACAGGGGACGAGGCTGCCTTGTTTCAGGCGGCAGTATATGCGCCCGTACGGCCATTGCTCAGAAGATTTATGGAAGATACTGCGCCGATAGACCATACCCTGCCCGTATCGGGTGACAATATTCCTCCGGCTGGCGGGCTGCACCCGGCAGTCCGGCTCCCGCTTACCATGTACCTTCCGGTGGTGGTGGCGGATCATACCCTCCCGGCCTGGGGCGTGCATATACCCGGGCGTCCGGATGGGCGGGGTTATGCTTTTCTGAATCATTGGCTCGGGGTGGAGGTTCAG
>JANRLQ010000013.1:0-41256 GCA_033762375.1 Bacteroidia bacterium
TACCTTGTAGTCGCTGTACTCCCGCAGCCAGGTACGCACGTGGGCGAGTTTTTTCACAAACTGCTTCACATGCTGCACCCGCAGGGTTGTCTTCACCTCTACCACCACGATCGCATCCCCGTCGTGGGCGATGATGTCAAATTCGTAGTTGGTGCCCTGGTAGTTGCCGTGGACCCGCTGCGTGGTGCGGTGGATGTCTATGCCCCGCGCCCGGAGCAGGTTCACCAGATCACCCTCCACCAGGCGCTCGATCAGCTTGCCCCACTGGCCTTCAAACAACTCAAAGGCCTCCTTGATGCGTTTGTCCGTCTCCTTAAACTTGATATCTGTCTCCCTGAACCGCTCAGCGGTATCCTTAAACTGGGCATCAGTCTCTCTAAAGCGCTCGGCAGTCTCTTGAAACTTGAGATCAGTCTCCTTCTGCGAGAGAACCAGTTCCCGCAGCAAGTCTTGTATTTCCTGGATCGTGGCAGACATGTGATAACAGAAAGATAAAACCTGGTATAAATATAAAACTTCGACCCCCAAAAGGTCAAAAAACGCCTCAGAATGCCTTGGGCTCAAACGCTGCCTCGTTCACGATGGTGGCAGAGTTGCCGGTGGCCCGGATCACAAACAGGCGTTCCCGCTGGGCGTACAGGCTGCTGCCCTCATCTGAGCGCAGATAGGCCACGGCACCATATACCTTGTAGTCGCTGTACTCCCGCAGCCAGGTGCGCACCTGGGCGAGTTTTTTCACAAACTGCTTCACATGCTGCAACCGCAGGGTTGTTTTCACCTCTACCACCACGATCGCATCCCCGTCGTGGGCGATGATGTCAAATTCGTAGTTGGTACCCTGGTAGTTGCCGTGGACCCGCTGCGTGGTACGGTGGATGTCTATTCCCCGTCCCCGGAGCAGGTTCACCAGATCACCCTCCACCAGGCTCTCGATCAGCTTGCCCCACTGACCCTCAAACAACTCAAAAGCCTCCTTGATGCGTTTGTCGGTCTCTTTGAACTTGGCATCGGTCTCCCTGAACCGCTCAGCGGTATCCTTAAAGTGAGCATCAGTCTTTCTAAATCGCTCGGCAATATCCTGGAACTTGAGATCTGTCTCCCTGAACCGCTCAGCGGTATCCTTAAACTGGGCATCAGTCTCTCTAAAGCGCTCGGCAGTCTCTTGAAACTTGATATCCGTCTCCCTAAACCGCTCTGCAAGTTCATGTTGGGTCTCCTTAAAACGGGCATCAGTCTCCTTCTGAGAGAGGACCAGTTCCCGCAGCAAGTCTTGTATTTCCTGGATCGTAGCTGACATATAATATACAACTGGTAAAATCACAGGTAAATATACGACTTTGACTGTAAAAAGATAAGACGATATCGGATCATCCTATGCACACGATCATACAGCGGCACAATAAGGGGTTTGTAAAAATCCATGCTGAAAAGTGGATTTTCACAAACCCCCGACCATGATGATCCTTTTCACGGAAGAGGCAGCGTATACATCACCACAACAAAACCATACTTCCGCTTAATTAATATTTTCGCCCCGCTCCAGCTTGGTGATCATATCCTGGATACTCTTGCGGTTGAGGTCGTCCGGGGCAGCGGGCAGCGCCAGCCTGGCATGCTTCAGGGCTTTTTTGAGGTCGCCCGTGGCAGCATATCCCCGGGTCAGACCGACATGCACCGGCCACTGATCGGGATACCGTCTGGCATTCAGTTCAAAAGCTGCAAGCGCCTCGGCAGCTCGTCCCTGGGCTAACAGTTGGCGGCCATAACTGTGTACCTGCAGTACAGTCGCTGTCGGGTGGCTGATGGCCTGCTGCATGAGGGTCTCAGCCTCGGCAGTTTTCCCCAGCGCAGCTTTGACCTGGGAGAGGGTACTGAGGGTCGTGAAGTTTTCCTCGCCGACAAAAGGCATGTTTACCGCATACTGCGCCCAGGTCTCAGCCTCGGCAAGGTTAACTTTGTATTGCAGACAAAATTGAGCGGCGGTCTGCCAGCCCTGCCAGCTGAAGCCTGTCGTGAGCTGAAGTTCCCGGCGGATATTGGCCAGGTATTGATTGATATAGTCTGTTTTGATGCGAAAGGGGATTTTGAGGTTTTCCCATTGCAGGCTGGCGGTGCAGTGGTCCACGTGCCGGTCCTCAAACACATACGTAAGCCACTCCTGATAGGTATTTTGCACAGGAGAGACCGTAACGCGGAGCGCGTCCTCGGCAGGGTCATAAAAATAAGATCCCCATGCAGTCGAGTTATGCGAAAAAATAATCGTCCAGGGACCCGACTGTACCGGGATCATGTGCAGGCCATAGGTACCAGCCTTCAGCGGCTGACCCTCTACTGTGACATCATGAGAGAAGGTAATGGTGGTGTTTTCATTAGCACCTGCCCGCCAGGGTGAGAGTTTGGCTGTGCCAAAACCCAGGTTTTGCATGCCCCAGGGCACCAGCTCTCCCCAGATATGCCCCCGGCGATCCTCGCCACCAGGTCCGGTAACATCCGGGCTGCTGTACCGGATCGTGACGGAGGCCAGTCCCATGTATTGTGTGACGGAGGCTGGCTGGTTATCACCGCTGGGAGGCGTCGTGATGGGTTGGGCTGCTGCGCTGAGTGCCAGCAGGGTCCAGAGGGAAAAGAGACATTTTTTCATTGGTAATTAGGATTGGATTGAAAGGATCAATATAAACAATGACCTCCCGGTTGCACACCGGGAGGCCGATTATGTAAGGTGACTGGCCGAAAAATCAGACAGGTGTTGTCAGGTCCCGGATGACCCGGTCTGCAAGTTCGTCTGCCGCCGCCTGGGTCGGGGCCTCTGTGTAGATGCGGATGATCGGTTCTGTATTGGACTGTCGCAGGTGTACCCATGAGTCCTCAAAGTCCACCTTGATCCCGTCAGTTTCATTGATTTTTTCGGCCTGGTACCGGGTTTTAAAGCCTGCCAGGATGGTCTCGACGGGGGTGTGCTCCGGGAGGTTCATCTTGCGCTTAGCCATAAAATAATCCGGATAGGTGCAGCGCAGGTCGGCACAGGTTCCGCCTTGTTTGACGAGGTGCGATAGAAACAGGGCAATGCCCACGAGAGCATCCCGGCCGTAGTGAAGCTCCGGATAGATGATACCCCCATTGCCTTCGCCCCCGATCAGCGCATCAGAGCGTTTCATGATCTCTACGACGTTCACCTCTCCGACAGCCGATGCGTGATACCGGCAGCCATGGCGGGCCGCGACATCCCGCAGGGCGCGGCTGGAAGAGAGATTAGAGACGACAGCACTCTTCTGATGCTGGAGCACATAGTCAGCCACCGCCACGAGGGTGTATTCTTCGCCGAAGAGGTTGCCCTCATTGTCAATAAATACAAGCCGGTCCACATCCGGATCCACACATATCCCGAGGTCTGCTCCGTGCTGGCGGATATGCTGACAGATTTCGGTGAGGTTTTCCTGAAGGGGCTCAGGATTATGAGCAAACCAGCCAGTAGGCTCACAGTTGAGCCGGGTGATCTGCCGCACACCTAGCGCCTCCAGCAGTTGTGGCACGTAGATACCTCCGCTGCTATTGACCCCGTCCACGACCACTTTGAGGTTGGCTTTGCCGATGGCGTACCGGTCTACCAGGTGCAGGTCCAAAATTTTCTGGATATGAATATGGCCCGCCTCCGTGTTTTTTTCGATTGTACCGAGCTCCTGCACCTCCTTGAAGTGGAAATACTGGCTGTTCAGGATTTCCAGAATTTCATTCCCGTCTTTTTTGGTCACAAATTCGCCCCGGTGATTGAGCAGCTTGAGTGCATTCCACTCCACCGGATTGTGTGATGCCGTGAGGATAATCCCCCCGCCGGCCTGGTAATGCGGCACAGCGACCTCCACTGTCGGAGTAGTCGAGAGCCCGAGATCAATCACTTTAAATCCCAGCCCCATGAGGGTGCCTGTAACCAGGGCATGTACCATCTCGCCGGAGGGCCGGGCATCACGCCCGACTATTACCGTCCGGGAGGAGGACCGAAACCCCAGCCAGGTGCCGTATGCAGCTGTAAACTGGACGATATCTACTGGCGTCAGGTTTTCGCCGGCGGCGCCTCCGATCGTTCCCCTGATGCCTGAGATAGATGAAATAAGTGTCATAAATAATGGGGGGCTTTCTCTCAGCGCCAAAGATAGGAAAATCCCGTTTTGTACCGTACTTACCGGTCAGCATTTCTGAGTGGTATATATTGTATTATGTCTGAGCAGTCTAAATTTCGAACCTGGCTGGAAGTCAGCTGCGACCCAGACCGGGTACCCGCGACGCGAATACACCGCCTGCATCCTCTCAGGGCAGATATGGTGCAGACTTGGGTGAAGCGGGAAGACGAGTCGGGATTTGTCGGATCGGGTACCAAACAGCGTAAATTTGCGTCGCTGATCCCCTGGTTACAGGCACAGGGTATCCAGGCCGTGGCTGCCCTCGGCGGCGAACGCTCCAACCACCTCGCAGCACTGGTGCCGCTCCTGACGGAAGCCGGGATTCAGGCGGAGGTGTTTGTGCGGGCGCGGGTGGGTGATCCTGCGCAGGGCAATACCCTGCTGCTCCGGCTCGCCTTGCCTCCCGAACGCATACACCGCCTTGATGCCGCTGCATGGCCCCAGGCTTCAGCAACAGCCGATGCCTGGCTGAAGACCCAGCCCCAACCCGCTTACCTCATCCCCGAGGGAGGCACGTGTCCACCTGCCCTGGCAGGTGCTATGACCCTGGCAACGGATATTCATCGCAACGAGCACCGCAACAGCTTGGCATTTGATCATATAATCACCGATGCCGGGACAGGCCTCACAGCCGCTGCCCTGATCCTGGCTGCACCCCTGGCTGGCCTCAGCGCCCACATACATGTGATGATGGCAGCAGGCTCTCCGGCATCCTTCGGGGAGATGCTGCACCAGGCCGGCGAATGGCTGTTTGCCGCTACAGGGATCAGCCCCAGGTACGCTGCTTATACCCTGCATGAACCGCCAACCGCAAGAGCCTTCGGCAGTATCAACCAGGCGGTCTTAGCCGAAAGCCGACGCCTTGCCCGGGAGCATGGCCTCTATGCGGACCCTGTGTATACCGCCAAATTATTTCTGACTGCCCGGCACCTTGCCCCATCTCTGACAGGCGAGGTCCTCATCATCCACGGAGGCGGGGGGACCGGGCTGCTGGGATTTGGGGAAAAACTACTGGCGACTGACCCATCCGCACTGTAAAACCAGCAGCGTGCCGGATACCGGTTTACTGGCGACCTCCCCCAATCGCCAGCAGTAATCCCAGCCGGGCGTCTACCTGCCGGGCACTGCGGGGCCAAATCAGGGAAGACAAATGGTCTGTGGCGCCAAATATGACAACAGGGCCGGCTTTCAGGAGCAGATTGGCCCCCAGGTGGTCAACCCGGCGGTCCATATATGACCATGACAACCCCGCACTGAGCACCTTGCCAGCATGGAATCCTGCGTGTACGGTCAGCGAGGGCTGCCATGTACCCTGATATACTTCTCCCTGGACAAGTGCACCTGCCTGAAAAAAACGGACAGGTTTCCAAAGGGCACTGGCATACAACCGGGCAGGCAAGGCCCGTGTATAAGCCCCTGCAGAGGCACTGATGCTGATGTCACGGGTGAGTGAATCCAGATACTGATCCCACCGGACAGAATCCGCCCGGACCATGGCATACGCATCCAGCCCCTGCAGGGAAATGGTGCCCCTGAGGTGGTACTGGTTTGCCTGGTCTTGCCAGCGGATATACCCCAGGTCCAGGACACCTGCTGTCAGCGTCAGGGTTTTGCCGGGGCGGGCCTCTATCCCGATGTCAGCCCCCAGGCCCCGGTTGCGGGTGAGGGGCGCAGGAGAAAATGCCGGGGCAAAGTCATCAGCCGTCCCCAACGAAACCATACTGGTATTCAGTTGATAGTCAGCCATCAGATCAAGCCGGTAGTCCTCTGCTCCCGTTGCAAGGGTCAGGGATCGCCGGGATACAGAGATATCAGCCAGGCCGATCAGATACTTGACCCGGACACCTGCACGGAATATCTTCAGCACCGGAAACGAGACCCCGGCCCCTGCTTCATGAAAGGCAGTAGCCTGAAAATCAGGTGCCAGGTCCAGGGTTTCGCCAGCAAATGGGGCATTTCCGTACCAGGCAAGCGCCGCCATATCCTGGGTATAGGACACCTTACCAGACACACGGGTGCTGGCGGCAGCGTGAAACTGCCAGTTACGCACCCGGATACCTACTGCGAGCCAGTCTGCCCGTGTACTGACGCGCAGGTGCTCGAGATCACGCAGCTGGCTGATCGCCCCCGGTATGTCCAGGCTAAACGAATCTGAACCCGCAACCGGACGCACGATATCCTGCCAGCTCGCACCCGTATGGGCTGCCGCGACATGTGCGGTGGGTAAGCTCAGGGTCAGGGTATTATCCTGAAGCTGAGCAGGATTGACCTGATGGGCCTGGAGGATCCGGGGCATAAACCAGAGACTCTGCTGCGCCCAGGCTGTGCTCACTGACCCGGCAAGCAGACAACATATATAAACAAACCGTACGTGCTGCATGGTGATTTCACTAAAAAGATGACCAGAATAAACAACCTGAATAGGGATACGTGTGGGACATTGCCTCCCCTCAGAGGCCAGCCAGGACGCCGAGCCGTATGCCGATCTGATAATCCGCATACATGGCGACAGGTATTGTACCACCCTCACTGGTAGCAAACAGGCAACGTACCGCTATCTGGCGCGCGCCACGAAGTACTGCCACGCGCTGGGCATTCAGCCGGATATGTAGGTCCGTCTGGGTGGGGGCTACTGCCCGTCCGGATACATCTACCGCTGCCCCGCCGATCCAGGTAGCCCCATCTTCAAACAAAGAATCCAGCACCTGTCCGGTTTCGTCCAAAAAGTAAGCCTGTACGGCTGACTCAAGCGGGAAGCCATTGTCTATCCATAATTTGAGATCGGCTGTCTCAAGAGGTCCTGTTTCAAGCTCACTGAGATCCATGTCAAAGCTTTGCTGAAATGGTATCTGCCCTGCTTTTCCATATAGCGGGAGCTCTGCCCGGAGCGTAATCCCGATACGACTGGTGTCCAGTACAAAACCCGTATGGGTTTCATCCCCGTCAGGATGGGTAAGGGCATCAAAATTCCAGATAAGCCTCCGGGGCATGGCGGATATGACATCACCCAGCCGGGTATTAGAGGTATCAAGGGTGAGGGTCGTGAGGGCGTATGTGCCCGATGCCTGAAGGTCTGGATAGGCTAGCGGAATACCTGCCTGGAGCTCCGGGCTCAGCAGCGAGGTAGATACGCCCTGGGCATCTACAGCATCAAACTGCACAGCCTGGAGCATACACGGCAGTCCCAGAGAGTTACGCACCCGAAAGGAGAAGGTAGGAGCCAGCAGACCTATAAATGCTCCCTCCGGCAAAGTCGGAATATCCAGCTGTACATCCCCGCTTGTCAGGTCGAGTACTTGCTGGCCGAGATATCCCTCTGCATACTGTACAGTCCAGTCTTGTAATGAATACTGAAAATCCTCCACCTGCACCACTGACCCATCCATCAGGTGTGCATTATACCTCAAGTCCAGCGTACCATCCGTGAGATAGATCGCATACCCCTGCAAGTCCAGTTCTCCCGTATAGGTGCCTCGTCCGGGGATATCTATGACCTGGACTAACGGTTTCTGACCCAGGACTGCATTGTCAAACCCCATAACAACCTGAATCGGCTCCGTGCCTGTATGCGAAAAACGATAGCCCAGTGTACCGGAGCTTAGTCTCATCTGCTGCAGGCCCGTAACCGGAAAGGGTATTGAAAATGATACGTCCGGCATCGGAATGCTGAGTGCTGGAATAACAACCAGATTTCCGGCTGACAGATACCCCAGATCTGTCTCATACGCCAGCATGAGAGCGCCCCGGCTATCCGTCGTGAGCAGACCAGCAGTATCTACTTGTGAAATAATGTCCTGTAACCTGATCTGCGTCTCTACCAATGGCAACGCAAACACAGGATCCCAGTCGGGAGTCTGGATACGGGAGGCTTCTTCTGCCAGGCTGCAAGCACTCAGGAGCAGGCACAAGCCCATGGTTGTTTGTAAAAAAAATTTCATAGAAAATAGTGTGCATGTTTCATTGAATCAAAATTACAAAATATACAAAATAAAATCTTTCCATTAATTTGAATTATATGACAACTCGCAAACTGCTTAAAAGCAACAGGCCGGACCTGGGTCCGGCCTGTGCCATGAGATCATATTGACCCCTATTATCGGATCAGCAATCGCTGGACACGGATCTGGCTTTCATCTGCCAGGCGTATCAGATACACACCCGGCACCCAATCATGAATAGCGGGCATAAATGTTTGTATTTCCTGACTTGCAGCGACAACATGTGCATATACAACCCTGCCGCTGATATCTGTGATTTCCAGACGGGCCGGACGGGTCGCGGCATATACAGCGATGGTCACCCGGTCCGTAGCAGGATTCGGATATACCTGCCATCCTTCTGACCCGCCGTCCGGACCGAAGGGGAGCGACAGCTCAATCAGTTGGCTGTATGAAAAAGTACCATCAAGGTCCACCTGCCTGATCCGATAGTAAAGTCTCTCTACAGGCTTGTAAGCTGCCGTCAGGTCCTGAAATTCATAGTTGCGCACGACCATGCTGTTTCCGGCCGCAGGGACCTCCCCCAGCGTTTCAAACAGCGTCCCGTCCTCAGAGCGCTCAATGCTGAAGTGGCTTGTATTCGTTTCACTGGCAGTGGACCAAGTGATCCAGCTTTGATCCGCCCGGAGCTCTGCATCTACAGAAAGCCACTCTACCGGAAAGTACCCCCCTACACAGGCACACCCGCCCGAAGGATCAGCGGCATACACACCCGGAATGGTAATATCATCCATGAGTGCACGTCCCTGCGTGCCCGCACCTGATCCGATCCAGCGCCACTCAAATTTATAAAAACCTGTCAAGTTCACAGGTACATGTTCTTCGCGCAGGGCTGTATTGGTATAAACGTGGGTAAAAAGCAGGGTCTCTGTATTGTCTACCTGGTTGATCGCGACGAGATCGAGTTGCTTCAGGGTGCTGTTGCGCAGGTGGCTGATATAGTGTTTGAATACAATCTCACCCGAGTCAGCGAGCTCTGTACAAGGCGAACCCAACCGGCAGGGTCTTACCGTACTGTTGAGGGTCCCTGTCCGCAGGGTAGGTCCGTCTATGGGCATGCCTGCATTGGCATTGCCGGTCGTGACGATCGTGGTTGAGGCAAACGTCCAGCAATTGGCAATCTCATTGGCCCTGCTGGCGGAGGTGAACTGCTGCGTGTAGGACGACAGGGTATCTTCGGGCTGGTTGAGCTGCCATATCACCAGCACGGCTGCCGATATGACGATGCCTGTAGCCAGAATAGCGGCGGCAATTTGACGCTGTCCGGACCGGACCGTGGGTTTTTGATGAAGATTCATACCAGATTCAAATGCGGTCAGGGAAAAATACCAGACGGGTCAGGCTCAAAAAGGGTCACCAAAACAACCTGAAAACCAATAACCTACTTATTTGATCTTGAATATCTGACGCCGTTTGTTTTGTACACAATATTAATATTTGGAATATTCAATTATTAAACATTTTAATTCATATACTTACTCCTGCAAGATCAGAAAGCCGAAATACATAAAAAAAAAGAGCCCCTTCCGGGGCTCAATAATTATGAATATGGAGATAAATCTTAGTCGTCGTCCCGCATGCGCTCACGGAGGCGCACAGGCCGGGAAGCATTGCGGGCAAGGCGGGAGTTGAGCAGCTCCACGACAAATGAAAATGCCATCGCAAAGTAGATATACCCCTTGTCCACATGCTGTTCAAACCCTTCTGCCACCAGCATAAAGCCGATCAGGAGCAGGAAAGAAAGCGCCAGCATCTTCATCGTAGGGCGATCGTTGATAAAATCGCTGATCGGACCTGCAGCAACCATCATGATCCCGAGCGAGATCACCACTGCCGCGATCATCACCTCCACGTGCTGGGCCAGTCCCACTGCCGTAAGGATTGAGTCAAATGAGAATACAATGTCCAGAATGATAATCTGCACAATCACGGCCCAAAAATTACGGGCTTTACTGTCATTGCTTTCGTCATCTATCCCTTCCAGCTTGTGGTGCATCTCCGTGATGGTTTTCCACATCAGGAATAAGCCACCAGCAATCAGAATCATATCCCGCCAGCTCAGGTGAAATGCCTCGCTGCTGCCCAGGGAGATAACAGGCTCCTTGAGTGAAACAATCCAGCTGATCGTCAGCAGGAGACCGATCCTAAAACCCAAAGCGAGAAACAGGCCGAGATTTCGGGCTTGTTTTTGCTGATCTTTAGGCAGTTTGCCCGCTACGATCGAGATAAAAACGATGTTGTCAATCCCGAGGATGATCTCCATCAGGGTGAGGGTGAACAGGCCTACCAGCCCTTCAGAGGTGAGAAATATTTCAGCCAGGTTCATGTTTTTCAGTTTCAGCAGACAAATATAGGGGAGGTTACTGATCCTCACAATCTTTCTGATGAAGAGAGTCAAAGGAAATCAAAGTGTTGGAAAAAAGATCCTGCGCATCTGCGGGCAATCCTGTGCCGGCATCCGGCATTCAGCTTGTCTACGGGGCATAAACATTCTGACCCCTGTGGAAAAAATCCCGCACCAAAAATGCCCGCGCCCTGTATATTTGCCTCCCGGTCCAGCCTGAATCAAACCGTGAAGAGATGAATATTACCTATACCGACCGTATTGCGCGCGAGACGGGCCTGAGTGCCCGCCAGGTTTCTGCCACCCTGAGCCTGATCGGAGAGGGGGCCACTATTCCATTTATGGCCCGGTACCGCAAGGAAGTCACCGGGAGCCTGGATGAGCTCCAACTGACCACGATCCGGGACCGGGCCGAGCAACTGGAGCAACTCGACAAACGCCGGGCCGCCATCCTCGACTCCCTCACCGAGCGAAACCTGCTGACGGACGAGCTCCGGGCAGCGGTCGAGGGTGCCGACACCCTCAGCCACCTCGAAGATATCTACCTCCCCTATCGCCCCAAACGCCGTACCCGTGCCATGATCGCCCGCGAGAAGGGGCTTGAGCCGCTCGCCCTGCTGCTCCTGGCCCAGGACAGCGATACCGACCCGGACACGGCAGCAGGTGCTTTTGTGAACAGTGAAAAAGAAGTGGCCTCCGTGACAGAAGCCCTGCAGGGAGCCCGCGACATCATCGCCGAAAAAGCCAGCGAAGATGCCGATGTCCGCGCCCGTATGCGCGACCTGTTCATGCGCGGGGGCATCATTTCATCCCGCCTCATCAAAGGCAAGGAAGAAGAAGGGGTCAAGTTTAAAGACTATTTTGACTGGAGCGAGTCCCTCAAAGATATCCCCTCCCATCGCCTCCTCGCCTTGCGCCGGGGTGAAAAAGAGGGATTTCTCAGCCTGACGATCCGCCCGGACGAGGCAGAGGCGTCCTATCTCCTCGAAAAACAATTTATCCAGAACGACTCAGCCGCAGCTGCCCAGGTACGGGAGGCCCTGGAGGATGCCTACGACCGCCTGCTGGCCCCCTCCATGGAGACCGAGGTGCGGCTCCTCACCAAGGATAAGGCTGATGGAGAGGCGATCCGCGTATTTGCTGATAACCTGCGCCAACTGCTGCTGGCACCGGCACTCGGCCAAAAAACGGTCATGGCACTTGATCCGGGATTCAGGACCGGCTGCAAAACCGTCTGCCTGAGCCGCCAGGGCCAACTCCTGGATAATACTACCATCTATCCTCACAGCGGCAAGCAGGCATTGGCGGCTGTTACGGTTCTGGAGCTGGTCAAACAATATGAAATTGAGGTCATTGCCGTCGGAAATGGTACGGCAGGCCGCGAGACAGAAGCATTCCTCAAGGAAATCGGTCTGCCGGCGCATATTCCCATTGTGATGGTCAATGAGAGCGGTGCCTCCATTTACTCCGCTTCAGAAGTAGCACGGGAAGAATTTCCGGACCACGACCTGACCGTGCGCGGAGCTGTATCCATCGGACGGAGGCTCATGGACCCGCTCGCAGAGCTGGTCAAGCTGGACCCCAAGTCCATCGGGGTCGGCCAGTACCAGCATGATGTGGACCAGAACTCACTGAAGAAAAGCCTGGATGACATTGTGATCTCCTGCGTGAATGCGGTCGGGGTAGAGGTGAATACAGCCAGCAAACAACTGCTCACATACGTATCCGGCTTCGGCCCCTCGCTCGCACAAAATGTGGTGGAGTACCGCAACCAGCACGGTCCCTTCCGCTCACGGGAGGACCTGCGCAAGGTGCCCCGCCTGGGTGCCAAGGCCTTTGAGCAGGCAGCAGGCTTCCTCCGCATCCACCAGGCGCCTAACCCACTCGACGCCAGTGCCGTACACCCGGAGAGTTATCCGATCGTGGCACAGATGGCAGCTGATCTGGGGGTGACGGTAGGCCAGTTGATGCAGGAAGAGTCCCTCCGGAAAAAGATTGACCTGAAACGGTACATCACGGACAAAGTAGGTCTGCCGACCTTGCAGGACATCCTGCTGGAGCTGGCAAAACCCGGACGGGATCCCCGCGAGAAGTTCGAAACGTTTAGTTTTGCAGACGGGGTCAATAGCATGGAGGACCTGCGCGAGGGCATGACGATGCCGGGCATTGTCACCAACGTCACTGATTTTGGGGCCTTTGTGGACATAGGGGTACACCAGGACGGCCTGGTACACCTGAGCCAGATGGCCAACCGCTTTATCAAACACCCGGCAGAGGTCGTGAAGGTGCAGCAGCAGGTGATGGTGCGTGTGGTGAGTGTGGACATTCCCCGCAAGCGGATCAGCCTCTCCATGAAACTGGAAGACCAACCCCGTACAACCCCCCGCCAGGAACGTGAGACACACAAGCCAGTTTCCGGCGGCAACACGAGCGATTTTATCCGGATCAAACCCGGTCAGCGAAAAAAGTAGCCCGGTCAGGTGACAATGTGTGTCCTGCCCTGCGGCGGGCAAGTATTTTTATGGATTCCCCTTGACTATCAGCCACAAACACCCTACCTTTGCACATCTTTTTTACAGCGTGTGAAAAACGCAGAATTCTCCTGATCACAC
Organism: Bacteroidia bacterium; assembly: GCA_033762375.1. Lineage (GTDB taxonomy): Bacteria > Bacteroidota > Bacteroidia > J057 > J057 > RDXT01. The sequence continues at coordinate 13,130 of JANRLQ010000013.1, forward strand.
ATGAAGTTATCCTCATTTAACCTGGAAATCCCCGAAGAGTTTACCGCCCTTCATCCCGCTGATCCACGTGACAGTTGCAGGCTAATGGTAGCTCACCGGGACACAGGGAAGATTGAGCACCGGAATTTTACAGACATCCTGGAGTACTTCGGGGAAGGTGACTCTATGGTGCTGAATGATACCAAGGTATTTCCGGCCCGCCTGATCGGTAAAAAAGAAAAAACCGGGGCTAAAATTGAGGTATTCCTCCTCCGCGAGCTTAATGCACGCCAGAAGCTGTGGGATGTCCTCGTAGAGCCCGCCCGCAAAATCCGGGTAGGTAATAAATTGTTTTTTGGCGAAAACGACCTTGTAGCTGAAGTAGTGGACAACACAACTTCACGTGGCCGTACCATCCGCTTTTTGTTTGAGGGTGAAAACGCCGATCTGCACAAACTCATAGACAAACTCGGCAAAATGCCGATTCCGCCTTATATCAGCGATATACGCAAGGTAGAACAACGTGACCGGGAAGACTACCAGACTGTATTTGCCAAAAACGTCGGTGCCGTGGCAGCCCCCACAGCGGGCCTGCACTTTACCCGTGAGTTGCTGAAGCGGTTTGAACTGAACGGTGTCGAGCAGGGATATATCACCCTCCATCTGGGTATCGGCATTTTTAATCCGGTAGAGGTCGAAGACTTGTCCAAACACCGGATGGACTCTGAGTACTATATTATACCGGATACCTGCCGGGACATTGTCAACGAGTCTAAGCGCAATAAGAAAAAAGTTCTGGCCGTAGGAACGTCTGTCATGCGGGCACTGGAGTCCTCCGTATCTGCCAGCCGTACCCTGAACATTGCAGAGGGCTGGACGGATAAGTTTGTGTATCCTCCCTACGACTTCCACATCGCCAATGCTTTCCTCACCAATTTTCACCGGCCCAAGTCAACGCTTCTGATGCTGACCTCTGCATTTATGGGGCATGATTTTATGGTGAAGTGTTATGAAGAAGCCGTGAAGGAAAAGTATCGCTTTTTCAGCTACGGCGACGCCCTGCTGATCCTCTGATCCTGGTATGCACCAGCAGGCAGCACTGATTGTCGCCGGTGGGACTGGCACCCGTATGGGCAGTGACCTGCCTAAGCAGTTTTTATTACTGGCAGGAAAACCGATCCTCCTGCATACCTTGGAAGCCTTCTACCAGCATGATCCGGCCCTGCCCGTTGTCATCACCCTGCCAGGGGCGTGGATACCTTATATGGAGTCCCTGCTGGACCAGGCGGCCCTGCCTGTACGTCCAACCCTGATAGCCGGAGGTGCTACCCGCACAGACTCCGTACAAGCCGGATTGGAAACATTGGCCGGAATCATGCCTGCCCCCTCACAATGCTGGGTCGCCATCCATGACGGCGTACGCCCCCTGATCACACCAGACCTGATCGGAGCGGCCTATACACAAGCAGCGGAGACCGGAGCCGCTGTCGTCTGCGTACCAGTCAAGGCATCTATCCGCGTGCTCCAGCCAGATGGTACCAGCCAGGCAATACCCCGTGAGCAATTTTATGAAGTGCAGACCCCGCAGACCTTCCGGCTGGACCTGATCCTGCATGCATATCACCACCGGCCCGACCAGGCATTTACAGACGATGCCAGCCTCTACGAGCTGACCACCGGTCCTGTCTCCATCTGTCCCGGCTCCTACGATAACCTCAAGGTCACTACGCCGGAAGATATGTACGTGGCTGAAATGATCCTGAAACGGCGGACCGCCTAATCCCGGATCTCCTTCATCACATTTTCCCTGATGTATCTCAGGATCGCCCTGACCTGTCGCCGGGACGATCCTGAGACCCTGCCCACAATCAGGCAGGCTGACCTGCTACCTGGGCGTATGCCTGTGCAAACTCAGCAGAAAACATCTCCAGGGTCGTAGGAGTGGTATTGGCAGCGGTACGCTGGTAATCACCGGCGAGGCGTCCCTCATTGGCTGTACGGCTGAAGGCGATGTAGAGATCAGCCATATTAGGCTGAAGTCCGTTCTGGATCATGCCCTGACGTGCATCTTCGTATGAAAACTGGACCCAGGGCGTCTGAGGCCGCCCGACGGCCGTGCCGAGGATGGTAGCAGCCTCCTGGAAGGTAAGGTCGCGCGCACCCGCCACATACTGTACAGAAAATCCCTCAAAATCCAGGGCCAGCAGATACCGGGCCGCTACAGCGGCAATGTCGCGGGTATGCACCATCGGCATGGGGATATCTCCCTGGATCGGAAACCCACCGAGGATACCGGCATTCCGGAGCAGGCCTGCTGACGAAAGGAAGTTTTCCATAAAAAAGCCTGCCCGGAGACTCAGGGTATGGGTACCCGTAAGCGCAGCCAGTTTGTCTTCGAAGTATCGCAGGCCGAGCAGTACGCCGCTGCCTGCCTCCAGGTGCGCCCCGACACTGCTCAGAAACACTACATGTCGTACTTTGGCCGCTACAATCGCAGTATAGAGGGCATCGGCCACCCGGTACTGATAGGCGGTAAAGTCTTCTGTGGCAAAATTGGGCGGGATCATGGCATACACTGCCGTAGCGCCCTCAAAGGTACGGGTCAGAAAGTCGGCATCCTCCAGCGAGCCCTCAGCGGTGTGTGCTCCGGCAGCCGAGAGGTCGGTCAGATGAGCTGCCGTCCGGCTGATGGCGGTGACGGGTTTACCCGCAGCCAGCAGTGCCTCTGCGATCAGCTTGCCAGTGTGGCCAGTAGCGCCAGTAATAACGTACATATAATGAAGAAGTTAGTGGTTACATAAAAAGATACATACCAGTCTGTATGTGTCAGGTGAAAAAAGAAAGGCATTGCTGCCTTAGAGAAACTCAGGCCGTCCGGGCCAGAATCTGCTGCATGACGGGCTCAAGGTCTTGCTGGCTCCGGAATCCATTCGCGACGAGAAACAGTTGTTCATTTTCGGCATACAACAAGGTAGGAAACCCGCTTACGCCCCACCCTGCCACCATCTCAAACTCTGCCTGGGTACGGTGTTGTATCTCAACTGATTGCCACTGTGTCACAAAATCCTCCGGGTCCCATCCGTATGTCAGGGCCAGTTGGCGATAGGTATCCGGATCGTTGAGGTCCTGCCCCCGGACAAACATTGCCTGCTGGAGGTCATGGGCAAAGGGGATCACCCGCGCAGGATCCAGCGTCCGGGCAACCTGTATGGCCGCCGACGGCGGTGCTGAGTTGGAGATATAGGTACCGGCATCCAGCATATCCAGATACCCTTGCCCAAACGTAACCCCGCTCAGCGCCTCCACCCGCTGATAGGCTCCTTTGATGTATCCGGCCATGGCGGCAACAGGCTGCACCCGGTCACCTGTGACCATACCGCCGCTGTAGATCTCGAAGGGAATCTCAGCGCCGTACTTCGCATGTAAGGCACTGATGACCGGGCTGAATCCATAACACCAGCCACAAAGGGGGTCAAAAACATATATAAGTTGGCGAGTCATCGTACCTACTGGTTGGTATGTGATCAGATAAAAAAATATCAGGATTGAAGTCCACGGATATACCGCTCGACTTCGTCGAGGGTACTATGAAAAACCTGCGCACTACGCAGGGTCTTGGCGATCCCAAAAGCCCCCTCGACAGCCGCAATGATCTGATAGGCAGCGGCACTGGTATTCACATCCGGCCGTATCTCTCCTTCTGCCTGCCCCTGCATCAAGACTTCTGCTACGGCCCGGTGCATGCCGCCCACAATATACTCCAGCCGCTGCCGGAATCCCTCATCCAGCGGAGACATTTCCTGCATGAGATTATTGAGGGGACATCCGGTGAAAATATCAGTATCCGATGTGCTCAACCGGAGACGGTGCAGCACTGCTGCGATCCGCTCGACGGCTGTGCCCGATCCGGTAGCCGCACGTTCCCACAGTCCCAGGTACATCGGCGCGATAATCTCGTCCACGATGGCGTATCCGAGCTCTTTTTTCCCGGTAAAATAGTGATACAGCGCCCCTTTGGTGATTCCCATTTCCTGCACGACCTTGTCCGGCCGCACCCCCTGAAATCCATGGAGGCGAATGGCTGTGAAAGTCTGATGCAGAATTTGATGCCGGGTATCTGTATTCATGGGACAAATATATACATACCAGTTGGTATGTGCAAGTGATACGAAAATATTTTCACCGGGTTGTGCTGAAATACCGATCAATACTTGATGGTCAGGCCGAGGGCCGGTATAGCCGGGAACTGGTACACCGGCGCAAAACGCACCCTGTCAAAGTAGAAAATATTGTCCCGGTTGTAGGTATTAATAAGGGTTGCGTTCAGCTCCACGAGGACCTTGTTGCGGATGAGCCAGCGGCGGTCTGCAGAGAGGTCAAGGCGGTGGTAATAGGGCAGGCGGCCTCCGTTGAGGTCATCGCTGAGGATGAGGGCCAACTGGCCGTTTTGGGTGGAAATGTCTGTCTGGGCACCGTCGTCGAAAAAGTTGAGTTTTTCGAAGTAGGCCTGGGTTTGGGTGAAAGGAAAACCTGACCCGAGACTCCAGCGCAGGCTAAACTCCCAGGGTGCATCTGAGAACTTAGGTTTGATCCTTTTCTGCCCAACCAATTCACCCTCAAACCGGCCGGACTTATACGCTACTACCAGGTTGGCGGTATGGCGGCGGTCCCATACGGGTGGATAGGTACGCGGGGTGGCGGTATTGATCCGGTCTGTGCGGGTGACCTTAGCCAGTCCGTAGTTGCCGTACAGGTATAGGTTGCGGCTGCGGTATTTGGCGACCAAGTCCACCCCGTAGGCTTCGCCCGTTTCTGTAATAAAGTCAGGATCTTGCTGGAACAGCTTGTCGCGGTTGGTATTCGTGAGCTGGGTGAAGTTTTTGTACCATCCCTCCAGGTTGATGGAGATCTTCTGATACAGCGCTACTTCGGCTCCTGCGAGGAGGTGCCAGCCAGTCTGGAGGGTAGACTTTTTTTGTTTGTAGGCCAGTTCTTCCGGAGCAGACAAGAATCCCTGGAACAGGTTCACCACATCCCGGTCAGAGGTTGCAGCGACGAGGTTTTGGGAATAGGTGCCGGTACCGACACTAAAACTCAGCCCGGGAAAGTTCAGCTTGGCACGGAGGCGGGGTTCTGCCCTGATGGCACTCTGGTTATTGTAATAATGCAGGTGCAGGCTCGGCTCGATGACAGCCCGCTCGTAGGTACCACCGCCGGCGGTTTCTACCAGAAACACTTTTTTGTAGCGGGAATAGATGATGGCTTCTGTATTGCTGGCCTGCTGCGAGGTCTGGAATCCGAATGAGTTGGTGAATATGTAGTCCGTCGTAAATCCCAGGACTGACATACCAAAGTTGAACTCATCTATTGAGTTAAAAATATACCCGACTTTCAGCGCGCCATTAAATCCGTTGATGCTGCTTTTGCGGGGAAAGGTCTCAGACTGGCTTTCGAGCGCAGAGGCATAATTGGAGTAGGCAAATGAGCCGGAGATGATGGCCGCAGCCTCCGTCGGGAGGACCTGAAAATTGGCACCAGCCCCGACGGCTTCCCATCCAATATCGGCTGGAAATTCATAGTTGACGTTGTCCACATGCCTGAATCCGAAGAGATTGGCATAGTTGACACCGTCTGAGGCGGTGAGTTTGCCGTAGATGTCCAGGAAATTATAAGGCAGCCCTTCGCCGTTGTTGATATAGGGATATACCGTCTGGGCTGTGCGGTCAATAAAGTTATTGCGGGCGGAGAGCAGGTAGCTGATCCCGGCTCCGGCCCCCCGGCTGGACCGTTTGAGGGGTCCCTCGAGGAGGAGCCCGCCCGTGAAGGGATTAAGATTGACCTTGGCCTTAAACCGGTCAAAGCTCCCATTGCGGGTTTTGATGTCTATCACAGAGGAGACCCGTCCGCCGTATTGTCCCGGAAAAGCAGCCGAATACACATCCACGGACCGGATAAAGTCCGGATCAAACACACTGAACAAGCCGATGGAGTGAAAGGGGCTGTACACCACCATTTCGTCCATGAGCACCATATTTTGAATGGGGGTTCCTCCCCGGATAAACAACTGCCCGCCCTGGTCACCGGTAAAGACAACACCGGGGAGTACTTGCAGGTATTGCGCCAGGTCCGGAGCTCCGAGAGAGGGTATGACCTGGATTTCCTGCGGGGTGATCGAGGTGACCCCTACATCCACCTGGGTTTTCTGAATCTGCCCGGTAGGCCGCTCGCCCGTAATCTCCACGGCATCAGCAAAAACCTGAAGCTCTGACAGGGTAAACCCTGTCGTCGTGACCCCTCCGGCCAATATGGTTACTTCTTTCCGGACGGTATCGTAGCCGTAGTAAAAAGCCATCACCTGATAGGTACCGGCAGGTACCCGGGCGATGCTGTAGATCCCGTCTTCATTGGCGTAGGCACCGGTCTTGAGGGCCGGAATAAAAACCGTAGCACCCGTAAGGGGGTCTCCGTCCTGGTTGACAACGGTCCCGCGCACCTGCCCACCCTGGGCCAGCAGCCCTGCCGGCAACAACAATAGTCCCACATACCACCCGATCGTCCACAGCCTGGTCATTACCTGATTCATCTTTGTCCGGAATTGAGGGCCTAAAGGTACAGTTCTTTCCCGTAAACCCTGAAGGAAAAAACGATGCTGCGTTGCATAGTTGTTACTCCCTCCAACTGTGAAAAAGTGTTTCGCGTTGCCAGGGTACATGCTTTTCGCAAATAATCTTATCTTTGCGCCCATGAAAAAAGACATACCTATCCGAAGTGTAGAGGACCTGTATATTGCCATTGTGCCGGATCCGATCCAGCCAGATGGAGAGCTTTGGGAGGTGTATATTTTGAGTTTACGGGAGCAGCCGATCCGCAATCTGCTGATCGCTTCCCGGGGATATGGAGAGCTGGAGGGCAATCCGGTCGAGACCTCGGTACTGAGGCATTTTTTTGAGGAGATGCAGGGATTGTCGTACAGCAAGATCGAGAATATCCAGACAGCGGTATTTCAGCTTCACAATGAATACTGGATCAGTTTTACAGAAGACGGCTACATGTACGACAAAAAATATACGTTTGTAGCGGGCAGTATTTCCCAGGACTATTTTACCACGATACCCCTGCTGGGGCGCCGGGGGGTCATGATCGGCTGATCAGGACTTGAGGGATGTTTTGTGCTGGCGAATGCGTCCCCCCCACTTGATGATGATCTGCTCCAGGTCTGCCAGCTTGAAGGGTTTGCTGATATAGTCATGCATACCTGCCTCCAGGTATTTTTCGCGCTCCCCTGCCATCGCATTGGCTGTCATGGCGACAATAACAGGCTGCCGGGCCTGCGGGAGTGTCTCGATGATCTCTCGTGTGGCCGTGAGGCCGTCCACCTCCGGCATCTGTATGTCCATAAATACCAGGTCAAACGCTCCGGCATGTACTTTTTCCAGGGCCTCCTTTCCGTCGGCGGCCATTTGTACCTGATAGCCCATTTTCATCAGGATGCCCTCAATGACGGTCTGGTTGATCATATTGTCCTCGGCTACCAGGATCTGCATGGGGTACAGGCTCCCCAGCGCTGCGTCAAAGGCATAACTTGTGGCGGCAGGTGAGACGGGTTTCTGGAGTTCGGCTTCGCGGTCGGTTTCTGCCATGACATAAAACACAAAACGGGAACCCCGGCCTGGTGCACTTTCCACCCAGATAGCGCCGCTCATCAGCTCGGCCAGCTTACGGCAGATCGCCAGCCCCAGCCCTACCCCGCCAAACTTGCGGGAGACTGAGTTGTCCACCTGCTGAAAGGACTCAAAAATCTGCTCGTGTTTTTCCGGCGGAATCCCGATCCCGGTATCCTCCACCTGAAACTCCAGCTCAAACATATCCTTGTGCCGGAGTGCTCCCGCAGCGGGCTGGTTACGTGCCCGTACGGAGATACGTACATAGCCTTCCTGCGTAAATTTGAGGGCATTGCTCACGAGGTTGACCAATATCTGCCGCAGCCGCGTGGGGTCAGCTCGTACAAACTCCGGCAGGGTCGGCTGTATATGGTACTCAATCCGCAGTCCCTGGGTACGTGCCGTATTGCCAAAAAGCGACATGATCTCATCCAGCAGGTTTTTGATGCTGAGGGTACGGATTTCGAGCTCAAGTTTGCCCGCCTCCACACGTGAGTAGTCGAGAATATCGTTGAGGATGGAGAGGAGGTTCTGGCTGCTGGTGGAGATAGCCTGGGTATATCCGCGCTGGGTAGGGTCAAGATCAGAGTCCATGAGCAGGCTGGTCATGCCGATAATGCCATTCATGGGGGTGCGAATCTCGTGGCTCATGGCCGCGAGGAAGTTTGATTTGGCCTCAGAGGCCGCCTCGGCCTGTTTTTTAGCATCTTCCAGCCGCTGGTTGATCTTGTGCAGTTGGCGGTTCTGCATATGAATGACCTTGTTTTGAAAGGCCAGTTTGTCATTGCTTTTTTGTTTGATTTTGGTCTGGCGATACAGTACCCCTACCAGGGCCACGATCAGTACAAAAAGACAGGCACCGGCATAAAAGATGACCTGCTGCTGCTGTAGTTTGCTTTTCATCACCTCCAGGTCCCGCTTGCTGATTTCCTGCTCCTGCTCGCGGCTGTAGTTTTCAAACCGTTTTTGCATTTCAGCGATGTACTGCTCCTTCTGCTCTTCAGAGATGGACTTGCTGAGGTCGGAATATTTGCGGTAGTACCGGAGTGCTTTTTCGAGGTCGTCAGACTCATACAGCTGCGACAGGTGAAGATATACCTGCGCCCGGATGGAGTCCTGTCCTCCTACGGAGTCAAGTCCAGCAGCAAGCTCCAGGAACTCCCTGGCCTCCTCTACTTCGTTCAGCATCTGGCGGGCATATCCCAGGTAATATAATGTCTCCAGGCTGGTATCGTTGAGGGCAGAGGCCCGGGTATGGAGAGACTCCTTCAGGGGCATGAGTCCCCGGTCATATCGTTCTTCCAGGATATAGGTCTGGCCGATCAGGCTCAGGGCTTCAGCTTCGGAAACATACTCTTTGAGCTTTTCAAATGTCCCTCTGGCTTCTTCAAACAGGGTCCGGGCCTGTACGTATCGTTTGGTTTTGAGGTATATCCGCCCCAGTTGCATCGAGGTATGGGCGAGGTCCAGGGGGTTTTGGAGGATCTCGTGAATGCGCTGCGCCTGGGTGAGAAACTCCAGGGCTTTGTCGTAGGCCTTGGTCTTAATTTTGAGTTTGCCAAGGTCAAACAGGGCACCGGCAATCATGACAGAGTCCGGCCGGGGTTTCATCCCCTGCGCAATTTCCAGTGCTTCAAGATATTGTTGTTCGGCGGCCACGACATTGTCCATGGCAGCCAGCATATCCCCCATCCCGGAGAGGCACTCCGCCATTATGACGGTATCTCCCTCGATACGGGCACGGTTATAGGTTTTTTCATAATAATTGCGGGCCGCATCATACGTACCCAATGCCTCACAGACCTCCCGTATCTTGGCCACCGTCACCAGGACCTCCTGGAGGCGTCCATGTTCCATGCGGATGGCAAAGGCCTGTTGGTAGTGAAAAAAAGCATCCTCCGGGTTATCGGCCCGGTGATAATAGTAGCCCAGATCTGTGTGGGCGACTGCCTGGTCGCGCAGGTTATTGAGCTCCTGGGCTATCTTGAGTGACTGTGCGGCATAACGCACGGCATCGGGGGCATTGCCGCGGGCAGCCTGGTTTTGAGCAGCCTGGCGCAGGGTTTTTTGTTGCTCAGCCTGACTCTGGCCTGCCAGTACCTTCTGGAGGCTATCCTGGTCTGGCGGTGCCGCCTGTACCATACCCATACCAACCAGCCCCCACAGCAGCACTATCGCCCCACCTACCCGGAACACCTGACGCGTCATAAGTTTCCCCTGGATTTATTCGGCTAAAGATACAGCATTTTTTCTATTTGAAGCTACCTGTGTCAAGGCAGCTTGCGCCATAAATGGGATTAGTTGGTAGCAATTACATATCTCCGGCTATCTTTACGGCCTTATTTACCGATTGACAATGACACCACGGGAATACGTCGTGCTGATAGACTGTGCTGACCAGAAGGGCCTGGTACACCAGATCACGGGGGTTCTTTACCGACGGGACCTCAACATCACCGGCAACCAGGAGTTTGTGGAGCGGGAGCAAAACCGTTTTTTTATGCGGACACAGTTCTCCGGCGAAGTGGACGAGGCGGGTCTGGTAGCCGCGCTGCGGGAAGTCCTGCCCCCTGATGCACATATCCGGCTCACAGCACCACGGCCCAAAAAAATCGTCATCCTCGTGACCAAGGAGCAGCACTGCCTCGGCGAGTTGCTGGTGCGGCATCAGTTTGATGAGCTGGATGCCCAGATTCTGGCTGTGGTCGGTAATCATGCACATCTCAAACCTTTTACGCATCAGTTTGGGGTCAATTTTCACCTGGTCTCCCATGAAGGGAAAACCCGTGAGACCCACGAGCAGGAGCTTCTGGAGGTAGTCATGCGATACCAGCCTGAGTATCTGGTACTGGCCAAATACATGCGGGTACTGACCCCGGCTTTTGTCAGCCAGTTTCCTAACCGGATCATCAACATACACCACTCTTTCCTGCCTGCCTTTATCGGGGCCAATCCTTATCTGCGGGCGTATGAGCGGGGCGTCAAAATAATCGGTGCTACGGCACACTTTGTCAACAACGACCTTGACGAAGGTCCCATCATCGTCCAGAATGTCATACCGGTGGATCATACCTTTTCTCTTCACGACATGATGCAGAGCGGACGAGATGTCGAAAAAATTGTCCTGGCCCGCGCACTTAAGCTGGTGCTGAGTGACAAGGTGGTGGTGATGGGCAATAAAACCATCGTCTTTGACTGAGGCAGGTAGCGAACCGGCACCTGAGTTTTGCCAAAAAAAACGTATGTTTCCCCCATCATTCAGCCCCCCAAACTGACCCCGTATGAAAGTATTTCGCCTCGTACTACTTGTGCTTGTGCTTTCCCTGGCAGGATACGGTCTTTCCTACCTGTACCGGTATATGCAGGTCGGTGCCGGGTACAATGCCAAGGTTACCTGCTCCTGCACCTTTGTGTCGGGCTTCCCGATGGACTCGATCAAAAAGTATGAACTCCATACAGTCCCTTATGGCAAAGAGGTCATAGACCGGGAGGCCGGTACGGTCACCGCCAGTCTCTTTGGGATCGTGTCCAAGACGGCGGCGTATCGTCCCGGGCTGGGATGCACCCTGCTGAATGACATCACCCTGGCTGAACTACAGGCCCAGCCACAGGTATCTCCTGCAACCGGGGGGCCAGACCTGCTGCGGGACACAACTTTCAGCGGGATACACTATGACGACCTGACTGCGGCACTGGACAGGGCCTTCGCGGCACCCAGGGACTCTGCCGTCCCACGGGCTGTTGTGGTGCTGTATCAGGGCCGTGTTGTGGCCGAGCGATACGCCCCCGGTATCTCGCGGGAGACACCGCTCATCGGCTGGTCCATGACCAAAAGTGTCACCCAGGCGATGGTCGGCCTGCTGGTGCAGGACGGCAAGCTGGACCCAGCCGCTCCCGCGCCTGTGTCTGAGTGGCAGGCTGACGGACGCCGGGAGATCACCCTGGATCATCTCCTGCGCATGAGTTCGGGGCTGCGGTTTCAGGAGTCGTATGACAAGGTGGCCGATGCTGTGATCATGCTCACCCAGGCACACGGTGCCGGCAAGTATGCCCTGGACCAGCCCCTGGAAGTACCGCCGGGCAGCCGGTTTAGCTACTCCAGCGGCACGACCAATATCCTCCAGGAGATCATCCGGCGGCAGGTCGGGGATGATGCAGCCTACTTCCGGCTGCCACATGAGCGCCTCTTTCGTCCGATCGGGATGTACTCAGCGGTGCTGGAACCCGATGCCTCCGGCACCTATGTGGGCTCTTCTTATATGTATGCGACAGCACGCGACTGGGCGCGGTTTGGACAGTTGTATCTCCAGGATGGGAAATGGGACGGGGTTCAAATCCTGCCAGCAGGCTGGGCAGCTTATGCCGCCTCGCTCACCGAGCCCTCCCTCCGGGGTGAGGCCCTGTATGGTGCGCAATTCTGGCTCCGTCTCCGCAACCAGGGCCTGCCGCCAGACACCTACAATGCCAGCGGATTTGAGGGGCAGGATGTTGTGATCATCCCTTCGCGCCAGCTTGTGATCGTGCGCATGGGCTGCGACCCCCGGGAGTCCTACACCAGTGACTGGTTATTCCGGGCCATCGTCTCGGCTATCCCTGCCCCCTGATTGCCAACCTCTTACCCTCCCTGATATGGCTTCTCCCTCCTGGTCTGCCCGTACAGAAGACCTTACCCTTGCCTTTGAGGCGACATTTGGTGCGCTGACGCCCGAGCAACTCAACTGGAAACCCAATCCCGACACCTGGAGCATCGGGCAGGTCATTCACCATCTGATCGTCATCAACAGTACGTACTTTCCGGTGCTGGACGCGCTCCGGGCTGGCACATATCGTACACCGTGGCATGGCCGCATGGGATTTCTGACCCGCTTTTTTGGCAACTTTGTTCTCAGTTCCGTGCAGCCGGACCGCAAGATGCGGATCAAAACTTTTCCGATCTGGGAACCCGCCACCAGTGATATTCCGGGAGATATTTTACGCCAGTTTCGCTCACACCAGCAGGACCTGGGCGCCAGCATGGACGCAGCCTCCGACTTGGTCTCCGGCGGTGCCGTGATCTCCTCACCCGCCAATGCCGTCATTGTTTATACCCTGGGGACTGCTTTTGAGATCATCCTGACCCATGAGGCGCGGCATCTGGCACAAGCGGAGGAGCTCAAAACCCTGATACCACACTGATCCGGATCAGGTAATCTCTCCTGCCACCGAAATTTAACCTTAGGTTTATACTTGCCTCCGGGGATTTAGCTAGTTTTACCATCTATGAACAGGGTACTGATATGGGCTGGCTTGATGCTGGCCGGACTGCTCACCTGCGCCCAGACGCCGGTGGTCTACGAGGAAAAAGTCACCTCCGCCGGAAACATCGCTGCGACAATCTCCAATCTGGGGATTATCGGCAATAGTTTTAGCGGCAGTTTTAATGTCCAGGGTTTCCCATCCTGCGAGTACCCCGTCAACTCCGGGATCGAGCACGTGTTTGAAGGAGGGTTATGGATCGGCGGCATTATCAATGGTGAGGAGCGGGTATCTACTGGCGCTGTGGACGATGCGACCGGATATGCAACGGGTAAACGGGGGTTTGAATTTACGGCGACGCAGGGACTCGCGGAGCGGTCATCGCTGTTTGACAGCCCGTTTTACAGCCCGCTGGCCGTTTCGCACCAGGATTATGGTTCTGTATTCAGTGATACGGCCATCAATATCACGACTGCAGCCGGGAGTAATATCCAGATTCAGGACCACCGCCCGCTGGGCTTTAAGGTTGAGTTTACTGCCTATAACTGGAACTATTCCTTTGCCAATTTTTTCATTATCCTCAATTTCCGCCTCACCAACGTTAATACGGTGCCCCTGGACTCTGTCTATCTCGGCTACTGGGCGGATGGGGTGATCCGGAATGTCAATATCACCCCGCCCGGAGGAACGCCTTTTTTTAATAAGGGAGGCAACGGTTTCCTTGATTCCCTGGACATGGGGTATGAGTTTGATGCGACGGGCGACCCCGGGTATACGGACAGTTATATCGCGACCAAGTACCTGGGCGCGGAGCTGAATGGAAATTGCCCGACGGCTCCCGGATTTAAGGTACGGTACAATACCTGGCAGTTTCAGAACACCGCAGACCCGCTGTATTTTTTTCCTACAGACGACCGCACCCGATACGACAAAATGCGGCAGGGATTGAATGAACTGGGCCGGTGGCAGACCGGAGAGATCCAGAACGAAATCCGCACCCCCAACAACCGCTCTAACCTTGTGTCTGTGGGCCCCTTCAGCCGGATCAATCCGGGTGAAACCGTGGACATTGCCTTTGCCATCATCTGCGCTAAACGCGTGCTGGACGGGTTGCCGGCTACTGCCAATACCCCCGCCCAGCAGGCAAACCTGATCACCAATGCCGGATGGGCCCAGACAGCCTACAATGGCGAAGATGTCAACCTCAACTGCCAGCTGGATGCAGGAGAAGACCGCGATGGCAATGGCCGGGTGACCCGGTTTATCCTGCCCTCTCCACCCGACCTGCCCCGGATGCGGGTAGTGGCCCGGGACCATGCGATAGATGTCTATTGGGCTGACAATGCGGAAGCTTCTGTGGACCCGATCTCACAGCGGGAGGACTTCGAAGGATACCGGCTCTATAAATCTGCCATTGGATTTGATGTGCAGAACACACAGGATGTCCTGGCCTCCCTCCAGCTGGCAGCGGCATGGGATATCGCTGGTAATGGAATTGGCTTTGACAATGGCCTGGACAAGATACGGCTGGCCACCCCCTTCACGTTTGAGAATGATACGGTCAGGTACCGCTACAAATATACTTTCGACAACCTCGCCAACGGCTGGCAGCATGTCATTGCCCTGACGGCATTCGACAGCGGGGACGAGATCAATAATCTTCCCTCCCTGGAGTCAGCTCCCCTGGCAAACCTGCGCCGCGTATTCGCTGGCAAACCCGCCAATACCGCCTTTGCGGCGGGTGATCCGTTTGTGTATCCCAATCCCTACTACGCACGCGCTGAGTGGGAAGGAGCCAGCCGGTTTGAGGAAGACCGCAAACTCATATTTGCCAACCTGCCCCGTACCTGTGAGGTGCGTATCTACACCGTAGCTGGTGACCTTATAGACGTGTTTGAGCACGATGAGGCCTATCAGGGAGGCGATACCCGCTGGTTTAGTACCTACTCCGACCCGAGTACGGCGGTTTTTTCAGGGGGAGAACATGCCTGGGATCTTCTGTCTGCAGACAACCAGATCATAGCCCGGGGGCTGTACCTCTTTGTGGTGACAGATCGGGAGACTGGAGATAAAAAAAGAGGTAAGTTTGTGATAATCAAATGAGTCCCCGCCCCTACCCGCGCAGGAAGCAGGAACACCGGACGGGCAATCCGGGCGAGGTGACGTAAGCATAGGGGCATGAGCGCCTTTTTTATCCGCAGAATTATTCGTATTTCTGTGTTACATTTTCAGGTTTCTATTTCCTGCATTCTATGAAAACCTTGCTCTCCCTGCTATTCGCTATTTTGCTCAGTATCAGCCTCAAAGCCCAGCCCGGTGATGAGCCTGACCCTTCTGAGAAAAAGATTGTCAAGCAAAAATCTGTTTTGCTCCGGACCGGAGACAAAGCAGACTCCCTGGCCCGCGCCGAGGTGTTTACGATGTTTCCGAATGTCGGCCGCCTGGAGTCCTACCTGGACCGCAAACAACTGGACCAGATTCTGGCGCTGGAAAAAAAAGGCCGTGACACAGACGACCCTGATGCTTATCTGGCCGAGCTGGACCCTTTGCTGGAAGGGTATGTACGGCAGTTTGGTATCCGGAATTTTGGGGAAAATGTCTCCCTGCTCTGGCTGCTGGGCCGCACCAAAGAACGCCGGGGTGACACCGCCCGTGCTGTGATGTATTATGAGCTTGCCAAAATCCACAACTATGGTACTCCCGCGCCCAAACTCAGCCTGGACTCCCTCCTGGCCGTGCGCGAAAGCGAATGGCTCCCGGCTGACAAGTACTTTGAGCTGCTGGAGGTGCGGCGGCGGATAGACAGCCTGATTCCCCCCCGCCCCGTGCTGACGAGTATGGGCAAACGAATCAACTCGCCAGACCCCGACTATGCGCCCTTCATGCACCCCTCGGACTCCGTGATGATCTTCACCTCCCGGCGGGACACCTCAGGTATGCGGGCTGCGGAGTATGTGGACCCTTTCAGCCAGATCAACGAAGACCTGTATTATGCAGAAGTTGATTTTATGTCGGGCGAATGGACCTATGCACGCCGATTTTCTGAGGAAATCAACAGCCAGTACAACGAAGGTTCGGCCTGCCTCGCGCCAGATGGCAAAACCCTGTTTTTTACCCGGTGCAGGACCGATGGCGGGTACGGAGACTGTGACCTTTACACAGCCGACTACAACCCTGTGAACAATACCTGGGAAAATATCCAGAACCTGGGCAAAAACGTCAACTCCTCGCAATGGGACTCACAGCCCAATGTCTCCGCCGACGGGAAAACCCTCTATTTTTCCTCCAACCGCAAGGGCGGATTTGGGGGGTCAGACCTGTATATGTCTGAGCGGGTGGGTGATGGATGGTCTCCCGCTCAGAATCTGGGACCCTTTATCAACACCCCACGGGACGAAGTCACCCCATTTTTTCACAAGATCAACAATACCCTCTACTTCAGCTCTACGGGGCAGATCACCAGTTTTGGCGGATTTGACATCTATAAATCCCGATGGCTTGATGACCACTGGGAGCGCCCTAAAAATGTAGGTCCCCTGGTCAATAAGGAGGACGCCAATCAGTATTATTTTGCGATCAACGGCAAAGGTACCACCATCTTTTACGCCAACTCCAATAATCCGGACGAAGACCACGTACGTCAGAACTTTGATCTGTATTCGTTCCCGATGCCGATGGAGGCACGTCCTGATGCCATCACGACCCTGCGGGGGCGGCTGGTGGACTCCGTATCCGGCCATGCCCTGATCGGCACCGTGCTGATCTATGACATGGAAGAAGAAGGGGTAGAGGTAGCGCCCAAAATCACCTCAGATTCAGGCTATTATGCATTTGACCTGATCGGAGACCGCCGATATAAAATTGTCGTGCTGGGGGATAATTTTCTGACCGTGGAGCGGGAGTTTGTGATGAAAGGAGATACGACCTTCTCGCTGATGATCAAAAGTTTTGAGATCAATAAACCCCTGGTATTTGAATCTCTTGAATTCAGGGCCAACAGTGCCAAACTCAGCGCCACCCTCAAGCCCCAGCTGGACTATATTGTCCGGTTTTTGCAGAATTACCCGATGTTCAAGCTGGTCGTAGAGGGTCATACTGATGCCGACGGTGCCGCCGCGACTAACCAAACTCTGTCCGAAGACCGGGCACGGGCCATCCGGGATTATCTCACACTCAAAGGCAAGTTTGACCCGGACCGCATCAGTTCGAGGGGATGGGGCGAAACACAGCCTATTGTCCCCAATGATACAGAAGATAACAAGCGCAAAAACCGTCGCGTAGAGTTTAAGCTGGTCCTCGATGCGGAATACGATGGAGATATGTTTTTGCCCTCAGAAAAAGAATTGTACTTTGACAAGGCATTAGACTCAAAACCAGACCCGGAGCATGACAAAGAGTTTGACTGGGGCGAAGAAGAGGCCAAGGCCTGGGAAGAAGAGTTGGAAGGGGATGAAGACTTAGACCTGGACAAAGAGCTGGAAGAAGATATTCTGCGCAAAGCGGGCGAGGAAGAGCCTGTCGAGGAGGAAGAAGAAGAAACAGAAGAAGAAGGCGGCGGTGGCCGCTCCTGAGATGGAAATTATCAGACACTATATAGGTGGCAGATGGGTCACAGCTGATCCCGCGACCCTGATGGACAATATTGCCCCTGCTACAGGCCGGGTGTATAGCAGGGTTCCCTGTGCCAGGGCTGCCACCGTAGATGACGCCGTACAGGCAGCACAAGCAGCTTTCCCTGCCTGGGCAAATCTTCCGGCTGCACGCCGCGCTGCGTGGCTGATGGCTATCGCCGACCTGATAGAGGCACGCATGGAGGCCTTTGCGCGTGCTGAGTCGCTGGATACCGGCAAACCGCTCTCACTCGCCCGGCGGATGGACATCCCCCGGGCGGTGGAAAACTTTCGTTTTTTTGCCCACGCCATCACCCAGTTTTCGAGCGAAAGTCACGACATGGGTGAGCAGGGATTCAACTATACGCTCCGGCGGCCCATCGGTGTGGCAGGGCTGATTTCTCCCTGGAACCTGCCGCTCTATCTTTTTTCGTGGAAAATAGCTCCAGCCCTGGCTGCCGGCAATACAGTCGTAGCCAAACCCTCCGAGATCACCCCCATGACAGCCTCCCTGCTGGCGCAGGTATGCGACGATGCGGGCCTGCCGCCGGGTGTGCTGAATATCGTTCACGGCATGGGGCCAGAAACTGGCGAAGCGATCGTGACACATCCCGGGGTGAGTATGATTTCTTTTACGGGCAGCACAGCCGTGGGGCGGCGAATTGCCGGCTTGGCGGCACCCGCCTTTAAAAAGATATCCCTGGAGCTTGGCGGCAAAAATGCAACTATTGTCTTTGAGGACGCCGACTATGAGGCGGCATTGGCTGGTACCCTCCGTGCAGGGTTTACCAACCAGGGCCAGATTTGCCTCTGTGGCTCCCGGATACTGGTCCACAGGTCGTTGTATGAGCGTTTTGTGGCAGACCTGGTCGCACGTGTGCGCCAGCTCCGGGTAGGCGACCCGCTTGCTGACGATACAGACATTGGTGCCCTGGTGTCCCAGGGACATCGCGCCAAGGTCCTGCATTACCTGGATCTCGCCCGCGCAGAAGGCGGAACGATCGAAACCGGCGGCACCCTCCCGGATGATCTCCCACCGGGCCTTGAAGGCGGATATTATCTCCGGCCGGCCGTCATCACCGGCCTGGGACCCGGATGCCGGGTCAACCAGGAGGAAATTTTCGGGCCCGTGGTGACAGTCCAGCCTTTTGAAGACGATGCGGAGGCAGTACGTATCGCCAACTCGACCCCCTACGGACTCTCGGCGGTCATATGGACCTCACATCTCGCACGGGCGCACCGGGTAGCCGCCCAGCTCGCCACCGGGATTGTCTGGGTCAACAGCTGGCTGGTACGGGACTTGCGCACCCCTTTTGGCGGGGTACGGCAATCAGGCATCGGGCGTGAGGGTGGCCTGGAGGCGCTTCGTTTTTTTACAGAGCCCAAGAACATTTATATCCAGCTCTGAGGCTTTGTACCCCGGCTGGTACAGACAGGCAATACCTTGTACCACCTTGCCTGATGATGTATATTTGCTTCAAACCACCCGGCTATGCTTAAAATACCCTACGGCGAGAGTGATCTGAAGAAAATAGTAACCGAGGGTTACTTCTACCAGGATCGTACACACTTCATTGAGACACTGGAAAGCTGGAACTCAAACTATCCTGTCTTCCTGCGGCCGCGCCGGTTTGGTAAGAGCCTTTTTATCAGCACATTACACCACTACTATGGCCTGGAGTACGCCCCTGACTTTGAGGCGATATTTGGCCACCTCTACATCGGACAGCATCCTACCCCCCTCGCCAATAAGTACCTTGTCCTGCGATTTGAGTTTAGCCGCATAGATACTGCCTCCCATGAGAGCACCTACAATGGGTTTCTTACCAATGTCATACTCGGGGCCAGGAGTTTTATCGCTGCGTATCGCACGTGGTTTTCAGATGCCGACAAAAACCTTGTACTCTCTCAGACTTCACCGGAGGCAGTGGTAAAGACTATTTTTGGACTGGTAGCTGAAAAAAAACTCCCCCACAAAATATATCTCCTCATAGACGAGTACGACCATTTTGCCAATGAACTCCTCTCCTTTGACATGCTGCGCTTCAAGTCAGATGTGAGCCAGAATGGGTTTGTCCGCAAGTTTTATGAGAGCTTCAAGGCTGCCACCGGAGAGGGGATTGTGGACCGGATATTTATCACAGGGGTCTCGCCTATTACCCTTGACTCCCTCACCAGTGGGTTTAATATCAGTGACAATATCACCCTCAATCCCATCTTCCATGACATGATGGGATTTACGCATCAGGAGGTTGAGGCAATGCTGGGCCGGGCAGCTATAGCCCAGGACAAAATCCCCACTATCATGACCGATCTCCGTGCCTGGTATGATGGGTATGCTTTTGGAGAATACGCCCGCAACTGGCTCTTTAACCCAGACATGGTCCTCTACTTTCTCAAAGAGTACGGTATCATGGCTCAATATCCTGCTGTAATGCTGGACACCAATGTCGTATCAGACTATCGCAAGGTCCGGAATATCTTTAGAATCGGTGATCACGAAACCGAAAAATTTGAACTGCTAGAAAGCGTCGTCAAAGACGGTTTTATTGATTTTCCGCTTACCCGTCTTTACAACCTCGATGCCCCCTTCTCCCAGGATGACTTTCTGAGCCTGCTCTTTTATATGGGTATGCTTAGCTTCAGGGAAACGGCGGTCATCGGGTGGCGGTTCGAAATACCCAATTATGTCATCAAAAAGTTATACTTTGAATACTTCACGGCCATTTATCTTGAAAAAACCCGGTTCGCCACTACGAAGCGGCCCATTGCACAGACCATCTCGACCCTCATCAGCGAAGCTGATCCCGAGCCTTTTTTTAATATTGTGGCCTATGTACTGGCAGAAAACCATTCTAACCGCGACGAACTCTCCTACGGCGAAAAACACCTGCAAACCCTCATGATCGGACTCCTATTCCCGTACGAGTCATACTATATCCACAGTGAGTACGAGACCCGAAAAGGATATCCGGATATCTACCTTGAAAAAAGACCTGGCCTGCCCGTGAAGTACGATATAGTCCTTGAGCTCAAATACGTCAAAAAATCAGCCGAAAAAACCCTGCCTGAGGTGATCGCTCAGGCTGAAGCCCAGCTGGATGGCTATATGCGCAGCGAGCGGTTCGCACGGCCTGACGTCAGGGGGTTTTATGTCGTTTTCCTGGGAGGGGAAATCTACCAGTGGAAAATGTGGCAGGAAAACGCGTAGGGTGCGCACCTGATACCTCACGCATCCAGATCTGCCCAGGAATTTTCGCCTGAGATTCCCCTAAATTTTGTATGTTAGCGGGCAGAAAGGTTTTCACACTGCTTCTATGAATCATCACCTCACGAGATATACCTGGGTAATGTGGCTGTTGGTGGCAGCCTGTGGCTCGGCTGATCTGTCCCTGATCAACCAGGTCAACCGTTTTGAACCTGAATGGATGGACCTGAGTACCCGTGTGACCTTCATAGACAGCCACCT
The DNA here is from genome assembly GCA_033762375.1 of Bacteroidia bacterium. Taxonomy (GTDB): domain Bacteria; phylum Bacteroidota; class Bacteroidia; order J057; family J057; genus RDXT01. The sequence continues at coordinate 34,084 of JANRLQ010000013.1, forward strand.
GCGCATCGCCCGGCAGCGGTATGAAAAAGACCGGGACGAGGTGTCTCCCTCATTGAGTGCGGCGGACTCGACGACAGGGTTTGATCCGGCACAATTTACGACCCAGTATCGCAACCTGATCCAGGAGCGAGACCAGATTCAGGCCAAGTTTGACCTGATCAAAAAACAGTTTGTCGAAGAGGTAACAGCCTTTAATGCATGGGAAAATAAGCTCATGCAGGAAGACGCAGGCGGCGGGGAAGCCACCCGTGAGTTCGCCCGGTTCCGGCAGCGCCATGAAGAACTCAAAACAGAGCTGGAGCAACTCCATGGTGCCGTAGTCGGCAATCTCGACAAACATAATACCCTCCTGCGCCAGGCTTCGGCCGCCCTCAGGCTTTACTCCAACTACGACATTGACTACGATTGATCAGGCCTGCTCCAGCGGCTGGTTGCGGTAGAGCACATCCCGGTGCAGATCGAGCTGTATCCGGGCATCCAGAAAGGTATGGATGATCGCCTGATGGACACACTCCACGATTCCGTAGGAGTATGAAGGTACATAAATATTTAGGTCACCCAGGGTGCGCAGGGTGTTTTCAGGCGCAAATCCACTAAATGTCATCACGGTACAACCCGTGTCCCGCGCTGCCTGTACGGCCCGGAGGATATTGGCGGAGCTGCCGGAGCTGCTGATCGCCATCAGCAGGTCACCTGCATCTGCAAACTGCCGCACTGGCACTGCATACACATCAGCGTAGCTGAAATCATTGGCGATACAGGTCAGAAGTGGCGCATCGTGAAAGGTCAGGGCACGGACTTCTCCATTTTTCCAGAAGTCAATGGCCATATGGCCGGCGATACCCGCACTCCCTCCATTGCCGACGATCATCAGCTTGCGGCCTGCATCATGCAACTGGCGAAACACGGCCCGAACCTCCTCCAGCACCTGGTGCATCGGGATCGCAGCTTCGGCCCGGGTGACGAGGGTCCCTTCGACAGCCGCCTGGTAGGCCTGGGTATATTGAGCTAAAAAAGACTGATTTTCCACGGGGATCATAAGTAAGGATGACAGGCGGATTTGGCTGCCCGTAATTAATACGTAAAACTACCGGGCTAACGTTGTCTGCGCAAGCGGGACCAGATGTTTTCAGCGGCTCCGCTGATGTCAGATGAAAGCCGGAATATAAGTACCGCCGGGACGTACAGCGCAGTCACCACGACGGAGCGGAGTATAATGCTGATCAGGGGATTCTCTGCGGGCGGGATGATCATTCCCACACCTAACACAACAGCCGTGATCCCCAGAAGCCCAAGCGTCTGCCAGGTGAACGGCTGCATCCGCAGCCTGGCCCAGACAAATAAGGAACAAGCCAGGTTGTACAACCCGATCGAAACGGTAGTGGCAACCGCCGCACCCGTAATGCCCATCCGGGGGATGAGCAGCAGGTTACTCCCTACTGCCACTACCAGCAGCCCGATATTGGCCCAGAGATCAAACCGGAAGTAACGAGAGTTGATGATAATAGACCGGTTGATCCCCGTACCTACATTCAACAAAGCACTGATACCCAGCAAAATCGCAGACCAGTATCCATCTGCATGTTTGGGCGTGAGCTCAAAGAGAAAACCCAGGTTTACCCAGAGCCCGATCAGTACCCAGCAGCAGGCGACCAGTCCGTTGATCGAAGACTTCTGATACAAAACCTGGATTTCAGCCAGGCGGTTATTTTTCAGGTGGCCAGCCACCAGCGGATGTGTAATGGCACCCAAAGCCCGGCCCGGTATCTGAATCAGGGATGCTATATAAAACGCAATCGCATACGTACCTGCTGACGCCTCCCCTACCATCCAGCCCAGCATCACCAGGTCCACTTTCCCGATCAGGATCAGAGCCATTTCTCCCAGCGATGAATACAGCCCGTACCGGTACATAAGCATAGCCGGACGGCTCCGGAATATGCGCCAGTCCACCCGGAGACGAGGTTTGCGCAGCCAGAGCAGATATGTCAGGACAATCAGGCCCGGAATAAAATGTGACCATACAAAAGCACTCAGAAATACGTCCAGGCTCAACCATTCAAAATGGTACAGCAGGATCAGCCCCATATGCGCTAGGCGCAGCACCACATGAAACGTCAGGTTAGGGATGACGGACTTGAGCAAACTCTGGGAGAGGGTGCCCAGTACCCGGTACAGGGTGTAAGACAAGGTGATCGGCAGGATATACCCGTACGCCCCCGAAAACAGCGGCGCATTTTCTGCATAAAGGCCCATGATGGGCCCCCTGAACACCTCCAAAAACATCACCAGCAGCAGGTATCCCCCCAGGGTATACCCCAGCACAAAAAACACAAACGAACCCTCGCGTACCGGATGTTTGTGGAAATAAGGGAAAAAGCGGGCGATTATTTTGGTGACCCCAAGCTGCGACAACTCTGAGCCCACGACCATAAAAGTAGCCAGGAGCTCTATCAGCCCAAATTGTCCCTTTGTCAGCCAGGCATTAAACAGGATGAGTTTATTGACCATCCCCAGCAGTACACCTGCATAACTGAGGATGGTATTCTGAATACCCTGGCGCTGGACGATGCCCATGAGGTTATTTCAGCAGGTGGCTGATCATTTTGGTGAGTTCCACCTTGTTTACGGGGCGTTCATTGCCGAGGATTGTCACCGCCAGGGCACCGGTACAGTTCCCGATAAAAGGGATCAGCTCAGGCGGACACGCCTTGTAGGCACAAAGTGCCGTGACAGACAGCACGGCATCCCCTGCCCCCACCGAGTCTACGACCGTGGTGGAGAGCCCCGGCGCTTTAAAAAACGCACCATCCCGGTAATACATGGCCCCTTTTTGACCCAGCGTGATGGTGATGGACGGGCATCGGGTTTCCGCCCCGAGCCGCTCTGTCAGGCTCTCCAGGTTTCCGTATTTGTCCCCAAAGGGCAGGCGGATCTCGTTTTCGTCTATCGAGATATAGTCCACATCCCGGTATTTGGTGATATAGTTATATCCATAATTATTGCTGTTGGTCTGGGCATTGACGGCGACAAATACATCCGCCTGCTCCAGAAATGTCCGGATACGGGGGGTGATGAGACCGTGGCCAAAGTCTGCGATCAGCACCATGTCCACCTCCGGGATCAGGGCCTCCAGGTGCCGGATGATATCCTCCTCAAGGCTCGCAGGGAGGTTTTCATCATTCATAAACGTCACCTCAAATATTTTGGCATTGAGGTACTCAGATATATAGCGGCGTTTGGTCGGGGTAGGACCGTCTTCCCGGTAAAAAAATGTCGTATCTATGTCCACGCCCAGCTTAGGCTGGATGACTTCCATATGGTCGTTTTCACGTCCCAGACACGTGACCATATGCACCTTCCCGGCAAACTGGTTCAGGTGATTGGCGATGGCCAGCACCCCGCCCGCAAACGCATCTTCCCGCAGAAACTTAGTCGAGAGTGTGGGCGACTTGGAGGACTTGCCCAGGGACCGCACATAGTGGTATTCATCAATAATCGTATCTCCTACCACCAGCACCCGGATGTCCCGCAGGCTGTCTATCAGCCCCACGATCTCCCCTGCCGGGTACTCCTGCCGGATCCGTTGCATATAATCCTGCGCAGAGGGATCCAGGGCACTAAAATGAGCATTGATAAGCTTGGAGGAAGAAAACACGACCTCCTCCGTAAAATAAATATCTCCGCCCCCTGCCCGTACTGCGTCCACTTCCTTGCCGATATTGCCGGTCAGGTCCTCTTCAAAGTTTTTGTACTCCTGTCCCTTCACGTAGTAGGTGGGCTTGAGGAGGTGCAGGGTCTCCACGGCCGTAGGCCAGAGGTTCAGCGCGACATAATCCACCACCTCCAGGGCAGCGATCATTTCGAGACGCATCTCCTCATTGAAGGCAGGCCGGCCGGGACCTTTGTTGACATACCGGTCTGGTGTCAGGGTTACGATCAGGACATCAGCCGCCCGGTGTGCCGCCTCAAAGTGTTTGATATGGCCCAGGTGTACCAGGTCAAAACAACCGTGACAATGTGCTACCGTACGTCCCTCAGCCCGCAGGGCGGACACTATATGGGCCAGTTCGGTGATTTCTACTATTTTCGAATGATCTGCCATGAATGAACAGGGTAATAATCAGGCACTTATTTATTTCGCCCGAGGTACTTGAACCAATCCTGGGTAGCATCAGCGATCCGGTCTGGTGTCCAAAGCGGGGCTTCGCGCCAGTAGTCTATATGCTCCAGCATGATGCGCACCCCGTCTTCAAAACTCACCTGCGGCTCCCACCCGATGAGGCTGCGGATACGGGTGGTATCGGCAAAGGTACAGTCAGGCTCGCCGGGACGTTTGGGAATGTACGTGACCTCGCCGCCCAGCAGCGACACGAGTTGATTTACGCTGTAGGTACCACCGCTGCCGACATTAAGTACCTGCCCGATAGCAGCCTCATGATCAGCCGCTGCCATACACGCATGGGCCACATCCGTCACAAACGTAAAGTCCCGGGTCTGGGTGCCGTCACCGACTACGGTAAAAGGGCTGTTGTTGAGTTTTTGGGCCAAAAACACCCCAAATACCGCTCCGTATGTCCCGGAGGTACGGCTCCGTGGGCCATATACATTAAAAAAGCGCAGCGATGTCACTGGCAGGCCGTACACCTTGTGCCAGTTGAGTACATATTGCTCCCCGATCCACTTGGTGGTAGCATAAGGATATTCGGGATTAATGGGGGCTGTCTCGGGTGTGGGATATACCGCCGGGATCCCGTAGCAGGAAGAAGACGCTGCATAAACCAACCTTTTGACCCCCATCTTGCGGCAGGCCTCCAGTACATTGATCGTACCGTCCACATTGGCGCGGTGATAGCCGATCGGCTGCTGGATAGAGGGTACAATATCTGCCAGTGCTGCCAGGTGAAATACCCGCTCCACACCCTCAAAATAGGCGTCTATTGCCCCATATTCTGAAATATCCACCTGCACCACCTGTAAAGCCGGGTGATCCTGGACGTGTTTCAGGTTTTGGGGACGGCCGGTAGAAAAATTGTCCAGTACCACCACCTCATGACCGGCTGCCAGCAAGGCGTCCGTCAGGTGGCTTCCGATAAATCCGCATCCGCCGGTAACAAGGGTTTTCATTGGGGAAATACTAAAAACGTCCAACAGAGAATATTCTTCAAAGATAGGCAGCAGGCTATTTTTTGCCGAATAATTTTCGCAGCAGACCGCCTGAGGCTGCATCCGCATTGCGCATCCATTGCCGGATCAGCTCCCGGCGCTCCATCGTCATGCTGACAACAGCCTGAGGATCAGCCTTTCGCCATATACGCGGTATCCCCATCAGGTCTTGCATATTCACCACATGGGGCCTGAACTCCAGCACAAATCCTTGCTGCATGAGGTAGGGATTGAGGTCAAACTGAAACCCGGGTCGCCACTTCCGGTCATGATCGCGGATCAGAAGCGCCCCACCCGGCTTGAGAATCCGCCGGAATACGGCTACCATCTCCCGCACCAGCTTCCCGCTCAGCTCTGGCAGCACCTGGACACACAAGATCAGGTCAAAACTATTGTCCGGCAGGAGGTCCGCACGCCAGGTAGGCAAATGCTGGATGCCGGGCCGGTCTGGGTCAAACCGGAATCCACCCGGGTTCAGCACATAATCTTCATAGGATGCTCCCGAGTGGCTATAATACAGATGCTGGAGGCAATAGGAAGCGGGGATGGCGTCCATCGCTACAAACGTTGCCTCAGGTTTGAGCTGAGACCAGAGATTGGCCTGGCGACCATACCCTGCACCAAAATCCAGTACCCGCAGGGGTTCCTGACGCGCCGGGACAGGGTACAAGTGTGCGAGCAGATAGTCCTGCGCATTATACGGCCCGATCGTGGACGGATACGTCTCCGCCGGAAAGGTCAGCCCATGTGCCTGAAACAGGGTCTCATCATACTGCTGGCTCAGGGCGGCCCAGGTTTTGACCTGCTCTGCCGGAAAATAATCTGGCAGCGGGTACTCCTGCATCCAGTTGAACCAGTTCTGCAGCATCTGCGGACCCGCATACCCATAGAAGTCCTGCGGCAAATGTGCCTCATACTGCACCTGTTTTTTGTCCTGGTAATTCCAGCGTACCAGCCACGGGCGAATGTACTGCGCTTCATCACGGGAGTAGGCAGCGCGGAAATGCTCGAAAATATCAGCCTGATAGGTCATCCGGGTAGTCTATGCTACAATATTCCGCCTTTTTGGGGGGAAGTGCAAGCTAAAACCCATCCTGCACCGAATCCGTTTTGCTTAATGCTGGCGGGTCATGGCCAGACTGGCGGCCCAGATACCCTTGCCAGGGTGTCCCCCCGCGATCAGGGCCTGGGCACACGCCTCCAGGGTAGCCCCGGAAGTGATCACATCGTCAATGAGCATCACTGAAGCGACCTGTATGTCTCCGGCCTGAAAAGCTTGTTGCATATTGGCCCAGCGCCCGCCCGCCCCTTTGCGGGTCTGGGTCTGGGTGCGCCGCACCCGCCGCAGCAGGTCCTCCCGGACAGGGATCTGCAAGACCGCCGCCATGCCCTCCGCGACACAGGCGGCCTGGTTATACCCCCGGGAGATGAGCCGGGACGGATGCAGGGGTACCGGCACCAATGCTTCTACGCCCCCGATCCAGTCTGTCTCTGCCAGATGAGCGGCATACAGCCGCCCGAGATACACCCCGAGTTGCGGAGCATTCTGGTATTTCAGCGCCTCTATCAGTCGCTGCATACGCCCGCCCTTGTCAAAATAATGATGGGCCACCGCCCCCTCCAGCGGGAAACGCCCCGCCAGACGATAGTACAACTCGTTTTCGCGGGGGCTCAGGTGAAAACCCGTCGGCTCTATCAATGACAGACATTTGAGGCACACATGTGTCTCCTGGGCATTGAGGGGCTCGTCGCAGGCGTAGCAGGTATTGGAGACCAGGAGTTGGGTCAGATTTTTCCACATACACAGAAGAGAAGGTCCAGACAAGGTAGAAATAAATCGCTAAAAAGAGGATATTCGGCCCGGACTAAGAGCATGTTTGGGACGTTCATGTAGTTGTGGTTGTGAATTTGAAAAAGAGGAATCGCCCAGATAATTTGGAGGTACCAATCTTTCAAATTATGCAAACGAAGTTTACCGAGCTGAGCGATTCCCAGTGGGAAATTATC
>JANRLQ010000014.1:0-41158 GCA_033762375.1 Bacteroidia bacterium
GGACACGCTACTACCTGGCGGTGTGGTGGTTTTTGGTGACTCGCGGGGCTTTGCCTGGCCTTCACCAGCGGGTCATACGTTGATCAACCGCAGCATCTCCGGGCAGACCACGGCTGAGTGCCTGCTCCGGCTGGAGGCTCACGTGCTCCCCCTGAAGCCCCGGCAGGTGGTGATCCAACTCGGTGTGAATGACCTCAAGGCTGTTGCTTTGTTTCCGCCGCGACGGGATACCATTGTCACCAACTGCCAGACCAATCTCCGGGACATCGTCCGGCGTCTTACGGAGGCCGGCGCTCAGGTCATCCTCTGCACGATTTTTCCGCCGGGTGATCTGCCATTCTACCGCATTCCTTTCTGGTCAGACGAGATCATTCCGGCTATTCTCACGACCAATGCATATCTCAAAACCCTCGCCAGCGATCAGGTGATCATCCTGGATGCCTATGCGCTGCTCACAGACCCAGCCACGGGGCGGGTCTATCCAGCCTACCAGTATGATTTCCTGCACCTCAATACCGCCGGATATGAGGTCCTGAATACAGCCCTGGTACCCTTGCTCCAGCCCTGAAAAAAATAATGCTGCCCCCGGATGGGGCAGCATATATTATAAGGATGGCAGTCTGTTACTGAGCTATGATGGAGTCTCCGGCTAGGCTGTCAGGTGATACCGTCAGGGTATCGGGTATGGTCACCGGAGCAGGCTGGAGGATCAGCGGTGCTATGCGGTGGGCGAGATAGTGCCCCAGGGTTTCGTGAGCTTCATGGTTCCAGTGACCCCGCTTGCTGGTAGCTTTCCAGTAGTGAGGGTCGCGACGAGCGGCTACCATGACCTTGAGGGTGTCATCCGCATGGATCAGGGGCAGCCCCGCGTTTTCCAGGTTTTGCAGGAGAGAAGGCGAAAACTGGTTTCGGCCCAGGAGATACACCCGCTCATCTTGCCCCAGGTCATTGATAATCCGCTGTGTGATGGGAGAAATTTCGATTTCCTTGATCACATCATCAGACGGATCAAGTGGGTCTTTTTCCCGTACCGGATTGAGCATAAAGTAAAACTTGTCAAAAATAATCCGGGGGGCATGCCCTTTGGAGACCATTTTATAGGCATTAAGGGCCATTTTCACCGTAGAGCTGGTTTCCATCAGCCACTTGAACCGGTTATAGTTCTGGAAGGCTGGTTTCTCCGTGAATTCGTAGTTGATCTTCAGGCTATCCCCTTCCAGGTAAAAATAAGGTGAAGGGATAAAATAGGCAGGTCTGTCACGAAATCGCTCAGGCTCCAGGGCATACAATACAAGATCGGGATTGTACTCGGCAGCAAAGTTGAGGTAGTACCGGTACATGTCCTGAAAATTGAAGTCACCTGAGCCAAAGTTCAGGACCTGAACTTCCTTGCCGGTGATCCGGCGGAGCTCCTCTTCGAGGATCCGGAAATAGTGATCTTTTTCGAAGACCTGAAATCCCTCCGCATAAGAGTCTCCCATGAGGGCGATCCGGAATACGCCTTCGGGTTTTTCAGGTGGATAGGGGTGTCCCAGGTAGCCATAGGCATTGGAGCGGCCGAGGTAAAACCCCTCCTTCAGCATGACGATCCGGCGGTCTTTCTGGAGTTTTTTGCCATTGCGGGCATCAAGCTCGTGGTAGGCAATATCTATTTCTGTCACCTGGAGGTATGCCTCGATGCCCAGAAACGTCAGGGTAAATACCGCCAGGAAGATGAATATATGTTTCAGGAATTTCATGAATGGGCGGGTTTAGAATTGGAAATACACAAACGGGAGGGGCTCCGAGATAAACATGTAGATCATCGAGATCACCATCAGCGCGGCGAGGAGTCCCCAGCGGGCAGATACGGGCTGCACCAGCAAGGTGAAGTCCTGGCGGCGGGTACGGTACATGATCGTATCCATAAGGATCACAATAAAGGCAAACCCGGCTGTAATACCTGCCAGCCGCATGCCCATCTCACCCGGCACCCAGTGTACCATCTTGTCAAGAAAAATACCCACCTCTCCGAGGGTTTTGGCCCTGAAAAAGAGCCAGGCAAACAACACGAGGATATAGGTGCCGACTACTGAGAAGAGGTACTGCACAAAACTCAGGGGGCCGGTATAGGTATAGTAGCTGTCGATTTTTTTCTTGCCGAGTGCCATTTTGTGGATCGCGAGGTACACCCCATGAAGGGCTCCCCATATCACAAAGTTCCAGCTGGCGCCGTGCCACAGGCCCCCGAGGAGCATCGTGATGAAGAGATTGACATACGTTCTGAACTCACCTTTCCGGTTACCGCCGAGGGAGATATAGAGGTAGTCCTTGAGCCAGTTGGAGAGAGAGATATGCCAGCGGCGCCAGAACTCCGTGATATTGGCAGAGAGATAGGGCTGTTCAAAGTTGATCATCAGCTCGGCTCCGACCAGCTTGGCCGTACCCCGTGCGATGATGCTGTACCCGGAGAAGTCAGCATAGATCTGGATAGAAAAGAGCACCAGCCCCATGAGCAGCTCCAGCGAAGCGTATCTTTCAGGCTCTGCAAAGATATGATCCACGATACGCCCGGAAGCGTCTCCGACGAGGACCTTCAGAAACATGCCGATGACAATGAGCTGGATGCCCTCGATGATCTGCTTGCGGGTAGGCTGCAAACCCCGCTCGATCTGGGGGAGAAGGTCAATGGCCCGCTCGATAGGTCCCGCGACAAGCTGGGAGAAAAAAGCCACATAGAGCGTGAAGTCCAGGAAGTTACGGGCTGGCTCCATACGCCTTCTGTACACGTCTATGACGTACGACATGGACTGGAAGGTGTAGAAGCTGATACCGACCGGCAGGATGACATTAAGGTGTATCTGATCCAGGGTCATCCCCATGGCCGAGGTCATGGCATTAAAGGACTCCGCAAAAAAGTTGAAGTACTTAAAGATGCCGAGGATCGTCAGGTTGACGACCACACTGAAGACCAGGAGTTGCTTGCGCTGTTTTTCATCCTGGAGGCGGTGCATGGCCTGTCCGAGAAAAAAATCAAGGGTCGTCGAGCCGAGGAGCAGGAAACAAAACCGCCAGTCCCAGTATCCGTAAAAAACATAACTCGCGACGAGCAGAATGGGATTACGAAACCGGGGCGGCGAATAATAAAAAAGCGGCAGGACGACCAGCAGGAATACCAGAAAAATGAATGAGTTGAATAGCATGATGGTCGGTTATTGATCAAAAAGCTTGCGCTAAGATACTGATCCGGCAGATGTCGGAACTTGTACCTGCTTTGAAGCGGAATTATTAACGTCTCAATCGTACAAAAACCATACCCGACGGGGCGTAATAATAGCGGTGAAATGAAAGCATATGCACCTCAGGGGCGCGCCATGCGGATCGGGACATGATACGATCACGCAGCGGGAGGTAAATCTTTTTAATTTCAAACATTGGTAATATATTTTTTTTGAAATATACGATTTGTGCCTATATTTGAATTGTCAATGCAGCTCACCCCGGGAATATGACGGTTCGGGAGATCGGAGTAGCCACTGGTGCGATTTCGGATTTTTCGATCAGTTGTATGAGTAGAGGCTGCGGGGCACCCACCGGGGGTACCAGCCGGATCAGTAGCGTTTCTTTGACGTACGGTTACAGGCGCGCAGCAGGCTGTCATTCTCATATTGCCACAATACCTGTTCAAGATGAGACACACCTGCTGTACACAGGATAATTCTTACTTGTACGGACGCCGGTCAGCTAATAAAAAATCTGGCACTTCGGGCTACAATCTTACGTGCGCGAATCGTCAATAAAGGCCGTATTGCCCTTAGAATTGGGGTTAAAAACCCGTTCATGATACCCGAATTGCCACTTTCGATGTGTGATTGGATGCATAAAAAGGCTCAACCGTCAGGTTTGCGGTCTTGGTCAAATATCTTTCAGAAGCTTTTCTTACATTTGGCTTGAGAATAGTATCAGCCCCTTGGCATATTATTTTCAATAGCCAATCACGAGTTCTCTTCCGTTTTAGTAGTCTCTTGATCTTACCTTCTTTATTGCGTGTTTCTACTAACATTAATGTGATGGTTGTTGCAAAGCGTGTACTTTCCTCCCTCTTGCTTCTGTTCACTCTTTTTTCTTCTCTGGCTGCCCTGGCACAGATCTCCTGCGATCCCGCTGCTGAGATCAATGAACTGAAAAGCAAATATGCTCAGGCGGACGTCCGCAAGATCATGGACGCTCGTTATGGAGAGACTACTCTGAAGCCTGTTGCTCCGGCAGATTACTTCAAACTGGTACCTACCAAGCTGAATTCGACCTTTCGTGAGCCGACTTTTGGGTACGAAATCAAGCTGGTATCTCAAAACATCAGCCAGATCAACGGGGAGCGCCGCGCCTGGAATGCCAACTCCACCCGTGCCTTTTTTAAGACCCATACCTGGAAGCTGGGCATTTTTGACGGAATCAAGGGTGAGTTTATCAATGAACTCGTCTTCACCCCGGATGATTGTCCCGGAGGCTCTGAGGTCCTGGCCTCTGTATGGTGGCACCCCACCAATCCAGATGTGTTGTTTTACCCAAAAAACAACGAACTCCGGGGACGGAATGTTGTAACAGGTGCCGACTTTTCAATCGTAGCCTTTAACCACGGTGCGATCGGGGTAAACGGAACCAAAATCGCTGGCGGCGATGGTCATGAGCCGGCCCTCAAAACCAACCGGATTCTCCTCACCCACGGCTCCAAAACAGCCAACGCACTCGTATATGACTTTGATAAAAATGCAGTAGCCCGTACGGTACTCAAAGGTACTGCCGGATCTTACCGCTACGAAAATGAGTTTGTTGCCATCCAGGCAGGCAAAAAAGAGCCTGTATTCCAACTGCCAGCTATCATTGACTACGCGACCATGTCTGCCAGTGGAGAGTATGTCCTGGTCGAGGACGAGGCCAAAGGTACCATGCTTTATGACCTGAGTGGCAACGAGGTCGGCCTGATCTACGAGGTCAACTCTCATATGGACGTGACGTACTATCGGTATGGTGGTAAACTCCTGGAGGGTATGGTCGTCAAAATGATCGGCGCACGCGCTACGCAGTATGGTATGACCCCCGGCGATCTGGCGATCATCTGCTGGGAAGTAAAAACCGATGCAGCTACCGGCAAGCGCAAAATTGAACGCACCATCGTCAAACTCCTGGACTGGAAAACGGATGAAGGCGAAGCAGGCGGAGGACAGTACAGCGCACTCAGCCAGAACGGCAGCTCTATGGTCGTCGCCATGAACCCCTCTGCCGCAGTAGGTGGCAAATCCTGGGGACCTTACTACGATGAGATCGTAGAGCTGAGCCTTGACAGCCAGGATCCTGCCCCGCGCCGCCTCGCACACCATATGGTACTGGTCACCAGCCCTACGATGAAACAAACTGAGGCATGGGTCAGCCCTGATGGCGAAAAGATATTTTTTAAGTCCAGCATCGGCGGTGCCGTGCCCAACAAAGGAGAGTATCTCTTCTTTATGAATATCGGCAAGCGCACCTGCAAGGCAGAGCGGGATGTATATTTTGGGGTCACATCTGCACCTGGCACAGGCGGCGGCACGCCTCCCGTACGCTGTCTGCTGGACGCAGGCTGGCAAAGCCAGGACCTCGGTCCGGTAGGGCTGCCTGGCACAGCCTGTTATGATGCCGGTGTGCTGACCACAGAAGCTTCCGGCGCAGACATCTGGAGCCGCAATGACCAGTTCCGGTTCACCTACCGCGAGCTCAGCGGCAACGGCGAGATCATCGCACGCATCACCAAACAGGACTCTACGGATGCTTTTGCGAAGGTAGGGGTGATGATCCGGGAAAAACTGACAGAAAACTCCGTCAATGCCCTTATGTACATCGCACCTACGGGTATGTGGTCCTTCCAGCGGCGCACCCTCGAAGGTGCCACAACGGTCAGCACCAAGAGCAATGTCAAGGCTGTCAGGTATCCTACCTGGGTCCGCCTCGTCCGCTCCGGCAGTGATATATATGCCTACTTCTCCGCAGATGGTAAAACCTGGCAACTGGCTGATGCGATTGTGATGAACCTGCCTGACAACGTCTATGTAGGTATCGCGGTTACCAGCCACACCAATACCAAACTCAGCAAGGCGGTTGTGGACAATATTACGGTCAAGGCAGGTGCTACAGCCAGTATGCCTGTCGAAGTAACCAACTTCAACGCTATCGCCGCACCTGACCGTGCACGGGTAGAGCTGAGCTGGAACACCGTGACAGAAATCAACAACGACTACTTTGTCGTAGAGCGCTCTGAAGATGGCAGCTCATTTGAGCCGATAGACCAGATCGCTTCCCTCGGCAACAGCACCACGACCCAGAGTTATACGGCCTTTGACGCTGCACCGATTGAGGGGATTGCGTACTACCGCCTCCGCTACAACGGCAAGGAAGGTACCTTTACGTACACCTCTGTGATCGAGGTGAACTATGCACCCAAGCCTGCCGGCACGATGAATATATTCCCTAACCCGGTTCCGGCTGGTACGGCCTTCTCTGTAGATGTGCTCTATCCGGGGGTGACCAGTGCCCGACTGGAACTGCGTAATCTCCAGGGCACGATCGTGGCGACCCGCAAAAACCTGGATTGCAGCACGACCAAACGGGTGACCTTCAAAGAAACCCTGACACCTGGTATCTACTACCTCACAGCGATAGATGTGACCGGCGCTAAGAAGCCCTTCACGATGAAAGTTGTGATCCAATAAGTCCTGTACTTGTACGCCAACGCAGACAGGGGACCAGCCGGTCCCCTGTCTGTCATATACAGGGGGAGCTTATGGCTGAGGGGTGGCTGACAGGGAGGAGTCCCGGGCGGGCTGGAGAAAGAGATACAGGTAACACAGCCCCCCGACGATGATAAACATAATCAGCTGCGAGGTATGGGACAAAATAGCAAATGCTTGTCCCAGGCGCTGGCAGTCAGCGGCGTCAGGCAGGAGCTGCATGGCTACAAAGGTGAAAATCACTGCCGCATGATACGGTCCCAGCCCTCCGGGTGAAGGCATGGCAAACCCGATGGCCCCAGTCGTAGTCAGGATAAAAGCCAGATACATCGTCCCTACAGGCAGCGTATCAAGGGCTGGCATAGACTTGAGCGCAGCCCAGGTCATGACGATGTAGGCTACCCAGATGGCGGCGGTGTAGAGAAGGTACAACCCCGGGCGCGGTACCTGCCGGATCGCGAGGGCCGACCGCAGCAGGTCCTGCCCAAACTGCCAAAGCCGCTGAAACAAAGGCCACTGCAAGAGCCGGGCCCGCAGCAGCCAGGCAACACCAGCTCCGGCCAAGCCCAAGCCCATGATGATCAGCCCCCAGGGGGGCCCTGAAGGGCTCCCGGATGCCTGACGCTGGGAGACAAATTGTCCCAGGGTCTCTGCCTCCATCACAAACCCCACAAAAATCATCACGGCCAGGATGATCAGGTCTATCACCCGCTCAGAGACTACGGTCCCAAATCCCGTCGCCACAGGAACCCGGTCGCTGCGGTACAGCACGGAGCAGCGTGCGATCTCCCCAGCCCGGGGCAGGGCCTGATTGGCGAGGTATCCTGTCATGACGGCTGCAAACAAATGTGCCACAGCGGGTTTGTACCCCGTCGCCATGAGCTGGAGCTGCCAGCGCACGGCCCGAAAGTAGTGACTGGCCAGCGCGATCAGGATGGTCAGCGCCAACCAGTCCCAGCGCGTGGTCGCCAGTTCCCGGCCCAGTGCCTCAAAAGACGTCCCCCGGAAGGCCAGCCAGAGCAGAAGACCGCCCAGCGCCGCGCCGAGCAGGTAGGTCAGGAGAGAGGTAAGTTTGTTGTTCAAGAGACAGCAGATTGGTTAGGGACAAATATACAGGATTGATCCGGATCACCGCCTGCTGCTCAGATACTGTTTGGTACAGAACTGGCAGTAACACGGTGCATAGCCCGGATCTGCGTAAGAATCCAGCCCGCTTTGTCGGGTAGCATGTCGAAACCTGACCAAAACTGCATCATATAGGTCCATTAACCTGCGTTAATTTACCGTTCGGCAAGGGGAGGTCTGGATACCGGTCTGTAACCTGTATTTTTAGGGAGTCATTCATCTTTTTCAGAGCAGCCCATTCAATCTCATCGGTGGTAACCCTTTTTGTCCATGAAAGTCAAGAAGCAACGCATTATTTTCGGATACGTACTGCTGGAGCTGGTATTGCTCAACTTTGCCCTATTCGCAGTCGTATTTTTTAAGTCTTTTTTTATCCCGCAGCGGCGATATGATGCTTTTCTGGAGGACGGGTATCTCCTGCTCTCTGTGATCTACAACGTGAGCTGGCTGCTGATCCTCCTGCTTAATGGCACACAGGACATGTACATACGCCAGTCTCTGGGCGCACGGGTACGTGAGTTGCTGACCAACTCTTTTATCCTGCTCGGCATGTCTTCTACCCTGATCCTGCTCGTAAACCTGGAGGAGTATCCGATCACCATCCTCCTGGGACCGGTAGGGCTTTTTGCCGCGCTGAATCTGATCGCCTTTATCATCGTACACCGGGTGGTCGGCAAGTCCAGCGAGCGCATCAACTTTGGAGCTAAACTTCTCGTCATCGGTGCCGGACAAAGCGGCAAGGAAGTACTGACTTTTACTGAGCGCAACCGCCACCTGGGGTATGACGTGATCGGGTTTCTGGATGACTACTATCCCAGCAGCAATGGGATCAACCTCCTGGGCCGCCTGCATGACCTGCCTTCGGTACTGGATACCAAGCCCGTGGACGAGATCGTGATCGCCCTGCCGTTTGAGAACAATGAAGAAAACATACGGCAGGCTATCGAGGTCGCAGACTTTCGCGGGGTGCGGGTCAATATTGTCCCGGACTACCCGGAGATGATCAAGGACCGGTACCAGGCCTACAATATCGGGTCAATGCCGGTACTTCAACTGAAGCAGACCCCGCTGGATCAGTTTCACAATTTCATGACCAAAAAGATATTTGATTTTGTGTTTGCCCTGGTCATGCTGATCCTCCTGTCTCCGATCCTGCTGGTCATCGCGATCCTGATCAAACTCGACAGCCGGGGGCCGGTATTCTACAAACCCCTGCGTAAGGGCCAGATGGGGCGTGTCTTTAAGTGTTTTAAGTTCAGGAGCATGTACGTGGACACCTCCGCCAATGCCGGTACCAAGTCCACCCAGAAAAATGATCCCCGTATCACCCGCCTGGGCGCCTTCCTCCGCAAGACCAATATTGATGAACTCCCGCAACTGATCAACGTCCTGATCGGTAACATGAGTGTCGTAGGGCCGCGCCCGCACCGCGTCAACCTCAATGACGAACTCCAGCAACTGGTGGACAAATACATGGTCCGTCACTACGTAAAACCCGGTATCACGGGCTGGGCACAGGTCAATGGATTCCGGGGACCGACAGAAACACCCGAAGCCATCAATGGCCGCGTCAAACATGACCTGTACTACATCGAAAACTGGTCCTTCTGGTTTGACATCAAGATCATATTCCTGACAGTTTTTGGAAAAAAAGTGCGCCAAAACGCATTCTGACCAAAGCCTATAAAGATTCAGACAGGCCTGCCCATACGGCAGGCCTTTTAATTTGGGTAGGTATGTCCTCCGGGGCAGCTGGTCAGAAGGGCCGGGGACCGTAAGGTATTGATCATATTTAGCTGTTTAATATAAGTATATACATGCATTTTTGATTGAACAGTTATTGAATCTAATCTCCGCTTCTGTATGGTTGTATCCCAGTATGTCTATAGCCGGGCCGCTGGCTGGTCGTCTCATCTCCAGGCAACACATGAGGCACCTGAGCAGACATTGATCCTGATATTTGGGAGCCGTTACCTGCTCGAACAAACGGACTGGCGGGCCGGACTTGACCTTATCTGCCCGGAAGGCCACCGGGTTATGGTTTCTACCTCGGGGGAGATTCTGGATACCAGTGTGACAGACGAGTCGCTGGTCGTGACGGCAATCACCTTTCTGCACACCCGCCTCTCCGTGGTAGTGGCTGATACGGAGCATGCGGCTGACAGCCGCACCATCGGGCATGTGATGGGCCGGTCTCTCAGCAAACCCGATCTGCAATATGTGATGGTGCTCTCGGATGGGCAGGAAGTAAATGGTACCCAACTGGTAGCAGGTCTGACGGATGTACTGGGCACCAGCGTGCCGATCACCGGAGGGATGGCAGGTGATGCTGACCGGTTTGACAAAACCCTGGTGGGGTACAATGAGGATCCGATCAGTGGACGTATCATCAGCATTGGTTTTTACGGGACGCGGCTTGTGATCGGGCATGGTTCGGTCGGAGGCTGGGACATGTTTGGACCAGACCGGATCATCACCCGCTCATCCGGCAATATCCTCCATGAGCTGGATGGCAACAATGCGCTTGATCTCTACAAGACGTATCTGGGGGCGTATGCGGCAGACCTGCCGGGGAGTGCATTGTTATTTCCGCTTAATATCTGGCCCGAGGGCAGTGAGATGCCCGTCACCCGCACCATCCTGAGTGTGGACGAGACCCATAAAACCATGACTTTTGCCGGTGATATGCCCCAGCATGCCCGGACCCAGTTTATGAAAGCCAATTTTGATAAGCTCATAGACGGATCGGAACGCGCTGCGCAGGAGAGCTTGCGGGGGTTTACGGACTTTGAGCCGGAGCTCGTACTGCTGATCAGCTGTGTCGGACGCAAACTGATCCTCGGGCAGCGGGTGGAGGAGGAGGTAGAGGTCGTGCGGGAGATGGTCGGTCCCAGGGCTGCTATAGCTGGGTTTTACTCATATGGAGAAATATCTCCTACGGGAAAGGGACTCAACTGTGAACTGCACAATCAAACGATGACCGTTACCACCTTCAGGGAGTCTTGATCCGTATGTCAGCCTATCACAAACTCCTCATCAGACAAATCCGGAAATACCTGCCAGAAGACTGGGCAGCACAGGAGGCATTCAGTAAGTTTTTGGCAGCGGTCAATGAAAGTTATTATCATGCGGACCGAGACCGGGAGATACTGGAGCGGGCAATGAGCCTGAGTTCGGATGAGATCGGTGCCCAAAACCGTCAGCTCAGCCAGGAAATTGCTATCCGTACAGAAGCTATGCAGCAGCTGGTAGAGTCAGTACGGCGTATGCAAGGGCTGGATGCAGGCGTGAGCGAGCAGTTGCAGGCAGACCAGACGAGCTTGTCGGCGATAGCTACTGCACTGGACAGTCAGATTCGTATCCGGCAGGCGGCTGAGCACCGGCTGTTGCGGCAGGAAACGCTGCTGCAGGCTGTAGCGGTTGGGTCCAACAAACTTCTTACCCGGCCTGAGCTGGAAGAAGCTGTATGGGCATGTCTGACGGAGATCGTCCGGTCTACGGACGCGAGCCTGGTAGTCTGTTATTCGAAGACTGCATGGACATCAGCAGAAGATGCGGCGCCGTGTTTCCGATGGGTCTCCTCAGAGTTAGCGATGCAGCCGGCGTGGATCGTATCAGGTGAGTATCCGGAACGTTCTGTGATAGCACCTCATGTGGAGATCCTGCTGCAGGAACATAAGCCTGTGCAGGTGGCTGTAGCGGATACCCTATTGACATCCTTCCTGCTCCTGCCGATCATGGTGGATCAGGTATGCTGGGGGTGTTTGGGTTTTTTTCATCACATACCGGGCAAGGCCTGGAGTAAATCTCAGGTGTCTATCCTTACGACCCTCGCCCATAGTATCGGCGGCACGATCCATCAGCACCGGATACGGGAGGAGTTACGTCACGCCAAAGAATCTGCCGAAGCCGCCACCAGGGCCAAGTCTGAGTTTCTCTCTACGATGAGCCATGAAATCCGTACCCCGATGAATGCAGTCATAGGGTACACACATCTGCTCCTTCAGGACAACCCCCGCCCGGATCAAAAAGAGTTTTTGGAGACCCTGCGATTCTCTGCCGAGAACCTGCTGGTGCTGATCAATGACATTCTTGACTATAGTAAAATAGAGGCAGGCAAGGTCGAGCTGGAAACAACCGATCTGAACCTGTCTCAACTCATCCAGCATGTGCGGCAAGCCATACTGCCACGGGCTGAGGAGAAAAAGTTGCCGGTGTTTGTGGAGATAGATCCACAGATCCCGATGCTGCTGGAGGGGGATCCTGTCAGGATCGGGCAGATCCTGACCAACCTGATCAGCAATGCCGTGAAATTTACAGAGAAGGGATATGTCGCAGTATATGCCAAGCTGCTGGAGGAGACACTCCATACGGTCCGGATAGAGCTGCGGGTCACAGATACCGGCGTGGGCATAGCGCCGGAGCAGCAACAGCAGGTATTTGAGCGATTTACGCAGGCGCACAACTCTACGACCCGCAAGTTTGGCGGGACGGGCCTGGGCCTGACCATCACCCGCCACCTGATCGCACTTCACGGGAGCCAGATCCAGCTTGAGTCAGCTCCGGGTATGGGGTCATCGTTTTTCTTTGAGCTGGTACTACCCAAGCGGCACCATCCCACCGGAGCCCAGATGCCTGTGGAGGTCATGCCCCGCACCTCACTGGCAGGTATGCGTATTCTGATTGTGGAAGACAATCCGATCAACGTACGTATCATCACCCAGTTTTTGAAAAAATGGGATGTCTTGGCCCCGGAAATGGTCAGCAACGGCCTGCTGGCAGTTGAGGCTACCCGCTCCGGGCAGTTTGATGTGATCCTGATGGACCTGCAGATGCCCGTAATGGGAGGATTTGAAGCGGCCCGCGAGATCCGAAAGTTTGACACGCAGGTACCTATCATCGCCCTCACCGCTGATGCCATGCCGGAGATCCGCGAGCAGGTGCTGATGGCCGGGATGAATGACTATGCGACCAAACCCTTCAACCCCAATATTCTCTTCGAAAAAATCAGCCGTTTCTGCCGCTGAGCTCAGGACTCATGTACCTTAGGCTGAAACAGCTCGGACTTGCCGGGGGTACGTATGACCTGGCTTACATTCGGCACCCGGCGGAGCCGGTCCAGCAGGCGGCTCAGCTCAGCAGAGTTGCGGACATATACATGGAATATCCCCTCAAACATGCTGTCTCGCGACTCAATGGTCACCTTGCGCAGGTTGAGGTTGCAGCGGATGGAGATCACCCGTACCAGGTCATTGAGCATCCCCTGTTTGTCGATGCCCACGACCTTGATCTCAGTCAGAAACTCCACCCCGGCATGCCCCTCGGCCCATTGGGCGCGGATGATCTGGCGACCAAAACTGGACATCAGTGCCTGCGCCTCCTGGCATCCGATGCGGTGGATCACGATCCGGGTGCCTTCATCAATGGCTACGATCGGGTCATCCGGTAGCGGATTACAGCATTCTCCCAGGACACGCTCGTCTATGTTCTGGCCGCTGCCCAGGATCAGCATATCGGGATTGAGGCCGGAGGCAGCGAGACGGTCGTATATATTTTCTTGAAAATCAAGCTCTTCCTGCACGCGATGCTCGATCGAGCCACCGTCCTTTTTGAGCTGGATAAACTCATCAATACGGTCCACCTCTACTCGCCGGTGTGCCACCATCACAAAAAAATCTTCCAGCAAGGGTATGTTAAAATAGATCAACAACTCCCGCATATAGGGATGGTTTTCGTCTATCTCAAACCGCCGGGCGATCCGCAGGAAAATCTCCCGCCCCCGCTCTATATCCTCCTTCCGGATACGCTTCAGGGCTGTTTTGATGTGTTCTTCAGCCCTTGAGGTTTTGATAAACCGGAGCCACTCCTTCTGCGGGCGCCCCACCCTGGGTGAAGTCAGGATTTCGACATGGTCCCCGATGCGCAGGACCGTCTCCAGGCCTACCACCCGGTTGTTGACCTTGGCCCCGATGGCCATATTCCCAATTTTGGAGTGAATATGATAGGCAAAATCCAGGGCAGTAGCCCCCCGGGGCAGGCGGATGATCTTGCCTTTGGGCGTGTAGGCATATACATCATTGATCGGGAGGTTCTGATGAAACTCCCGGACTGCTTCGAGGGCGTTTTTGTCCGGATTTTTCAGGATATCCCGGACATAACTGATCCAGGTAGTGATAAGATCATCTTGTTTTTCGCCGTTTTCCTTGTATTTCCAGTGAGCAGCTACCCCCCGTTCTGCGATTTCATCCATGCGGGTGGTCCTGATCTGCACCTCTACCCAGCCCAGGTCCCGGTCCCGGAGGGTGGTGTGGAGGGACTCATAGTGATTCTCGCGGGGGACCGTGATCCAGTCCCGGAGCCGTTTGGGATTAGGGGTATAAAGTCCTGAGATAATGCCGTACACCTGCCAGCAGTCTTCTTTTTCCCGGCCTTCACGGGTCTCCAGGATGATGCGGATAGCGTACTTGTCATATATTTCTTCAAATGGCACCTGCTTATGGACGATCTTGTGATAGATTGAATAGATCGTTTTGTACCGGCTGATGACATTGTAGCGCAGGCCTGTGGGCTCCAGTGCTTTTTTGACCTGCTGGATGAACTTATTGATATTCGTCTGTGCTTCTTCCTGGGTTTCTTTCAGCTTACGGGCAATCTCCTGATAGGCCTCCGGCTGTAAGTATTTGAATGCCAGGTCTTCCAATTCCGTTTTGACCTCGTATAAACCGAGGCGGTGGGCCAGCGGAGCATAGATATACAGGGTCTCGGAGGAAATTTTGAGCATAGACTCCTGCCGCATAGCCCCGAGGGTGCGCATATTGTGAAGGCGGTCAGCGAGTTTGATCAGGATCACCCGCAGGTCGTCGGAGATGGTCATGAGGACCTTGCGGAAGTTTTCGGCCTGCTCTGACTCCAGGGTATCAATACTTTTGGTATTGGTTATTTTGGTGAGGCCGTCTATAATCGCGGCGGCTTTGTCCCCAAAGTCCCGGCGTATCTCCTCGATCGTGACATGGGTATCTTCCACGACATCATGGAGCAGGGCACAGGCCATGGAGGTCGGGTCCTTGACGCCCATCTCGTAGCAGAGGATACGGGCTACCGCCAGCGGGTGGAGGATGTATGGTTCGCCGGAGCGGCGAAATACGCCTGAGTGTGCCTTATTGGCGACTTCAAAGGCCTTCCGAAACATTTTTCGCTCAGCCCGAGTCGCCTCGGTGAGCTTACGCAGCAGACCCCGGTAGGCTCGCAGGACAGACTGCTCGTAAACTTGGGCTTCCTGACTCATAAAAACAAGGATATATTTCGCCAACAACTATAGACATCACAGAGGCACTCCGCTACCTGGTCGCGTATCAAACACCTCTATGGCGGATGATAGGCAGTATCCGGGAAAAAATCAACTCCCGCATGTATAAATTTCGGAATATTTCTGTGTAAGGTTACAAAAAAATACTAGTTTTGCTGCCTGAAATTCAACCGTTATTTCGCGGATGTGGTGGAATTGGTAGACACGCCAGACTTAGGATCTGGTGCCGCAAGGTGTGGGGGTTCGAGTCCCTTCATCCGCACATACAGAAATGCTGCCTGTAGGCGGCATTTTTTGACTTAAACATAAACAAACTATTTAACAGCTTCCGCCTTGAATATTACGCTCGAAAAAACCGATTCGCTCACCGCTGCCATTCAGGTACACCTGGAGCCGGCTGACTACAAAGACGGGGTAAACGAAGAACTGAAAAAACAAGCCCGCAAAGTCTCGCTCCCAGGGTTTCGGGTCGGGAAAGTCCCCCCGGGTATCGTCCGTAAGATGATCGGCAAGGGAGTCGTAGCCGAGGTCCTGAGCAAACAAGTCAATGAACTCCTCAACGGGTATATCCAGGAGCAAAACCTGAACCTGCTCGGTGAGCCGCTCCCGCTGGTACAACTCGGGGAGGAAGATTTTGATATCTACTGCGAAAAGGACATGAACTTCAGCTTCGAGATTGGCATGGCCCCGGAGTTTGTGCTTAACCTGGACGCAGTCGAAAAAATACCAACCTATGAGATCGTCATTGACGATGCATTCCTCCAAAAAGAGCTGGCAACCTATCAGGACCGGTTTGGGGATGTGACGGCACCTGAGGCTGCCGGGATGGGTGATTTTATGTACGGAGAGCTGGTCGAGACGGGTGCCGACGGGCTGCCGGTCGAAGGCGGGTTTTCAAAACTCATCTCCCTCGCACCGGTGCGCCTCAGTGATCCATCTTTCCAGGCTTCTTTTGTAGGTCAGAAAGTGGATGAGTACCGCCCGATTGATATTTTTGCCCTGGATGCTGACCCAGAAGCAGCTGCCAAGCAACTGTTTATGTCTGTCGAGGAATTTGAGGCCCTGCGCGGTAAAACCCTCAGCTTCAAACTCTCCCGCCTGAGCCGTATCGAAAAGGCTGCCATAGGCCCTGACCTGTTTGAAAAAATAGCGGGTGACCTTGACTGGGAAGACCCTGAGCAGTACCACGATGAGGCTGTTTTTATGGAGCGCTTCCGCCAGCACCTGTCCAACGACGTGCAGGAAGATGCCAACCGGTACGCACGCCTAAAGATGCAGGAAGGACTCCTGGCTGCGCATCCTATGCAGCTCCCGGATGCTTTTCTGAAGCGCTGGATCGTCGCTACCCGCGAAAACTACGATGAGCAGCGTGTCGAAAAAGAATATGATGACTTTACGAAGTCTGTCTTCTGGAACATGATCACCACCCGCCTCCAGGAGGAAGCCCCTGACCTCAAGGTAACCCGCGAGGATATCGAAGCCAAAATGAAGGACTCACTCCGGTCTTCTTTCTTGCGGCGCGGAGAAGAGGCTACGGATGAAAACATGCAGATGTACCTGGCGCACTTTATGCAAAACGAAGAAATGGTCACCATGCAGTACCGCCGCGTGGAGGAAGAAAAAATCTTCGGCTACCTCAAGGACCGCCTGAAGCCTGCCGTGGAGCCGATGACCGCAACTGACTATATCGCCAAGACCCGGGGATAACCTCTCCCGACTGTATTATACCAAAGGCTGCCTCCTGAGAGGCAGCCTTTGTGCATATAACGGTGTGTGCTTACTTCAGGTGCTGATCCAGGTATCGGTTGATCAGGGTGAACAGGTGCGCCCGGTCCGCTCCGAGTACGTTATGGGCATGGTCCGGGTAGGTGAAGTAATCAAGCTGAATTTTTTTGTCAATACAGGTTTTAATAAAACTGGTGCTGTGCTGCGGCACCACGACATTGTCCTGAAGGCCCTGGATGATCAGGAGGTCGCCGACCAGGCTGCCTGCATACTGGAGGAGACTGGCTTTCTGGTACCCTTCCGGATTGGTCTGGGGCGTATCCATGTATCGCTCTGTGTACATGACCTCATACCACTTCCAGTCAATGACCGGGCCACCGGCCACCCCGACTTTAAACACACCCGGGGTGCGGACCATCATAGACGTCGCCATAAATCCGCCATAACTCCAGCCATATACGCCCAGCCGGGTCGTGTCCACATACGGCAGACGCTTGAGATAGCTCACACCGGTCAGTTGGTCTTCGATCTCGCGGGTACCGAGCTGCCGGAAAGTCGCCTGCTCAAATGCCTGCCCCCTGAAGGAAGAACCCCGGTTGTCGAGGGTAAATACGACATATCCCTGCTGTGCCAGGCTGATCAGAAACAAGTCGGCCCCTCCCAGCCACCGGTCTTGTACCAGTTGGTTGTGCGGGCCTCCGTACAAATATACCAGGACCGGGTACCGGGTCGTCTCCACAAAACCTGAGGGGCGTATCATGCGGCAATAGAGGGGGGTACCATCCTGGGCGGGTATCTGAAAGAGGTTGATGGTGACCGGCAAGTGGTTGGCCAGGGGATTGGGAGCCCGGTGTATCTCGCGCAGGGTTTTGCCGCTGCTGACCTCCATAAGATCCGTAGCACCCGGCAGCTCTACGGATGACCACTGGTCCAGGAGATACCGTCCATCCGTACTCAGGAGGCCCTGGTGAAATCCCCGGGACCGGCTCAGCCGCCGGGGTTGCCCCCCGTCCAGTGGCACTGCGTAGAGGTGGCGCTCTACGGGAGACTCGGCCGTGGACTGTATGACCAGCCATTGTTTATCTGCCTGATAGCCCAGCACCCGGGTGACCTCCCATTCACCCCGCGTGAGTTGCCGGATGAGTTTGCCGCTGGTCTCGTACAGGTAGAGATGGGTATACCCATCCCGCTCGCTGTGCCAGATAAACTGCTCGGGATTGCCTGTCAGGAACAAGGGGCCTTCTTCTGGTTCGACATATTTGGCATGTTTTTCCTCAAATAAAATCTGCTGCCGGGCTCCGGTACGGGTATCGTACACAGCGAGCTGGAGATGATTTTGATCCCGGTTCAGGTGGGCAATGTAGAGCCTGATGCCATCCGGGTGCCAGGTGATATTGGTGAGATACTGATCGGCAGGCTCGCCGGTCTGGAGATATACGATCTGGCCGGTAGCAGGGGTGAGAATACCTACGGTGACGACCTGGCTGGGGCCACCAGCCATAGGGTACTTGTCGGGTGCCGGGGCCGCCGGGGTCGCCTCATAGGTCACCAGGGGATAGTCTGTGACAGTGGTCTGGTCTATGCGGTAAAAAGCAAGCCGCTGCCCGTCTGGCGACCAGAAAAAACCTTTTTTGATCCCAAATTCATTGCGGTGGGCGGCTGCGCCGTAGGAGATGTCCCGGCTCCCGTCAGTGGTAAATACCTGATCTGCCAGGGTCTCCAGGGTACCTGCGTGGATATTGTCCCCGATGATACCCGCAAACTGCATACCGGGACCAGGCTCTTGCAAGGTCATATCGGCCGGTAGGTGTCCATGCTGCGTGATCACCTGGCGGCTCAGGTCATAGGTACAAACACCCTGGGAGGAGTTGAACCAAAACTGCTCGCCGGATATCCAGTTGATCAGGGGAAATCTTGCCAGTGGCTCCGGCATCGCACGGTTCAGGTCGTCCAGGGTGAGCAGTACCCCCGGGGTATCTTTTCCGCTGGCCTGCATCAGGTGCTGAGATGCCGGATCCACATAGACATAGGAAGCAGTACCGGGCCGCCACTGGAGCTGTCGCAGGGTCTCCGGGGCCAGGCGGCCCGATACAGCCTCATCATAAGCAATACGCCGGGTCTGGGCCGTGGCGGGCAGCAGCCCGCTCACGATAAGAAGCATAACAATAAAGCCAGTACGTGTCATGATCACTGAATGGGTTCAGGTGGGAATATGATTCTGGTTCACGAAAAATATACAAAATTGCGCTCATATCCCTAACTTGCGCGCATTCCGGCGCAGGCTACAAGATATTTCTTCGCATATCCGCCAGAAAACTTCTGCCTCCGCTGATTACCAGATGTACCTCATTCTTATGCGTAACCCAATATTGTGGCTGATAGTCAGCCTGTTGCTGACAGTCCGCGCACAGGCGCAGGGCGAGGAGCCCGCCATAGATCAGTTTATTTATGCCGATACCGAACCAGCCCCCCTCAACATGGCCGAGGTCCGGGCTGCGATCGGGTATCCGGAGTCGGCCATCGAGCGAAACGTCCAGGGCAACGTTGTGGTCCGCATCCTGGTGGACGAGGCGGGTGCATACGTCCGGCATCAGGTGATTAAGTCTGATCATCCCCTGCTGACCCAGGCTGTGGAGCCACATGTGGCCAGTCTCAAGTTTTCGCCCGGGCTTAATGCCGGTACCCCCCTGAAGTTTTGGGTGAATATCCCCTTTGCCTTCAAGCTGGTGACAGCCGAGGAGCAGGCAGCCCGCAACCGTGTCAAGCGGATCACTGACTCGCTGGAGACCCACGCCGACGACTACACCCTCTGGCACCTGCGGGGGGTCGCCCGCAACGATGCCGGGATGTATGACCTGGCGATCCAGGATTTTGAAGAAAGCCTGAAGCGCAACCCCCGTAAGAACAAGAAAAAAGACAGCAAACCGTATGCGTATTTGTTTTATGCGCACTTCGGACGGGCCATCGCCTACTCAGGTAAAGAAGATTACAAGCAGGGAATCAGTGACTGCACAGCGGCCCTGACATTTGCTACTGAGATGAAAGGCACCGATACAGCCGTGGTTAATACCCTCCCGGAGGTGTATCTGGAGCGTGGATACCTGCATCTCCTGGACAGTGCGTATGATCAGGCACTTGCCGACCTGAACCTGGTCGTGAGCGGCGGGTCGGACCGGGTATGTACCGCCTGGGCACTGCTCGCAGAGATGGCAGTGAGCAGCAAAAACAATGACGAGCTGATCCGGTGTTATACGGGACTGGCGGCGTGCAAACCCGATGATGAC
This sequence comes from Bacteroidia bacterium, assembly GCA_033762375.1. GTDB lineage: Bacteria > Bacteroidota > Bacteroidia > J057 > J057 > RDXT01. The sequence continues at coordinate 20,181 of JANRLQ010000014.1, forward strand.
CTGGTGCGGTACAGCCTGGGGTACTATCGCTCTGAAGCAGGCCAGTACACGGAGGCCCTGCAAGACCTGGCGATCGTGACGGAACATACCCAAAATCCTGCCCTGCGGCTGGCAGCCATTAACCGTGCCGGGTGGTGCCACCTCCAGCAGCAAAACTATACGGACGCGCTGGCAGCGTTTGACCGGGCACTTTCCTATAATGTACTCAACCCTGCTGCCTATTATTACCGGGCACTGGTGTACAAAGCCCAGCAAAAACAGGACGACGCCTGCAAAAGTATGCGTCAGGCCCTGGTCTATGGCCTGGAGGGCGAGGACTACGACGCTGCTGTCGCGTACATGCGCACAGTCTGCGGAGGCTGGGAGGAATAATCAGCGCACCAGTACCCGCCGGACAGCCAGTTGATTGTCTGCCCGGAGGAGGAACAGATACAAGCCCGGCGGCAGGGGTTGAACAAGTTGAAACTCCCCGCCGGGTGTTACGTTGATACACCGCAATTCCCGCCCTGAAGCATCCGCCAGGATCAGCTGACCCGGCTGGTGGTTGTAGTGGCGGATGGTCCAGCCATCGCCCTCCTGTGATACCTCCAGGAGCGGGCGCGTCTGGGGGCGCACCGCCACCCGTACTGACGGGCTAAGGTAGGCATCTCCTGCAGCTGTGATCCAGCGAAACCGGTAGTACAATCGGCTTACCTCTGTCGGAAACAGGTCGTAACCTGTCATTTCCAGCTTGTCTGCCTCCATAGCTACCTGTCTGGCGGGTTGCAGCCGGGTGAAAAGAACCCCGTCTTCAGATCGCTCAATCCACGCCTGACCCTTCGTATGGTCTGTGGCCAGGGTACCCCGGACATATACCTGGCCTGGCGGGAGCCACTCAGCCTGCTGCGAGAGAAACTGCGGTGCCAGTATCACTGAAGACAAACACGCCGGATCAATCGAGAGGGTGACGGGGGCGCTGCTGCAAAAAGGCCCGCCGGCAGACGGGGGCGTATTGTCACACAGCTCGTAATTCAGGGAAATATCATCCGTCAGGTAGTCCTGCGGAAAAATCGTCAGGAGGCCTCCATCCTCGTCAAATACAGCCAGCCCCCGCCCGGGATCATCAAAGGTCACACTGAATGTCTGTAAGTCCAGGCTATTATCCGGATCAAAGTCATTGTCTATGACCGGCAGCTGTACCGGCATACCCGCCTGGGTACATCCGCTGTCGGCCACCAACTGGGGGCTACAGTAGGACGTCACGACAAAATCAGCTGTATCAGAGCTCGTGATGGTGTTGAGCCAGGTATTAACCATGACGTTATCACCTTTATTACTTGTCCAGGCATTACAGCCGGTCTGGCATCCCGTGAGGTTGAGGCTACCGATCCGGGTTTTGCTGTTGTCATAATACATCAGCGGAGACATATCGCCGGGGCGTACGACCTCGCATGAAAACCCTGCGGTATGAGTTTCCGGATCCCAGATCGGAAAGTGGACGATTCCCGCCAAAAACTGTACGATCACCGTGCCATTCACCAGGCCTGAAATCGGACTCCCATCTCCGTCCAGGCCGTCCCAGGGAATACATATATATCCGGTCTCCGTATTTTGGTACGGAAAATACACATCCGGGGAGTCACTGGTATATACCCCATCCCCATCCAGGTCTATATACACATTGATCTCGCCGATTTTGGTCGCCAATACCCGGATACAATAGGAGTTGTCATAGTCGCAGGTATTAAATGACATATACGTAATCCGGCCAGGGGTGCCCGTAGGATATACAGCAGGGTCTGGCTCCTGGAGAAATACCCGGTAGTCTGGTACGGTAGCTGATATGGAAGTAGAAGACCTGCGGTCCGTGACAATATTACCCGTATTATTGCTCCCATACCGGTTGAAGGACACGGAGTATCCATGCGGCTGCATCCCGTTCATGTCCATCCGCACCACCAGGCTGTCGTATGTCCAGGTATAAAAAGACATACAGGCTTTGTTGGAGGAAGAGTTGGTGTTGAGGTGCCATTTGTAGCTGAAAAGCCGCCCCGCTACGGCACGCATCGTGCTTGTATTCACCACTGTCACATCAAAAGGATGGATAAAATACTTGGTTTCTGCAGGTGTAGGGGTGACAGCATTGTTGACATTAAACTGGATCACATGATCGCCTGCCATAACCGGTGTACATATCAGGGCGGTATAGCCGGAGGTATTACCAAGCTGTGCAGGCCCCGCATAGGCCGCCACACCGTTATCAGCAATAAAACCCGCATTACTGGAGGTAGAGGCGACCTGACCTGAGCAGAGGATACTCCCGTCCGGGCTCAGGATCTGGTAATAGACGGGTTTGTTAGAGGGCAGCTTGCGGGTAAATCCATAATAAATCTTCTCGGTAGCCGGGTCTGCGATGTGTACATATATTTTATCGTACCAGGGACGGCCATATCCGGAACCTTCTTTACCGGTCCCGTCATTGCCCTGTACATAGGAGACACAGGTCGCACCTGAGCCGGCAGGCATAAGCTGGGCAGTACCCTCCGCTGTGAGACGGTACCCCGCCAGGAGCAGGAACAGCATCACGCATACATGTAAGTAACAGAAGTCAGGGCGCAAAGATCGGGTACACAAGAGCCTGGTGTTAATGCCTCAAATATAGAGACTGGTGCATGGCTAAAATTACCTTTTTGGTAAAATATTTTTCATGGCTATTTTATTGTTTGAAAATTAAATTTTTTGTGCAAAATTTGTTGTAAGAAAATGCTGTTAACGCAGATCCTGGCGTCAGGTAGCAGGCATACACCGACATAGGGAGGTCAGGCAGGGGAAGTGAGCATATGTGGGTGTACCGTTGGCGCTGATGCCCGTACTGAAAGGGCTGCGGAGTAAGCCAATCGCGAAAAACTACTGGTTTTGTTGGTGACGACCGGCGTACATTAGATTCTAAATGATAAAAGTATTCCGTGGCCGTCCGGTGTCTGTGTTGTACCTGCTCCTGCTCTTGAGCCCTGTAATATTCCTGTGACAAACCTGTGACTGTTGCGGCCTTTTATCCGTAAGAAAACCAAGAAACCCTCTACACCTTTTCTCCGAAATGAAAAAGCGATACCTTCTCCTTACAGTGTGTACCAGCCTGGCCCTCTGGGGACAAGCACAGGTATATACGACCGTAAACGCCCCTGCTAATCCGGGTGGTGTTTGTTATTACATGACGCAGACCGGCCAGACAGCTACGGCTGTATGGGCAGATGAGGGGATCATCCTCGGGTCTGTGGTGACCTCTGTGACGATAGAGCGTGAGTACGAGGTATATCTGGGCAGTGTCGCCAATGGTGGCGAGGGCATTGCTTTTGTATTCCAGCAGGAAGGACCGGCTGCCATCGGGGCCGGGGGTGGCTCACTGGGATATGGGAATGGAGGCGGCGTTACCCCCTCAGTAGCTATCGAGATAGATACCAACCCGCAGGGATATGAAAGCGCGGCCAGCAACCAGGATCATCTCAGCCTGCACTTTCAGGGCAACCATACGGTTTTTACGGCGGGTCCCGTAACCCTGCCCAACGTCGAAGATGGTGCTTACCACTCCTTCCGCATCAACTGGACCTACAGCGCTGTGACGGGCAACAGCACCCTGACAGGCACGTTTGACAATACGTATTCGATTTCATATTCTTTCCAGCCCTCGCTGTTTTTTAACCTCTCGAATACAATCTACTACGGATTTACGGCAGGCGTCTCTCCGGCCCGTACCAATGACCAGCGGATCTCCTTTGCGGCCCCCGGTGCCCTCGGATCCTGCTCCGCACTGACCTTCCCGGTAGAGCTGACGAGCTTTGAGGCTACGCCTCTCGACAACATGACGGTCGGTCTGAGCTGGACGACTGCTTCCGAGCTTAACAACGACTACTTCGAAGTCCTGCGGGCCAATGACGGTGCCCTGTGGCAGATAGTCGGTACCGTAGATGGGGTAGGTACTACCCAGGAAGTACAACAATACCGCTACCTGGACCTCAGTCCCAATCCCGGACGCAATTATTATCGCCTGCGGCAGATAGATTTTGACGGCGCTTTTGGGCTGTCGGACATTGTGGAGGTATATGCTGATTTTGAGGGTGATCTCCGCCTTGTGGCATGGCCAAATCCCACCTCGGCTACCCTGCATGCAGGCGTGGAGTTGATGCAGGGCGAAGCGGCTGTTGCCCTGAAACTCTTCAATATGAATGGCCAGGAGGTAATGGTGCAGCACCTTCCTGCCGGAACCCGGACCTATCAGCAAGTCAATTTTGACGTAAGTACCCTGCCCCGGGGCCTGTACTTCCTGCAGGCATCCGCCGGCGATTATACGGTTGTCTCGCAGGTCAGCCTGCAATAAAAATTCCTGCATACGGATACAACAAGGTAAGGGCAGGCGGGCCGAAATGGCTGCGCCTGCTTTTATTAGTGCCGTATCGGGTTTTTTCTTTATTTTGTGCGCTTACTACACAAATTATCTCATGACATCCGGTCAGAACTCCATGGCGGTCCGCGTTTTTGTTACAGGTGGTACGTTTGATAAAAACTATGACTACCTGCGGGGCGAGTTATATTTTGAGGACACCCAGGTGCCCGAAATGTTGCGGATGGGCCGCAATACGGTAGATACCCGCCTGCGTACCCTGATGATGGTGGACAGCCTCGACATGACACTTGAAGACCGGGAGCTTATCCTCCGCAACTGTGTCGCCTGTGAAGAAGACCGTATCCTGATCACCCACGGCACGGACACCATGGTCGAGACAGCTCGTGTCATCGCCGATACCCTGACCCACAAAACCGTCGTGCTGACGGGGGCCCTGGTACCGTACCGGTTTGGGAGTTCGGATGGTTTTTTTAATCTCGGCAGTGCGCTTGCCTTCGCCCAGGTACTCCCGCCCGGCGTCTACATCGCCATGAACGGACGGTATTTTCACTGGGACAATGTCCGGAAGAATAAAAAGACAGGCTTTTTTGAAGAGTTGTCCTGAGGTGCTTACTCAAACCGGATCGCCCGGATCGCGGTGATCCGGTCGGCCACCAGGGTCGGGATAACCATACATGCCGTACAGATGATGATCACCCCGGCATTGATCAGCACAAAACGCCCCCAGACCCAGGCTACCGGGACGGTCTCAATAAAATAATCCTCCTGGTTCACCCGGAGCCAGCCCCAGGTATCCTGCGCGGCCAGCAGCCCCAGCCCCAGCAGGTTGCCGGCAATGACCCCTGCCAGAATCAGAAAAAATGCATACCAGACAAACATCCGCCGCACCCGGTACGCCGGGAGTCCCATTGACTTCAGAATACCAATCGTGCGGATCCGCTCAATGATCAGGACTAGGACCACAGTTGTCATGTTGATGACCGCTACGACCACCATCAGGATCAGGATCACCCAGACATTCTGGTGCTGCAGGCGGAGCCAGTCAAATATCTCCGGATACAAGTCCGTGATCGCATCAGCCCCGGCGCTGTAGAGCAGGGCATCGTTGATGGCAGGCTGTGCCTCAGGGATATCCTCCATGGAGCGCAGATATACCCTGAATCCCGCCACCTCATGGGGTTTCCAGCGCCAGATCTGCTGGAGCAGCCGCATATCACAGATGACAATGCTGTTGTCAAACTCCTCCATACCCGTCTCATAGATACCCACGACCTCAGCCGGTCTGCGCCGGATGGGCTGTGGCAAAAAGAGGAGCCGGGTTTTGTCGCCTACCTGGAGCCGGAGCCTGCGGGCGAGTTTGCGGGAAATCAACACCTCGCGGGAGGCACTGGTATCCGCAGGGAGATAAGCAGGCAAGCGGCCCTCTTTGAGGACCGTCGTAAAAAATGACCAGTCCTGCTCAGCGCCAACCCCCCGGAGCAAAACCCCATCCCACCCGGTCTCAGCCTTGAGGACCGCCCACCGCTCCACATAGGGCGATACACTCACCACCATCGGCAGGCGGCGCACACTGTCCAGCGTCGGTTCAAAGGTGGACATCGGGATCACCTCCGTGTCGGTCTCCCGCATAAAGTGCCCGATCTGGATATGCGCCCCAAATCCCGCTACCTTTTTTTGAATCTCCGTCTCAAATCCCTGCACAAATGACAATGCAATCTCCATCGTGGCTACCGCCAGCGCCATGCTGATAATCGAGAGCCGCACCATCAGCCCCGATGCCTTGCGGTGGGTCTTGAACGTGATGCGGCGGGCAAAAAAATACTCGAAGTTCAAAGGATGCAGGAGATTAGGGCTTGTGATGACAACAAAAGTACGGAAAAAGTTGGCGCAGCGAATGTTTTTTCTGGCGGGAGCCTCTGCTAGTGCCATGTCCAGTGAATAGGATGGGCGTGAAATCGGACAGGATGTACAGGATTTACAGGATGCTGAGCATCAGGATCCTGGTGCTGCATTCAGTCGCACGAGTCCCCGGCGTGATGGGCAGCCTCCTGCGCTGCGTGCATACGTTGCCGTCCGGGGACGAGGAGAACCCACCCCGGTCGGTGTACCTGCCGCAGGAGGGGAAGGGCCGATGCACACTACCCACAAAAAAACGCTGGCAGCGTATTACTGCCAGCACCTTCTCATCTCTGCGTCCCTTATTTCCGCCTCAGGGTACTCCTCGGCAGCTCATAACTAAGGGTCAGCCAGACTTTGTGGGGGTTGTAGGTGTCCAGCGGGGTCGGCGGCCCATTATAGTCTGGTCCCCGAAACAGCATATTATTAAAAATGACAGGGTCCCATCGTTTGTACTGCCAGGCCCGGTAAGCCAACATCCCGCCCCATCGCCCTCGCTGAAATCCCAGGTGTGGATTGATTTCTAAGCCATAGGGAGCCACTGTGATTCTTGACAGTGTTGATAATATTGATAATTTGCCCGTGCCACTTTTTATCGTCTTCATATAGTGGAGTCCCGGCAAGACCACCGCTCCTACATACACAAAACTGTGGGGGCCGGTTTTGAAGAGTCGGTAGTTCACCTGCAAAGGCACCTGAATGAGCCGGACCTGATAAATTCCTATAAAACGAAGGTCGAATGCAGGATTGCGCGTAAAATACGTATGATCAAAGGGCCTTGAGAAGGTATTAAACTCGCCGGAAAAAGTAAGGCCCGCCTCCAGCGTAAAATCAGGGCGATACAACAAGGTCTTGTGCAGGCCTACACTGACCTGATACAAAAAACGCTGCTGCTCTCTGGCTAAAATCTCCCTGGCTGGAAATTCAGGCCACCCAAACAAACGCCTGTCCTGCTCCTGAACCGCGAGGCTTCCAGATAAGCGCAGGTTGCCTGTAAAACCCTGCCCCTGTGCCCATATCAATGGGAGACACAACAGGATGATCAGAAAGTATTTCATACCAATAGGATAAAAAGTCATGAATGTTGTCAAAAAGCAATGCCCTACTCAACCTGTACCTTATGCTGGGAGGTACCTGCCGGGGTAACGATCTGGAGGAGGTAGATACCTGGCCGGATACCCGCCAGCGGGAGGATGGTAGATGACTCCGGCTGCCTGACCCGGATCAGCTCTTTGCCCTGGAGGTCGGTCAGGATAATATGGCTCTGGGCAAGATAGTCAGCATCGCCTGGGATTTCAGCTATCAGTTCCCCCCGTGCGGGGTTAGGTGCGACCCGGTTCATGCCACCTCCGCCGCCGCTTGTGACATTCACCGTCCCGCCAGCATTAGGCGAGTTGCCGCAGCCATTGGTGGTGCGGGTATAAAAATTACCATAACCGGTACTGACGGCCTCAAAAGTGCAGGCAGCACCCGTAGTAGCAGACGCGGGGGAGATACTACCCGTGGACCACCAGAAAGCCGAGCTGCCATTGCCCGCACCTGCGCCTGGAGCTTACCGCTCAACAGGCAGAGAGAGAGAAAGAAACGAAAAACATGATGTAAACTTCATACGAGCAGGGTTATGGTAATATATTAAAGTAAAGGGGTAAAACTGATAGCCGATAGGTGCGATGTAAGAATATAAAAAATATTTCATATCTCATCATATTGGCTAAAAAATAAATTAAGGTATCATAAAAAATATCTAACGAATTGATACTCAATAAATACTTTTTTAGTCTTTTTAATGTTTAAACATTGCTTATGATGGAAAAACAAACACTTTGTTTTTCAGCCTAATATGCGACGAGTGTCAGCGTTTTCACCTATCTGTTAATATGTTTTTATAGATTGAACAACCATTCAATCTATTCCCGGACATCAGCCCATGGCGCGTCGTCCCCTCCTCGGAGGGGCAGTCCGCAGGGCGGGGTGGGGTAAGGTCTCATTATGGCCTACGGCCCTGGCAGTAGGCCGGCCGGACCGCCCCTACGACAGCCCACAGCGAGTCATCTGTACTCCCACAAAAAAACGCTGGCAGGTTTTCCTGCCAGCACTACACGCTGAGGTGATGTAGGGTTTATTGCTTCACGATCCGCACGGTCTCGCGCCCGCGACGCGTCTCCAGCACCGCGATATAGATACCCGGTGCCAGTTCACTGCCGATCCACGGTACCTTGACCTCACCAGCCTCCTGCGTCCGGTCCTGCCAGATCGTGGCTACGGTACGACCCGTCAGGTCCAGCACGGTGAGGGATACGCGGTCAGCCTCCGGCAGGCTGAAACGGAGGGTGATCTCGCCCGTGAAGGGGTTGGGGGCGGCGGTGAAGGGGATGGGCTTTTTTTCTTCGAAGGGAGGCTGCGGGTCGTCCTGATCTGGTAGTGACTGTACTTGCCTGTCAGCTGAGTTGTATGCCTGCGACACACAGTAAGCTGTCAGGGCCGAGATGGGTGTTGGCTGATAGCCATCCGTACAACCATTGGGAGTCGCGATCTCAAAATTAATATTGGGCGAAACTACTGCACCAGGCTCAATGACAAAAGCACTGCCAGCTCGTATCGTGACAGGTGCCGGAGATGATAACTCAACACCGGTTTTCACGGTGACGGTTTCGTAAACGGTTATATCACCCGCCAGCACAGCCGATTGATTAAATACCAGGTTTTGGCCTACCCCCCTGAAGGGTGAGCTTTCATTAAACCCAGGTTCCGACACAAGCCGCACCGAAAAATTACCATGCCACAATACATTTTGGGTACTGGCCGTGGCATAGGCGTCGCCCCGCTCAAAGTTAGCGATTACGGACAGATACACTTCAATATCCGTACTTACGTCGGCAGCAAAATCCAGGGTCATGCCAGCCATACAGGACAGGGGTACGTACGCAGTCCGGTAGATACCTTTTCCTTCTGAGATAAGGTTAAAGTGGTCACCTTGCCGGTACCCGACTCCGGCTGCCTGATTTCCTTGTTTGGCCACGACAAAAAACGCCCCCATTATCTCTGATTGATCCGTAAACTCCGTCGCAGGGTTTACGATAAACGGAGGCGCATCCGGCATCTGGTAGCGGTAGGGTACGTAAGATACATACGCCTCTCTATGTCCAGGACGGTGCACATAAAAGGCATTATGGCTGAATGGATCAACTACCTCGCTCGCAGGTATATCAGTCAAAAAAGGGTCCAATGCAGGATTTTTTTTGAGGATAGGTTCTTCCACCAGGTGGATCACCCCCAGGGCCTCGTTATAGGCAGGGTAGTGGGTGTTATTAAGCGAGTTATTGGCACTGCCAGGCATGGCTATGATAATATCTTTGGAGGAAGGTTTATCTGAGATAGCGCCCTTATAGCGGGTATCGCGCACCATAGCTATAGGCTGGACGATCATTTCCTGAGAACCTGAAGACATTCTCCCTCCTCCTACAAAAAAATCAAGTTGGGCAAGCGCAGAAGATACATGGCCAGACAATAAAAGCCCTGATTTAAAAGCTGCAGGTAGCTCAAGGGCACTCACCAGTTGTGTGACGGCCTGCTTTTGGACCTGCTTGTACTCAGTGCTTATGCCGGATTGATCAATAACCTCTTCAATACGCGTCCGAAAGTCCGGCATACTTTTGTAAGTCTGCACAGACTTTTGCACCGCTTTTTCGTCAGCACCTCCGATGTTTTTCCTGCCAAGCGTAAGTAGCATTGTAGCCGGATTGGATGCGAGGCCGCTCATCTGGCGGATGATGTCGTTATCATCGGGGATCAATAACCCCTCAGCAGCACTGCCTAATGTGATGTCTTGGGTCTTAATCAGGGTGACGGAAATGCGTATACTGCTGCCGTAGGCACAAACGCACGGGTCATACATCATCGGGAAGTCGGCATAGAACCACCTGCCGGGCCCGTCCAGATAGCGGGAAACAGCAAAAAAAGCGGGCGTTTTTTCAAAAGATTTAAGTGCCGTAATTCCACTGTGATTGGCTGTAAAGGCCGTTGAGATATCCAGATTGGAAGACATGGGGCTGCTAATAAATCCAAGCTCAAACAGCGCTACCTGATTAGGAATATTGGTCTCCGAGAGTGCCACAAATACCCGCATGATTCCCGTAAACCGGTTATAGAGTATCAGATACGGATAGTCAACGGGAGAAGCACCAGGATAGCCTGCTGCCGTATAGCCAAAGTCTTGCTTGATCAGTTCCCAGCCATCTTGGGGATATTTGTCCTGAGAGCGCAGGAAATGAGAAATCAGGGCGTTATCATCCTGGCTAAACGGTGTCTTGACGTAGCTGGACGGGATCGTGTTTGAGTTCAGGCAGTATTCCTCCCAAGAGGATTGCGGCTCAGGATTGGGGTCTATCCAGTTGAAGGTATTGGTCCGCTGCCAGTTGTTGGTGTTAAACGGGTCATACGGATCCGTGCGGATCAGGGTGTTGTCGCAGTCGTCAACGACAGACGGTATAAGCCATCCGGTCGTATCTGGCGCAGGAAAATACACCGTACACTGGCCACTGCTGATACTTGGGAGTAAAACCCCTACCCACAACAGCGGCAAAAATATTGGAAATTTAGGCAAGAATTGCATGGCGAATAGGTATTGGGAGTCGTAAGTGATATATGGGGGTTAAGCCGAATGATCCAGATTTCAAAAAATCAGAGCAGTTGTGCGGATATGTAAACTCAAATAGGCATTCAAGTTGTCAATACTGACTGGCTGCCCCCCCAGACAAGGTCTCTGTAATATTGATCAAGACCTGAAGCAGGCCTAGGATGAGTAAAATAAGATGTTTTTTCATTGTCTGATGCCGATAAAGGTAAAAGTGTCAGTACGAACGAGTTGCTGAGGAGTAGCTAAATACAAAGTCGAGTCATACATGGTATAATGAATGGTGAGTGTATCCCCGTTTTCAGATAAAAATCCTTTGCCGCGAGGCTCAAAACTATACCAGGCTTTATAACTTCCTGGAAAGAAAAATCCTTCGCCGCCTGAAACGAGATCAAGTGGAGCCCAGTTGTTATAGAGTTGCTCCCTGGAGACCACATAATTATCCGGTACGTGGGGTGTTTTATTGGGTAGGTTCATCAGGTAGTAGTTTTTTTCTACCCAAGCGGGATAAGTAAGCGAGTCCATATAGGGTATGGCTGGCCGTACTTTGATCTCGACCTCAAATCCCTGCTCTGCGGGCAGGTGGGTATGTCGCCCAAAAAAACGCCCGCTGATGGGTGATTCATATTCCGCCAGAACCATAATCTCCCGCGTGACCGTATCTATGCCGTCATCATCAGGGTTGCAGGCGATGTTGGGGGTTCCCCTGGCGATCAGCCGGATAGGCACTCGCCCATAGGCGACCCAGCCGAAAGACACCGTGATCTCCCGCCCGGTACGGGGCGTAGGCTCTGCCCCGACCTGCCACTCATAGCTGTCCAGCTCCTGGACAGCCCGTAGCACGAGCCTGTTACTAGCCAGTACACTCCGAAAAACAGGCAAGCGATGAGGCCAGAAGGTACTCCCCTCCTCCATCGTAAACTCCGCCGAGACGGTGCCCTGCCCATAACAAGGATCATAGTTTTTGCACTCCGGGTTGGCAGGGTCCTCGCACCGGTTACATCCCCCCCACACCAGCAGCGCCAGGACCGGGAAGTAGATCAGGTAGTATTTCATAAGGCTGTATCGTTAGCGGTTGGCGTTTAATTTCAGGTGGGTGTTATTGGCTTTCAGGACACCGATGCGCTGGTGGAGGCATGAAAACGGATAATTTGCTCTTGTATATGTAATTACAAGTTGTCATAAAAAATGTTTCAATATTTTTTATCATGTCAATTATATTTATTTTTATATATAAAAAAACTTATATGCGTTTTTGTGAATGCGACCTATGGTTGTCATCGCTGTTGGTACCGGGACCTCACAATAAGAGATCAGGATTATCTGAAGTAAAGAAGCCCCTAAAAACCGATATTTCCAACAGGGTATAACATACTTTATACATTCAATAACCGTTCAATCTATTCCCGGACATCAGCCCACGGCGTGCCGTCCCCTCCGCGGAGGGGCAGTCCGCAGGGCGGGGTGGGGTAAGGTCTCATTATGGCCTGCGGCCCTGGCGGTAGGGCGGCCTGCCGGACCGCCCCTACGACACCCGACGGCGTGCCGTCCCCTCCGCAGAGGGGTAGTCCGCAGGGCGGGGTGGGGTAAGGTTCCATTAGGTAGGGCGGCCTGCCGGACCGCCCCTACGACAGCCGACATGACGTTGCAGGCTACCTTTATTTCCTATTTTTTGTACCTTGCCACAAACCAGTAGCTTATGACCCCGCGTGCAGTATCTTTTTCGCAGACGACCCTGACAGAGCTGATGATCCCCGGATATGCCAATTTTGGGGGAAAAATTCACGGGGGGATTTTGCTCTCGCTCATGGACAAGGTGGCCTATGTATGTGCTGCCAAACACGCGGGCGGGTATTGTGTCACGGTGTCGGTAGACCAGGTGGCTTTCCGGGCACCGGTTGAGGTAGGCGAGCTGGTCTCCCTGCATGCGCGGGTCAATCACGTGGGCCGGTCTTCGATGGTGGTGGGCATCCGGGTGGTGGCAGAGCAGGTGGACTCCGGGGTCCAAAAACACACCAATACTTCATATTTTACGATGGTGGCTAAAGATGGTGCGGGCAAACCCCGTCCCGTTCCGCCGCTCCTGCTGGAGACGATGGAGGATGTGCGCCGGTTTTTGGAGGCGATGAAACGCCGGGAGATGCGCGAGCAGTACCTGGGAGAGTTTGACAATGCCCGCACCCGCCTGAGTGCAGCCCAAAATATCGCCCTCCTGGCCGGAGAACGTTGTGTCCTGGCCGAAGGCCTGGGCCCGGTATCATAAGTCTGCAAGGCCCAACTTCTTCCGGCAAAAAAGCGTATTTTTGTCCGGTGACCCCGACATCAGCGGAGGGGCACGATCCTGATGGGTTATTTCCGCATCCTGCTGTGTTATATGTCCCTGCTGATGATGGCCTTGTGGGTGGCTTGTCAGCCGGCAGCCGGCTCCGGCCAGCCTTCGGTTCCATCTGTGGCGGATACCCTGCCCCCTGCACCTGAGCCGGTCCTGCCCGGTGCTGCGGTTTTGCTACGGGATAGCCTGCACCTGCTCGACGGCAGGCGGATCGGGCTGGTCGCCAACCATACCTCACTGATAGGCCGTACCCATCTGGCGGATACCCTGCTCGCGCGTGGGGTACAGGTGGTGCGGGTTTTTTCGCCGGAGCATGGGTTCCGGGGGCAGGCGGATGCCGGTGAGGCTGTCGCCAATGCCACCGATGCCCGCACGGGCCTGCCGGTGGTCTCGCTGTACGGCAATAATAAAAAACCGACTGCCGCCCAGCTTGCGGGCCTTGACCTGGTGATCTTTGACTTGCAGGATGTCGGAACCCGGCATTATACCTATATCTCCACGATGGCCTACGTGATGGAGGCTTGTGCGGAGCAGGGTATCTCCATGTTGGTGCTGGATCGCCCCAATCCCAACGGGGGATATGTCGAGGGCCCTGTGATGGAGACGGCCTACACCTCATTTATCGGGATGCACCGGGCGCCCATCGTCCACGGGATGACCATCGGAGAGTATGCCCGCATGGTCAATGGCGAAAAATGGCTCAAATCCGGGGTACAGGCCCGCCTGACGGTGATCCCCTGTCAGGCATATACCCATGCCATGACCTGGGCAGCAACAGGGTTGCCGTGGGTGCCTCCATCGCCCAACCTCGGAACACCCTATGCAGCATATTTGTACCCGGCACTCTGCTGGCTGGAGCCAACCCCCGTGAGCGTAGGCCGTGGCACACACGATGCCTTCACGATCGTGGGCGCACCGTGGCTGGTACCGCCGGAGGCCGCCCGTCAGGCAGGCCACCAGGCCTGGTACGGGCTGACGGGGACTGTATATACGTTTACCCCGGTTTCAATCCCCGGCAAGTCCAAGACCCCGCCTTTTCAGGACCAGGTCTGTACGGGTTATCGGTTTTCAGGTGAGCCGGACGGCCCGGCGCTTATGCAGGCTGGCCTGGCCCTGCTCACGGAGTTGTACCAGGGGCACAAACGGGCAGGTGTCAGGGGGGATTTTTTTGGCAAAAACTTCGCTACCTGGGCCGGCAATACCCGCCTTCAGGCGCAGATCGTCCAGGGACAGACACCGGAGGAGATCTGGCAGTCCTGGCAGCCGGGGGTGGAGGCTTTTAAAAACATCCGGAGCCGGTATCTTTTGTATCCATAACCTGTTAAATCAGCCTGCCGGGTGACAATAGTCATCAGCTAACCGGGGGCTATGGTCGAATTTTGTATTTTCGCTGAATGAATCTCTCAATCGTTGTGCCGCTGTATAATGAAGCCGAGTCGCTCCCGGAGCTGACGGCGTGGATCCGCCGGGTGCTGGACCCCACGGATTGGTCGTATGAGGTGATCCTGGTAGATGACGGGAGCCGGGATGGCTCCTGGGAGGTCATCCGCGGGCTTCAGGCAGAAATGGCATCCCTGCGGGGCATCCGCTTCCAGCGCAACTACGGCAAGTCGGCAGCTCTCCAGGTGGGTTTTGCGGCGGCGCAGGGCAAGGTCGTGATCACCATGGACGCAGACCTCCAGGACAGCCCTGACGAGGTCCCGGCCCTGTACCACATGATCACAGCAGAGGGCTATGACCTGGTCTCCGGCTGGAAACGCAAACGCCACGATCCCATCGGCAAGACCCTGCCTTCACGCCTCTTTAATGCCGTGGCACGGGCTGTCTCCGGTATCCACAACCTGCACGACTTCAACTGCGGGCTCAAAGCCTACAAAAGTGAGGTCGTCAAGAACATAGAAGTCTATGGTGAGATGCATCGGTATATCCCGATGCTGGCCAAGTGGGCGGGCTTCGACCGCATCACAGAAAAACCCGTGGAGCACCACGCCCGCAAGTACGGCGTGAGCAAGTTTGGGGTGAGCCGCCTCATCACGGGGTTTCTGGACCTGATATCCCTCCTGGCTACGCAGAAATACCTCAAAAAGCCCATGCACTTTTTTGGTACCTGGGGCGTATTGTTTGCGGCTGTCGGGGGCGGTACGATGTTGTACCTGGCGTTTATCCGGCTGGTGCAGGGCATCTGGATCACCGACCGGATGCCGGCCATGTTGTTTGGGGCTACGACCCTGCTCATGGGCCTGATCCTCTTCAGTACGGGCCTGCTCGGCGAGCTGATTGCCCGCAACTCTCCCATCCGTAACGAATACCGTATTGCCGAGACGATGGGGTTACCAGACGCTGACTAATTTTTTTCCTCCATGATCCATATCCTCATCGCAGAAGACGACCCTGAAGACCGTATGCTCACCCGGGATGCGCTGGTAGAGAGCCGCCTGCGCAATCCGGTACACTTTGTCGAAAACGGAGAAGAACTCCTGGATTATCTCTACAACCGCCGGGCATATGAGGATGTCCTGGCCAATCCCCGGCCGGGGCTGATCCTGCTGGACCTGAATATGCCCCGGATGGATGGCCGCGAGGCTCTGCGGGCGATCAAGTCCGATGACGAACTCCGACGGATCCCGGTGGTCATCCTCTCCACTTCCAAAGCAGAAGAGGATATCCTGCGCACCTATGATTTGGGGGTTAATTCATTTATTACCAAGCCTGTACGCTTTGAGGCCCTGGTAGACATCATGGCTACCCTCGGCCGGTACTGGTTTGAGATCGTGGCGCTGCCGGAGTGATCAGTATTACCTTTTACGCGAAAAAATCCTGTGTTTGATCCTATTGCCATACTGCTGATTGACGATGATGAGGAGGACTACCTGCTCACACGTGATGTGATTGAGCAGATCAATCATCAGCGTTATACCGTTGACTGGGTGGACACCTATGCCAGGGCACGAGAGGTAATCCGGATGCGGGTGCATGATGTGTATCTGGTGGACTACCGGCTGGGACCAGACTCTGGCCTGGAGTTGATCCGGGAGAGTGTGGAGGCAGGCGTGGATGCGCCGATGATCCTGCTCACGGGTATGAGTAGCCTGGAGGTGGACAACCAGGCCAGCCAGGCGGGTGCTGCGGATTTTTTGGTCAAAAGTCAGCTTTCGGCAGATCAGCTGGAGCGATCTGTGCGGTATTCACTCAAACATACCCATAACCTGCGTGAGATCCGCTCGCTCAACAGTGAGCTGGAGATCCGGGTGGAGCAGCGCACGGAGGCCCTGCGCAAGGCCGTCGAGGACCTGCGGCAGAGCCAGCAGTTGTTTGACTCTATTGCCAGCCACTTTCCC
Organism: Bacteroidia bacterium; assembly: GCA_033762375.1. Taxonomy (GTDB): domain Bacteria; phylum Bacteroidota; class Bacteroidia; order J057; family J057; genus RDXT01. The sequence continues at coordinate 36,761 of JANRLQ010000014.1, forward strand.
AACGGGGTCATCATGGTGCTCGACCGGGGGTACCGTTTTGTCATTGCCAATGGCAGTGAGTTGCGGAATTTTGGATGGAAAATTGGCACCATCCCCGGTGCCCGGATGTTGGATTTTTTCTCGCCAGAACAATATCCGGCCCTGGAGTACTTTCTGGAGCGGGTGCTGGAGGGAGAGTCGCTTACATTTGAGTTTACGATTCAGGACCAGATCCTCAACTTCCGGGGGGTACCGCTGCCCGACATTCACGGGGCAGTGACCCAGATATTAATTGTCGCCAACAATATCACCCGCCAGAAAAAAGCTGAGAATGAAATACGAAACGCCCTCCAGAAAGAAAAACAGCTCAATGAACTCAAGTCCCGGTTTATAGCGATGGCCTCACATGAGTTTAGGACACCGCTGAGTACCATTTTGTCTTCCGTATCTCTGCTCGCTAAGTATCATACGACCGAGGAGCAGGACAAACGAGACAAACACCTGGAGCGTATCCGGGGCAATGTCCGCAACCTGACGGGGGTATTGGACGACTTCCTTTCTATCTCCCGGCTGGAGGAGGGTAAGGTGATCATGCGGCCCTCAGAGGTGGACCTGGCAGCGTTTTGTGAAGAGTTTGCCGAGGACATGGGGGCCGTCACCCGGCCCGGGCAGGTGATTCGGTATGCGCATACCGGAGACCGGGAGGTGATCCTGGACAAACATCTGCTGCGCAATATCCTCAGCAACCTGGTCTCCAATGCGATCAAATATTCACCGGAGGAGACGGTTATTCAGATACTGACAGATGTTTCGGCAGATCAGCTGATCCTGACTGTGCGGGACCAGGGGATCGGAATACCAGAGGAAGACCAGCACCATCTGTTTGAGCTGTTTTTCAGGGCCCAAAACGCCGTCAACATCCAGGGTACAGGCCTGGGGCTTAATATCGTCCAGCGATATGTATCTCTCATGCAGGGGGTTATAGCTTTTGAGAGCCAGCCTGGCAAAGGCACTACCTTCAGGGTGGCGATCCCCCGCCGGTATACGACACCATAAGGAGACTTACCTGAAAATTCAGCCGGGCAAATGTTTCTGCAAGAGGCGTACACTCAAAAAATAAGCCCTTTCTATGTAAATATTACCCGCCGGAATGAATATATTTAACCGTTGATAAGGTGTGTATAAGCAGGTAGTGGTTTTTTTCGTGCAAAATGGAGATACACACAAGGTCCTGGTATGGGGCATAGGCGATGTAACATACAACTACATCTAACACAAAAAGTCCAGATAAAAGCCCTGATATTCAGCGGTGTTATTTATGGTATTACATGCAGGTTTCTGTTTTTTATGTAGTTCGTACAGTTCAGATCGTCGTACTTGCTGCCTGGGGGCTTATCGTCACAGATACGATCCTGGGGCAGGATCGCATGGGACAATCTGGTGAGGTACATTATGACCTGGATCAAAAACTCAAGGCAATACAGACCTGTCGTCAGTTGATCTTTCAGGTGCAGAGCAGTACGCGGGGGTATATTATGACGGGGGATTCGACTTTCCTGCTGCCTTTTCAGGAGGCACAGGCTGCCTGGTCCGGTATCAACGCAGCCCTGGTATCCCCCCTGCCGATCACGGCAGACACCCTGTCAGAAGACTTGCTGGAGCTGGCGGATCAGGTCAGCAACCGGTTGTTTATGGGGGCAGATATTATCCGGATCTATCATGCTGACGGACCGGAGGTATGTATCCGGTATATCCGGCGGGGGGTGGCAGAGGCGGCTAATACCCAGATCCTGGCGACGGCTCAATCCCTGGAGCAGCGTCTGCTCACCGAAAAAAAACACCTGATGCAGATGCAGGCTGCCATTATGGAGCAGAGCATTCCCCGTTTGTGGCTGATCGTGCTGTTGCCGCTTATGGTGCTCCTGCTGACGATGTGGAGGCGTGACCGGAACCAGCATATCCAGCCTCCGCAGGAGAACCCCATCCATACGCAAGACCTCATGCGCATCACCGGAGAGCTGGCACACGTCGGAGGATGGGATTTTACGCTCAGCACCAGCCAGATACGATGGTCACCCCAAGTGTACATGATGCTGGAAGAGTCGGAACCCTACAGCGAAGTCACCCTCCTCACCTGTGCCCGCTACCTGGATCCGCAGGTGCAGGTGGAGCTGGCGCGTACGGCTCAGGACATCATCCAGGCACGTATGTCTGAAACAAGGACAATATCTGTCACTACCGGAGCAGGTCGGCGTAAGTGGCTCAGAGTCAGTGCCAGGCCGGTGATAGAAGGGGATAGGGTAATAGCCCTGCAAGGGGCTGTACAAGATGTCACGGCTGATATGGCGCGTGAGTCCGCCCTGGAGGCTTCCCAAAAAGAACTCATTTTTACCTCTGAGCGGCTGGCACGGCACAACCAGGAGCTGGATAATTTTGCCTATACCATCTCACACAATATGCGGAGCGCGATCGCCAACATCACAGCACTCACAGACCTGGCCATCGAAAACTCAACCCCCGAAATACTCGGTGAGGTACTCCCGCGCCTGCACCGGATTACGGCCTCGCTGGACGATACCATCCGGAGCATGATCAGCCAGCTTGAAGGCTTGCAGGAGGACGAAAACAGCCGGGAGCGGGTCTTGCTGCAGGATTCCTTTGACCGGGTGCGCGGGATACTGGAACGCCAGATGCAGAATACACAGGCACAAATCACGACAGATTTTGACGAAGCCAGTATTGTCTGGTACAATCCCGCTTACCTGGACAGTATTTTCCTCAATCTCCTCTCCAATGCACTCAAGTACAAACACCCGGACCGGATACCGGAAATCAGGGTCAGTGGACGGATGTCTGCCCAGGGGCCTGAGCTTGTTGTCGAAGACAACGGGGTAGGCATAGACCTGGCGATGTACCGGCAGCAGATATTCGGGTACCGGAAGACTTTTCATGGGCATCCGGATGCTACCGGGTTAGGGCTGTTTTTGATCCGCAACCAGGTAGAGGCCATGGGGGGAACCATACGGGTCGAAAGCACCCCTGGGATCGGTACAGTTTTTTATGTAACATTGGGCCTGAGTTCGCAGATCCGCGAGTAGCGGGTTGTATTGTCCCGTAGGTGATCCCTTGCTGCCTTGAACTATGGCTGATTTTTTTTCTCAGTTGGTGTATGCCTGTGCCAATGAAGATACGCAGGCTGAGCTGGATGCCCTGCACCCGGGCCCGTCTGACACGGTCCTTTGCATTACCGGAAGTGGGGCCCGTCCCCTGGATTTGCTCATCGCACAGCCGGGCGCAGTAGTCTCTGTGGACCTTAATCCTGTGCAAAACCGGCTTTTGTCCCTGAAAATGGCTGCTATCCGTACCCTTTCGTACCAGGATTTTGGTCGGCTGATGGGATTTTTGCCTTCGCACCCCTCCCGGCGGTTTGCGTATTTCCAGCAGGTAAAACCCGCCCTGTCGCCGGAAGACGCTTTGTACTGGGACAAAAACGGCGCCCAGGTGAGTGCCGGCATTCTCTACACCGGCAAGTGGGAGCGGTATATCCGGGGAATCGCGCTGGCAGGCCTGACCCGGCAGCGCACCCTGCGGCAACTGATGGCTGCACCAGATGTCACGACCCAGTACGAGATATGGAAAAAGTCCTGGGACAACGGGTTATGGCGGGCGTACCTGCGCACGGTATGCAGCACCTGGTTTTGGCGAAACATCATCCGTGAGCCAGGGGCAGCACTGATCGCCCCCGAGACGGACCCGGCAGCCTATATGGCAGCGTGTCTGGACCGGATGATGCAGACCCGGCTCCTGCGGAGCAGTTTTTTTGCGACGATGATGTTTACAGGACGGATGGACCCGGCAGGTGACCTGCCGCTGCACCTGCAAGAATCTCACTATGAGACCCTGCGGGCCGGGCTGGATCGTGTGGAAATCATCACGGCTGATCTCTCAGCCTATCTGCACCAGACGGAGCGCCGGTTTGAGGCGTACTCACTCAGTGATTTTTCGTCCTATACGCCCATGCCTACGTATGCACATACGTGGGAGGGGGTGATGCGCACGGCATCGCCGGGTGCCAGGGTTTGTGAACGGTTTTTTTTGGTGCGGCCTTCTTATGAACCGGAGGGACTCATCCGGGACACAACGGCAGAGACGCGTATTGCAGGCTACGAAAAAACGGGCATTTATACCTTCCGGATTGGATCTGTCCGGTCTCTCACGTAACAAATGTTACGCGGGTGGGTGCGGATGCGTTTTTTCAGGCGGGGGCTTGTGCCAACCCTGACGAATTTGTTAGCTTGGATGCAGAATCGCGGTCATGGCTCAGACCTAAGCCTAACTTGATATGAAAAAAACAATTTTGCTCATCGAGGATAACCTGGAAATGCGGGAAAACACAGCCGAAATTCTGGAGTTGGCTGA
>JANRLQ010000015.1:0-39975 GCA_033762375.1 Bacteroidia bacterium
CGGGGCCATTGAATCTACCCACCGGACACTCTTGCAGGTAAGGATGAAAAGAAGCGGGCAGCGCTGGGCTGATACGGGCTGCGACAATATGATAAAGCTACGACTGGCCTACCAAAATAACCGTTTTGACCTCATTCAAAACCTCCTCAAACATGCCGCATAATGCGACATTTTGAGTTACACCCTGCGTAACCTTATTTTTTTTTGGTGGCTTACATCAGCTCATGTATTATATGCTCAGTCATATTTTAATAAAAGAGTTGACTACGGCAATGTACCCGAAATAGGATATAATGTCCTGATCAAAGATAGCGGTTATGTTGTCACAGGATTGGTGAGTGATATTAGCGGCAGGGGAGGAATAGGCTGGCTTGAACTTGATGCCGCTGGGACAATAAATAAAAGGATAAGGCTAGGCTCTGAGCGTTATATATTTTTGCCGGGACTGTCTGGCTCTATGGTAGAGAGTTCTGATACAGGATATTTTTTGTATGGATGTGCTATTGATACTACGGGAAACCAAGACGCGATGTTATTCCGATTCTCGTCTGAAGGAGATACCATGTGGACCCGAAGATTTGGTGATGATTTTGCTCAAAAAGGATATTTATGTCGGCAAACTCCAGATAAGTATTTATTTCTGCTGGGACAGAGTACGACAGATGATCCTTCGGGGGACTTGTGGTTAATTAAAGCCGACAGTTTCGGGAATATTATTTGGGAAAAAACGTATCGGAGTAGCCTCAATACATACGAGGGGGAAGGCTTATATGGTGAAGGAGCTGTATTAGAACTAACCCATGATGGTGGCGTAATTATGGGGGGAACTACAGGCGCGGGCTATCCTTATATTGGATTAGGTGCTGATATGTGGGTCGTTAAGGTAGATGCTAGTGGGAATATACAGTGGCAACGTAAACTAGGGAATAGCTATAATGACGGGCTAAGCTCAATCTTGTGTACAGCAGATACTAATTATTTGATTGTGGGCGCAGTAGGGGATAGCATACATCCATATTACTCATTTTTGCGTGATGCAGAATTATTTATTGCCAGATTAGATAATGCAGGAAATACAGTATGGGAGAAAAAAATCGAAGGCAATTATGGTTATGAAGGTGCTTTTTTCTGTTACTCAATTAGTAGTAGCGCTAATACCTTTCTTATTGCCGGTCCATCTGAAAATGATAGTTATTTGATGAAATTAAATTTTGATGGAGACATCATCTGGTCCAAGTATCACGATTTTCTTAAGGGGGAGCTTAGTAGCAATCTGATTTTTAATATTGCGAAGACAGTAGATAACGGTATTGTAGCTACTGGTGTACTTCTTGCCGCCCTGCCAGATTCGATAGGGCCTCCGCCCTGGCGGCAAGACCTCTGGGCCCTCAAACTCGACTCGCTGGGCTGCGCGTATCCCGGCTGCGAGCTGGCGGCGACGGGGATCGGGGAGGAGGAGTCCCTGTCGGGGCTGCGGGTATATCCTAACCCTACCTCCGGTTCTGTAACCATTGAAGTAGAAGCACCCGCTGTTGGCAGGGTGTTGATCACAGACCTGACGGGTAAGATCATCCGGCAGGTAGATACGCCGCCAGGATTTTCTGTCCTTGAGTTTGGCTATCCATTAGCTGCGGGTACTTACTTGTGTGTACTCATAACGGATGGTACACGGCATTCCAGCCAACTTTTGATCGTGCAGTAATCCACCTATTACCACCCACGCAAATCGTATTTGCGTGGGCCTAATTTTATGTACGTATGAAATACATTTGTTTTATTGCGGCATTGCTTATTTGTAATACACTCCTACGCGGCCAAACGTATTTTAGCCGTAGAATTGATTTTGGGAACGTCGCTGAGTATGGATTTAATGCCTTTGCGCGAGAGTATGGCTACACGATCATTCCTGGCGTATCTAATTATTCAGGTAATAACGGAATAGGGTGGCTAAATATGGACACGCTAGGCGAAGTACAATCATCTAATTGGCTCGTATCGCCTTATTTTCATTATTTCATAGGGGTACAGGGAGGGGTATTTTCTGAATCTTCCCGCCATTTTTTATTTGGAACACGCACAGACACTTTGGCAAACTCTGATGGAATGCTTTTTTGCTTTACAGATTGGGGAGACACCCTCTGGACCCGTATATACGGCGATAGCCTCTGGCAGGCAGGCGTGCAGTGTAAAAGAGATGCAGCAGGGAACTTTTTTTTGTTTGGACGGACAGAGACTTCCGATCCTGATGGTGACTTTTGGCTTATCAAGGCAGACAGCACAGGGGCGATTATCTGGGAAAAAACGTATGGAGGCGCTCGTTATGAGTATGGACTTAGTTTTGACCTGACAGTAGATGGCGGTTTTATCATGGTGGGCACTACAAAAAGTTTTGGTTCGCCTAATATTGGATCAGGCAGTAATATACTGGTTATCAAAGCCAATGCCAGCGGGACACAACAATGGCAACGTGCATTTGGTAGTTACTACGGGGACGCTGTCTGGAATGTTCATATGACTCGCGATGCTGGTTATATCATTTGCGGAAGTCTGTCTGATACGTTGATATCTTTTCCAGATGAAGATTTGGGTTTGCCTTACCTGATCAGATTGGACTACAGGGGCAACACCCTGTGGGAGCGTACATACGGAGTACCTACGTATGAAGGAGGATTGTTTGCAGTTGAAGAATTATCGGACGGTAGTTTTATTGCAGTCGGCAAAGTCCATACAGGGACCGAGACCGGTATAGTGTTGAAGGTAGATCGCGACGGAGACAGTCTTTGGATGCGCCACCAGCGCCATTTATATGGTGCCGAGAGCTGGAATATTTTGCGTGATATTAGCCCTGCCCCTGATGGCGGTTTTATCGCCACCGGCATGATGTACCCGCGTGAGCCGGACTCATCCGGTCCAGGCCCGTGGCGGCAAGACCTCTGGGTCCTCAAACTCGACTCGCTGGGCTGCGCGTATCCCGGCTGCGAGCTGGCGGCGACGGGGATCGAGGAGGAGGAGTCCCTGTCGGGGCTGCGGGTATATCCCAACCCTACCTCCGGTTCTGTAACCATTGAAGTAGAAGCACCCGCTGCTGGCAGGGTGTTGATCACAGACCTGACGGGTAAGGTCATCCGGCAGGTAGATACGCCTCCGGGGTTTTCTGCCCTTGAGTTTGGCTATCCATTAGCTGCGGGTACTTACTTGTGTGTATTCATAACGGATGGTACACGGCATTCCAGCCAACTTTTGATCGTGCAGTAATCCACACCACCTCACCGCCCCACACAAGGTAAGGCACCTTGTGTGGGTCTTATGCTTATACCACATGAAATCCAGCATCGTACTTATGGGTATATGGCTGATAGTCTATCCAGTCGCTTATGCCCAATCTACTTACTTCAGCCGACGGATAGACTACGGAAACTTTGGAGAGTACGGGACGGGTATTGTCGAGACGCCCTCAGGGTACGTTATCAGCGGTTCAGTCGTAGACTTATCCTTGCTATTTGGTATTGGCTGGATATCGTTGGATAAAAATGGGGCTGTAGTCGTTAAAAAAAGAATGGGTTCTCCTAATTTTGGATATGATTCGGGTTTGTATGGCTCGATGATTACGGCACAAGATGGGCGCTCGTATATATGTGGTACGAGGGCAGATTTTCTGGGTAATGCCGAATTAATTTTTTATTGTTTTTCGCCGCAGGGAGATACCCTTTGGACCCGCGTATATGGTGACAGCCTCCGTCAGAATGGGTATCAGTGCAGACGGACACCAGATGGGGGGTTTGTATTACTGGGCCGGACTGAAACTACCGATCCTGCGAATGATTTTTGGCTGATTAAGACTGACAGCCTGGGGATTGCGCAATGGGATCGTACCTACCGCTAAAGCCTCAATAGCTTTGAAGTGGCAATCGGGCTGGATGTTTCTCCTTATGATGGCAGTTATATTATGTCGGGTATCACGGGCTTAGGCACACCGAATGTAGGCTTAGGTGAGAGTATTTTTGTAGTCAAAGCGGATGCCACCGGGCATGAGTTGTGGAAACGTAAGATTGGAGCGAGTTATCCCGATGCGCCTGATGCCGGGTGGTCGGTGATCCAGACCCAGGACTCAGGGTATGTGATCTGCGGGTCACTGGGGGAGACGATTATCACACCTCCCAATGACGCTACGCGTTTTCCCTATATAATCAAACTTGACAAGTCTGGTAATACCCTGTGGAGCCGGACAGTCGGTCAGGCTAGTTTAGAAGCGACCCTGACATCGGTTGTTGAGCTTGCTGATGGTAGTCTGGTGGCAGTGGGCAATATAGATGGAAAGCTCCGCAGCCTTATCGTTAAGCTAAACGCACAGGGTGATAGCCTTTGGGTCCGTCATCACCGCCACGTGGTTGGCGTTGACAGTTGGAACTTGCTATATGCACTCAGTAAGACCTCCGACGACGGTTTTATTGCGACAGGCACCATGCTCCCCTTGCCACCAGACTCTTCTGGTCCGGCCCCTTGGCGGCAAGACCTCTGGGTCCTCAAACTCGACTCGCTGGGCTGCGCGTATCCCGGCTGCGAGCTGGCGGCGACGGGGATCGGGGAGGAGCCCCTGTCAGGGCTACAAGTATATCCCAATCCCTTTGATGAGCAAGTGACTGTCTCAGCACCAGCCGGTACGGAGGCCAAGTTGATCCTCTACGACCTGACGGGCCGGATGATGTATGAGACCCGGTTTCAGGGTACCCAGACCGTGAGCGTTTCCTTGCCGGCAGGCGTGTACCTGTATCAGGTGACAGATCGTACGGGCCACTCGGCGCAGGGACGACTCATACGACGCTGAGCGTGTCAGCAGCCCTATTCCGACCAAAAGAGACTGCCCATAGGCAGTCTCTCAGTGTTATAAAACGCCCTAAAACGAAACAGGGGTTTCCTGTTGTGTACATTAGGACGGGACGCAATAGCCGGGGTCACCTTATTTTCCCTTGTCGGCTTCTTTTCTGAGTTTTTCGGCCTCCAGCTCGATGGCTTGCAGTACCCATTTTTCACGTTTGATCCGCCCCGGAAAAAACTCTATGACATCGTTGATTTTTTCCTCGTCTTCGTCAGTGAAGTTACCGATCTGGCGAAACGTGTAGATGCCGATGCTATGGAGTTTTTTCTCAATAAAAGGCCCGATCCCTTTGATAATCAGGAGATCGTCTTTTTCGTCGGCAGTGGCTCTGCCGATCCTGTCATAGTTGATGTCCTTGGCTCGCTCCTGGAGGCGCTTGAGCAACTCCTCTTCCGTTTCCGCAGCTTTTTGTTTGGTATCGCGGAGTTCATTGCCGGCGGATACCAGTTGATTGCGGAGTTGCTCCAGCTCAACCTGGGCTTCTTCGTATTGGGCTTTAAACCCATTGGCAAGGGCCAGGTCGTCCTCCAGGGTTTTGCGGCGCTCGGTGCAGGCCTCAAGTTGACGCGTCTGCTGCTGATAGGCAAGATTTAGGGCATCGTACTGGGTTTTGAGCCGGGAATCATCACCGGCAGCAGGGGTGACATCAGCGACAGAGCGGGTGCGTACACGCTCCCGCATGAGGAGCCATACGATAAGACCTCCCAGGATAGCAGCGCCGATCATCATGATCAGGGCTTCCAGGATAGCGGCGGACATTCCTTCAAACATATTCAGGACTGATTAAGGCTATGAGGAGATGATGGGGTTATCGGATGAGGATTTCGACACGGCGGTTCTGCGCTTTGCCGGCCTCGGTGTCATTGGAGGCGATCGGCTGGCTTTCACCGGCAGACGATATGGACATCTGGCGGGGCTCTGCGCCAAACTCCTGGAAAAAGGAGCCTACCAGGGCAGCCCGTTGTTTGCCCAGGGTAAGGTTGGCGGCATCTGCTCCGACATTGTCTGTATGACCTACCAAAAAGAGCTTTTTCTTGGGGTGGGCACGCAGGTATTGAATGACGGTTGATATCTGGGCGCGGAGGGAGTCTGACATGATGATATTGGCACTGCCCGTCTCAAAGTACAGATCCGCAACAGTGGGCGGCTGAGGTTCCGGGACATTGGGGGCAGGTGGTACAGGCCGGTCCAGAATCCGGAGTGACACACCGCCGATCAGGGAGTCTGCCGGTACGGTATTGACCTGGTCAAAACTCCTGAGTATGCGGTCATCGGGTACCCCGCGGGCGGTCAGATAAGCAGAAATCGCCTGTGCGCGGGCCAGTCCCAGGTTGTTTGACTCGGAGGTATTGGTTTCGGATGAGGCGAAACTCCCGGTTATTTCCACGTCCTGGTCTGGGTGCGCCTTGAGGTAGGCTGCAAGTGAGTCCAGGGCTCCGGAAACCGATCCTGGTATGCGGGGTTGTCCGGAGGAGTGCGGAAACCGGACATTGTCAGGCCGGCTGGCCCAGATGGCACTCCGGTACGTGATCACAAAAGCGTGGACATCGGGCTGGGTGGCCACGGGTGGTACGGGCGCAGGCTGTTCTGAGGCTGCACACAGGCCCCGCACCTGACATACCCAGTACCAGGTCCCGCCGCCTGTCCAGCCAGCCAGCACGATAGCAAGTATGACAACAAGGTTTCTCATAACGTAGAGGATGGATCAGGTTTTCACTGCAAAAAAACAATTCTTCCCTCAGTAAGACGCACAGTTGCTGGTAGGTCACCTGTAAGGTACCCTCGGCAACTCAGGTGTACCGGAGCGGAATGTTTAAGACGACGAATATTCACAATGCTTGTAAAGTAAGTATTATTTAAGTATTAATCCAGCAGAAAAATTGTTTCGGGATTCGTAGAAGTGCCTGGATATTGCCGATGATTGTATCTGTACCGGTCATCCGGACCATATAGATGCAGGTACCGCATCATTTTTTGCTATATTTGGGACTGTAACAGACGGCAGATGCAATACAAACTTACCTTTTCCCGGTCGGCTGAGCGGCTGATCGAGGTTTCCCTTACTTTTTCAGCAGCTCCCGGCCAGGTGAGGCTCAGGTTGCCCTACTGGCGCCCGGGTCGGTATGAGCGCCAGTATTATGAGCGCCATATCACAGATGTGCGGGCCACCGGCCCCGATCAGACACCCCAGCCGATACGCCAGACCACGACCCATACCTGGGAAGCGGAAGTACCGGCATCCGGGCAGCTGACGGTGTTGTATGCCTATTATGCTGATACACCAGATGCAGGAGGCTCCTGGTTTGATGACACATGGATTTTTGTCAATCCCGTGAACCTTTTGTTGTATCCGGAAGGTTGTGAAAATACTCCTTGTACCCTGACACCTGAGCTTCCGGCTTCCTATCAGCTGGCGGCCTCTCTCCCGCTCACTGGCGGAGCATGGGTGGCCGATTCCTATCACACCCTGGCCGACTCGCCGTTTATGGCCGCCCGTCACCTTGTACACCATCAGTTTCAGGTATCTGGCCTGGCGGTGCATATATGGTATATGGGTGTCGGCACCCTGGACGTGATGCGTCTGGAGCGGGATATAACCGCATACTCAGAAGCGCAGATTCAGATGTTTGGAGGATGTCCGGTAGAAGCGTATCACTATTTGTATTTTCTCCGGCCGGGGTCCTTCCGGCACGGGCTTGAGCATGCCCGCTCTACGGCTATTGTGATGGGGCCTGGTACTCAATTGATGGAGCCACATTTGTACCGCTTGTTGCTGGAGATCTCCTCACACGAGTTTTTTCATACCTGGAACGTCAAAGCGCTCCGCCCGGCAGAAATGTGGCCGTATGACTATACACAGGAAGTGTACTCTACCCTTCACTATGTCACAGAAGGGGTCACCACCTACTACGGAGATCTGATGCTCTGGAAATCAGGTATCTGGGACCTGGACCAATGGCTGGAAAGCGTCAACGGTGAGCTGGAGATGCACTACCGGATGGGAGGGCGCCATACAACTTCGCTTGCACAGAGCAGTTTTCAGAGCTGGATTAATGGATATCACCGGCAAGGGGTGCCTAACCGGCGCATCTCCTTTTATACAAAAGGATACCTGTTTGCGATGCTGGCTGATATGCTGATCCGGCGGGCAACCCACCATGCGGCCTCGCTGGATACGGTGATGGGGAGCATGTATCAGGAGATCGCACTGGCAGGCCGGGGCTATACGGAGGCTGATTTTCTGGGGCGAATTGAGGCATATGTAGGTGCAGACACCCTGCGTCCGTACCTGGAGGCTTATCTGTATGGATCAGCGCCGATGGAGCCCGCACTGGAGGAGATCGGCCAGTTTTATGGATTGTTTCTCACCTTCAAAACACCGGCCTCTCTGACGGAGTCCTGCTGGGGGGTGACCATGGATGCCGGGGGCCGTGTGATCGAAAATATCCAGCCGGGCAGTCCGGTATTGGCTGCCGGACTGTCAGCAGGCGATGAACTGATCAGCCTGGATGGACTCAAAATAGAAGGACACCCGGACGAACTGCTGCGGTTTCGCCGGGAGGCACATTATCACGAGGTCTATTACTTCCACCAACGCCAGATCCGGGTGGCTTATATACCCAAGCAGACACATTTTTCGTGGAAAATTCCGTACTATTATGCACTGGCGGGCGATGATGAGGCAATGTACCTCGCCAATCGTTTTCAGTGGCAACGTATCGGGGAGCCTGGATGAAAAAACGTGGTGTAAAACCGGAGACTACCCTCCAACTGGAAACAGGAACTGTCGTACGCTCGACCGGGGCGACGATATGGGTACAGCGTCCCGGGGGCGACTGGTTGCCTTGTATCGTGGTGGGTAAATTCAGGATACAGGACCTTAACAGTACCAATCCTGTCGCAGTGGGGGATTATGTGCGCTATGCGGTGCAGGACGACGGAGTCCAGGGCATGATCAGGGAAATATTGCCCCGACAAAACTATCTGCTTCGCAAGGCCATATCACATGCCCGTAAGGTTCATATTTTATGCGCCAATATTGATCAGGCAATTTTGATCTTTACAGTTGACCAGCCATACACCTCGCTGGGGTTTGCGCACCGTTTTTTAGTGAGCGCAGAGTCATGCAGTGTTCCCGTGCAGGTGTTGATCAATAAAAAAGACCTGATTCATACACCGGAGCAGGTGGAGCGGGCTGCTGAGGCAGAGCAGGCATTCCGGCTGGCGGGGTATCCGGTCACGCGGGTATCTGCCTTTGACCCGGCTGACCGTATGGTGGTCACAGCGATGCTGCGCGACCGCAAGACGTTTATCTGCGGGCACTCAGGGGCTGGGAAATCGGCTCTCGTAAACCTCGCAGCCAAAGACCTGCAACTCAAGACAGGCGAAATCTCTGATTATACTGGCAAAGGCAAACACACAACTACCTATGCCGAAATGTACCCTTTGCCGTTTGGCGGGGCCATAATTGACTCACCGGGGATCAAGGAACTCGGCCTGGCAGAAATGGATGTGCAGGCTCTGGGAGCTTGTTTTCCAGAGATTACGGCCCGGTTGGGTACCTGCCGGTTTGGGAACTGTCTTCACCTGAGTGAGCCTGGCTGTGCGGTGCGGACGGCAGCAGAGACCGGCGAAATACACCCCTCCCGGTACGATGCCTACCTGCGGATGGTGGAAGAGTTGCGGGCAGGATGATACCTGTCTGATACCTTGCGGGCAGCATTGCCCAAAAATAGATGCCGGCTTATGAGTACCTTGATTTACAAGGACTTACTAATCTTGACCGTATGCGTAATCTCATAGCTGGCAGTCTGTTAGGCTTATGTATGCTGGGGTGGTGCTGGCAAACACCCGCTGCTGCTGACGACAATACCCCGATGGTCCGTGCAGCCCGGGACTGGGTGGCATCGCTGACGGCGGAGCAGCGGCAGTCTGCGCTGCGGCCTTTCGAATCATCCGTGCGATATGGCTGGCATGTGGTGCCTAAGGCCCGTGAGGGGGTCTCAGTTGAGATGATGACACCTGCCCAACGTGCCCTGGTGCTGGACTTGCTCCACACCAGCCTGAGTGAGGCAGGATATGCCAAGGCAACGGCGATTATGGAGCTGGAGAATGTCCTCCGGCTGGTAGAGAGCCGTCCTCAGGATGACCGGTACCGGCATCCGGAGTTATATTATATGCTGGTATTTGGCGAGCCGGGGTCCAGGGCACCCTGGGGATGGCGGTTTGAGGGGCATCACCTCTCCCTGAGTTTTACGGTTGCACAAGGACAGGTAGCGGTGACACCGGCTTTTATGGGGGCCAATCCCGCAGAGGTGCGCACGGGTGAAAAACAAGGGACACGGGTACTGCGGGCAGAGGAAGAGATGGCCCGCGCCTTATTAGGTATGCTGGACGAAACCCAGCTCCGGCAAGCCGTGATCGCGCCAGCGGCACCGGCTGAGGTGCTGACACTCGCGACCCAGGTAGTATCAGGTGTGCCGGAGGCAGGTATATGGGCCCGCGACATGACCCCGGATCAGCAGCAGGCCCTGCGGCAGCTGATCCGCACCTATACCCATAATATGTCACCGGCATTGGCGGAGGCGCAGTGGGCCCGGATTGAGGCTGCCGGGTTTGAGCAGTTGCGGTTTGCCTGGGCGGGCAGCCTGGAGCGCGGACAAGCACATTATTACCGGGTACAGGGACCTGTAACCCTGATCGAGTATGACAATACACAAAACAACGGCAATCATCAGCATACGCTGTGGCGGGATCCGGCAGGAGACTTTGGGGAGGACTTGTTACGGACCCATCTGGAGACGGACCATCGTCACTGAGGTCGGGGCAACGTCCGGCGGGTAGGTTTCGTTAGGGGAGGGAGGGTGTCTGCGGATGTAATACTATCGCCGACAATGCTGTCTGGTGGCGCAGGCGGGTACAGGCTTTGGAGCAGCGCACGGGCTGCAAGGCTGTCATCGGTGCGCTGCGCTGCGTGAATAAAGGCTCTGCTGGCTTTTTCAGCTGATGTCTGACCACAGCCATAGAGCCACACTATGAGACAACCGTACAGAATATGTCTGCGCTTCAACGGGATTGAATGTTAGGTGTGGGTAAAGATAAGAGATTTTTTTGCTGAAACATCCGTTTTTCCGTTGTTTCCTGTATATTGTGCCATGTTTTTCTGGCTGATCACCGGCTCTTTGTTACCATAAACCGTCTGGCATGATGCTATCCATCTCCCGCGGCGCACGTCGTATGATCCGATTTGCTTCCGCCTCTGTTATGAGCCTGCTACTGGCGCTGAGCGCCTGTGAAGAGGCCGTGCCTTTTGAAGTCATTCCGCAGGATGGCCCACCCGCCATTACTGTTACGGCACCCGCCAATCCCCGCTTTCTGAAGCGTCCGGGAGAGCAAACGACCGTGACATTTCAGTTGGGAGACAATGAAGGCCTGCGACTTTTCCGGGTTGTCCCCCGCATCTACAATGAGGCAGACTCCCTGATTGGAGATGCCCTGCCACAGGATTTTGACCTTACGGGCAATAGCCAGCCGTTTACCTATACCTTTACGGCACCGGCGCTGAACCCGTACTACAAAATTCAGTACAATTGCTACGCGATAGACCTGAAAGGTGCGTATGCCACCACCAGCTTCTGGCTGTCTATCCTGCCGGACCCCGCCGCTCCGCAGCCATACCGTATTCTGACTTATACCAGCGATACGGTCTATAACAAGCGCAAAGGAATTGATTATGCCTTTAACTTCACTTCCCGCGCCAGCCTGCCCACGACACCCGGCCAAAACCTGGACCCGCTCCGCCTTCAGATGGACATCGCGGAGGGCTCCGGAAGCCAGACTGCCTGGTTGCCGTATCTGAATTCTCCCGCCAATGAACAACTGGGCCTTGACTCTGTGTTTGTTATGACGGATGCCACCCGGTTCAATTATGAGTCGGCTAACTATACGACGATCTATCAGGCATTTTTTGCAGATCCAGCCCCAGCCACACGTACGCCTGTGCTGAAGGAAGGTGACTACGTGATCGTGCGCCTGATCAAGTCCCCACGGCCGCAATTTGCGGTCATGAAAGTAACGAAGCTGTTTTTTGACGGAGCTGGTATCAACGTAAGTGACTATGTAGTATTTGACTACAAGGTTACGACCCCCTGATAAGATACTACACGATCTGTTGGCGGCTGCCTCTCCGGAGTGCAGCCGCCATTTGTATAGGATCATAATCAGGCTTCCTTAGGGAGGAGGCGCAGCCAGCGCAGGGCCCGCTGCAGCGGAGCCAGGCTAAAATTCACAGCGGCATCGCGGCTGGCCAGCCACAGGAAGAAGATAGCCACCGGCACAAAGATATAAATCGAAAGAAACGCCCCGGTAAAAGGGTCAATAATGCCTTCTTTGGACAATTTACGGCCCTGGGTGATCAGGATATAAAATATCACAAAGGTCAGGATGGAGATCAGGCCCGGTATGCCCAGCCCACCCTTGCGGATGACCGACCCCAGCGAGAGACCAATGACCATAAATACCAGGCAGTTGATCGGGAGCGCGTAGCGCTGGTAATATTCGAAGAGGTAGCTGTTGCGGGTGCGCTGCTGGTCTTCTTCTTTTTTGCGCATAAACTCGATATAGCTGATAATGGCCCGGACATTCACAGTGGCCCGGGAGATGATATCGGAGGACTTGCCTGGCTCAAAACATAGGGAGATATTATCCCCATTCTCTAGGTTCAGAGGGGCATATATCATCCGGGTTTCCTGCTCCGGGAGGACATCAGGGGCAGGTGAGGGGGATTCGGACGGAGAGGCCGGGGCAGATCGCGTACGGAGGGACAGTCCTGCTGAGTCCAGCCCCGGCTGGTTTTGCAGGGTCTGGGCCAGGCGGGTTGTATCCTTGCGGGGCAAAGGGGGGACGACCGGCATCCCGGGCTGGAGGAAGGTAGAGTCCACCTTGTTGTACCGCCCGAGTTGTGACATGGCTTTCACCCGGTTTTTGGACTGCTGCTCGTACAGGCTGTCTATCGCGTGGCCGAGTTTGTCCTGGGTCAGGGTGATCTGGTGGCGGAACTGGTTTTCGTCTGTGCGGTTCAGGTCAAATCCCTCCAGCACAAACTTGTACCGGAGCGAGTCAAAGTAGGTGCGTCCGTATTTGTAAGACTCGGGCTCTCCACCTTCGGGTTTGTAGGACTCATGCCGGGTCCCGTGGTAGAGTGTCATCAGGAGGCTGTTGTTGCGGAGCTGCATCCGGGCGGAGTCGGCAAGGGTCACATCCACACTGCCCCGGCCATCGGTGTGGTTGTAGATCATCATATCATAGAGCATCCCCGTCTCCTTGTTTTTGTCGGAGATACGAATGACATACCCGTCTATATCACTGTAAAAATAGCCTGGCTGTAGGGCCAGATCAGCTTTTTTGCGCTGGATGTCGTACAGCAAGCTGAAAAACTTGAGATTGGACTGAGGAAATACCAGAAAAGTCATCCACATCGAGATGCCTGCCAGCAGGAGTCCGATCACCATAGCTGCCCGCGAAAACTTCAGAAGCCCTACCCCGCAGGACTTCAGGGCTGCCAGCTCATAATATTCGCCCATACTCCCAAAGGTCATCAGCGCAGCAGCCAGGACCGCTACCGGCATCGCCATGATGGCCATACGCCCTCCTGCAAACCAGATCAACTGGCCGAGGATGCCGATGTCCACCCCTTTCCCCATGATCTCATTGATGTAGAGGGAGAGGAACTGGAGTACCAGAATAAACAGGATCACCGTAAAACTGGCCAGGAACGGCCCGATAAAAGACCGCAAGATCAACCAATCCATCCGGCGAATGCGAAAATCCATGTCAGTCTGTACTTTAGGAGAATAGTGTACGCAGCTCAGGAAAGGGTTGTACAGCAGGGTGTTATTGCCCGGCGAGCAGGTAGAGGATCGCCATCCGGACGGCAACGCCATTTTCTACCTGGTCCAGGATGATAGACTGAGGCGCATCTGCGACCTCACTGGTGATCTCTACGCCCCGGTTGATAGGGCCGGGGTGCATGATCACAAGTTCTTTGTTGAGGCGCTCCAGGAGCGGGAGATCCAGTCCGTACTGCATGGAGTATTCGCGGAGGCTGGGAAAATATTTGATGTCCTGCCGCTCAAGCTGGATACGGAGCATATTGGCTGCATCACACCAGGCGAGGGTTTCGTGCAGGTTGTGACTCACTTCTACGCCCAGGCTGGTGATATACCGGGGGATCAGGGTCGGGGGACCGCATACCCGCACGTGTGCGCCCAGGCGCGTGAGGGCAAAAATATTGGACAGCGCCACCCGGCTGTGCGTAATATCCCCAACGATCGCTACCCGGAGGCCTTTGAGTTCACCAAATCGCTCCCGGAGAGAGTAACAGTCCAGCAGGGCCTGGGTCGGGTGCTCGTGGGTACCGTCACCGGCGTTAATGATATTGGCGGGGATACGTCGGCTCAGAAATACCGGGGCACCGGGCAGGGGATGGCGCATGACGATCATGTCCACCTTCATCGCCAGGATATTATTGACGGTGTCGAGCAGGGTTTCACCCTTGGAGACACTGCTGGAGGATGCCGCAAAATTCACGACATCAGCCGACAAGCGGCGCTCCGCCAATTCAAAAGAAATCCGGGTCCGCGTCGAGTTTTCAAAAAACAGATTGGCTACCGTGACATCCCGCAGGGACGGTACCTTTTTGATCGGGCGGTTCAGAACCTCCTTAAACTCCCGCGCCGTGTCCAGAATCAGGTGGATATCCTCGGTCTGGATGTATTTGATCCCCAGCAGATGTCGGGTGCTCAGTCCCATGTATCAAAAGATAAGTGATAGGCCAAATTAGGTACAAGTAACTCAGGTTTTAGATACCAGAAACACCTCGTCCTGTCCTCCGCTTTCCCGCAGCTCGACGAGTACCCGCTGCGTATCTATAGTGTCTACCGTGATACCCGTGTAGGAGGCCTCAATCGGCAGCTCACGCTGGTGACGGCGGTCCACCAGGACCAGTAGCTCGACGGAGCGGGGACGACCATAGGCCAGCATGGCATCCATGGCTGCCCGCACCGTACGACCGGTATACAGGACATCATCCACCAGGATGACCCGCTGATTTTCGATCAGGAAATCTACCCGGGTCTGGTTGGGCTGGAGTGGAGACGGACGCAGGCGTACATCGTCCCGAAAGAACGTCACATCCAGCTCTCCATGTGGCAGGTTCACCCCCGTCAGCTCTGCCAGCATGAGCCGGAGCCGCTTGGAGAGAAATACCCCACGAGGTTGTGATCCCAGCAGCACCGTGTCCTGAAAGTCTCCGTAATGCTCGATCAACTGGTGGCAAAGCCGCAACAGGGTGATGTGCAGCTTGCCGGCCGGGAAGAGGTTGAGTTTTTCTGACGACTCCATAGGTTTACAAAGTTGCAAATATTTCCCCGGCAGGACAAGGTTTCAGACGAGATCGGATATACCCTCGGCAGCTTCCCGTTTGTTCTCACGGCGGAGCCAGGCCAGCGCCTCCGGAAAGGTCATCCCGGCCAACGGTGCCCGGGTCGGTGGCATACGGCGCAGCAGCGGCACGGCAAACCGGTCCAGTGCCAGCAGGATAATCTCGGTCGGTGGGCGGCGGAGGTAGGGCTGCATGAGTTCAACCACGCTTTCAGCCCAGGGTTCGAGGTCTGTGTCTGCCATAGCGCTCATGGTCATGGGGTAGGGAGGCAGCTCCTGGGTTGCCTCGACCACGCCATAGGTAGCAGACAGGATCAGTACCCGGTCTGGCTCCCGGCGCAGGGCCCAGGTGCGGCCCGCATAAAACAGCGGACTCCGGTACAAATGCAGCGCTGGCGCAGGTTGGGCTCCCTTGCGGTTGGCGGAGCAGAGTACGATCAGTCGGTGATGCATGGCGGGTTAATCTTGCAGGGTCGCGCCACCCGTGCGCAGGGCTTCTGCCTGCGAGACAGGCTGAAGGCTGCCGTTGAGGAGTGTTTTTTGCCAGGTTTTGAGGGCCTTCCCCGGAAAACCGGCACCTGGTACAGCCCAGGTGATGATATAGGTATGGGCTTCGCCCTGGAGGATATAATACAGCGTGGACCGGGAGGGTGTCTCTCCCCGTCCGGTGGCCTCTATGCTGAACAAAATAAAATTGACCGGTGCGTCAATGGCCGTACGCCGCTCGATTGTGGTGACGCGGGCCTCCTGGTACAGGGGCCGCTCCTCCTCAATGATGCCTGCCATGACTTGTCCCACCCCCAGGGACAGCCGCTCCCGGAAGACCGTCACGGTCACCGCTGCGGTATGGTCATCCTGATCCTGCCCCTGCGGATAGAGTGACCAGCTTTGATAGTCGGGGTGCTCATCAGGCGCCTGGGCGGTCCAGCTTTCATTTGCCGGAAACAGCAGATGGAAGGCTTCGTCCTGGGCAGATACCCGGATACATACCAGTAGCAGGAGGGTGACAGTGTGTATATGCATAGGAGTCACAGGTCAAGGGTGGAGAAATGGACGGATGCCTGATGACCAGGTGGCAACAGACGCCCGGCGAGGTGCTGAAGCGGCGGGAGCTGGCCTGTAGTATAAAATGTATAGGCCGGTATGGCACCGGGGGCGATCGTAAGGTTTAGTTCCTCCAGCAGCTGACGTGTCCGGCGGGCAACCGCCGGAGCTGGGTCCACCAGGGCCACTTGTGCGGGGATGATCTGCCGCATGACGGGTATCAGAAATGGGTAATGTGTACATCCCAGGACGATCTGATCCGCGCCGGCGGCAACCATCGGCTCCAGGTACTGGCGGAGCAGGCGCTCGGCTTCGGGGGTTTCTATCTGGTCCTGTTCTACCAGTTCTACCAGGCCCTGGCCTACCTGCATCAGTACCTCGGTACCTCCGGCAAATGTCGTCCGGGCCTGCCGGAAGTGCTGGCCTTCCAGCGTGCCCTTGGTAGCCAATACCCCGATGGTGCCGGTACGGGTATGGGTGGCGGCGGGTTTGATGGCGGGTTCCATGCCCACAAATGGCACCGAAAACGTCTGCCGGAGTACCCGGATGGCCGCTGCCGTAGCCGTATTACATGCGACTACAATTAACTTGCAACCTTGTCCTGTCAAAAAATCGGCAATGATCTTCGCCCTTGTCTGGATATACTCCTCCGACTGGTTACCATAAGGGCAATGCGCACTGTCTGCCACATATAACAGCGACTCCTGCGGCAACTGGGCCACCAGTTCCTTCCAGACAGACAATCCACCCAGACCTGAATCAAATATGCCGATGGGTCCTGTATGCATACCCCAAATATAGGGGTAAATGTATCACGTTGACGAACTTTTCCGGGCAAAACCACGCCTTATCCTACTCCGTGAAAAACAACGCACGTCCGTCATAGTTGCCGGTGCGCTCCTGCCACTGCATGATCAGCTCAAAGGTATGGCTGTTTTTTACGTAGTCCATATACCCGTAGGTATCAGCGCCTTCTGTCCCGATCAGGCTGTTAAGGACTGCTTTTTCATCCTCGGTGGGATATGCCGGGAGAAAACCCTCCAGGTCATGTATGTCATAAAGCCGGGTCAGGGTGTCAAAGTCAGCAATCTGCCATTTTTCAGCAAAAGCCCGGAATCGGATATCTGTCTCCATACAACAGGGGGATTGTACCGTTATAACCTCATATAGCAGGGATTGTTATGCCGTTCGCAGGCATCGCAAAACGGAGGCGTATTATATCTGCTGCGCAACACGCTCAACATACACTCCAGATGTTTCAATGGGGTTTTGAGGGAAGACAAGGAAGAAAAATCGAGGCTGATGAGCCCCATGAGCGTTTTTCTGACGCAGTATTCGTGTAAAAGACCGATCGGGCCAACAGCGGAATTTATGGTGAGAATATTACTTAATACGTGCCAATGGAAAAATCTTCTTACAGACTGAGCGTTATAACTGAAATACTCAACGCTTCATTCCGTATGAAACACATCCTCCCCCTGATTACGGCCGTTATGCTGATCCTCACTGCCTGTGAGTCTGAAGAAGAAAAACGTGCCAAAGAAGCTCGGCAGCAAGCCCAACAAGCCCAGGAGCAACTCCAGCAAGGGTTGCAGCAACTTGAGGACCTCACCCAGCGGCAGACAGATGGCAAGCCGGTAGAGCCCGTCAATTTCCGCGAACTGAAAGCACTCCTTCCCGGCAGTATCGCGGGTATGTCACAGCACGATGCAGAAGGTCAGACCACAGGTGCTATGGGATTTACGGTATCTCAGGCTGGTGCCGCTTATGGAGAAGGCGATCGCCGTATCAAACTTGAAATTACAGACGCCGGGGGCATCTCGATGGCTGCTATGAGCCTGGCGGCCTGGTCTATGACGACGATAGACCGCGAGACAGATGAGGGGTTTGAGCGTACGGGCACCATCGGGGGGCACAAGTCATATGAAGAATACGCCACTGCCAACCGTAGCGGTCAGGTATCCGTCCTGGTAGGGGGCCGGTTTATCGTCTCAGCACAGGGGGACGGGGTCAGCATAGATGAGCTGCGGGAGGCCGTGCAGGGGGTAAACCTCGGCCAGCTGGCCGGCATGGGCAAATAAGGCCTTAGTATAAGGCCTGGCAAAAACAGCCCTGTCTTTCAACAGACGGGGCTGTTTTTTACAGGCTCACGTCTGGCTGGCAGGGCCCGGGGGGCGCTTGCGGGGGTGGCGGTCTTGTTTTAGCTTGCGATTGGCCTGGGCGCGGGCTTCCTGCTCTTCGAGCAGGTATTTGCGGACCTTGACGGACTTACCTTTAATGGTGAGAGGGCCTGGGTGCCGGAGCAGCGCCTCACCGGCGCCTGCCGGAAAGTCTACCAGCGTATAGGAGTCGTGCAGGGTGATGGTACCGATCTGGTCGGCAGGGATCCCGGCATTATTGACCAGAAATCCTACCACATCCGTCGTGCGGACTTTGTCCTGCTTGCCGCGCGAGAGCGCAAACCGCCCCCAGCGTACAGCGGCAGGAGCTGTTTGGGACTGCTCGGCATCCAGTTCCACCTGTAAGGCTTGCAGGGGCAAACCCAGGGACTGGTGATGCCGCTCGATGCGTATATGCTCGCGCTCGCCGGAGAGGAGGTTATAGACCGCTCCCTTGCGCCCGGCACGGCCCGTGCGGCCTACACGGTGGAGATAATAGTCGTATTTGTCCGGGATAGACAAGTTGATCACAGCTGGGAGCCGCTCAATGTCAAGGCCTCGCGCCGCGAGATCGGAGGCTACCAGGTAGTGTATCCCCCCATCTTTGAACCGGCGGAGGATATTTTCACGCTCTGTCTGGTCCTGGTTGCCATAGTAAGCCTCTGCCCGCAGACCGACATTCCGGAGAAACCCGGTCGTGGCATGAATGCTGTCCCGCCGGGGGCAAAAGATCAGGGCCTGAGGCATATTGGGGCGGGCCAGCAAGGCTGCCAGTACCTGCTCCCGTTTACCTTCAGGGGTCTCTACTGTATAAAAAGAAATATTACGCAGGGCTTCACGGGGGTCTACCCGCACCACCATCACGGAGGGAAAGCGCTCCCGCATCAGTGCCTCAGCATCCGGGGAGATCGTGGCGGAGAAAAAACCGGCCTGTACCGTAGACCGGATCTGGTTACGGATGCTGTCAAAATCCTGCTGAAATCCAGCCTCCATCAGCTTGTCACCCTCGTCTACGATCAGGTGTTTGATGTCACGCCAGAGGTAGTCGTACTGATACTGTGACATCACGTCCCGCAGGCGGGCCGGAATCGCTACCAGGATATGTGGGGCAGACTTAATGACGTCATAACTCTCAGCAATGCCCTCTCCACCATATACCGCCCCGATGCGGAGCTGTGGACCATCAAAATAACTTCGGAGGGACTCCGTCACCTGGATGACCAGCTCACGCGAAGGGGCCAGAATCAGCGCCTGGGTGCTACGTTTTTGAAGATTGAGAAGGCTGATCAGGGGCAAACCATAGGCAGCCGTTTTGCCTGTGCCCGTCGGGGCCTCTACGATCAGGTTTTTGTGCTGGATCATTAGGGGGATTACCCGGTGTTGTACCGGCGTCGGGCGTTTATACCCCAGGATTGGCAACTGACTCATGATCCGGTCATGCAACCCATATGCTCCAAACTCGCTGACTCTCATACCACAAAGGTACACTGCTTATTGGGGCTTTTCAAGTTTCAGACAGACAACCTGCTAAATCCGAAAATAAGTCATTGAATTTGTGAATAAATATATTGAGATTACGTACCTTTCTTTAAACACACATTCGGCAGGGCCGATAAGACCAACATTTAAACCAACTGTCAGATTACACACGTTGTTACGCGAGACAATTGTATCGTTATCTGCTTTTTTTTATGTCGCTAAGCGAAAACGCCAATCGGATGCTACGTGAAAACCTTGTATGGGTAGAGGATATTATCAACTTTCTACCTACACCCCTGCTGGTATCGTATAATTTGCCGGGAGGTGCCAGTTATACCTATATCAATGAAAAATTCACCGAACAGATAGGGTATTCAGTTCAGGAAATTCATCCCCGCAGCCAATGGTTTGAGGTAGCCTATCCTGACGATGTGTACCGGCAGGAAGTGCAGACAGCCTGGCTGGCACAAGAGGCCGCAGCCCGTCAGAGTGCCCAGAAATACATTGAGCAGAAGGCACGTATCCGGTGCAAAGATGGAAGTGAGCGCTGGTTTATCGTAAAGGCCAGCCTGGAGAAACAAAATCTTGATATAGTAATGTTTACCAATGTAGATGAAGCAGAATCCCAACATCAGGAGCTGATCCAGCTCAATAAGATCAAGGATCGTTTTTTGTCAATCGTGAGCCATGATGTCCGCAGCCCGCTGGCGATGCTCCAGGGACTGCTGGACCTGATAGAGGACAAGTCTGCCACTGAGGCTGAGGTCATCGAGATGATACCTGCCATCAATACCCAGCTTTATCATGTGTCTCACTTGCTGGATACGCTGCTGGCCTGGACCACCAGTCATCTGGATCGCATCCAGTTTATGGTACGGGATCACGACCTGGCCGCCCTGGTGCGGGAGGTCGTGCGACAAGTCAGTATTGAAGCCCGCAAAAAACAAATAGAACTATCTGTAGAAGCCGAGGCTTCATGCCCGATCGCTGGAGATGGGGAGATGCTGCGTCTGCTCATTCGCAATGTGCTGAACAATGCCCTTAAGTTTAGCCGCCGGGGCGGGTACATACGGGTACAGCTCCTGGCAGGCGCAGATACGGTCACCTTGTCTGTAGAAGACAACGGGGTGGGGTTATCTGCTGCGGACATAGCCCGGATTTACCGGCAAGAGGTATTTACCAATCCCGGTACCGAGCATGAGCGCGGGATCGGGCTGGGACTGGCAGTCTGTCAGTCATTTGTGCGCCAGCACGGAGGGTTGTTTCAGATTGAAAGCCCGGGCGGTATGGGAACCATATGCAAGATTTCGCTCCCGATACGTCAGGATATCTGATACTCCGCAAATACAATTTCTTTGCCCCGGACGACTACCGTAAATACGACCTTGCCAGACTCTTCATATACCGCAGGGGTATAGTCCGGATCTATCTCCGCAAACTCAGTCAGGACGGACTTGCCAGTACGATGCTCAAGGTGGTAGAGGCTGTTGACAAAATCCTCCAGGATCACATCATGCTCCACCAGATATGCCAGAGTCTCAGGCTGGAGGTTGAGCCCCAGGCCATTGATGGCCAGACGGGCATCCGAGTGGGTATAATACCGCTCACCTCCCTGCGGGAAGCGTGGGATCAGGCTTTTAGCCAGGCGTTCGAGGCGGTGCAGGTCAGACATATGCGGGTATCTGTGAGGGTGTAGCCCTGTGTACGATTCACAGGGCTACAGGTTAGGTTACATATACTCTACAGAGACATCATCTGTCAGCGGATGTGCCTGGCATGTGAGGATATAGCCCTGCTCCAGCTCGCGGGCGCTGAGGCCTTCTGTTTCGTCCATGGATACGACCCCTGTATGTAACATAGCCCTGCAGGTCGTGCAGATGCCGGACTGACAGGCATAAGGAGGATCCATCCGGGCAGCAATGGCAGCATCCAGGATGTACTGGTCAGGTTTGACGGAGATTTTTTTAGTCTTGCCATTGAGGCGTACCTCGATCTCGCGGGTGATCAGTTCATACTGGGTCTCGCCGTCCGAGAGCCCTGTTTCGGCCACTGGTGCAGGGCCTGCGGCCTGTGCATAGGCCCGGGTCACATCCTCTGCGGTAGGGGCCGGGGCCGAATACAACTCCCTGTGTACATCGTCAGGGTTCACGGCGTGTTTATCAAATGCCGCCTGGGCAGCTTCCATAAGTCCCTGAGGACCACAGAGATAGTATTCCTTACGGTACTCATCCTCCATAAAAAGCTCCAGCAGCAATTGATAGATGCGGTCCTTGTCCAGCCGTCCCTGAGGGCCTTTCCAGTCAGGGCCTGGTTGGGTCAGGCTATGATACACGAGGAGCCGGTCAGCGTACTGGCGGGAGAGGGCCAGGAGTTCGTCTTTAAAAATAATCGAAGCCTCATCCCGGTTGCAGTACCAGAGGGAGACCTTGCTTAGGGGCTCACCAGCCAGGACGGTCTTGAGGATAGCCATCAGGGGGGTGATCCCGCTGCCGGCCCCGATCAGGATATAATGTTTACAGCGGTCAGGTTCTGGCGCGACGTAAAAATTACCCATCGGGGGGAGAATCTCCAGTGTATCACCTGCCCGGAGGTGATTCCAGATATGATTGGAGACACGCCCGCCCGGTACCCGCTTGATCGTGACCCGCAGGCGGCCGTCTGTCAGGGGCGAGCTGGACATAGAAAAAGCACGCCGCAGCGATTCGCCTCCTACGTCCACTTTGACCGTCAGATACTGCCCGGCTTTATATTGAAATACGACAGGATCAGGCTGGCGAAAGTACAACGAAAATGCCTCAGCCGTCTCAGCCCGGACTTCATCTATCGGAGTCGGATAAAATTGAATTGCCATGTTACTACAATCGCCTGTGTTGGTACAAATAAGCGCCACAAACTTACTTAACCCTTTACCAGCTATCAAGTAAATTGTTTGCCCCAACACTAACCTCTCCTCATCCTACGCGTATAGCCAGTATATTCAATTTATCCTGAAACTTATGAAAGCGATTCTGCCCTTAACCAATCTGCCCCGGGTCGTGATTATCGGGGGAGGATTTGGGGGCATCAAACTGGCCCAGGGACTCAAGAAAGCACCTTTTCAGGTCGTGATGCTGGACCGTCACAACTATCACACTTTTCAGCCACTGCTCTATCAGGTTTCTACCGGAGGCCTGGAGCCAGACTCAATCGCCTTTCCGCTCCGCAAGATGTTTGCGGGGCAGGATAATTTTATATTTCGCATTGCGGAAGTCAGCGCTGTGGATCCTGCCGGACAGGTGATTCAGACCTCGATCGGTGAGATTGAGTACGACTACCTTGTTATTGCGACAGGTAGCAAGACCAATTATTTTGGGCTCAAAGAGGTCGAAGCCCATGCCATGGGCATGAAAACCATCCCCGAGTCACTCAACCTCCGCAGCCTGATCCTCCAGCATTTTGAGCAGGCCCACCAGGAGACAGATGTGGATGACAAACACCTCCTGATGAAGTTTGTGGTTGTGGGGGGCGGACCTACCGGCGTGGAGACTGCCGGTGCCCTGGCTGAGCTCAAGCGCCATGTACTGCCCAATGACTACCCGGAGCTGGACCTCCGCCAGATGGAAATACACCTCGTGGAGGCTGGTGACCAGCTTCTGGGCAACATGACCGACAAGTCATCCGAAGACTCACTCGCTGCCCTGGAAAAACTAGGGGTTCATGTATGGCTGGATACCCGCGTGACGGGGTATGACGGGCGCGTCGTGACGACCGATAAGACAGACTTGCAGTTTGATGCAGCCACCCTGATCTGGGCCGCCGGTATCATGGGCAATGTCCCGGAGGGCCTTCCCAAATCAGCTTTTGACCGGGGTACCCGTCTGGCCGTGGATGCTTATAACCGGGTGATAGATCATCCCCGTATTTTTGCGATCGGAGACGCCGCACTGATGCGCGCAGAGGCTGCCTGGCCCAACGGCCACCCGCAGGTAGCACCTGCCGCCATGCAGCAGGGTACCCTGCTCGCTGCCAACCTGATCAACCTGCACAAAGGCGCCCCGCTCAAGCCATTTGTGTATTTTGACAAAGGCTCTATGGCCACCATCGGGCGAAACAAAGCCGTCATGGACTTCGGAGCCCTCCACCTCAAGGGCCTGATCGCCTGGCTCGGCTGGATGTTTGTGCACCTGCTTTTCCTGATCGGGATGCGCAACAGGCTGGTCGTCCTCACCAACTGGATCTGGAGTTATTTTACCTATGACAAAGGCAATAGATTGATTATCAGGCCGTATCAGAAAAATCTGCCGGAAGAAACACCCGCCGTACCTGCCACCAGCCCTGTCTGAGGTCAGATATACGGTGTCTGTATCGCTACAAAACACCCTGTCATACCCGCAGCATTGTCTGCGGGTTTTTTATCGTTTTGACCCCATCCGCAAGGCTGTTGCAGAACCCAAAATTTTGGGTATATTAGGGCGTTCAGCCATTATAGTACATGAAGACCCATCACCGCCGCCAACAATCCCGCACTGCTCAGCTCACACCGAATACATCCCCCCAGGTGCAGCTCTCGCCGCCGGGGTTTCAGGTACATTCGGGTCTGGTCCAGCGGGAGGATGCCGTGGATATGCCTGCCACAACCGTCACATCAGGTATGCCCACCGATACCTCCTCCATGCGCGGGCACCGGCATAATCCTGACGGGGGAACCTTCTCCCGAGACGCAGCAGATATAGAAGCTTCCAGCGTAGCTGCCGATACGCCCGTTGTTTTTTCGGGTAGCGGGTGGGATGCACAGGACATCCTGCACCGGATGGGACAATTTGACCGGATGGAAGGTACTGACAGTGATGCAGACCGCTGTGTACAGGCTGTGGCGCTGGCCAGCCATATCCTCCAGGGGCCTCAGGTAACGGCTTCTTATCTGAGCAGTATTTCCCTCCAGGCCCTGATCGCTACTACGGAAATGACCGATCGCATCCGTACGGCCCTGCGTATTCTCGGGCATGTGCGTACCCGCATTGAGCAGCAACAACTCACCTATGGCGACCTCTACTGGGCCCAGGAAGCCATCCATGATATGTTCTATCAGGATGATGTTGGTACCCCAGAGGGAGATGTGCGGGGCCAGATCACCCCGCTCTTTGACCTCAATCGCAATATGCAGTCCCTTGATACCTGGTGTGATAGTCCGGACCAGCTTATGGCCCAGGGCAATGCCCTTCAGAACGGGGAACAACTGGTTCTCACCGGTTGGCTGGTGTCGTACAACTCCCGCTTCTACAGCCTCCCGGAGGAAATGCAGGAGCGCCAGCGGGCCACCTACACCCTCACCGATGACAGAGACCGCCCCATCCGGAGTGTCACCATCCGGCGGATAGATGCCTCGACCAAACCCAATCATTCCCGCATTGACCGCAACCGCGACGGGGTATCAGGGCATCAGATGCTGCTCTACAAGGATGCTGCCAATGGTCACGTGATTCTCTACGAACCCGAACTGGTACACGACCAGCATGGCGAACACCGGTATGACCTGACGGCCAACAGCAGTGTCCTGTCGTCTCTGGTATTCCATGACCAGCCTGATTTTGAGCAGTACCATTATGCTCAGATCCTCGGCAAGATCACCCCGCAGGCTTCCGGCCCCAGCCCCTGGGCTAATTAAGAAGGTTGATCTGTCGGCAGATATTCCGTAGATTTAGGGTAAAGTCCATCGTCTTTGCCCTTATGCCTGTTTGTTTGGGGATACCGATCTCGTCTGCGGCTGCGTGGTACACGCGCTGTGGAGGGAGGCTGCGGATCCGTCCTGACACCATACGGCAATGGGCGGGTATCGGACTTATCGCGTGCCTGACCTTGCCAGGTCTGCTCACCTGGGGATACCTGCGATACCAGCAGGCCCGGATACGCCGGGAGGTCAAACACCGGATCATACGGGGCCTGCCTGATGCAGCGCTGGTCCGGATCAGCCTGACCCGGGAGCAAGCCAGCCACGAGTTGGCCTGGGAAAAATCAGATGAGTTTGAATACCAGGGCCTCCGGTATGACGTGGTCAGAACCGCACACCGGGGTGATACGCTCGTGTACTGGTGTTGGGCAGACTACGCAGAAACCCACCTCGACGAACGCATACAGGCTGTATTGGCCCTCAGTGCCACCGGGCAGCCGGACCCCGCCCGGGACATGCGGGAGCGATGGTACCAGTTTTTTAAGTCCTGGTTTCTCCCCGCAGAGCGTGTCGCCTGGTATCAGGGGCATGGTGGAAAACCAGGGACTGCCACTACCACATGGCCAGCCGTATGGTGGCCGGCCATACCCGCGCCCCCACCCAGATCCTGATAGATATCGCCTGATTCTGTATTGCCTGCCCCCCATCCGGGGCAGGCCTGGTCTCATTGTTTTATGTCAGCCATACAATATGAAGTTTTTTTATATACTGCTGGGCTTACTTTGGAGCAGCCTCTCCCGGGCCCAGACGATTACGGTTACTGATGCAGAGACCGGAGCACCCGTCACGGCGGCGACCCTGACCAGCGAACGGCCTGCTGCCCGTACCCAAACCAACGAAGCGGGACAAGCCTCACTTGCAGCTTTTCAGGACGCGTCGGCGATTGTCATTCAGGCGCCTGGTTATCAGACAACCACGATCAGCTATGAGACCCTGGCGCAGCAGGCATTTGGGGTTCGGCTGAAGCTGACGGGGATGGTTCTGGAGGAAATTGTAGTGTCGGCCAATCGTACAGATGAGCGCCAGAGCCGGGTCCTGCCTAAGATTCAGGTACTCCGGGGGAGTGAAATCCAGCAGATGAACCAGTCTTCTACTGCGGATGTGCTCAGCCAGAGTGGGAATGTCCTTGTACAAAAAAGCCAGCAGGGCGGGGGATCCCCCATTATCCGGGGCTTTGAGGCCAATAAGGTACTGATCGTGGTGGATGGGATCCGGATGAACAATGCCATCTACCGGGGCGGACACCTCCAGAATGTCATCACCCTCGACAATGCGGTCATGGAGCGGGCAGAGCTGGTGTTTGGGCCGGGCTCGGTGGTATACGGCTCAGATGCGCTGGGGGGTGTCATGCATTTTTATACGCGTAATCCGGTCCTTGCCACCGGGGACAGTGTGGTGGTGCATGCGCAGGCATATACCCGGTATCAGTCAGCAGCCAGCGGTTACGCAGCGCATGGGCAGGTATCAGTCGGCGGGCGGCGGTTGGGGTCGCTGACCGCAGTGACGGTTTCTGACATTGGGGATCTGCGGCAGGGACGTGTCCGGACAGCCGCTTATCCGGATTTTGGGTTGCGCCCCTGGTATGTGGACCGGATCGCAGGGCGGGATTCTATGGTTCAGAACCCTGACCCGGATGTGCAGGTCGGTTCGGGATATGCACAGGCAGACTTTCTGCAGAAAGTGGTATTTCGCCAGTCGGATCGTATTACCCACCTCCTCAACCTGCAATACTCCACCTCTACCGATATCCCCCGGTACGATCGCCTGACGCTGAGTTCGGGCGGGAATCCCCGGTTTGCGGAGTGGTATTATGGTCCGCAGGAGCGGTTGCTGCTGGCTTACAGCCTCTCCCTGCGGGGACTGAGCTGGTATGATCAGGCGCGGATCGTGGCGGGATACCAGCAGGTAGCGGAAAGCCGGCATACCCGCCGGTTCAGGGCCACCGAACGCTTCAGCCAGATGGAACAACTGGATATTCTGACCCTGAATATTGACCTGGACAAAATGGCAGGGAAACATCACCTGCGGTACGGTGCCGAGTATTGGTGGAATGAGGTGAACTCTACCGCTCAATCCCTCCACATCATCACAGAAGCCACAGGCCCTGCCGATACCCGATACCCGGACGGAGGAGCCATAATGCAGGCCGGCGCCTTGTATCTTACCCATACCGTGGATCCGCGTCCGGACATTACCCTGCATGAAGGCATCCGGTTTACCCGTACCGGCCTGGATGCCCGGTTTGCGGATACCACCTTTTTCCCGTTTCCGTTTGATGCGATTGTGCAGCGCCATACGGCCCTCAATGGTACCCTGGGCCTGATTGTACGTCCGGGTACCGGGTGGCGGGTGAGCCTGGGGGCTGCTTCAGGATTTCGGGCGCCTAATGTGGATGATCTTGCCAAGGTATTTGAGTCTGTTCCGGGCAATCTGATCGTACCTAATCCGGATATCAGGCCAGAATACACCTACAATGGTGAGATCAGTCTCTCCAAGGTCCTTCACGACCGGGTCACCCTGTCTGCTACTGGTTATTATACCCGTTATGTCAATGCACTGACCACCCAGCCCGCTACCCTGAACGGGCAGGACTCAGTGGTATTTGATGGACAACTCAGCCGGGTATCCAGCGTCACCAATGCCGGACGAGCCTATATCTGGGGAGCCGAGGGGCAGGTATCGGCTAATCTGGGCGAAAAACTGGCAGTTTCGGGTACAGTTGTGTACACCTATGGGCGCATCCGGACAGACACGACGGCGTATCCCCTGGACCATATCCCCCCGCTGTTTGGGCGGGTGCGCGTCCATTATGCCCACCGCAATGTCCAGGCAGCATTTTTTGTGCAATACAGCGGATGGAAGCGGGTCAAAGACTACAACCTCATCGGGGAGGACAATTACAGTTATGCTACCCCTGACGGAATGCCCGCCTGGTACACCCTCAATGCCCGGTGTACCTGGCAGTTTTTACCATACCTCAGCCTTCAGGTAGCCTGTGAGAATATCCTGGACCGCAACTATCGGGTATTTGCCTCCAATATCTCCGCGCCCGGCCGTAATGTGATCGTGACCCTGCGCTACCAGCGATGAGTCCAGCGCCTGCTGCCGTCACTGGGAGCAGGCGTTTTTTCCATGGACATGGCTTGATTTAAAAACAAAAGCAGGTAGATATGGCGTTAAAGGGGGGTATATTTTGTGTAATATTGCCTTTATGCAGCAGGTATCTTCTTCCCGCACAGCCTCATCATCTCTGACCGGTGTATGGATCGGGCTGGCAGTCATGCTGGTATGGTCGCTTGTGCTGGCCCTGAACCTGACCAGACCGGTAGACTGGGTCTCACCGCTAACCTGGATCATGGTGCTGGTACAGACACATTTGTTTACAGGGTTGTTTATCACGGCCCACGATGCCATGCACGGGACTGTCGCACCAGGTTATCCCCGGCTCAACCACATGATCGGGCGGGCGTGTACCTTCCTGTTTATTTTTAACCGGTATCAGACCCTTCTGCCCAAACACCACCTGCATCATCGCCACGCAGGCACAGCAGATGATCCGGATTTTCACAATGGTAATCCTCGTTTCTGGGCCTGGTATTGGGATTTTTTGCGCGAATATATCTCCTGGCAACAGATTTTGCTGGCTGCTGTCACCTTTAATATAGCCGCAATCTGGATCCCACAGCCGAATCTTATCCTGTATTGGGTGGTACCGTCCCTGCTGAGTACCCTCCAGTTATTTTATTTTGGGACTTTCCTCCCGCATATGGGCGAACACGACAACGTACACAATGCCCGCTCCCAGCCTGTGAACCATGTCTGGGCTTTTCTGACCTGTTATTTTTTTGGGTACCATTACGAGCATCATGACAAACCCGGCACCCCGTGGTGGCGGTTGTGGCGCACCCGTTCGGCCTCAGTATGAGGTCATTACCATACCTGGAGGTTGCGGGAGAGGGTTACCGTCTGGTAACATGACTCACTGGCATATACCGTAAGGCTGACCTGGTACACGCCGGGAAAGGTATAGGTTTTGAGCGGCTGCTCTTCGGCGGAGGTAGTACCGTCTCCAAAATCCCAGCTAAACCGTTCACCATATTTGTATTGAGCTTTGAACCGGGTGGGGGTTTCCCGCGAAATCCGGTTGGCCTCTGTGTGCACAAATATGCCTGCCTGAATAGAGTCAGCGGGCAACTCGTGGAGGCGTATCAGGGCAAAATCTCCGCGTCGGCGTGGGTCTGCCATATGAGGTACATCGGCGAGGAGAAACCAGACCCCCGGGCGGTAGTACAACACATCGTGACAGGTACGGGCACCCCCGCCCAGAAAGCTGCCTGTCCAGAGGGTGTTGCCTCTGCTGTCCAGCCGTAGAAGACAGGGATGTCTGGCTGCGCCGGTAGTCGTATATCCACCCAACAGGTATCCGTCTTCGGCAGCACTTCTGACACAGGTAAAGGCATCTGCTCCGGGTATCCCTGAAACCGATTGCTGGATTTTGCGCCCATCCGCCGTCAGCCGCAGCCAGCAGGCATCCATATCGCCGGAAGTCCGGACCGCCCCTGCCACCACCAGCCGTCCATCGGGGCCTTCGCATATATCTGAAAACATACTCCCGCCGGGCAGGGCATACACCCGCTGCCAGAGCAGATGACCTGCGCGGGTTGTGCGTGCGATGAGGGCATTTCCATAGGCATCCGGGACCACATCGGGTGCCGGAGACCAGGATACGCCGCTGAGTATAGCGTCTCCATTGGCGCCGGTCACCACGGCCGAGGCCCAGTCTGGTTGTGCCCCTCCGATATGTTGCTGGTGATATACGTTGCCGCTCTCATCTGTGCGCAGGATCCATATATCCCCTGAACCACCGTCACCGGGGTGAGGGGAGTGTGTACTCCCTACGACTACGAGGTCGTCATACCGTCCGGCAGCGATGCCGTATGCCTGATCGGTATAGATACCTCCATAGTGACGGATCCAGCGCAGGGTCCCCCTGGCGTCCACCTTGCCGATCAGCAGGTCTGCCCGGTACGCAGGGCTGCTGGCTTCGTCGGGGTGTGTGAGGGTATTGCTTACCCCGGCAAACACAACGCCCCCGTCAGGTGTGGGGGCGAGCCCTCTCAGCTCATCGCAGCCTGCGACTCCCAGCTCTCGCTCCCAGATGAGCTGGCCCAGGGTATCGGCTTTGACCAGCCAGATATTGCTGCACGACTCGTCACCCTCCTCAAACCAGCTATTGCCGCCGAGCAGTAACTCTCCCCCGGCAAGCTGGACCATGCGCACGGGTCGTTCATCTCCACCGTTGTCATAGGTGTAGGTCCACTCTTCACGGGGGAAAGACTGGCCGGAACACAAGGTGATACCCGCTGCGTACCATCCGGTGCAGGCCAGGAGGGTACCCCAAAAAAGTCTTCCCGAATGGCAGAATGAATGATCCAGGGTATCGGATATTAGTCCTCCCGCAGGAGAGGCATGGTGAGGCAATGGGGGCCGCCATTGTCGGTGCGAATCTCATTGGAAGACATGCGCTCCAGATGGGCCTCAGGGGCACTGCGCCGCATGGTGTCCAGGAGGTGGTCTGCGGTGAGGGGATTGCGGTGATAGGCTATGGCCTGATAAGGTGCCGCTGTGAATACATTGCCAGCCATATTGTGCTGCTCAAACAGGGCCACCATCAGGTGCTCATAGGCAGAGACATACTCGTCAGGAGACCCACCGATCCACGCGATTTTGGCAGGGTCCAGGAGATTGTCTTCTATTAACTGGTCCAGGAAATACTTGCTCGTCACCGGCAGGCGTTCGATCCGGCCTTTTTGCCGCATATAGTCCCGGTCATAGATTTCTACTTTGCCTGCATGAGCGAAGTGTTGTACAGAAGGAATGCGTGAGAGATCGGTCTGGGTCGCCTCCATATGGCCCCGCACCCATGCCACAAAGTTTTCCAGTACTTGTCTGGGGCTCTCCCCGCTCTCCGGCTCCGGATGCCCAAAAATATACGGCATGACGATGGCAGACTTCGGCCCGACCATATTAAAGACGGTATCCAGGTGGATAAATCCCCGGAGATCGGGGACATTCACCAGGTATATCCGCTGGATGGTACCGGCTGTATCTCGGTCCATGATATGCTGTACCAGCAGCTCAAATGCCGCACGGGTGGTGCGGTTGGAGTACAGGTACTCATGTCGTCCTACCCCGATGGCCAGTGTATGCTCATCCAGGATGATGATATTGCCACCCTCCAGCAGGTAGTGCTCGTGGAGGCCACAACGGGTTTTGTCTTCTTCCATCTTGCGCAGCACCTCCACCATGTCCATAAAAATAGCATCCGGATCAAACATCGGGTGATACTTGAAGACAGAGCGTACGAGTGTAGGTTCCGGGCGGCGGCGGGATGAGGCCATAGAAGTGAGCACGACCCCACAAGGTAGCGTAGACGAGGAGTCCCGCATCCACATCAGCTCCCGTTTGGGGGGGATGATGATCTGGGTCAGGCGGTGGTTATTGACGGTGAGGGTGCGCGGATAACCCTCGATCAAGTCCCGCACAAGCTCTTCTGTACGGTATTTTTCCAGCTTGATCCCCCGTGCCTGCAAGCTGTCCTGATACATATCGGCTTGTGTATGCAGGGTATCCCGGAGGATTTTCTGGCGCTGGCGGCCATCGGCATTGTCAAATATATCGTGGAGCAGGTCTGTAATCTCAAGTACGTTTTCGGCACCACAGGCATTGACTAAAAACTGTTTCAGGTCCTGGTGGTCCCGGCGCAGCTCCGTATGAACCCGGGGATAGGGGCCCATAAGTTCGTGTTCGCCTTCCCAGGGGATAAGTTGCCAGTGTTCTTCTCCCGGCGTGTGGATCATGACTTTTTTGAGCCTTTGATACTCAGAGGTAATGCGGGGCTTCATACAGATGACATAGGGGGTTTCGGGAAAAATAAAGCAGAAGCTTGCTGCCAGGCGCAAGCATCAGGGATCAGAATATCTCAGCCATCATACACCTGACACTGCCCCCGCCGTAGGTTTCGATGACATCCAGCGGGATGACCAGCGGCACAGTAAAATGGCTCAGGAGATCGCGCTGCGCGCTACTGAGAGAGTCCCATGCACGCCGGGACAATACCATATGCTGCTGCCCGTCTTGCTGGCTGCGCACCTCCAGCATATTGCCGGCAAACTGCTCCATTTGCTCCAGGCTGATGTCCAGGATGGCATATCCGCTGGTTTCCAGGCTGTCCACAAGGGTATCCCGGTCTGTGGCGCGGGTGACAGCACCAAGACATACCACTGCCAGTGACTGGCCCAGCGCCATCATCACATTGGTATGGTAGATAGCCTGCCCCCGTGCGTCTGCTGCCTCAAAAACTACTGTCTTATATTGCAACTGCCGGGCAAACTGCTCCAGCAATACCGGGTCTGTCCTCGGCGAAAGACAGGCATATATCACCCCATGTGTACGGTCCAGGATCATGCTGCCGGTACCCTCCAGGAAGGTACCACCAGCCATCGTGGTCAGGTCTGTCAGGTGTCCGTGCTCGTAGCGGCCCAGGGCCCAGTGGATGATGTCTTCCCGCCGCTCGGCCTGCCGGTTAGGGGCCTGCATGGGATAGACAAATACCTGACCACCCGCATGGGTGGAAATCCAGTTATTGGGAAAAATCGAGTCGGGTGTATGTGGATCCGGCGTGTCTTCAAACACGGTTACTTGTACCCCTGCTGCCCGCAGCATCCCGACGAAGGTGTCAAATTCTGCCAGGGCCTGTGCCTGTATCTGCTCCGGGCTAAGGGCATCAGGCGCATGCTGGAAGGCATTGCTCTCTGCTGTCTGGGCATTATACCCAAACCGAACCGGGCGAATCATGAGGACATGATCGGTCGTCTGACCTGCGCGGGAGGCTTGATCGGAGACATGGTGCATATAGCAAGGGGATAAGGTACCTTTGATGGCAAATATGTCAATAATACCGGGCAGTACCAAGCCCTGCACAACAGCTCTCCGGAATCCTCAGGTAAAACCACAGTCTGCATCCCCATCCTGGAGCCATACCGCAGCAGGCGGTGCTCCGAACACCTTCGAAATGATATAATGCCGGTGGAGGGCACGCCGGTGCCAAAAAGGCAACCCCGGTGCCCGCAGGCCTTCGCACAGCGCCGGATGAAAGGCTGAGACCATATCTACCCCGGCCTGTATCATATATCCGGTCAGCAGGCGTACCGCAGCCTCCTGCCACTCAGGCAGGACATACCAGTAAGGGACCTTCAGGTGGCGCTCCCGGATCGAGAGCATCATCATACCTGCCAGGGTGCCATCCGGTGCTGTCAGGCGCAGGATACAACTCTCTGTGCGGGTGGCCACAGAGGAGAAATGATAGCGGGTGCTGACAGCGTCCGGGCCGGGTGCTGCTACCAGCCAGGGGTATTGCAGCATCCAGTTGAGGTCTGCAGCGGTGCGGCGGGTAAGCTGGCCGTCCTGACGGGCCTGGATGAAGGCGTCTAACGTATGATCCACGTATCGGGTCACAGTGAAGCGAAGGGTGTCTGGCTGCCGGAACAGCCTGAACCGCAGGTCTCCTGCGGCATTGGCAGCAGCGTCCAGTGCACGCAGTACACCTGTGAGCGGCCTCAGGCGTGGCACACGCCGGGGGAGGAGTTCGTGGAGGTTGAGCCGGAGATAACACCGCAGGCCTGTAGGCTGGACCAGGTCCTGAAACGCCTCCGAGCGGTCGTACAGGCCCTTGGCTGCGACCGTAAATTCAGTCACCAGAATCCGGTTTTCCC
Organism: Bacteroidia bacterium; assembly: GCA_033762375.1. Classification (GTDB taxonomy): domain Bacteria; phylum Bacteroidota; class Bacteroidia; order J057; family J057; genus RDXT01. The sequence goes on from JANRLQ010000015.1 coordinate 34,480, forward strand.
AGCTAGCCAGCACGGCGTGCAGCAGTTGTTTGGCGATACCCTTGCCCCGTATCGCCGGATCCACCCACATACAACTCAGCCAGCCCGCCTTGTGGCGGGTCCCATCCACATAAATGGCATCGGCCAGGACGCCCAGGTACCCCGCAAGCTGGCCATTGTCCCAGGCCAAAAACAATACCTGATCTGTCGGGTCCACCCGTGGATTGTGGATATGAGACCAGGCACGCTGGGGGCTGATCGGGACGACCGGCATGCGGGCGTAGGTATCCGACTGGATAAACGCCAGCAGCGATGCCGGGGTGAGCGCCTGAATTTCCATGCTGGTGAGTTCGGTTAGCGCAGGAGATCGCCCATTACCCTATGGTAGAAGGACGTAGCGCAAATATGGCTATACGAGGGCGTGTTTCATCGCAAAAATCACCAGCCCGGCAATATTTTTAGCGCCAGTCTTTTCCAGAAGGCGGTTGCGGTGACCTTCTACGGTACGGGGGCTGATAAAAAGGGTATCGGCAATCTCCGTGGTGGTCATTTCTTTGCAGATAAGCTGCAAAACTTCTATTTCCCGCTCAGACAACTGCATCTGAGCCGGCAGGGATGGTTTAAGTTTGGTTTTCTGGATCAGTTGGTTGAGCATGGCCTTGGAGAGTTTTTCGCTGAAGAAAAAACCCTGGATCAAAACAGACTCAATGGCCGTAACCAACTCATGCGAAGTAGAGTCCTTGAGCAAATACCCGTTGGCGCCCCGCTCCATAAGGTGTGCCATGAGCCCGTCGTCCTGGTGCATAGACAAGATGATCGTCTTGAGGGAGGGATAGGCCTCACGTGTGATCGCCAGAGCGGACAGCCCGTCCATGACTGGCATCTCCAGGTCCAGCAGGACCACATCTGGTACCGTTACGGCCAACTGGTCGAGATACGATTGGCCGTTATCTGCTTCCAGCACAATCTGGAAGTGTTGTACCTGCTCCAGAATTGAGCGTATGCCCTGCCGGAAGAGTTGATGATCATCCACGAGACCAATGGTGATATCCTGCTTCATAGCGGAGGATTAAGGTAGGGTAGTAGTGGGTAGGGTAATTTTCAGGTGTATGCCTTTTTGGTTTACCGGTGTCAAGAACGCAAGTTTTCCGGCAAGTATCATCAGCCGGCTGTTGATATTTTTCCATCCCAGCCCCTCCAGGTCGTAGAGTTGGTTGATGTCCTGGGTATGAAGCCCGATTCCATCATCAAAAAAGAGGAGTTCGAGCTGATGGGGAAAAAAATGCAACACACAGTTGATATGACTGGCCCGGGCATGTTTCAGGCTGTTGTGAATCAACTCATGCACAATACGGTACACGTGGAGCTCGGTCGCTATTTCCATCCGGTAGGCAGTACCATTGACGGTCAGAGACAGCCGGGGCCCGTCTGATACCGTGGACTGCCCGAACAGCCGCTCCAGGGCTGCCACCAGGCCCAGCCGCTCCAGGGTAGGCGGGAGCAGATCATGTGAGATGCGGCGCACATTTTGGATAGCATCGGTCAGCAATTGTTCCGTTTGGGCTGTCCGTTCCGCGTCAGGTGTCTGGATGAGCTGATTCCACTGGAGTTTGATCAGGGAGAGGATAGGGCCCAGATCATCGTGCAGGTCCCGTGCGATACGTGCCCGCTCCTGTTCCTGAGAGGTCACAGAGGCTTCCAGCAAGGTGCGCTGCTGGGCGGCTATCAGCAGTTGCAGGTCAAGTTTGTGCTGGATCAGGCGCTGCTGATAGGTATAGACAAATATCAGTACCAGCACCACCAGCATGCAGATGATGGACGCACTAAAAATAAAAATCTGCGTCAGATGGGCTTCGTCCAGCGGCATAACAAGGCTCGGGCGTAAAACAGGTAAAGCAGCATATTAAAAATACCGTGTATCGCCCAGATCTCAAAAAACTGAAGCGAACCCTGAGAGGAGCCCTGCCCCCGCTCGATGATATAGTCACTGAAAATGAACAACAGCAGGTTGCTCGGAAAAAAAATCAGCAGACCGCAGCTCAGCCAGAACAGCGGGTACTCACTCAGATTGGCGATGTCAAGCCGGTGCAATACCTGCATAAAAAACAGGATCACCAGCCCTGTCACCAGGATGGATTCCAGGGCGCGTCCATTGGAGTTGTAGGCATTCGGGCCTTGCCAGTACAGGAGATTGAGCAGGCTCAGCCCCACAAAAACGATTATCAGCACCCAATACCAGCGCACGGAAATCAGGTGCTGATAACCTTTGTGATATATCGTAGCCAGCAGGATAAACTCGGCTACGGTAAACAGATGGAGCAAAAACAGATTGTTCTGCCTGAGTGTGCCCACCACATAGGCCGCGACCTCTGTCGCGATGCCCAGTACGACCAACATCAGGGTCAGACGCTGCACTTGATCCAGCCTCCGGTGATTGAGGAGGGCAATAGCCAGGGGGATTGCCATGATCCACTTGGCATAATAGACTATAAACTGTGCCCAGGTCATACCGTCCGGAAGTGCGGGAAAATCAGAGGTTAGTGAGCGGCTTCAGCTACGTTGGAGCTATTGTTCAGCGTATTAGGCTGGCCACAGGCGATCGGGCAGGGCGTGGAGAAGTCCAGGTAATCGCTGCTGGTCTCATCCCCTTTGCCCTGCATGATCAGTTTGAGGGTATAGCGGTTGGCCTGGGCGTCAGCTTTCAGGCCGAGATAAGCGATGATCTCAGTATATTCAGGCTGGAGAAAGTCGGCCTGGGCACTTGCTGTATTAAAGGTGTAAGCCATCGGGACGGTGACCGTATATTGCCCGATGGTATGACTTGTCTGGCAGTAGCTGATGCCAAACCGGTTCCGCCACTGGGCAGTCTGAGCAGCCGCCGCAGGGGTGGTAGCTCCCCAATAGAGGACATTGGAGTTGGTCGCATCCAGGACGTCGGAGCAGGTGCTGGGGTCCACCTGGGTAGTGATCAGGCTTAGGGAGCTGAGATTGTCATTGACCAGGGCAAAATACTGCCGGAACTCCTCAGCCTCTCCGATGAAGGCGCTCAGAGTTTCCTGGCTTATCACGATAGAGTCGCGGGTCGCGGCCCCAAAAACGAGATCAAAATTGGCCCGGAGCTGGCGGACTTCATCCGCCTGCATGACAGAGTCAGGGTGGGTGCAGCTTCCCTCTGTCCAGTTGCAGGCCGCAGCGGCTGCTGTAGCGTCAGGGTTTTTTTCCTGTGGCTGCATCGTACAGGCTGCCAGTATCAGGCTCAGCAGCACAACAGACATAATGCGTGAGATGGGTTGCATTGTGTGTAGGTTAATAATGGGGTGATGCCGTGAAGGTAGTATTTTCCCGGATTCTCTGATAGCCAGATGCACATTTTACGGGGTATTTGCCGCCAAACCCGTAAAACTACCTGTTAGCCTCCCTGCGTAGTTTCCCCTGCAAAACTGCGGGAAACCCCGTGCCAGCTAATTGAGGGGAATATGCGCTAAAAGGTCATATACCATACTGCTAGGTTTGTATTGTCGCTACAGCAGCTACCTACACAAGGTTCGGTACAGTTTTGAATAAAAGATGCATTCGGCCCAGTTAAACACCACACATACTTACTTACACAACAAACTACACAATTTGGTAGCCTGATAGGCTAGTACCCTTTTACAGCGTCCCAACCCTGGCCAAGACCGGGGTTGGGGCTTTTTGTTGAGACATGGTATCTGATGCATAAACCAATTCCGAAGCATGGCTTACTTCAAGTATGCTGACCAGAGGGGATGACTCGCTGTTGGCTGTCGTAGGGGCGGTCCGGTCGGCCGCCCCACCGCCGGGGCCGCAGGCCATAATCGAGCCTTAACCCACCTTACCCTGCGGGCTGCCCCACCACAGAGGGGACGACGCCGCAGGCTGATGTCCGGGAATAGATTGAACAGTTGTTCAATGTATAAAGTATGTTATACCCTATTGGAAATGTCAGCTTTAAGAAGCTTCTTTACTTCAGGTAACCACTGAACTATTATGATAGGGGAAGCCAAAAAAGTGTGATGGCAATAATTATATTCACTAAAAAACATGTGTAGGTTTTTTTATATATGAAAATAAATATTATTGACTAAATAAAAATATTAAAACATTTTATACCATAGCTTGTAATAAGAAATGTACAAGCACCCACACCTACAACGAGGTGCGTTTATTTCTTTTTTCATGTACTTATTTACCCATGTTCCTATGAAACATTTTGCATGTGTTCTCCTCTCTCTCTCTCTCTCTCTCTCTCTCTCTGTTGAGCGGTAAGCTCCAGGCGCAGATCAGGGCCACCAGCACCGACCTGCTTAAAGTAGGTAGTTCGGTCGGCAGCAGTGAAAACATCGGCATCGGCACTAATGCCCTTTCTGCCCACAAGCTCTACGTCACCGCCGCTCCCTCCGGCTCCGCCGTGACCCGTGTACTCAACAGCAGCACGAGTGCCAGTGTCTCCTCTATCGCGTTGGAGGGTGTGCACAACACGGGTGTGGCCATCGCAGGCAGCTCGACCTCCGGCTGGGCGGGGTATTTTACGGGTAAAATGTATGTCTCCAACCGGATCGGGATCGGCACTACGACCCCCAACTACCGCCTGGAACTGCAAAACACCGGATCTACCGGTGCCTCCCGCAACATCATGCTGCGCCTGACCAACGGCTGGAACAGCACCGGCTCCAATATGCCCACCATCCAGTTTCACAATGGTGACGTGATGGGGGGCAGCAACGAGTACTACTGGAATGTCGGCGCGGCCGTAGCCAGCTCGCTCAAGTTTGCGATCAGCTACAAATCACCCGCCCTGAGCAGCGAGACCGAGTTTTTTACGATCAGCCATGAAGGCAAGGTCTCCATCGGCGGTGCCACAACCGCCTCCAACGACTACCGCCTCTTTGTGCAGAAAGGCATCGCCACCGGCAAGGTGTTCGTTAGCAGTACATGGGCAGACTATGTATTTGCACCCGGCTACGACCTGATGCCCCTGCCCGAGGTGGCCGCCTATATCGGCACCGAGGGCCACCTGCCCGGTATCCCCTCCGCCGCCGAGGTCGAGACCGCCGGTGGCGTAGAGCTATCAGACATGACCCTGCGCCAGATGGAGAAAATCGAGGAGCTATACCTCCACGTGATCGCCCTCAACGAACGCATCGAGGCCCTGGAGGCGGAAAATACCCGGCTGAAATCAAAGAAAAACCCTTAAGTGACTGACATTTTATGAAAAAGTATCTGATCTACCTCCCGATCCTGGCTGTGCTGGTGTGGGGGGGATGTAATCGGTGCGACGACCCTGCTAACCCGGAGTGCAAAAACTACGATCCGTGCTATGTGCAGGGGGCGGTATCTGCGGAGTTTACGATGGAGGAATCGCATACCTTCTGGCCGGACCGAATGCCTATTTTCCGAAGTGTATCGGCCAATAATCGGGTTGTGCTGCGCGCCATCCAGGAGCTAGACAGCTACGAGTGGCAGGTCGGTACCGAGCCTACCCCCCGTACCGGGCGG
>JANRLQ010000016.1:0-14705 GCA_033762375.1 Bacteroidia bacterium
CGAAAAGCCGCCCTGAACCTCCTGAAGGCCATGAAAACTTTCTACCCGAAAATGAGCATGAAACGCATGCGAAAACAAGCTGCGCGGAATGCAAGTTTCAGAAAGGAAATATTACAGCACTTGGAGATGCGTTAGCCCTTCTGATCCGGCCGACAGGTTTTGATTTCATCGCATATTTGGCGATACTTGAGCCGGAATATCTGCCATCACATGAGTACCCTTCAGCCTTCGGAATCCAGCCCCGAAAAACAGTCTCCTAAACGCAACTATACCTGGCCCAGACGTATCTTCTGGTCACTGGTTGCGGCTGCCGTCCTGGCAGTAGCGGGCTTGATCCTGTACGTGTCCTTTGACCTGCCCTCTCTGGACCTGATCGAAAACCCTGACTCAGACCTCTCCACGCAGCTTATCTCGGCTGACGGGGTTGTGCTGCACCAGTATTATTCGCTCGAAAACCGGGTCAACGTCAAACTCAGCGACATCTCTCCTTATGTCATGGATGCACTCGTGGCGACAGAGGACATCCGGTTTTATCAGCACGGGGGTATTGATCCTGAGTCCTTTGGTGCCATTGCCATGGAGCTGGTCCGCAATGGCCGGATACGGGGGGGAAGTACGATCACCATGCAGCTCGTCCGCAACCTGTACGACGAAGTCGGCAATGAGCCTACGGTGATCCGCAAGTTTAAGGAATACCTCGTCTCTGCCTACCTGGAGCGTAAATTCACCAAACGGGAGATCATCGAAGCCTATCTGAATACGGTCAATATCTATGGCAACTCTTACGGCATCGAGACAGCGGCCAACCGCCTGTTTGACAAAAAATCCAGCGAGCTCACCGTCGAGCAGGCCGCTACGGTAGTCGCCATGCTCAAAGGCCAGGGGGTCTATAACCCCTATGTTCATCCGGACAGGACCCAGGCTGGCCGCAATGTAGTCCTGACCCTCATGGTAAAAAACGGGTTTCTGGACAGTACCCGGATCAATGTGGACAGCCTTCGGGCAATCCCGCTGGCTTCTTACCTGGCCCGGCAGGAAGAAACCCATGTCAAAGGACTGGCCCCGTACTTTCGGGAGCATGTCCGGCTGGAGTTGCAAACCTGGTGCAAGGAAAACGGGTACGACCTGTACCGGGACGGCCTGCGGGTATATACGACCCTGGACAGCCGGATGCAGTATCATGCCGAAAATGCCCTCCGCAAACACCTCCGCAGCCTTCAGCTGGATTTTGACAAGGTGGAAGACAGTGGCAAACGTATCCTCAGGGAATCACCGGAGATCCTCACTGACCTCATGAAGCTCTCTGAACGGTACCGCCTCGCCAGAAAAGCCCAAAAATCAGATGAGGCGATCGCCCAGGAATTCCGGACGGCAGTGCCCATGACCGTATTTGACTGGACCGGCCCGATTGATACGGTCCTCTCTCCCATGGACTCGCTGGCCTGGTATGCCCGGATCCTGGAGTCCGGCCTCGTCGCGATAGACCCCACCAATGGCCATGTGAAGGCATGGGTCGGGGGCAATGATTATAAATATTTTAAATACGATCACGTCGCCAAAGGCAAACGCCAGGTAGGCTCTACCTTCAAGCCGTTTGTGTACGGAGCGGCCATTGATGCCGGGTACATGCCCTGCGATAAGTTTCTGAACCAGCCGGTCCTGTTTGATACACCCGGCGGCGGTCGCTGGACCCCCAAAAACTCTGACGGGTCTATCGGCGGGATGATGACCCTGCAAAATGCCCTGGCCAACTCTGTCAACCTGATCACGGCACAGCTGATCCGGGAACTGACCCCAAACGGTGTCGCCAACTTTGCCTATAAAATGGGCATCAAAACCAAACTTGAGGAAGTCCCGGCCCTGTGTCTGGGCACGACAGACCTCAATGTCCTGGAATTGACCAATGCGTATGGTACTTTTGCCAACAAAGGGGTGCGAAATGAGCCGGTGATCATCACCCGGATCGAGGACCGCAATGGCAATGTCCTGGCTAATTTTCCGGGGCGCTCGCAGGAGGTACTGAGTCCTGAAAAAGCCTGGCGTATCATCCAGATGCTGGAGGCTGTTGTGGACCAGGGCACAGCCCAGCGCCTGCGGTATCGGTATCAGTTCAAAAATGAGATTGCTGCCAAAACAGGCACTACCCAGAATCAGTCTGACGGCTGGTTTGTCGGTGCGACCCCCAATCTGGTCACGGGTATCTGGGTGGGATGCTCTGACCGCCGGATGCGTTTCCGCTCACTGCTGTATGGACAGGGTGCCAATATGGCCTTGCCGATGTGGGCCTATTTTATGCAGGATGTCTATCAGAATCCGGACATAGGCCTCACGCCGGAGTCATTTTACCGTCCTGAAGGCCTGGATCCTACCTGCCGTGCGCTGCAGACAGAACCCGGAGGCAGTGAATTTCCTGACGACACTCCCAATCCGGATGACCTGGGCCTCTAGCACCTGATACACACCGGCTGACTGCTGACCAGGCCTGCCCGTGTATTCGATCCGGGGATTTTGTGTAAGTTTGCCGACCCCCGAACCTGAATATCCTGCCGGACTATGTCATTATCGCTTGGCCTTACCCCCGCCCGCCTGGACAGGTGGGCCCATACCTTCCTCCCCGCCCCTGCCCCCCTGACCCTGGCCCCCGAAGCACGGGAAGCCATTACCCGCAGCTTCCGCTACTTATCAGACCGGCTCGCAGGCGCCCGTGATACGGCACTCTACGGGATTAATACCGGATTTGGGTACCTGTGTGACAAAGTCATCCGCGCTGAGGACCTGAAAACCCTCCAGCTCAACCTGATCCGCTCGCACGCCTGTGGCGCAGGCGCAGAGGTCCCCCGCGAACTGGTACGCCTGATGCTCGCCCTCAAAGTCCAGTCACTGGCCTACGGTCACTCCGGCGTACATCCGGATACGGTGGAGCGCCTCATCGCCTGCTACCACGCAGACCTGATCCCGGTGGTATATGAGCAGGGTTCGTTAGGTGCCAGCGGAGACCTGGCCCCCCTGGCCCATCTTTCTTTGCCGCTGATCGGAGAGGGTGAGGTATGGCTCCGGGGTGAAAGGATGCCGGCTGGCCGTGCCCTGCAAGCACTGGGATGGGCTCCACTGGAGCTCCACCCCAAGGAAGGGCTGGCCCTGCTCAATGGCACCCAGTTTATGCTGGCCTATGGGGTATATCTGCTCCTGCACGGCAAGGCCCTCTGGCACCTCGCCAACCGGATTGCGGCCCTGAGCCTGGATGGATTTGCCTGCAAATCAGAACCTTTCCATCCGCTCCTCCACGAGATACGGCCCCATCAGGGGCAGGTCAAAACAGCCGCCTCCGTGCGTGAGCTCCTGCTGGACTCTGAGATTACCCATCAGCCCCGGACACAGGTACAGGACCCCTATTCATTCCGGTGTATCCCGCAGGTACACGGTGCCAGTTATGACCTGATGACCTGGGTACAGCAGGTCCTCGAAACAGAAACAGCCTCTGTATCAGACAATCCCAATATTTTTCCGGACGAAGACCTGATCCTCTCCGGGGGTAATTTTCACGGGCAGCCCCTGGCCCTGGCCCTCGACAGCCTGGCCCTGGCCCTGGCGGAGCTGGGCTCTATCTCCGGGCGCCGCACCTACCAGCTTTTGTCAGGTGTACGGGGATTGCCCCTGTTTCTGGCCCCGGACCCCGGCCTGCACTCCGGCCTGATGATCCCCCAATACACCGCTGCCGGGATCGTCAGCCAAAACAAACAACTCTGCACCCCTGCGAGCGTGGACACCATCCCTTCCTCCAACAACCAGGAAGATCACGTCAGCATGGGGGCCAATGCCGCTACCAAATGTTACCGGATACTCCAAAACCTGCGGCAAATCCTGGGCATCGAGCTGATCGCAGCCTCGCAGGCCCTGTATCTGCGTGAACCGCTCCGCACCGGACGGAACCTCCAGACCTGGGTCCATGCTTTCCGGGAGATGGTACCGCCCCTGACGGCTGACCGTATCCTCCACCCCGATATGGTCAGGGCCAGGGACTTTCTGCAGCAGGAAGCAGAAGAAATGTTGCGCATAAATGCAGAATCTTCTGATTAACAGACTGTTGAATAAAATCGCACAACCACCAACACCAAACTTTCACTCAAGTGGGGCTTTTTTTATGAATTTTTCACCGAAAAGAGGTTGACAGTACCAATATTTTAACTTATACTTGCATCATCATTTTGAATCCATGACCCACGTCCCGGCATATAAAGGGTATTTTTTTTACGGCTTCTGGTTTTTTACCAGCTGTCGAAGGGGACCCGATGTGCTGTAAGACCTACCATAACAGATCACGCAAACGTCCCTGAGCCTCCGGTTTCAGGGACATTTTTTTTAACCGCCGATTGTCTATGCAAACAGTCCTTACGCCTTCCCGCCACATCGCCATCCAGGGTTTTAAGGGGTCATTTCATGAACTGGCCGCCCGCAAGTATTTTGGAGATGATATTACCCTGGAGATGTGTGACACGTTTCCCCGGCTGTTCCGGCATCTGGCCCAGGGTACAGCCCATCTGGGGGTGGTGGCTATCGAAAACTCTGTCGCCGGTACGATCCTGCCCAACTACAGCCTGCTCCGCAATACCGGGTTTGTGATTGCCGGGGAGGTTTACCTTCGGATTGAGCAGAACCTGATGGCCCTGCCAGGACAGCGGCTGGAGGATATCCGGGAAGTACATTCACACCCGATGGCCCTACAGCAGTGTATGCAGTTTCTGGATGCCCATCCTCATATACGGTTGGTAGAAAGTGCCGATACTGCTGCCAGTGCGATCTGGATCCGCGAAAACAACCTCACAGGGGTAGCCGCTATTGCCAGCCGGCTTGCCGCAGAACAACAACATCTGGAGATCCTCGCGCCCGGGATTGAGACCAACAAACGAAATTTCACCCGGTTCTGGATATTGGCGGACCCGGAGACTGCCCCTACACTGGCACCGGCTCCAGACAAGTCCTCGTTGTGTTTTAACCTCGTGCACAAGGTCGGAAGCCTGGCGCAGATCCTGCTCGTACTGGGGAGCCATGGCATGAACCTCACCAAAATCCAGTCTCTCCCTATCGTAGGACATGAGTGGGAGTATTTTTTTCACCTGGATGTGGAGTTTGAGGATCTTGCTCAATTTCAGCGGGCACTGGCTGCCATTACCCCGCTGGTCAATGACCTGCAAATCCTGGGAACCTATCCACGGGGCAGCAAAGATGGCCTGGAAGCCTGAGCTGATGATGGATGTACCGTTTATATATGTCTTTCGTTAGGTAGATAAACCTGTCCGATACGCCTGAATTTATGCACATGATCATCCCTCCCGCCCAGCGGCTGGCCCAGGTAGAAGAGTACTACTTTGCCCGGAAACTGGCCGAAATCCGTCGCCGCACCGCCGCAGGCGAAAACATCATCAACCTCGGGATCGGCAGCCCGGACCTGATGCCCTCCGAGGACACCCTCAAAGAGCTGATCAGCAGCGCCCTGGAGCCAGGACATCACGGGTACCAACCTTACCGTGGGATTCCGCAGCTCAGAACGGCGTTTGCCGACTGGTATATGAATACCTACGGTGTCACCCTGGACCCTGAGCAGGAAATCCTGCCGATGATCGGCTCCAAGGAAGCCATTTTCCATATATCTATGGCTTTTCTTAATCCCGGTGACCGGGTACTGATCCCCGATCCGGGGTATCCCACCTATACCTCCGTCACGCACCTGGCAGGTGGCGTGCCGGTCTATTATCCGCTTACCCAGGCAAATGGATGGTATCCTGATTTTGAGGCGCTGGCCGCGACAGACCTGACCGGCGTCAAAATCATGTGGGTCAACTATCCGCATATGCCGACGGGTGCTCCGGCGACGTATGCCCTGTTTGAGCAGCTTATCGCCTTTGGGCGCACACACGGGATCCTGATCTGCCATGACAATCCGTACAGCCTTATCCTCAACCCTGAGCCGATGAGCATCCTCAGCGTGCCCGGGGCGCGGGACGTAGCCCTGGAACTCAACTCCCTGAGCAAATCTCACAACATGGCCGGCTGGCGTATCGGGCTGGCTGCCGGACGGGCTGACTACCTCAACGAGGTCCTCCGGGTCAAAAGTAACATGGACTCGGGTATGTTTCTGCCCATGCAGCAGGCCGCCGTCAAAGCCCTCGCCAATCCCGGTGCCTGGCACCAGGAGCGAAACGAGGAGTACCGCCAGCGCCGCCTGATCGTGATGGAAATGATGCGCTCGCTGGGATGTGCCTTTGACGAAAAACAAACCGGGATGTTTCTCTGGGGGCAAATCCCGTCATACGCAGACAGCGGAGAGGCTTTTTCAGAAGAACTGCTCAACCAGATCCAGGTATTCATCACGCCGGGGTTCATTTTTGGGCCGGCAGGCCAGCGATATATCCGGATCTCCCTCTGTGCCTCCCGCAAGCGCCTGCAGGAAGCCCTGGGCCGTATCCTGGAGTACCAACTGGCACGTGCCTAAGGAATATCAGATATGCACATCACGATTATCGGATTAGGCCTGATCGGGGGCTCACTCGCACGGGACCTGCGTGCCAATGGGTTTGCTACCCAGCTTACCGGAGTGGACAGCACCCCCCTGCACCGGGAGCAAGCCCTGAGCCTGGGGCTGGTGGACGAGATACGCCCGCTCCCGGAGGCTGTCGCAGCGGCTGATATGGTCGTGCTGGCAGTACCGGTCAAAAGTATCATTACCCTCCTCCACGAGGTGCTGAACTGGCTGCGGCCGGATGCCGTCGTGACAGATATGGGCTCTACCAAGGATGAAATCGCCCGGAACCTGGCCTCACATCCCCGGAGGCGGCAACTGGTCCTGGCCCACCCCATGGCAGGTACTGAGTACTCCGGCCCTACCGCAGCTGTCAGCAATCTGTTTCAGGGAAAAGCGGCCATCATCTGCAATGCACATGAAAGCGATCCGGAGGCGGTCAGGCGGGTGGAGCGGCTGTTTAAAAGTCTCTTTATGCGCATCCTGCACATGGAGGCCCGGGACCACGATGTTCATGCAGCTTTTGTCTCCCATATCTCTCACATCACTTCCTTTGTCCTGGCCCTGACGGTACTGGAAAAAGAAAAAAGCGAGGCCAATATTTTTAACCTCGCCTCAGGGGGTTTTGCCTCGACCGTGCGACTCGCCAAAAGCTCACCCCGGATGTGGAACGATGTCTACGAACAAAACACAGAGGCCATCCTGGAGGTGCTGGACAGCTACCTGGCCAAGATGAAAGTGTTTCGGGACCATATCGCCGGTCGGGAATTTCAACAGACCTACCAGCTCATGGAAGAGGCCAACCAGATTGGCCGCATATTGAGCTGATACCTTGAGGATCAATTGTTTCATCTTTATTATTAACCTGCATTTTCACCCAATATCATATGGATCGTCTGCCTATCACACCACTGCGGGACTGGGGCCTGGGCCTGGAGGACTCGCTGAATATTTTCGGCCCGTGTAGCGTCGAGTCACCCGAGCAGGTCATGGAGACCGTACAGGGACTGGCTGACTCCGGGGTACATATCATCCGGGGAGGAATCTGGAAACCCCGTACCCGGCCTAATTCCTTTGAGGGGGTAGGCAGTCCGGGCCTGAAATGGCTCAAAGATGCCGGAGCCGCTATCGGCAAACCCGTCATGACCGAGGTCGCCAATGTCAAACACGTATATGAAGCCCTGCGGTGTGGCATAGACGTACTCTGGCTCGGCGCCCGTACGACTACCAATCCCTTTGCCGTGCAGGAAATCGCTGATGCCCTGGAAGGGGTAGACATTCCCGTACTGGTCAAAAACCCCGTCAACCCTGACCTGGAGCTGTGGGTCGGAGCCATCGAGCGGCTCAACCGCGCTGGTATCCACAAGGTGGCCGCCATTCACCGGGGATTTTCGGCCTACGGCAAAAGCAAATACCGCAACCCGCCCCAGTGGGAAGTGCCCATCGAGATGCGCCGCCGCCACCCTGAGGTGCCGATCGTGGTAGACCCGAGCCATATCTGCGGCAACCGCGAGTTGCTGGCCAGTGTTGCCCAGAAAGGACTTGACCTGGATTTTGACGGAGTCATGCTGGAAGTCCATATTACCCCGGACAAAGCCCTGAGCGATGCCAAACAACAGATCACCCCGGAGCGCCTCAAGGAACTCCTCGCAGGCCTTGTACGCCGCTCACCGGACAAGGACGATGCCTCGTTTCATCACCTGCTGGAGGTCCTCCGCGAAAATATAGACGACATGGACCGCCGGATCATAGACCTGCTGGCTGAGCGGATGCGGGTCGCCCGCCAGATCGGTCAGGTCAAAAAAGACAACAACATCACCATCCTGCAATACTCCCGCTGGAATGAAATCCTCCAGGATCGCCTCAGCTATGCAGGTCCCAAAGGTATCAGTGCCGACATCATGACGGAAATTCTGCAAAACATCCACAAGGAGTCCATCCGTCACCAGGCGGAGGTGATGAATACCGCAGATGCCTGATGAGCAGCCCCCCCGGCTTATGGCTGGGGGGTATTTTTTTCGACCATATATGCCTGCGGAAACAAACGCTGCATCCGCCGGTCAATATCGCTCACGGTCACGCGGCTGTCTTTGTTTTCGTCCAGTCCGGCGTTTTGCTGATAGGCTACGGTCGGGTGTGCATACAGCGTAAAACAGGGATCCTGGTTCATGCCACGCGGAAACAATATCGCCAGGTAGAGGTCCACCAGGGTAGTAAACTCCCCGTAGCGCTCCCGCACCCGCTGGAGATACATGTATACATACTCCAGCTGATGAACCGGGTCCATGTTTCGCAGACGCTCCAGGGATACATTTAGCTCCGTAGCGGTCGCAGGCATAAACTGTATCAGGCCGGTGGCACCACTCCCCTTGAGGTTGACTGCGGCTGCATCAAACCGGGACTCGGAGTACATCACGGCCATCAGCCACTCAGGGGGTACATCCAGCATACCGGCAATCTCCCGGACTTTTCCTTCAAAACCCTGAGGATCCGGCACAAACAGGCTGGCTTTATCGAGCAGATACAACTCGCTGGAAGGATGCGCATCCGCACCTTCATACCAGCCCGCAAAAGAAGGATTAAGCAGCCGGTGGCTGAGCAGGTTACTGGCCAGTACAAACCCGGCGATCAGGGCCATATGTCCCATTTTGAGGGAAATGCCCAGCGGTGCCGGCCGGACAATCGTAGCAGCATGACGGGAAGCCGCAGCCCGGTCTGGGCTGTGAACGTCCGGATAATAAGGTTTATACGCACTCATTGCTACAAAAATTAGGAATCACTTGATGAATGCTAATTTAAAACAATATTAGCTAACAAAACAAGCATTTTAAACTAATTATTTTAGCTAATTTCATACACATCTCCCTGGCCCTGGTTAATACAAAAACTGCCGCCCGGATAAGGCGGCAGCAGCGTATAAAAGTATGTATCCGTTTATCCGATCTGGCTCACGGGGATGGCGCGATCTACTTTTTTGATCAGGCCGCTGAGTACCTTACCCGGACCACACTCGATGTACTCCAGGACGCCGTCTGCCTGCATCTGGCGGATCGTCTGGCTCCACCGCACGGGCGAGGTGAGTTGCTGGAGGAGGTTTTCGCGGATTTCAGCCTTGGTGTGGTGCGGGCGGGCAGTCACATTCTGATAAACAGCTACGCGTGCGTCTTCAAAGTGGGTAGTGGCGATGCCCTCTGCCAGCTCCAGGCGGGCCGGCTCCATCAGCGGGGAGTGAAAAGCCCCATTAACCTGAAGTTCTATAGCACGGGAAGCCCCCCGCTCCGGTGCCAGGGCGATGGCCCTCGCGATCCCCTCACGGGTACCTGAGATGACCACCTGCCCGACGGTATTGTAGTTGGCGGGAACGACTACCTCGCCTTCAATCTCCCGGCACAGGGCCTCGACGGCTGCATCATCCATTCCCAGGATAGCTGCCATGGTACTGGGCTGGAGGTCGCAGGCTTTTTGCATCGCATTGGCGCGGATGGCGACCAGACGCAGCCCATCTTCGAAGCTCAGCACACCGGCAGCTGCCAGCGCCGAAAACTCTCCCAGCGAATGTCCGGCTACAGCCCCTGCTGTGCCAGCCAGTTCGTGTGCCTCTGATGCGATGACGGAGTGAATATAAATCGCTGGCTGGGTGACAGAGGTGCGCTTGAGGTCGTCCTCGGTCCCCTCAAACATAACTGCCTGAATGTCAAACCCCAGAATTTCGTTGGCACGATCAAAGAGGTTGCGGGCAACCCCAGAGGTTTCGTACAGATTTTTGCCCATGCCTGAAAACTGAGAACCCTGGCCTGGAAATACAAGTGCCTTCATTATCAGATATTTGGAGGTGGATCAACTATACCGGGCGCAAATATAGGATAATATTCCGATCGTCGTATAGGTGTACCCTGCGGCAGGAGGATGTTGGAGCAGGATAATTTTATTCAATAAATTGGAATACACAAATTTTAAAAATTGCAATTCCTCACAAAAATACCCCTGGCCGTACCTGAGGGGCTTATCAGCCGGTGTCATATTCTGCCTCATTTTGGTCTGGCTAAGTGCCGGATAGCTGGTAATTTAGAAGCCTAACAGCAGAGGATATGAAACAGCAGCTCCACCAGACGACTTCTCTCCGTACGCGCCCCACCCTGGGGCTGAAACTCCGGTTTACGCTGGGGTCTGCCATGGCTTTTGCCCTGATCCCGACGATGCTGCTGATCCATCGCCATCATGCATACGTGCAGCAACACCCGGAGCCGGTAGTGCAGGAGGAGTTGTATGTACCGCCGGTACTGGATCGCCCTCAGTCCGCACAGGCTGCTGCACAGCCCTGAGCCGGGGCTTTATTTCCGCAGGCCCCATCCCATCATCAGGAGTGCCTTGGTCTGCATTTTAAACAGGGGTAAGGTACGGGGGAAAAAGGCATATCCCAGCCAGGAGGTCACCATCTGGGCGATCAGGGATGCTATGGCAGCTCCCTCGATCCCGTAGCGGGGGATCAGGAACAGATTCAGGCCAAAGTTGAGGAGGGTACCGGTCAGGGCCCGATACAAAATGACGTGTTGCATCTGCTCCAGCACCAGCGAGCGGCTGGCGGCAGTCCCCATCATCACAAACAGCAGGGTCCATACATGAATCACCAGCACCCCGCCAGCCGGGGCAAAAGCTGGCCCAAAAAACAAAGGCTGCTCCAGCACCCAGGGACCTAAAAAAGCTGTAGGCAGGGCAATCAAAAAACCTACTGCCACCATCACCTGCATCACAAGTTGCATACGGCGCTTGTAGCGCTCCCGGCTTTCGTTTCGCGCTTTGACGACAGCCGGGTACAAGGCCTGCATCACCAGCGGAGCCACGAAGTACCATATCTCCGAAAACCGCAGGGCAGAAGAATAATGCCCGACAGCCGTCTCATCCATCAGCCAGCGAATCATGAGCTGGTCCATCTTGAGGTACAGTATGATGACGATATCAGCTATGGCAATAGGCCAGGCATCGAGGAGCAGGGCGCGCACCTCCGCCCGGCTGAATCTCAGCTGGCGGAGGTTTTCAATCCGGAACCCATACACAAGGGCCAGCCCGAGGCCAGTAAGTACATTTTTGACAAAAAAAGCCAACCCAAACGCCACCAGTGAAGCTCCGTTCAGGATCAGGGCCAGTTGGAGGCCGGCAAATAGCAGGACCGATACAAACCGCACCTGGACGCTGTACCGGGCCTCGACCTGGCTCTGAAAAAACCATTCAAACACGTCCAGGGCCTGAAAAATACTGCTGATGACGACCAGCAGGGTGAGCTGGCTGGTCAGGATATCCTGGGGTACTGTCATCACGGTGATTCCCAGCAAAACCAGGCTGAAGAATGTCGCCAGCAACCGGATCACAATGGCTGACCCGATGACCCGGCTCCGGGATTCGGGATGCTGGATGATATTGCGGGTGACGACGGTCTCCAGCCCTACGGTGGCCAGGATCAAGAAGAGGGTGCCCACACTCTGGGCGTAGTTCCATTTGCCATACAACTCCGGCCCGAGATACCGGCCCACCCAGGCCGTAATCCAAAACGTGAGGCTCATCTGGATGGCTTTGCCACCCAGCATCCAGCCGGTATTCCGCACATATTGCTGAAATCCCTCCGATCGGAGCGTAGTCCGGATATGGGCAGGGATCAGGCGCATAAGGAAGCTGTTCTTGATCGGGTGCTCAAGTTTCGCTGATGAGGGTGATTAACAAATTCCCCGAAAATTGCACTTCAAGTCCTAAAGAGCCAAATAATCAGGTCAAAAACAGCAGGTATTTGCCCTTACGGTCAGAGATGCTGCTTTAGCTGGCGGTCTGTCCCTGCCAACGGGTGTCCGCTAGGTCGCTGCACAGGCCCGGATACCGGCCACCAACTGATCCAGCTCCGGAAGGAGGGTGTACACATGTGGCGATACCCGTACCCCCCGGAGGTCTTCCCACGTGACGGGAGAGGTGTGTACCTTGTAGGTTGAGAGCAGAAACGACTCTATCTCCTGCGGTGTTTTGCCTTCGATACCGAAGGTACCGAGTCCGCAGGCTGCGTGGGGGAGACGGGAGGTATACAGGCGAATGCGGGGGATGTCCTGGACCTGCGCCATCCAGTAGTCTTTGAGGTACCGAAGCCGGGCCTCCATCCGGGCTGTCCCGATCATCTGATGAAACTGAAGCGCCTGCCCGATGGCCTGCTCTGCCGCAAAGGAGCGGGTGCCCAACACCTCAAACTTGCGGATGTCCGCACTGTGAGGCGCCGCAGCTGCCAGCAAGGGATACAGGTCTGCGATCCGTTCGCGCCTGACATACAACATACCCGTCCCGATCGGAGCACACAGCCACTTGTGAAGGGAGGTCCCAAAGTAATCGCAGTCCAGCTCCGGAATCTTGAAGTCCAGGTGCGCAAAAGCATGGGCCCCATCTACGAGTACCTGTATCCCGCGTGCGCGGGCAGCGCGGGCGATCTCTGCCACCGGGAGGATCTGACCCGTCCAGTTGATCACCTGCGTGATATGCACGACCCGGGTCCGGTCTGTAAAAGCATCCGTGAAGGTCTTGACAATCAAATCTGTATCCTCAGCCGGCAGTTCAAATGAAAGCTCCCGCAGCACAATCCCCTCCCGCATGGCCCGCTGCCGCCAGGCATGGCACATGTTAGGATAATCATAGCGGGTGTGTACCACCTCGTCACCGGTCCGCAGGGACAGGCCCATGATTACTGTCTCCAGCGCCTCTGTAGCATTGCGCTGGAGGGCAATCTCCTCCGGTGAGACACCGGCAAAAGTAGCCAGCTGCGCACGAAGGGGCTCCCGGCCCTGGTCCAGGATCCGCCACATGTAGTAGGTCGGGGCTTCATTGGACAAAACCTGATACCGGTGCCAGGCATCTGCAACTACCTGAGGATGGGGACTTACGCCACCATTGTTGAGGTTGACCAGCGTCGCAGATACCGGAAAGGCCAGCCGCACCTGCCGCCAGAAGTCCTCATCCCGAGCAGCATCTTCGGGAGAAGCATGTTGTATCTCAGCCAGATCAGCCCCCAGCCCCGCACGGGTCAGCAGGGGCAGGGAAAGGAGGGCACCGAGATTCCGTATGACATGGCGGCGAGAAAAGGTTGACATAACCAGGCAGGTATAGAAGTCTGCACAGGCAGATACAGCCATCTATCAGGGCCTGATCTGTTTTTTGAGTGCTTCAATCTGTTGTTGCAGCTCCAGGTTTTTTTGTACTTCGGCTTCAGCCCGCTCCCGCTCAGCCTCGGCCCGTGCCCGTTCGGATTCTGCGCGCTCTCGCTCGGATTCTGCACGTTTCCGTTCCTCTTCCAGCATCTGTTCTTTTTCAGCGATGACGTTTGTGAGTTTTTTCATCTCCCGCTCAAATATCCGGTCGAGTTCGTCCTCTACGTCCATCTTTTCCCGGATGTCTTCGCTCGAAATGGCACGCACCAGCCGGTCCACCATCTTCTTCACCAGCGGGTCATCTGTCTCTCCCTGAAAATCCAACTGGTGTTTGCTTTGTGTCGTCTGGTAAACCGGGCTGAATACTTGCAATACCCGCTCCAGCTTGCTGCGGGCCTGGCGTGGGAGTTTATGCACCTGGATCAGATACGAGTCATGGGTCAGCAACTCTACAAAATCCTCTTTGATCTCCAGCAGTTCCTGCGTCACGACGTCCCGGTACTCCCGGCTGATCTTGACTACCCCTGATGCAATCCGGTCAAGCGGAAACCCTAAAAAATAAATCGTCACGATCGGTAAGGGACGTACTACCTGGGTATCCCCGTCGGTGACAGGGTCTTCTTTGCGGTAGTTGTCTCCCAGATAACGCCGGAACCGCATTACATCAAAGGCCTGTTTGGCTTTCTGGAGCTCAATCAGCACTTTGTACTGCTCGCCATCTGCTTGCTTGAGGATGGCTTTAAAATCAAACCGAAGGATATTGATCCCGCCCCCAGCCTCAGTCGCCGTCTCCTGGGGTTGTATGTCCAGCCGCTGCACTTCCTCACCCAAAATCGCCGACAATAATTCGCGGGCGATCTCTACATCTTCCAGCAAATATTTAAATACTACGTCATAGATGGGATTGGCAATGATCATATATGCGGTTTTATCAATTGTTTTTAACGTTGATGGATTCTCAAAGGTTTGCACGTGATGGCCGCATACCCTCACACTCCCATCACCACCCGTACCCC
>JANRLQ010000017.1:0-73678 GCA_033762375.1 Bacteroidia bacterium
GGCAAACTCATCCCCGTCAAGCGGGTTGAAGCGGGGGTAGGTAAAATAGGGTGATCGTTCAGCTCTTAGATAATAATCAAGAGAAGGTTCTGATATATCACGACAGATAATCCTCGGCTCGGGCCAGATACTGTCCTCCTGTCGGCACGTCATGAACAAAAAGCAGGCGAAAATCGCCAACCATACGATAAGGTCTGGACGCCTGCGATGCCATGCATCCGAAAAAAGGGCTGAGCAGGCGCATACCTGCGCCGTCGCCGAAGCCCGGTTATGGTCAGTAAACATACGCATAAGGATGGAGATTAATGCGTTTTTACCATGCTGATACTGGAAGCATACACATCCGTCTGAGCCATATCCTGTTGCCAGCACCGTCAGGTACTGCTACCCGCTGCCTGTAGCTCAGTTTGATACAAAAGCCGGTTGCTGAGGTCTGTTATCTGAGTTTAGGTCAATAAATATACTCCATAACATGACAAGGCCCAAAGCCTGAGTAACATGAATCAGGGCAAAAAAAATGACACCTGAGTTGGCGGATGGGTGGGAATAGGTGACGCGGGGCTGCTTTCACCTCCCGCGATGTGCAGCACCTCCTCAACAGGGCTGTGCAGGTGCGCCCTATCCGAAGGCCCCTCCCCCCCAAACCCGCACGACCTAATCCCCCAAAACATCCACAGACACCCCAACCCCAGCAGTTGGCGCAGTTTTTGATCGTATTATTCAGCTACCCGAACTACCTTCAGGTACCTCATTTTCCCTAATTCATGTTTACTGTCGAGAAAAAGCTTCATCAGCGTTCCCCTGCCAACGAGTTCCGGTCCCCGATCGGGTTTGTGGTGACGCCAGCCAGTGCGGGAGAGCCCGTAAATGTGGAGCTGACCTCCATTTTTCCAGAGCTGTCCGTGATCCGGGTCATGGATGAAAACGGTGAATCGCTCCTGCAGGAGACCGTGCCGTTTGATGCCCGGCACACCCGCCTCGAATACATTATGGGCAACCTCAGCGAAGGTCGCTACTATTTCGAGGTGTCAGACGGATTTTTTTATCAGATCAAAGAAGTCCGGATCCCCACTGCCTGAGGCTGCCACAGCCGTCAACACCCACGAGACCTGTCAGATACGACAGGTCTCTTTTCGTATATCGGGACTGGGGTTTCATCGCCTGATATGGTATATTGCCGACAGATTTAACCCTGGTTTATGCGTCACCTGAGTAGTTGGATTATCACAAGCTGGATTTGTATCGGTATGACTATGGCACAAGACAAACCTGCCTATACCCTTTATACCAGTTCAGGCAAAAAAACAACCTGGACCAAAGCCGTAGCCGACCTCTATGGGGCTGATATCGTGTGTTTTGGTGAGTTGCACAACAACCCCATCGCCCACTGGCTTACCCTGGAGCTGCTCCGCGACCTGACGACCCTGCGGGGGGCTGACCACATGGCCACTGGCATGGAGATGCTGGAGACCGACCAGGATACTGCCCTCCAGGCCTACCTCTCCGGCCAGACAGACCGCAAGACCTTCGAGACCTCCGTCAAACTCTGGGACAACTATCCCACCGACTACCGCCCCGTGGTGAGTTTCTGTCAGGCACAGCGTATCCCCGTCCTCGCCACCAATGTCCCCCGGTCCTACGCGCGCCTCGTCTCCCGCGGCGGCCCGGCAGCCCTCGACACCCTGCCACCCGCCGAGAGAGCCCTGCTGGCTCCTCTCCCCTACCCCATTGACTACGACCTCCCCGGCTACCAGGCCATGCGCGAGATGATGGCCGGACATGGCGGGAGTTTTAACCCGGACCACTTCGTAGCTGCCCAGGCCCTCAAAGACGCCACCATGGCCCACCGCATCCTGCGCGGCTGGAAACCCGGTACCCTGGTCCTCCACCTCAACGGCTCCTACCACTCCGACAACCACGAGGGCATCGTCTGGTATCTCAACCATTACCGCAAAGGCCTCACCATCAAGACACTCACCGTCGTAGAGCAGGACAATATCCTCCAGCTCGACGCCGAGCACCGCACCAAAGCCGACTATATCATCGTCGTACCCACCTCCATGACCAAAACCTATCTCTCCGACTTCGAGTAACTCAAAAACCCCAAAACTCCCAACTCAAAACCCAAAACCCAAAACTCCCAACCCCATTCCCATGAAACGTTTTGAGGACATCCAAGCCTGGCAACTCGCCCGGATACTCGCCCAAGACATCCACAAACAATGTCAGAGTTCCCTCTTCGCCCAGGACTTTCCCCTCAAAGACCAGATCAGACGCGCCGCAGGCTCCGTTATGGACAACATAGCCGAAGGTTTTGCCCGAAACGGCAACAAAGAATTCAGCCAGCACCTCTCCATTGCCAAAGCCTCCGCAGCCGAAGTACAGTCCCAGCTCTACCGTGCCCTGGACCAGCACTACCTCACCCAAACCCAATTCAACCAGCTATATTCACAAGCCGACCACATAATCGCCATGATCACCAAACTCATGCAATACCTCAAAACCACAACCCACAAAGGCCCCAAATACGACCCACCCACCCCCTAACCCAAAACTCAAAACCCCAAAACCCCAAACTCAAAACCCCAAACTCACAACCCATAACCCCTTGGACGACCTCCGGCGACGTATCCTCCGCGACCTGCTCCAGGCCGACGACATCACCCTCTCTGACGACCAGGAAGAAGCCCTGCGGACGTTCGTGACCTTCATGAAAAGTGATGAAGAGCGGAGTGCCTTCCTCCTCACCGGTTCAGCAGGTACCGGCAAGACCTTCCTGATCAGCCTTTTCACCGAGCTGCTGCGCAAGTCCGGCTTCAAAGTTATCCTCCTGGCCCCCACCGGTCGCGCCGCCAAAGTGATCACCCGCCGCACCCGCCGTCTGGCCTACACCATCCACCACCATATCTACAGCCCCCGCGAAGACTTCTCCGGCGATATGTGGTTTGAGCGCAAGCCCAACAAAGAACCCGCCAATACCGTCTATGTCGTGGATGAGGCCTCCATGATCGGCGACAAGGCCGAAGACGGCATGCCCGGCAGCCTCCTCCGCGACCTCATCGCATACGTGTACCAGGACCACGAAACCCGGAAACTCATCATCGTCGGAGACCCCGTACAGCTTCCCCCCGTAGGCTTCAGCGACTCACCCGCCCTGGACCCCATACGGCTGGAGCGCACCGGTGACCTGACCCTTTACCACACCCACCTGACCGAGGTCAAACGCCAGCAGGCCGACTCCGGCGTTCTCGAAAACGCCGTCCTCATCCGGGATGCCTTCCTCAGCAGCACCCCGGAGCACACCCGTATCGAGCCCAACCGCGACGTCCAGGTCATGGACCAGGCATGGGAAGCCCTGGAGACCTATATGGGGTATTACCAGGAGGGAAACCTCGACCGGGTCATATTTATCACCTACTCCAACTACCAGGCCGCCCGCATCAACCAGGCCATCCGCGCCCAGCTCCACCACACCCAGGAACCCCTCACCAGCTCTGACCTCCTCATGGTCGTCCGCAACAACTACGCCTGGGGCGACCCCAAGCGTATGCCCTTCATCGCCAATGGTGAGATGGGTGTCGTGCGCCGGGTCCTCTCCGACGAGCCCGAAAAACGCTACGGCCTCACCTGGATGGACGTCGAGATTGAGTTTCAGGACAACCGGGGCGAGGCATACATCATCGAGTGTAAGGTCATCCTGGACCTCCTCAGCGCCAAACAGCCCCAGCTCGACAGCACCACCTTCGGGCAGGTCATCCAGGCCCGGCGCATCGAGTACGCCAGCATCGCCCCCTCACGTGCTGCCGAGCTCCTGCGCACCGACCCCTATATCAATGCCTTGCAGGTCAAATACGGCTACGCCGTCACCGGCCACAAGTCCCAGGGCGGCCAGTGGGAAAACGTCCTCATCAACTTCGAGCCAGACTACGGACAAGATGCCCTGGCCCATATCCGCTGGGTTTATACCGTGTTCACCCGGGCTGAGTCACGGGTATTCCTCCTCAATTGTCCCTTCCTGGGAGACACTTGAGTCCGTAGGGCGTGCCCGCCAGACCGCCCTGCGGGCGATCTGGCGGTCGGGCCATCCGCTATAGTCCTCAGTTCCTTCCGGGCTGCCGCTTCTGTCCCTCACGCAGCCACCGGCATCCTGCCGGGGCCACCTGATCCCCCACATACCGATACCGGTATGGGCTGCCGTGCCTCACCACACGACCAGCTTGCCACGGGCCGTCACGGCCCCGCTGCATACGTAGAGATACACCCCGGCGCTCAGGCCTTCGCGGGACAGCTCAAACCGGTCCCCCGTGAGGTTTTCATACGACCGCACGACCCGGCCCTCCATATCTGTCACCTGGAGGGTGTATGCACGCGCCGGTGCAGGCGTCACCGTAAAGACCGTCATCCCGCTGAATGGATTGGGCTGGACCCGCACCTGAGGCCCGAGTCCGTCTGCGATCCCTGTCCCGATCGCCAGAAAACAGTCACCTGCCGCCCCCGTCACGGTTTCGTACCGCTCACTGACCACCGCAGGTACCGCCGTGATACACAGGGTGAGGGAGCCCGCTGGCGGTGCAAAATACGCCCGCAGCACCGGTACCGGCAGATAGTTGCGGTCTATCAGTGCCTCAGCAGGTGATAGCGCCGCGATCTCCCCGTCAGCCCGCCACCGCAGGTCTGTGGAGTAGCCAGGATACGCCACCAGGTTGCGGACGGAGTCCAGTTGTACCCCGTCAAGCGCCAGTTGGTAGCCGATGATCCGGGTAGCAGGGTTCAGCACGCTGATGTCGGCATACCCGGCCACCAGGTCCACCGCCGTGATGCTGAAGGTTGCCGTATCGGTCAGGACCGACCGGTAGGATGGAAATTCGCAGTGATCCTCTACCCCCCCAAAAGGTCCCGTAAATTCAGCCCCCCGAATGGCGCAGTCCTGGGCCAGGGCCGCATCCGCCACATTGATCACCCCATCTGCATTCAGGTCCGTACACACCACCGGTGATACGCCCCCGTCGAGGGCTGCCGTCAGGTAAAGGTCCACATCCGCAGCATCGCGCAGGGTATCAGCATCGAGGTCACCCGCCAGGGCATATCCCTCGCAGACCCCGGCACAGTCAGGGGCCGCACTTCCGAAAGTCACCCCGTTGCAGTCCGTGAAGGTAGCGCAGCTATCGAGCTGCTCCACCAGGGGAGCCCCCGTGCTGCCCGCAGGCCGGGTGATCCGGAGACAGACCTGGGCCCAGTTGTTTTCATAGTTACTTTCGTAGTAGCCGAGTTTGTCAGGAGAGCCGTCCCAGTTGACCCGCACCACAAAGGTATAGTCTCCCTCCGCGACATCCGTCAGGTCTATCCACTGGCAACCAAGGCTTGCGTCGTATATATCCTCACAGCCTGCCGAGATACCCATATAACCGCAGGAGTATTTGGCAGTCCCGCCTCCGGCACAGGCCAGGTCCAGCACACAAAATCCATTTTTGAAGCCCGCCGGCACCGGATTGCCCGCCGTATCAAACAGCAGGTACTCCGCATACCCGGCATAGTGCCAGTGTCCGTGGCAGGGGTCCCACATAAATTGTTCATTGGCAGAGTCAGGATCAGCGGGTGTCGCCCCGATAAAATAGTCCTGCGTCCCGATATTGCTGATCCGGGTCGAGAACCGCAGGATGTACCGTTTGCCATATCCTGTAATACAGGCCTCTTCTACCAGACAAGGGTCCAGGATCGTGAGGGAGTCCAGGTACATGGAGTTTTCGACCAGGGCCTGGTCCACCTCCAGGTCCGGAGCTACGGGGCAGGCAGGATCGCCCGGATAAATACAGGTATCGGAGACCGTCGCTGCCGGGTTATAGTTGCAGGCAAGCGGATCCGTACAGCCCGTGACGGGCCCGATATAGGTCAGGGACCAGGGCAGGCTGTCAGGCGCACAGCCGCCTGCCACATCTCCGATCCGGATCAGGTAGGACTCCCCGGCGACCAGGGTGGCATACGTAGTAGCACCCGGCCCGGAGCACCCGCCAGATCCGTAGAGCAGGGCCCCGATCTGGAGATCACTGGGCGGAAACACCGGGCATGATTCATATACCCACAGGGCAGAACCACAGACTGCCTGGCATACGTCTATTGCATAAATACCTGAGCTGTCCGGCACAAAATCATACCACGTATCTTCGTAGATACTGGTCCAGCTTCCGGTCGTAACCGGCAGCGGCTCATCACAGACCGCCCCCGGAGGACAACCCATCACAGCCGTCTCCTTAAATTCAAATTGCCCCCCGGAAGCCACCAGGGTGTCCCCATAGTGTACCGTGTAAGAACCCAGCCCGTACAAACAGCAGATACCGTCCCCATAGCTGTCGTAGATAGAAAATACTATACAGGTTTGGGCCGGTACGCATACCGTATCGCCTGCGACCAGCCCAGAATCCAGCAGGGTGCCGCTGAGTGTTTTCAGGCTCCAGGTAGTCTCGCCGGGATATTGGTCAGGGACAATCTGGATACGCACCTCCGTGAATCCGGATGGGCACTGGGCTGCCAGTGATACAGCAGACAGCCACAGCAGAAGCCATAGCAGGTATTTATTGGGAGCAAGGTTCATCGGAAAAATAAGTAAAGTAGACCCGAACCTACCACTATTTCGCCACATCTCCAATAAGCTCCCGGCAGGCAATCTCCTAAGATACGGCCTTGAGGTTGTTTTTCTCACCTGAAAAACCCTACCTTTGCAGCGTATCAAAAATACAAATACCCTCGTTTCATGGCATCTACTTCCGATCTGTACAGAGGCGCCTTTCTCCGGTTTAATGGTGAGTTGTGCCTCGTCATAGAATACGAACACCGCACTCCGGGCAACCTTCGCGCTTTTTATCAGGTAAAAATGCGTAACGTACGTTCCGGAAAGCTGATCGAAAACCGCTTCCGGGCCGGCGAGTCCCTCGAATTTGTCCGCGTAGAAGTCCAGGAGTTTCAGTTCCTGTATAAGTCTGGCGAAAATTTTGTGTTGATGAATAACGAAACCTACGACCAGATCGAGATGAACGGCGATCTGTTTGGAGATGGTGCCGGATTCCTCAAGGAGGGCATGATCATCCAGGTTTCTATGGACGATGAAAAACCTGTATATGCCGAACTTCCCGCCGTAGTCGAGCTGGAGGTTACCTATACGGAGCCCGGCATACGGGGGGATACTGCCACCAAGACCCTCAAGCCTGCCACGGTTGAGACCGGTGCCAAAATCAGTGTACCCCTTTTTATTGAGACCGGCGACCGTATCCGCGTAGATCCCCGCTCCGGCGAGTACCTGGAGCGCGCCAAGTAATACTGCTACCCTCTCGCTACGACCCGGTACGATCCCCGCGCCGGGTCTTTTTTATGCTCCTTTACCCATGTTTCCCCGGATTATCCTCAAGCCTAAACGGGACGAATCGCTGAAGCGGTTTCACCCCTGGGTATTCTCAGGTGCGATCAGCCAGACCCCGGCGGGCCTGACGGCTGGCGATCTGGCAGACGTGTACAGCCACGAAGGGGTATTTCTGGGCAGGGGATTTTACAATGATGCTGGTATCGCTGTCAGGATCGTGACCTTCCGGGACGAAAACCTGGACCGAGACTTCTGGCGGGCACGGCTTCGCACGGCACTGGCCCTGCGGCAGGCCGCCGGCCTGACAGGGCGGGATGACCTGACCATGTTTCGGCTGGTACACGGAGAGGGGGACGGCCTTCCGGGCCTGATTATTGATATCTATGGCCACCTGGCCGTGATCCAGTGCCATCAGATCGGATTTTACCGGATGCGGGAACTGCTGGCCTCCACCCTGATGGAGCTGGAAGGTCTGCCTTTGGCGGCCGTGTATGACAAAAGCACAGGGGCACTGCCCGAAAAACCCGGCCTCGTCGTCCAGGATGGGTACCTCTGCGGACAGGCACAGGCCTGGACCGGCCTGGAGTACGGCAATCACTACCATATAGACCCTGATGGCAGCCAAAAAACAGGGTTTTTTATTGACCAGCGCGAGAGCCGCCTCCTCCTTCAGCAACTCGCTGCCGGGCGGCAGGTCCTCAATATGTTCAGCTATACGGGAGGATTTTCGATTGCAGCCCTCCGCGGCGGTGCCACGCTCGTCCACTCGGTGGACAGCTCGCGCAAGGCGATCATGGCTGCCGATGAAAATGTCGCCCTCAACTTCCCCCAGGGTGCTCCGCACGAGGCGTTTGCGGTAGAAGCCTTTGAGTTTCTCAATACCTGGCCCCGGGCCTACGACCTGGTAGTGCTTGATCCGCCTGCTTTTGCCAAAAATCCCCGGCATGTGGACCATGCCCTGCGGGGATACCGCCGCCTCAATGCTGCCGCCCTCCGGCAGATGAAAACCGGAAGCCTGCTGTTTACCTTCTCCTGCTCACAGGCCATCAGCCGGGACCAGTTTCGGGAAGCGGTGCTGACGGCCGCCACCCTCTCCCGCCGCCACGTGCGTATCCTCCACCAGCTCTCACAGCCTGCGGACCATCCCGTGAGCATTTTTCATCCTGAAGGTGAATACCTCAAAGGACTGGTGCTGTACGTCGAAGAACTATAACCCGGACATTCCATCCCGAGGCCATACAAGATCCTGATTTACCCCTTTGAAAACCCCCGTTTGGGTGTTGGTTATATGCTCCCAAACTAGTATGATTGCATACCTTTTTTGATGCGACGTAAGAACTTGAGTACGCTTTTTATTCAACGACTATGAACTTTACGCTAACTGAAGAACATCTCATGATCCGGCAGATGGCGCGGGAGTTTGCTGAAAACGAACTTAAACCCGGAGTCATTGAGCGCGACATCCAACAGCATTTTCCACAGTCACTCCTGACCCGGATGGGGGAGCTCGGCCTGATGGGGATGATGGTGGATCCTGACTACGGTGGCGGGGGCATGGATACGGTATCGTATGTACTGGCGATGGAAGAAGTCTCCAAATGGGACGCCTCTGCCGGGGTGATCATGTCCGTCAACAACTCCCTTGTGTGCTGGGGCCTGGACCAGTTTGGGACCCCTGCCCAAAAAGAAAAGTACCTTTCCCGGCTCGCGACGGGTGAGATCGTGGGAGCTTTTTGTCTGTCTGAGCCAGAAGCTGGCAGTGATGCCACCCGCCAGAAGACTACTGCGGTAGATATGGGCGATCATTATCTCCTCAATGGCACCAAAAACTGGATTACCAACGGCAGCACGGCCAGCGTATATCTGGTGATGGCCCAGACCGACCCTGACAAAGCACATAAAGGTATCAACTGCCTCATCGTGGAGCGGGACATGCCGGGGTTTGAGGTCGGCCCCAAAGAGGATAAAATGGGCATCCGGGGCTCGGATACGCACTCCCTCAACTTCAATGATGTGCGGGTGCCCAAAGAAAACCGGGTCGGAGAAGATGGATTTGGGTTCAAATTTGCCATGAAAACCCTCAACGGCGGCCGGATCGGTATCGCCTCCCAGGCCCTGGGTATCGCTGCGGGCGCCCTGGAGCGTGCCCTGGCGTACAGCAAAATCCGCAAGGCATTTGGGACAGAAATCAAAAACCACCAGGCAATCCAGTTTAAGCTGGCCGATATGGCGACGGAAATTGAGGCGGCCCGCTGGCTGATCCTCAAAGCCGCCTTCGAAAAAGACAGCGGACAGGACTACGTGGCTTCTGCTGCCATGGCCAAACTCTACGCCTCCCGTGTCGCCATGCGCTGCGCCGATGAGGCCATCCAGATTCATGGTGGCAACGGGTACGTACGCGAGTACCATGTGGAGCGGATGCTTCGTGATGCCAAAATCACCGAGATCTACGAAGGCACCAGCGAAATACAGCGCATGGTGATCGCCCGCAGCCTGCTGGACTGATACAGGTTCGGTCCCCTTACCTCCAACACCCGCCTCAGGCGGGTGTTCTTGTATAGTAGCCCCCAACAAGAAAGCCCTGCCACCAGGCAGGGCTGCTGAAGATAGGGAAAAAGCAACGACACGTGCTCAGTTTCGTGCCTCTCCGACCCAGACCGAGTCAGGGAGCTGTGCAGGGCGGGGCCACGTGATCCCCTCTGCTGTATGCGTATAGTGACCATTGTGGTACATCATGACCCGATGCTGGTCTGTCCAGATCCAGTCCATGCGACCATAGGTATCATGCACAAAAACGATATGCCGCTCCCAGGCCGCAGGTGCCATACGAGCCCCCGGTCCGGGTGCCGGCGGGGTGGTCAGGCTGACCCGCAGCCGGATGCCTGCACACAAACGAAGATGTATCCGTGTAGCAGCCGCCGTATCAGCGGCCTGCAGCAGGTCGTACACACCCGGCAGCGAAGGGTTTCCCCTGAATTGCGCTACCAGGGGATGTCCGGTAGTGGCTCCCCAGACCATCAGGCTCTCATCTGCCAGCCGCATACAACCCGCAGTCTGGAGCTGTACCTCCGAAGAAACCCATCCGTCTATGCCATAGGCAGGATCGGGCTGGCCCTGTGTGTCTGTCCGCAGCAGGCGTAACCGCTGGTTTGAGGTGCCAGCCAGCACCAGATACCCATCCGGCTGGATTGTCAGGCCGCAGGCATAATCTACCCCGCCCAAATCCCAAAATACCATACCCTCCTGCCCAAAAGTGGGATCCGGTACACCATCCGGACGCAACCTGACCAACATCCAGTCTACCCCGGCAGGACCTTTCTGACGTTTTGTATGGCCCATCAGGTAGATCATTCCGTCGCGTTGCAGGGCCAGTGCTTCACAAAAGTTATGCTCCAGCCCTGGATCAAGCCGTACATACCCTCCCTGCCCAAACGTCTTGTCCAGCTGTCCCCGGGCGGAGACCCGCAGGATACATACCTCCGAAAAGCTGCCAGTGCGCGTAGTCCCTGCCAGTATCCACCCTCCGCGGGGGTCGGCAGCAGCTGCCCGGCACAGGTCATATTTCCCGATGTCTATAATGGCGACACCTTTCTGCCCAAAATCAGGGTCCGGACGCCCGTCGGGCATCAGGCGGGTCATCATAAAATTCCGGCTCTCCCAGTCTCGCTCAAATGTATGCCCTGCGACCCATATTCTCCCCTCGTCATCCGTCTCCAGCATGACACCCTCCGTCTGTCCCGGAATCGCAATCGCCGTCATCCCTCCCTGCCCAAAATCAGGATCCAGTGTCCCCTCCGGCAGGAGATGTAATACCATCAGGTCTTTGCCCGTGGATGATGTGATGGTCCCTCCTATATACACCCCTCCATCAGGTGCAGCCGTCATCAGGCGGCAGGCAGCCCTGGACGGAAGTTGTAATTGTCCCTCAGAGGCCCAGGATACATCCGGAATACCGTCTGCGGTCAGGGCGATCAGGCGGGTCTCATGGTCACCCGTCATCAGTCCCAGGTACCCGCCCCCACGCCGGGGAATAATCTGCGCCCATTTACCTTCAGCGACAGCCAAACGGGCGATACCGTCCTCCCCAAAGGTCAGAACCGGAGCGCCGGGAGATTGTGCTTCAGCAGCAAAAAAATAGAGCCAGGATACAAGGAAAATCAGCAGACGCTGGATAAGCGGCATAAGACTGTATGAGTTTGCCTGGATAATATTACTAAAATAAAACGGAACGATGCGGAGATTGTCAGAAATACCGGCGAATCGCCAAAAATGAGAAACGAACGGCGAATCGTTTTCCCCCATACCTGCCCTGCCCCGCTGCCACGGCTCCCACGGCCCGTCTCGGTCATGCGGCCATACAGTTGCTCATCATTATACCCCATGATTTGTTTCCATGCCCTGCCTAATCAGTTTTTTTAAAAAAAATACCCCCTCCGAAAACGATCACAAATGCCGGTTGACCCCTATTTAATGTATTTTTTACGCTAACCTTGTAACATTCTGCAAATGGCATCGTTATAAGAAACATAACCAAAACCCTTTAATTGACTGTTATCATTCTAATAATACAGAGGTTTGAAACGAGGCGCAGATAATCAAATTGTTAAGAATTAAAAAAATTTATGAAATTTTGGTAAAAATTGAAACCTTTGTTATATTTGCACAGTATTTGTAGTAGATACGTAAAGATATAAAGTGTTCTTTTGTTTTGGATGTATGCAGGTTTAGTGTCTCTGGGAGACAGGATCAGGCGAAAGCAGTCGCCTTCCTACCTAAGGTTCGAATCCTTGACCTGTGCCAAGCGAGTAGTAGTAGTAGTCCTTTTTACGTGATCCCCGGTCTCAGTGTCCGGGGATTTTTTTTATGGGGCAGTGGCAGGTTTTGTTGAATTTTTTGCATTCCTACTAAGGATTATTGTCTCGCAGTAAAATATTCATAAATTTTTTCAAAAAAATTTGCATTATCCGAATTCACACCTTATGTTTGTAATGTGTTCGAAAGGGACACAAGTTCTGTCTCAGGAAAAAGAGGTACCATGCCGGGCCTCGAATGTATATACACTGTAGGGTGATGAAAACGGCAGCCATACCCTCCTGTCTCGGGGGCGAGGGTTTGGGATAAAGCCCCCCCACAAGTTGGGGGGGCCTAACCACCTTGTGCAGGTTCGACTCCTGCCCCTACAGCTCGCGAGTAGTAGTAGTCCTTTTTAGTCTGACCCCCTCGGAGGCAATTCAGGGGGTTTTTTTTTGTCCATAAGCGAACAAAACACGATCCACAGGGCCTTGTGCCCCATTTTTTGTATCCGGCCGCCGCGCAAAGGCACGGACTGTTTCTCCCGCCGCGATCTTATATGTTCGCATGATTCTCTTGCGGTATTGTCTCTGCAAACGAGCATGAAAAAAGGCAGCTACGCTGCACCTGATCCTCAGCCGAGGCAGGTTGATTTTTTTCACATTTTTGATGTTCAACCATTGGAAAAAAGCCGATCGCTGCGTATGTTTACCATGCGAGGCGGCCGTCGCTGCCGACAGCAGGAGCCAATCTGGTTTTCCGTTTTGGTGTGGCCTGTTGTTTGATTGTTTCACTTAAAGGAAAGGAGGTAATCATGTTGTCGAATTGTTCCAGTTACTATTTCGTCAATTTCATCACCCGTAAGCACCCGAACGGGTAAGCTTCCGTGATGTCGTTTACCTTAGGTGACTTTAGGTGAAAGCTGATTCCTCAGCTGTGAAATTGATAAGTTAACCAAGGAATAGGCCGGTACCGTAGCGGGTACCGGTTTTTTTATGGCCTGTACCCTCAGGATACGGCCATGTATGTACAAGGCCCGCGCATCAGCGCGGGCCTTGTGGTATCAGATCTGCTCAGTCGCAGGATCAGTCTTTGACGATCTTGACAAGGGCCGCCTGGCCTCCGGAGACAATGCGCAGGACATAGTGCCCTGCGGGCAGGTCCCCTGCTTCCAGCTCCAGCGCCTGAGGTCCGGCAGGCCGCAAGGCCGCAGAGCCCGCATGCCGCAGCTCGCGGCCCATCATATCCAGGAGCGTGACCTCCACAGCCGCAGGCCGCACCAGGTCACAGGTGATGGAGATCCGGTCCACAAATGGGTTTGGATATACCTGTACCCCTGCGCTGGTCACCGGCAGGTCTTCAATCCCGACATTCAGTACCCGATTGCCCGTGGCATACCATACCCCCCACTTGGCATCACCGATCAGGCCCGTGGCGTTGCCGACAGGGGTGATCTTGTTGGAGCCGAGTGAAATGACCGCGATCAGGCTGTCATTGTTGGTCGAGAGGGCATTAAAGATCATCTTGTCGTCCAGCTTGGAGAAATCCGGATACCCGAGGATGTTCTGCTGGGTGAAGATGGTGCCCAGGTCACCGGACTCAATATTGGCTGCGACGACGGAGTACTCGGCCGTATTGTTGTCTATATAGTCAAAGGCAACAACGGATACTGAGTTTTTGGAGAAGACTGCATTGCCGATGCTGATACCTGCCGGGAGATTGGTGTAGAGCTTGACGACGGTGCCATCTCCATAATCATTGGTAGCCCGGTTCCAGGTCCGGATAAAGTTCACGTCCCAGTACGACAGGTCTGTCCCGAGGCTGTTGGTATATTCATTATACGCATCGTACATGATGTACTCTCCGGTGTGGTCCCACTCGATGGCATCAGCATACAGTACCCCACCCGCATTCACACCGCCGCTGGCAGTGGTCGGGTTGTATATCCGGTATTTGACGCCTGTAATAGGATTGGCGGCGAGGTTAAAGACATAAATAGAGGTATCTACCTCGGTGGAGATCGCGGCAAGGCGGTTGCCATCACGGGAGATGGCTACGTTGTCCCAGAAGGGCGCCGAGCTCACCTGTACCTGCTGCGGATTGGCTGCATTCATAAACAAGCCATAGATATGATGGTCTTCTCCCACAAAATATCCTACGCTGCCGTTGTCGCTGACGCTGATGCGGTTGAGCGGGGTGACCTGGCTCAGGGCCTGGAAGTTTGACCCCACCGTACTGGAGATATACAACTCCGTGGGATCGGCCGGATTGGTGTCTGTGCTCACGATAAAGTCAGGACCGGGATTGACCGGGAGCTGGTACTGATAGTTCTGGCCACCGGTACCTCCACCGCCGCCACCGCCCGTATTGTCGAGGATACCGACCTGATCAAAAGCCGTTTTGGCGGCGCTGACCTCAGCGGAGTTAGCACCGTGCAGGTCTGTCGCGGCCTGGACCACCGCCAGGCGGCAGTCAATAAACTGCGAAGAACGGGTGAGATAATCTTTGAGGGCCTTGTAATATACTTTTTCGGCTTTGTCCTTGCCTACAGCCGTCGCAAACTTATAAAACGCCCAGTTGACAATCCCGCTGTTGATGTGTACCCCGCCGTTGTCTTCAGGCCCGGTATAAATTTCACTCATGGTACGGGGCTGCCATCCATTGTCATTGAGGCTGGAGCCGCCATTGTGGGGATCGGACATGCTGCGCAGGGCACCTGAAGGAAAGGCGCTCAGCTTCACGACTTCTTCGCCCAGAAGCCAGTCGTCCCGGTCAATCATAACCCCGAAGATATCGGCAAAAGACTCGTTCAGCGCGCCTGACTGGCCCTGGTACTCCAGGTTGGCGGTACCCTGCACTACCCCGTGTGACATCTCGTGGCCGGCTACATCCAGTGAGCCAGACAGCGGTTTAAAGGCCGTGCGGCCATTGCCATAAAACATGGCAGCTCCGTTCCAGAAGGCATTGTCCAGCCCGCCGTTGTCGTCGTCGGCAACATTGATGAAGGAGTAGATGTCCCCCCCGGTACCGTTGATCGAGTTGCGCTGGTGGGTATTGAGGAAGTAGGTATAGGCCTTGCCTCCGTTTACGTGGGCAGAGACCGCTTTATTGGACCAGGTATTGGCACTGGTCGAGGTCACGTAGGTAAAGTTATTGGCCTGGACATTGGCATTGTTGGCATCACCCGTGAGGATGTACCCTGTTCCTTCAGCCGGGAGGCTATTGGTGGGGCCGGTGTACATCGGACGGCTGGCATCCACCATATAATATTGCCCATTGGTGTTCTGAAACAACTGGAGGGTCTGCAGGACGCCATTCAGGTCTGTGCCGGAACCCTGGACCGGACCTACTGAGCAGGTGTGGTCATACGCGTGCAGCACAGCACCAGACTGGGCATCCACAAAGTACTCCATGCGGTGTACCTGATTGGGGCGCACGGTCACATGCCAGGTCAGGCGGGGCAGGGCCTGGTAGGTGGCCGGCGTATAAACGACCAGCTCCGCGACCGGGGCTGTATATCCCAGCACCTGCTGCCAGGAGGTGGAGAGGGGTACGACCGGGTGATGGGTGCCCGCCTGGGCTTCAGCCGTGGCGGAGGCCGTAGCCGCATCTACCGCGGGCGTAGCCGTGGGCAATCCGGGCTCTGGGCGGTAACGGCCTGTCATGATCACCTCGCCGGATGGAGCGAAGTGCAGGACAATCTCGCCCCCATACACAGGTATGCCGTTCCACACCTGGTTCAGGTGGACATGGGTACGCTGGTCGGCATCCATCTCGATCCGATGCGCCTCAAATGCCTGGGCGGCATCTGGGAGCCGCAGGGCAGGACTCATATCTCCCAGCCATGCCAGGGCGGCAACGGTAGCCTCGGTTTCGTCCCGGAGGATTTGGTTGCGGGTATTGGGAGAAGAAGTTTTGATCATAATCGGCAGGCCCTCTTCCTGGTAGCGGATATCCGTGATGATCAGCCCGGACTGGGCGGCTACTGGCATCTGAAACGGAACAGGCTGGTACAGTGTAGCCAGGGGAGCAGCTCCGAGAAGGGAGGCATCGCGGTACTCAACCGGAAATCCCGGGGTGCCCGTGCCAGAAGGCTGCTTGGCGCGCTGTTTAAAAGGCGTCTGGGCTATCCCGGTCAGGGCTCCCGCCAGCAGACCAGCCGCCAGCATGATAGGTAATGAATTTTTCATGATGGAAAATATCTTGCGTTATTCGGTGATTTGGGTAAGGGTGGTCAGTTCTGTATAAAAAGCCTGGATTTCAGGTTTAACCTTGGTCGCAAAGTCGCCCCAGACGACATTGCCTTGCTGGTCGGGACTTTTGTACCGGACAAAATAGTACATATTACCCGGTACATTCAGCTCCATACCGGGAATGCCCAGGGTTTCAGCCTTCTGTATCAGGGTACGGGCCTGAGATTTGCCCACTTTTTTTACCAATTCAAATGAGTCTGTGCGGGATTTTTGTACGTAGAGGTATCCGTCTTCCAGGAGGGCATACGTAGTGACAGCACCCGTGATACCGCCTCCGGACCCAAAAATCAACTGCCGATCCGGAAATACGTCTGGCTGGACTTGACGGGACTTGCAGCTCAGGATCAATATCAGCAAGCCCAAAACAGGTAAAAACTTTCGCATGAGAGGGTGTTTAGGATGGGATGAAAAATTACTCCGTGTGAATAACGGAAAAACACCCTTAATTAGGATATTCCCATGCAGAAGTGCAAAGATTTTTCTTGGGTATCGGTATGACAAAACACCCGTCCTATCCGGCGGGACGGAAATTATAGGGTAAGCGGCAGCTATTTGCACAGTTTCTGCAAGATAGTCCTATATTGTCATCTATATTCGTAACTGCCTGCAACCACATGAAGCTGGAAGATGCCATTCAGCAGAAGACGCCTTTTAAATCACCGATCCATAAAGCGGTGGTTAATATTATCTATACCCATAACTGGCTGGTGGACCAGCAGCGGGACATCCTGCGGTATGCGGACATCACACCACAGCAATATAATGTACTCCGCATCCTGCGCGGGCAACGCCCCAATCCGATCTCAACCTCTGATATCCGGGACCGGATGCTGGACAGGATGTCGGACGTCTCCCGCATCGTGGCCCGCCTGATGAAAAAAAATCTCGTCATACGCCGCACCTGTAATGCCGACAAACGCCTGGTAGATGTCCTCATCACGGATGAAGGCATGGCCCTGCTCGACAGCATAGATACTCAGTATCCGTCTTTTGAGGGCAGCACCCTCAACCTGAGCCCGGAGGAGGCCCACCAGCTCAATGAACTGCTCGACAAAATGCGGTCCTGAGCAGGTATTATTTAAATGTGTAGCGGACTGACAATGCCCCATTGACCACCCAGCGGTCATCCTGCTCTACCCCTGTCAGGTTGAGCATAGGTTTCCAGTCTATCCCAAAACTCACCGGGACTTTTTCCGGGCAGTACTCTGCCCCCGCAATGGCATCCAGGCCCAGGATGACCCGGCTTTCACCCGTAAAGAGGGGATTTTCTTTGAGGCGGTTCCAATAACCGGCATGCACCCCGCCACCCGCAAAAACCGACAGGCCCGCCAGCGGAAATGGCTCAATATGACGCACCCCCAGTCCGGTAAGTCCCAGCCCACGCTGCTGAATGTGGAGAATACCCTCCACCGCCCAGGCGGGCCGTACAAAATGTTTGGCGGTAATCCCGGCGCTCCCATCTATCCGGAGGCCCAGGGCTGTCTGGTAGGATTGCGCCCGGAGAGAAATAACAGTACCTGCCAGCAGGCTCACCAGCAGAATTACACAAACGATCGGGTTGTTTTTCATTATCATGGAGTTATACTCCATAGACAAGCGCGGCGCAGTGGCGTTGCATATCTCCTGTCAGGATACAAAAAAGGCCACCTGAGCGGCGGCCCTGATATATAGATCTTGTACCGCTCAGCCGACAGAGGCAGAGCGCAGGCCCCTGAGCATCAGCCACCCTCCGGCGAAGGCCAGCCCGGCAACCAGGATTCTGAAAAACGTCACGTCTATCGAAACCTGGGTCAGCCCCAGTACCACAGCACACAGCATACATACCAACCCCAGGATACGCATTCCCTCTCCCGCTATCTCGGGCTCAGGGCCATGGGTACGCCTGTCGAGCAGGATCTGAGCATCACGAAGGTCCTCCAGGGGCACACGCAGGACCCAGTAACGTGTCTGATCGTCTTCCCGGTGAAGCGCTGTCACGCAGGTTATTCCTTCATTCCGCAGCATCTCCGCATAGTGGCCAGCTATTGTCTCCGACGAAAACCGGCCCAATCTTTCCAGCTTTTGCATAGTGGGTCTCGGATAATACAGGTATCAATTGTTCAATCTAGTGATATTCTACGAGATTTCCAACGTTAGGCTCTGTTTTTTCAGGTAAAAGATACGATTGTGAAACTATTTTTCATAAAACATTGATGGTCAACTATTTAAAAACAATCTGGAAAAAATATCCGCCTTGCCATGAAAAGTCAGCAGGCTTATCCTACTTTTGAGGCACGAATACGTTCAGACATTCTTACTTGCTCCTCCTATCCGCATGCAAGCCGCAACGCTGAAAGACCTGACAGAAGCCCACCTCCGGGGGCTGGCATTTGACCAGATGGCACCTGCCAATCTCTACGAACCCATGGCCTATATCCTCAACCTGCCCGGTAAACGGATCCGGCCTGTGCTCACCTTGCTGGCGTATCACAGCGTCAGCGGACAGGCACCTGAGCAGGCACTAAACCTGGCAGCGGCTACTGAGTTGTTTCACAACTTCACCCTCATGCACGATGATATCATGGACCGGGCACCGGTGCGCCGGGGGCAGCCCTGTGTCCATATCAAGTGGAATGAAAACATCGCCATCCTCTCCGGAGACGCCATGTTTGCATTTTCGATGGGGCTGGTGGTGCAGGACTTTCCGGACAAAGCTGCGATCCTCGGACGGACATTTGCACGGGTGGCAATGGAGGTATGCGAGGGGCAGATGGAAGACATGGACCTGGCTGAGCAGGCACAGGCCGACATACCTGCCTATATTGAGATGATCCGCAAAAAAACGGCGGCGCTTCTGGGCGGATGCCTCAGCCTGGGCGCCCAGGCGGCCGGTGCTGATCCGGAGCTGACAGAGACCTTCCGCCTGTATGGTGAAAACCTCGGCATTGCCTTCCAGCTTCAGGATGATCTGATGGATGCCTTTCCCCCTGCCGGATTTGGTAAGCAGATCGGGGGCGATATCATCGAAAACAAAAAAACCTACCTCCTCCTCAAAGCGCTTGAACTGGCTGATACCGAACAACTCGCAGCTCTTCAGGCCCTGATGCAGGAACCCGATCCCGTGGTAAAGGTTCGGGGGGTACTGTCCATTTTTGAGACCCTGGGGATTGAGGCTTATACCCGTGACATGATAGACGCCTATTTTCATCAGGCTGTAGCCCTCGGCGATAGATTGGCAGCCCGGACGGATATAGAGCCGCTGCGCCAATATTTGCAGGAGATTTCCAGCCGGAAAATATAACGGGTGGCAGACAGTTAGTATTTATTCCTCTTGTTGTATTTTATCCACTGAAAATATTTCTCAATTTACAATGAAAGTTTAACCGGATAATTAGCCTGGTAAATCACCAGATTGGGTGCAGCTTGCATCAGGTTTAATTGATCGTATCCGGTATGCAATTTTCTATGCTGCTCGAATCCTGGATGTCGCTTGTGATCATCGGGATTACCTTGATTATCAGCATTTGGGCGCTGATAGACGAGGACTTTCGTGACAAGATGGCGATGGTGCCCTACGACATGATCATGTACCGGGAGTACTGGCGCCTGCTGACCAGTGGGCTGGTACATGGAAGTGTGGTACACCTGACCCTGAACATGACGACTTTTTACTTTTTTGCCCCGGTTCTGGAGCGGCACCTGGGTCACTGGCAACTGGCAGGGCTGTATATGCTGGGACTTCTCCTGAGCAATGCTGCCACGGCGATCCGGTATTATCAGGACAGTAGTTATGAGGGGAGTGTGGGAGCATCCGGCGCGATCAGCGCGGTGGTGCTGAGTGCCGTAGTCTGTAATCCTTTTATGAGCCTGGGGCTCCCGGTACTCTCAGCGATGTATCCGGTGCTGACCTTGCCGGCGTATATCGCCGTCTTACTTTTTATGGCGTTTAGCCTGATTGCCAGCCTGGTGCCCCAGACCGCGCAGGGCGGCGTGAATCACGATGCGCATTTTTGGGGAGCGGTGTCCGGCATTGCCCTGACCTTTGTGTTTAATCCGCAAGTCACTGGCGTACTGCATCACTTCTGGGCCTCGCTGTAGGTCATGCAGCGATCACAGATCCTCCGATGATCACGGTGGCGACAGGATTTTCGGCATAAGCATACGGAATACCCGCCAGGTCATCCATCGGGTGTGTGATCAGGATATCGGCGATCCGTCCGGGGCTGATGGCACCGATCTGGTCTGACATGCGCAGGGCCCGGGCGGCATTGAGGGTGGCAGCTATAAGGGCTTCTTCTGGCGAAAGGCCCTGCCGCAGGCAAGCCAATGACATCACAAAAGGCATACTGCTCCCCGGCGAGGAACCGGGATTATAATCCGTCGCCAGGGCCACGGGCAAGTCCGCCCGGATCATCTCCCGTGCAGGCGCATACGGTATCCCCAGAAAAAAAGCTACCGTAGGCAGGATGACCGGGATGGTATCTGTCCCTTGCAGGGCTGTAATGGCCGCTTCGTCCATCTGCTCCAGGTGATCCACCGACCAGGCACCTTGTTGTACGCCCACTTGTACCCCCCCTGAAATGGCCAGTTCGTTGGCGTGAATTTTGGCGGGTAGCCCTGCTTCTGCCCCCCGGCGCATGATATAGGCCGTCTCTTCCGGCGTAAAATACCCCCGGTCACAAAACACATCTATATGATCAGCCAGCCCCTCAGCCACTACCGCTGGCAACATCTTATCACAGACCAGGTCTATATATGCCTGACGGTCAGCCTTGTATGCTGCCGGAATCGCATGTGCACCCAAAAAAGTGGTGCGCACCCGCAGGGGCGTAAGCTCCCCGATGCGGCGGGCCACACGGAGGAGTTTCAGCTCACCCTCCAGGGTCAGGGCATACCCACTTTTGATCTCCAGGGTCGTCGTGCCGGTGCGCAGGGCCGCCCATGCACGGGGCAGCGCCGCCGCCAACAATGCTTCTTCAGAAAGGGTTTCACAATGACGGGCGGAGTTCAGGATGCCGCCCCCGCGGGCAGCAATTTCCTCGTAGGTCAGCCCCTGGATCCGGTCCCGAAACTCTCCCTCCCGCGTACGCGGAAATACCAGATGGGTATGGCTGTCCACAAACCCTGGCAGCACCAGCCGCCCGGTGCAGTCCATTACCTGGGTGTCTGCGTCCGGCACCGGGCAGGATGCCATCGAACCGAAGCCCGTGATGACCGCTCCTGCCGTTTGTACCCAGGCGTTTTCCAGGCAGCCTGCATGGGCCATGTCAGCCCCGCGTTTCAGGCGCTCATGGGCCGTAGCTACGGGATACAAACGGTGAATATGGGTCAGCAGCAGGGCCATAAATCAGATCGCGCCGATGCGGGCCTCGTAGAGTTTTTTGCTCTCCTCGATGGAGGCATTCAGCTCGGTCATGATACCCGATACCCGCGACTCAATGCTGACCAGCCCGGCATTAATCTGGGCGACCTGCCCCATTGCAATGGCTACTTCAAGGGCTTTGATTACCTCCACGGCCTCCGTATGCACTGCCCGGAGTTTTTCAATGGCCACGGAAGTTTTGCTGAGATTTTTTTCGTAGTCGGCACGGGTGGCGGTCAGGGCTTTCATTAGCTCATTCCGGGTTTTGGCATCACTCAGGCTCTCCGTCTGGCGCTGCATGGCGTCAAAAAGGTTTTGAGCGTCCTGCTTCAGGGCTTCGTACTCTTTGTTGAGTTGCTGCACCTGGTTGTCCACAGACTCCCATTTACCATAGACCCGCTTAAATTCAACGTCCACGTTTTTGGCGTTTTCCAGGGCTTTTTGCAGACCTGTCAGCTCGGATACCCCATCCTCGACCTTCTGGTCCGTCTGGAGTTTTTGGTTTTCGAAGCTGTCTATCTGTGCCCGGAATTTTTTCTTGTATTTGGGCAAATCTTCCGGGCTGCCTGATTTACAGGATGATACAACCAGGGCAGACAGGAGCAGGGTGGAAAAAAGCAGGTGGCGCATAGGGTTGACAGGAAAAACCGGGGATTCCGGACTAAGGTTATTCTTCGGGTTTGAGGGCTTCGGGTTTGATCGCCTGAGGGCGCCGGAGCTGGAGATACACTTTGATGTCGTCAAAAAACCGCTGGGGATTGGCCTCAACTTCCCGCAGGAGGGCATTCACCCGCTCGGTAGTATGGGTGAGGCTGTCATAGAGCTGGCGGTCATTCAGGAGCAGGCCCAGGGTACCACCGGTCGTATCCAGCTTGGCTACCATGCCCTCGACCCGACCTACAGCTGTGCTGGCGTCGGTCATCAGGCGTTTGATCTCGGTAGAAGCTGTCACCAGCG
Organism: Bacteroidia bacterium; assembly: GCA_033762375.1. Taxonomy (GTDB): domain Bacteria; phylum Bacteroidota; class Bacteroidia; order J057; family J057; genus RDXT01. Next base: position 22,694 of record JANRLQ010000017.1, read on the forward strand.
AGTCAGTGGTGTTTTTTACGTTGCCAATGATGGTGTTGATATTCCCGTTGTTGCCCTCGACATTGCGTACGATGCTTTCGGCGTTTTCAGCCACCTGGGTGATCACACGGGCCAGGCTGTCCACCTCGCGGGTGATACTGGTCAGGTTGTCAGTGGTATATCGTACATTTTCGAGGGTACTTTTCATCAGCGACTGATTGCCCTCATCGGCGAGTTGTTTTTTGATCTGCCGCACGATTTCATTCAGCTCCACCGACAACTGGGCTACCTGGAGCAGAATCTGGGCACCCTCAGTTTTGACAAGAGACTCTGCCTCGTCAAAAATCCCTGCATCCATGGTACCCCGGATTTCGGCCCCGGAACGCAGGTAGGAGTTGGAAGCCTTGACGGTGTCCGGCACCCAAATTTTAACCCCCTTGGTACCGAGCAGGTCCACGCTGACGATCATGGCCACGGAGTTGTCGGGGATTTCAAGTTTTTCATCAAAATCCAGCCGCACCGTAGCCATTCCCTGCTTGATATCAAGTTTGAGCTCCCGGACTTTGCCTACCCGGAGGCCATTGATCAGGATAGGGCTGCTGCGGGCCAGGCCGTTTACGTCCGGATAACGGGCATACAGCACCAGCGGCGGACCCAAAAACTGGGTGCCGGACATGAAGTTTAGCCCATAAATGATCCCGGCGATGGTGATGATGGCAAATATGCCAAACTTAATCTCGTTGCTGATTTTCAAAGCCGTTTTCCGTTTCTGTTTCTGAATACCGGATAAAGATATACAAATAGGTCAAACCCGGCAAAAAAGTCTCCGCTCCGCCCGGATAGCTCAGCCTCAGAAGGCCAGCAGTTCGGCGACTTTGTCCCGGAGGCGGTAGTTGGCGAGAAACCGTTTTTCGATCGAGGGATGAAAAGGCACCGGCATATCAAGGGAACCCAGCCGGGCTACCGGTCCGTCCAGGGACGTAAAACAATGCTCTGCGACAGCGGCCGCAATCTCTGCTCCAAATGCACCGGTCTGGGTATCCTCGTACAGGACAAGGCACTTGCCGGTCTTGCGCACAGAGGCAAACACGGTCTCCTGGTCCCAGGGCAGGAGGCTGCGCAGGTCCACAATTTCCAGGTCCCAATCCTCCGTACGGGTCAGCTCAAGGGCCCAATGTACCCCCAGTCCGTAGGTGACGATGGTCAGGTCCGATCCTGCTCGGGCGATACGTGCCTGCCCGATCGGTGTATGGTAGTATCCCTCCGGCACCATCCCGGAGACAGACCGGTACAGGAGTTTGTGCTCAAAAAACATCACCGGATTAGGATCAGACAACGCACTGAGCAGCAGGCCTTTGGCATCCTCTGGCGTGGAGGGATATACAACCTTCAGGCCTGGCACATGGGTAAACCAGGATTCATTGCTCTGCGAATGAAAAGGCCCGGCCCCGGTTCCGGCACCGGTGGGCATCCGCACGACTACATCTGCGGCATGGCCCCAGCGGTAGTGGTTTTTGGCGAGGTTGTTGACGATCTGATTAAATCCACACGAGACAAAATCAGCAAACTGCATCTCCATCATGGATTTTTTGCCGGCAAGGGAAAGGCCCAGTGAGGCACCCACGATCGCCGACTCACAGAGGGGCGTATTGCGCACCCGGTCTGCCCCAAACTCATCCACAAACCCCTGGGTGATTTTAAAGGCCCCTCCGTATGGCCCGATATCCTGCCCCATCAGCACCAGGTTGGGGTGGTGACGCATGGCCTCACGGAGGCCCTCGCTGATCGCATCAATAAACCGCAGCTCGCGGGCTGCTCCGGCTGGCAGCACCCCTATCGGATCAGGCACCGGTGCATATACTTCTGAAAGTTCGTGCGCCTCATCTGAAGACACCTCCGGCATGGCCATGGCGGCCTCTACTGACTGCTCGACATAGGCTTTCAGCTCCTGCCGGATGCCGGCCACCTGCTCCTGGGTCAGGTATCCCTGCTCCAGCAGCCATGCCTCGTATCGGGCGACAGGATCCCGCTGCGCCCAATGTTCGATGAGCTCCTGGGGCACATATTTGGACCCTGAGGCCTCTTCATGGCCCCGCATCCGGAAGGTCATACACTCCAGGATCACCGGCTTACGGTCCTGGCGCATCTGCGCTGCCAGCCGCTGCACGGTATGATATACTTCGAGGATGTTGTTGCCGTCTATGGTGTATCCTTCAATCCCATATCCCAATGCCCTGTCTGCCAGTTGTTTACACTTAAACTGATCCGAGCTGGGGGTAGAAAGTCCGTACCCGTTGTTTTCGATCAGGAAGATCACCGGCAGGCCCCATACAGCAGCGGTATTGATCGCCTCATGGAAATCTCCCTCGCTGGTGCCTCCGTCTCCGGAGAATACGGCCGCAATGTACGCTGCTCCGTCCAGGTTGCTGGCCAGAGCCAGTCCGTCTGCCACCGGGAGCATGGCTCCGAGGTGAGAGATCATGCCGATAATCCGGTGCTCCGGAGCCCCGAAATGGAAGGAGCGGTCACGCCCCTGGGTGTACCCGCCGGCTTTGCCCTGCCACTGAGAGACCAGGCGCTGCAGGGGCATCTGACGGGAGGTAAACACACCCAGGTTGCGGTGCAGGGGGAGGATATAGTCCTCAGGCTGAAGGGCCTGGGTAAGTCCTACTGCAATGGCCTCCTGGCCGATACCTGAAAACCACTTGCTGACCCGTCCCTGACGCAGGAGGATGAGCATTTTTTCTTCGATCAGGCGGGGCAGTACCAGGGCGCGGTAGAGGTCCGTGAGCTGCCCGGTACTCAGGTCTTGGGGATCAAACAGCATACCGTTCGGGGGTGAATGAGGGGCAAAGTAACAAATAAGCCCTGTATTTTTCACCAATTAATCCGGCATCTCAACCCGTAGTGTACTCAGCCATGGCTGCACCAGCGATCCAGCCCCCTGTCCAGGCCGCCTGAAAATTGTATCCGCCGGTGATGCCGTCTATATCGAGTATTTCGCCGGCCATAAACAGACCGGGGTATTTTTTGCAGGCAAACCGCCGGAAATCTATCTCACGGAGGGCAACGCCGCCAGCGGTGACAAATTCTTCCTTAAAGGTGCTTTTGCCGTCCATCCAGAGGGCACAAGCCGTGATCTGACCTGCCAGGGTCTCGCGCTCCGTGCGGCTGAGGTCTGCCCAGCGCCGGTCTGCCGGAATACCTGCCGTCTGACAAAGCCGCTCCCAGAGCCGGAGCGGCAACCCCAGACAGGGTGAATGTGGCACCTGGCGGCGGGCCATGTCGAGCTGCTGCTCCTGGAGTATCTGGCTGACCTGGGTTTCGCTCAAACCACCTACCCAGTTGACCAGCAGGGTCGCCTGATAACCGGCAGCGTGCAGCTCACGTGCCCCCCAGGCCGAAAGCCGCAGAACCGCCGGACCACTCACCCCCCAGTGGGTCACGAGCAGCGGGCCGGACGCCTGGAGCGAGGTCCCGGAAACCGTCAGCACCACCTCGGGTACCGAAAGGCCCGCCAGGCCATTCAGCCGGGGATCGGCTATATTAAACGTAAACAACGACGGAACAGGCTCCACTACTTCCAGCCCCAGCTCCGCCAGCATATCCCAGGTGCGGGCATGCCCCCCGGTAGCCAGCAACACACAATCAGCGGTCAGTACCCCCTTGCTGGTATGTACCTCCCAGCCAGGTTTGTCAGGTCCGGGCGGTACCAGGCCGGTGAGGGTGGTTTGCAGCTGGACTTGAATCCCCAGTGCCTCCGCTGTCTCTGTCAGGCACTCCACTACAGAGGCCGACTGATCTGATACCGGAAAAATACGGCCATCGTCTTCGATTTTTGTCTCAACGCCGTTGCGCTCAAACCAGTCCACCGTGTCACCAGCTGCAAACCGGTGAAAAGGCCCCAACAACTCCTTGTGACCGCGTGGATAGGCCTTGACCAATTCTTTAGGTTCCCAGCAGGCATGGGTGAGGTTGCAGCGGCCCCCTCCGGAGATGCGGACCTTGGACAGCACCTCCCCGCCCCGCTCCAGGAGCAGGACTTCAGCCTCCGGCGCCAGGCTGGCAGCCTGGATCGCCCCAAAAAAACCAGCTGCGCCACCACCTGCGACGACGATGCGGGGACGCGGGGAATTTTCTTGCATACGTTATAGCCGGATCAAAACCGGAGGTCAAAGATAGCGGCTTTTGTGAGATAAATAACGGAGCTTCTGCAACGGCCTCAACCCGATGCCCGTCTCAACAGCAGAAGACAGGATGAACAGGATAAGACGCACCTCCAGTCTTAACTTACCAAGACAGGATGAACCGGATTAACAGCAGAAGACAGGATGAACAGGATTAACAGGATAAGACCCTACCCAGCATCCTGTACATCCTGTAAATCCTGTCTTTACTTACCAAGACTGGATGAACCAGATTAACAGCAGAAGACAGGATTAACAGGATTAGACTCACCTCCAAATCCTGTACATCCTGTAAATCCTGTCTTTACTTACCAGGACTGGATGAACCGGATGAACAGCAGAAGACAGGATGAACAGGATTAACAGGATAAGACCCACCTCCAAATCCTGTAAATCCTGTCTTAACTTACCAAGACTGGATGAACCGGATTAACAGGACCAGACCCTACCCAACATCCTGTACATCCTGTCAATCCCGTCTTAACTTACTAAGACTGGATAAACCAGATCGGGCGACCCGCCTGAGACCAGCAGGAATGTACCCTTCATCCGCACAAAAATTGTATCTTGCTTCCCAATCAATCACAGCATGCTGGCCAGACTTGATAATGCTTCTGATCTGCTTCTATTATGCGTCTCGCCTTCCTGACCTGCGCTACCTGGCCGGGCCTCCCCGAAAAAGAACAAGCCCTCGCTGACAGCCTCCCGGACGATCTCCAGGCCCAGGCCGTCGTCTGGAACGATCCCTCCGTGGACTGGTCTCAATATGACTGCCTGATATTCAGGAGTATATGGGATTACTTTGAGCAGCCGGAAGCCTTTGAGGCGTGGATGGACCAGATCGCCCGGCTGGGGATCCCCACCCTCAACCCCCTCAGTGCAGTACGGGAAAACTATCACAAGTTTTACCTGCGAACCTTGCAGGCGCGGGGCGTGCGGATCATCCCGACGGAGTTTATCCCGGCCGGCAGCGGGCTGGACCTGGGCGTGATGCAGGCACGGGGCTGGTCACAAGCCGTCCTCAAACCCGCTGTCTCAGGTGGGTCTTACCTGACGCGGCTGTTTGACGCAGCAGACGCAGCGGCGGTAGCTGGTGAGTATCAAGACATTGCTGCGGCGCGGGATCTCCTCCTGCAACCCTTTATCCCGGAGATCCAGACCAAGGGCGAGGTATCGCTCCTGTTTTTTGCAGGGGTATATGCCTATGCCGTCCGCAAGCTGCCCCAGGCGGGGGACTTCCGGGTGCAGGTACAGTTTGGGGGGCAATATACCCGCTGGACCCCTGCCCCTGAGGTGATCCAGGCTGCGGCCCGTATCATCGCCGCCACCGGCGAGCGCCTGCTCTATGCCCGCGTGGACGGGGTCCTCATCGAGGGCGAACTTGCCCTTATGGAGCTGGAACTCATTGAGCCGGACTTATACTTTTCGCTGATCCCGGAGGGGGAAGCCATGTACCGGCAGGCGCTGGTGGAGATGGTGCGGGGGATGGGGTAAGACGGTGGATACTTTTTACAAAAAATTGTGCGATTTACTTGACTAACGCGTGCAAACCGCACAGCTCACTGGGGCAGCGGCTTAGGAGAAGTTCAGACTCCTCCACCTCAACAAACCTTGCGCGGGACAACTATTTTTTCGTATCTTACCCATGCATCGGCGCAAGCACAGCACATTTTTTTCACGATCAACCTATCTCAACATGAAAAAGTGGACCCTCTTCCTGATTACAACCCTTCTTGTCATAACAGGCAGTGCCCAGCAGGCTGCATCTAAACTCGATTTACGGTTTGGGATTGGGTCGTCTCTGCTCGGCACGGGCGATATGCAGACGATCATGTTTGAAAATGAGCTGAATGTACATCTGAACAACTATATCACGCTTGGAGGCGGGCTGGGGTATGCCAGAAGTGACAGGGGCATCCGTGAGCAGGCGTCTTTTACGCAATTAAACGCCAATATTTATATCTCCCCCTTTAAGAATACACGAAAGAATGATTTCAGATTAGGAACAGGTGCCAGTTGGTACGCCATTTCTGATGTGTATGAATCAACAAGAATCTTTGAAAATGGTCAAGTCGTGGACGTTGACTATGTGTTTGAGAAACGCAATTCAATCGGGTTTAATGTAATCCTCGAAAACACCTATTTGATCACAGAAAAATATATGCTGGGCGTAAAACTGTTTACCCAGCCGTATCAAAACGGAGATATAAACTCCGGGGTGTTAGTAAAATTTGGCGTCAACCTCTGAGTGGAGAGATAACCACGCACGCTAAACGACAGTAGCGGCTATATGCCGCTACTTTTTTTTAACTCACCACACACTCCGATACAGGGAGGCACAAATTTTGGGAGTCCGCCCGACCTACGGGGGAATCCGGCACCCGGTAACAAGCAGCGATAGCCGCCTTATTTTCACTCAAAACTGGGGATATCAGCGTCTGGGGTTTTGTGCAGCAGGTGCTCAAGCGCTGATTCATAAAAAAAAGAAGACTCTCCGAAGGCTGGCTTCAGGTCGTGCAGCCAGGTAGCCTCCGCATCGTATGCCGCAAAAAATGGTTTGGCAACCCAGTCGGGATTTCGGCCCTGTAAAAAACGCATGACAAACACTTTCTGTCCCATGACCTCAGACACGCCCAGTATCTGGATTTTGCCGGGGGTCGCACTCATGCTGGGCCCCCGTACGGTACGACATACACCACTCACCTGTTGGTAAGCTTCTCTGAATATCTCCCAGGCCGTCACGAGTGGCAGCGCAAAAAAATGCTGGGCCCCCGTGTCCCGCTCCACAAACATATAATAAGGTATGATATTGTGATTGACCTGGGTGCGCCACATCTCTGCCCAGGTGTCCGGGTGATCATTGATATGCCGCAAGACCGGCGACTGCGACCTGATCTGAGCTCCGGTAGCCCGTATGCGCCGGACCGCCTCCTGCACGATCGGCGTGGAAAGCTCACGGGGGTGATTAAAATGAGCCATAATCGCGAGATTTTTGCCACGGGCCGTGATACGCTCAAATAGCCGCAGGGTATCATCAGCATCTTCATCCGTCACAAATTTTTGGGGCCAGTATCCGAGCGCCTTGGTGCCGATCCGGATGGTCTGAATATGCTCAAGATCATCTGCCAGCAATGGCTCAATATAGGCCGCAAGTACCCGTGTTTTCATTATCATCGGATCACCCCCTGTAAACAGGATATCGGTCACCTCTGGATGTGCATACAGGTACTGGACCAGAAGGTCGGTCTCCCGCATGGCAAATTTCAGCTCGCTGATGCCCACAAACTGTGGCCACCTGAAACAAAATGTGCAATACGCATGGCAAGTCTGTCCCTGGCTGGGAAAAAACAACAGGGTCTCGCGGTACTTGTGCTGCACACCACCCAGCGTGATGCCATTGATTGAGGGCAGGTTATGCGCCTGACCGGCTGGATGAGGGTTGAGCTCCATCCGGATCCGGTTGGCCGCAGCAGTGATCGCCTTTTTGTCCGCTCCCTGGCGTATAAGCCCTTCAATCTCATCATAATGCCTGGGGATCAGCATTTCTCTGCGCGGAAACGTCAGGGTATAAATAGGATCATTCGGGACATCAGACCAGTCTATGAGTTCCTCTGTGACATACTGATTAGCCTTAAAAGGAAGTACACTGCCCACTACCTCGATAGCCATCCGATCCTCACTACTCAACTGTGCGATCTGTGGTATCTGATCAAGCTGATGTAACGAAAATGATTTGTAGTCAATACTTAAAGTTTTCATACTTAAAAAAATTACATGAAAAAAATAATCCTTACATACATTCTGCTTACTATGTCAAAGCCCGTCACGGCACCCGCACCTGCGCGTACCCGAAACCGGAATTCCTTAAGATACACATTTTATATGATAACTCCCTCCACAGCGCTGCTTCATCGGAGTCTTTCCATGCAGAAACTCTTTTTGGCTACAACAAAAGCAGATTTGACTACATCAGAATCAAGAGGTTGCTGCAATTTTGTTTCAACAAAATACAACAAAATGAACCTCTCCGACAACACCATCCTGGTTACAGGCGGTACCAGTGGCTTTGGATTTGAGTTTGCCGCAAGGCTAATCGCACTCGGAAACACCGTGATTGTCACGGGCCGCAATGCACAAAAACTCCAGGAGACCCAACAAAAACTCCCTGCGGTACACACCATCCAAAGTGATGTGAGTAAACCGGCGGACATCAGACATCTGTATGCGCAAGTGGTGGAGCGGTTTCCTGACCTGAATATCCTCATCAACAACGCCGGGGAGATGCGCAAGATCAGCCTCCATGAACCTCACGACCTCCAGGACCTCACCCGTGAGATCGGGACCAACCTCATGGGGCCGATCCAGATGGTACAGCAGTTTTTGCCACATCTTAAGACCCGGAAGACCGCTGCCATTCTAAACGTCACCTCGGGTATTGCCCTGATGACTTTTCCTGTATCACCCATCTATAGCGCCAGCAAGTCGGGGCTTCGGGCTTATACCCAGGCTCTCCGGGTTCAGCTCAGGCATACTGCCGTAAAGGTATTCGAGCTGGTCGCACCCGGTGCTGCTACGCCGCTGAACGATGCGTTCCGGGATACGGAGGGATTTGCGCCGGATGCCCTGATGGCACCCGAAAAAATCATAGACCAGGCGATCAAGGGCCTTCAGCAAGACCGGTATGACATATATCCCGGCCTGGCGGGCGTATTGCGTATCCTGAGCCGGCTGGCGCCCGGTTTTTTGCTGTCAGTGGCCAGCAGGACGGGAGCGGATTTTATGTCTGGTAAATAAAGATTGCCCCCCACTAAGACAAGCTTTACCGGAGGCAGCCGTACGCCTGCGTAGCCTCCACGGTAATCTCCAAATCCTTATCTTTGTTATATGAGTGTCTCAAACATCATCCGGGTCAAAACCATCACCGAGGGACACCGGCTCCAGGACCTTCCTGCACCCGAACATCCGCTGATCAGCGTAGTGGACTGTGCCCTGCTGAAAAAATCAGCTGATTTCCGATCCGTTATCTGTGATTTTTATACCATCACCTTAAAGCGGGGATGTGAAAAACTCTTGTATGGACAGCAAGAGTACGATTTTGATGAGGGGGTCATGGCGTTTATGGCTCCCAATCAGGTGGTACGCGGGCAAGGGCATATATCCGATACCCCTATGTCAGGATGGATGTTGTCCGTTCACCCTGATTTCCTATGGAATACTCCCCTCGCCAACAAGATCAAGCAGTATGAGTACTTTGGATACGCGGTCCATGAAGCTCTTTTTCTCTCCGAAAAGGAAGAAATGATCATCAACCACATCGTCGAAACCATCCGGCAGGAGTACCATGCTCATATTGACCGATACAGCCAGGCCATTATTATCGCACATCTGGAGACTTTATTTACGTATGCCGAGCGGTTTTACCAGCGCCAGTTTATCACCCGCCAGAAGTCCAGCCACCACCTCATGAGCCGCCTGGAGGAGGTACTTGCAGCCTGCTTCAGTGACGAAAATCTGGCCCGCAACGGATTGCCGACGGTCCAGTATATTTCAGCTACCCTGAATGTCTCCCCTGGTTACCTGAGTAATATGCTCAACGTACTGACCGGACAGAGTACCCAGCAGCATATCCATGACAAGCTGATCGAAAAAGCCAAAGAAAAACTGTCCACCACGACCACCTCCGTCAGTGAGATCGCCTATGCGCTGGGTTTTGAGCACCCACAATCATTCAGCAAGCTGTTTAAACTGAAAACCCAGGTTTCGCCCCTGACCTTCCGGCAGTCATTTCAGTAGGGCAGAGCGGGTGCGGGCTGCCCGGCCCACCCCTTGCACCACACCCGACATTTGCCTATCTTGCTGAAGAAAAGTTGTAGCCCACGGCGGAGCACCTCAACCCGACCTGTCTCCTATGGCAAAAAAATTAGTTCGATTTGACTGGGCCATGAAGCGGCTGCTTCGAAACAAAGCCAACTTTGATATCCTGGAGGGACTGCTGGCTGAGCTGCTCTATGAAGATGTCAAGATCAGACAACTCCTTGAAAGTGAGGGAAATAAACAAACCGAGGACGACAAGTTCAACCGGGTAGATATTCTCGTCGAAAATACCAAAGGGGAGTTGGTCATCATAGAAATCCAAAACACACGGGAGGCCGACTACTTCCAGCGTATGCTGTACGGGACGGCCAAGGTCATCGTGGAGCACATCGCCGAAGGCCAGCCCTACTCTCAGGTCAAAAAAGTATATTCTGTAAACATTGTTTACTTTGACCTCGGGCAGGGCGACGACTATGTCTATCACGGGACCACCACCTTTGTCGGTATCCACAGCCACCGCGAGCTGGCGTTATCAGACAAGCAGAAAGCACTTTTCAACAAGACATCCGTCTCAGACCTGTATCCCACCTATTATGTGATCAAAACCAATCGGTTTAATGAGATCGCGCGGGATACCCTGGACGAATGGATATACTTCCTGAAAACGGCAGAGATCCGGGACGAATTTACCGCCAAGGGCTTAAAGGCTGCCAGTCAAAAACTCGACATCCTGAAACTAGACCCTGCTGACCGCCAGGACTACGACCGCTACCTGGAAGCACAAAGGAGCGATGCCAGTTTTGTAGAGACCGTGCAGCTAGAAATATCCTCAGCCGTCAATGAAGCTTTATTGGCGGAGAAGAGCAAAATTGCTGAAAATGCTTTGATCGCAGGCCTATCTGTTGAAGTGGTGGCACAGATCACGGGGCTTTCAGTTGAGCGGATACAAGAGATTGCCGACGGCATCAAGGCCGCGTAACAACCGCACAGCGATCAACGCGGCCTCCTCCACAAGTATATGCCCCCGTCCGGGACACCCTCTCTCCTCAATACTCCATCATCTTCCGGTCTTCATAACACCAGCCCCAGCGTTCGCCTTTTTCGGCGGAGACCGCTACCGGGTGGCCCGTCTCCTCGTAGTGAGCGGTGGCGTGACGACCAGGAGAGGAATTGCAGCAGTGGACTTTGCCGCAGGTCAGGCACTGGCGCAGGTGGACCCAGGTGCCGCCTGTCTGCACACATACCTCACAGACAGGGGCCTCCAGGGCGGGAGGTTGTACCTTGCGGGCAGGCCAGTGTTCACAAAACAAGCTCATAATATAAGTAGGGTTAATCGTAAGCTCCAGTCAGCAACCATCAGCAGCAGGGGGTCAGGGTTGAGGCTGTGGTAATTTTTCGCGCAGGTACCGGCCGGTATGAGAGGCAGCAATGGCAGGCAGGCCCTCCGGTACTCCCTGGTACAATACATGTCCTCCCGCCTCGCCGCCCTCGGGGCCGAGGTCTATGAGCCAGTCAGCACACTTGATCACGTCCATATTGTGCTCCACGATCAGGACCGTATTACCCCGCTCGATCAGCTCATAGATCGCACCGAGCAGGCGGCGGATGTCTTCGAAGTGCAGGCCTGTGGTCGGCTCGTCAAAAATATAAAACGTATTACGCGCCTGGGCACTCTGGCTGAGGAAAAAAGCCAGCTTCATGCGCTGGGCTTCTCCCCCGGAGAGGGTGCTGGTGCTCTGGCCCATGCGCAGGTATCCCAGGCCCACGCGGTCGAGGATTTCGAGCTTCTCCGCAATTTTTTTCTCCCCCGCAAAAAACCGTTTTGCCTCGGAGATGGTCATGTTCAGGACATCGTGGATGTTTTTGTCCTGAAAGGTCACCTCCAGCATGTGTTTTTTGAACCGTTTGCCGTTGCAGGTTTCACATACCAGCTTGACATCGGGCAGGAACTGCATCTCGACCGTCACAAACCCCTCGCCCTGGCAGGTATCACAGCGCCCGCCTTCAACATTAAAGGAGAAGTGGCCGGGCTTGAGGGCCTTGAGGCGGGAAAGCGGCTGTGCGGCAAACAGCTCCCGGATCGGGTCGTAGGCCTTGATATAGGTGACCGGATTGGAGCGGGCTGAGCGGCCCACAGGGTCCTGGTCCACCATCTCGACGGCCTGGATCTGGCGTACGTCTCCTTCCAGCTCTTTAAAAAAACCTCCTTTTTCGCCGGGTTCGCCCAGGTGGCGGCGCAGGGCCGGATAGAGTATACGCTCGATCAGGGTTGTTTTGCCGGAGCCACTGACCCCGGTGACCACGGTCAGGGCATACAGGGGTATTTCGATGTCCACCCCTTTGAGGTTGTGCATGGCTGCGCCCGTGAGGCGGATGCGGGAGGCCGACTGGCGGCGCTGGGCAGGGATTTCGATTTGAGCTTTGCCGGTGAGGTACCGGGCCGTGAGGCTGTCGGCCTGGTAGAGTTCGTCCCAGGTACCATTAAAGACTACCTCACCACCCAGCTCCCCGGCCCCCGGTCCCATGTCTATGATCTGGTCGGCGCGGCGCATGATGCTCTCGTCATGCTCGACGACGATGACGGTATTGCCCTGATCCCGGAGGCTTTCCAGGATTGCGATCAGGTTTTCAGTATCACGGGCGTGCAAGCCGATGCTCGGCTCGTCGAGGATATACATGGAGCCGACGAGGCCACTGCCCAGGGAAGTTGCCAGGCGGATGCGCTGGATCTCGCCGCCGGAGAGGGTATTAATCTTGCGGTTGAGGGTGAGGTATCCCACCCCGGCCCGGATCAGGTAACGCAGGCGGGTTTTGATCTCATGCAGGAGCCGGGTCGCGATGACCCGCTCCGTATCGTCCAGCGCCAGGGTCTCCATGGTCTGGAGGAGGGTCTCCAGCTCCATAAACAGCAGGTCGCCGATGGCGTAGCCGCCGACTTTGACATAACTGGCGTCCTTGCGGATACGACTGCCCCGGCAGTCAGGGCAGGTCGTGTAGCCCCGGTAGCGGGCTTGCATGACCCGATACTGGATTTTGTGGGTTTTGGAGCCCAGGTATTCGAAAAACTGCTGCACTCCCCAGGCACCACCGATGCCGTACCAGATCTTGTCTTTTTCTTCCCGGGTCAGGTCGTACCAGGCCCGGTGAATGGGAAAATCTGTCCGGGCAGCTGCGGCCAGCCACTCTGCCTGGTACTCGCTCATGACCTCACCACGCCAGGGGGCTACGACCCCCTCGTACATGGAGAGGCTTTTGTCCGGAAAAACCAGGTCCTCATCTATGCCCAGCACCCGTCCGAAGCCCTCGCAGGTGGGACAGGCACCGTAGGGGTTGTTGAAGGAAAAAAAGTTGACGCTGGGCATCTCAAAAGTGATCCCATCAGCCTCAAACCGCTCCGAAAAATTCCGGGGGGGCTCCGCATTCACCTGTACCCAACAGGCGCCGCCGCCCTCCTGGTAGGCTGTCTGGAGGCTGTCGGAGAGGCGGCTCCGGAGTTCGTCCAGGTTGTCGCTCCGCAGGGATACCCGGTCTATGAGCAGGCGGCAGGTATCAGGGGCCGACAAGTCCGGGCGGGCCAGCTCGTCCTCGATCTCTACGATCTCGCCTTCCTGCCAAAGGCGGGTAAACCCCTTCTGCAGGGTCAGCTCCAGCTCAGCCCGGTAGCCCCGGGAGCGCACCGGGATATCCGCCATGATCTGCACCCGGCTGGCGCCCGGCTGGTCGAGGATCCAGGAGACTATGTCGCTTATTGCATCACGGGTGACTAGTTTTCCGGACACTGGTGAATACGTTTTACCGGCGCGGGCATACAGCAGCTTCAGAAACTCGTAGATTTCTGTGACCGTGCCCACCGTAGATCGGGGATTGGAGGTATTGACCTTCTGCTGAATGGCCATCGCAGGCGCAATCCCCTGAATATAATCTACTTCCGGTTTTTCCATTCGCTCCAGAAACTGGCGGGCGTAGGCACTGAGGCTTTCTACGTACCGCCTTTGACCTTCTGCGTAAAGCGTGTCGAAAGCCAGGGAAGACTTACCTGAGCCACTGACCCCCGTGATGACGGCCAGGTTGTTGCGCCCGATCTGGACGGAGACATGCTTCAGGTTGTTGACTCTGGCATTCTTTATGTATATATGGTTCATATTGCTGGCTGAACGGTATTGAGACTTACATTTATTCGCCTCTGATCAAGTTCCGGTTTAGGGTATTCTGCCGGTTCGTACATAAGAGGAGAGAACTGGACAACGAGATTTTCCCTGACAAGGTTTACCTTTTTCAAACGCACCTTTCCTGCATGAAGCACTGCTACCTGAATTAAACCCGATGTCATGGAGAAATCGCTCTTAAAAAAGTTGTCAGACAAAGACCTGGTCAAAGGTTTCATGCAAGGTAATGATACCTGTTTTGATGTGCTGCTCTGCCGCTACAAAACTAAGGTATTTACCACAATTTACTTAATCGTCAAGGACCGTAGCCTCGCAGAAGATTTATTTCAGGAGGTAATGATCAAGGTGGTCCGGATGATCCGCGAAGGTAAATACAATGAAGAGGGTAAATTTTTGCCCTGGGTGGTCCGTATCGCCCGTAACCTGGCCATAGATTACTTCCGCAAGGCCCAGCGCAACCCCATGCAGCGGGAGACGGAGGAGTTTGACATCTTCAGCAACCTCAACTATGCTGAACCCAGCCCGGAAGACCATATAATATCTGAGGAAAATGTGCGTTATATCCGTACATTGATACAGGCCCTGCCGGAAAAGCAGCGTGAGGTGCTGGTCATGCGCAGTTACGCAGACCTTTCCTTTAAGGAAATCGCCAACCTCACCGGGGTAAGCATCAATACGGCACTCGGCCGTATGCGATATGCCCTGCTCAACCTCCGGAGACTGTCTCAGGGAAATGGTTTGTCACAGGGGTATGAAGAAACAATTCACGGATGAAGCCATCGTCAGGTATCTGTACGATGAAATGGAACCCGCCGAGCACGACGCTTTTGTAGAGGCGCTCTGTACGGACGAACAACTCTGGCAACGGTATGAGTTGCTGCAGGAGACCGTGGCTGCCCTCGGTCAGGTACAGTATGAGCCTTCTGAGGTTTCGCTCCAGGCCATCCGTACCTATGTGCGCCACAGTGCCCCTGACCAGACGGGCCCGATACAGGCTGTAAAAACCCGTTCCGGTTTTTTCAGGATGCACCTCAACAGTATCATGCTGCTCACGACCTCCCTCCTGCTGATGGTCGCAGTCTGGTCATGGTACCTGCCGGAACCTGCTTTTCCAGCCACGGTATCAGCACCGGCAGCCGCCCTGCCCGATGCCCAAAATCCGTATGCGTGGGAAGACCCTGACCTGGAAGCGACGATCCAGTATGTACAAAAGCAGGTTACCGTACTCAAAAATCAACAATCACCCGCCAAAGGCGGCTGAGAATACAGGATACACCTTTTACTGACAAACACATTACCTGATAGTTTCCAGCGCACAACCTTGGGTTGTGCGCTTTTTTTGATATATTGGCTGGTATGACGGGGATACGGGTGCAACGACTCAGGATGACAGACCAATTATCCTTAATTCCTGACAACTGGCACAAACTCCTGCAAAAATAAGAGCTTTCATTCCGATACTTGCTGATAGGTTTATACACCACCTTTATACAGGTGGTAATTTTTCCTGATTTTTATGTGTGTGTCCGGTTTTCTGTTGACGTACGATCAAGCCTGATATGACAACTTACGTACAACCTTCTGTAAATTCAAATGAGCCCGCTCTTATAAAAGCTTCCGCCCCGACCCGGACTGAAACCTGGACGATGCGGATCCTGATCATAGTCGGTTTGCTGGCTATGATCAATTTTTTATTCTGGTTTTTTCAGCCTGAGCATATCGGCTACAAACCCTTGTACTGGGTGCTCAACTTTATTATGTTTTTTAAGCTCATGCGTATGCTGCATGAGTGGTATCACTATTTCTGGATCAGCGTCCCCCCTACCCCGGTTCTTACGCGGGATTATACGGTAGATATGGTGACGACCTTCTGCCCGGGTGAACCCTATGACATGGTCATCAACACCCTCAAGGCGATGAAGGCGATCACGTATCCGCATGAGACCTACCTCTGCGATGAGGGAGATGATCCCTACCTCAAAGAAGTCTGTGCGGAGCTGGGGGTTCATCACGTATACCGGGGCAAAATCAAAACCGACGCCAAAGCAGGCAATGTCAACTATGCCCTGCGCACCTTCTGCAAAGGCGAAATCACCATTATCCTCGATCCGGATCATATCCCGATCCCGGAATTTATTGACCGGGTACTCCCGTACTTTGAAGACCCGCAGATCGGGTATGTACAGACGGTACAGGGATATTATAACCGCAACGAAAGTTTTGTGGCCAAAGGCGCTGCGGAGCAGACCTATCTGTTCTACGGGCCGATGATGATGACCATGAACTCCTACGGCACCGCCCAGGCCATCGGGGCCAACTGTGCCTTCCGGCGGAGTGCCCTTGACTCCATCGGCGGCCATGCGCCGGGCCTCTCGGAGGATATGCACACAGCCATGCAACTCCACGCCAAAGGCTGGAAATCCGTCTATGTACCGGAAGTACTGACCCGGGGCCTGGTTCCGGCTACGATGAGTGCCTACTACAAACAGCAGATCAAATGGTCCCGGGGTACTTTTGAACTGCTCTTCAGGGTCTATCCCAAGCTTTTCAAAAACTTCACCCTCACCCAGAAGATCCACTACGGCATCCTGCCTTTTTATTATCTCTGTGGCCTGATCGGTCTGCTGGACATTCTGGTGCCGATCATATCACTGATCATAGCCCAGGTACCGTGGCGGGTGGACCTGCTGACCTTCATGATCATGCTGCTGCCGATGGTCGTCTCAGCCCAGCTGATCCGGCAGTTTTCGCAGCGCTGGGTATTGGAAGAACACGAGCGGGGGTTTCATATGCTCGGTGGCACCTTACAGGCCGGTACCTGGTGGGTGTTTTTGATCGGGTTTATCTATTCGATCTTTAATATCAAAGTACCGTACCTCCCTACGCCCAAAGGTGACGCCATCGCCAATGAGTGGAAGATCAGCCTGCCCAATATCGGCGCTTGTCTGGTGAGCCTGGCTGCCATTGTGTATGGATTGTCTATTGACTACAATCCCTTCAGCATGGTAATGGCGGGTTTTGCGGGAATTAATATCCTTATCCTGGGATTTGTGGTGATCATGGGGCAACAAAAAGCCCTCCAACGGGGCTACAAAGCCCTGTATGGCAAAAAATTCTATCCGGTGCGCTCGACCTGGTACCGGTTTCGCCACAATTTTCTCTACCGGACCATGCGCAATGGATACTCGATTGGCGCTATAGTGCTGCTGATTGGCTTTGTATGCGTGGCGATCTGGTACGGGCGTCCGCAGGTAGTCATGAGCCGCCTGGCCTGGAACAAACTGGAACCATCAGGGGCCGGGTATCATGCCGGTGCGGTACATCCTGCCGCTGATCAGAATGTAGCTGTGTTTGACCTGGGCACCGGCATCCGCTGGGAAGAAGTACAAGCAGCAGCTTCACAAGGCCAAACCCCGTTTCTGTACTGGGATCTCCTGCAACGGGAATCCCCCGAAGCACCTGTAGCGGTACTGGAAGGGATTTTTTCGCAGATACGGATGCTGGAGACGGCTGTATTTGTCTGTCTCCCGCCCTCTGACAGCCTGACGCCTGCCGAGCGCTCCGCATACGCCGCCCGCTGGCGGCAGGTACATGCCGCAGCAGATGCTGCAGGCGCTGCCAATATCGCCTGGGTGTGGACCCCGGACACAAAGGATGCTGTTTGGCCTGGTGATGCCTATGTGGACTGGATCGGCTACGAAGACCATACGTGGAAGGCTGCTGACCATACCTTTAGCCAGGGGTATGATCCGATCCGGGCGGCATTTGGGACCTATAAACACCCGGTGATGATCGTGTCCCGGCACCCGCAAGCCGCTACCCAAAACCGCCAGACACTCGACCGGATCACCCAGACCTATCCTGAGATACGGGGTATCGTGGCACAATATACCGGCCAGGCAGCTGCGGGTGGTTTTTCGGCCAGACCGGCTATCCTGCCTGAGCCCCATGCCGCCTGGCAGATTACCCGCACCGCTGATAAACAGACGGATGCGGCGAGCAGTGCATTCCGGCGTGATGATCAGGGCCAGATTGAGTGGATAGTGGACGGTCAGCCTTTTTACATCAAAGGCATTGCCTACCACCCCATGCCCCACTGGTACGAAGGCGGGTCCCCCCTCACCCGGAAACAGCTGGAGCGGGACTTCTCCCGGATCAAAGCCATGGGGGCCAACACCATCCGCCGGTATGATGCCGGTATCTACGACCATAATGTCCTCAACATCGCAGCAGAATATGACCTGAAGGTTTTGTATGGATTTGACCTGAGCCCGACGACTGACTACCTCAAGGATACCGCCGCCGTAGCCCGGTACCGGACCGAAATCCTGACGCAGGTGGCCCGCCACAAGCACAAATCCGCTGTCCTCGGCTGGACCCTGGGCAATGAAACCTGGATCCTGATGACCCATACCTTCCGGCAACCTTACCTGACCCAGGTACGCCGGGCTTATCTCCAGTTTCTGGAGCAGATCACCCAGGAAATTCATGCCCTGGACCCGGCCCACCCGGTGGTCCTGATGGCAGGGGGCGGGATGCACCTGCCTGCCGCACTGGAAGGCTACAAACGGTATGTCCCCTCGGCTGACATCATCGGGGTTAATGCCTTGTATGAAACTTATGCAGCTACGCTGGACTCGACCATGCAGGCCCGGATGCCTGGCAAGCCCTACTTTGTGGCAGCCTTTGGGCCCGACGGATACTGGGACCCGGAGATGACCGACCGGGATGAAAACAGGTACCTGGCAGAACCCTCTTCTTATGCCAAGGCGCACGACTATTACCGGATCTGGAACCAGTATATCGAGCCGCACCGGGGCCACAACCTCGGGGGATTTGCCTACAGCTGGCGGGATCAGCACGAGGGTACCTCCAGTTGGTATGGCCTGACAGACTTCAAAAGCCGCCTCAAGCCCGGGTATTATGCCCTGAAAGAAGCCTGGACAGGCGAAAAAACAGAGATAAGCCTGGCAGATGCCTATATCTCTCCGGGGGATCCGTTCTGGTACCGCAAAGACAACATTACCATCCGCTGCGCCAGCGAAAACAACCGCCGCGATGTCAAAATACGCTGGTATCTCTCCGAAGAATCCGTTGACGGCCCCCAGCGTCCTTTCCGTACGGCAGGCGAAGGCCCCGTAGTGGACATTCAGCTTCCTGACAAGGAGAAAACCTACCGGGTGTATCTCTACATCAATGACAAACAAGGAAACGTCGTTTCCGCCTCCACCATCGTCAATCCGCATACACAGCGCGCCAATTAACCATGTATATCCGGACCCTGATTTTCATCGCCGGTATGGCCCTGGCCTTCGGAGCCTGCCAGCCTGAGCGCCCTGCTCCCCGTGCTGCCGCCCCTGCCCTCACCGGCAAGACGGTAGAAATCCTCCAGACGGACAGCGGGTATGTCCTGTACCGACAGGGACAGCCCTACTTTATCAAAGGTGCTACCTTTGGCACTACCCTGGACAAAGTGCGTGCCTACGGCGGCAACTGTGTCCGCACCTATACCACCATCGGGGCTGACTCGCTCCTGGATGCCGCCCACCGCGAAGGCATGACCGTGTTTCTCTGCCTGTACCTCATACCGGGCCGCCTCGGTATGGACTATAGCAATGAAGACTGGGTCCGGCGCCAGCTCGACTCCCTCCGGCAGGATGTACTCCGCTACAAGGACCACCCGGCCCTCCTGATGTGGGGGATCGGCAATGAGCTGGAACTCCACTACCCTAACCCGGATGTGTGGAAAGCCATCAACCAGGTCGCGCAGATGATCCACGAAACCGACCCCAACCACCCGGCAGCGGCGGTCGTACTCGCCCAGGAAACCTCCCTCCGGGGAGCTGCCAGCGGTTGTCCGGACATAGACCTGCTGGCCGTGAACTCCTTCTCATCCATGCCGCGTGTATCACGCCAGCTCCGGGATGGCTCTGTCGGCTGGAATGGCCCTTATGTCTATACCGAATGGGGCAACCGTGGTGCCTGGGAAGCCGAAAAAACCCACTGGGATGTCGCCATTGAGCGTACTTCCTCCATCAAGGCCGAAGAAAACCGGTTTCAGTATGAGCAGTTTATCAGCTCAGACCCGAGCCATTGCCTGGGTTCATTTGTATTTTATTGGGGTCAAAAGCAGGAGCGTACCCATACCTGGCACAGTATGTTTGCCGAAAACGGCATGAAAACCCCCATGGTGGACATGATGTCCTACCTCTGGACAGGGGCCTGGCCCGCCAACCGCGCCCCCCAACTGGACTCGCTCCTGATCAATGGCCAGAATGCCTTCAACAAAGTATATCTGCACCAAGGCCAGACCTACGAGGCACGGGTATTTGCACGTGACCCGGAGGGCGACAGCCTCACCTATACCTGGGAACTCCTGCCCGAGGGAGACTACCGCACCATCACCGGCGGCGACAAAGAACCCCGGCCTGTACCGATCACCGGGCGTTTTGAAACGGGGGCTGACAATGCCGTGCTCACCTTCCGGGCACCAGACACAACCGGACCCTACCGCATCTTTGTCTATGTGCGCGATGCGCAGGGCGAGTCTAATGCCAACGTGCCGTTTTTTGTCACGCTGGGGTCTCATACGCGGTAGGGGTGAGACAAAAAGGCCTATCTGACTAATAATCAACTGATCCGCAGCCCACCTCAACCGTGGGCTGCGGACTTTATAGCCCCTCCCAAGTCCATGCTCCTCTAAAGAAGGTTGCTCCCTATATCTGCTTCATCAGGCTCAGCTTCACAATACCTTCTGTAGTCTGATAGCGGTCTGTGCCCATGACGGATCTGGTATCGTTCAGGACGATATACAAAAATGACAGGGGGGCGTATTCCCAACTCAGGCGGACATTCCACCGGCTGGTGCTGGTCAGCGAGTTGTACTGATACAATACCGTGCCCTGTAACCTGGGATTGTACGCCAACCGCAGACCGGCAGTGTACAGATGTACATCCCGGTCTGTATTGTAGGGCCCCAGCGAGCGTACCTGATTTAACTCATAATCCACGGTGAGTGCGGCATGTGGGATAGGTGCGACACGTAGCCCTGCCGCCCAGGTACGTAGCCGCCCGTCATAAAAACTGCCCAGACCTGCGCTGACAGAACCCGATATTTTCCGGCTCTGATCGGTATTGTACTGGACCCCTCTCCGGACATAAAAATAGTCACCTTGCGTAATTTGTATGTCCAGGGGACGGAAATCAAAATTAATCCGCTGCCAGGTAGGAGTAAGGAATACCTCCACGAATGAATTGTCCCGAAACCAATGATACACTGGAAACAGATACAGGTCGGCCTGCTGAAACCTGCCATCGGAGGCGTTGTGGTAATAATTGATAAAAAATCCAGGATCAGCCCGCCGGATAAACGCGTTTTCTTTTTTCGGACGCCAGATATAATAGCCGCCGGGATTGTGATGGATGACGTTTTGACCAAACACAAACCCCATACCCGGCAGATATGACTGCGAAACCCACTTGGTGACCCATCCCGCATATAAACGATTGAGATTCACTCCGGTATATACGTTTCCGGCATGTCCCCAGCGTTGAGTGGCCTGGTCCCAACTGCTGCTCACCAGGCCGCTGACGGTCCAGTCATCTGTAGGCCGAAAGAAAAAATCTGCCGTGGCCGTATGATTGTGCCGGCTTGTGCTTTGTGGGCCAGCCTCATCAAAACGATGGGTAACCATTCCCCCCACATTGTTCTGTTTCCCGATATTTTGTTGAAAACGTACCAGCCCGAAGCTTGCTCCACCCTGTATATCTGTCTCCCGCTGATGTACGTACAAGGCAGAAAATGTCCGCTGCGCATTGCGGTCATTAAACCGGATACCGGCATCTATGGGCACCGCAGTCGCATTAAACTGGCTGTTGGCGAGGCCAATGGTACGGCTGAAGTACGGGTAGATACTGCTCCCGTCTGAGGGGTAAATCCCGCTGTTTTCGAGAAAAAACTGCCTTCGCTCCGGGAAAAACACATTAAAACGGGTTAGGTTATTGACCGCACGATCTACATCAGCCTGCGCAAAATCTGTATTTGCGGTAAAATCAAGCACTGCATGAGAGTTAATGGCCCATTTGACATCGCCGCCTATTTTAGGCCTTGTGACAACAGGGGTAACAGTTCCATTGTCCGTCTCTTGTGCTGCATTGTAGAGAAAATACGGGTTAATCCGCAGGTTGCGCGAGGGTTTGGGCAGGGATAGGCCTTCCAGCCGGGCCGCGTAGGTCATGCGGTAGGGGGAAAAGGCCTGGGGAATGGGCGGAAACACCGTCTGTTCATAGTCCCGCCGGGCCAGTCTGGCAGCCGTAAATCCCCACGACACCGGTTTACCCTCCTCTGGTAACTCGTAACGCAGACTTTTAAATGGAATCGCAAACTCTGCCGACCAGCCATTTTCAAGCTGCGCTGTTTTCACCGACCAAAGTGCATCCCAGTCATTGTCCTTATAATCGTCATCAAACACCTGCACATCCCGCTGTGTGCCCAGTGGAGTGGTCTGGAACGAAACACAGTAGCGGCGCAGGTTCTGAGGGTCAAGCTGAAAATAAAATACATCGTTCTCTCCATACACAAAATCCCGCCGGAAGTCTTGTACCCGTATACCCGCTTTCCCAAGGCTGTCTTCACAAAAAACCCCCACATACATATACAGGTCATCAAACAGGATCCTGACACGGGTCAAAAAGGCTGCCTCTCCCCCCTGCCGGGGCTCCATCCTGAAAAAATCTACTCCCCCGACGGGCGTCACCCGTTGCCAGTCGGCTTCATCGAGTCTGCCATCGAGGGTAAGTTTACCCAGGGCTTTGATCGCACGAATGACAGGCGGGTTTTCAGGAGGGGGGAAGTTGAAGTCGGCGTCTGTGTTTTGCGCGGCTGCATACTGCATGCAAAAGATGCAGAAGACAAGCTTAAACAGGCTTTTTTTCATCTTGACTATCTATTGGAAGCCAAAGGACTTGCGTTGAACCCTTGCTGCGCTCCACAGACCTGCCATCAGACACTGAAGCAGGAGCCATCCGGCCCCTGTCCAGGCAGCTGGCAGCGAAGGCAGCGGAAGCCGGTCGGGAAACTTCATAAAGGTCTCATAATCAGCAACTGTAAGGGACTGGCCTGCGTCAAATTTTTCCAGGAACCAGGCTGCCCAGTTTTGCTGTGCGCCATCGAGTGCAGTAACAGACGCCTGATAGGCCCGGCGGCTCGTCCCGGCAATGTCTGTCATCTGCCGGTACACGCTCAGCGCAGGGGAAAGCAGGGTCAGTTTATCTGAAAAATCTGCCTGCTGCGTTGCTTTGTCAGCGTAGGCTTGCTCAAGACTGTCTTTCAGTCGTTTTTCTCCTTTGAGCAGGGCAAAGTCTTCCCGGTACCAGTCCTGCCATTCTTTTTCCGCCTCGGGCTTCTGGGTCAGCTCCGGGTGCTGGCGGTAAAAATCGCTGAGGCGCTGCTCCCGGTTGGCTTCGAGCTGGGTGTCGAGGTCGCGCATGGCGGTCTGGAAACCCGCCCGCGATGGTACGGGGTAGATTTTTTGTGCCAGCATATTGACCAACGCCGGTATGATAAGGGTAAAGGCCAGCCAGGTCCCCATGCAGCGCAGCGCATTTTGTGCCGAAGAGCCTCCCAGGAGATTGATTCCCAATGCCAGCAAAAACCAAAAAAAGACGTACAGCACGGCCGTAGCTGCCGTCATCCAGGCCGCAGAACTCGCCAGCGAAATCCCTGATCCGGCCAGGGCGGGCAGCACAATCAGCAGGGTCATCCCGGTGAGGAGGAGAAAACGGGCCAGGGTTTTATGCAAAAACAACTCCCTTTGTCCTACCGGCTGCGCCCATTGCAAGGAAAGGGTACCCTGTTCCCGCTCAGCTGAAATCAGGTTAAATGAAAGTGCAACGACCAGCAAGGGTAACAAAAAAGCCATCACAAAGGCCAGGTCAAAGGTGCCAAACATGAGATTCACAGGATTTTCAAATTCACTGTCTCCCCTTGCTTCTTTGCCCATCAGGGTGAGCCGCCAGACATCGGGCTGGAGATCGCTCATGCCAACGGCAAGCAGGGTCTGCGGCGCCGGGTCTATCGCGGTAACCCAGCCGCCCTCCCACACGCCCCCCACCACAATGACATTGGTCGGATCGAGCCACCAGTCCTCTGTCTTTTTCAGTCCGCGGGCTATGCTGTCGGCCTCTGCCTTTTGTTTTTCCAGACTTGTCTGCTGACTACCCAGCATCTCACCAATGGACTGCTGCCGGGCAGCGACCCGCTGCGAACCATTGTAAAGACCCAAGCCCACACTTCCCGCCAGAAAAGCCATCAGCATCCACAGGGCTGGGCTGCGCATCAGGCGCAGGGTTTCGTATTTGAGTTGAAGTAAAAACATGACAGAGGGTTTAAAGGGGTTTGAGTCGGTTAAAAAAGAATGCAGCTGCCAACCCACTGACAATCAACCACAAAAGCATCGCTCCGGCAGGTTTTGACAAATCGCCGAGGAGGCTGCCGAGTGTGGGCGGCTGGTAGTCGAAGTGAGCGTTTTTCGAGAAAAACTCCTTGCCTCGATCATCCCATTCGCCGAATTTGATGTTATTGGTCATATCTGCGTTGAGTTCGCCCACGAGTTGGATGCGGTACCGCTCGGCGGCGGCGAGGAAATCGAAATAGGTGTTCACGTCCGTGCCGACGAGGCGTTGCGAAAGCGAGTTGGTGAGCATGTAGGGCGAAACGACCGCCGCCGCACGGTGCACGGCTTGCTGTTTTTCATAGACATCGAGCAGTTTTTGCTTGTGTTTCTGGAAAACGTAGGTCTCGTGTTCCTCGCCTTTTTGCAGCATGAAGCCCCACCAGTTGAAGGGCAGGTGCTGTATGCTGTCCACGCCGTATTTTTTGAGCGTTTCTTCCTCCAATTTTTTGTAAAAAATATTTTGGCTGTCGTGCCCGTCCACGCCATTTTCTAAATCCTCTTTGAGAGCAGTGTGGTAGGCTTGCCAGTTGGGGGCGGGGTACATTTGCTTCGCCATGTTGACCGCCGCTTTTGGCACGATGAGACAGGCGAACACCCACACGCCGAGCGCACCGACGAGTGCCACGTTTTGCCGACCCGCCCACGCCGAAATGAGCAGGGTCAGGTGGATAAAACTACCAAAATAGGCGAGGTAAAGCAGGAGCGTGCAGCTATATCGCAGCCAGTGTTCGGCTCCGGCATTGGCGACGAACAAGCCCACCGCCCCGGCGACAAAAAACGGCAGGGCGAGCAGCAGCACAGCCGCCCACAAGCCCAGGGATTTCCCCATAAAAAGGGTGGCAGGCCGCACGCCCTGTGCCAGCAACAGGCGTAAGTTGCCGTTTTCACGCTCCGCTGCTGCCGCCCCAAAACCCAGCACGATGATAAACAAAGGCATCAGCATCCCAAGTACAAAGGCAGGGGTGAGGGCTCCGAGCCGGGCAAATTCCCCCTGGTCTTCTGCTCCCCTGAATGTTGCCTGGTTGGAGCGGTGCGCTTCGAGAAAAAGCGTGTTGCCCGTAAAAGCATCTACTCCCCGGTCAAAATAGGATAAGGGATAAATCGGCTTAAACACAAAAGTGCCGTAATGCGCAGCCGAGTGCGGGTTTTTTTCTTTCTGGTTATCCCATTGTGACCGCATGGTGCGGGCGGCCTCGTCGTGCTGCTGTTTCAGCGAGGCATAATAGTCGTAGGCCCCGATCAGTGACAGCAGAAATAAGGCGCTCAACAGGAGGGCGGCAGTTCTGAAGCGACCTTCCCGGAGCATTCCCCGAAATTCTTGTCTGGCTATCTCCAGTATCATAACCTGTTGATATTAAATGGTTTGAAGGTAGAGTTCTTCGATTTCCCTGGCTTGCAGCGTGTTGCTGTTGTTGTCCAGTACGTTCACGAGCTGGCCGTCTTTCATGATGCCCATGCGGTTGGCCACGTCTTTTGCCCGAAAAATGTCGTGTGTAGCCATGAGGATGGCGACCTTTTTATCTTTCAACCGGGCAAGCAGGCCGCTGAAGTCATTGCTCGCTTTGGGATCCAGCCCGCTGGTGGGTTCGTCGAGAAACAAAGCCTTCGCCTGTTTGGCCAGCGCGATGGCGATCCCTACTTTTTGGCGCATACCCTTGGAGTAGGTGGAAACCCTGCGCACGCCCTCATTCTCTGGCAGTCCCGCCGTTGTGAGGAGCGCATGTAATTCGTCTTTTGTATGCCGGAAGCCCGCCAGACGCGAAAAGTAATCCAGGTTTTCCAGCCCTGTCAGGTTGGGATACAACATGACCACCTCGGGCAGGTAGGCGAGGTGTTTTTTGCTTTCGAGAGGATGCGCTGCCACGTCCAGCCCGTTAATGCGTGCGGTACCGGATGTGGGCTGCACAAAGCCGAGGAAGCAGTTGATGGTGGTGGTTTTTCCTGCTCCGTTTTGGCCCAGCAGGCAGAAAATTTCGCCTGGGGCAATGTCGAGCGACAGTTTGTCGAGGGCGACCTTATCACCGTAATGTTTGGTGAGTTGTTGAGCAGAAATCATAGGGTTCAGCAGGTTTGGGTAAAAAATTAATGAGGAAAAGGGTCAGGGAATACAAATCCCTCGCGCCACTTCTCCACCTCCCAGTCTCGCAGGAGGCAGCGTTCAAGCGACTGGCGGAGTTTGTCTTGTGCTAAGTCCTGGCCAATAAATACGAGTTCATTGTGGCGGTCTCCCCATACAGGCGACCAGCGTTGCTGCAGCGAGGCAAACTGCTCGTGAAAGCCCGGCATTCGCTCGCGCTCTGCGGCAGAAACCGATGCCCACCAGGTTCCGGCCGGCTCATATCGCAGCGAACCGCCAGCCTGAGACCAGTACAGCGCCTGTGCAGGCCGGCTCGCCAGCCAGAAAAATCCCTTGGAGCGCACGACCTCTGCCGGGAAATTCTGGCTGAGCCAGCGCCAGAAACGCTCGGGATGAAAAGGACGCTGCTCCCTGAACAGCATGGAACTAAATCCATACGCCTCTGTTTCAGGTGTATGCGCGTCTTTGGCCAACTCAGCAATCCAGCTTGCCGTATGCTGGGCCTTGTCAAAGTCAAAACGACCCGTGCCGATGATATCCGAGGCCATAACCTGACCATGATCGGCGGCTACAAGGTGCGCCGCCGGGTTAAGCCGATGAATCAGGCTGCGCAGCACATCCAGCTCCTGTGAAGAGACCAAGTCGGTTTTGTTCAGAATGATCACATCCGCAAACTCCACCTGCTCTGTCAGCAGGTTGACTACAGGCCGCGTATCTCCGTCGTCTGTGCCTGCCCCTCTGTCTGTAAGCCGGTCAGCGGAGCCGAAGTCTCGCAGAAAATGAAAGGCATCCACGACGGTGACCATCGTATCTATATAGCTCCACTTCGAGAGGTCAATCGCCCCGTCTTCACTGGCAAAATGCCAGGTCTGGGCCACAGGTACCGGTTCAGAGATGCCCGAACTTTCGATCAGCAGGTAATCAAAGCGTCCTTCACGGGCCAGGCCTTCTACCGCCTGTACCAGATCTGCCCGCAAGGTGCAGCAGATACAGCCATTCGACATTTCAACCAGCTTTTCCTCTGTCCTTGAGAGGCCAGCCTCCTGCCCGATCACCTGCGCATCTATGTTGATTTCGGACATGTCATTTACAATCACAGCCACGCGCAATCCTTCCCGGTTTCGCAAAACATGATTAAGCAGGGTGGTTTTGCCCGCACCGAGAAAACCGGACAAAACGGTTACAGGCAGTTTTTTCAACTGAGTCATATTTACATCAAACAATAAGTACAGGTAATGCCCACAACAGTCCGGGACGTATCAAGCGGTATGCCCGGCAAATGCCGGTCAGGTAATCAGATTTCTACTAATGATAAGCATGCGCACTACTTGAAGGCCATGCAGAGATGGCATCCGTGTGTGCAGGACAGATTGTCACAACTCGTGACTACACACCAGGCGGGGCGCGAGGCGCAGAAAAAACACATGATGTATCAAGCAGCGGCCCTGATTCGAAGGTAGGGAGGGCCCTGGACATAACTTCCGGAGCGACCGGGAGAGAACATGTTGGTTCAGGTATGGAAAACGACGTAGGACTTGCCTGGCAGATCACGCAGCTTTCCGAAACAGTTTCACCCGAGACCAGACAAGCACTGCTTTCAGCTATTGAGTATTCAGTTCCCGGGTGATGATGAGAAGGAGAAATCAGATAATGCAGGGAAAATGAAAATCCATACAGCATATAGATGCAGGCTGTAAAACCTGCCCGCAGGCTGTTGGTACATTTCCGGATAAACATGGGGAGGATCGGTGCAAAGACAAAAACCACCAGACAATACGCCAGTAAAAGTGAGTGCAACTTACGGCACAGTTTTGTCTTTTGCAACTATGTTGCATTTAATTACACAAGACTCCAGCCCACCTTTTCAAAAAACTTCTGCCCAATTGCTTGCATATTGGCTGGGGGATTTCTATATTTGCCGTCCCAAAGAAGAATCTAGCAATGAAAAAAGATATTCACCCCGAATACCGTGACGTCGTTTTCAAGGATATTTCCGCTGATCACGCCTTTATCACCCGCTCCTCTGTCAAAACCAAAGACACCATTGTCTGGGAAGACGGGAAGGAGTACCCACTCGTAAAACTGGAGCTTTCCAGCGCCTCTCACCCGTTTTATACTGGTGTGCAGAAGCTCGTGGACACAGCTGGTCGTGTGGACAAGTTCTACACCCGCTACGGCAAGAAAAAATAGTCCGTTTTTTTTCGCCGGAAAACAAGTATACCGCCTAAAGCAGCTCTTCTGAGCTGCTTTTTTGTTGTATTATTGCCCCGTCAACCCGTGCTGCGGGTATTCACAGGACTGCTACTTATCCTCATCCCGGCTGCCGCCCTGCGGACGCCCCCGGTACCACCAGCCCCTCTCCTATGGCCTATATCCTGTTTGAAGACCCTGCCCGCACGGACTTGTTTCCATTTACCTTCACCCGCCCTGTCGCTGACCTGAGGGCCGGTATTTTTACCCAGGAAGAACGCTGGACGGCCATGCTAGGCGTGCCGGTACACGTCCTGGCCCCCGGATACCTGCACGCACGGTACAGCCACCTGCCGGAGACCCATGAGGCTACCTGGATCAATGCCCGGATGATCCCCGATGCAGAAGGGATAACCCTTGTGCAGGATCTGCGTCCGGATACTTTTTATACCAGCCCGGCAGGCGAACTCCTGGCCGCACGGTTTGCGCTGGAACGCATGCCCACGGACGGGATCCTCTCCGCTGACGTGCTCAGCGGCTGGGGCCTGCGGCAGGAGGTCGTACACCTGCAGCCACTTTTTTTCCGGCAGGTGACTGATTTTTTCTCCCTGAATGCCGCCCTGATCGCACGTGATTTCCCGCTGGCGGTCCAGGCAGCCCCCAACCAGCCCATCCGAGACCCGCATACCCGCGTGTACGGGGCTGATAATCTGTATCTTGCCCCCGGCGCCACCCTGCGGGCGGCCATCATCAACGCGGAGGACGGCCCTGTCTATATCGGTCCTCATGCAGACATCGGTGAGGGCGCCATCCTCAAGCGCAGCCATGCCATCTGCGCCCACGCAGCCGTCAGCATGGGAGCCAAACTCCGGGGCGATACCACCATCGGACCCTACGCCAAAGCCGGGGGCGAGATCGGCAACTCGGTCATCATGGGCTACAGCAACAAAGCCCATGACGGCTACCTCGGCAACTCAGTCCTGGGATACTGGTGCAACCTCGGTGCGGATACCAATACCTCCAACCTCAAAAATACCTATGCCCCGGTCAAACTCTGGCATTATGGCAGCGGGCGATTTCGGGACACGGGGTTGCAGTTTTGCGGGCTGATCATGGGCGACCACAGCAAAAGCGGGATCAACACCATGTTTAATACCGGCACGGTCACCGGCGTCTCCGCCAATGTTTTTGGAGCCGGGTACTCGCGGCCCTTTATCCCGTCGTTTGCGTGGGGCGGGGTGCAAAACATGAGCACCTACCGGCTCTCCGATGCCCTGGATACCGCCCGGATCGTGATGAGCCGCCGCCAGGTAGCCCTCACAGAGGCCGATGCGGCCATTATGCAGGCCGTATTTGAGCTGAGTGCAGCCGAGCGTACCTGGGATAAGGGATAACTGCCATAACCGGGGGACGAGGCAGCCATGCGCCTGCTCAGCCCTTTTGATGTGGAGCGGGGTATCGGGTCTCCCAAAAAATCCATACCTTTAGCCTCCCAACATACTCCCTATGGCAACAACAATCCCCCATACGATGCGGGTGGTCCGGCTCCGGGCTTTTGGCGAACCCGTGACGGTCGAGGAGGCCGAGGTACCTCGGCCAGGGCCTGGTCAGGTGCTGATCCGCATGGCCGCAGCTCCGATCAATCCCTCTGACCTGGCTATTTTGCAGGGGACTTATACCAAGTTTGCGAAGCCACTCCCTGCCATTGCCGGCCTGGAGGGCAGCGGGACCGTGGTAGCTGCCGGAGCAGGCGTATTGCCCCGCATCTTTGCCGGACGCCGGGTAGCCTGCGCCGCGCCTGAGCAGGGGGGCGGTACCTGGGCTGAGTATATGGTCACCCAGGCGGCCCGCTGCATACCGCTCCTGCCACAGGTAAGCCATGAGGCGGGGGCCATGATGCTCGTCAATCCGCTCACCTCCATGGCCTTTATCAGCATCGCCCGGCAGGAAAAACATGCTGCCATCGTTAATACGGCTGCCGCCAGTGCCCTGGGGCAGATGATCACCCGCCTGGGCCTGCGATATGGGATTCCGGTGATCTCCGTCGTGCGGCGGACTGAGCAGGCTGATCTGCTGCGGCGACAGGGGTTTGTGCATGTGGTGGACAGCAGCCAGCCGGGATTTGAGGAGACCCTGCGCACGCTGACCCATACCCTACGGGCTACGCTGCTGCTGGACGCCATAGCAGGTGAAAGCACAGGCCAACTGGCGGCAGCAGCTCCCTACGGAAGCAAAATATTGCTATATGGCGCACTCTCCGGCCAGCCGGCAAGGGTCGAGGCCTGGCATTTCCTCTCTGAAGCCAAACGGCTGGAGGGGTTTCATCTCGCCAACTGGCTCCAGCAAAAAAACCTCGCAGCAACTTTTGCGCTTGCCATGCAGGTGCAGCGGTTGCTGGGCTCGGACCTTCAGTCTCAGGTGCAGCGGCGTTTCCCGATCAGCCAGGCCCAGGAGGCCGTAACCTGGTACTCGACCAACATGAGTACCGGCAAAGTACTCCTGATACCAGATGCATGAGAGACGAATGCCTGAAGGGCCTTTTTCTTACCTGAAAGGTCGGGAATTCCCCCTGAGAGGGTTCGTTTTGAGGATAAAACCGTGCAACATAACCCCGATCCCTACGTTAAATGAAACGGCTCTGGTTTTTGCCGGGGCCTGATCAGACCTTCTACCGGATTATTGGATGTCATTTTTCACGCTCACAGGCAGTATCCTGCTGTCAGATATTATGCCGCTGGCACTCACCCTGCCGCCGGACGACAAACTGCTGGCTTATGTTGCCATTGCTTCGGTAGCAGCTGTTAAATTTCTGGTAGCCATCCTGATTGCCATTGCCAAACCTGAATTTGCTTTCTGGGAAATCATGCTTTCAGCTGGTGGGGGAGCCCTGGTCGGCAATGTGGTTTATACCTATTTTGGGACTGGTATCCGGAATCTGCTGGGCCGGTATTTGCCCAAGAAAAAATCCATGCCTTTTGCCCGCCGCCGCAAAATTTTTGTTCTCTGGAAACGCTATGGGCTGCTGGGCATTGCTTTTATGGCCCCGCTGATTTCACCGATGGCCAGTATCGGGATTGCCCTTTCTTTCCAGGAAAACCCCGGACGGATCCTCAAATATATGACTATCAGCATTTTAGGCTGGACGGTGGTGCTGTCTGCGTTTAAACAGATTGTATTGAACCTGATTGCCTGAGGGGGATGGGAGATTGGGGTTATGAGTTATGGGTTATACATGGATATATAAAAAGCCCCGGTACAAGCCGGGGCTGTTGGTTGACAAACGTGTATAGGGTGATCAGGATTCCCAGTCCATGGTACGCTGGACGGCTTTTTTCCATTTGTTGTACCGTTTTTCGCGGTTTTCTTCGGACATGGCAGGGGTAAATCCGGCATCTACGCGCCAGTTGCTGGTGATTTCTTCCATTTTCCAGTATCCTACCGCCAATCCGGCGAGATAGGCAGCCCCGAGGGCGGTGGTTTCAGTGACCTTCGGCCGCTCGACAGGGATATTGAGAATATCAGACTGGAACTGCATGAGGAGGTTATTGGCGGAGGCACCGCCATCCACCCGCAGCCGACGGATCGGTGCGCCTGCATCTTGTGCCATGGCTTCCAGTACATCCCGTGTCTGGTAGGCCAGGGACTCGAGGGTGGCGCGGATGACGTGTCCTTTGTTGGTGCCGCGGGTCAGCCCAAAGATTGCTCCACGCGCATACATGTCCCAGTACGGGGCTCCCAGCCCCGCAAAGGCCGGGACAACATATACCCCGCCATTGTCAGGAACTTTTAAGGCATAAAACTCAGAGTCAGGGGCCTCGTCCAGCAGTTTCAGTCCATCCCGGAGCCACTGAATGGCTGCTCCCGCGATAAAAATACTGCCTTCAAGCACATAATTGACCCTGCCGCCCAGCCCCCAGGCGAGGCTGGTCACGAGCCCATTGTGTGACTGGACGAGTTCTTCGCCGGTATTCATCAGCATAAAGCAGCCTGTGCCGTACGTGTTTTTGACCATACCCGGCTCAAAACAAGCCTGTCCAAACAATGCCGCCTGCTGGTCACCGGCCACTCCACAGATCGGGATGCTCACTCCCTCAAACCACTCCGGTGATGTCTGCCCAAAGTCGCCGCTGGAGTCGCGCACCTCTGGGAGCATCTCTGCCGGGATGTCGAGCTCACGCAGCATCCGGGCATCCCAGTCCAGCTCCCGGATATTGTAAAGCAGGGTGCGGGAGGCATTGGAGTAATCCGTCGCATGCACGGCTCCTCCGGTGAGGTTCCAGATCAGCCAGGTATCAATCGTGCCGAAGAGGAGCCGGTCGGGTTTGATGTCGGGATTGTTGAGGGCGATATGGTCCAGGAGCCACTTGATTTTGGTCCCTGAAAAATATGCGTCCGCTACCAGTCCGGTTTCCCGCCGGATATAGTCTTCCAATCCCCTGTTTTTCAGATCAGCACAAATATCAGCTGTGCGCCGGTCCTGCCACACGATGGCATGATGTACGGGGGCACCTGTCTCCCGGTCCCATACCACGGTGGTCTCCCGCTGGTTGGTGATGCCGATAGCGGCAATCTGATCGGCACCGATCCCGGTCTGGAGCAGTACCTGACGCGCGACGGCTACCTGGGTCTGGAGTATCTCCATGGCATCGTGTTCGACCCAGCCGGGTTTCGGAAAAAATTGCGTAAATTCCTTCTGGGCTATCCCCACGATGTGGTGCTGCTTGTCAAAAAGTATCGCACGGGAGCTGGTAGTCCCCTGGTCCAGCGCGAGAATGTAGGTGTCCTTCATAACCTTAATTTCCGAACAATCTAAGCAACTGCTTCCGGTCAGTCAATAGTTGACGGCAGATTATCAAGAGAATCCCGAAGTTGGAGGTACTGGCGGGCCATATCGTACCGTTCAAAGTCCGGCACGGGAGGATGTGCACCGGTGAGGATGCTGCGGGTCAGGACCAGGGGATCAGGGCTCTGGTGCATGGGAGGCCACAAATAGTAGGCAAGTCCGCCTTTGTAGGCTTTTTGGGTGTGGAAGGCCCGGGCTGCCGGGAGGTGCAGCGCGAGTTGCCAGGCCAGCAGGTATCCGAGCGGAAAACTCAGCGGAAGGCATATCCTGACGGCCCGGCGCAGTCCCGGGGTCAGCATGAGAAGTCCCTGCTGAAGCCCGGTAGCAGCGGGCAGGGCCAGCATCAGATACGGCAGCAGGTAAAATACATAGGCATCCGTGACCGGGTACCGGGCCGCAAATCCAGCCATGGGCAACCCGGCCAGCAACATCAGGATCAGCCGGGGACGATGTGCCTGCCACAGCCGCACCATCCCGATCACAACCGGGACCAGCAGCAGGTGCAGGTTATAAACCAGATAACCGATCCCCAGGAGCACACCCTGCCCGACAGAAGCCAGGTTCAGGCCCAGGGCCTGGGTTTGAAACTGGTTGTCCACCAGCACTGCCGCAGCTGTATGAAGCCTCCAAAGCCAGGGCGGGAGCCACAACAAGGCACCTATTCCGAGCAGCAGGGCAGCAGCCCCTGTCTGTTGTAGCCATGAGCGGTCACGGCGGGTGAGCAGGTACCAGCCGAATGCCGGGATGAGCAGGATATTCTGAATATGCACCCACAGTGAAATTCCTAACCAAAAACCTGCCTCAGCAGTCCGTCGCCCGGTACCCGCCTGTACATCCTGAAACATCGGGCGTAAGGCCCGCAGCGTCCACCAGGCCCAGCATGCATACACTTCAATGCTCACCGCCTGCCGCCACCAGGTAAACCCCAGGGCGATACATACCACTGTCAGCAAGGCTGAGGATGTATCACAAGCCAGACGGAGGATCTGATACAACTCGACCAGGGCCAGCAGGGCCCAACCGACTGACATCCACCCCAATATCTGCACCGGATCTATCCCAGGCAATAGCTTGATCATCAAAGCATTGATATTGTGACAGAGGAAATGACTGGTGGCATTGGTCGAAAAATCAAACCCCAACTGCCCATAATACACAAATCCGATCCCATCCCCCCACCCGGGGTGCGGGCTGCGGGTGAAGGCATACAACAGGGCAATACCTCCGAAGACTCCGTACGTAACCAAATACCGGCGCATGGCACAAAAATGAACAGGAAAAAAGGAGAAGGAACATCCGGAGATACTCCCACAAATTGTGGAAAAGTTTAGCTAAAAAAATTGCACTTGTATTTGGGATAAATTAAACAAAATGCTAATATTGTTAGACAAAATCTAATACCCCATTTATGCCAGCGCTCAACCCTTACCTCAATTTTGACGGAACCACCGAGGCCGCTTTTACCTTTTACAAGGAAGTATTTGGTGGCGAATTTAGTTTTTTCTCCCGGATGGGCGAAACACCTGATGGTGCAAACCTCCCGGCTGACGAACAGCAGCGGATCATGCACGTGGCGCTTCCGATTGGCCCCAACCATGTGCTGATGGGCAGCGACACCCTGCCCTCAGCGGGCCATGTCCTCCAACCTGGCAATAATAACTACGTCATGCTCTCCCCTGACAGTGAGGCTGATACCCAGCGCCTGTACGACTTGCTCTCAGCAGGTGGTGTGATTGAGGCCCCTTTGGAAAAAACGTTCTGGAATGCCTGGTTTGCCTCGTTCAGGGATCAGTTTGGGACAGCCTGGATGATTAATTACGACATACCCCAGGCCTGACACGGCCTTCTGATCCGGTTCCTGACCACCTGCCATCCTGCTGCAGGTGGTCAGGAACAACCCTTACCGGGAGATACGCACCAGTTTTTTCCAGACTTTATCCGGGACATGCTGATAACAGTCCTCCCCCGGTTCCGGCTCGTATTCACACCGCAGGGTATACAACCACAGGGTGTCCTGCTGTACCTTATATGCGTACCAGGTCCCGCGCTGAAGGGTATCCGGGCTGAGGCGTATATGATCAGCATACCTGTCTTCCGCCTCAAAATCCAACTGCACTTCTGCGTACCCTATACTGTCCATCCCCGTGATACGGCCATCAGGCAAGATCCCGACTGTTTTGCCGCCCATATCATACGTGCCGCCTATCAGCGTATCCAGTGCCCAGGTATAGATATCCTCAGCCGTGGAAGGCAACTTGATAAACACCACACTGTCCACCATCAGCTTGCCATTCCGGAGTTCAAGCCGATGTACAGGCTCAGGGTTATCCGGCAAGGTAAGGGCCCACCCTGACGGCAGTGCGGTGAGGACAAACTCACCTCCCTCATGAAACCCATACCCCACAGGGATTGTGTCACCTGCCTGTCCGGAGATCAGGAGCATAGACAACTCCTCTACGACGTCATGAGCCAGCAGCGGTGAGCCGGAGGCAAGCAGGGAGTCTGCCCAGCCCTGGTGTATCCAGTAACCCGCCAACTCACGGGCATCCGCCAGCTTGGCTGAGGGAGATGAGGATGGAGGTACACAAGCCCCTGCCAGCAGCATAAGCCCGATCAGTCCAAAACAAAACTTCATATACAAGTGGATAATTGTTGACCTAAAACCTCATATTAGGGAGCTGTACTCCCCGGCACCGCTGCGATCAGCTCGCGGGTATAGTCAGACTGCGGGGCACGGTACAAGGTTTCTGCATCTGCCTGCTCTACGATCTTCCCTGCCCGCATGATCAGGATCCGGTCTGACATAAACTTCACCACGCCCAGGTCATGCGAGATAAAGATATACGACAGTCCCAACTCGGCCTGGAGCTCTTTGAGGAGGTTCAGCACCTGGGCCTGAACCGATACATCCAGGGCTGATACGGACTCATCACAGATGATCATCCGGGGCCGCAGGGCCAGGGCACGGGCGATACAGATACGCTGCCGTTGTCCTCCTGAAAACTCATGCGGATACCGCTGATACATCTCAGGCTGAAGGCCTACCCGCACCAGCAATTCATACACCTGGTCACGCCGGGCCTGCTGGGTAGCGCCTATCTGGTGTACCGCCATAGGCTCCAGAATAGCATCTCCGATGCGCATACGCGGGTTGAGGGAGCTGTATGGATCCTGAAAAACAATCTGCATATCCCGGCGCAGCGGCCGGAGCTGCGACTGAGATAGATGGGTAATGTCTTGCCCGTCAAATCGTATCTGTCCCTGGGTCGGCTCGGTGAGCCGCAGGATGGTGCGTCCGAGGGTAGTTTTGCCACATCCAGACTCTCCCGCCAGTCCGAGGGTTTCGCCGGGGTATACATCCAGGCTCACTCCGTCCACCGCTTTGACGTGGGAGCGGACTTGTCCGGCGAGGTTACGGCGGAGGGGGTACCAGGTACGCAGGTCTTTTACTTGCAGAAGCGGGGCCTGAGACCGGAGGCTATTGAGGCGGGCCTCAAAAGCCGCAGGCGAGATCAGGGTCTCGGCAGGAGGTGTTTCGGCCTGAAAATCCTGCAACGTCAGCAATCGGGTTGGCCGGCGGTCCATCCGGGGACGGCAGGCCAGCAGGCCCCGGGTGTAGGGATGCTGCGGGTGCTGAAACAGGTCTTCGACCGGGCCGGCCTCTACTATCTGCCCTTCATGCATCACCAGTACGTCATCTGCCAGCTCCCGTACAACCCCCAGGTCGTGGGTGATAAACATCACTGACATTTGCTGCTCCTGCTGGAGCCGGCGGATCAACCTGAGTATCTGCTTCTGTACGGTGACATCAAGCGCGGTGGTCGGCTCATCGGCGATCAGGAGTGACGGACGATTGGCGATCGCCATTGCGATCATCACCCGCTGTTTTTGCCCCCCGGAAACCTCATGCGGGTACGCCCGGTACAAGTCCTCCACACGCGGCAACTCTACTTCCCGGAACAAATCAAGCACGGCTTCCCGTGCCTGCCGGGCACTAAGGGCCTGGTGCAGCCGCAGGGCCTCTGCTACCTGGTCTCCACACCGATATACCGGATTCAGGGCCGTCATTGGCTCCTGAAAAATCATCGCCAGTTCATTGCCCCGATATCGCTGCATCTCACGGGGCGGGAGGGTCAGCAAGTCCACCACAGCGCCCGTTCGGTTTCGAAACCAGGCCTGCCCCGCTGACACCTGTCCCGGTGGCTGGATAAGGCGCATCAGCGAAAGGGATGTCACCGATTTGCCACTGCCGGACTCCCCTACAATGCCCACCACCGAGGCTTTTTTAACCTGAAAGCTGATATTGCGTACAGCTACCACATGGGCATCACGACTCCGGAACTCCGTCGTGAGGCCCTGCACCTGAAGCAGCATCGAGGGATCGGTCATAGCTGAGTTTTCTGCTGGCGAAAGGTACGGGAGCCTGCTCAAAAAAGAAAGTTTTCGCCCGGACGGATTGTTATTATTGCCCGACATGCCAGAAGATTCTCCCCGCCCCAACCCGTTTCAGACCCTGTACCGAATAACCGGTCCCACCCTGTGGCTTGGCTCCCTGATGATCGTTGTTTTTGGAGTCATGCAATACCTGGCCCTTGAACCCGGACCCTGGGGCATATATCCGCGCAGTTGGCAGGGACTGACCGGCATCCTGACTGCCCCGTTGGTACATGGTGACCGCAATCACCTGATCTCCAACCTCATCCCGATGATTGTATTGGGTGGTGGACTGCGGTATTTTTATCCGAAACTTCATACACCCGTATGGGTATATGCCTGGCTGGCGACAGGTCTGTGGGTATGGGCCGGCGCCCGCACCAGCCAGCACATCGGGGCCAGCGGAGTTGTATATGCCCTGGCTTTTTTCCTGTTTTTTAGTGGCGTATTCCGGCGGGATGTACGCTCACTTTCCCTGGCACTGGCGGTAGCCTTATTTTATGGCAGCATGGTCTGGGGAGTATTACCCGTAGAAGCTGGAATTTCCTGGGAATCTCATCTGTTTGGGGCCATCTCCGGCACTTTTATGGCCTGGTTTTACCGGCGGACAGATATTACCCCGCGTAAGACCTATGCCTGGGAACAAGAACCCGACCATAGCCCGGACGATGATACTGCCGCCTGGAACTATAAGGCCCGTCATCAACCCCCGGAAGGATTTTCGCACCCGGAAGATGTGGTGTGAATAAACCAGAATCGCCTGTCAGGCCAGCAATACGTGTTGCCAGCTCAACCGCCTGATGTATTGATAAGCGCCTCTACCTCGGCTTCCTCCATACCAGCCACAGATGCGATCTGCGCAAGGCTCATCCCCATCGCATGCAGGCGGCGGATCATACCATGCTGGGCGGTGCGGGCTTCCTCAGCCTGCTGCCGGGCGTCCTCCTCCCGCTGGAGCGCAGCGGCCAGGAGTTCGTCTTTTTTGTGAAACTCATTCAGCACCTCGTCTTCAAGATCCATCTCCTCCTCGATCTTCGGATGCTGAAGGGCCTTGTGCAGCCGACGGATCACGGGACGATATACCTCGGGAAAATCCTCCTCCGACAAGGCCAGAATATGCCCCTTCGCATCTGTCTGTGATGACTGGTCAAAAATACTCAGAAACCGCTCCAGCACCGTCCGACGCTGCCCCCTGAGGTGCTCAGCCTGGATCACCGTCGCATCGTGCGTCAGGGCCTCGATAAACGGATGCCGCCCGGTCGGCGCCTGTGTGGCTCCATCTGTATACTCCCGGCTCACCCGGATCACCGGCACTTTTTCGGTGGTGAAGGACTCCGCCAGGATATACACCGGATAGATCGGCAGCGGCGATCCGCCGGGACCTATATGCTGCGGATTCTGGTACTGCTTGCCCAGATAACTCCGGAACCGCATCAGCTGGTGGTGGTACTTGGCCTTCTGGAGCTCGATCAGCACCACCCGGCGTTGCCCATCGGCCTGCCGGATACGGGCATTAAAGTCCATGCGGGTGACCGTGATACCCGCCTCGCCGCCGAGTTTGCGGCTGTACTCTGTGGGGCTGAAGATCAACTCCTCCACCTCCTCTCCCAGCACGGCGCTCAGAAACAGCCGCGCCACCCGGTTGTCCTCCATCATGTACCGGAAGACTACATCGTAGAGCGGGTTCGCGATATGGGTAAGGGTACTCACGGGTTAAAGATAACGATTTCCTGCAGGGTGGGCAAGGAGGGTGAAAGACATTTCTGCTCAGCACCCACCTTGCCGCGCCAACCATTCATCTATCCTCTCAGAACAGCCTCTATTGCCTCCAGCTCTGATGCCGAAAAGTCCAGGTGCTGAACCGCATCCAGGTTATTGTCGAGCTGGGCCACAGAGCTGGCACCGATCAGCGTCGAGGTGACTTCCGGCAGCCGGAGGGTCCAGGCCAGGGCCATCTGGGCCAGGGACTGTCCACGGGTCTGGGCGAGCTGGTGCAGCGCCTGAATCTGCTGAAGCCTCGCCGGGCTGATCTCGTCAGACTTGAGGTACCCGTGTGGTTTGGCGGCACGTGAATCCGCCGGGATACCGGTCAGATACCGGTCGGTGAGCATGCCCTGGGCCAGGGGCGAAAACACAATACATCCCATCTCAGTCTCCCCGAGGGCCGATACCAGGCCTTCTGTTTCGATCCAGCGATCAAACATATTGTAGCGCGGCTGGTGGATCACACAAGGGGTACCCAACTGGCGCAGGATCGCAGCTGCGCGGCGGGTATCCTCAGCACTATAACTGGAGATGCCAGCATACAGGGCCTTGCCTGAGCGTACGGCATGGTCCAGGGCCGACATGGTTTCTTCGAGAGGGGTATGAGGGTCAGGGCGGTGTGAGTAAAAAATATCCACATACTCGACACCCATACGCTTCAGGCTTTGGTCCAGGCTGGCGATGAGGTACTTGCGTGAGCCCCACTCCCCAAAAGGCCCGGGCCACATGAGGTATCCGGCTTTGGTGGAGAGGATAAGTTCATCCCGGTATGGCAAAAAATCCTGCCGGAATATCTTGCCAAAGTTCTCCTCAGCAGATCCGGGCGGAGGTCCGTAGTTATTGGCCAGGTCAAAATGGAACACCCCCCGGTCAAAGGCCCGGCGGAGCATGGCCCGCATCGTATCCAGGCGATCCACATCTCCGAAGTTATGCCAAAGGCCCAGCGAGACGACGGGCAGGATGAGGCCGCTGCGACCTGAGCGGCGGGTAGATAATACCTGATAGCGGTTTTCAGCAGCAGTATAGGCCATAGGGTAATGCAGTAATAGGGTATGGACAACGAATGTACAGGAAATCAAGACACACGCTGTTTTCTTTTCAGGTAAATCCTTGCCGCATTGTCTCCCAGTACCTGATCCAGGACCGGGCCCGAAAAACGGCTCTGCAGATAGTGGGCTGTTGTATCCATCACCTGTGTATAGGTACCCGCAAGCAGGCATACAGGCCAGTCGCTCCCGATCATCAGGCGATCCGGCCCGAATACCTCGCATACATGATCCAGATATGGATATAAATCGTCAGGTTTCCAGCCTGTCCAGTCTGCCTCTGTGACCAGCCCGGAGAGCTTGCAAGAAACCTGGGGAGCAGTGGCCAGGTCGCGTATCAGATCTGCCCAGGGCTGAAATCCCCGGGTGCCGATCGGAGGTTTGGCGATATGGTCCAGCACAAATACCTGCTCCGGAAATGCGGATACCAGTTCAATAGCCGCTGGCAACTGGCGAGGAAACACCAGCAAATCGTACACCAGGCCGTAGGCCGACAGCTGAGAAATACCCCGCATAAAATCAGGCCTGAGCATAAACCGGTCATCCGGCTCAGCCTGCACGACATGCCGCAGGCCTGCCAGCTTAGGATCAGCAGACCATCTGGCCAGCGCCGTCTCCAGCTCCGGGCTGCACAAGTCGAGCCACCCCACTACCCCGGCTATCTCCGGACACTCCGCCGCCAGTGCCAGGAGCCAGCGGGTTTCCTCCTCTGTCTGGCGGGCTTGTACGGCGATGGCCGCATCGTATCCGTTCTCCCGCAGGCAAGTTACCAGGTCGGCGGGGCCAAAGTCCCTGCGCAATACAGCCATATCATCTCCGATCCAGTCGTAGGCCTGAGCCGAGTAGGTCCACAGGTGATGGTGCGCATCAAGTTTCATACAGCAGTCCTGTTATAAATGCAGGTCAATATAATAAAATCCCTGCGCCAGCCTCAAGAATCCCTGACAATACCAAATATTTGCAAAACTTCTTATATTAATAGTAAAACTATTTTAAACAGTAGTCGTACAATCACAAAACCACTTTCACTAACTCTTGTTCCTATGAAACGCAATGTGATAGCGATTTTTGCCCTGGCCCTTTTGCTCACCAGCCTGACCAGTTGTGCCATTATCCGTCCGGGAGAGATCGGACTCCGGCAGACCCTCGGCAACCTCAAGCCTGGTGTGATTGATCCGGGTATTGCCGGTTACAATTTTCTCGTAACCAAAATTATCCGGATTCCTACCCAAACCGTCAACCTGGAAGTAAAGCTGTCCCTTCCTTCCCGCGAAGGACTCAACATCAACTCCGAAATTTCTATTCTGTACCGGATCAATCCCGACAAGGCCTCTCAGGTGATCCAGAATATCGGGGTTAATTACGAGGACGTAGTCATCCTGAGTGTTTTTCGCTCCGCAGCGGCTGATGTTTGCTCCCGGTTTTATGCCAAGGACATGTACACAGAGGGCCGCAGCGGGATCGAAAAAGAGATACGCGAGCTGATGACAGACATCCTGGCTCCACGGGGATTTGAGATTGAGGCTGTCCTGCTCAAAAGCATCAACCTGCCCCAGGGACTGGCCCGCGCGATAGAAGAAAAACTGGAATCCGAGCAGGAAGCCCAGCGCATGGAGTTTGTATTGCAGCGGGAGCGGCTGGAGGCTTCCCGCCGCCGGATTGAGGCTGAGGGGATCCGGGACGCCCAGCGTATCATTGAGGAGGGTCTCTCGCCCCGTATCATCGAGTGGCAGAGCCTGGAAGCCTTTAA
This sequence comes from Bacteroidia bacterium, assembly GCA_033762375.1. GTDB lineage: Bacteria > Bacteroidota > Bacteroidia > J057 > J057 > RDXT01. The sequence goes on from JANRLQ010000017.1 coordinate 65,398, forward strand.
GATTCTCTCGACTTCTCCCAACACCAAAATTATCATCACCGACGGCAAAGCCCCTATGCTGATTGACCCGGTGAGCAATTAACCAACTGCTTCTCAACACGTTTCTGACCGTAATACGCCTGACCTCCTTCTGCCGGATATACTGCGCAGGGGGAGGTTTTAGGTTTGGGGGATAAACATTATGCTGGTGAATGTGCGTGATCTTACGTTTACGCCCAAAAACTATTCTGTCACATACCGGCCAGCCAGCAGCGGATGAGTATATTGCGTGCAGAATACGTATCCTATGCAGCGTCTTATACACTTTATTTTACTGATGGTCAATGGATTAACCTGGATGTGTGCGCAAGTGCAGGTTTCCGGTGTAGTCCTTGATGCCAATAACCGGCAGCCACTGGCAGGAGCTACTGTCAGCCAGGCAGGACAGGCTTCAGCCACGGCTGATGCACAAGGGCGTTTTAGCCTGACAGCGGCATCACTGCCCGTGCGCCTTACAGCCGAAGCACCCGGATATGAACCCCGTACCCTGGAAGTAACCGATCTGCGCGGGGTGGTGACGATCCCCCTCCCGCCGACAGGGTATCAACTGGAGGAAGTCGCTATCGCTGCGTACTACACGGGCCGCAGCCTCATGCGCCAGAGCGGCAGCGTGGGGGTCATCACCCCCCGTGACCTGGCACGGGACAATCAGGTGGTCATCACCCCTGCCCTCAACCGGATCCCGGGGGTGTACATGCACTCCGGCACGTATGGCACCCACCGCATCACGATCCGGGGGATCGGCTCCCGTACCCCTTTTGGCACGACCAAAATCAGGGCTTACCTCAACGATATCCCCCTCACCGGAGGGGACGGAGAGACCTCCCTGGAGGATATAGACCTGAGCCTGATCGGACGGGTTGAGGTCCTCAAAGGCCCCGCCTCCAGTTTGTATGGGGCAGGACTGGGGGGCACCATCCTCATGTCCGCGACCCAGCCGGAGGCAGAAGCCCCCTCCGGCACCCTGTCCGGGACAGCGGGCAGCGCAGGTCTCTACCGGACCACGGCCCGCTATACGACCTTCAATCCACAAGAGTCCTACCAGCTCTCCGGCCACTATACCCGCAGCACAGGCTGGCGTGACAACAGCGCCTACACCCGCTACGGCACACTCTCCCTGACCGAAACCCGGGTCGGGGACGGCGGAAGCATGACTACGCTTACCCTGTTCACCACGGTAGAGGGCCAGATTCCCAGCTCGATAGACAGCACAACCTATACTGACCGGCCGGAAGCTGCTGCCCCCACCTGGCTCCGAACGGCTGGAAATGAAGCCTATCACCGGCTTTTGATCGGCAATTCCTACCATTATTATATCGGAAAACACTGGGAAGGTAACTCTACGGGGTTTGCCGGGTTCAGGGGCAATAATGAGGTCAGACCCTTTAATCTCCTCCGCGAAAACAACTACTGGGGCGGACTCCGCAACTGGCTCCGGCTCAAGGCCCAACTGGGCGGGCGTCCTTTCCAGCTCACGGGTGGCTTTGAGTCTTATACGGAGTGGTACAACTGGCAACTCTATACCAATGTCGGCGGCACTGGCGGCCTGGGCGGCGTGCTCGGCGACAACCAGGAAGTACGTGCCACCCAAAACCTGTTTGCGCAGGCGCTCTGGGACCTCTCAGACCGAACCTCCCTTACCGCCGGCCTCAATGGCAACTCAACCCGGTACACCTACAAGGACCGGTTTGTGGCTGACTCCACAGACCGCTCCGGCCAGTATGCGTACGATCCTGTTTTTTCGCCCAGGATCGCACTGGTACATACCCTCCGCCCCAATGTCGTCCTGCGGGCGAGCGCTTCGCATGGATTTTCGCCCCCGACCGTAGCGGAGACCCTCACGCCAGAGGGCAGCATCAACCCCGATATCCAGCCCGAGACCGGATGGAGTTTTGAGACAGGGGCCCGGATCCGGCTCTGGGAGCAGCGGATATTTGCCGACCTGGGCCTGTATCATATGCCGATCCAGAACCTCCTGGTAGCGGAGCGCCTGCAAAATGATGAACTCATCGGGCGCAACGCCGGTCAAACCCGACACGACGGGGCCGAAATCTCCGTCACCGCCCTGCTCCTGGAGCGCCGGGGCAGTCGCCTGGATGTATCAGCCCAATACCACCTGGCCCGGTACCGGTTTGTCTCGTTTGTGGACCGGGGACGGGACTACAGCGGCAATGTCCTCACGGGTGTGCCTCCGGTGACGGGCAGTGCCAGCCTGGACTGGACCCTGCGCTGGGGGTTGTTTGGGAATGTGAATGTCTATTATGCAGCTGGCATGCCTGTCACAGATGATAACAGCCGCTATACAGACGCCTATACCCTCTGCAATAGCCAGCTTGGGTTCAAACGAATCCTCGGCAAACACCACAGCCTGCGGCTGCTGGCAGGTGTGCAGAACCTCCTGGACGCCCGGTATGCTGCCATGATCCAGGTCAATGCCCCCTCTACGGGAGGTGGTGCCCCCCGGTACTTTTATCCCGGCCAACCCCGAAACGTATATACCCAGCTATCTTATACCCTCACGCTCTGACAAACAACAGGGGCCGGTCATCTCCGCCGGGTGGGCATATCGCTGAGTGGAAGCACCCTTGATGGCGATTGCTGGCAGGTGAGCATACACTCATGCAGGATGGCCCTGCGTACTTCCGGTTTCAGCCACCCAACTCAGGCCTCAAAGGGCCTGCGCGAACATTTAGCAGCGGCCATTGTTGTATGATGCCGCCCATTCGCAGACACGGTTGTCCTGCTGGAACCACACGTGTTATGGCACCACGCGGAAATATTTTGTTTTTTGGAAAGTAGTTCTCATATTTGGTTAAATATCTTGCTGTATAGCCCATATGCGAGCTGTCGGAATATATGAGCGTCAGGCGATTAGGCGCCTGCCACAAGGTACGGATCTTTAAAGCAATCAGGCTGGAGATATATGTATCCTGTGTATAAAACCGGTGTGGCATCCTGCCCCGACCGTACAGCAGTCCGGACTGCTGCCCTTCTCCTATACCATATCTGCATCAGACCGCTCCCTGCCGGGCGCAGGCTGACGCTTCAGCCAGGCCGCCCCCCTCAGTCGGCAGCCGATGGCATACAATTTTTATTTTCAATCATCTCTAACCCTGTTTTTCTCTCTGCGCAATGAAACTGCTTGTTTCCAATCTTGATGCTTACACCTCGGTATTTGACCTGACGGGATTATTTGAGGAGTTTGGGCCTGTACGCCGGGTAGTCCGGGGTCGTATGCCGGGTGCTTCCGGGTATGTAGCCATGATCGACATGGAGGACGACCTGGACGCAGCAGATGCCACTGAAGAGCTTGACGGCCAGCCATTTGATGGGAGTGTACTGAAGGTTCAGGCTGCCACTCCGGCAGAAGAGGCCCAGTTCAGGCCAGACCAGGATGAAGACGATGACGAAGATGACTTCACCCCGGGCCGCCAGTTTGAGCGGATACAGCGCAAAAAACCCGGACGCGAACAGGAAAACCGCGACAAAAACGATCGGTTTGGCCGCAAGGGCAAATTCTGATTTTTTTTTACAGGAGCCTGCGATATTACCATCGTTTGCGTAACTTTGCGGCGTATTTTCGGGGACTATTTTTAGCATGCAAAGTTACCTAGAGCTTCTCAAACAGAGCTACGACTTTCCGCCTGAAGGTTTTCAGGTGATAGACGATGAGCTGTTTTTTCACGGGATCAACCTCATGGAGTTGGTCGAGACGTACAAAACACCCCTCAGGTGTACTTTTCTCCCTGTGATATCAAAGCAGATCCAGAATGCACGCCAGCATTTCAGCAATGCTTTCCAAAAACTTGATTACCAGGGTAAGTACACCTACTGTTATTGTACCAAAAGTTCGCACTTCAAGCACATCCTCGTGGAGGTGCTGAAAAACAACGTGCAGCTTGAAACCTCGTCCGCCTTTGATCTGCCCCTGATCGAAAACCTGTACCGCTCAGGCCACCTCACCAAGGACATCCTGATCGTCTGCAACGGGTTTAAGGACTTCGAGTACAAACAAAACGTCGTGGACATGTTTCACGACGGATTTACCAACATTATCCCGATCCTCGACAACAAAGAAGAACTCAACTTCTACGAAGATGAGATCGAGGAACCGTTTAACATCGGGGTGCGGCTTGCGACGGATGAACCCCCGGAGTTTAGTTTTTATACCAGCCGCCTCGGTATCCGGGAAGACGAGATCATGGACCTCTACGACAGCAAGCTGAAGGACCATCCCCTCTTTAAGGTAAAACTCCTTCACTTCTTCGTACACACCGGCATCTCTGATACCCCGTTTTTCTGGACGGAGCTCCGCCGGTTTGTCAACCTCTACTGCAAGTTCCGGAAGATCAATCCGCATCTCACCATGCTGGACATCGGCGGAGGTATGCCCTTCCGCACCTCCCTGGAGTTTGAGTATGACTACGCCTACGTGATCGAAGAGATCGTACGCACGATCAAAAACATCTGCCTCGAACACGGGGTACCAGAACCCGATATCCTCACCGAGTTTGGGTCCTATACCGTTGCGGAGAGCAGCTGTACCCTCTTCAGGGTCCTGGGACGCAAGCAGCAGAACGACCGCGAAAAATGGTTTATGATAGACGGCAGCATCATCTCCATGCTCCCGGACATCTGGGCCCTGAAACGGCGGTTTATGCTCCTGCCCATCAACAACTGGGAGGCGCAGTACGAAAAAGTCTATATCGGCGGGATCACCTGCGACAGCGACGACTACTATAACCAGGAGGCCAATGTAGACTCGATCTTCATGCCCAAAACCCGCAAGCTCCAGTATATCGGATTTTTCCATACTGGCGCATACCAGGAAGTCCTGAGCGGGGTCGGTGGCCTGCACCACTGCCTGATGCCTGATCCTAAACACCTCCTGATCGGGGTGAACCCAGACGGTACCCGCAGCCTGCGGGTCCTGCACGAGGAGCAAAACAGCCAGCAGGTCATGCGCATCCTCGGATATAAAGAATAAGGTTTTTCCTACTGTCGCCTTACCGCCCGTTATATGAACAAAGGACCTGTCTCTCAGTTTGTTGCCCATCACTACCGCCACTTTAACGCGGCAGCACTCGTGGACGCCGCCAAGGGGTATGAAACCCATCTCCTCGAAGGCGGAAAAATGATGATCACCCTGGCAGGGGCCATGAGTACGGCTGAGCTCGGCCTCTCTCTCGCGGAGATGATCCGCCAGGACAAGGTACAGATTATCTCCTGCACCGGGGCCAACCTCGAAGAGGACATCATGAACCTCGTCGCACACAACGCCTACAAACGGGTCCCCCACTACCGCGACCTCAGCCCCCAGGACGAGCGCGAGCTCCTCGACCAGGGCTTCAACCGGGTCACCGATACCTGTATCCCCGAGGAAGAAGCCTTCCGCAAGATCCAGCGCCATATCTTCGGCCAGTGGAAAAAAGCAGAAGACGCCGGTGAGCGTTTTTTTCCGCATGAGTACATGTACAAGATGCTCCTCTCCGGCGAGATGGAGCCGTACTACGAGATTGACCCGAAGCATAGCTGGATGATCGCCGCGGCCGAAAAAAACCTGCCGATCATCGTACCCGGATGGGAAGACTCCACGATGGGCAATATTTTTGCCTCCTACTGCCTCAAAGGAGAGCTGAAACCCAGCACCATGAAGTCCGGTATCGAATACATGATGTGGCTCTCTGACTGGTACGTACAACACTCTACCGGCAAAGGTGTAGGCTTTTTCCAGATCGGCGGGGGTATCGCGGGTGATTTCCCGATCTGTGTCGTCCCGATGTTGTATCAGGACATGGAGATGGAGCACATCCCCTTCTGGAGTTATTTCTGCCAGATATCAGACTCCACGACCAGCTACGGCTCCTACTCCGGTGCCGTACCGAACGAAAAAATCACGTGGGGCAAACTCGATATAGATACGCCCAAGTTTGTGGTGGAGTCCGATGCGACCATCGTGGCACCTTTGATTTTTGCCTGGGTACTCGGCTGGTAATACACCCGCCCGGTACGCATGTCTTTACTACCTGTTGCTTTTTCCCTTTTTTTACTCCCTACCCGCAACTCATCCCTAAGGAACCAAGCATGGAAGACAAAGTCAAAGTCCGCTACAGCGACCTGGAACTGGAAGAATTTCGCCAACTCATCGAGGAGAAACTGGTCGAGGCCAATGCCGCCTATAACCAGCTCAAAGAATCTCTCGACACCTCCAACGACAATACGTCACACGCCTCCACCTGGGACGTAGAAGACTCCTCCGACATCAACGAAAAGGAATACCTGATCGCCATGATGTCCCGCCAGATCAAATACATCAACAACCTGCGCCAGGCCCTGAACCGGATCAACAACAAAACCTACGGTATCTGCCGCCAGACAGGAAACCTGATAGACAAACAGCGCCTGCGGGCCGTGCCCCACGCGACCCTGAGTATGGAGGCGAAGCTCTCCCGCTGATCAGCTCATACGCTCGTTATGTGTGTGTAGGCGGCCCTGGGGCCGCCTTTTTTGATGGGGGATGCCTGAAACTCGTGGCAGGAAGGGGAAGGGGGTAAAAAAAATTTGCTAAAATCTTGCAGATGAGTGAAATATTGGGTTAGTTTGGAATAGTTGGGAGTGGGTTTCGTGATTGTGTGTTTTTTGGGAGTGTTAAAGTTGTATGGGGTACTGAATGGGTCGTAGTGAGGCCTGGAGTTTCTGTGAGGTGTAGAGCTTATTCTGTGGGTTTGTGGGTGGGCTTTGAGGATGTTTTGCGTGGGGCGGGAGCAGTTTAAGGTATGGCTGGAATAGCGGTGTAAATACTTGGACGTTCGATGCTATAAAAAATGAAAAAACGATAGTCCCATGATGAATATTTATGAAAACAATACCTCTGCGATAGAAGCACTTTATGATGAATCATTAAATGAATATTTCGAAAAGGCAGATTTATTGAAGCGGCTTAAATATATCTCCGATGAATTTGACAAAGAAATTGAAAAAGTTGAAGCAAGATTGCGTCCGAAACAATTTCAACAATCCAATCTCCACAAAATCTTTAAAGTTCATGAAAGAGTTAGATTAGTTAGAAATTTAAAAAGGCAACTCGAAAAAGGAGCTGACACTGTGCAAAGATTTATGTATCCAGGATTAAGAACTTATTTACTTCTCACTTGCTTCGACCAATTAGGACAAAATGAATGGAAATTTTTTCCTGATTGGTTGAACTCAGAGAAATCAAAAATCAAAAAGGAAAGAGAAGAGATTTTAAAAAAAGCACATCTTAAAGAAAACATTACAGATGCAGCAGGAAATGCAAATGCAAAATTTATTGCATCAGTTTATAATGGTTATAACGAAATATATGGAGTCAAAAAATCATTCATGAACTTTTTAAGAGATATTCTACCGAAAGAGCAACGGGAAAAGTTATTAAATAAAATTGAAATTCAGATATATGAAGTAGCCGAAGGAAATTTTAACTTAAAAAGTGTGGGAAATGATGAAGACAAAGAAAAGTGGTTATACAAAACAAGAAACGATTATACTCACAATCTCTTGACGTCAGAAAAGCATTTTACCCAAGGTTTTTTTGGTATAGACGATAATTGGCTAATCTGGGAAGAAATACATTCTGACAAATTAGCTCAAAAAATTTTTGTGGCAGAATCATTTAAAAAAGAAATCGAACAATCGGTTATAATTGGAATTGTGGAAATAATTAAAAGGAATAGCTAAAAAACACGACATCGGACAGAGTGTAGTAGCCCACGTCTGTTTACTTCGTCGTCAGGGACAGCAGCTACACAGACCGTTCCCCGCAAGCACCATCTCCGACCCAGGCGCAAAGCCGATCCCGCAGGTCCGCCGTTTTTTTTTCAAGGACACCTTGCGTGGAACACTTTTATTTGCGTATATTGCTATGGCTACAGGTTAAACACTTGAACGTTGGTGGCTATTTAGTAAGGCAATAATAAATTTAAAACAAAATGGAACTAAATAGTTTTAAGTTGGGATTAAAAATGGAGATGACCAATAGCTTAGATAATACATTAGATAAGCTATTAAGAGAGGTTAATTGTGGTTCGGCCTTATTTAATGAAACAATACTTCTGTATGCTAGATATACCCAAAACTAAGTATATTGGGAATAAAAGGATGTGCCCCCCACTGTCCTAAAGTTTAAGGTCAGCAGGGATTTGAGTTCATCCTGGTAGAGGTGCAGACTGTTGAGGAAGTTCACGATTTCGTTTCTGAACTGCTC
>JANRLQ010000018.1:0-53086 GCA_033762375.1 Bacteroidia bacterium
GCAAGTTTCAATTCCAATGTGGTTCAATTTAAGGAGTGGTCGAGACGCTGATGCGTGCCCTCCGAAAAGGTTTCAATTCCAATGTGGTTCAATTTAAGGCTACGAGACAGGTCACTCAATACGCTGGATACATCAGTTTCAATTCCAATGTGGTTCAATTTAAGGCAAGGCACAGATGTACCCCGCGTGGCGGAAAGCGTAGTTTCAATTCCAATGTGGTTCAATTTAAGGTCCTGAATCTCGCTTCCTGCGAGACTAGCACCTTCTAGTTTCAATTCCAATGTGGTTCAATTTAAGGCCTGTATAGCTCGTACATGCGCATCGGCTATTGTTGTTTCAATTCCAATGTGGTTCAATTTAAGGGGGAAATTCACGAGTAGGATCGCACCCGCGTAGGCAAGTTTCAATTCCAATGTGGTTCAATTTAAGGCGTACTACCGCCCCGACAACCTCCGCAGCTACGGGGTTTCAATTCCAATGTGGTTCAATTTAAGGTGGACGCGCTCCGTAAAAACCCTGCATTCAAAAACCGTTTCAATTCCAATGTGGTTCAATTTAAGGCGTATGACGGGCTTGTACCAGGTACACAGGTTTCGCAGTTACAATACCAATGTGGTTCAATTTAAGGAGCTATAAGTATATTGAAATCCTGGACATAGGCGAGTTTCAATTCCAATGTGGTTCAATTTAAGGTACGCCAGCCCTTCCGGCCTCAGATTGGGACGGCAAGTTTCAATTCCAATGTGGTTCAATTTAAGGACGCCTGATCGCGGGGATGACATTGAGCGAGGAAGGGTTTCAATTCCAATGTGGTTCAATTTAAGGGTCTCTGACGAAGAGGCTGCCGCCGTCGCCCGGCAGGTTTCAATTCCAATGTGGTTCAATTTAAGGCGCGCCAGCTCAGTCCGAACGCGGGTAGCTCCATCAGTTTCAATTCCAATGTGGTTCAATTTAAGGTCTACTGATCTATATCCTCGCTCGTACCGCCGAAGTTTCAATTCCAATGTGGTTCAATTTAAGGCAATGACACCCACGGAGACGCGCCAGCGGATACACGTTTCAATTCCAATGTGGTTCAATTTAAGGCGGCCTCCGGAACTGTATCCCCGGCCTGGTACTGAAGTTTCAATTCCAATGTGGTTCAATTTAAGGCCGTTGGCTCAGGGCATAAATATGGGCTTTTTGATCTGATTTTCCAAGGTTTCAGCGGCTTTTTACCCCCAAAAAGTCGTCGCCCCCCAATCCTGCTGTTTTACCCGGAGACCGACAACTGCCCTGACGCTGCATACAGGCACTTGAGGGCTGTATATACGCCCCTGATACCTGCCCCTATACCCGCTCACACCCCGACCGACGACCCCGATATACCTATACCCCTCTTTATCAGCCAGATACGACTACCCCTTGACCTATAACATGACGTCGGTACTGCTGCGCTCGGTCCCTATGATTTCTTTGTCCAGCCACCGGGGGTCGCGGCTCTTGAAGATAATCAGGCTGTCTTCGGCTTCCATGATGCTGCGTGCCTTGAGGCTGAGTTCTTTGAGCTTGACGGCGGTGATCTCTCCCTCAAAAACTGAGTTCTGAATCCAACTTAGGTACTGTCGGCAGAGTTTGAGCATCTTGCCTACCCTGCGCTGATCTATATCATATACCAGAATTACGTACATGAGGTGTATATGGGATTACTGGTGCAAAAACGGACATCAGATATGTGGGTAAGGTAGCAGCGGGCAGAAGGGCTGTATCACCACCAGGCTTTGAAGGGTTTATACGGCTCGATCCCCATCAGGTGTTTGCTGAGTTTGTAGCACTCCAGCTTGATCAGATGCCGGTAACTGACTTTGCGCCCGAGGCTCCGGTGTTGCAGGGTCTCCTTGAGGCGCTCGTCCCATGCCTGCACAAATGTCTTGCGACCGGGCTCCCGGAGCAGGCACCCATTGAGGGTGGTTTCGAAATCCCGGGGCTGAAGTTGTTTTTTGTTTAGCAGGGTGAACACCAGCCGATCCACAAGGATCGGTTTGAATATCTCGGCCAGGTCAAGGGCCAGGGAGTATCGCCGGGTGCCTGGCTCGTGCAGGAAACTGATCGTAGGATCAAGCTGGGTATGATATATCTGGTCCAGACAAGCTGTATAACACATCATGTTGCCGAATGAAATGAGGGCATTTACTTCATTGGCGGGGGGCTGTTTGCTGCGTCCTCCCATCTCAAAGTCACGAATGATCTCATCAAATGCCGAGTAATACTGCTGCCGGATATTCCCTTCGAGGCCCATCAGGGCGGATATATCGGCAGCCGCCGGGATGGTGTCCACATAGGCCTGAAGGGCTGTGAGCTGGTGACTCAGATCCCGCTCACGTCGGTCATAGTAGGCGAGGTTTTTTCGCATGTTCCAGGCAGCCCCCTCCACCAGGTGCCGGGCCAGGGTCATACGCTGCTGGGGCTGGCTATAGTGCAGGGCCTGCTGCAAGTGCAGCTTGCCTGCCAGCAGGTATTCTTTGGGGTAAAAAGACCCACAGTAATGCTCGTAATAATCAAAAAAATGTACGGAAATATGTTGTTTGCCTAAAAAGGTGTAGAGCGCACTGTTGGCATCCAGACTGCCAAAGACATACAGGTTGTCCACCGTCTCTACGGGCAGGAAACGGGGCTGACCCTCTTGTCCTTGTTCGTCCACAGGCGTAAATTTCAGGGTCTGGTCCTGGCGGCTCAGCCGGCCGGGGTTAAAGAGGTAGTATGATTTTTTCATAGTCGGGATAAGATTAACGGCAACCAGCATCATTCATCGGCTTCTTTTTCATCCACCCAGCAAAAATCAAAATAGCTGCATCGCTTGCACAGCGTCTTTTTGATACGGGCTGGACAGGTCTTATCGCTGGTAATGACCTCAATATCGGCTATCCAGCGGGGGATATCCAGCCGGTCCTGATCTGTCAGGACCACTTCGCGGGTCTGTCGTAAGGTCGGATACTCGATCAGGCCTCTCACCCCGGTGATACTGTGCTGCTCCAGCACCCAGATATAATATTTGACCTGGGCTATATGAGCATCCTCCATTTTATCAGATTTTTTGGTCTCGTGGATGACGCGGGCAGCCGGATCGTAAAAATCTATTTTTATGGGCCCTATCTGAACCTCGCGGTAGCGGTCTGATCGTCGGGAATAGGCGGTCTCGTGGATCAGCCGTCCTTCTGCCACGAGGTCGGTCTGATGCTCCATTTCGATTTGCATGTTGAACAACCACAGCTTGCGATGGCAGATATGAAAATAGCTGATCTGGGTGGCGGTAGGAATCATAACAAGTCAGGTATGGAAACGGCCTAAGGAAACCTGGACAGACGGAGCCAAACAAGGTAAACAGCCAGGGGACTCCCCCACCCCAACAGGGGGTACCCCCACTCCGGAAGTACCCCTCCCCGGCTTCTGTCCTGAATCAGGGGACTGCCACCGGATATATACCCCCCGATTGGGCTTGTTGTATGTACTTCTGAGCTATATCGGGGGACTTCCCGCGCCCGTGGGGGTACTCCCGGATCAAATGGTATATACCCCGCGGGGTTATCAGACCACTCCGGAAGGGGGGTAGAATGGCATCGTACGTATCAACATTCAGGGGGGAAGTACCTGCTTTTAGCTCAGGACTCCCCCGCCCGCATAGCTGAGACGCGGAGCTGCCTCAGCCTGCCGCTGCGTCTTCTTCCGGCCCTGGCTGGTCGGATGGCTCTGGTGACCCTGAGGGCCCCTGCCCCGCAAACCGCTCTGAGAGCCGTGTCACGATCGCGTCCAGTCCGGGTACGCCGGACTTACCGGCCATCTGAAACATCCGGTACGACATCAGGGCGGTGCTGTATGCCTCTGACCCCGCCAGGATCTGGGTGTCGCGTACTTTTTCGTACAGTTGGGCGACGGGCTGCAATATCTCACCCAGGGTGCGGTACAGCTCATAGTCCTTGCGCATCTCGGCGATGTCCAGGTACGGCGGCAGGAGGGCGCTGTTGTCCACACATGCCTGGAGGGTATCGTCCACAAACAGTTTGTTGCTGCGGCTGATCTTGGGCATCATCTTACGCTCCTCATTCGTCAGCCCGATGAGGAAAGGGAGTTTGTCTTCAATCTGGCGCAGGAGTGCCTTGATCTCCGTCACGGTCGCCGGGGTGAGGGCCTGGGAGATGCGATTGTTTTGCAGGTTGGACATACGGATTGGATATTAAAGAAACGTTATAAATGATACAACAATATATCATACATCCGGGAACTATACCAGCATCAAGGTCTTTTATTTGTGTATTGTAGTACTTTTTGGGGTGAAATAATACTATCTGAGCTGTCGCTGTGGTGGCTTGCTGATGAAATTGACAGAATAAAAAACATACCTGCCAGTCATGTCCGGGACAAGACTGGCAGGATGTGTCACAGGTGGGGTAGTCCTGGCGGGCTGGCGGGCCTATCGCTGCATTTGTGCCTCGTAGGGGTATGCGGCGAGCTGGGACTTGATATAGGCGACGGCATCGTCGAGGGCGTCCGGGCTGCCGGATTCACCTTTGATATAACCGGATACAGAAGGGGTGAGAAATATCCGGGCTTTGGCGGTCTCGTCTATGACCGGATGGGCCTTAGGGCGCTCGGACTCGGCATCCAGCTCGGCCCGGATGGCGTAGGCGACCTGGTTGGCATTGTCGCTGACGGCGATGGCCAGGGTCTCCATCAGGGAGAAGGTTCGGGACTGGTTGCTGGTGATGCGCCAGTTGAGCAGGGCATGGGCCAGGGCGGGAATTATTTTTTTGCGCTCGCTGGCAGGGCAGATCAGGCAATACCCAAATACGTTTTCGCCTTCCGTCCAGCCCTGGGATTTGAGGGATTCTATCGTGTCGGGATATACCTCTGGTTCGTAGGGGTTGGTAGAGACACAGAAGAGGGTGCGCAGGTCTATGGCTATGTCATACACAAACAGGCCCCCAGCCCTGAGCTGCGGTTCTATCCATTTTTTAGGCGGGAGGGTACGGCTTTTGTCTTCCAGCCAAGCGACGACTTCTTCCTCCGTCATGAGTTCACGTTTGTCCTCATTGACCTTGAAGACATTGACCTTGTGCCGGTCTGCATAGGCGCTTCTGTCAAATGACATGGCCTCACCTTTATCTTCAAGTCCCCCCAGCAAAGGATGCAGGGGGCGCATGGCCGAGATAGACAAGGGGCTCCGGCGCTTGACGGTGCCGGTATTTTTTTCAGCTTTCATGTATCCCCCGATCAGTTGATCCGGGTAGGATGGATCGCAGAGGGACCATGCCTCGCCTTGTTCTGCTTTGTCCTTGGTGATCGTCCAGTTAAACGTAATAGGGGCGTACGGGACATTAAGCTGGGAGGTAAAACTATCGAGTACAGAACGTTTTACCTGCTGGCCGCTGGAGTAGGCACTCCTGCTGCCGAAGATGGGATCACGATAAAACTTCTGACCATCAGCGACACTGAATACGGTATGTTCTACGTATCTCAACGCACGAAAATAGAGGAAAGGGTTCATGTTTTTGATATTAGGCTGTATAAAATGGGGTTAGGCAGGCTGGGTGTTTTTGGCCATGATGTACTCAAAGCGGATCAGGGCTTTGAATAACGGGAACTGCTCAGCGGGAATCCTGATACTCTGATCTACGACCTGCCGGATCACCTCCAGGGTGGTATGGCTGGTGCGGTTGTCTATAAATTCCGTCAGGGCTTCAATAAATTTGACCAGGCCTTTTGCGTCAAAGAGGGCTTTTGCCTCTGCGCTGTCGGATGTCTTGCCTCTTTTGGCTCCGGGGCCGGTAGATTCAGCAGCGACCAGCTCGGCGGCCAGTGCGGCTGCGAGTACCTGGAGTTCAGTTTTGTTGTTTAGCATAGCTATAATCCATACTTGAATGTGAAAAAAAGAATTCTGGTTTTTAGGGTTGATTTTGAGTGGGGTGAAGGGGCCCTCCATAAGTTTGGCGAAGTCGCGGGGCTTGAGGGCCCGGAGGCCGATCTCGCCCTGCTGGCAGGCGGTGTAGAGTGAGTAGCTGGACGCATAGGTTTTCCAAAACAAGTCGTTGCCGTTGTCGTCCATGAGGCGGCGTTTCAGCTCAAACTTCGCCTCCTTCATGCGTTGTATCTGGTGCAGGTGCAGGTTGATAAATCCATAGGTGGTATTGGTCTGCCCCAGGCTGAAGATATAGGCAGGCAAAATCTCATCGGGATGCCACTCTGTTAGCTTTGCAAGTACCTCGACCCAACTGACGGTATCCAGTTTCCCGTTTTTGATCGGCGGATTGGGGTTGGTATTTGTATCTCCGCTGGCGAGCCAGTAGCCGTTCCAGGTTTCGATCTGGCGGCCCTCCATGCCTGCTACCGGGCTGATATAGTCCCGGTATACCTGCCAGCCCTGATAGATATGCCAGCATATATCCATCCGCTCAAACAGCAGACATTGGCTGCCCTCTACCCGTGCTGCGAGGGCATTGCCGATCCAGGAGGCGTATATATCATCTGCTGTTATGGACAGCCCCAGTGAGGTGACCTGCCCGGCGGTGGTTTGGTCAGGGCCATTGGCAGCATATCCTACATAGATAGAGGCATCAGGTGGTTCAGGCGGGTCTGCCGCGACCTTGCTGATTTTGGTGACCAGGTCCTGATACTGGAGCCGGGACTTGGTCAGGCCGGAGGTCTGGATACGGGCTGCTGCCGGGTTCTGAAAAAAAGGTGAATTGGACACGTGCATCAGGTGGCGCGGGTTATCAAAAAACACCGGAAACATCACCTGGTCAAAAAAAGTGGCTGCATCGTACTGGTTGCCGGTCACCTGGTTGTAGTGTGCCAGGAATTTCAGCCCTATATAACTGGTGTACATGGCAGTAGGGGATTAGGAATTATACCATAGGGTCGTGTTCATGCAGGATAAGGCCGGTGATGACATGCGCTGCTTCAGCCTGGGGCACCACAAAGGGCTGGCTGCCGATCTCCAGCCGCTCATAAGCCGTAGCCATAGATTTGATGACTGACCAGGATACGGGGATTTCGAGGCTGGCACGGTCGTCCCAGGCTGCCGCCAGATATGTATCCCGGTCCGCGGCCAGGATACAGGTAGCACTCTCGATCTCCAGGGTATCCAGCAAGATGGATGATTTGCGGTTACAGAGCGGCGGCAAGTCAAACTGGCCCTTTCGCCAGGCCAGATGCACGTCTATTTTTTTGGGGTCGGGCAGCTCAGGATACAGGGTGTCGAGCAGATGCTGCAATTGCCGCTCTGCTAACACATCCCCATGATCTGGCAGCAGCTCAAATGTTTTCCGCACGGTATCGCCCTCGTAAGGTTTCTGGTTACCTGTCGGTGCGACGATATGCACAGGTTTTTGTGTACCGAGCAGCTCCACACGGCGGCGGCGGTTGACCCTTCCGAATCGCTGAATCAACGCATCGAGGGGAGCACAGGCCGTAATCATCCGGTCAAAGCTGATGTCCAGGCTGACCTCTACTACCTGGGTGGCTACGACCCAGCAGGGCCTGTGGCCGGGGGATTCCTGGCTGCCTTCAAATGTTTCGCGCAACTCCCGCTCTTTGGCTGCCCGGTCTTTTCGCCGAAAACGGCTGTGAATCAGCATATTGGGGATATGACCAAACTTTTCGAGCAGTTGCTGGTGCAGTTTCTGGGCAGATCTTACGGTATTACATACGATCAGCACTTTTTCACCCTGAGCCATCGCCTCCTCCAGGATACTTGGTGCCGTTTCCCAGTCAGGCATTTTGAAGACCCGGTGGCGGTCATAGGTGTCCAGTTGGGCATCTGTCAGTCTTACCTCATACGTCGTTGTATTTCCTCCCAGGAGCTGTAGCAGTTCATGATACATGGCCGCAGGCATCGTAGCTGTGCCGATATGGATGCTACAGTCCAGCTTGAGCAGTACCCGGACGATCTCCAGGACCATGCTCCGGCTTACGTCTGAGTAGGTATGGATTTCATCCAGGATTACAGCCATACCCCGCAAGTCCAGCATCAGGCTTTCAAAACCCGGCATCCCAAAGATGACAGCGGCCAACTGATGGGGCGTAAGTACTTTTACTGCCGCTCCCGGCAGTCCATGTAACGGATACTCCTCCTCAAACTTTTGCTTATCTGCTTCTTTGAGCACCGTTCTGGAGGCCGCATGTAGGAGGCGTACCTGCTCATCTGGCATCACTTCACAAAAACGCCGGTACATGGCATTGATAGAAGCCTGAAAGGGCAGTACATAAAACACCCTGCGTCCGGCACTGCGGCGCATCAAAAAATTGGTTTTGCCGGCACCTGTTGGTGCCACGAGCAGGGTATGGGGCCGGGTGTCCTGCACGGATAGGTCAGCCAGCGGGAACAGTACGCCGCCGGGCTTCTCAGGATCAAACACCCGCAGGTCAGGGACCTGAAACGTACGCGCTACAGTGGCGGCGGTTTGGGTTGTCATGGCGGAAGCAAAATGGTCTGCTGCCATCAGCAGCCCCCGCCAGGATGACCACGCACGTACTTTCATACGTGTTTCTACATACGCTACGGCATAGTCCCAGGCTGCCAGCATTTCTTGCTCACCCACTGCCGGACCCGTATATCCCACCGCCTCCAGGATACGGGCCGCGTTTGGTATCCATTGCGGCCAGTTTTTGAGGTGATTGTCACGTGTGGTTTGTTCGCTGTCTTCGTTGATCAGGTCCAGCAGGCCCCGTTTTTTTTCGTCATCTGCGACCGCCTTATGGTGGGCTACGACCATCTCGATCAGGTCATCCCACAGGGCCTGCGGGAAGTACGGCAACAGAAACAGGGAGGAGAGTTCATGCCGGTGCGTAAAACTCCACTGGTATTTTTCGGTGCTGGTCCAGACTTTTTCTCCGTCGGCCTCCCGGAGCTGCCCCTGAAACCGGGGATGCGCCTTGCCCATATCATGCAGGGCCGCCCCGGCAGCCGCAGTCTCAGGGCTGAATCCCCAGGCTCTTGCCATATGAGCCGCCGCCGCCATGACCTGGCGGGTATGATCCAGCAGGGAGATGCCTCCGTTTTTGCGGCTTTTGGCCAGTATATGGTTCATAACCCCTCAGCTTTTCGGATAGGATCACCTACGGAAACCAGATGTCCATACATAGGCGCGGCGTTGTCGTACCGGTTATGTCCTACCTTAAAAGAAGCCGGTGCCTCATCCGTCCACCTGAGTTCAAACCCCGGTATCTCACCCCATTCTGCTGCAGAAAGCTCCATGATGGATTCAGGGGCAGGGAGCAGCACATCTTCATTGCGGCACATACATATATGCTGGCTGGCAGCTATCCGGGCATATTCCTCCGTCGCAAAAGCCAGGTATAAGTGTGGCTCGATCAGTACTCCCCGTTTGAGAATACCGGTAGCCGGGCGTCGGTTGACCGTCCTGATCGTAACTTTTTTGTAGGTAGGGGGTGCGTCGAGGTTTTTGGGTTTAGGTGGTACCAGTTTTGATACGACAAGCGGCTCCCCTGCCTTTTCAATCCATGATTTAGACCAGGTCTGCTCTTGTTGTATGCTGATTCCCAGGTAATTCAGCCTGTGGCCTATGATCATGCCTTGCAGCCCTTTGGTACCCAGAGAAGCGGGAAACAGTTTTTTTTCCATTCCCTCTACCATTGAGGGCGTAAGAAACTGCTGGCTAAAGGTCTCTCCATCCCTGACAGCCGTCCAGGGTTTGATAAAACCAAACGGACCTGTGTACTTGACTACGTAGTATGTCATAGCAAAAACGTTGATGAAAGTGGATACAATCAGCTACTTCCTTATATCAGGGCACCAAATCCGCTGCCCGTAGAGTTTCCCAAGCCTACGTCCCAGGCAAAGGCGATCATCTCTGGATTTCCCCGCAGGATGACGGGGCATTGGTTCACCTTGTTTCCCACCCCACGGTAATAGACCACTTTGGTGCGGGCTTTGGGGTAGCTTACGTCAAAACGGATTGAGATATCCGGGTTCACAATACCTGCTTTTTCTGCTTTCCGTATTAAGGTTGTTTCAAGTAGTCGGCCAGCATTAGCGTCTTCATACGTAATATGTCTCGAAATTCCCTCAGCATACTGTTTGATCAGGATTGGGCTTCCAAGCCAACAGTAAGCATCCGGACCAAACTCAGGAGTATCCTGAATGCCAATTTGCTTAACGTAAATATCATCCCACAAAACTGCATCCTCTCGGATACCTGTAACTAATGATTTTATCAGCGCTGGATCAAATGCACTGATAAACCAACTTGCCCCTTCTTTGAACCTGACTCCTTGTTTTACAAGTTGGCCACCCCGCAACCACGAAAAACTGTACAGGGGTAAGGGTGCATCCGTTTCCTGTTGAGGTCCCAGCCATTTTTGAACCACCGCCTTTAAACCTGCTTGGTGGTTAAAGGGTATTGGCTTGTCTGGCAATGAAATAGTTAGATGAATTCGCATATATATTTTTATAAGCTCACTTTTTTGTCTCTACAAACCCAAATCCCATTGAATTTTTTTCACCCAGCCCGGCATCGTACATGACCTGCAGCAATGGCAGGGGGGCCTGTAACTCAAAATCGTATTGGTATCCGATCAGTCGGGTCTCCCGTTCGCTATGTGCTGCGATGGTGATCGCACGTTTCCAGGGCTGACTCAGCAGCTTGTATTGAAAGGCAGCAGGTGCCACGGCTGACGGATCAATGGCCTTGCCCAGGAAGGTCTGAAGGGCGATATACTTATGGATCAGGTTCATCATCAGCCGCTCTCCATAGTCAGGCTCATCGGGCACACAATACCGGGCGGAGGGTTTGCCCATATACATCACAGACTCCGCCACACATACAGGGGTTGTGGCGCTAAAAATCGGGGCTGAAGCCAACTGAGGTGACTCAAGCAGCGTTACGTTTTCTACCGTGAAGGTAGCGCCACCGATTCTGTCAGCTATCCGCATTTTCTGGGCACGAAACACCCCCATCAAAAAATGACCACCCAAATCCTCTACACAAAACGATATCGTCAGCGATACATGTGATGATTGAATATGTAGCCGATCACCCTCGATTTTCCGCCGGGGTACCCGAAGCTGAGAAAAGGTAAATAACCGAAATTGTTTTTCACCGAGTACGTATCCCTGGTTGTGCAGCCAATCGCTAAAAGGCCGGTCGCCTTGTTCCAGCATCTTGTATATCCATGAAGCTATTTCATAGGAATAGTTGATCGGAATGACGGCTTGCGGGGTATCAACTGATAGGGAAAGCAGAAAACGCATATTCGCACATGGGTTGCACACAACAGGGCTTTAATATGCAAAATATTGGCATACTTACTACAAAGCATTATAATATTTTATCCACAGCAATCATACAGCCATCTGATCATTCCACCACCTCCACTACCCCTTCAGCATTGGCTATTCCATTCACCAACAATACAATACGGTGTATCCCAGGATAATGGATGCGGGTGGTCAACTGCCGGAAAGCATGGCGCAGGGTGATGGAAACAGGGGCACCGGGGGCTACGAGGCCCTCGCGGATCTGAAATACCTTGGGGCTGGTGGTGCCATTGGCTTTGACAAAATGTACGGCATACTCCAGGCGGAGCTGCACGGGCGCTGTGGCTGCCACCTCCAACTGACATGAAAGGGTAATCTGCCCGCCGATGGGCACAACATTGGGGCTGAGGGTCAGGCCGCTGACCTGTACAGCCTGGGGCTCAAACCCAAAAATGGTCAGAGCAGCCTGTTCGCCACGTTTGAGCAGGGTGCGGGTGGCGTGTTTGATGATCCAGTCGGTGCCGGGGTCATGCCCCTGCCAGCGCCGGGCGATGTCGAGGACCAGGCCGGGGTGATCTTTAGAGATGTCGTTGAGGTTATTGGCGACGCTGCGGCGCACATACAGGGCAGGATCGGCCTTGAGCGCTTCCAGGATGGGCAGGACGAGGCCGGGATCCCGCTTGAAGGCTGGCAGGGCCATCGCCCAGGGCAACCGGGGGCGGCATCCCTCAGAGGCCAGGCGACGCACGTGTTCGTTGGGATGTGCCGTCCAGGCGAGCATCTGCGCCATCATACGGGGCGGATCCTGGAGGATAAAGGGCCGTACCGCAAACTCTGAGCTGGAGTACTGGGTAAAATGGGCCAGGGCCTCCATGGAGCGGTCCCAGTGGTCCAGGCCGTAACAGGCCACATAGTCCGGAAAAAACGTGTATTCGTAGGCCACCCGCTGCCGGGCGGCTACCGGCTCAAGCACAGCCAGTGCCTCGGCATACGGCCGGTCCAGGACGGCATGCAGGCACACGGTGATATGACGGGTACGGGCTTTGAGTTCCCGTTCGTCCCATGCTGCGTCAAATACCAGGGCCCGGAAATGGGCTGCATCAAAACCGGGCTCTACTTCCACCAAGTCATGACAGAGGCGGTCTATAAAACCAGGATTGTAGAGGTGTTTTAAGGGCTCGGCCATAGGTATTTTTGCTAACAAACATAGATAATAAAATACTTTTGCCCAATAAAATTATACCCTTGCGTACCTGGACAGCCGAAACCCCTCCGCGTATGCATCAAAACATGCTGTACTGCTTGAGCATACAGCAGAATGTCAGTATGTTTGCAACATGAACATCAGCGTATTACACAAGGCAGGCAGCTTGCTGATCACCGGACTGGTGGTATCACTGCTGAGTGCCTGCGGGGGCAAATCGCCCGTCTCCAACCGGATACAGGTCGAAGAAAAAGGTACTGCGCGGGTGCTGGACTCTGCGCGGGTGGTGGTGATGCGGTTTTTTCCGGAGTCTGTCCAGGCTACCCCTGTGGATACACAGTGGACGGACAAGCAGGGCAGATGTGAGGTCCGGTTTGTGCCTGAGAAAGGATATCAATACCGGGTCGTAGCCTCCCGGCGGCATTTCCGGGAGTCACTTAATGCCAACGGGGCAACGTATGACCATGAGCATATCATCGTGCCCGGTGATACGGGGCTGACCCGGCTGCTGGTAGAGCCAATTCTGCCGCCGACCCAGGGGCCGGTGGCCCGGACCTTTGACCGGCTGGCAGTAGGCGAGGTAGTGGCCGCCCTGCGGGGCAATGTCTGGAAATGGCCTTTTCTCCCCAATCTGCACTGGGACGATATTCCGGCATTGCTGGAGATTGGGGGAGATACGACACTGATAGATTCTTTTCCGCACAATCCCCGGGTTTCGCTTACGCCTAAAAAAGTGCGGGCAGGTCTGGCTGCCCTCTGGCTGGCAGAGGCTGTCCGCAAGCGGGAAATCGCGGCAGCGGAGATGCCTGCCCTGACGGCTCCCTCCAACTACCCGGTACTCGGCACCGCCAAGGCCGCACCCGCGATCAACAGCCCGGCCCAGGTGGCCCTGGCCCTGAAAGCGTATCAGGACTGGTGGGCTGCGGCCCGGATCGCAGAGGACCGCAAGGAGGCCGCCCGCAACAATCCTCTCAAATCTACCGGCCTCGGGTGGCGCTAATGTCCCGGCAACTTATGCATATCTGGCTGATCGGATTTATGGGTGCGGGCAAAACCACGCTTGGGCGGGAGGCCGCCCGGCTGCTGGGTTTGCCCTTTACGGACCTGGATGACCGGATCGTAGCAGCGGCAGGGAAACCTATCCGGGAAATGTTTGAAACGGAAGGTGAAGCTGCTTTCCGGTCGCTGGAGCGCCAGTGCCTGGTCGCACTGGCCGGGGAGTCCGTGCCTCATGTGGTAGCCTGCGGGGGCGGAACACCTTGTTTTGGCGACAACATGGCCCTGATCCGGGCTAATGGCCTGAGTGTTTACCTGTCTGCACCCCCTGCCGTGCTGGCCGCCAGGCTGGCGCCACACCGACATACCCGCCCGGTGCTTCAGGCCATGTCAGCGGAAACCCTGGAGGAAGGTATCAGGGCCCTGCTGGAAACCCGGATCCCCTACTACGCGCAGGCCACCCTGGTATTTGACACCTCTACTGGTAGTGCAGGAGACCTCGCCCGGCTGATCATGCAGCATAGAGCGCAAATCTGATCCTTATTCGTCCGTACGTACCAGCCGCGGGATCAGCAGCCAGCGGAGGGATACCTTGCCGGGTTCCATACGAGCCCAGGCAGTATCCGGTATTTCCAGGCCCACCATGGCACAGGTAGGCAGGCTGAAAGGCGCACGCGAGCCGATCAGACGTTGTACCGTTTGCTCCATCGTAGGATTATGCCCAAAAATCATGACCGTATCATTGACGTCGGGCAGGGAGCGGATCAGCTCCATCAGGGCCTCGGCACCGAGGTCGTAGATAGAGAGTTCGAGGCGGATATCGTGTTTATACCCGATACACTTTGCGATAATCTCTGCCGTGTTCCGGGCCCTGCGGGCCGGCGAGCTGATGATCAGCCCCGGATTGATGTCTTGTTCGTCGAGGATTTCGCCCAGATAAGCTGCATCCTTAACCCCTCTCGGCTTGAGCGGACGTTCAAAGTCAGACGTGCCCTGAGGCCAGTCAGACTTGGCGTGTCGGCATAGTACCAATGTCTTCATTCACATAGTAAATAGGCCGCGAAAATACACATTTTCTATACGCAATCGTGCAAATCCTGATTATGAATATGTTAGATCAATAAAAAACATGCGCGTACCGGATAGTACGCGCATGGAAATAAACCTTCGGGACTCAGGATTAATGCACTACTGTGGCCTTGAGTACCCGTGTGAGGGAGTGGGTTTCACCTTCAGCCTGTACTTTGACCAGGTATATACCAGAAGGCAGGTTCCAGGTATCGAGCCGGATCGGGTCTGCGCTGGCCTCAGCCACGCTCCAGGCCTCTGTCTGGAGGGTACGACCATCCAGGCTCAGCAGGGAGACCGTCACATCAGCGGGTCCTGTCATGTCCAGGAATATGCTCAGCTCAGCGTCAGCCGGGTTAGGTCCCAGGCGCACGTCCGTCGCCAGCGGGGTGGCAGGAATCTCGGGGCCGGTCTGCCCTGTGCGACGAGCAACAGAGGCGGTAGACCATATCCCGCGACCATGTGTGGCCACAAACACTGTATTATCTGCGGAGATGAGGAGGTTATCGCGTTCCAGCTCAATGGTATCAGTCACGACAGTACCATTGGGCAGGGTACGTACCCGCACTTCCTTGCGCGTGAGGGCATCCTCGTTGAGGCGGTTGGTGTACCGGCGCACATAGATGTCAAAGACCGGAATACGGCCTGCTGCTTCTTCAAACTCCCGTACCCATGCATTGGCCTGATAAAACTGCGGACCAAATGAAGCCTGGGTGGCACCTTTGGCGGCGTAGAGGGTATGCTGGGTACCTACCAGCAACACGCTTACAGACTCGTTCGGGTCTTGGACAAACTGGGCTGTATATACGGGCTGGCGGATCGGAGAGTCAAAGAAAGAACCAAAGATCGGAACAGCCGCCCGGGCACTGTCCGTAATCCAAACAAAACTGCTCACCGTGCTCAGGTCCCCTCCGTATCCACCGTAGGTGACGACGAGGCGATTGGGATTTTGGGGATCAACAGCCAGCGAGGTGATCCAGCGGCCCTGCATGGTGAAGAGGTTATTCGCAAAGGCTGTATTCAGTTGGGTGACGCTGGTTACGGCATTAAAGTTGGCCAGGTCATGCGCACGCTCAAGTCGCCAGAGGTTACCTTTGCTGGAGCCGACATATACTGTGTGGTTGCTGTCACCAGAGACCGTAATGGCTGTCAGGAACTCATCAGACGCCGTCACGAGCGGACGGGTCAGGCGGTTCCACTTGACCTGGAGACCATCCCCAAAGGCATTGTTGACGAGCCACACATAGTTGCGGGAGCAGAAGAAGATATAACTGTCAGAGATCGCCCGCAGCTCTTCGGTAGTCAGGTTAGGATTATCGAGGCTAGAAGCAGGTACGTACTCATCCAGTACCCAGGCGGCCTGGGCAGGGTTAGGGCGGTTAAAGAGGTCTCCGCCGGCAGAGCGGTCAGATGACCGGTCAATGATGGTATCCGTGGTAGCCGGGGTCAGGTTGGCAACCTGCGGGGTAATGGGAAAACCATAAAACCGCTCGAAGCTGGCACCGTAGTTCAGGGAGCGCTCCAGGCCTCCGTCGGCGCTTTGGGCTACCAGTACCCCGGGATGTAAGACAGAAGCAGCCACTTCGCTGTACCGCTGGGTTGAGATCACCCCAAAAGACTGCTTGCTGGCTTTGGATGTGGTATAGTTGGCGTTGTAGGTAACCCCTGCATTGCTGGTACCAGATACGACTACTTCGTACGTAAGGTCTTCTTCGCCATTGATCTCCGTCCCAAATGAGGATACGCTGTAGGCTGTGGTCGTCTCATATCCCCGTGAGCGGGAAGCAAAACTTGCAGCTCTGTCACGAGAGAGGGTCAGCCCGACGCTGGTGCCGATGACCAGGGTTTTGGGGTCATTGGGAGCAAAAACCACCGCGTACATGCTGCGGGGGATATAGGTACGGGCCGTAGGGTTGGTATGGGTACCGGTTTGGGTCCAGCCTCTGGACGCTGAGAAGGTATACCAGTTATTGCCCGCGAGGATGAGTTCGTCAGGATTGTCCGGAAATACGGCCAGTACCATAGCGTCGCGTCCATTGGAGCCCAGCGGCGCAAAGGCAGATCCTCCGCGGGGTGCGTACCGGCTCCAGGTATCAGTCGCTACATTGTACCGGAAGACCCCGCTCACCTCCTGGCTGATCTGGGTACCAGCGAGATACACGATATTATTGTCTGAGGGCGCGACGGCCAGCTCCGCACGTGATACGCTGAAGCTTCCACCTTCGTACAACGCAGCTGCCCGTACGGTCGTGAAACTGGCACCATTGTCACGGGAAATAAACAGCGAGTCGCGGGCCGTAAAGCCGTCCTCGTGTACCGTAGCCAGCACGACATCTCCGGCAGCAGGTTCTATGTCAAATACAATTTTGGTCCGCAAAAACTCGGGGCCATTGCTGAGCACAACGGTCTGCAGATTGTCATCCGAATAATAAAGGCCCTCACGGGTAGCGACAAACACCCGGCTCCCGCGCACAGATACCTTCTGGACGTCTGAAAAGGGTCCTTTGTAGTTGAGGGTGCCGGTACCAAAAGGAGCTTTGGTAGTAGCATTGTTATTGGACCAGGTAGCCCCACCATCCAGTGAGACAAATATCCCGCCACCGGGCTGTCCGTCAATGTACCCTTTAAAACCACTCGGTTCTGCCCGGTAGTTATAAGTGGGGTTAAAGTTAAGGTTGGTAATAGGATAAGGCTGCCTGAAGGCAGAGGCACCCGTAGCCACAAAAATCACATTGCCATTAACCGCAATGGAGGTGATGTTAGGGTCACCCCCGGCAGCGTCATAGGAGGCGACCCGCTCCCAGGAGTTGCCGAGATTGGAGCTGCGCCAGAGTCCTCCCCCTTGTGAGCCCGCCAGGAGGGTACCTCCGTCTGCGGTAAAGGCGAGGGCACGGGTGATGCTGCCGAGGTTGTCCGGGCCTAAGTTGGACCAGGCGTACTGGGCCAGACTCTGCCGGATAGAAAAAATGGTCAGGAGAAGTATAACAATCCGGTAAAGGTTATTTTTCATACACACCACGAATTAGGGTTGTCGGGTAAAATAACAAGAGTTTATCGGATGAAGCAAACATAGCTACGGCTGTATATATGATGCCACATCGCTGTAATGTACCAATTTACACGAAAGTCTTGATAACGCCAGCATCAAATATCAAGATGGGTTACACAAAAAAGATAAAAATCTCCTGGCGCTGCCTAAAACCCGGTTTAGCCGTCCTGGGAAGCGGGTTCTTTTTTCAGGTTAGATGCCGGAGCGCGTACGCGCTCCGGCAGTCACACCTCAGATTTCTGCATCGAGTGACCAGCTTTCGAGGAAGTCAGCCACCCGTTTCGCAAACTTACTGCCCAGGGCACCGTCTATGATCCGGTGGTCATAGGTATGCGAGAGGATCATCTTGTGCCGGATGGCGATGACATCACCGGCGGGTGTCTCGACCACGGACGGGAGTTTGCGGATAGCCCCGGTCGCAAGGATACCCACTTGTGGCTGGAGCAGAATGGGAGTGCCCATGATGCTGCCAAAGGTTCCGACATTGGACAGGGTATAGGTGCCCCCCTCCAGGTCATCCGCCTTGAGTTTATTGGCGCGGGCCCGCTGGGCCAGGTCATTGATCGCCGCCGAGAGGCCACCGAGGTTGAGGCGGTCTGCATGCCGTACGACAGGTACAATCAGGTTGTCTGTGGGCAAGGCAACGGCCACTCCGATATGTATGTCTTTTTTCAGAATGATTTTGTCACCGTCCACGGAGGCATTGAGGGCCGGAAACTCACGGAGCGCCCGGGCTACTGCCATGACAAATACAGGCGTGAAGGTGAGTTTTTCACCATATCGGGCCTGGAATGCCTGTTTTGCTTTTTCACGCCATAAAACAAGGTGGGTGACATCCGCCTCTACAAAGGAAGTGACATGGGCAGAAGTCTGCTTGGAGAGCAACATATTGTGCGCAATAAGCTTGCGCATGCGATCCATCTCCACGATCTCGACATTGCTGCCAGCCGTGTAGGTCACGATGGGAGTGGCAGGTGCGGCGGGTTTGACGGGCGCAGCCGGGGCAACAGGTGCCACTGGCTGGGGCTGGGTACGCACGGCCACATATGCGAGGATGTCTTTTTTGGTGACCCTGCCCTCTCTGCCTGTACCGGCGATCTGATCGAGCTCACGGGTGGATATCCCTTCTGTGCGGGCAATGTTCAGGACCAGAGGCGAATAAAAGCGATTACCAGATGCCACCAGGGGCTCATCTGCAGAGACGGGTTCAGGCACAAAAGGCACAGCTACTTCTGGCTGGGAAGTATTGGGGGCCAATTGTTCCGGCATCTCCCCACTGGTCTCAATGAGGGCGATCACGGCACCTACGGGCACCACATCCCCCTCTGCAAACCGGATTTCAGTAAGTACCCCCGCGACCGGTGAGGGTACCTCCGAATCTACCTTATCAGTTGCGATGTCGAGTACCGACTCATCCTGACCGATCGGATCACCGGGTTTTTTGGTCCATTTCAGGATGGTGGCCTCGATGATACTTTCGCCCATTTTGGGCATGGTAAGTTCAAAAATTGCCATTTGATTACGAGGTAGAAGTCGAAGAATGGTCCAAAACTACTGAAAATCGGTCCGGTTCCCCAACAATTTTTTCAGACATATCAACAAGGCTGCATGAGCAGCCATCTCGATACAGACCTGCCGGTTGCCATAGAGTGATACCAGTTTGGCATCTGAACCTGCGGCATCTGCATATCCGATCCAGGCCTGGGGTGCGCGTTCTCCGTCTGCCTCCGCCAGGCCAGTCGTGGCGATTCCGATATCTGTCCCCAGGAGGTGCCGGACGCCGGCGGCCATGGCCGATGCCACAGGTCCGGAGACAACGGTATGCTCCGCTATCAGCTCGGCAGGCACCTGGAGCAGGCTGATTTTGATCGCGGGATCGTAGGCGGTCACGGATCCCTTGAAAAAATGTGAAGCCCCTGACACTGACACTACAAGGGCCGCTACCTGCCCGCCTGTCAGGCTTTCGGCTACGGCCAGGGTCAGGCTCCGTGTCCGGAGCGCCTCTGCCAGTAAGTACGGGAGGGGTTCTCCCCCGCTGGCGTACCGTTTGTCAGCAAACAACGCCTCTACACGGGCCGCAATGGCGGCTACTTTTTCATCGGCCTCTGCTGCACGATCTGCCGGATACCGCAGGGTCATCTCCAGCCAGACTCCATCTATCCGGGGCAGATAGGATACTGCCAGTCCCTCCGGATACGCAGGCTCCAGGGTCTCCATCCGCCGGGCAATATCCGACTCCGGAATCTCTGCCAGCCGTACAATCCGGTACCTGAACGCATCCGGTGGCCAGGCGGCTTCTATCAGGGGCATCACGCCATGCTCCAGCATATACAACATCTCAAATGGTACCCCCGGCATCGCAAACACCTGTTTGGTCCCCTGCCGGAAGTACATGCCCGGTGCAGTACCCTGGGTATTGAGCACGACCTCGCAGGTATCGGGCACCCAGGCCTGTCCGCGGGTGAGGTCATTGAGGGGGCGGTTGCGGGCCTGGGCCCGTGCCTCCAGAAACGCCAGCGTAGGCTGATGGCATACCATTTCGCCCCCAAACAACGCTGCCAGGGTATATTTGGTGATGTCGTCCCGGGTAGGGCCGAGCCCTCCGCACATCAGGACAACATCATGGGCCGCCAGCTCAGCCTGCACGGTATCCAGGATCGCGCTGCGGGTATCGCTGATGGTCACCACTCGGTCCAGGGTATATCCCCGCGCCCGCAGGATCTCGGCGGCACGGGTAGCATTGGTATTCACCACCCGCCCCTTGAGCAGTTCGTCACCGATGGTAATCAGGCATATATGAGCCATAGGAACGACAATTAAGGCCACCGGTATATTGGGCTGACCTGTGGCTGCGACAAGATACAGGATTTTCTGCTCGTGCTGCCTGCCCCGTACAAAAAATCCGGCCCTGAGCAGGACCGGATTCGTATAAAACTTGTATGATGAAGAAGCTTTTTATCGCTGCCAGCGTATCACGTTGCGCTTATCGGGCTTGATCGCATACTTAAGGGCAATCACTGGCTGAAGGTGGCCGCCTTTGACCCCGAGGATCCCGTACCCATAGGTCGTAAATCCCATACCTGGGAGATAATAAGCCAGGGCATCCTCACGGGGGGGGCTGTAGGAAGCCTGCAATCCCAGGTCTGTGCGCAGACGTTTGGAGAGCTGGAGTGAAAATCCAATGGTAGCCGTACCACCGATCTTAAAATCATTGACCTCCAGGCCGACAGGCTCACCGGTTATCTGGTCAGGCACCAGGATGGTTTCACGGTAGTACACCCCCGTCAGTCCGACTTCAATAAACGGGTATTGGTATGGGTCAATTTCCTGGTTAAAAAAGCGTCCTCCTACGGTCAGGAAAGCACTCCGGTGTTTGGGCGGGATAAACTCGACCAGGGCTGGCATCTGGGCAGAGTCGTTGATTTTGCGGCCCTGGGCCCGAAAACCCGTACTGACCTGCAGTGACATACTTTTACTGAGCTCAAACTCAGATTTTACGTCCAGGGTATTAACGATGAGCGGGGCAGCATTAAGGCTGATATTGATCCGCTGCTGGGACCATACAGCCATAGGAAACGCAAGCAAGGTGATACAGACAAGCCAAAGGCGCATGTAACAGCGGATATAGGGTAAGAAGAAAACAACCGGATCGGCCATCGTTAACTATCAGCCTGATCCGCAGATTAAATGCCTGTGCACCGGGGTAACAACAGGAAGGTGCGTAAAGATACAAAAGCAGCTATAGGAATAAAGCCCGCTTACAGGATAAGCGGGCTTCATGTAATATCTGATGTATAATTGGTTAATACCGGGTTATGGCCGGTTTCCGTCCGATCCGGGGCTGATCCGCCGCACGACGACCTGATCCGGCACCACGACAGCCCCCGGAAAAGTTTGCCGTACCAGGCGACAAAACTCCGCGGCACGCTCCCGCTCAGGGAAGTCTCCGGTTTTGACAGTATAGTTAGGGGTCACAAAGTCCACATAGCTTGGTGAGTCCGTGTAAAGGCTCAGCAGCGACTGCCGGGCAGCATTGGCTGCGTCCCGGTCATTTCCCACATACACTTGCACCCGAAAGCCCTGGATTTTTTCAATCTTCTGATTGAGCTGGGTATGGCGGGTCACCAACTGCTCCAGGCGAGGGTCTGCGTCCACATAGACCCTTGCACCTCCTTTAAAATAGGGTGCGACACTCTTGCCTGCCGGCACCTGTACCGGTACGATCAGCGGGGCCGGTGCCTTGGGTTCCGGCATCGTAAAGTCCACCCGGTCCCGGTACGCCGACACATCTGCCTGTTCATGCCGCTGATACACGGCAGTACCCCGTACGGGTTTTTTCTTGTCGTCATCGCCACCTCCCCATAGGAGCAGGCTGGCCGTCAGCAACATTGCAACAGAATTCATGACGGATCGGTTAGTAAAGTTGAAGTTCCGATGCGGGTAGCACCCGCCTCTATAAACGCCAGCGCGGATGTGTAGTCACGTATCCCGCCGGATGCCTTGATACCTGTCTGCGCCGGCAACAACTGACGCATATACCGTACCGTGTCCAGATCGGCTCCACTTGCAGCATATCCGGTACTGGTTTTGACCATGTCTGCGCCTGCCGCTACACAAATATCACACATCAGCCGGATTTCTTCGCGGGATAACTCACCTGTCTCCAGAATTATCTTGGAGACTACCTCCTCTGCACGGCAAAAATCACAAAACGCCTGAATCTCACGCCGTAACGCGACCCGGTCGTCATTCCGGAGGTCGGCACGATTGATCACCAGATCCAGCTCAGCCGCTCCCAGCTCATGCAGCTCCCGGGCCTCTGCCAGTTTGGTTGCGGTCGTGTGCATCCCGTGCGGAAATCCTACTACCGAACACACCCGGACCCCTGTGCCTGCGGTGAGCTGTGCCGCATGTTGTACATAACAGGGCGGCACGCATACGGCAGCGTACCCCTGCATGACGGCTGCAGCGCAGCACAACTCAATCTCCCCGATCCGGGCGCCCGGTTTCAGCAGGGTATAGTCAATGTAAGGCGCAATCGCTGAGGTCATCGCTGGAGAATACCGGGGGTTGTGGCCGGAAGTTTTTTCGCTTCAAAGGTACATCTCCGCATCCGAAAACTGCTATACGATCTCTAAAAAATATCCCCTGATATCCGGGTAACGGCTCAGGCGTTCCTCAATCGAAAGAAACCCCTATCTTTGACCTGATGATAGATCAATCGTTTCTCGCTGCGCTTCGGGACTATATAGCCGGGTCTGGACTGGGCGCGGGTTATCTGCTGCCAGAGTATATCCTGCTGGCAGCGGCTGTCGTATCCCTGCTGGTCAGCCTGGGAGGTTCCGGGCTCCAGCCTGTGGTCCGGCTCCTGGCCATCGGGGGGGCACTCCTCGCAGCCGGGAGTGGCTGGGGGCTGCCATCAGTCCTGCCAGACCAGTCCGTATGGGCTGGCATGCTGCATCCGGACCGGGTATCAGTCCTGGTCAGGGTGCCGGT
The DNA here is from genome assembly GCA_033762375.1 of Bacteroidia bacterium. GTDB lineage: Bacteria > Bacteroidota > Bacteroidia > J057 > J057 > RDXT01. The sequence continues at coordinate 23,065 of JANRLQ010000018.1, forward strand.
CTGCCTTCTGACAGGCCTGCTGCTGGGGGTATGGCCCCGGCCCCACCTCCGGGGAGAGACCGCTATGCTGATCCTGATCATGGGCTTCAGCGTATGCCTGATGAGCATGGCGACCCAGCTAATGATGATGTTCATGGCCCTGGAGTTTGCCTCCATCTGCGGGTATCTCCTCGCCGGATTTCACCGGCAGACTGCCCGGCAGGCCGAGGCCTCCGTCAAGTACCTTCTCTATGGCATGGTATCCGCCGCCCTGAGTTTATATGGGTTTTCGTGGTTATATGGCCTTACGGGCTCCCTGATGCCGGGAGACCCGGATTTTACCACAACCTGGGGATGGCAGCATGGATTGATGCTGGTACTGGGCCTGTCAGGTATCTTGTTCAAAATCAGCGCAGTACCTTTTCACTTCTGGGCACCTGACGTATACGAAGGTGTTTCCTGGCACACGGCCACGCTGCTGGCCCTGCTCCCCAAAGCGGGTGGTATTCTCCTGCTTATGCGGCTGAGTGCCAGCCTGTATGCAGGCGGGGGGTGGGCATTTCCGGTATCGGACGGGCTGGCAGCAGTTGCCATTCTGTCCATGACCCTGGGCAATCTCGCTGCCCTCAGCCAGCAGCACCTGCGGCGGATGATGGCCTATGCAGGCATCGCACAAGCGGGATATCTCCTGCTGGGCATCCTGGCAGCTCACCCGGGCGGCATGACCGCTACCCTGTTTTACCTGCTGATCTATACCGGAATGACGGGCGGAGCCTTCCTGCTGCTGGATGCCTTAGGTCAGGTGCGGGGCCGGGAAGACCTGGCTGGCCTGGCGGGTCTGGGAAAAAAGTTCCCCCTTGCGGCGACCGCGCTGACGATCTGCCTGACGGCCCTTGTGGGACTGCCGCCTACTGCGGGTTTTATCGGGAAGTGGCAACTGATCTCCTCCCTGCTTGACACCCGCACAGCCCTGAGTCCGGGCTGGGCTATCGGCCTGGCCGTGGCTGCGATTCTGAATACCGTGCTTTCCCTCTTTTTTTACTTCCGGATACCGATACAGTTGTTTTTGCGCAGCAGTGACGAGCCCATAACCGGATCGTGGCGCGGATCATATCTGATACCTGCTTACGCGCTGGCGGTGCTGGTACTGGGGCTGGGTATGGTGGGATTTGACCGGATACTGGATTTTATTGCCGGAGTTATGTGGAATTTTTAATCAATAGAACTCTTACCAGTTGCATTATTGGGTACCGGATGTTCGACAGGCAGACACATATGCCTGTATTTGGTACACGGTTGTTTATTGGTCCGTTACCTGCGGCTGAAAATTCCGTCCAGTAGATAACAAAAATTTTCGAAGCATTACACAGAAAACAGTTGCCACTCAAGATGAAAGACGTCAGAAAAAACGGGGAAAAGTGTATCTTTACAGGCTTTTTGCAAAAACCTGTTGTGATACCACATTATTTCCCGTTTCTGCTGGCCCTATGGGCGTTTCTGGGTCTGGCCTGTACGTCTGAGCGACGTGAGGCCGGAGATACGGCCACGGACCGGCTTTTTCTGGGGGATCGTACAGATGAGTCTGCAACGAATGGACATATCCGGATCCTGGCGGATGAGGCCCTGCAGCCGATCGTAGCCGCTGAGGTGGACAATTTCCAGGCGGTGTATCCTGAGGCACATCTGGAGGTGGTCTATCTGCCTGGTGAAGCAGCTGTTCAGCGCCTGATTGACAGTGACTCCTTTCGTCTGGTGATCACTGCCCGCATGCTCAGCACAGAGGAGGACCGGTATCTGCGGTCTCGTTATCTGGTGCCCCAGATCTCTGCGATCGCGCTGGATGGGATTGTGCTGCTGGTACACCCGGCTCAGGGCGATACAGCGCTCACCCTGGCACAAGTACAGGGTATCCTCCAGGGATCACTCACGCGCTGGGAGCAGGTGTCTGCCCGTACGCGGGGCCCTATCCAGCTGGTATTTGACGACCCTCTCTCCGGGGTGGCGCGGTACCTGCAGGACAGCCTGCTGGCGGGACAACCGCTCAGAACACAAGGGGTGTATGCAGCTGGCAACTCGCCGAAGGTCTTTGACTATGTTGCCGCTACTCCCGGCAGTCTGGGGATTGTGAGCAGTGCCTGGATCAGCGACCGGGACGATCCGGCGGTGCGGGAGCGGCTCCGGCAGACTAGCGTACTCAAACTCTCTCGGGATACGGCCGCAGCTGAGTGCCGGTACCTGGATGAATATGTGGGACACTATCAGAGTTTTTTGCTGCAAGCCTGTTATCCCCTCACCCGCAAGGTCTACACCATCCTTCGGGAGCCGGTCCTGGGACTGGGGACGGGATTTGTGGCATACCTGGATGGACCACAAGGTCAGCTCATTATACATAAGTCAGGGCTTGGGACCATTCACACCATTCCCCGCAAAATAAAACTGCCCCCCCTGCCAAAGGGAAAGCAGACACCGCCTTAACCTGTCAATTACAAACGCTCGCAACGCATTTTTTTATCAAGATTCATCGCTAACCAATTACCACTATGCTGAAACGTGTTCTGACGTGCCTGGCAGCTATAGTTCTCTTGTTTGAGGGCGTATATGCGCAGGTCGATCTGAGTGGCGATATCGCCCTGATTCGGGAAGAGAAGCTGGACGAGGCTGAGCAGAAACTGAAAGGTTATCTGGGCCAAAAACCCAAAAACGCCGATGAGATTTATTATTATCTCGGCCTGATCAAGTACCAGCAGGAAAACTACGACGAGGCACGCAAACTGTTTGACCTCGGTATCGGTGTCAAAAGCCGCAGCCAGCTCTGCATGGCCGGCAAAGGCCGTATGTTTATCAAGGACGGAAAACTGGCTGATGCCTACCCCCTCCTCCAGGCTGCTGACCTTGCCAACGCCAAAGAAAAAAACAGCGAGGTCTATATCGCTATCGCGGAGGCCTATCTGGAAGGTGGTCCTGCTGAGATCGGCGAGGCCAAAAAAATCCTCTACGGGATGCGCGACTCTGACCCTGAGAACCCCATCCCATACATTTACCTGGGGACCTACTACAAAAAACAAGGTGTACCTGAACTGGCCCTGGAAGAGCTGGAAAAAGCCATTCAGAAAGCCCCTACCTATGTACCGGCTTATGTATTCCTCGCCGAGCTGAAATATGACGAAGGGATGCTCTCCAAGCAACCTGAGCCTTTTAACGCTGGCTTCCGGTATGCACAGAAGGCCCTGGACCTCAACGCCAACTATGCCCCGGCCTACCGTATCCGCGGGGAGCTGTACCTGCTCCTGAAAGAGTTTGTCAAGGCCAAGGAAGACTACCGCAAGTATGTCAGCCTGACCCAAAATGACCTCAAGGCCCGCATCCGCTACGCGAGCTTCCTCTTCCTGAGCGAGGAGTACGCTGAAGCCCTGAATGAACTCCAGGCTATCGAGAAGGACACCGTCACCAATGTGATGTACCGCCTCAAAGGTATGTCCCTCAACAAGCTGGGCCGTACCCAGGAAGCCCGGGCAGCCCTTGATACGTACTTTACCAAGCAGCCTGAGACCTATACCATCGCCCTCGACTACGAGGTGTACGGGGATATCCTCCGTAACCAGGGCGACTTTGATAAAGCTGACGAGTACTATCAGAAAGCGATCCTCAAAAACACAGACCGTGCTTCTATCTTTGAGGAGATCGCTGTGAAATACAATGCCGCTGCCAAGGAAGCAGAAGCTGCTGCCAAAGCTGCCGACAAAAGCCGTATCGCAGCCCTCAAGCAGGCGCAGGCTCATGTGGACGCGTACAACCAGTACGTGCGCGACAAAAACAATGATGCAGCCCTGGCTGAACTCCCTAAACGTGATGAGCAAATCGCACTGGCTGATCAGTTTAAGGCTGAAAAAGAGAAGCAGGAAGGTATCGCTGCCGGTATCTATGCCAATGAGTCTCACTACCGCCGCAAAGCCCTGGATGTGGCTGAGCCGGTATCTATGAAACATTATACGGACCTGGCCTTCTCTCAGTACCGCAGCAAGCAGTATGAGGCCGCCAACAAAACCTATATCGAAGCATCTGCGCTCAAGGCTGACTACGCTGTACCCTACCAGTACCGCTTCCAGTGCGCCTACTACATGGAGCAGGCTGATACGACCAGCAACAGCTGGTTTGCGAAGCCCGTAGCAGAAGATGTCCTCAAGGTATGGGGCAGTGCGGATCCCTCCACCCTCGACGCCAAGGTGGTACGCCCGCTCGTCCTGACGGCACTCGAAGTTATGGCCAACTATGCCCTCGACGCTGACGGAGACGGTCAGAACTTTGACTGCGCAGCCTCTCTCCAGTGGATCGCCAAGATTGACGCCATTGATCCGGCCTACGCCCGTATCAAGAACATCAAAGACTACTGCAGCGAGCAAAACCGGTAACGGTCCTCCGCAACGTCCGGCTTATACCTCCTGTCCCGCCCGGACAGGAGGTTTTTTTATGTCCGCCCCGTCGGGTGAAAATACAATGCCCCCAACAACAAAACAGGCTGCCTTGCGGCAGCCTGTGTCTTAGCGGGACTCAGCGTATGCTTACTCCATGATGTAGGGATAGTCGCCGACATATACGTTTTCGTACAGGGCGCTGGGATCCGGATAGGGAGATGTCTCTGCAAATTCAACGGAGGCCTCCACGATGGTATTGATCTGCTCATCAATAGCGGATATCTCCGTCTCGGTCGCGACCTGGTGCTCGTCGAGGTAAATTTTGAGGTTGGCGATCGGGTCGCGGCCTTTGTATTTTTCCAGCTCCTCGCGGGTACGGTACTTGGCAGGGTCTGACATGGAGTGACCGCGGTAGCGGTAGGTTTTCATCTCAATGAGTACGGGGCCTTTGCCGGCACGGACATGGGCTACCGCTTCCTTAAACTCCTCATATACCGTGGTGACGTCCATCGCGTCCACTGCCTTGGAAGGCATATCGTAGGAAAGGCCCAGTTTGTAGAGTTCGGTCACGTTTGAAGTGCGCTCTACAGAAGTACCCATCGCATAGTTGTTGTTTTCGATGACGTAGATCACGGGCAGCTTCCAGAGCATGGCCAGGTTAAAGGCTTCATGCAGGGCCCCCTGCCGGGTCGCACCGTCTCCCATGAGACAGACAGCCAGTTGGTCAGTGCCCTGGTACTGCGCAGCAAATGCCAGACCGGCCCCGAGGGGAATCTGACCGCCTACGATACCGTGGCCCCCGAGGAAGTTGTGCTCCTTCGAGAAAAAGTGCATCGAGCCTCCTTTGCCTTTGGAGCAGCCGGTGGCCTTGCCATACAGCTCTGCCATACAGGCATCAGCGCTGACCCCGCGCACGAGGGCATTGCCGTGGTCGCGGTAGGCGGTGATCACGTAGTCATCCGGGCGGATGGCCGCCTCAATGCCTACAGCTACGGCCTCCTGGCCGATATACAAGTGACAAAAGCCTCTGAACTTCTGCTGCATGTACAGTTGGCTGGCCCGCTCCTCAAACTTCCGGATCAGCATCATCTGCTCATACCACTTCAGCAGGGTCTCCTTCCCGTACTTTTCCTGGCTTTTGGCGGCTTTTTGTTTCGTGCTTGCCATATAAATCGTTTGCGTTGGCGTATGTATAGCGCGTCTGAGAAATCAACGCCCAAATTGGGTATTCCTCCCCGTATTTACAAATCAGATTAGGCGGTGGGTGCGTTTTCGCGGGTAAAAAGTCCTTACCACCCGGCAGACAGATCTCTGGGTTGTGCCGGGCCTCTTGTTGTGCTGTGCTGGTGATAGCAGCGGCAGTTTGTTTGATACCTGCCTGTAAACGCCTATCTTATCCACACTTCTGATCATGTCCCCATACAATCCGGCTACAGTCTCAAACCGGTTTGTCAGGACAAAACAATCTTTCAGATACCCTATGCCTGCTTTTTTGTTAAAACCCAGTTCCCTCCCCATACACCTGATGCTGATATGGGCTGTAGCGACAGGTTGTATATCCCACAACAAACCTGCCCCCAGGGGCTGCGGAGCCCTCGCGACCCCTCAGCAGGTCTTCCTCTCATTTGTCCATGACACGCTCTCCGCAGATGCCGTAATGCATACAGACCCGCGCACCACAGCATATGATGTACTGTCCCTACAGGCTCCCGTCTCCGTGATGGACCTGATCACGGCCCATACGGTGGACCGATGGCCCGTGGATGACCCGGCAAGTCCCATTAATGCCCTTATTTTCTATTTTACATACGATACGTCATCTTCCTCCGGCGGGATTTCCATACAGTCGCTTGCGGGTGTGAGTGTGTACCGCCGCAAGCTGTTTACCATGGTTCATACCTTCTACCAACAACAACCGGATGGCCAATGGGCTGACATACCGGAACTAAGTGGGTATATCAGCACTTTTTTTTCAAAGCATCCCAGGGCCCTCCTCAACCAGGTACTGCATCCACTCGGAGGGCGGCCGGCGTATATGATAGTGACAGATGCCCGGTACCAGCAGCCCAGGCTCCTGACAGACCAGCTCACCGGGCGCATAGACAGGTATGTGGCGATGCGCGGATGGGGTGCTGTGCGCTGAAGAGTACCTCCATTCATTCCAGGCGACCTCTGGCACATTCGTCTCCTCCAAAAATCCCCCGTCACATCCCATATTCCTGTGTATCTTTGTCCTTGCCTGTCGGCGCTGTGTGTCCCGGCGATGGGTGATAGGTTTGTATTTCAGCCGATTACATCTCCTGCAATTCCGCAACTACACCGAGCTGGAGCTACACTTCAGCCCGGGCATCAACTGCATCACGGGCCCCAACGGTGCGGGCAAAACCAATATCCTGGACGCCCTGCACTACCTGGCGTTTACGCGGGGGTTCAGGAGCACACAGGACCAGCAGGCGGTGCAGGAGGGAGCTGACTATTTTTTTGACGGGGGGGTGCTGATGGAGCGGGAGATACCGGTACAAATCCACTGTAACCTGGTACGGGGCAAGGGCAAAAAACTGCTGATCAACCAAAAACCGCTGGAAAAAATGAGCGAACACATCGGGCGGATCCCGATGGTGGCGGTTCTCCCGGACGATACGGCCCTGATCCACGGCCCATCGGCAGACCGTCGCCGCCTCATGGACATGCTCATCAGCCAGTATGACCCGGCGTATCTCCGCAGCCTGATCCGATACGAACACCTGCTGGCGCAGCGGAATGCTCTTCTGAAGCAGTTTGGGGCGCGGGGCGGCTATGACCGCGAGCAACTGGCCCTCTGGGAGGCTCAGCTGAGCCCGGAGGGTATCCGCATCCGGCAAGGCCGGGAGACTTTTCTGGCGGCATATGAGCCTGAGTTTGAGGCTGCCTTCCGGCAGATTGTCTCTGCGCATGAGACCCCTGTGATTACCTACAAGCCCGGCCTGGAAGACAATACACCCGCGGGATGGGATTATGCTTTTGAGCGCACGCTGGACAAGGACCGGGCCCTCCAATATACAACGGCGGGTATCCACCGCGATGACCTCAGTTTCAGCATCAATGGCCTGCCCGTACGCAACTACGGCTCCCAGGGCCAGCAAAAAACCTTTGTGATCGCCCTGCGGCTGGCTCAGTACCGCCTCCTGGCCCATCAGACAGGACGTGACCCGCTCCTGCTGCTGGATGATATTTTTGACAAACTGGATGAGTCCCGTCTCGCCCGCATCGCGGGTATTGTGGAGCAGGAGGTCGCCGGACAGGTATTTATCACCGCCACCTCTGCCGACCGGCTCCGGGCCGCCTGGGGAGACACTCCCCGCCGTCCCGTCTGGTACTTTGACGTACGCCAGGGCCACGTAACCCCGATCACCCCATGAACCCCAAACCTTACCTGAGCCTCGGAGAAGCCATCGAGGCATTTCTCGACAAACACGGCCTCCGCGACGAGGCCCGGATCCAGCAACTCATCACGGAGTGGGAAACGGTCATCGGCAAACCCATCGCCGAACAAACAGCCCGCCTCTGGTTTGACCGGGGGGTGCTGCATATCCATATGCGATCCCCCGCCTGGCGACAAGAGCTGCTCCTCGCCCGCACCCGTATCGCAGATGTCGTGAACCGGTATCTCAAAACACCCCTCGTGACGGAGGTGCAGATACATTAATTGCCTTCATATCCCCCTGCCGCCGGACCCCTGCGGATGCAGTCAGCCCGGCGGGGGTACATATTAGTGTGACAGGATAAAACTCCGCTCGCTGAAGGCAGGTAAGGCCGGAGGAGCTTCGTAAAAATAACTCAGTTGATCCCGGGTATCCATCAGGCCCAGGCTGTAAAGCACCGGTACAAAATGATCCGGGGTAGGTGCCGCCAGTTTGCCGAGGGGGTGACTGGTTTCGTAGCGGATAATATGGTCCACATTTCGCGCATCGAGCTGCTGCTTGAGCCAGGCATCGTACTCCGCCTCCCACCCAAAGGGGGTGAAGTCGTTGTTGCGCATCTTCCGCCCGGCCATGGGCAGGTTGTGGATCAGGGAGCCGCTGCCGATGATCAGGATGCCTTTTTCGCGGAGTGACTTGAGCTGCTGGCCCAGCTGGTAATGATACGCCGGGGCCGCATAATAGTCTATACTCATCTGAAACACCGGCACATCAGCCTGCGGAAAAAGGTGCATGAGCATAGGCCATGCCCCATGATCCAGGCCCCACTCACCCGTCTCCGTGACAGCCGGGGCGACATTGGTTACCTCGCGGGCCAGCTCCGGTGAGCCCTTGGCGTGATACTGCACCGTATAATATGACTCCGGAAACCCGTAGTAATCATAAATCTGCTGCTGCTCCGGAGATACATTTACAAAGGTCCCCCGGGTACACCAGTGGGCGGACACGATCAGGGCCCCCCTCACCTCATACTTACTTTTCAGCTCAGTCCCCAACTCATACAGCCGCTGCCAGAAGGGTCGCTCGGTACGGGATACGGGTATGTCCATGGGATTGCCATGAGACGTAAACAATACCGGCATCAGCTTGCCCTGGTTGGGCAGGGTGTCCGTGAAGTGTTTGAAACTGCTCAGAGAGCCCATAGCGGCAGCAGATAACAAGGTTTGGAGAAAATGTTTGCGGTTCATACCGTCAGCTGTTGGCAGCGGCAGGCAGGCTGGTATATCTGCTCCAGGCGATCAGGGCCAGCAGTAACATCATCACGATATTCACCCCGATACCTGACATTTCGCCACGGCTGAAGTGAAAAATCGCCGCCAGTACCATGATAAGCGCCAAGCCCGCAGCAGCCAGGGGGGTGAGGACGGGTCTGACTTTCAGCAGCATAGGCAGAACCAGGCCGAGACCGCCCAGGATTTCGCTCAGGCCGATAAATCGTACCAGGGCTTCAGGCACTTCATCTGCCCAGGGCAGCATGGCGTCCAGTTGTGCGATAGGCTGGGTAGCCTTCGTGATACCGGCCATCAGAAACATCGCACCGAGCAGTACCTGGAGCACCCAGAGGGTGATGTTAAGGGGTTTAGAGAGGTTTTTTTGCGTTGCCATACAAAAGCAATTATTGTTTGATTGCGTAAAGGTATGTACTTTTACTTACCAAAAGTAAGTAGTTACCCAAAAGTAAGTATATCACCCGTATGATACCTTCCGGAAGCCAGCACAGCGACTGCCTGAAACAAATGATGCCTATCCGCGATGCCCTGGACGTGATCAGCGGCAAGTGGAAAATGATGATCCTGGTCTCCATCATGCATGGTAACCAACGATTTGGAGAGATCGAAAAGAGCATCCCCCACATCACCTCCAAGGTGCTGGCCAAAGAACTCCGGGACCTGGAGGAGCATCAGCTCATCAGGCGCGCTGTCTATGATGACTACCCGGTGCGGATCGAGTACACCGCTACGCCCTATGCCCAGACCCTGGAAAAAGTCATGATGGCCCTGCATGAGTGGGGGAGCCAGCACCGCCAACTGATCATGGGGCAGGCGGATGTCAAAACGGTCTGACCAGAAGCGGGAAGAGATGTGATAAACACTGCCGCCGCCATCGGCTAGCAGGCCCATCGCTTTATTTCTTAACCTATGCGAATGTAACGCCGCGGCCGGGTAAGGAGATTTGCCATGTTCAACTTTTAACCCTTTATGAACATGCATGTGCCTAAGCGAATTGTCCTGACCAGCCTTATGATGATAGGTTGTATGTCGCTGACTGTTGCTCAACAGACAGGCGGCGAGTGGAGTGTGGTATTCGGCCTGAACCAGCCCCTGCTGCTGGGCGGTTTTAATGCGGAAGTGAATTATTGGGGCAAGCGTGTTGTCGCTGACTATTCCCACGGGATTAACTTAAACATGCGCGGCACCTTTGTGGGCGGCGAGGTCAGCACACAGCAGCTCGACCTGAAAGTGCCGCATACGCTGGGGTTTGGCTTCGGATACCGATTCACACGGGGGCTGAACCTCCGCCTGGAGCCTAAATGGCACCTCTTTGAGGTATATCACCAGGGTGATGCCATGACCGCCGCCAACCGCATCACGCGGTACTCGACCTTCACCCTGGGCCTGGGGGCCTACTATCGCTGGACACCTTTTGGCAACCAAACCAATTTTTGGCGGGGCATTACCGTGGTGCCCAGCGTACGCTACTGGCCCAATATCGCTACGACCCTGGACGGAGGCACCGTCACCTACGAAAACAAACTTACACAACGCCAGGAAATACATACTGCCGCCAACATAGGCGCGTCCAATACGCCCTGGATCGTCAATGTAAGTGTCGGATATACCTTCCGGTAAATGACCGCTCCAGAGGGTTGCGTCCTGGATACCCAAACACTTCGTATCTTCACCCCCGAAACAGGTTTTACCTATGTCGGGGTTGTTTGCTTCGTATATGCGGGACAAGTTTAGCTTGTCAGAAGAAGAACTTGAGGCAGTCTCCCGGCGCCTCAGGCCGGTATCCCTCCGCCGGGGCGAACATCTGCTGCGCGAGGGTGAGATCTGTACCTGGTCGGCCTTTGTGACAGATGGCGCTATGGTGTATTATCAACTCATTGAGGGTGAGGAGCATGTGTGCGATTTTGCTTTTGAGACAGACTGGGTATCACAGATCAAAAGTTTTACGCAGCAAGCCCCCGCTGAGATGAGCATCAAGGCGATGGAACCCTGCGAACTGCTGGTATTGTCGCGTGATCATATGACAGAGCTGCTGCGGGAGCAGCCCCGGCTCTATGAGATTCGCGCCCAGCTGGCGGAGGAGTCTTTTTTGCTGATGAATGAGCGTAACCTGAGTCAGACAACCCTCCGTGCCGAGGATCGTTACCTGCGCCTGATGCAGACCCGGCCGGAGGTGATCCGCCGCGCCCCCCAGTATTATATCGCTTCCTACCTGGGCATCCTCCCCCAATCGCTGAGCCGGATCCGGAAAAAGCTGTAAGGCCGGAGGTACCCGCCCTCAGGCAAGCCCTCTGCCGTACCCCACCGTGCTGCGATACATCTGGGGCGAAATATCCGTGTTGGTTTTAAAAAAACGGCTGAAATAATGCTCGTCCTCGTACCCCAGCTCGCTTGCGATTTCTTTGATCGGTTTGTTGGTCAGATACAACTCCCGTTTGGCCTCAATGATAATACGCTCTGCGATCAGGTCAGTCAGGGTTTTATTAAAATGGGTCTTTGTTATTTTGGCCAGCGCCTTAGGCGTGATATGTAGCAGCTCGGCATAACTGCTGGCTGAGTGTTTGGTCCTGAAGTGTGTTTCGATGGCCTCCTTCAGGTGTTGAAGAATAAAGGGCTCCTTGTTGTCAGTAGTTATTTTTTGGGCTTCGGGGTGTTGCTGGGCCTTCAGGCGCGAGGCCGTGATCAGAAATATCTTCAGATAGGCAATGAGCAGCTCATACTGTGCCAGGTCCGGGTTTTGCATTTCGGCCTTAATTTGTTCAATCACCATGCGCAAGGTCGCCCCGGCAGGCTCATCAATGCGGGTAATCGGCGGATCGTAGATGTTATTGAACAAAATGCCATTGCAGGAAACTTCTTTATGGTGCTTCAGGATACAAAAAAAGTCCGGGTGAAAATGAATCGCCACTCCCCTGAAGGTATGGGCTTTTGAAATCATAAAAGGCTGGTAGGGTGAGAAGGCCAGCAATGTATTTCGGTCAAACGGGTAGGCAGAAAAATCCGCTGTGAGCTCTCCGCTGCCCTCCATCACCCAGATGAGCGAAAAATAATTATGCCGCTGCACATGGTCAAAGCTGCTATGGTCCTCAAACGCGTAGAGTTTAAAGCCCAGGTTGCCGTTTTGCGGATTGACCAATGTAAAGGTTGATTGATTGATCATGAAGCTTTCCGATTTCCAATAATGACAGCCGTTACATAAAGGGCATTGTGGGGTTCTGATCAGTATCCGGAGGCATTTTCCAGCCTGACAGGTCCCATAATCGTGAGGTTATCCCCCACCCGTAAGCGTTTTCCGGCTTGTGTATCTGGGAGGTAGGTATTGATCGTGAGGTGATACAGGTTCCCATATCCGGGGATAGGGCTGTTGTCCGGCAGGGTTTTTTCCCGGTGGCTGATCATTCGCCTGACAAATGTCTTGTCTGTGATCCCTGTCCACGGATCACGCGGAGGTACATTACACCGAGCCCGCGGACTCACCCCGATCATCTCCACTACCCCTGCCTGGATCCGCATCCCGATGCCAGGCTCCCCTACCAGGTTTTCCTCCCAAAAAGGCGGCACACCCTCCAACTCAATTGTAGCCCGAAACCGGAGCCGCAGGTCTTCTACGCTGAGATCCGAAAACGTCTCCTGCAAGGATCGCAGCGAAGCTTCACTCACGATGGTGACACTGCTGGCCGTGGGGATGTCCATCAGTTGCCCTTCTGTATTCCGGATCAGCATAACCGGCTCCCCAAAAAAAGCGGTCAGATACGCTTCCAGCTCCGGTCGCTGGTTGAGCAGGTGAAAGGACTGCCCTTCCCCGCCGGCACGGGGTGACAGGTGTACCAGGTAGTTGGGCAGGTCATATACTGCCTTCAGCTCGTTCACCCGGCCTGTACGCTTGCTGTTCATAAACCTGCCATCGGGCGTGACGATCGCAAACTCGCGGTCGTAGCGGAGGGAGTGTATCCCTGCCTCAGCCTCCTGGAGCTCGACCGGATCCAGGGCTTTGATGGGATAGATGCGGATGCGGGAGATAATGGGTGTCATACACAATAATACAGGTAAAACGCCAGAAACGAAGTTCTGACGTTTTACGGGGTACCTACATTAGTTTGATCCTTTTATTACCGTCCAGTTGGTGTGGGCCTCTTTCAGCAGGTCGTCCTGATGTTGGTTCCACAACTCCAGGGTGTTAACGTTGACTCCGTCAATCGGGCCATTAAAAAACAAGTACAACTTGCCGTCAATGACCTTAAACGTCTCCGGATTGATGGAAAATGTTGCACCTTTAGCCCCTACCCCCCAGGCACAATACCCATCAAATTCAGGAAGGTATTGGGTGGGGTTTTTCCGGAATTTACGGCGATGGCCGGCGCTGGCAAACTGATACGTGGCCGCCTCATAGTCCGCCGTGATACGGGCATCTCCTTTGATGGCCTTGCCGGAAAAGTAAGCCACTACATCGTAGCCACCGAGCGCTACCCCTTTTTCGTCAACAGGGGGCACCTGTGCTTGCAGGGCAGTCGCAACTGTCACAAGTCCAACAACCAGGATGAATGATGCTGTTTTCATTTGAGGCAAAGGGTCAGGTGAATGAGATTGGTTTCAGACTGCTACTGCATCCAACAGCGCTACCCGAGGGAAGTCCACCTCGGTGCCGGCGGTGTTGTTGAAGTAGTTGGTAAGCGTATTAAGCGCCACATGTCCTACCATTTCGCCCACTTCTCCCTCCGTAAAACCGGCTGCCAGTACGGCACTGATATCACGGTCACTTACCTTCCCCCTTGTTTTCACCAGTTGGTACGCAAAGGTCAGCGCAGCATCCGTTTTGGCGTCAATTGTGCCGAGGGTACGGGCGGCTTCGATCCGGTTGTCATCGAGTTTGTTCAGGTTTTTTCCGATATAAGCATGGGCAGAGGCGCAGTACTGACACTGGTTGGCTTCTGCCACCGTCAGGGCGATCAAGGTCCCCAATTTGGCGCCGAGGGTTCCTGTAGCCAGCGCATCACTGAAGTTGAGATAACCTGCCAGCAAAGCCGGTGAGTTACCCATGGTCCGCATCATGTTGGGCACCATACCCAGTTTGCCATTAATCGCTGTAAACAGCTCTTTTACTTTGCCCGAGGTCTGGTCGGGATTAAGTGCAGCTAAACGTGCCATACATTTTTGTTGTTATGTGTCATTGTTGACCCTACAAAAATGGGGGGACAGGGCACGCTTTAAAATGGAGGATGTACGCAAGTAGGTGGACATTTTTACTCCACCCAGACCAGAGCGGCGCGGCTCACCTGCTAGCGCCCCCGCAGGACCCGCAGCTTCCCGGCCAGCTCCCGGATGATACCTTTGTCGGCGGGGTCATAGACCCAGTTGGAGTCAAACTGCTGGATCACCTCAGCCTCCGGGTCATCACACAGGGTGAGGCTGTGAAAGCGGGTGTCGTGGTTTTGCTGGTGGTGCCGCACGAGCTGGAGCACCTCCGGAGCTATACGGTACATGATAAAATCTGAGACGACGAGGACATCGGCCTCGCGGTAGTTTTCGGTCTGGAGCTGGCGCAGGGCCTCATGCAGGGCGAGGGTCATATCCGTGCCGCCCTTAAAGGACATCCGGAGAAAGGCCGCTATGGCATCCAGCGAGCCGGCAATGTCGTAGAGGTCCAGGGTTTTGATCCCGACCGAAAAATTGATCAGAAAAGCCCGGCGATTATCAGCGGCGGCCATCTTGAGAATCGCAAAACAGATCACCTTGGCGATACGCTCAGGCAGGCCGGACATGGAGTCACTGGTGTCCACGCAGATGATGAAGGGGCCTTTGGCTTTGACACGGGTGCGCTGCCGGATCTCCGTGAAATGATGCTCACTGGTCACCAGTTGCCGGTCCTCAAAACGGAAGGTCAGGAGCTGCCGGTCAGCATATTTTTTCAGAAATACCGTCTCCGTAACCGGATCAGCCAGCAGGCTGGCCTCTGCAGACAGGAGTCGGTTCAGGTCGTCACTCTCGTGGATGCCCGCGATCTCTGCGGGCTGGCGGGTATCCTCCACCCATTGGCTCCGCACGATCACCTGGTCCAGGGTCTCCTCATCCGTCACAATCTCCGCCTCCCGCATCCGTCCGAGCAGGTCTGCCAGCTCGCGTACAGATGCTTCATCCTGCAGCAGCTCGTCATAATGCCGCAGCAGATCAAAATCAGCCTCTTCCCACAAGCCCCGTGACAGGTCCCAGTACCGCCCTGCATATGCCGCAAAAGGGGACAATACCTGGTACAGGGTCTTAAACTCCTCGGCTTTGGCCCGCATAAGGTCCCCAAACGACTGCTCCTCCGCCTGAAGGCGATCCAGTTGCCAGGCCAGGGTCCGGGCGCTGAGCAGGGCATCCCACTGGGCGAGGAGGTCCGTAAAAATACGCTCCACCGCCGGGCGGTCTTCCGGGGCCAGGCCTGCATCCAGCAGCCGCTCAAACCGGTCGGCATAAAATCCGGTATCGAGCTCATCCCGGGTGTACATGCTGTCCAGAAACCGGATGATATAGGGCCAGCGCTGGCCCAGGTCACGCAGGGGGGTGACACTGGCAGCCCGGAGCCGTTGCCATTCGTCGGCATGGGGATTTTGGTCGGTGACCTGCTGCCAGGCCTTGCGCATCCAGCGCAGGGTATCCGCCGCGACCTGGGCGGCCAGGGCAGGTTTGTCCAGGCAGATTTCATGCAGCAGCCCCTCCCCCAGCAGGCGATCCAGCGCCCGCGTAAAATACTGAAAATAAGGCTCTTCCAGCACAGGCGGGAGTGGCATCCTGGGATTGAGCCGGGCCTGCAGGTACTGTACCAGGTACCGGCGGGTCTTGCGGTCGAGCAGGGTCCCGAACTCCACAAACCGGTCAAACTCAGCCTGAAGGGCTTCTTCGTGACGTGTCATGTGTCGCCCGTGGGGTTATAAACTCTGGTAGGCATACTGGATTTTTTCCAGTTGCAACATAAGCTGGTCGAGGGTAGCAGCTGTCTCGTCAAGATTGGCCCGGACAATCGCCGCCAGGCGGGCATCGGTGAAAAGATGGGCTTCTATCCCCTGGAGTTCTCCCGGAAGTTCTTCCCGGAGGCGGGCCTGCTGCTCCCGGATATAGGTCGTCAGGCGCTCGTGCAGCGCCGTCCAGTGGGTGACAAGCAGGGGATGGGGTTTTTTGAGAATAATTTCCGTCCGCTCGACCTTGTGGGTACGCAGTACAAAGGACAACTCTACCGCATTGTACTCAATGTCCACGCTGTGTGCCCGGAGGCTCTTGCGGGCCTTGAGACGGTGGCGCAGCACCTGCTGGTTGTCATAGATATTGATGATCTGCCACGCGTCCGTATCGAGTTTATTAAACTCCTCGATCTTGATCCATTCGCCCTGAAACTGTTTTTCACCCTGCACAAAGGCATAAAAAATCTGCTCCACCGGCTGCAGGCGATCCTCTGCGATGGTGCGGCGGATCCGGGTCTCGGCATCCACCTCCTGCCCGTAGGCTTCTGACTCCCGGCGGAGCATGGTCAGGTTGACCGCCAGGGTATATCCATGTTTGCGGATGGTCTCAGCGACAATCTCCCGGATCGCCGGGAGCTGGCCAGGGTGGCTCCATAAGCAGTGTACCATCAAAAAACAGTCCATAAGGTCTGCCCGGGTCCGGCCGTTGAGGAAGGCAGAGGTCCGGATCAGCCGTACGATTTTTTTCCAGCGACGGTCATAGACCTGTACTGGCTCCGGGTGCTCGGCATGGGTGGGTAACTCTTCCAGCCGCAGGCGCACGACCTGAAGGGTATTCAGCACTTCCGGCGGCATCTCGACGGCATCTATTTCCCGGCTCCAGACACCCAGTTCCTCACGGGTGATGGCCAGGGAGGCGGGCACGTCATTTTCATAGACATCCTGGGTATCGGTGATCATCCGCAGGAAATTGCGTCCGTCGCGGATCCCGTCCATGACGTACCGCACCAGAAACCGGTCCCAGAGCGGCAGGAAACTCTCCTGCCGGGGTGGGAGTTCATTAGAGGCCGTGATGATACCTTTGATGTCCACCTGGATTTCCTGCTCCCCGTTTCGGTAGATTTTTTCGTTGAGAATGGTCAGCAGGGCATTCTGAATGGCAGGTCCTGACTTCCAGATTTCGTCCAGAAAAACAATATTGGCACCGGGTAAATACTTGTCCGTCAGGCGCTCATACTTGTCTTCGTCGCGGAGCTTGCGGATGGAGACCGGCCCGAATATTTCATCCGGGGTACTGAAGCGGCTCATCAGGTACTCAAATGAAGTTCCATCCCGGAAAGCGTGTTTCAGCCGCCTGGCAATCAGGCTTTTGCCGACGCCCGGAGGCCCCAGGAGAAAAATACTTTCCCCGGCCACGGCACTAAGCAGGGCAAGTTTCATGGGCTCCTCGCGCTCGTAGAGGCCTGCGCAGAGGCTTTCGGTCAGCAAGTGGATCCGGTGGCGGAGCGATACAGCAGGTGCGGCTGAATTCATGCAGGTACAACGGCTGGGACCAGGGTTTTGTTAGGGCAATATACGTTTCAGGGCGGATGCTGCGAAACAGACCCCGCTCAGACATAACATGCAGGCTGGTAGTTGGCGGAGTTGCAGGCGGGCCGTGTGTCCCTGGACGGTGAAGATACAGACGTCAGGCAAGGGCCCATCCTGAAGTTTTCCTGCCTCCCCCCTTGCACAACCTATGAAAAATTCCTAATTTGCCTAACTAACGTTCGCTAGCAGATGGTCATGGAGATAAACGGAGCGTCCGGCGGAAAATTTCCGGTCTCCCGGAAAGAAGAAATCCTGCGGGCCGCCGAAAAACTATTCAGCCGGAAGGGATACGAGGCCGCATCTATGCGGGACCTGGCTGACGAACTGCGGCTGAAGCCCCCCAGTCTCTACAGTCATTATCCCTCCAAGGAAGACATCCTCTGGGAGATCGCCATCCGGTGTGCCCAGGAATTTCATGCGCGGATGTTGCCCCTGGCCGCAGACGAGTCCCGCAACCCGGACGCACGTCTGGCAGCGATGGTACACATGCATATCGAACTGATCATCGAAAACGTGGACGCAGCCGCGATTTTTTTTAAGGAATGGCGTCGCCTGGAAGAACCCAAACGCAGCCAGTATGCCGAGATGATCCAGATATATGAAGGTGCCTTCACGCAGGTATTGCGTCAGGGCATTGAGACGGGACTGTTCAGGCCCGTAACCCCAACCTTTACGACCCTGATGCTGCTCAATACCGCCAACTGGATCCACCGCTGGTACTATCCCGGCGGGAGCATGAGCCTTGCTGACATCAGCGAGGAGTGTACGGCATTTATCCTGGCGGGCCTGCGACCCTGACCAAACAAGTCCGCCGCTGGCGGGTTGTATTCACCAGCGCCTGATATTTCGTTACTCACAGCTATTCGCCCCCAACCAACAGCGTTATGTACGGAAATCTTTCTGTCATCGAAATTGACAATCAAGGCACCCGCCTGGAGGATGAAGATCCCCGCAAGCTGGCGGAGTTTGAGGCCCGGATCGAAGCCGGTCAGAAGATCGAGCCGCAGGACTGGATGCCTTATGAGTATCGCCGCCAGCTCATCCGCATGATCGAGCAGCATGCACACTCCGAGATCATCGGAGCATTGCCGGAGGGCACGTGGATCACCCGCGCACCGGGATTCAGACGCAAGCTGGCCCTCATGGCCAAGGTCCAGGACGAGGTAGGCCACGGCCAACTCCTCTACGCGGCCGCTGAGACCCTCGGCAAACCCCGCGAGGAGATGATCAATGACCTCATCAACGGCAAGTCAAAATACTCCAATGTCTTTAACTATCCGGCTGTCACCTGGGCGGATGCGGCGATTATTGCCTGGCTCATAGATGCCGGTGCCATCGTCAACCAGGTCACCAACTCCAAAGGTTCTTACGGACCCTACTGCCGGGCCCTGGAGCGGATTTGTTATGAGGAGTCTTTTCACCTCAAGTATGGCCACGATACGGTCGTATTTCTGGCTACGGGCAGTGCGGTACAGCGCCAGATGGTGCAGGAGGCCCTGACCCGCTGGTGGGAGCCGATCATGCACTTCTTCGGCCCGCCGGACAAGATGTCGGTCCATACCGAAAAACTCATGAAGTGGCGCGTCAAACTCGCCTCCAACGATGAGATGCGCCAGGCCTTTCTGGACATGTACGTCCCTAAAATCTACGAACTGGGCCTCACCCTCCCAGACCCGCTCCTCCGCAAAAATCCCGACACCAACCGCTGGGAATACACCGAGCCCGACTGGGACGTATTCAAGCGGGTGATCAACGGTGACGGCCCCTGCAATGCCGAGCGGCTGGCTGTACGGCGCTGGGCCGAAGAAAAAGGCCGATGGGTGCGCCAGGCCCTCCTCAACAAACAGGAAGCATACGTGGCACCACTGGCCTGACCGAACATCGTCTTATACCTACCGGCAGACAGGAAGCCATTCCTGTCTGCCGGTTCTTGTATCAGGTATGCTGATACCGGACAAACCACTTACTCCGCTAAGACAACCTTAAACGTAATATTCACCCAGATTTTGACAGGCTTGTTTTGTCGAGGTATTGTACGCCCTGCTTGTAGCGCCAGACATCGGCTCAGCAAAGGGCATTCGATATTATTTAGATTCAATCTAAACAATGATTGCCTCGATGCAGGGGATTGCTTATACTTGCGGCATGTTTAGACTCATTCTAAACAACTGCCCCAAACGACGCTTTTACCTCTAAATCCTACCTGATGAAATCGTGTTATACGCTCTTCTGCCTGCTGACCAGCCTCTGGATGGGTGTATATGCCCAGACCGGCAGTATCCGGGGCAAGGTCTATGACCGGGACAATACGCCCTCGCCTTATACCCATGTGGCGCTGGAAGGCACCACGCTTCAGTGCCTGACAGATGCCCAGGGCACTTTTGGGCTGGACAAGCTGGCCCCTGGTGACTACACACTGCTCATAGTAGCAGGTGCCCGCACACTGACCCAGCCTTGTACCGTAGCGGCAGGACAGGTGACGGACCTCGTCATCGTACTGGAGCAGGGCCTCTATGAGATGCCTAACGTCAACATCCTGGGCAAAAGCTCCCGGTTGCTGCGTGACCTGCCAGGATCGGCAGGGTATGTTAGCACCCATGAACTGGACCTGCTGGCACCCGTGAGCGGCAATGAAGCGCTGAGGCGGGTGCCGGGTGTACACGTGGTGGACGAGGAGGGCGCAGGCCTGCGGGTCAACATCGGCCTGCGCGGCCTGGACCCCGACCGCAGCCGCAATGTCCTGATCCTGGAGGACGGAGTACCTGTCGCCCTCAATCCCTATGGCGAACCTGAAATGTACTACACACCCTCGATTGACCGGATGAGTGGGGTGGAGGTCCTCAAAGGCAGCGGCCAAATCCTCTACGGCCCCCAGACCATCGGCGGAGTGATCAACTATGTCACAGCCGACCCGCCGCAGGAGGCGACCGCGCAGGTACGCCTGCAAGGGGGACAGGGGGGCTATCTCACAGGTCTTGCTTCGTATGGCAATACCTTTGGCCAGGCCGGTATCCAGGTCAACTACCTCCGCCGCCAGGCAGATAACCTCGGCCCGACAGACTTTACCCTCAACGATCTCTCCGGCAAACTCAAGCTGGTGCTGGGTGAAAAAGCCGTTCTGAGCCTGAAACTCGGGGTATATGACGAGCAGTCTAACAGTACCTATATCGGGCTCACACAGCCTATGTATGAGGCTGGAGGGCTGGACTACGTGCGGCTGGCCCCCTTTGACCGGCTGGCGGTGCGCCGGTACAGCCTGAGCGCGACCCATGCCTACCACTTCAGCCCGCGGCTGGTGCTGCGTACGACAGCCTTTGGGTACACGACTACCCGCAACTGGCGGCGGCAGGACTTCTCAGGCAGTGCCACTGCTTCCAACCAGACCGGGGTAGTCTGGGGCGACCCCGCCATCCCCGGCGGTGCCATCTACATGCGCAATAGCACCGGCAACCGCAACCGGCAGTTTGAAGTGGCGGGAGTCGAGTCACGCCTCACCTGGACCTATCAACTGGGCCAGATGTCAGGTGAACTTACCGCCGGCGGGCGCTATCTGTACGAGCGGGCCTACGAGCAGCGGATCAACGGGACCAAACCAGATGCCGGATCCGGCAGCCTCGTGGAGGATGAAATCCGCACCGGCGCTGCCCTGAGCGCCTTTGTGCAGCAAAAACTGGAGCTGACCCCTAACCTGGTCCTGACCGCAGGCCTACGTGCAGAGCGCTATGCCTATGAGCGCGATATACTGCGCCGCATGTATGGAGCCTCGGTACGGGATACCAGCGTGGTGGCCACCAGCGAGGTAGCAGCCCTGATCCCTGGCCTTGGCCTCAACTATAATATCACCCGGAGCGTCAGCCTCTTCGGAGGGGTGCACCGGGGATTTGCGCCGCCGCGCATCAAAGACGCGATCTCTAACCAGGGCGAACCTTATCAACTCAATGCTGAGCAAAGCCTCAACTACGAACTGGGCACGCGGGCGCTGCTGACACAGGGGCTATATCTGGAGGTCACGGGTTTTGTGATGGACTTTGCTAACCAGATTATCCCGGTATCTGAGTCCTCGGGCGGGCAGGGCAGCGGCCTCGTCAATGGGGGTCGTACGATGCACCGGGGGGTTGAGGCAGCCGCAGTCCTGGCCCTCGGTGAGATGCTCGGCTGGCAGATAAAACTGGACTTCGACCTGAATGCAACCCTGCAACAAGCTTTTTTTAGCGGAGACCGCTTTCAGACGTCAGGCAGTGAACAGATCAACCTCAATGGCAACCGTACGCCCTACGCTCCGCAGACACTGCTCTCCGGCGCCCTGGCCCTCGAACTGCCCTCCGGGCTGGCCCTGCGCCTGACCTCTACCTATGTCGGCGATCAGTACACGGACCCGCTCAACACGGTCCTGCCATCCGCTGACGGGCAGACGGGGCGGCTGGCTGCGTACGGCCTGCTGGATGGTACGCTGCAATATACGGTCACACGCCTGAAGACCACGTTTTTGCTCTCTGGAAAAAACCTCACCGATGCACGTTATATCAGCACACGCAGGCCACAAGGTATCCGGGTCGGGATGCCCCGGTTTATCACAGCGGGGTTTTCAGTAGCGTTTTGAGCCGATCACAGCGAAAGACGAAACGAAGGACGGAGGACACCGGGCCCGGCGGGTGGTGGGGCACGCCCTGCTACATAAGACCCTGATTTGCAGCCTACCCTACGACGAGGGCCAGCGCGATCCCGATCACTTGATGCCGGACATGCTCGCAAGCCCCCTGGCTATACATCCCCGCCTGCCCGGTGATGCGCAGGGTCGCCTGATAGCGCTCCTGGGTGCGGGGGTACCGGTGGGTAAACCAGGCATGGGCACTGGTCACTGTGGGCTGACCGTCTCCAGGGATCCACTCGTACCGGCCCGGAACGCCCCCCCGGATCACAGGGATGAGGGTAACTTCTTGCCAATCAGGGGTCTGATCTCCGTACACAACCTCTATATCCGTAATCATCGGGCAGGCGCCGGGGACCTCCAGCACCTGCTCGTAGCGGGTCTCGCACCCGCAAGGCCCACCCCGAGCGATCACCCGCACGGGATAGGTCATCACCTGATCCGGGTAGCGGACAAAGCGATGCCCGGCATACGGCACAGCCGTGATCAGGTCGGGGCTGCCATCCCCCCACTGCCAGATAAACTGATCTGGCCAGGCGGCAGGCTGCGGATGCTGCCGGAACTGTACCGTAAACTTCAGGTCGGCCCAGGCAGGCTGTACATCGCAGAAGCTGGCCGCCAGGTCGGCTATCACCGGGCAATACCCCTCGACGAGGACGCGCACGCATCCGGCGCGCTGGCAAGTGCCTGCCCCCGACAATTCATACTCGACGATCAGTATCTGATCTGAGGCTGCCCGGATGAACGTATGGGTAGCTACTGGCTCATGGGTGGTCTCCGTGCTGCCATCCCCCCAATGCCAGTGGTACTGCACGACACCAGGCGGGATCAATTCCTGGTCTTCGATCATCAGGGCGATCTTAATCTCCAGTGACTCCGCTGTTTCAACAAGGCGGGTAAGGGTCCGGTCGGTAATCTTGGGGCAGGAGCCTTGTATTTCCACTTGCCGGGTGAGGGCGGCGGTGCAGCGGCCGGGGCCGCTGAGGGTCAGGGTAATGTCGAGGATGCGGGAGGCACCAGCCAGCCGGGGGTATATATGGGTGGCATTTGGCTCTGTGGTGATCTCCTCAGGAGAACCGTCACCCCAGTTCCAGTGGTAGGCATCAGCGGGGGTACGTTCCACGATGGCGTGTACCTGTACGGTTTGGGTGGTCTCGTCAGGCAGGGGATGCGTGGTAATCTCAACGGCGACCAACTCCGGACAAAATCCAGGTACGTCTGCACTGCTGGTCGCGCTGCGGTCACACTGGCCAGTGGTACCGGGGCCCTGGGTGTCTACCCGCACGGGGTAAGTACGGGTATCTCCGGGCAGACGCCGGTAGGTATGGGCCTGTACGGGCGAATCCCCAGACTCGGCCGGGGTGCCGTCGCCCCAGTGCCAGGTAAACGCGAGGGGCATGATTTCCCCGGCCTGGACCGTAGCCTGCACAACGAGGGTGTCGGGGGTAGTCTCGGTGACGATCAGGACCAGCCCGCTGATCTCAGGACAACGGCCGGGGATGGTGACGATCCGGGTACCCGTAACGACGCAGCTACCGGGGCCTTCGATGGTGACATGGACCGTATATGGCTGATCGTCCCCCGGCAAGCGGGGATATAGGTGGGCTTGGTGTGGCTCGGTCGTAGCCTCCGGGTCTGAACCATCTCCCCAGTCCCAGGTGTACCGCTCGCCGGTGGCGAGGGCCAGCACAAGGGTCGCGCTGACAAGTTGGGTCTCTGCCTCGGGAGTCTCCTGGTAGAGCGATATTTCCTCCAGGCGCGGACAAAGTCCGGGTACTGGATGCGATACGGTGGCTGAAGATGCGCAGGCACCCGGCCCCTCTGCCTGGACCCCGATGACATACGTCACGGGATCTCCCGGCAGGCGGGTATAGGTATGACTGCTGTCGGGAACGGTCGTGACGGTGTCGGGGCTGCCGTCACCCCAGCTCCAACGGTAGGCCGTGGCAGGGGTCTTGAGAACTTCGGCAGAGACAAAAACGGTTTGGGTGGTCTCTGTGACGGATTCGGTTCGCTCGACCTGCACCTGGCTGATAACCGGACAAATACCAGATATGGGTACCTGAAGGGTATAGTCTATATCACACGCAGTCCCAGGCCCCTGGAGGGTGATAGTCACGGGATATATCCGGGTATCGCCGGGCAGTCGCTTGTAGAGATGGGTAGCGGTCAGCACGGTACCAGGCATGATGACAGGCTCGCTGCCATCGCCCCAGGTCCAGAGGATCTGGTCTGACTGTCCCTGGTCGAGGGTCAGGGAAATGAGCGCCTCCTGGGTATCGTCTGTGACGGTACCGGTAGCCAGGTCATGGCGTACGACTTGCGGGCAATACCCCGGCACAGTCAGCGGAGAGGCGGCTGTACACACGCAACCCTCGGGGCCCTGGACGGTCACGACGAGGGTATAGGTACGCGGGTCGCCAGGATGGCGGGCGTATACGTGGGTGGCCGTGGGGGTAAGGGTGGTCTCGGCTGGCGTGCCGTCGCTCCAGTTCCAGAGGTAGGTCACACCTGCCGGATAGTCAACGGCCACTGTGGCCCGTACGGGCTGGGTAAGATAATCTGCGGCGGTCTCCGTGACGACATCGAGACTCAGCACCTGGGGGCAGATACCGGGTACCCGGATCTGGAGGGCTACGCTGCACTCACAAGTACCAGGCCCGGTGATGTGTACCCGCGCGGGGTACAGGCGCTCGTCACCCGGCAACCGCTGGAAAATATGGGTCGCCTGCAGGGAAGTTGTGGTCTCGGTCATACCGTCTCCCCACTCCCAGACCAGGCTGGTCACGGGCTCCAGGCTGAGGGCCAACTGGACCGTGACAGACTGTGCGGTACCCACCGGTGGGGCATACTGGATGTCTATCAGGGTCACGACCGGACACCGTTTAGGGATACGAACCTGCGCGGCTACCTGCGACGCACACGATCCGGGTCCTATCGCCTGGACTTTGACCAGGTAGTCGGTATCAACCCCGGGAGTCCGGTTAAACAGATGGTTGGCTACGGGTCCAGTAGTGTCAGTGGCAGGCGATCCGTCGCCCCAGTCCCACCGAAATCCGGTCGCCGGGGTGCGGGCTACGTCGAGGGTAAATTCCTGCTCCTGCGTCTCTTCTGTCAACTGGATCGTCCGCTGCGAAACTGAGACGATCTCCGGGCAAATTCCCGGGATGGATACGCTGATCTCGCTGCTGCTCTGACAGGCATCAGGCCCAATAGCCCGCAACCCGACGAGATATGCGATGGGGTCTCCAGGCAGGCGCTGATAGGTATGCTGAGCGGTCGGCTGTAGCGTGGTGGTCACGGGCGTACCATCGCCCCATGACCACTCGTATTGCTGGGCCGGGGTCTGGGCGACAAGGGCGGTCACTGTCAGGAGCGTCTGGGTATCACCGACAGGACTCAATACCGGGGTTAGGGATATGATAACCGGGCAGATGCCGGGGATCGTCACCTGCCCGCTGGCCAGGGTCACGCAAGCGCCCGGCCCTTCTATGCGGACGGATACGGCGTATCCTTTGGGGTCGCCAGGGAGACGCTGGTAGGCATGGGGCGTCGAGGGGGTTGTAGTGGTCTCAGGGGGTGTCCCATCGCCCCAGTTCCAATGATAGGCGGTACCCTCGGCCTTGGCGAGGGTCAGGGTGGCCAGTATCTGCTGGTGTGTATCGTCGAGAGCACCCGGTACGAGGCTAAAGGCTGCGACCTCCGGGCATAGTCCCGGCACAGTAACAATTACTTCGCCCATAGCCGCACAAGCACCTGGACCAGAAGTGGTTACGGTGATCGTTTGGGAGACGGGGTCACCTGGTTTACGGTCATACCGGTGCTCGGCCTGGGGGAGCGTAGTGGTCTCCGGGGCTGTGTCATCGCCCCAGTTCCAGACGTATCCAGTCGGGGTGGTCTTGGCGGTCGTGACGGTACATTGAAATACCTGACTTAGGGATTCCTCCGGCAAAGCTACGGCTGTCACTACCGTAATCTCTGGACAAATACCAGCTACAGCCACGGTCAGGTTCAGGGTGTCGGTACTGCATGACCCGGGGCCGGATGCCTGGACGGTTACCAGCAGGTCCGTACTGTCTCCAAGCGGCCGGGGGACTGACCAGCTCAGGCTGGGATTGGTGGTTTCAATCACCTGGGTGCCAACGGTCCAGCTAAACAGGAGCGGAGCTGGCCCCGTGTAGGTTGCTTTAAACACAAAGTCTACCTGGGTATCCAATATCCCGGCGGACTCGGTGGTCAGCGCGGTCAAAACCGGGCAAACGCCAGGGATTGTGAGGGTCACGGTGCGTGACTGGGGGCCGCAGGCACCCGGCCCGTTCAAGGTCACGGTGACGCTCATCTCGGCTGCATCACCTGCTGGCCGCTCAAAGGTATGGGTGAGCTGGGGCTGGCCGGAGGCCAGGGTCTCGGTACCAAGGGTCCAGACGATATTAGCTGGCGCGGGGCCGTCATATAAGGCCGTAAAGCTGTAGGTCTGGGTGGTATCGGTCAGTTCACCGGTTATTACCTCCAGATCGGTCAGCAGCGGACAAAGGGCAGGGAGGACTACCTGGATGGTTTTTTCCTCTGTCACACAGCTTTCAGGCCCCCATCCCGTAGCGGCTATCAACGCGAGGCCCGGATCGCCAACGGGCAGGTCAAATACCAGGGTCCAGACAGGGGTTGTGGTCTGGACTTCGGTTTCGGCATAGGCCCAGATAGTGTGGTCGGGAGCGGGTCCGAAATAATGGGCGGTAAAGGTGACGGACAATTGGCCGTCCTGTATGTCGCCCGGCTCAGCGGTAATGCTGTGCAGCACAGGGCATACGCCCGGCAGGGTAACAGCCACCTCTTGCAAAGCCGTCAGGCCACAGTCGCCGGGACCTTGTCCCTGGACCGTGATGAGAACTTCTTCGGGGTCTCCGGCAGGTAAGGCAAAGGTATGGGTAATAACCTGCGTTGTCTCCGGGCTTGGCGTACCGCCTATGACCCAGTTAAAGGTGTCAGGCGTACCGTATAGGCTGACGGCGGTTAGCTCAAAGGTGATAGTTGTTTCGTCCAGGACGGTCTGTACGACTTCGATACCGGTCAGGTCGGGACATACTTTGGGGATGACTACCTTGTGGGTGAGGGCGCTACGG
Organism: Bacteroidia bacterium; assembly: GCA_033762375.1. Taxonomy (GTDB): domain Bacteria; phylum Bacteroidota; class Bacteroidia; order J057; family J057; genus RDXT01. Next base: position 50,439 of record JANRLQ010000018.1, read on the forward strand.
CACTTGCCGGGGCCTGTGAGGGAGACTTCGATCTCATAGGTCGTGTCTTGTCCGGGGGTACGCGGGTAGGTGTGGGCAATACCGGTCAGACCGGAGGCAGTGGTCCCGTCACCAAAATCCCATGTGACCAGATCAGGGGCAGGACCTGTATAGCTGGCGGAAAGGGTATAGGTCAAGGCCAGGGGGGACTCGTCGAGCTGGTCTATGACAATGGCGGTTGCCTGTGGGCATTGGGCGGGTACCTTAACGGATACCTCTGCCGATACCTCGCATGAAAAGGGCCCACTCACGTCCAATCGCACGACACGGGTCTCGGCTCCGGCGAGGGGCTTTTCAAACCGGTGTACGATGGTCGGAGATTGCCCTGTCTCGGTGTCGCCGGGAGCCCATTCCCATACAAAGGTAGCAGGAGACGGTCCCTGGATGATCGCGGTCAACAGTACGTCCAGGTAGGTCTCGGTTTCGGCCTGGATGTCTGCTGTCAGGCTGGTGATGTCGGGACATTTGAGCCGGAGGCCGAGTTCCTGCTCGTCACAGGGGGTGTTTTCGGGGAGTTTGGTTTCGGCGACGATAAAAGTCCAGCCGTAGGTATGTTTGACATCAAACTCGGCCTGATTAAAGTCGCTGGTAAAGGCATCCCGGACGCGCTCCTCGGTCCAGGGCTGGTTAGGGCGTTTTTCATCCCACTTGGGGGGCTTGCTGCCGAGGGTAAGCTGCCAGTCGTCGGCCAGTTCCCGGCTTTTGTCTTCGCGTATGTCGAAGCCCTTGGCTTTATCTGCCGCTACCCCAAAGATGGTGTTGGTCCGGGAGATTTTTTTGCCGGTGGCGTCTATGATTTTTTCGCAGTAATATCCTCCCACGATGGTAAAATACCGGTCTGTTTCCTCCGGTGGCAGGGTGACATGCTCGATAACGGCCCCCAGCAGTTCGGCAGGGTCAAAGTCGGTGGCAGCATGGTCTGGCCCGCTGGTGAAAATGACGCCGTACTGCCCCAGGGTCGTATTGCCGTCCTTGCGCTCGATGACGCCGGAGACGATGGGATTGCGGACGGTGAGCGGTGGGTGGGGGATGATGATGGGTTTTAACATATCGGATGGAGGTTGTAGGCTGGAGGCAATATATCAGGGTAGCAGGACTGAGTCGGTGCGGCGCAGGACTTCGTGCGCGAGCTGGAGGTAGTCGTAGGCTCCGTGGGAGGTCTTGTCATAGCTGAAAATGTCGGCGCCCCACTCCTGGGCTTTGGCCAGGGCTACGTTGGGGCGGATGCGGGTCTCAAATACGCTGTCACCATACTCGCGGGTGAGCTGGTCGAGCATGTCGCGGTTGACGGTGGTGCGCTGGTCGTATCGGGTGAGTACAAGGCCGAGCAACTGGAGGCGGGGGTTGATCTGCTTCTGGACCATCTGGAAGGTACGCATAAAACTTTGGACGCCTTTCATGGGCAAAAACTCTGCCAGGAGGGGCATCAGCACGAGGTCGCTGGCAGCTAAGGCATTGATGGTCAGCATGCCGATGGAGGGCGGGCAGTCTAGGATGATCCAGTCCCAGGCCGATGGCGGCAGATGGGCGAGCAGGCGGGTGAGGATGCGCTCGCGGCCGTAGACGGAGACGAGTTCCAGCTCGGCATTGGCGAGTTCGAGGGAGGCGGGCAGGAGGCGCAGGGCACCTGACTCGAGGATGGCGGCGGTTATATCAGACGACTCGCCACTGGCCTCCTGGCGGAGGAGGTGGTACAGGTTAGGTTCCGGCTCGGCAGCGAAGCCCAGCGCCTGGGTGAGGTTGGCCTGGGGGTCGAGGTCTATGAGCAGCACCTTTTTGCCTAGTTGCTGGAGGGCAGCAGCGAGGTTGATGGCGGTGGTGGTTTTGCCGGAGCCGCCTTTTTGGATGGCGATGGAGAGGATCATGGGAGCTTGGGGTTAACACGGAGGCATAGAGACATGGAGTTGCACGGAGGATGTCTCTGTGGAACGCTGTGCCTCTGTGTCCCGGTGTGAAATGAATCAACACGGAGGCATAGAGACATGGAGTTGCACGGAGGATGTCTCTGTGGAACTCTGTGCCTCTGTGTCTCTGTGTGAAACATACTCATTTCGGCAGGCTTGAATAGAGGTCGGTTACCATCGAGATGACTCCTTGCTTTAAAACAGGCACATGGAAATTAATGAGCAGACCCTTCGGTTTGCCGGCAATCTTGAGGTAGGAGAGCAGCTGCGCCTGGAAGACGGGTAGCATCACATCCACGGCTTTGACTTCGACGATGATGCTGTCGTTGACGAGCAGGTCTATGCGCAGGGGCTGCGCCAGGGTCCGGCCCTTGTAGATGATCGGCATCGTCATCTGCCGCTGCACGTCCATGCCCCTCAGGTGCAGTTCCTCCGCCAGACATTCTTCATACACCGACTCCAGCAGGCCTGGCCCCAGGAGGCTGTGTACCTCGATGGCAGCACCGATGAGGTCGTAGGAGAGGGTGGTGAGGGAGGATTGGGTCATGGAGGAGGGTAGGAAATAGGTCACTTCCTAAAATTGGTTGACAAGTTGATAGATAAAAAACTGAAAAAAGTTGACACGATCTTCTAAAACCTAACATAAGTTGTCACGAGAAGATGGGTTGTATGGCTGAGTTGTTTGCGGTTTCTGGGTAGTGTTCA
>JANRLQ010000019.1:0-4506 GCA_033762375.1 Bacteroidia bacterium
GCGGGGCAGGGGATAGGGCTTGTCAAATACCTTAAAATCCGTAAAAACCACCTCTGGCCGCCGGGTATTGTCCACAAACCCGGCAGGATCCCAGATATGCTTGTTGCCCAGCATCACAGACCCGCCCGGGCTGAGCGCCATGCGCTCAAACTGGCCGATGCGCAGGCCGTCCTGCTCCGTGTAGAGCCGTAATTTGCCGCTGGCCGGCTCATAACGGACCAGGCTCTCATCTGCGATGGCCCAGATTGTGCCTTGTCTATCCATCACCATACGGCTAAAGGTATAACGCGTCTCCGGGATTCGGTGTACCTCCTTCCGGGCCGTGTCGAGCCAGCAGAGGCCCTGGGTTGTGCAGAGCCATAGCCTGCCTGCGGGATCAAACAGCATATCCATGACCACCCGTCCGGGCAGGGAGCTGGTATCCTGCGGAATATCTGTATATACGGTATACGCCTGGGTACGAGGGTCATAAAGGATCAGTCCATCGAGCGTGGCCAGCCATAATCTGCCAGCACTGGCTGGAAGCACGGTTCGGATGGTGGTCAGTGCCGTGCTGTCGGGTACCCGCAGAGGGTCTATGCCCTGGATGTGCCCCTGTGCAGCGTCGAAGTGAAACAAACCACCCCAGCGGTTGGGAAACCAGATATCGCCGTTGGGCATGTTCAGGCCCCGCCAGGCCCGGCTCTGTTGCTGTGTCCGCTGGCGGCTCAGCGGGTAGGGCATCGGGCTGAGCACCAGGGTCTGAGGGTCCAGTTCTACGGAGAGCCCCGCCCAGTACCGTCCCTGGTAGTCTCGCTGGATAAAGTAGGGAAGATCCTGCTCCCAGGAGGCTGGCTTGTCGGAGTATATCCGGCGCCGGATCATGCCCTTCTGCTCCTGCCATTTGTACAAAATAACGCGCCCGTTTTCTGCTTCATATAGAGCAAATACGGATTGTTCCGCCTCGTCCGGACTGAGTACCAGACAACTTCCCTCCGGCGGCAGGGGGGAGGGCCGGGTGAAGTTCTGCAGATGGGGGTCTATTTTGCTCAGGCCTTTTTCGCTGGTAATCCAGAGGATGCTATCCGGATTGTCCTGTGATAAGGCCAGCAACCTCCCCGCCAGGGGTGATTCATGGAGGGCCTTGGCAGGCTGGTGCAGATACTGCTGCAGGGTGCTGGTCTGTGTATTCAGCACAAACAATCCTTCGTCATAGCCTGTAAGCCATAGTTCATCCCGGGATTTTTTGAGCACATCCACAAAGGTATGTCCGGTTGCGTAATGTGCCCAGCTCAGGGTTTTGAGATCAAAACAATGGAGGCCATTTACCCAGCTCGTCAGCCACACCCGCTCGCCGCCCGGGTCAGGGACCAGCCGCAGCCAGTTGGGTGCCTGCTCGGCGTAGGCTGGGTCTTTGGCCAGGTTAGGATACGGAAAAAAGGTCCAGCGGTCCGCTTCCGGCTCGAAGCGCATCAGCCCCGTCCGGACGCCGTCCCAGTAGATGTACCAGAGCCTGCCCTGGCGGTCGGCCTGCATGTGATCGAGGGAGGAGTTATGCAGGGTAAAGGCAGGCTCAGGGCCATAAGCAGGCTGGGCCTGCCGGGCCGCGAGGTCATAGCGCTCGAATACGCCCGCCTCCGGGTCAAAGCGGTATAGCCTGCGGTAAAAAGCAGACTTGTCATTTCCCAGCACCCAGAGCCTGCCTTGACGGTCGGCCGTGCAGATCAGCGCGAGGTTGGGCGCGTCGGGCTGTCCGAGCCGCACGGTCCTGAAGGTGCCCCGCAGCGGATCGTATCCTACCATCCCGGAGACGCAGGGAAACCAGAGCCTGCCCGCAGCATCATAGACGGGCGGATAAAGAAATATATCGTCAGGCAGGGCACTGCTGTCGGCGGGATCCGGCACAAAATGGGTCAACTGATGCCCGTCGTAGCGGGACAGGCGTGCCTGGCCCCGCATCAGCCAGAGATAACCCTGCCGGTCGGTAAATACATACGACACGCCTCCGGGCGGAAGCCCCTCCCGCCAGGTGAGATGCTCGAAAAAAATCGGTGGCGTCTGGTCGGCGAGGTGAACCTCCCGCAAGGTATAACTGCCTGGCGCTGGCTGCTGGGCATAACTCCCCGTCAACCCTGTCAGCCCCAGGGCTTGCAACCCAAAACAGATATAGATGATATGCCGAAACAATCTTTTTGTGTGGTAAGTACCGTTGCTCAAGGGTAAAAATACTGATTATCAGTCAATTTATTTCATCAATAACATCTGATGTCGGGCGGTGGGCAGAGATGTTTTTAACGAGGTGAACGGTTTTGATTACCGTTTATTTCCCAAAACTGCCTGTGATCAAGTGAATATGCAGGTTGATCAAAAGATGGACTGAGAAGTAAGGCTAAAACCGGAATTTTCTTTCATCAAAACCCCGACCATACTTGTCCAGCACACATGATCCGATGCCCTTATCTTCCCAACCTTCTGCTCACCCTATGAACCGCCGACACTTCCTCCAATCCAGTGCTGCATGGGCCGGCACGATGGTTTTACCTTTTTCTCTCCAGGCGGGGCAGGAAAAAGTTTCCCTGGCGATCCTCGGCACGGGCTGGTGGGGTACCGATATGCTGCTGCCCAGGGTGCTGGCCAGCGGCTTGTTTGAGGTCGTAGCCCTCTGCGACGTGAACAGTCTGGCGCTGGCCCGTGCGGCAAAAGCGGTGACTGATGCAGGTGCCCCGGCCCCCCGGCTCTTCGCTGACTACCGGGAGATGTACCGCATGCCGGGCCTGAAGGCCGTGATCATCGCTACGCCGACCCATTGGCATGCCCTTCAGTTTATGGATGCATGCAAGGCCGGGCTGCATGTATTTCTCGAAAAACCCATCTGCTACGACATCCGCGAGGGGCAGGCCATGCTGGCTGCTCACCAGGCGGCAGGCAATGTGGTGCAGGTGGACTTCCCGCGTGTGATGGCGGACACCAATGACCAGGTGCGGGCCTTTATCCAAAGCGGCGAAGCGGGCAAAATCCGGCAGGTGCAGGCCAATATTCACAGCCCGGAGGGCGGCCTGACGGAAAAACCCGTTCCCGCCACCCTCGACTACGACCGCTACTGCGGTCCGGCCCCTTTGGTTCCCTACCGCTGCGATGCCAATGGCACCACGCCCCAGTGGCGGCAGCAGCATGCGTTTGGCCGGGGGATAATGGCAGACTGGGGCATCCATTACCTCCACAACATCCGCAGGGTGCTGGGGCTCGATCTGCCGGAGCAGGTCTCGGCCCTCGGCGGCATCGTGTCCAACACGACTCAGGATCAGCCCGACCACCTGGACGTGCGCTTCAGCTATGGCGGGCTGCCTGTGTACTGGAGCCACAAATCCTGGGGCTACACGGCGCCTGATCCCGACCACAACATCGGGGTGTATTACTACGGGGAAAAGGCGACCATTTTTGCCGGTGACCTGGGCTGGGAGGTATTCCCGGCAGGCGGTAAAGCGAAAATCACGCATGGCAGCATCGTCTTTAACCCCATGAATCCTGCCAACACACCCGTCTATGAAAAAATGTTGCTGGATATGTTGGCGGAATTTGCAGAAGGCATCCGGACCAGGTCGAATGCCGGGATCACCAATACCCTGGCCGATGCCTACCGCACCACAGCGGCAGTCATTTATGCTGATATGGCCTACCGCACGCAGGCCGGGCTGGCGATAGATGCCGCCACCATGAATGTCAAAGGCAATCCCCAGGCCCAGGCCATGCTACAGCGGGCGTATCGAGTGCCTTATGTGCATCCGTTCGCGCCATGAGTGATGCCTTATTTTCACCCATACCCACTCTCTCTACCCATTATCCCATGAAAAATCTCCTGCTGACCCTCTCCTGGCTGATGCTCGGCATCGCCGCTCTCCACGCCCAAAGCGCCGACGAGGCTGCCATCAAACAAGTGATTGAGGCCGAGACCCGCGCCTGGCATGCCAGAGACCTGGCCACTTTTAAGTCCTGCTGGCATATACAGCCCTACTTCACCGTATTTTCTTCCGGCCCTGACAGGCATATGAGTGTCACGCCTGAGATGTTTTATTCCCTGACCCCGGAAGGGATGGGCAATGGCTCTGTCTGCACCAACTCCAACTACCGCATCAGTGTGAAGGGAGATATGGCCTGGTCTGCGCATGATCAGGTGGACACCTCACCCCAGGGAGAAAAGCGCTATTCGCACGAGATACGGATACTCGAAAAGATAAACGGCACCTGGAAGCTCGTGGGCGGCTCGATACATGCGTACAAGCCCTGACGGGCCTTTTACATGTCTGGACCTCAAGCAGCGTATTTTTATCTTACTCCTTATAAATTCTAAATAACATGAGACTGTCATTTTTTTTCTTATTGCTGCTAATATCCACCTTTACAAGGTTATTTGCCCAACAAGTGCCGAATGGTGGTTTTGAAAACTGGTCCCAACCCTATAACCCCGATGGATGGTTCACCTACACTTCTTATCTTAATTTTCTGGCTCAGGCCTCTAAAGACACTGAC
>JANRLQ010000020.1:0-58946 GCA_033762375.1 Bacteroidia bacterium
GAAAGGTCTGGTTGCAGCATGATGGTACCGATATTGTAATCGCTCAGATGCTGCTGGATCAGGGCATTCCCCGGACTGAGCTGGTGCTGGCTTTTCATCACCCGCTGATGCGCAAGGATACAGGACTGGCGGTAGCCTGATGGTGCAGGTGATGGAGTGTCAAAAATATAAAAGTCGCTGACAGGATTTTTTACCCCTGCGTTGAATTACTTTCTCATACATATAAACGGTCTCTGTCTCAGAACTGTGTGTAGATAAAGGGATTCACCTCAGAGGATCGGGTGATCAGGACGAGCCAGATCACCAGGGCCAGGGCCAGAGACTTGGCCCAGACTGGCATCTGCACCATCCTGCGCTCAGCCCAGCGGCTGACCTCCTCCGGGAGGAAGTGCAGGATATATCCCAGCAGCATCCACATGATGACCTCACGGTACCCTGCCAGTATAGCCCAGTTGATGGGTTGGGTAAAAAAAGTCGTGAGTTGTCCCAGCATTTCGGTCGCGATCTCAAAGGAAGCCGACCGGAAAAATATCCAGCAGAAGGACACAAAGTGAAACGTGAGCATCACCCCGGCCAGGTGGTAGAGTACACTCACGACGAGGGTAAAGCCGCCTTGCAGGAACCACCTGAGCTGGCGCATAAGGGTGATCCGGGTATCGTTAACGGCGTGTTGGCGGCTGACGGCATAGGCATCAAGCCGGTCCAGCAAGAGGACAAGTTGATCCTGAAGCCAGGCTTTGCCATCCTGCATCATGCGGTCGAGCGCCAGCGCCATTCCGTGGAGCGCCCCCCACAACACAAATTGCCAGGAGGCCCCATGCCACAATCCACCGAGCAGCATGGTCACCATAAGGTTGAGGTAGGTGCGCAGGCCGCCCTTCCGGTTTCCACCCAGGGAGATGTAGAGGTAGTCCCGCAGCCACGATGAGAGGGAGATATGCCACCGCCGCCAGAACTCCTGGATGCCCGCCGACTGATACGGTGTCCGGAAATTTTGGGGGAGCTGATACCCCATCAGCAGGGCAATCCCGATCGCCATATCCGTATAGCCTGAGAAATCGCAGTAAATCTGCAAGCTGAAGCCATACAGGCCCAGTACATTTTCCAGACCAGAGTACAGCCCCGGTGCCTCAAAGACCCGGTCCACAAGGTTCTCGCTGATATAGTCAGAGATAACGGCTTTCTTAAAAAGCCCCCCGGCGATCAGCAGCAGGCCCCTCCCCAGGGCCTCAGGACTCACGACGACAGGCTGCCGGATCTGATGCACAAACTCAGACGCCCGAACGATCGGGCCCGCCAGCAGGTGCGGAAAAAAGCTGATATAAAACAAAAATTCTACCGGATTACGCACCGGGATGATCTTCTGCCGCCGGATGTCCAGCAGGTAGCTGATCGCCTGAAACGTAAAAAATGAGATACCTACCGGCAGAAACAAATCCTGCTCCGGTACCTTGACGGGCAGGAGGGGATTGAAGGTGCCGATAAGGAAATTGGTGTACTTAAAGTAGGCCAGCAGCCCCAGGTTGAGGATCACGCCCAGGGCCACGATCTGCCGCTGCCGGTTTTCCTCCGATTGGTACAGCCAGATACCAAGGAGATAATTGACCAGGGCCGAGCCCACCAGTAACCCCAGGGCCCATCCGCTTGACTTGTAGTAGAAAAAAAATGAGTACAGCAGAATATACAGAATCCGCAGCCAGACCCGCTGGTGTACGATCATATATCCCGCCATAAAGACAAGGAAGGTCCCCAGAAACAACTCGCTGTTGAACAGCAGCGGGCGTGCAGGATCATACCGGAGCTGGGCCAGCAGATCAGAAACGAGACCCAGGATGTCTGTACCCATGTAGCAGCGTATGAACTAAGAGCTGAGCCTGATAATTGTACCCTCTTTTGGTCAGGTGTAGCCGGTCTGGCTGTGCCAACCCGGAGAGATACCATTGCTGGATACTTCCGGAGCCCCCCATAATATCAAAAAAATCCCAGCATGCAAGGCTGTTTTCACGGGCATAGGCAGTCATCAGGGCTTGCAACTCGGGCAGATCCCGGTTTACGTACTTGCGCGCACGCCAGGCATCACCTGGGGTGATAAGCAGGATGTCCGCAAAAGGGGCGTGCTGCTGGACAAGGTACACCATCCGGTCCATCTCCTGAAAAAAACGCTCCATCGAAAATCCCGGCTGATAGGCCTCATTGGTCCCCAGGGAAAGGATCACCAGATCGGGCTGAAGCATCGTCAGCTGATCCCAAAAAGCAGGGGAGGCATTGTAGTGCCGAAACTGTGCTCCGTTGACGCCGATGCTGTGATACAGCACACCGGGTACCTGGGCATGCTCCAGGATCAGTCCATAGAGCCTGGACGGCTGTATCGGGGTACCTGTCTGGTGCAGCGTGAGCCGGCAGGTATTGACGGGCTGAGGAAACTGGTGCGCCGGCAGATAGGGGGGACGAACCACAGGTGCTACCCACATGTCAGGATCCAGGGTGCTGATCCGCTTGGAGGGCAGGGTATGGGCTACCGGCAAGACAAGGTCAGTCGGTTCACCGGTGATAGAGCCGATCTGCCACTGAAGTGTGTGGTGTCCTGTGTCGGTGACCACTGTCACCCGGTCAAAGGTCTCCCCGTCAGCCAGGGATACCTGCAGGCGGTAAGCAGGGTCAGCCGTCTGGAGGGTGATGCCAGCGATACCTGCCGGGATGGGATTTGTCAGGTGGATATTGCGCTTAAAAGTAGCCGCCCCAGTCGCATACGAGCGGATATCTGAAGGACTGTTGGTGCCAGCTACTGCGTAGGGAAAAACCAATCCCCGGCCAGCATGACCAAAGTGTGCCTGCAGCGAGTCCCGGACCGGCCCCGAAAACCAGTCACACTGGATATGTGAGTCGCCAATATGCACCACAGATACCCGGTGCGTATCACCTGCCTCCAGCCGGGCCAGCCGCTCATAAAAGTGCCGGAGACCCACCTCTGCACCCAGGATATGATTCTGCTCAATCCGGATAAAGGGCCACGGAGTCACCTGCGCCTGCAGCCGCAGACCTCCTCCTACCAACCCATAACCCAGACTAACCAGTATCGCCAGGGATATACCGCGTATGCGTGACAGAAATGTAAGCCCCATGTACAAAATTAGCCTTTCTTCCCGAATTTGTGGATATTTTTCGCGTTTTTGTCAGTGGCATTATACGCAACGCTTATGGCCCATATTACCCAGAAAAAAATTGTATTTGAAATAGACAAGGGCCTGCGCCGGTATCTCAAGGCATATGGACGCGAGATGCTCCTGCCGGTACGATACAGTGACCTCCAGCGCTATGTGGATGGTATCGCGCTCTATGACAAAAAAGGGCGTGACACCCTCTGGATATCGGTCCTATATGGCCAGGACGATCTCCAGCACTTCAACCAAAGCCTCCGGCATATATACGCCATCCTCAAAGCCAATGGCGACCTCTCTGCCATGGAGCATCTGTATGTGGACCGAATAGACCTCTGTCTCTATGGCAATACCCAGCCTTTCCGGGTACGGATCGTCAACAAAATCAATGACAACTTTGACTACTTCTATATCAAAAATGCCGATGCTTCCCGTGTATACGGCCTCGAACTGGAGCACCTCCTCTCGCCCAATCGTATCAGTTACCTCGTGGACCGCGATACGCTTATAGAAGAGCATATCGCCGGTATCCCCGGAGAAGAATTTATCCGCCATTATATCCTGCCAGGCCGCATCGAAAACGAGATCCGTCTCGCCAAGGAGTTTGTCAAGTTTAATGAGCGCTGTTTTGTACGGCTGCTCGGAGACATGCACTCCAGCAACTACGTCATCGAGATCATGCCTGACTTTGAAGATGTACACTACCGGATCCGGGCCATAGACTTTGACCAGCAATCATATGAGGCCCGCAAGAGTATCTACCAGCCGCAGTATTTCAAACAAAACATGCCCATCATTGACATCGGTCTCCGGCATATGACCCCTGAGACCGTACGGCAGTATCAGAAAGAAGAGCGTGCCATGATCGCCCGCCGCATCCGGTACTCCAGTCGTCAGATCGGTGACCTGATGAAGTTTATGGTTCGCACCCCCCTCTCCAAAGAATCTCATATTTCACAGCTCCGCGACGAGCTGGCCTGGCACCACCAGGATACCCGATTCCTGCACTGCACGACGATGGGAGAGATCGTCCGGGCCAGCCTGGAGCTGCTCATTGAGCTGAACTGAAAAAAAACTTTTCATACCCAACATGTACGCTGGTACCCCTCAGCCTCATTTAGCAGGGAGGTAGGGGTTGTCACAGCCTGTGACAGTCCTAATAATTGTATCTCCCCCCAACCCCGGCGTCTCCAGATACGTGAATAGAACCGGACACACATCTTTTTTCCTCTTGCCCCAACATTCATTCCATGTGTGTATGAAAGCCCTGTTGCCTGTTCTGATGCTGAGTCTGGCCCTGCCTCTGCACCTGTTTACTCAAAACCTAGTCCCTAATCCCGGATTCGAAAATTACACTACTTGTCCCTCCGGCTCTTGTCAGTGGTACTATGCCAGTGCCTGGAGCAATGTCAACGGCTCTCTGGGCTGTAGCAGCAGTAATGGGAGTCCTGACTATTTTCATACCTGCGGAGCCCAGTTTTTTACCTTTCCGACGACCCTCAACGGAGAGGTGACACCGCTCGGAGGAGACGCTGTTATGGGCATTGCCACCTGGCTGTCTTTCAGCAGTAACTTCAGGGAATACCTTGCCATAGCCCTGAGCAGCCCCCTTCAGGCAGGCAAAGCTTATACCCTCAGTTTCGCCTATACCAATGGTGATGCAGACCCCGGCGCGAGTTATGGCGGATACGGAACCCGACTGGGTGTTCATTTCTCAGTAGGTCCCCTGACCCAGACAGGAGCCAGCCCTATTCAGCTCACGCCTGTCTATGAGTCCTCCGGACCTGTCTATAGTACTAGCTGGCAGACGGTCAATGTAGCCTTTGTTCCCACCCAAAACTATACACATCTGACCATCGGCAACTTCCGGGGGGATGCCACAACGGCCCCCCAACTCTTCAGTACGCCAACTGGTGCGGGATATGCCTATTATTTTTTGGATGATATTTCTGTCACCGAGGACGTAGTGCTGCCGGTCGAGCTTCTGACGTGGGATGCTGCCCCATATCCGGACGGCGTCCGGCTCACCTGGGAAACATCTCCCCTGACACAGGCTACTGAGTTTCATATAGCGCGATCATCTGATGGCTTGTTATTCAGTGACATAGCCTCCCTGATGGCCAGCTCGGGTGACCATACGTTTGGGTTGAGAGATAATTTCCCCATAAACGGTGTTACGTACTACCGGCTTCGGTACTTGACGGAAGATGGCCGGGAAGTACTGAGCTCTGTGCGGCAGGTCGTACGAGACACGCCGCCTCGCTTGAGCCTGTCTCCCAATCCCCTCGATGACACCCGTGTTGTCTCTGTTTATTCCGACGAGGCGGGAGCAACATCTGTCTGGGTGCGGATATGGAATGAACAGGGGCAATCATGTTTTGAAACAAAGCGGGACATCACCAGCAGTACCCAACTGGATCTGCGCCACCTCCCGCCCGGCCTGTATTTGATCGAGGCTGCCAGTCCCCAGGGGCGTATCCGGCAAAAATTAATCCTGCCCTGACGTTGCCGGGGCTTAGCTGTCATGGCCAGTTGATCATATGAGGCAAAACAATCAGCGCCGGGATTGGCTTCTACCTCCTTTTTGTGTAGTATGCTTCCCTAAGAACAAGGTATCTGTATGCTCCGCACTGTACTGCTCCTGATAACCGGCCTCCTGACGGGTGCTTTTCTGACACTCGCCGTGACCCATCATCCCATCACCTCGTCTATGATTGCGCAGACGGGTGACCTGATTGGATTGACATTTTCCCCTGCCGAGCGGGACAGCATGATACCTATGCTGGAGCGTAACAGAAGCAACTTTGAGGCATTGCGCAGCCATGCTTTCCCTAATGACCTCTTGCCTGTTACTGTTTTTGATCCTCTGCCACCCGGTCAGGCCCTGCCTGTGGGCAAAGATCGGTTCATACCTGCCGAAGCTACCCCCACCATCCTGCCCGCCAACCAGGATGAGTTGGCATTTTATACGGTCCGCCAACTGGGGACATTGATCCGCACCCGCCAGATCACCTCTGTCGCGCTGACCCGATTTTTTCTGGACCGCCTCAAGCGGTATGATCCAGCCCTGCATTGTGTGGTGACCCTCACCGAGGCAACAGCGCTGGCACAGGCTGCCCGTCTGGATAGCGAACTCGTGGCAGGCCACTACCGGGGGCCCCTTCATGGCATACCTTATGGTGCCAAAGACCTCCTGGCTGTCCGTGGATACCCCACTACCTTTGGTGCCACGCCTTACCGGCATCAGCAGTTTGAGGAGGATGCTACCATTATCCGCAAGCTGGATACTGCCGGGGCTGTCCTGCTCGCCAAATTGTCACTCGGCGAGCTGGCCATGGACGACGTATGGTACGGAGGGCGCACCCGCAACCCCTGGAACCCTGAGACTGGCTCCAGTGGCTCATCTGCCGGGTCCGCTGCTGCCGTTGCAGCAGGGCTTTTACCTTTTGCGATTGGGTCAGAGACCTGGGGCTCAATCGTGTCGCCTGCTACAGTATGTGGCGTGACAGGTTTGCGCCCCAGTTTTGGTGTCGTGAGCCGCCGCGGCGCGATGGCCCTGAGCTGGACCATGGACAAACTCGGGCCTATGGCGCGCACGGTTGAGGACTGTGCTTTTGTCCATCAGGTGATCCACGGGCGCGACCTGATGGACCCTGCTACAGTTGCAGTACCTTTTCAGTACGATCTTACCGCTCGCCCGCGCAGGCTGCGGATCGGGTACCTCGCCGAAGATTTTGAGCAGCATTATCGGGGCAAACAACAGGATCAGGCCACCCTTGATCAGCTCCGTGCCTTGGGCCATGAGTTGGTGCCAATCTCATTCCCAGGGTTTCCAGACATCAGTTTTTTGCTGATGGCAGAGGCTGCGGCTGCTTTTGATGAGCTTACCCGCAGCAACCAGGATGACCTCCTGGCCCAGCAAGGCCGTTATAACTGGCCTAATTTTTACCGGAGTGCCCGGTTTATTCCGGCGGTTGAGTATATACAGGCCAACCGGCTCCGCACCAGCCTGATCTCTCAGGCCCATCAGATCATGCAGTCTGTAGATATTGTCGTAGCTCCCTCGCTGGAGGGGAGCTCCCTGCTCCTCACAAACCTGACCGGTCATCCCTCTGTTACCCTGCCCAATGGTTTTGATCCTGGTGATCATTTACCGACCAGCATTACCTTTATTGGACAACTGTATGAAGACGGCCCCCTGCTCATGGCAGCTCAGCAGTATCAGCAGGCCACCACGTTTCATCTGGAGCATCCCAGATTGCCGTAAGCAGGCTGTACTATTGATCATGTATGCGTATTTTCAGATTAAACAGCGTATATCTGCTGGCTGCCTTGTTCCTCCTGGCGATCGAGATATGGATCGCCCTCGTGATGCGGGATGCCTTTGTGCGGCCTATCCTGGGTGATTTTCTGGTGGTGATCCTGTTGTATTGTGGCCTGTTAGCCTTGGGGGATTTTTCCAGGATTAAAACCGCCGTAGGCGTACTGCTGTTTGCCTGGACAGTAGAGGGACTTCAATACCTGCGGGTGGTCGAGTGGCTGGGTCTGAGCCATTCTGCCCTGGCCCGGACCATCATCGGCACCTCTTTTAGCTGGCATGACGTCTGGGCCTATACCTTAGGGATAGTAGCCGTCCTGTTGGTAGAGTGGGTGTGCGGCAGGCTTAGAGATACCGGTTGAGTTCCTGTACCAGGATATGAACCGTGGTGCCGGGACGCAGTTCGGAGCAGGGTATGTCCGTTTGTACGCTGAGGAGCGCCTCAGCCCGGCGGATGGCCAGGGTCTGATCCGCCTGCCCATCTTCGAGCAGGGTGCGGTAGCGAGTCCGGCAGAAGTCCCGGCGTTTTCCTCTTTTTTCGTAGTGACAGCCCCATATGGAGCCGAGACGTCGGTAGTAGTCAAACCGTGACGGTTTGTCCGCAGCCTCTTCGTAGTGCATTAAAAACCAGAGTTCGAAGGCGTCATTGGACCATGCTACCCGGTAGCCGCGCCGCTCCGCAAGGCGGATCGCCTGATCAAAGTCCGCCATCTGGAGCGATTCTCTTCCCGGGTCCAGGTCCAGGTCAAACACCACCCAGACCTCCTTGCGGGCTGCTTCCGGATCCAGCGACACCAGCCGGATCACCTGCTCTACCAGTGCCGTGCGGCTGGCGCCCAGCCCAAAGGTTTCCACCTCAGCATTGCCTACCGGAAAGGACTTAAAATACAGTGGCTCTGTATTAGCCCCTTCACAGATAATCAGAAACGCCTTGCGTTTGTCCCGCTTTTCAAGTTGGTACGGACTGCGGGTAGCTGGCCTTCGCTCCCAGGGTTTAGGTGCATCAGGACTGGACGGCGCCATGCGTACGGGTTACATAGGTTTCGACGGCTTCTTCCAGCAGATGGAGGTTGACGGGTACGGCATCGTACCGGCCCAGCAGGTAGTCCTTTTCAAAGGAGGCATCATTGCGGACGCCTTTAAACTCAGCCAGCGAATATAACTCTGTCGCACCCCGGTTGTCCTTGCGGGCAAATGAAATCTGGTCTCGCCGCAGGAGTTTGGCATCCAGGAGATTAGAGTCATGGGTGACAAAAATAAGCTGCGCATTCCGGGGATTGGTTTCTGACGAATGAAACAACTCAACCACCTTGCGGGTGAGATTGGGGTGCATCCGGGCATCAAACTCATCAATCACCAGGAGATCCCCCCGCTCCAGCGTCGAAAAAATATACGGGCTCAGGGCAAAAAGTTTTTTAGTACCCTCTGCTTCCTGCTGGCTCATGAGCAGGGGCGCCTCTCCGCGCTTGCGGTCATCGGTGCCATATTGGGTGCGGTATACAGCGATGTCGCCGGTTTTGGTGCCCCGCTCCTGCCACTGATGCAGGAGGGCGGATATATCACTGTGAGCGGTCTCGGCGGTAATATCAAGCTCTACCCGCTCCAGCCGCTGAATGGTAGGGTCTATGGCCTGGAGCAGGGTGGTGACCTTTTCCTGAAAGGAGGCTGTCTGCATCGCCTGGATGGCGTGCTGCTGGAGCCCTGCGTCATGCAGCCCGGACACGACCGTGATCCCTTGCCGGAAAAACGCCAGTATCTGGCTGGTCAGCGGCCCATTGAAGGCTGCAACGACTGCCAAAAACAAAGTATCATCCCGGTAGAGCGGCGGGGTCTTGGGATCCATCCGCAGCAGGCGGCTGCCTTCTTTGTAATGGGCTTCATTGACACTGACTTCCATCCCCTCGCGGGTGAAGTACTTGCGCTCACGCACCTGCCCGACGGCATCCAGCGGCTTGGCATAGAGCCATTCGGAGATGATCTCGTACTGGGTGGCCTCAAATCCGTACCGGTACTGCGTGCCATCCAGTACCAGGATGATCTGGAAAAAAGAAGGCTGGGTCAGGGTGTCGTCCCGGAGCGCAAATGGGCGGATTTGCTGCTCCAGCACCTGCTCGTTTTTGAGGCAGTCCCGGATGATGGTGAGCATCGCTACCAGGGATTTGATCAGGTTACTTTTGCCGCTGGCATTGGCACCGTATATAGCTTTGCTCTTGAGGAGGGACTGTCCGGGGCTGATCTGAAAGATGTTTTCAGTGTCCAGCCCGGGATAGCGGGACCGGATAGGCGCTGCCTGGAGGGGCAGGGCCTGTACAGGCTGGAAGGAATAGCTGTTTCCTGTGCTGAATTCTACTATCATAATTCTTGTATTTTCGATTTTTTCTCAAATATACGATTTGTTTTTAATCTTGTTTTCTTTTCTTCCTCTTTTCAAATATCTCTCATACTTGTCTTGCACGGGATTATGTGTTATTTTCAACCCAAGACTACTATTAATCCCTTTTGTGTATGAAACCAATGATGAAGATGCGTACCGGGTTTAAGGCTTCCGTATGGGTTCTGCTGTTGTGTCTGGGGCCGCTGCTGGGCTGGGCTCAGTCTCCGATCGGCAGATGGAAAACCATTGATGATGTGACCGGCAAACAAAAGTCGTATGTAGAAATCACGGAGCGCAACGGCAAGCTCTACGGCAAGATTGTGCAGCTCTTTCGGGAGCCGGGCGAGGATCCAGACCCTGTCTGTGACAAGTGTGGCACTTCAGACTCACGCCGCAACCAGAAGGTACTGGGCATGGAGATCCTGCAGGGACTCTACAAAGTCAGCAGCACCAAGTGGGAAGGGGGCAAAATCCTGGACCCCAAAAACGGCTCTGTCTATGACTGTTATATCGAGATGCAGGGCAATGACAAAATGATGCTGCGCGGATTTATGGGGGTCAGTTTCCTGGGACGTACCCAGTACTGGTACCGCGTACCCTGATAGCTGACATATATACAAGACCAGGTATCAGAAATCCTGGTCTTCTTCTTCCTCATCGTCTGCCCCATCAGGCCCGGCGGCAGGATAGGGGATAAAAACAAACTGCATGACATCAGGCGTGAGAATAAAAATACACGCTTTCTCAGCAGGGTCTTTATAGGTATTCCGGAAGGCCTTGACCCGCTCCTTGCTCACGATACCCCGCTTGACAAAGTCTTCCAGGATGGAGACATTAAAAAACCAGTTTAGCGAGATCGCCTCCCGGTCAAAAATAGGCTTCCCGATCCCCACGATCTCCTGCGAAGCAATAAACACCGGATACTCTGAGATCCCCTCCCCGATAATCTTCAGCGCCAACTCCCGGAGTTGCTCGCCGGCCTCCTCCACATCCACCCGGATGGATTCCAGTATGTCATCTTCGATAAAGTCTGCCATAAGCGTGATTGTCACAGGATCATTGCCCGGCAAAAGTACGATGCCCGGCTGACAACTAAAACCCCCGGCTGCTTATTCAGTCCAGTAGTTGAGGTCTTTGTTTTTGCGCATTTTGGCTTTTTCTGCGACGTACTGGAGCATACGCGCCGCCGTCACAGGGTCAAATCCTACGGTAGGGATCAGGTTTTTGGTCTGATAAAAATTATAATACCGTTGCCGCTCCACCATCAGGCGGTCGCCCCCGTCAAATGGCAATGCTGCCAGGATCGTATGCAGGGTCTTGGGGTCAAGGTTTTGACGTGCGATGTCCTCCGGTGAGTTTTGGAGCAGTTCCATATTGGCTACAGCCGTGCGCAGCTCCTCCGGGGTATCATACGGAAAAATATTCACTGCGGGGAGGGTCAGCGTATCCTCCAGCAGGTAGTTGATCGCATAGACGTACTGTGAGCGGTCGCCGAGGTATTCATTGAGATAATCCCAGACGATCAGTTTGGAGGCGTGGTACCCCAGGTGGTTGAAGTACAGCGTATCCCGGATCGTGACCGGGAGGCTGTAGAACCCCTCTCCGTTAGCGAGGGCACCCTGCCGTGTGTTGTTGACCTGGATGCGTACATACGGGATCGGCTCACCACTGCTGCGGCTGACCAGGAGCCCGGAGAGTTGATATATTCTGTCCTCTACCTGTGCGTGGAGTGAGCCGACAGTCAGAAGGAAGAGTAGTCCTGCGAGATAAAATGGTTTCATACAGGTAAAGTTATACAACCCGGTTCGCTTTTGGAAATACCAGATTGGCTGAAAAATAAAGAGAGATTCGGAAATTTCCACCAGGTACCTTACATTGGTATGTTACCTGGATGATCTGGTAGTCCTAAAAGTTGCATGCCTGACCTAAATTACCTCTATTCTTAACGCAAGCCTTGCCGTGAAGTTTCGTACCGACTGGGAAATCCCCGTCTCTTCCTTACAGATCGGCTATGATACGCCGGTCCTGGCCCTGGGGTCCTGTTTTGCGGATCGTATGGGCAGCCGGCTCCAGGCAGCCCGTTTGCCCGCCGCCGTCAATCCAGGCGGCATCCTCTTTAATCCTCTGTCTATCAGTTATTTTCTGACGCTTGCCCTGACAGATACCTGCCCTGACTATCGGTATGTGGCACATACCGGGCAGTGGGCCAGCATCCACCTGCACAGCCGGTGCAGCCACCCAGACCGGGACGCAGCCATCGCCCTGGCCACTACCGCCCTGCGGGAGACAGCCGCAGCCCTGGACCAGGCACAGGTGCTTATGCTCACCTGGGGCACCGCCTTCGTCTGGCGTGACCTGGCTACCGGTGCCGTCGCCGCCAATTGTCATAAACTCCCCGCAGCTGGATTCCGGCGGGAGATGCTCACCGCCGAGGCCCTCATCGCAGATACCCGCGACCTGATACAGCGCCTCCGCGATGTATATCCGGGACTGCGTATCCTCCTCACCGTCAGTCCTGTGCGCCACACCCGCGACACCCTCCCGCTCAATGCGGTCTCCAAGGCCACCCTGCGCCTCGCGGCGCACCGCCTCTGTGAAACTGAGCCGGATACTTATGCCTACTTCCCGGCCTGGGAGATCCTCATGGATGACCTCCGCGACTACCGTTATTATGAGGCCGATATGATACACCCCTCACCGGTAGCGGAACAGTATATCTGGGAAAAGTTTGTGGCGGCCCACCTCCGGCCCGATGCCCAGGCCCTGCTTGATACCTGGGAGGACATCTCCCGCACCCTTGCCCATCGTCCCCGGCAGACGGACAGCCCCGCACATCGCCAGACCCTCCTGCGGCTGCTTGACCGTCTGCAGGCCGTCCGTCACCTGATCCCCTGCGAAGCAGAGATTGAGGTGGTGGAGCAGTGGGTGGCTGCGGTATGAAATAGTATCGGTAGAGGATGAGAGGTAGTGTCAGGGCTTGTGTTTCACATGGGTGAAAGCGTATATTTGAGCTATACAAGTCGTCATATGCCCAATAAAATGATGTTTGATAAAAAATCCCGACTCACAGGATGGGCCTTGATGGCAATACTTGCTGCCTGTCAGCCCGATGCCCCTCTTGACCTGGAAATCAACCTCACGGTGTATGACCCCTCAGGTGCCCCGGCACATGGGGCGCGGGTTTCGGTGTTTTTTACGGAGGCTGCGTATGCGGCATTTGACAAGACCTCCCTGGACCATGATCTGTATGTGGGGGAGCAGGGAATAGCCTCTTTGTATCCGGCACTCTACCAGCCGGATATCTCCCGGCGGGATACCTTGTTTTTGTACATCCGGCGGTATTATGATCCCCTCGCCGGACGGTTTGACACCATAGACAACCGCCAGTCTCTTCACTATCTGGTGCTAAAAGGCCACCGGACCTATAATCGGGACGTTGTACTAGACAGATCAAAATAACCAACCTTAATTCCTCGTATGAATATGAAACCTGTTTTGATCGGGCTGATAGGCAGCCTGCTCGCCCTCTCCGCCTGCAAACTCCCCGATCCACGTGATCTGGTGCTGGAGCTGGAGATCCGCGACGTAGCAGGCGTGCCCGTCGAAGACGCCCTGGTGTCGGTTTACCCCTCAGGTCCGCTCTATGAGGCTGACAAGGCTTCATCGGGTTTTGTGACCACCTCGGCCCGCAACGGCACAGCATATATCTACCTCAGCTTTGACCTCCCGGACCTCGCCAAAAAAGACACGGTATTTTTTAACGTCCGCTCATACTGGCACCTCGATCCCCTTACGGGCAAGTTTGACACCCTCACGAATCACGCAGGTGTCTATTATTATGTCATGCCCCACCTGCGGGCCAAAACACACCGGGTCCGGGTCGTACTCCAGTAAAATGCCTGATAATAATCTGCCGCATACAGCTCCAGGGCTGTATGCGGCAGGTTACGTGTATTGTATGTGCAAGCTATGAGCAGACTTAGTTTTTCTGGAATACCCGCACGTAGTCCACGATCATTCGCTGCGGGAATACCGTCGTGCTGTTAGGAGAGCCTGGCCAGTTACCGCCTACAGCTACGTTGAAGATGAAGAAGAAGGGATTATTAAACGGATACGTAAAGCCCTGGGTGGTAGTCGGGGTCACGGTATAAAACTTCACGTCATCCACATAAAACTCCAGCAGGTTTTCCTCCCAGTTGAGCGAAAACACATGAAACTCATCAATAAACTTGCCACCGGTGAGGGATTTAGAGGCACCCCGGTATTGGTGGTTGTTGAAGTTGGGGCCAAAGTGAACAGTCGAGTGTGTGGTAGAGGGCTGATTACCGACCAGCTCCATGATGTCTATCTCGCCGCAGGCAGGCCAGTTGACTGTATTGATATTGTCACCCAGCATCCAGAGCGCCGGCCATATCCCCTGGCCCTCCGGCAGGATCGCCCGGATGTCTATACGTCCGTACTTAAATGACTTTTTGCCCTGGGTTTTGATCCGGGTAGAGGTATAACTTTTCCCCCCAAAACTCTCCTGTATGGCCTCAATGACCATTTTTCCCTGCGTAAAATACAGGTTTTCAGGCCGGTCGGTATAGTACTCCAGCTCGTTATTACCCCAGCCGCAGACATTGGGGCATCCGTCTCCGATCTCGTAAGTCCAGCTCGTGAGGTCCAGACTGGTACCATTAAACTCATCCTGCCAGGCCAGGGTATAACCCGGATAAGTGGTAGGGGTTGTGTATCCGGTCTCCGGGATCAGGATCTGGGTATCATCGTTGATGATCGTCCCGGTTGCAGTGGTTTTGGAGGGGGCTGAGTTGACGAGGTTTGCTAGTGCGATCCGGAAGGTCTCATCTGCCTCCTTGATTTCATCTCCCAGGCCCGTGACCGTAAGGGTGGTTTCGGTCGCTCCG
Source organism: Bacteroidia bacterium (assembly GCA_033762375.1). Classification (GTDB taxonomy): domain Bacteria; phylum Bacteroidota; class Bacteroidia; order J057; family J057; genus RDXT01. The sequence continues at coordinate 14,758 of JANRLQ010000020.1, forward strand.
ACGGGTATCGTGCCGGTACCAGAGGTAACAGCCGTATAGTCTTCACCAGCTTTGGCGGTGTTGTCCAGGGTCGAATAGGTAAAAGTCACTTCCCGGGGGGCAGCGGCCGAGAGCCGCACCCGAAACACAAACTCGGTCGTGGTGCTGCCTTCTGGCAGGGTCGCATCGCTGACAGAGAGCAGCGGGTCCGGCACGACGACGGGTTCTTCCTGACATCCGGCCAGCAGGCCCGTCAGCAACAGCAAGCTGAGGTACTTTTTCATCGTTTGGTGAGTAGAAGTCATAGGTAGAATGGCTACAAGGTTGATAGATAAGTCCGGTGATTATCGCGAATTTTCCTGCTGATACACCCGCACATAGTCCACCTCCATACGTCGGGGCCAGTTATAAGGCGTAACTCCGTACCGACCTCCGAGGTTTCCCCCGACAGCAAGATTGAGGATCAGGTGAAAAGGCTGGTTGAATGGCCACGCTGCCGGGTCCTGGCTGTATCGTGGAAACGTAAAAAATTGGGTTTTGTCCACCCAAAAGTCAATTTTATCGGCGTACCACTCAATCGCATACACATGAAAGGCATCTTCTGCGTCCGCGACCAGGAGAGAGTCGCCGCGCTGGGTGCCATACATATGGTTATAGGCCTCGCAGTGAACCGTGCCCAGGACCTTGAGCGGATTGTATCCTACGTGTTCCATGATGTCTATCTCGCCGCTGCGGGGCCACCCGCCATAGGTCCAGTTTTCGGGGAGCATCCAGATGGCAGGCCAGGCACCGCGTCCGCCGGGTAGTTTGGCACGGACTTCAATACGGCCATACTGCCAGGCCGCTTTGCCGCGGGTCACGAGGCGTGCAGAGGTAAATTCGCCCCCGTCCAGGGATTCCTGATGAGCCTCAATGACGAGCAGACCGTTTTCAAGGCGGGCATTTTGGGGTCGTCGGGTATAGGCCTGTTTTTCATTATTGCCCCAGCCACAGAGCTGAGGGCAGCCCGTACCCAGGTCGTAGTCCCAACGACTGGGATCAGGCACAGAGCCGTTGTCAAATTCGTCAGACCAAACGAGTTTCCAGGTCTGCGCTTCAGCCTGGTGGCACACCCCGAGCACGATGATCATCAGGGCCCAACACGTAGATTTCATCCTGAGCAGCGATTGAAAGGTAAAAAATAGGTCCGGGTTTCAGACCCGGACCTGTTGTATCAGCGACGGATGAAGGTCAGGGTAAAGTACCCCCCGCCAGCCGCCAGTGGACTGAGCAGTACGAGGATTGAGGGTGATACTTCCACGATGTCGTATATCGGTCCGGAATCCATCACCCCGATGAAGGAGCCACTCGGCAGAATGATCTGGTCGGCTCCGTTGAAGCCTGTGCCCGGTGACAGGGTCCAGGTGACATTGGTGGCCGGCGTCAGCGGTACAGGTATATAACCCTGGCCTGGATCTACCGTGAGACCGTTGTTGTAGTACTGAAACCGGCTGCCATTGAAGGCAAATACCCAGGAGTCATCATACTGCTCAGCCTGAAGGCTTCCAGCCGATGAGCTAAACCACTCCGCAGAGAGCGGGGTAGGACCTACCTTGATTGTACCGGCTACCTGTGCAAATACCCAGGCCGCTGAGTCTGTCGTCCCACAGCCGCCTGCGAGATAAAACAGCGTAGAGTCACATACAACCTCCGCATCCCGTACGATGGTAATGGTCTCTTCCTGCTGGCTCATGCCCCCCTGTCCGGAGACAGAAAGGGAAATCTTAAATACCCCTGCAAATGGGTAATAGGCCGTGTCCGTAGCTGCATCTGAAAATTTGCCATTGCCAAAGTCCCAGAGACGTACAAAACTGCCGGCAGACGCATCATTGACGATCACCCGGTTTGAGTCGCCCGGTGCAAACGTCCAGGTAAAAGTGGCCTGAGGGGCCGCCGGGAGGCTGATCTCCTCCGTCTGGAAGGGCGCACAACCTGCTGCCATCAGCAGGGCTGCCATCAGAATCCGGGTCAGAAAAAGGGAATGTTTCATATCTGAAAGCTTGATAATGAAGCTGTAATGATAATGGTGCGTTGGGATTAATACCCGGGATTTTGGGTAATGGTCCCGTTAGAAAGCTGAATTTCCTGCTCCGGGATCGGAAATTTTTCATGAACGCCGTCCACAAAATTAAACCCAAGTGCCCGCATTACGCTGCCTGCCCGTCCGGTGCGTACCAGATCAAAAAAACGATGGCCTTCCATCGCCAGCTCGACCCGACGCTCGTGGTAGATGGCGTCCAGCAGGGCCGGACCGCTGGCGGTGATATTGGGTAAGGCCGTAGTACTGGTTCCACGTGCGCGGGCGCGTACCTGATTGACCAGGGAGCGGGCCAGTCCTTCATTGCCGGTGTGATAGGCCGCCTCCGCATAGAGCAGGAGTACATCTGCATACCGGATCACCCGGTCATTGGACGGACCATTGACATTGGCATCTCCGGTCGGGGCTTCTTCAGCCCGGCTGATGAAGTACTTGCGGGCATAATATGGATGTGGGTAGCCGGTTTTGTCAGGCGTAAAAATACCCCGGTCTCCCATCGCATCACCTTCTTTGAAGACCGTAAATCCCAGCCGGGGATCACCAGGCTCAAACTCATCTACCAGGTCCTGGGTCGGCAGGTTAAAGCCATATCCGCCAAAGTCGCCCCGGGCACGCTGAAATACATTGGTCAGGGTTCCCTCTTCAAACCGACCCCAGTCACCATTGGAGCGGTTCATATACTGGATTTCAAATACAGACTCGGGGCCATTCTCGCCAGCCAGGGTGAAAATATCCCGGTAGCTGGAGGCCAGGCTGTACTGTCCTGAGCTGGTCAGCTCTGCGGCTACTGCGACGGCATCAGACCATTTCTGCTGCCAGACATAAGCCTTGAGGAGCAGGCCCTGAGCAGCTCCCTTGGTGATACGGCCGAGATCTGTCGCGGCATACTCTGTTTTGAGGGGCAGCTCCGGGATTGCGGTGAGCAGGTCCGTCTCAATCTGGGCCCATATCTCAGCTTCGGTTGCCCGTGGGATCTGATCCTCAGACGGAGACAAGGTCCGGGTCACCAGCGGCACCCCGCCAAAAACCGTGACCAGCTGATAGTACATGTAGGCCCGGATAAACTGAGCCTCTCCCAGGATTCGGGCCCGGAGAAAAGGATCCATGTCAATAGCGGGTACATACTCCAGGACGACATTTGCGTAGTATATGCCGTCATAGTCTGCACGCCACTCCGAGGTCAGGAGTTCATTGGCCGGGCGCCCCTCAAAGGCTTCCAGCCGGGCCAGAGCGGCCACATCATTAGGGCCTGAGCCCCCTTTGTCGGCATCATCAGAGACAATGTCGCCCCAAAACCACCGGAAGTGTCCGGCTGGTGCGAGCTGCCCGTCAAACTGAAGGGTCGCATAGGCCGCTGTCAGGGCCCGGAGCGCGTCTTCTTCTGTCTGGTAAAAGTTGGCAGTTGTGACGGAGGTAAGAGGCTCCTTTTCCAGGAAACCATCACATCCTGTCAGCGGCAATGCCAGGAGACCGGTAAGGGCTATATATGGTATGAATTTCATAATCAAGGTTTTATGCAAGTGAAGGTTAGAGCCCAATCTGAACACCGCCCAGATATGTACGTGGGGATGGATAAAATCCACGGTCAATACCGATCTCCAGGGTACCCCGGTTACCGATTTCAGGATCCAGTCCGGTGTAGCGGGTGAAGGTAAACAGGTGCTGGGCTGCTACATACACCCGGCAGGACCGCAGGTGGAGGGTATTCAGCAGGGCATTGGGCAGGCTATATCCAGCCTGTACGTTTTTGATCCGCAGGAATGAGCCGTCCTCTACAAAATAGTCAGAGATGCGGGCATTTTGGTTAGGATCACCCCAGACGGCACGGGGTTCTGTGTCAGAGGTACCAGGACCTGTCCAGCGGTTCAGGCGGGTGTTGAGCTGGTTGGCAAAGTCAAAGTCATAGCGGGTGAATCCCCGGTAAATCTCATTGCCATAGACACCCTGCAAAAACACGCTGAAATCCAGCCCGGAAACCTTAAAGCTGGCCGTCAGCCCGTAGGTCATGTCCGGGGTAGGATTGCCGATCTGTACTTTGTCCAGTTCATTGATGACTCCGTCGGCATTCTGGTCCTTAAACTTCAGGTCACCGGGTGCGGTGCCATCGGCCTGGTAGGCATGCTGGTTGACTTCCTCCGCATCCTGAAAAATGCCTTCTGTCTCAAATCCATAAAAATAGGCGACCGGAAATCCGACCTCTGTCCGGGAGATAAAACTATTGGCCTGCTGCAGAAAACCTGTGGAGAGAGGAGTACCTCCCACGCCGAGGCTGGTCAGCTCATTGCGGATCAGGGCTACGTTGCCACCCAGGGTCATGCTGGCTTTTTGGCCGAAGTCGTGGCGGTAGTTGGCAGAGAACTCCAGGCCCTGATTGCGCATATTGCCGGCATTGACGACAGAGTTGAGCGCACCTACATGGCCTGGCTCTACGGGCGCTACCAGCATACCGGTCGTAAACCGCACGAAGGCATCGGCTGTCAGGTACAGACGGTCATTCCAGAGGCCCACGTCTACGCCCAGGTCGTACTGCTCCGTAGACTCCCAGCGTACGTCTTCATTAGGACGTCGGGAGGGAGCATTGCCGGTGACGATGGTTTCATTAGGCCCGAATGTATAGCTGTACGAGCCATTGGTGCCATTGCCCTGAGATACAGCGGAGATAAGTGCCAGGTACTGGAAGTCGGAGATGTTCTGGTTGCCGTTGCGGCCCCAGCTCCCCCGTACTTTCAGAAAATTGATCGGGCTGCTTTCGTTAAAGAAAGACTCCTCTGAGATCACCCAGCCCAAAGACAGGGAGGGGAAATACCCAAACTTGTTGTTGGGCCCAAACTTAGAGGAACCGTCTATCCGGAAGATCGCGGAGGCAAGGTATTTGCCCTGGTAGCTGTAGTCGGCCCGCGTAAAAAACGAAAGCAGGCTGGACTCACCTATTCCTCCATACGAAAACTGCTCCTCAATGCGGGTATCCCCGTTGTCAAGGTAGGCATACTTGATGTCATTGTAGAGCAGGTTGTTGCGACCGCCGCCTACATTCTCAAACCGGCGGTTGATAGCGGAGGTACCCAGCAAAAACAATACCTGATGGTCCTCGGCGAAGGTATTTTGATAGGTCAGCGTATTGTCCCACTGCCAGTTGAACCACCGGTAAGCATTTTTGACGACGGAGCTGCGCGGGCGCTGGTCGTTTACGCTGAGGGAGTCTTTTGGGAAAAAAATATCCTGAAGCGCATTGGTCAGGTCGAGGTTCAGGGTGGACTTGAGGGTCAGGTGGGGAATCACCTCATAGGCAGCATACATGGACCCAAATATCCGGTCGGAGCGCCAGGTATCGTAGCTGTTGTTGATCTGGTTTACGGGGTTAAAGATGTCCGTATCCAGGTACCGTGAGGGTAAGTAGTTGCCATTGGCATCCTGAATCGGGGAGGTCGGATCGAGGTTCAGGGCCCGTAGCAGCGGTGTATTAAACTCATTGTTTTCAGGAAGGCCGTCGCGCTCTATCTGGATAAAATTGACCTGTGTACCTGCTTTGAGTTTTTCGGAGAGATCATAGTTGGCATTAACCCGGAGCGTCACCCGATCAAACTGGGTTTTTTCGCCGCCTATGATCCCCTGCTGCGAAAACACATTACCAGACAGGGCATAATCTGCTCCGCTGTTGCCCCCGACGACCGAGAGCTGGTGGCTGGAGATAGGGGCCGCTGTGAAAATAGCATCCTGCCAGTCGGTTCCTGTACCGAGGCTGGCGGGGTTTGTCAGGTCAGGGATGACCGGCAATCCACCCGCAATACGGGCCTCCTGGATCATAATCGCATACTCACGGGCATCGAGCAGGTTCAGGACCTTCCACGGGGTCTGCTGTCCATAATACCCATCGTATGAAATCTGGGCTTTTTGATCGCGTTTGCCGGTTTTGGTGGTGATCAGGACGACCCCATTGGCCCCCTGGGTACCGTAGATCGCAGTAGATGCAGCATCCTTGAGGACGTTGATCGTCTCGATATCATTGGGGTTGAGAAAATCCAGGCCATCCACGATCACGCCATCCACGACATATAACGGATCACTGTTATTGATCGTGCCAAGGCCGCGGATGCGTACAGACAGGGTACTGCCCGGGGAGCCGGAGTTTTGGGTGACCTGGATTCCGGCTGCCCGTCCTTGCAGCGCCTGTTCTACCCGCAGCACGGGGGTCTCGGCAATTTCTTTGGCCTGAATGACGGATACAGAACCCGTAATCTGGGACCTTTTCTGAGAAGAGTATCCTACGACGACTACCTCGTCCAGGGCGCTGTTTTCAGGTTCCAGCCGTACGTTTATGCGGGTTTCGGTGCCGACAGTCACTTCTTGCCCTTGATATCCCACATATCGGAATACCAGGATGGCTTCTGCGCCATTCACGGAGATGGAGTAGTTTCCGGACTCGTCCGTAAACACACCTGTAGTTGTATTTTTGACCAGCACAGTAGCGCGTCCCAGGGCCTCTCCATCAGAGTTGGTGACCTGGCCGCTGACTGTCCGGGTCTGAGCCCAGCCCGTGACACAAGTCAACAGGGCAGCCCATCCGAGTATCAGACGTTTGAGTTGGTTCATATAGCAAGAATACATAAGGGAAAAAGGGGGGGAGGCGAACCTCCCCCGACAGAAAAGTCAATCAGATTAATACCGAATCACCCGCAGGGTACCTACACGGTCGCGGGTCTCGATGCGTACCAGATACAGCCCCGGAGCAGCCTGGCCCAGGTCAAGCTGGTAGGTGCTGGTGCTCATACGGGTGCTCAGGAGGGTCTGGCCTGCTGCATTGAGCAGGGTCAGGCGTGCATCCCGTACGCTGGCATCCGTCAGGGATACCTCAGCGTACTGGCCAGTGGCAGTCGGTGCGATGGTAAACCACGTCGGGAATTTATCCTCCACGCTCTGGGCGCTACAAGCGGTGGTGGTGCTGCAGACGCCAAAGCAGGTATTGATCGTCGTGTCCTGGGTTACCTGAGCGAACCGGCGGTCGTTGAAGTTGGCGGGGTTGGCGCAAGCCTGTCCGTTGATGTCTTCCTTGCAGGAGTAGTCAGCACAAGGGCCGTTGGTGAAGGTGTAGTATCCGTTGAAGTTTTTGTTGCGCTCAAACGTCAGAGAATAAACCCCGTCTCCATCAGGATCTCTCAGACGGAACTCGTTAGGTGCAGCTCCAAACTCAGCCCCACCGGCGAGATATACCCCTTCAGCGTTGGGGGTGACTCCGCTTGGGAATCCAAGGTTGATGGTGATTTTGGCACCGTCACCACAGTTGTAGCAGCTGTTCCAGCATACCGGCCCGATGGTTACGTCGCCGGAGATGACAGCAGCACGGTTTACAAACTGACCGGAAGGATCACGGCGGGTACACTCTTCTGTCCCGTTAAATTCTTCCTGTACAGCCCAGTTGTCAAATGCAAACTTGTACTCGATCAGGCCATTCGGTACCGTGACCGTAGTCGTCCAGATATTGTCACCGTCAGCGTCAGACAGGGGGTTGGCTGTACCGCTGAATCCGTTGAAGGAGCCATTCACGGTAGGCTGTGTTCCGGACCCGGTGTACCCGTTGAGGTTCAGGGAGAAGGTCACTTCAGATGTCGTAGGTACGGCTGGGCCCTGCACGCAGATGTCATCAAAGTAGTAGGTAGAACCATCGCCGGCCGTACCAAAATTGAAGAACACCACGATCCGGTTGTAGATAAAGCCTGCGGCAACTACACCGGGGTTGGCGTCAGAAGGTGTGTTGGGATCCCAGCACATTTCTACCCACTGCCCGCCCGTCGTCACGGGTTTGGCTACTTCCCAGTTGCTGCCGCCGTTAGAGGACTGTTCCAGCTTCAGCATGACATTGCCTGCGGCAGGAAGCCATACTTTCATGCAGATCTGCTCTCCATTCAACAGGTTTACAGGTGTCGTCGGGTTGGGATCAGAAAAAGCCCCGGCCCATACCTGCGAGCCCGTAGGTTTGATGTGTGACATCACGCTGTCGCTGGTGTTGATACCAGACTTGTCAGGGTTGGCGATGGCGCTTGTGGTGCTTCCATCCAGGCTGGAACCGAAGTAGAAGAAGTCCGTGCTGGTAGCCGGGGCCTCAAAATCCAGGATGGTGTTACAAACGGTAGAGGAGACTGGCATCACCACGATGTCATCAAAATAATAGGAGTCCCCATTACCTGCTGTACCAAAGTTGAAAAATACTACTACCCGGTTGTAGATGAAACCCGAAGCGGTTACAGCGGGATTGGCATCAGAGGGCGTAGCCGGATCCCAGCAGACCTCTACCCATTGGCCACCTGTAGTGACAGGTTTGGCTACTTCCCAGTTGGTTCCACCATTAGAGGACTGCTCCAGTTTCAGCATGACATTACCTGCGGCAGGCATCCATACCTTCATACAAATCTGGTTACCGGCGGTTACATCCACAGGCGTGGTAGGGTTGGGGTCGGTAAAAGCACCGGCCCATACTTGAGAGCCGGTTGGTTTTACGTGTACCATTACACTGTCGCTGGTGTTGATACCGGACTTATCGGGGTTTGCTATAGGACCGGTAGTAGAGCCGTCAAGGCTGGATCCAAAGTAAAAAAAGCGGGTACTGGTAGCAGGTGCCTCAAAATCGAGGATCGTTACCTGTGCCTGCGCTGATACGGCGATGACCGTCAGCGTGAGTAAAAGTAGTCTCTTAAACATAGTCTTGGAAATGAGTTGAAAGATGAATCTGAATAAAAGAACAGGCCTGTTGGGCACCTGAACGGAGCACTAACAGAATATTAAGTGCAAACGTTTTCGAATTTCACTAAAAAATATGGTTCTTCACGCTTTCGTCATGCGTCAATCATACATCAACGCTGATCTTTATATACATCACTATTACATCATGCGAGTACTTGTTCCTCATCAGCCCCGTCAGGTTGTGCCGTACAGGCTCACCATCCATACATGGATAGGGTTGATTATCATGATCTTAATAGCAATAATACCAATTAAGTTGCCTGCTCAGCCTGCCTGGCCCGGGCTACCTTTTCTCCGGAGTTTTGAAAAACAAGACTATCATGGCGGGACTCAAAACTGGGAGATAGCCCAGTCACCAGAAGGTATCCTCCTGGTCGCCAACAATGAGGGGCTGCTCACCTACGACGGCATTTCCTGGGACAAATATCCCCTTCCCAACCGCAGCATCGTGCGGTCGCTGGAGGTGGCTCCTGATGGAGCGATTTACGTAGGCGGGCAGGATGAACTGGGATATTTTTTGCCGGACGCTACCGGTATTTTGCAGTACCACTCTCTGATCGGCCTGCTCCCGGCCGAGGCGCTGCCTATCGCTGACGTGTGGGATATCCTCTGGGATCAGGGCCGGGTATTTTTTAGGACCAGTGACCGGATTTTATGTTATGACCGGGGGCGTCTTGTCCCGCTGGTAACAGATCAGCTACTGGCACTGGGCGGTGGACAGGGTCGGGTATTATGGCAGACCCTGGCGGCTGGTCTGGTTGAGTGGACACCGGAAGGTGTCCGGCCCGTGCCGGGCGGGGATCGCTTCAAGGCAGGCCTGATCACGGACATTCGTCCGGTAGCGGCGCATACATATCTGATCAGTACCCTCCGGGAGGGACTATTCAGGCTGGATACGGCAGGGGTTACCCCATGGCCCCTGGAGATGCGGCAGATACAGGACCTGCGTGTCCATGCGGCTTGTCAGTTGGCAGACGGAGATATGGTAGTGGCCACAGAGCTGGGAGGGATCCTGGTACTCGATCCGGCTGGAGGGCTGCGGTATACCCTGGACCGAACCCGGGGCCTGCTCACCAACTATGTAACGGCCTTATGGGTGGACCACCACCAGAATCTATGGGCAGGTCTGAGTAATGGATTGAGCCTGGTTGAAGTCGGCGCTCCTTATAAAACCTGTATTCCCGATGGCCCCCTTCAAGGAGCCGGATACGCCGTGGCCTGGCGTGGTGACACCTTTTACTGGGGGACGGCCAATGGATTATACGCGCAGAGACCCCTCAGATACAGTGCGGTGACCGGTCAGCTTGTCTCAGGGTCGGAGAGCCAGGTCTGGGGGCTAAACGAGGTCGGAGGCCAGCTGCTCATGGGGCATCATGAAGGATCTTTTACAGTAGGCAGTAGTCAGGTCTCGGGTAATTCATCCGGCGACATACAGGGGGTGTGGCTTCACCTGCCGCTCCGGCAGCACCCAGGATATGTGGTGGCAGGGCACTATGCCGGTATCGCTTTGTACCGCCAGGGGAGCGCAGGACTGGTGTTTGAGCGGCGTATCAGTGGATTTACAGAGTCCTGCCGTTTTTTGGTGGAAGATCAGGCTGGTATACTCTGGGCCTCTCATCCCTACCGGGGGGTATTCAGGATTACGCCGGATGAAACCCTCTCGCAGGTGGATGTCAGGCGGTATGGTCAGGCAGAGGGGTTACCTTCTGACCTGTACAATCATGTGTTTTTTGTACAGGGCGAGGTAGTCGTAGCGGGTGAGACCGGATTGTTCCGCCTCAATCCCCAGACAGATCATTTCGAGCGGCACCCGGATTATGATACGCTGTTTGCTGCTGGAGAGCGGGTGATACGCCTCGTAGAAGATGCCAGTGGTCATATCTGGTATGTATCAGACCGTCGGGTTGGGGTGATACGGATTGCTGACATCGGACTTCGCAGGACCGTCTCCAGCCAGGCTTTCCCCCGGATCGCCGGGCGCCTGGTCAATGGATTTGAACTCATCTATCCGGTGCATGATAGCCTGATCATTTTTGGGATGGACAAAGGATTCTTATTGTTTCAGCCCCGAAGCCGCAGGACTTCGGGAGGCACAGATTGGCGGGCACTTATCTCCCGGGTATATCTGCGCGGATATCATGACAGCCTGATCGCAGGGCCCTGGTATCCCGACAGAGACCTGGAGCTCAAACATCCGGAAGACGACCTGCGGCTGATGTTTGGGGCTACGGATTTTACAGCGCCGGAGGGACTGGAGTTTAGGTTCAGGCTGGAAGGTATTGAGCTGGAGTGGTCAGACTGGCAGCCTGTGACCGGCAAGGAGTACACCAATCGGCCGCCGGGAACCTATGTTTTTCATCTCCAGGCACGCAATGCTGAGGGGCAGACATCCCGTGTCGCCCGGCTCCGGCTCCGGATCGCACCGCCCTGGTATGGTACCCCCGGCGCCATTATGGTCTACTTGTTACTCCTCGGACTGCTCCTGGGCAGCCTGATCCTGATCCCGAGGCGGCAGTTTGAAAAAGAAAAAGCAGCCATATTCACCCGGCATCAATCTCAGGAAGAAGCGCAGATGCAGGAACTGGCACGCTCCCGCCAGCAGATAGACCATCTCCTGCAGGAAAAACTGGAAAGCGAAATCAATCACAAAACCCGTGAACTGGCTACGGCTACCATGCATCTTGTTCAAAAAAATGAGGTCCTTACGCATCTCCGCGAGGCACTGGAACAGGTAGCAGCCCGTAATCCCGGATATCCGGGCAGTCAGCAGTTGCAGGAAATCATCCGGATGCTGAACCACGACAACCAGTTTGATGCAGACTGGGAGCAGTTTGCGGCTCATTTTGATGAGGTGCATGCGGGATTCCTCCGTCGGCTTCAGGAGCGCTACCCTCAGCTCACCCCCAAGGATCAGCGCCTCTGTGCCTACCTGCGCATGAACCTGGCCACCAAGGAAATAGCGCCCCTGATGAACATCTCGGTGCGAGGGGTAGAAATCAGCCGATACCGCCTCCGCAAAAAACTGGAACTTGACTCAGAGGTAAACCTCAACGAGTTTATGATGGGGTTCTGAGTGTCAGCCTCAGTAGGGAAACCGGTCCTTCAGCCGCAGGATGGGCTGCTCGATATAACGCCAGCTCAACAGAGACAGCCCATAGGTGATCGTGAAGGTAATCGCCATATACAATACCTGCGCGATCCACTCTGGCATCATCCCAAACAACATGTATCCAAACAGCCGCAGATAGGCTGGTTTGAACAAATGATGGAAAATATACAGCGCATAGCTGTACTTGCCCATTTCCAGGAGAAAAGGATGCGAGAGTGCCGCTTGTATCCAGCCCCGGTCCTGCAGCGCAATCAGAATCGCCACCGCAAAAAACAACGAATACACCGTGGACTTGAAATGCGGGCCACCTACCAGGACAAAATACAGGGTCGCTGCCGACAGGAGCCCCATCGTGCCATAGAGCAGCGGCTTGCTGGAGAGCCAGGGTTGTGCCCGGGGACTCTGTACCGCCAGGGCAAGGAGGCTGCCAGCCGCCAGCGCATCCAGCCGGCAGGGGGTCATCAGGGTGGAGGCCAGTGACCATGGCCCGTAAAAATGATCTGCCAGGTACCGGGCCGGGGTCGCCACCATCAGCAGCCCCAGGAGGATCCAGACCAACTGACGCCGGGTACCAAAATAAATCAGCAGCGGCCATACCAGGTAAAACTGCTCCTCAATCGCCAGTGACCAAAAGTGGTTGAGCGCCAGGTAGTCACTCTGATACGTCCAGGTTTGCTTGAGCGATACGGCAAAATTGGAGAGGTAGGTCCAGTACCAGAAAAGGGAGTCATATCCCACCATCCGCTCAGGGTGCTGCTCAATAAACCGCACCATGATCCACACCAGAAAAATAGACAGATAATACAACGGGAATATGCGCAATACCCGCCGGGCATAAAATCCCTGAAAATAGTGTTTGCCTGCCCGGTTTTCGAGCAGGATATTGGTGATGAGAAACCCTGACAGGACAAAAAACAGATCTACCCCCAGGTATCCGCTGGTAAATACGGTCCACCACCAGGGGCCATTGTCATGAGAGACCAGCAAAAAGTGATTGAGCATGACCCCGACAATGGCCATCCCCCGGATACCATCCAGGACGGGTATTCTCCCCTGCGAAATATTCATTAGTTTTTGTTGAGTCGCACCATAGTATGGTTCCCTGCGGCAAACCACTCAGCGGGTAGGGTAGGGTCTTGACAGGATGAGTGCTCAGGGCAGCTTGTACTGCTGAGCCAGTGCCCGCGCCTCCGGGATCCATGCCCGGAGGTTCTCGGCGCGTGTCTCTGGCGAGGGGTGCGTACTCATAAACTCCGGTGGTGTGCTCCCGCCACCAGCCTGCATACGCTCCCAGAAGGGGGCGGCAGCATTGAGGTCGTATCCCGCTATTGCCATCAGAAACAACCCGATCTTGTCTGCCTCTGACTCATGGAGCCGGCTGAAGGGTAAGATCGCACCTACCTGAGCACCTACTCCATATGCCGCCTGAAATATCTGCCGGGTCTGCTCGGGTTTCTGGCTCATGGCCACATCCAGTCCGACACCGCCCAGCTGAATGGCCAGTTGCTGGCTCATCCGCTCGTTGCCGTGATGGGCCAGGGCATGGGCGATCTCGTGTCCCATGACTACTGCCAGTCCATCAGCATCCCGTGCGATGGGCAGGATACCGGTATAGACCACCACCTTGCCGCCGGGCATACACCAGGCATTGACCGTTTTGTCTTCTACCAGGTTAAACTCCCATGCAAACCCTTCCAGTTGTTTGCCGAGACCTTTGGCCTTGTAGTACAGCTCAGCCGCCTGCCGGATACGGTTGCCTACGTCCCGCACGAGCTGGGTGTTTTTGGTGTCCTTGCTGGGAGGATTCTGGCCGAGAAATTCTTTGTACTGCGCAAAACTCATTGTATTCATCGTGGTCTCCGGCAGCAGCCGGGCCTGACGGCGGTTCGTGAACGGAACTCGGGCGCAGGAGAGCGCCATCAGGGCTGTAGCAGCCATCACCATCCAGATCAGAGAGAGCTTAGACATAAACAGCAGACATTAAAGATACAGACACATACAACCTAACAGCCAGGAGGCACTGCATATTGCCGGACAAATATACGGACTCCCCGCACATTATATGGCGTGAGCACCCTTCTATAGTTCAAGATAGGAGAGAAATATACCTGTGTCACGGAAAAATAAAAATGTACGCACTTTGGCCCTGAATATCAATCTATTGGAGATATAATTTTTTTAAAAACTACCTGAAAGGAGGTAACCCGGGTCCTGAAAAAACACAGACATATACATGAAATCCTCCTATATTTATACTAGGATTAACCCAGGCCGGGAGGCACTGCTGCTCAAAAGTGATGATCCTTAACCAATTATGTATATGATGAACTCCTTTTGGGTTTGGTTGTTGTGGCTTAATACCCTGTTGGGTAACGCCGTGCAGATCCCCGGAACGCCTGCCGATCCGGATGCCGTGATACAAGTGGAGACCCCATCAGCCCAGACCGTAGTCAACAGCCGCCGGGTATTTGTGCGGAACATCCGCACGATTATTGTTGTGGAGGATACACACTTTCGCAAAGACGATGAGTGTAATTAATCCCTGGCTCCCGCCTTGTCCTGCAACCACTGCTCCAGTCGTATCAGCTCAAAATCAGAGGTATCAAAGGGGGTAGTGGTGTGGTGATGTTCCAGCTTGTCCAGCCGTGTTTGTATATCTATGACAGTCTGCCGGAAGTCATAGTGGTGTTTGTACCAGCTCATCAGAATCTGAATCAGGGCATTAGGGCGTACCAGGCCCTTTTTTTGTTGGGTGCGCTTGAGGTACTGCCGCATATTGAGGATCCGCGACTCCAGCAGGTCCATATGCCCCTGCTCACATAAAATCATAATCTCCAGGAGCCGTATGGTGATGTTCATTCCATACTTATCTGCCAGGAGCGGTGCCAGGAGGTCCAGGTTGCCATAGGCTTCTTTGTAGCGGCTGAGCCGGAAGAGTACACAGGCATGAAAATAATGCCACCGGGCCGCGAGGAGCTTGGAGGCGCTGAACTGTGGGTGCCGGATAGCCTGCTGGATACAGTTCAGCGCATCGGGATACAGTCCGGCATAAAATGCCAGCCGGAAAGCCAGTTCCAGGGCCACGAGGTAGTTCATCTCATCAGGCTGGTACCGCTTCAGGGCTTCATCAGCATGGGTGCGGGCTGCTGGTATATTGCCGAGCTGGAGGCCGATCTTGGCGAGTTGTACGTGGGCGCCAGCCAGTGCCTGGGCAGAGGGGCTTACGGCGTGGGTCTCCAGCAGTTCCAGATACCGCAGGCAGAAAGACCGGGCGGTCTCGTACTGACCATTGGTCTGGTGAAAATAATTGGCGCTCAGGTACCAGGCCGTCTGCGCTGCCGGGTGCATAGTCTCCTGCGCTATGGCAGCAATCCGCTCTACCTTGGCCTCGACAGCTGCCATCTCCTCCTCCTTCAGGGTTTTGTGCAGGAGCAGGTTGGAGATATGGTGCTGCAGGATGATGGCCTCATGGATCAGGCTGGAAGTCCGGTTGGCTGCCAGCAGCTGCTCCGTGTGGCGTGCATAGTCCTTGACAGAGGTGCGGATACTCATGTTGCGGTAGAGCAGCATCTCAGCCTGAAAGTACTCTTCGTGCAGGTCATACTGATGCGCCTGAGCGGAGACCTGGAGCAATAAGTGGCGCCCGGCAGCATAGGCGCCCCTCCCCAACAGGATCTCACCCTGGAGCAGCTTCTTCCGGGCCTGAAGCCGGGCATTGACCAGCGGGGGGTATGCCGTCAGGCTCTTGTCATGCAAAATAATATTTTCCAGAAGCCGCTTCAACCGGGACTTCGTCACCCGAAAGGTATTGTCGGCATCGGCCTCGTAGAGTTTTTGGGCATAAAAATCTTCACCCTGCTCCTCATACCGTGTAACCAGTTCAAATAATTTGCCCACTTTATCATAGCTAAAAGAAGCTGAGTCAATCTGGTGCCGAACCTGCCTGATCTCGGCCTGGGTGAGTTTACGGATGATTTCGTAGATGAGCTGCATACGTTCAGAACGGGTTGAAAGAGCCGATCCATCCTATAAATACGAGTAATTGTGTAATCCGGCAAAAAAATTCTGGATAGGTTTACCCAAAATGCCTTGTATATTGCACCATACACGCATCCCGGACACACTGCGTGCGTGGGCAAGAAGAGATAACCGCGTCAACGGACAAATATTTTTAGGGCTGGTTTGGATTTCTGAAAGTTCGTTGGCTATTTTATCTACTATTGCTTCGGTAGTGTGTAATAATAATAACCGCCTATTGAAAAATATGCTACGTAACATCTTTTCTCTCGCAGGATTCCTGTTTCTGGGGATCGCCGCGGGGTTTGCTCAGGAAGGTAAACTGACCGGCAAGGTCCTGGACAACAATGGCCAGCCGGTGAGCTTTACAACTGTACTGGTGTACTCAGGCGACCTGGTCAGCCACGGAACCCAGACGGCAGAAAACGGTACTTTCAGTATCAACCCGATCTCTCCAGGGGTGTACCGGGTAGAAGCCCGATACCTGGGTAAGACCAAGTCGGTCGAAAACGTATCTGTCCTTGCCGGACAGACCCGCAGTGTCAACATTGAGTTTGGCGAGGCCCTCACCCTCGATGAGGTGGTGGTACTGGCAGACAAACCCTTTGAAAACACCCCTATCGTAGGAACTTCCCTCTCCGGGGCGGACGTCGTCAACTCGGGTATCCGGGACGTGCAGTCGCTGGCTGCCCTCTCTGCCGGGGTGTATCAGGGCGACGATGGCGGTGCCCTCAGCATCCGTGGTGCGCGTCCTACGGGTACCACCTACTTCATTGACGGGGTGAAAATCCGGGGACAATCCACCGTACCGCAGCAGGCCATCGGTCAGTTTCAGGTCATTACCGGGGGTACTCCTGCGGAGTTCGGTGACTTTACCGGGGGGATTATCAACATCACCACCGCCAACCCTGCCTCCAATATCCAGGGTAACGTCGAGCTGCAAACCAGCCAGTTTCTGGATCCTTACGGAAAAAACCTCGCCGGTCTTTCTCTCTCGGGTCCGCTGCTCACCAAAACCACGACCGTAGAGGGTACGGAAACGAAGTACAAACGAGCTGTACTCGGCTTCTTCATCAACGGTGAGGCTGACTATGATTTTGACCAGGATCCGGTGCAGACGGGTATCTATACCCTCAAGCCTGGTCTGCTGGCCGACCTGGAGGCGACTCCGCTTCAGATATCCGACGACCGCCTGTCATTCCGCAGCCGTGCCAACTATATCACGGCTGATGACTTTGAGCGGATCGCAGCCAAACAAAATAACCAGAGCCTCCGCCTCCGCGGCCTGGCACGTCTGGACTTCCAGCCTACCGAAAATGTCCTCGTAAAAGTGGGCGGCTCCTACGAATACATTAAAACGGATCAGTGGGGCATCGGCAACATGCTTTTTGCGCCAGACCCGCAAAGTGAGTTTCAGGGGTACAACTACCGCGCCTGGGCCCGTTTCCAGCAGAGTTTCCCCGGATCGTCCAAGTCCCTGGTGCGGAACCTCTTCTATAGCCTGCAGGCAGATTACTCTGTCTACCAGCGTTATTTCCAGAACTCCGTCCACCAGGACCGCCACTTTGACTACGGCTATGTAGGACAGTTTGATTTTGACTATACCCCGATCTATGGATACGTGGATGACCCTAACAGCCCTATCTCATCCGCGCCCTACTGGCGCACGATCGGCTATGCAGAGACCAATCTGAGCTTTGATGACGCGACGACCCGCAACCAGCTCTACGCCAACTATAACAATACCATCTTTGACTACGCCGCCCAAAACGGCCTGCCAAACCTCTTCCCCGGTCTGGTAACAACGGATCCGACCGTTTTTGGGATCACCAACCTGACCGATCTGGCCTTCCGCCAGGGCATCCTGAACGGAAGCGGTCCGCGCGGGATATACTCCGTATTTTCCGGGATCGGCTCTAACAGTGGTACATACCAGAAGTTTGAGTTTGAGCAGTATCGCCTCACCGGTCAGGCTACAGCAGAGATCAAGGGCCACAACATCAAGGCCGGGTTTGAATTTGAGCAGCGGAATGAGCGGGCTTACTTCCTGGCTTCCCGCAGCCTTTGGGGGCTGATGCGGCAGTACGCCAACTTCCACCTCCAGAACCTCAATGACGATCCCAATTCTTTTGTCTATAACCTCAACAGCGCCGGGGAGTGGAATGATACCATCTCTATCCCACTCCAGTACGATGCCACCAGTCAGAAAAATTTTGACAAAAACCTCCGTGCCAAACTGGGTCTCCCTGTGGACGGGCTGGAGCAGATCAACATTGATGCCCTCTCTCCGGAGACGTTCTCGCTGGATATGTTTACAGCAGACGAACTGCTGAACAACGGCCTTGGCGTAGTCTCTTATTATGGATATGACTACAAGGGGAATGAAACAGCCCGTGTGCCCAGCCAGAATTTCTTCACGGACAAACAAAACCGTCCTGAGAATGCCTACGCACCGACCTATATCTCAGCGTTCCTGCAGGATCAGTTTGAGTTTGAGGACATCGTCTTCAACGTAGGGGTACGGGTGGACCGGTTTGATGCCAACCAAAAAGTCCTCAAGGATGCTTATTCCCTCTATCCTACCTTCACGGCAGGGGAGTTGGCCTCCGGCAATGCAGGTATCCCGGCGTTTACGCTGCCTGCGGGTATCACCTCTGATTACATACCCTATGTGGATGATGCCTCCAGCTTCTCCCAGGTACTCGGCTATCGTTTTGATGAGTCCTGGTATGATGCCGATGGCGCTCCTATCTCCTCTGCCGAGCTGGCACGTATCTCCGGTGGCAAGCCCCTCCCGGCCCTGCGCACGGACTCCGTGAGCATTGAGTCATTTGAGGACTATGCACCGCAGACCGTGGTCATGCCACGTATCTCCTTCTCTTTCCCGATCACTGACCAGGCGATCTTCTTCGCACACTATGATGTGCTCTCCCAGCGCCCCGGACAGGTGTCCAATACAGCATCTTCTCTGCTGGCAGGCCAGATCTCAAGTTATGCCTTCCTGGAGAATACGCCTACGGCGACGGTTGTCAACCCTAACCTGCGTCCGGAGATCACGATAGACTATGAGGCAGGCTTCAAGCAGCGCCTGGGCCAGGGCATCGGTCTGACCATCTCCGCTTTCTACCGTGAGATGCGAAACATGGTGCGGTTCCGCCGGTTTGCCAATGCCTATCCGTTCTCCTATGATACCTACGACAACCTGGACTTCGGTACGGTCAAAGGTTTCAGCTTCAGCCTGGATATGCGCCGCATGCGCAATTTCCAGATACGGACATCCTACACCCTCCAGTATGCAGACGCTACGGGGTCTGACTTCAACTCAGCCCGGGCAGTGGTGAACTTCCTTCAGGGGGTAGGCGTACTGCGGACCACCTTGCCGGTGAACTTTGACCAGCGCCACCGCCTGGTCGGTAACTTTGATTACCGCTTTGCCGGGCGCTCACGTGGACCAGAGATTCAGTTGGGAGACAAGAGCATCTATCCGCTCCGTGACTTTGGGGCAAACATGACCCTGACCCTGGGTTCTGGTACGCCATTCACCAAAAACGCCGTGGCAGTACCCTCTGTCTCCAGCGGGGTGAACATCGTCAACCAGATTCAGGGTACACCTAACGGTGCCCGCCTCCCCTGGCAGTTCCGGATGGACCTGCGCCTCGACAAGTCATTTGCCTTTGGGGGCAAGCCTACGGACAACGGCACGAGCCGGGCTTATGACTTCAACATCTACCTTCAGGTGCTGAACGTACTGGATACCCGCAACGTACTGGGCGTTTATCGGTACACCGGCCTGCCAGATGATGACGGGTTCCTGACCAGCGCCAGTGGCAAGCAGACCATCCTGACCCAGATTGATCCTACCGCTTATGTAGATCAGTACCAGGCTCGGGTGGACAACCCCGACAACTACTCCCTGCCACGCCGTATGCGCCTGGGTATCCTGTTCAATTTTTAATCCTGCTACCAGCCTAAGAGATTTTAATCAGAAGCGCCAATTTAGATGAAACGTATGCAGAAACATATAATCGCCCTGCTGCTCGTCCTCGCTTCCGCTCAGGGCCTCCTGGCACGCGGACCGATCACGGCCAGAACCAGGCTGATCCAGGGACTCAGGGTGTCGAGCGACTGTCTGCCGGCCAGTGCCTCCAGCCAGCTCGATGTCAACAACGTACGATGCCTCCTCCACAACGGGGGAGATATGTGGTGGGACCTCGTAGGAGATCCCCGGTATGAGATTCCGAAAGGCAGCAACCGTCACTCGATGTTTGCCAGCTCCCTTTGGATCGGAGGCTTGGATGACGCGGGCCAGCTCCGCGTAGCAGCTCAGACCTATCGCCAGTCCGGCATTGACTTCTGGCCGGGCCCCCTCACGGGCGGCCCTAACGGAGGACAGGCTGCGACTGCCTCTGAGACCTGCGAGAAGTTCAACGAGATGTTCAAGATCAACAAAACAGAGATTGATGCATTTCGTGCAGACTGGGCGGACGGAGTCCTCAACAACCCCGAAAACTATCCCGCAGTCTTCAACTGGCCTGCCATTGGCAGCCCTAAGGGACTTGACCGTGACAATGATGGTGCCCTGCTGGAGGCATTCCGCCCGGATGGCAGCATCTTGTACGCGGCTCCCTTCATCAACGTGGACAATGACCCGTTTACCTATAGCCCTGAAAACGGTGACTTCCCGGATATTGACGGGGACCAGGCTATCTGGTGGATCATCAATGACAAAGGGAATATCCACACAGAGACAGGCGGTGAGCCGATCGGGGTAGAAATTCACATGCTGGCCTTTGCCTTCACGACCGCCAACGCCGTGAATGACATGACCTTCTATAAAGAGACGGTCGTCAACCGCTCTACCCAGGTACTCAACCAAACCTACCTCGGACAGTGGGTGGATGCTGACCTTGGCAAGTTTAATGACGACTACGTAGGGTGTGATACCCTCCGTGGATTGGGATTTGTCTATAACGCCGACAACGATGACGACGGCCCGTCCGGATATGGACGTAACCCGCCCTCCAGCGGCGTAGACTTTTTCCAGGGGCCTATCGCCGACCCCAATGACGGAATTGATAATGACAAAGATGGTCTCACGGACGAGCCGAATGAAACCATCATCATGTCTAAATTTATTTACTATAACAACGACGCTACCCTTGTCGGTAACCCGGACGTAGCTAACCACTATTACGGATACCTCACAGGCTTCTGGAAAGACGGTACGCCGATTGTGGACAACTATACCAACGGAGGAGACGGCAATGGATACGGTGCCCGCAGCCCCGGCCCGGTCACCAACTTTATGTTCCCCGGTGACCCCTGCTCCGGCAGTGGCTGGACCGAAAACAATGCCGATAACCCCCGTAATGAAGACCGTCGCTTCCTGATCTCTGCCGGTGCCTTCACCCTGCAGCCCGGTGCTGTTAATGAGATTATCATCGGAGTAGTATGGGCACGCGGGTTTTATAATGACCAGTTTGGCTCTGTTTGTGAGCTGTATGCCGCTGACGATGTAGCCCAGGCGTTGTTTGACAACAACTTTGAGCTGCTCGACGGTCCGGACGCACCAGAACTCACCGTGTCTGAATATGACCAGGAGCTTCTGCTGACCTGGGATTATCCCGAGGCCCTGCGTACGGTTCGCAATAACTACAACGAAAGTTATCGCCAGTCTGATCCGGTCCTGAAAGCCCAGGGCGTGGCGGACTCTGTATTTGAGTTTCAGGGATATATTGTCTATCAGCTCAAAGATGGTACCGTAGGCCCGAATGAACTCAACGACCCGGACCGGGCTCGTATCCTCTCCCAGAGTGATATCCAGGACGGAGTCGGTACCATCGTCAATCGCAGCACACAGCGGGTAGAGGGCCTGGATGTCCCACTCAAAGTTGAGGAGGTGATGGTACAAGGCAAGGACGAAGGGATCGTACGATCTGTCAATGTCATCCAGGACCTGTTTGCGGATGGCTCCGAAACCCGGCTGGTAAACTACACGACGTACTATTATGCCGTAATTGCCTATGCCTATAACGATACTGCCTCCGACGGGCGGGAGTTTGTACCCGGCAACCGGTTCTTTCAGGTAGTGGCAGCGATGCCACACCCGGTAGACTTTGAGCGGGTAGGTACGGTGATCAACAGTGCCTATGGTGATGAAATCGCCATCACCAAAATCCGGGGTACCGGCAATGGTGGAAACTTTGTGAAAGTACAGCCGGAGTCTGAAGCAGCCATCCTGGCCAATAATCAGTCTTCTGCCATCGCCTATCAGCCGGGTTCGGCCCCGATACAGGTCAAGGTTATTGATCCTAAGTTGGTCCAGCCCCGTTATTACCGCCTGGAGGTGACCGGCAACAAGTTTGTCGAGGCCAAAATTATCTCTCAGGATACCAGCTCAGGTCTTTTTATTGTAGACTCGATCTTCTCGGAGTGGGAGCTCTATGAAAGCAGCAGCGAAGCAGGTCCCTTTAACCTGTCATACTCAGCGTTTTATACCAAACGCAATGACGGTACGGGTCCACGTCCTGCCCCGCTGACCGGGACAGAGCGTATCATAGAGAACCGGGGGATCTCCATCTCCGTGCGGGATGTGGAAGCTGCCGGTGATACCCTCGATCCGACTACAGGCGTGATCGGAGGTACCCTGACATTTGATGATCCATCCAAGCCCTGGCTGACAGGCCTGGCAGACAACGATGACTTTGCGAGCGGTGTCTGGAACTGGATCCGGGACGATGCGTCTAATACGTTCAAGACCGAGACGATCTACGACAAAAACCGCGACTTCCAGAGCATTTTGGGAGGACGATGGGGACCCTTTGCGATGATGCGCCCCTTCAGCAACTCTGCCGCGGGTGGTAATATCGCTCCTGGTCTGGTAGTCGGTAACCCCTCTAACAACCGGCAGATTGCGCCATCTCGTCTGATCAACCTTGCTAACCTGCCTGACGTGGACATCGTCTTCACCAGTGATATCACCAAGTGGTCCCGCTGCGTGGTGGTCGAGACAAGTCCTAACTCTTCACTGGGTACCGGTGCCTGGCAGCTCTCTGCCAAGTATAAGTCCAGCGTAGATCAGTCTGGCCAGCCAGAGTCTGCCACCCTTCCGCAGGACGGCGGTCCTTATGGTATGGGATGGTTCCCGGGATATGCGATAGATGTCAATACCGGACAGCGGCTTAATGTTTTCTTTGGCGAAAGCGAATGGGACAAGCTGAACCGGGGTAATGACATGCAGTTTAACCCTACATTCTCCCTCGGTACCAATCTCGACCGCGTAGGAGGACGTCACTATGTCTATGTGACCAACCTTCCGTATGACGGCTGTGAGTCTATCAAAGACTCTCTGATGAATGCCAACTATGTGGGGATCAACTCATTCTCAGATGCAATCTTCTTCCCGGAGACAGGACACAACATCGGCAGCTCATACCGGCATGTGGCCTGGGTAGGGATACCGCTCTCTGTCAACGGATACGATGCGTCTAATCCGAGGGCTTTCCCGACGGCAGCACGGGTATCGCTCCGCGTGAAGCAGCCCTTCTCCCTGGCGACAGAGGCACCAGCCTTTACGTTCAACACCATAGACCGTGCGGTCACTACCGGCGAAACGCAGGTAGCCAAGGATGCGCTCGAAAAAGTGCTGGTGGTGCCCAACCCGTATTATGCATACTCCTCCTACGAGACCGGCCAGCTTGATAATATCGTGAAGATCACCAACCTCCCGCAGCAGTGCCGGATCAGCATCTTCACGCTCAACGGTCACCTCGTGCGCCAGTACACCAAGGACTCTGATGAGCCCGACCAAGACTGGGACCTGAAAAACCAGGCCGGGGTACCTGTGGCGAGTGGTGTGTATATCATCCATGTGGACGCCAATATCGGCGACCAGAAACTGGGCGAGAAGATCATCAAGCTGTTTGCAGTCATGCGTCAGATTGACCTGGACAACTTCTAATGATACGGGCCGGGCAGTCCTGCTGCCCGGCCTGCCTTTATCCTACTTCAAACCTCTACCAAAATGAAACAATATATACTCCTGGCTTGTGTCACGGTCCTGTTCACAGGTACAGCATGGGCTCAATCGGAGCGTACAGGACAGGCAGGCGCCACCCAACTGCTTATCAACTCCATGCCTAAAAGTTCTGGTTTTAACGGCACAGACGTGGCCAGCACAGAAGGTATCGAGTCTGGTCAGCTCAATCCTGCCGGTATTGCCCGCACGGAGGGTACAGAACTCCTTTTTGCGCATACCCGCTGGTTGCGTCCGTCTGATATCGGGATCAACAGCTTTGGGTTTTCGCAGGCGATCGGGCGTAATGGTGCTGCCCTGGGCGTGAATGTGAATGCATTCAGCCTCGGCGAGTTTATCCGTACGACCACGGACCTGCCTGATGGTACCCTGGGTTCCTTCAGCCCGACTTTCCTCAATATCGGGATCAGCTACGCCAAAAAATTTACGGACCATATTTACGTAGGGACTACGGCCCGGATCATCAGCGAGTCTACCCCTGAGGTCTCTGCCTCCGGGATTGCCTTTGACGCAGGTATCCAGTACCGTACCGGCAAAAAAGACCGGCTGCGCCTCGGTATTGCCCTCAAAAACGTAGGGCCTACCATGCGATACGGCGGTGATGGTCTCACCTTCCGCGTGCAGGTAGAGCCAGACAATGACTTTACCTCGTCTTCTGCCATTCCTACAGCCCGGTTTGAACTTCCTGCCGTCCTCAACATGGGGGCTGCCTATGATTTCCTGCTCGGCAATCACAATACGGTCACCGTCAACGGTGCCTTTATTGCCAACTCATTCTACCTCAACCAGGGAGGCGTAGGACTTGCCTACAACTATCATGACGTACTGATCCTGCGGTACGGATTTTTGTATGAGCAAGGTATTTTTGGGAAAGTTATTGGCGTGGATGGACGCTACAACGTCCATACCGGTCATGCCGCTGGCGGAACCGTCCAGATCCCGTTTAAGACCGGTCGGGTGAACAGCGCAGGTGATCCTGCCTTCTCCACGGTCAGCCTTGACTTTAGCTACCGGACAAGTAATCCCTTCAGCGGAACCTTTGTATTTGGTGGTCGTATAAATATTTAATACATTTGTAAAAATGGGAATGGGTTGGCTGAAAGGTCGACCCAATCTCCTTTTTTATTTTGTGGACATGCTGAGGCATGTGGATGGGAAGCGTTGAGGCGCTTCTCAAGTTTTTTGTTCCATATTGAAACCGTGAGTAGGCCTGTTTAACTAAAAGAGCCATGAGTGACGTAACGTATCTAACCCGTGAAGGGTATGAAAAACTGAGAAATCGCCTTTCTGAACTGAAAGGCAAAGGCCGTACTGAAATGGCCAATGAAATCCAAAAGGCACGCGAGATGGGTGACCTGAGCGAAAACGCAGAGTATGATGCTGCTAAAGAACGCCAGGGGCTGCTGGAAATGGAAATCGCCAAACTGGAATCCACCGTTTCGAGTGCCAGGATCCTGGATGACTCTGATATTGACGCCAATAAGGTGTATATTCTCTCGACGGTGAAGGTCAAAAACCTGAAGATCAATAAAGAATTTTTCTATACCCTGGTAGCAGAAGAAGAGGCTGATCTCAAACTCGGACGTATCTCCGTCAAGTCTCCTGTCGGCAAGGCGCTCCTGGGAAAAGAAGTAGGGGATGTGGTGGATATCTCGGTTCCCGCTGGTAAAATGCAACTGGAAGTACTCTCTATCTCCCGCGACTAACGTCTGTCCGCCTGATTCCGCCAGGGTGGTTGTTCATACCACGCTGGCGGTTATCTTTGAGCGATAATCCCCCAACAGATGGCAACCATTTTCACCAAGATTGTACGCGGCGAAATCCCCTGTTACAAGGTCGCTGAGACGGATGATTTTCTCGCCTTCCTGGACATTCGCCCCATGGTCAAGGGTCATACGCTCTGTATCCCCAAGCAGGAGACCGACTATCTCTTTGATCTTACTGACGAGTTGTACATGGGCCTCCAGCTCTTCAGCCGGGAGGTAGCCCGTGCCCTCGAAAAAGCTGTGCCCTGCAAGCGGATCGGGGTCGCAGTCATAGGACTGGAAGTACCACACGCCCATATCCACCTGATGCCTATTTTTTCGGTCAGTGACCTGGGTTTTGGGAAACCTCCGCTCTCATTCACCCCGGATGAAATGGCTGAGATCGCAGCCTCTATCCGGGCTCAACTGCCCTGAGGCGGCCTTTTTTTGACCTTGTCAGGATTGTCACGCAGGTAGGCTGCCCAGTTACGGGGGCCTGCTGGTGCCGCAAGGGCTTTATGCTGATAAAAGTGACACACCGCCACCGCCAGTGCATCTGTCGCATCCAGATAAGCGGGTTGCTCCTCAAACTGTAACAGCCGGCGCAACATTTGGGCTACCTGCTCTTTGCTGGAAGCCCCGCTGCCCGTGACGGCAGTTTTGACTTTGCGGGGGGCATACTCGTAGATTTCCATCCCGTTCATCAGACCAGCAGCCATGGCTACGCCTTGTGCCCGGCCGAGCTTGAGCATAGACTGAGGATTTTTGCCAAAAAAAGGGGCCTCCAGGGCCATTTCCTGCGGCTTAAACTCCTGGATCAGGCCATACAGCCGCTCAAAAATCCGCTTAAGTTTCTCCGGGTGCTCGTCGGAAGCGCGGCCTAAATTAAGCGCTCCGCAGGCCAACAGGGACATTTGTTTCCCTTCACACTGGATCAGTCCATACCCCGTGACCGTCGTGCCGGGGTCTATCCCCATGATGATACGTGACATGTGGGCAAATTATTAATTTTTAGGCACTAAATCCGGAAAAAAAACTGCTTCCCACCCCCCGGCTGGTATGTAAGGAGGTAGCCCAAGGTGTTCATTTTTTATTGACGGATCGCGACGTACCTTTGCCGGATATGCGGGCCCTAGCAGCGCTCCTGGCGCAGTCGTTATTGTACCCTGACCGCCAGAATACTGGTGCCCGTACTGCTTTTTGGGTGCTGAAGTCGCTGGTAGCCCTGGCGGTGATCCTCTACGTGGGGGACCGGATATCAGATCAGCCGGCCTCGGTATGGACCGCTGCCCGGCTGGGTGTCTGGACACGACCCGGATGGATCGCAGCGGCAGCCCTCCTCCTCCTGCCCAACCTGGGACTTGAAGCCCTAAAGTGGCAGACCCTGATGCGACGGTACTATCCGGATATCCGGCTGGGAGAAGCCATACAAGCGGTCCTGGCCGGAATGGCTACGGGTATTTTTACGCCCAACCGGGTCGGCGAGTATGTCGGACGTATGCTGTACCTCCATCCCGGCAACCGCACAGAGGCAGGGGTATATACGTTTATCAACCGGTATGCCCAGCTTATGCCTACGTTGACGGGGGGCGCAATAGCACTGGTCTGGCTCATACAAACGTATGGTGTATTTCCGGGGGTGAGTGCGGGCCGGCTTCAGGGCCTGGCCATTCTGACGATTGTGCTGAGCGGGGTCGCGGGCCTGACGAGCCTCCTGGTGGGATATTGGTTTCGCCATAACCAGGAGACGGACAGTCGCTGGCATCGTATTTTCACCGCCCTGGGCCATCTGGATGTTTCACTCAGCCTGGTAGCGCTGGCCCTGAGTACATTGCGTTATGGTGTTTTTTCTGCACAGTATGTCCTGCTTTTATACGCATTTGGGTATGGAGGGCCGCTGCCGCTGGCACTGGCCTGTGTTGGGTTGGTATTTTTGATCAAAACCGGCATTCCTTCCATCTCTCTCGCAGAGCTGGGGATCCGTGAGTCAGTGGCACTGGCGGTGATGGTCCCGCTGGGGCTGTCTGTACCTGTCGTTCTCGGAGCCACCTTTGTACTCTACCTGCTCAATCTGGCCTTGCCTGCCCTGATCGGTGTCGGATTTGTGTATCGTATCCGGGCTGAGTGGCCCCGATCATTATGATATGGTTAACCCTATTGCTGCTGTGCTGCCTCCTGGTGTACGCAGAGTTTGTAGGGCAGTCTGCCCGGGCCTTTGGCAGGTTGCGCTGCGGGTCTTTGCCGGCAGAACCTTTGCCCTTTGTCAGCCTGATCATTCCTGCCCGTAATGAAGCCGCCCGGATCGAAGCGTGTCTGCAAAGTGCGCTCGGGCAGGATTATCCTGCGGACCGGTACGAAGTGATTCTGGTCAATGACCACTCCGAAGACCATACCGCCGAAATCGCCCGCCGCATAGCTGCCACTGCCCCTAACCTGCGGGTACTGGACCTGACTGCTGTCGTGAATGCTTCTAAAAAAGCAGCCCTGACGCAGGCTATAGCTGTCGCAAGGGGAGAAATCATCCTCCAGACAGATGCAGATTGCACCGCAGGCCCCGCCTGGGTGCGTACGATGGCCGGGCAGTTTGGTCAGATGACAGGCATGGTCTCCGGACCGGTGCTGGTGACCACCGGCGCTGCCTGGCTGGAACGCTTGCAGTCCCTCGAACTCGCCGGGCTCGTAGCCCTGGGCGCGGGCGCCATCGCTCGTAACCGCCCTAACCTCTGCAATGGAGCCAACCTCGCCTACCGAAAGGCTGTTTTTGAAGAGGTCGGGGGATTTGCCGGAGCGACCCGGGTGGCCTCTGGTGATGATGAGTTTTTATTGCAAAAAATTCATGCGCTCCGCCGGTACGAAATCCGGTTTGCTAAATGCCCGGAAGCCATCGTGCAGACCCCTGCGCTTCCAGACTGGCCCTCGCTCAAGGCGCAGCGTCTGCGCTGGGTCAGTAAGGCCCGTAGTTACCTGAATCGCCGGGTAAATATGATCCAACTGGTATCCTATCTGGGGTTTTGGACCTTTCCGGTGCTGGGGGCGCTGGCCTGGACGGGATCAGGGTATGGGTGGTTGCTGGCCCTGGCCATCGGCGCAAAACTGGTCGCCGACTATGGGCTTATGACAAAAGCCTGTATGTTCCTGAGAAAAAAATTTGACTGGCCGGAATGGCTGTTGCTGGAGCTGGTATATATCCCGTATGTACTCTGGATCGGGCTGGCCGGCAACCTGGTGAAAGACTATGTCTGGAAAGGGCGGCGGGTGGAATAAGAAATTTTTGAAAGTAAAACTATTATTTTAGGTAGTTTTGCAATCAAATATTATTGCTGATGGACCTGCATTTGTTAATGGCTAATCTGACTAATCCCACCTTTTTGTTTTTCCTGCTGGGGGTGGTGGCTTGTATCGTAAAAAGTGACCTGGAGATACCGGGGCCTACGATTAAGTTTATTTCGCTGTATCTGCTGTTTTCGATTGGGTTTAAGGGCGGGCAGGAGCTCTCCCACAGCGTTTTCAGCCTGGAGATTGTGTACTCGATGGTGGCGGGACTGGCCTTGTCTGCGCTGATTCCGCTGTATGTGTTTGGACTGTTGCGGTGGCGGCTGGGGGTACATGATGCAGGGGCAGTCGCAGCAGCATACGGATCTGTGAGTGCGGTGACCTTTGTGGCGGCAACGACCTTTCTGGAGGCAAGGGCCGTGAGTTTTGGGGGGCACATGGTGGCCGTCATGGCGCTGATGGAGTCACCGGCGATTATCGTGAGCATGATGCTGATGATGCGGCATGATACAGATGCCAGCAGCCGGATGGACCTCGGGCAGGTCATCCGCCACGCCTGTACCAATGGCAGCGTGATGATGGTACTGGGGAGTCTGGTGATCGGGTGGGTGGCAGACAGCCACCAGGCCGAGGGAATCAGGCCTTTTACAACCGATATTTTTAAGGGATTTCTGGCCATCTTTTTATTGGAGATGGGCATGGTGACGGCCCGGCGGTTTGCTGCCTTCCGGCAGTATGGGTGGTTTGTCGGCTGGGTGGCACTGCTGGTGCCGGCTGTCAACGGGTGCCTGGTGGCGATGGGGAGCAGCTGGATCACCTCCGATCCGGGCAATCGGTTTATGTTTGCGGTGCTGGCGGCGAGTGCTTCTTATATTGCCGTGCCAGCGGCCATGCGGCTGGCGGCGCCCCAGGCCGATCCGGGTCTGTATATCCCCATGGCACTCGGGATCACGTTTCCGTTTAATATCACGGCGGGTATGCCGCTGTACTGGTTTCTTATCGCAGGTTGAAGACCGTGCAGCGCCGAATTATCCCTATATTTGTCCACAAGCTATAAACCCGCAGGCCTATGAGTGATGAGCTAAATGAGATTCAGTTTCAGATACTGGATGCGGTGTATTTTGTCGAGCCCCTGGCCAATATCCTGGAGGAGACCGATGCGCCCGCCACCGTAGTGCTGAGTGAGTTGCGCGGTCTCATACACCGGGGCTGGGTACAGGTGATGCAGTTTGACCCAGACCGGGCTGATTTTGTCCGGACTGCCATCTGGGATACGGACAATATGCACGCATACCGCTACCTGGCCACCAAGGAAGGCCTGCTCCGTCATAACGGTCACTGATGCAACAACCCGCAGGATCCATCTCCCCGGCCCGGAGAGCCTGGCAGCACTTCCGGCGTAATCCCCTGGCAATGACGGGGCTGATCTTTACATGCCTGATCTTTGTGGTGACAGTGCCTGCCTATCTATTCACACCGGATGCGACCACACACGCCAATATGCAGGTGCTGGAGCTGGGCCGCCGCCCGCCCGGTACCCGTGTGACCCTGCTGTTGTTACCCCTGGGGACACCCACACCGGTATCACCCGGCTGGATATTTACCGGTAAACCTGCTGATTATCAGCCGGTACCCGTCGCCGGAGCTGTGCGGAGACGGGATGGATATATCTGCTTCGAAACCCTGGCGGGAAACCCGGACAGCCTTGCCCTGGACAAGTTTGGGCCGGCAGCTGCCGAGCTCCCGCCTGATGCCTTCAGCCGCGCCTATGTACGGGATTTTACCTACCTGCTGGGGACAGACTCATACGGACGGGACCTCCTCAGCCGGCTCCTCGTAGGCGGGCGGGTGAGCCTGGCCGTAGGCCTGATGGCCGTATGGATCAGCCTGGCTCTGGGCATCCTGGCCGGCCTGCTGGCAGGGTACCTCGGCGGATGGGTGGACCGGGCCATCATGTGGCTGGTATCCGTACTCTGGTCTATTCCTACCCTGCTCCTGGCGCTGGTGCTCAGTTTTATCCTCGGGCGGGGATTCTGGCAGTTGTTTGTCGCGATCGGCGCCTCTATGTGGGTTGAAGTCGCCCGCCTGGTGCGGGGGCAGATCCTGAGCGTACGCGAACTCCAGTACGTAGAGGCCGCCCGGGCCATGGGATTTGGGGCGGGCCGGGTGATGTGGCGCCATGTCCTGCCCAATGTTTTCAGCCCGATTATTGTCATGGCCGTCGCCAATTTTGGGTCGGCGGTACTCGTGGAGTCGGGCATGAGTTTTCTCGGGATCGGCGTCGAACCCCCCGTTCCTTCATGGGGGCGAATGGTTTATGAAGGATATACGTATATTGTGTTCGAAAACGGTAAGTGGCTGGCCTTCTTCCCGGGACTGGCCCTGGTCCTGCTGATCGTAGCAATCAACCTGGTGGGAATCGGACTGCGAGATGCCCTTGATGTGAGAAAATGAACAACGCCTATAATACCAATGATCCCCAGAAGCTGCTGGAACTCAAGCGTCTGGAGGCTGATGCCCTGCTCGATGTCCTGCGTACCATCAACCAGGCAGAACTCAATGTACGCCAGCTCTGTCTCATTGCCCGCAATGTCCTGAGTGCCCAGCTCGGCGTCAGGAAAATGGTTTTTTACTACGGATCAAACATCTCCTGGACTGAGGGGATGCGGCTCGGGTTCAGGCCTTTTTCGGAAGCGGCTTTTGCAGAAGTGCTGGAAATGACCCAGATCACCCGCGTCAACGAAACCGAACACCCCGCCCTGCGCCTCAGCGGGGCTGAGTATGTTGTGCCCGTCATCAACCAGAAGGAAGCCGTTGCCTATTTTATTATTGCTCAGTTTGCCGATACCGAAATCGAAACCCAGGGAGACCTGATTTTTATCGAGACCCTGGGCAATATCCTGGCTGTTGCCATCCGCAACCGGCAGCTCTTCCAGGAAAAAATGGAGCAGGAGTTTATCCGCAAAGAACTGGAAGTAGCGGAGATCATCCAGAAACAAATGCTGATCTCAGACTTCAGCCGGTTTGACAGCGTGGATATCTACGGCCTCAATGTCGCCCATAACCGGGTCGGCGGAGACTTTTATGACGTGATCAAAAAAGACCGGGATGTCCTTTTTGCCTGTATCGCCGACGTCTCCGGCAAAGGTATCGGGGCTGCCCTCCTCATGTCCAATCTCCAGGCCAACCTCCGCGCCCTCTGCGCCCAATACAACGACCTCAGCTCCATCATCCGCGAGCTCAACCAGATCCTGTATGAAATGGGCCTGGGCGAAAAATTTGTCACCCTTTTCCTCGCCCGCATTGATACCCGCACCCGGCAACTGGCTTATATCAATGCCGGTCACTATCCCCCCCTCCTGCTGACCGCGACTGGCAGTACCTGGCTCAGCACCGGATGCCTCCCCCTGGGGATCATGGGCCAGATCAGCAACCTCCGGGAAGCCTCGGTGACCTACCAGACCGGCGACCTCCTGTTTATGTTTACCGACGGGGTCGTCGAGCAGCCCAATGCCATAGATGTAATGTTTGGAAACGAAAATGTCGAAATCGCCATCGAACCGGTGCGTCAGAAAACCTCCCGGGAGATCGTCCATCATATCCGGCAGGCACTGGCCGATTTTTCTGCCGCTACCCCGCATACGGATGATATTACGATGCTAAGTGTTAAATTTTACTGATAAGCGGAACGAGTTTCTGCGTTTTTACTCCGATTATTGCTCAGGGGAAATAGTCTGTTTGTCTCCCAACATTTAATCTTTTGTACAACTTATTTTATGAAGCAGTTTCATCCTGAAAACCTCGATGTGCTCACGGGTGCCGCCCGGACGCTGGCTGACCGGCTGGAAGATAAAAGTGCCGTTATCGGCGTGGTAGGCCTGGGATATGTCGGCCTGCCGATCGCGCTGGAGTTTGCGAAGGAGGGATACCGCACCATCGGGGTGGACATCTCTGTCCGGAAGGTAGAGCAGCTCAATCAGGGAATCAACTTTATCGAGGACCTGGACGATGCCGAAGTCGAAGACGCGGTACACGCCGGCCTCCTTTCTGCCTCCGCCACGTATGATGCCCTCGCCGATGCGGATGTGATCTACATCGCGGTACCGACCCCGTTTAATGCCAACAAGGACCCGGACCTCGCCTACATCATCTCTGCGGGTGAAGGCATCGCGACCATCCTGGCGCCCGGCAAACTCATCATCCTCAAGAGCACGACCTTCCCGGGCACGACGGAGAGTTATCTCATCCCGACCCTCGACAAAACCGGCCTCGTCGCCGGCCGCGACTATTATATTGCCTTCAGCCCCGAGCGCGTGGACCCGGGCAACAAGGTCTATCACACCAAAAACACCCCCATCGTCACCGGCGGGGTTAATGAAGCCAGCACCCTCCTGGCCGCCTACACCAACTCCCGCATCATAGACCGGGTGTACATGGTGGACAATCCCCGGATCGCGGAGCTGGAAAAACTCTTCGAAAACATCTTCCGCAGTGTCAACATCGCCCTCGTCAATGAGCTGGCCCTGCTCTGCGAGCGTATGGGGGGCATAGACGTATGGGAGGTCATCGAGGCCGCCAGCACCAAACCCTTCGGGTACATGAAGTTCACCCCCGGACCCGGTGTGGGCGGACACTGTATCCCCATTGACCCATATTACCTCTCCTGGCTGGCCCGCGAGTATGACTTTGAGACCAAGTTTATCACCCTCGCCGCCAACGTCAACGAAGGTATGCCCTACCACGTGTGCAACCACGTCATCCGCGAGGTGGCCCGCCAGCCCATCACCCTCGACGACGCCCGCGTCCTGATCCTCGGCGCTTCTTTTAAGAAAAACGTCAAGGACCTGCGCCACTCGCCTTCTGAGTTTATCATGCTGCGCCTGCTGGAGAGCGGCATCCAGCACCTCGACTACAGCGATCCCTGGGCACCTGAGTACAAAGTCGGCGGCAAAACCTACTACAGCGTGGACCTCAGCCCCGAGGTGATCGCCTCCTATACCGTCGTAGTCCTGGTGACCGACCATGACGCCTTTGACCTGCGCGACGTCATCGAGCATGCCCGCCATATCGTGGACACCCGCAACATGACCCTGGGCCTGCGCGATGGCCGCCAAAACATCACCGTGCTGGGCGTATCGGAGCCCCGGCCCCGGTTTGTGATGGAGCATTGAGGCTGAGAATAACCTTTTAGGAATATCATTGGAGCCACCCTGGATGTTGCAGGGTGGCTTCTTTCATTTCTGCTGCGCTATGCAATAAACTCCAGATAATTTTCCTGATTAAGCAGGGTGAAGGTTGCTTCAGGGTAGGTTTCCAGCCAGGAGGCGGGTGCTTTAGCCTTATTGTTGCTCCATTTCATCTCATAGCCAAAGAGTTTTCCATCCCTTTCTTCGACAAAATCCAGCTCTGCCCCTGTATAGGTGCGCCAAAAGTAGAAGTTGGCATACTGGCGCTCGTAGTGCATGCGCTTCATCCGCTCACAGATCAGGAAATTTTCCCAGAGGTGGCCCGTGTCATTGCGCTGGCTGAGGGAGTTGAAATTTTCGATCAGGGCATTGCGGATGCCCAGGTCATAGAAGTAGATTTTGCGGGTTTTGGTGATTTCCTTGCGCAGGTTGCGGCTGTAGCCCTGCAAGTCGAAAACCACAAAGCCTTTTTTGAGCAGCTCGACGTAAGCGTGTACCGTTTCGGTGCTGAGGCCCAGTTGTTTGCCCAGTTCGCTAAAAGACACCTGTGAGCCGATCTGCCAGGCCAGGAGCCGGAGCAGGTTCAGGATTTTCTCCGGGTACCGGATCCCGCCCAGGTCAAGGATGTCCTTGTACAAATACGCATCCGTCAGCCCGGTGAGGTACTCCCGTTTTTCCTGTGCGCCGGGATAGGCAAATACCTCCGGGTACATCCCATACAGCAAAAACTCCTCGATCCGCTGGTCCAGCACAAAGGAACTGTCCAACTGCCGCCACTCCAGCACCGAGAGCGGATACAACACATAGGTCCAGGTGCGGCCCGTGAGGGCTTCGCTTACTTTGTTGGCGAGGTCGAGCGAGGAAGAGCCCGTAACCACGATGCGGATGTCCGGGATCTGGTCATGGATGATCTTCAGGTTAATGCCGATGTCCGGGATCCGCTGGGCCTCATCAATAAACAACAGGTCGTATCCGGCCAGCATCCGCTGGAGCTGGCCCAGGTCCCGGCTGCTCAGCGTCTGGGTCAGGCGCGGCATATCGGCATTGATTTCCAGCACCTTGCCTTCATAGCCGCGCAGGAACTCCCGCACCAGCGTGGTTTTTCCCACCTGCCGCGCACCGTAGAGCAGGATGATCTTGCGGGGGCCTGTCAGCTTTTCCGCCAGGGTAGCCAGCAGGCTTCGGGGGATATGGGAGGGATAGGGCATAGGCTACAGGGGAATCAGGAGATAGGCAAATATACGCTATTTCCGGATTTTTCGCGCGAATACGTCAGGTGAATCTGATGAATTCGCGCGAATTTGTAGAGTATAGTGCTGATGCCGGAAATTCCCTCATGGGAGATACTCATGCTTTGCGCTTTCTGAGTGTATCTACATCGGCCAGAAAGTCAGCTTCATCATAATTAAGGGAGATACCCCGATTGCCCAATAGTTGTTGAAAATACACATAGGGCATACCCGCATAGCGGGCAGCCTGTCCCAGCGACCAGGTTTGGTGCTGGTACATCAGCAGCGCCACCTCCCGGCGGATTTCGGCGGCCAGGGTCCGGTCTTGAGGATCAGCGTCAGGAATATGTAGGGTTAGCATACGGCAATACGGAGGTGATAATACCCAATACAAGCTTTGACTTAGCTCAAAGATACGAAAAAACCGGGTACGTATCCTGCCCCTTTTTCGGATCCCGGCATTACAGGGGATGGGATAGGGCATCGGCTACAGGGAAATCAGGAGATAGGCAAATATACGCTACTCCCGGATTTTTCGCGCGAATACGTCAGGTTAATCTGATGAATTCGCGCGAATTCGTAAAATAGACTTCAGGGACTCACGCGGGCGGCGCTGCTTCCTGCCCGTAATACGCCTCCTCCTCTGCCATGATCTGCTGCCAGCGGGCCTCGGGGGAGATTGGTTTTGTGGGTTTTCGTTTTCCGATTATACCAAATCAACCCAGATATGGTGCAAGACCATGCTTTTTGTTCCTTTGGCGATGGTGCAATCTGACTTGTAGTATTTCCAGTCTGGCAAGTGCTGAGACTGATAATCAAGATAATCTGTGCTGCTCCATACCTCACCTCGCACGGGCGATCTGGTGATCAGATTATCCGTCCATGTCTTAATCTGGCCTTCCCAATGCGTAAAGTCTTCCTCTTGAATATAGCCGATTATACCTGCCTGGTCTAAGCCGAGGCCATGGGTCTCATTTTTAAAACGCTCTACACCGCCTGAGTTGTCAAACTTGCCTTTCTTTTTACCTGATGTAAAATACTTGCCTTCAAGATATTCCCGCTCTCTGGCAGTCTTAAGACTCGCCAATCTTTTAGCTTCAAAGGTGAGAATACGGCTTTTACCCTGATAAAGAACGGCATCGAACTTTACACACTGGTTGGTGATGACCGCAAAATCTGAGCGGGCACTCCTGCCTTTGGTCTCATTCTCTATGAACTCCTTGTCGAAAAAGTAGGGCAGCTTATGATCCAGGCTCAGGACATGGACAAGGCGTTGAGTTAACCCATTTTCATTGGTGATGCTGCCGCCTCGGTTTTCAGTGGCGAACTGGGGAAGGCGGTTTTGGATGTGCAGGATAATGGATTCTATAGAGGCCATTTTGGGCAGGCCCAAAAAACCTCCCAAAGAGTTATTCAAGAGTTGTCCAAAGTTTGTGGCCATGGTAAGTTAATAGCCTTGTGTTACGAGGTCAGCAAAGGTTTCGTCGGCATCTCTGATGGCAACGGAGCGCAGCCAGTAGCGCATCTGGTCGGGTTTGATAAGGTAAATGATATTCTGGTCGTATATCCGCAGGATTCGGTTGATGCGCAGGCTTTTCTGAGGCTGATAGCGGATCAGGTTTTCGAGGTGAGCTTCTATCTGGCTTTCGTCTGGAATTTCTACCTGGGGTTGGTCGCCGTAATAAAAAGGATAAATGACAAAGGCTGGCAGGCAGATGGGCGTGTGTGGACTGAACTGCCCATATACAGAGTTAAGGACTTCGGTGTAAATCTCGCCAAATTGATGTAAAAGGGTGTTATTCACAGGCTGAACGCTTTCTGCGTTTTCGCCTTTCCGGCGGAAGTTTACGTGGTAATCAAGCACATCGTCGATAAGGATTTGCTCAAGCTCTCCTACCTCGAGGTCTGATTCGTCTTCTGGGTATGGTAAGTGATCAAGGTCATATTTCAGCAGAGCTGATGCCCGGTCAATGAGGTATTTAGGGCTCATGCACGCAGCCCAGAAAGCATAGTTTTTACTACCTTTTAATCGCCCTTCTATTTGGCGTAATTTTTCTTTTTCCTCCCAAGGAGCATGAATACCAATGATTTGATGCCGAAAAGTCAAATAATCCTCGCGGTACGCCACAGGGATAGCCTCCTCCTTCACATGCTCTTTGATGAGGAGATGAGGCGGCGAAAAAATTTTTTCGTTTGTTGAGCTTGACCTGTAAAAATAAACATCTTCAAGTTTAAAAATCATTTCATCCTTAATGCCATCATGGTCGAAAGCTTCCGTTGGCAACGATGAAAAACCCGTAAGGTGGTTTGCTTTTTTAAACTTCTTAGTCAATTTTTTTAATTCACTGATCTCACCTTCATTCAGTGACTCTTTTCCCTTTAGGAATATTAATCGGTCAATTTCCGTTTCATTCCCAACAATAAACCCTTCCCCCGCATACCAGGAATTCTCGGCACGGCCCGTTTTTTCTTCCAAAAAGTTCCCCAAAGTACGTACTCCTTCTACCCGGAGCAACAAATGGTGCAACCGCCCGCCGCCCAGCAAATTAGCCTTCCAAACCAAACGCTGGTTTAACGCATCCTCATACCGCACGGGGTGAATGTCATAGGCATCGAGGTCAAAATAGACTTGTTCCCGACTAGCCTGGGTGCGGCGAAAGGTAATGTGATAAAGCTCGTCCTGTTGAGGTTGCTGGTTGGTAAGGAAGATGGCCGCTGTTTCAACCTGGGCACCGTGGAATAGCACCGCCTCTAGTGGGGTAAAGTCGAAAATATAGTCCACCTGGTACCGGGTAAACACATGGCGGCGGAAGGCGAGAGAACCCGCATTGTACAGCAGTGGCCCGGACTTGATGATCAGACACACCTTTCCGGTTTCGGGTTTGACGATGGTAGGAGCTTGCTCCAAAAACAGGAGTGCTAATTGTTTATCCGGCACAGCAGGGCGGCCTGAATCGGTCCGGGAGCGTGAGTCGATTTGCCTGGCTGGTTCGCTCAGTTCGGAAACAAAAGGCGGATTTCCGATTACCAGGTCAAAATCTCGGGGCAGCTTCTTTTCCAGCAAGAGATTGAAAAAGTCTGCATGAAAGAGATTTTTGTCCTGAAGGTTGTCAAATTTGAGTTCTTCCCAGATTTCTTTAGGGGAAAGCTCGTCGCACAAGGTGAGCGTGAGGCTGAACATGGCCAGCTGAGCTGCGCTTTTCTCCACATCCACGCCAAAGATATTCTCGCGCAGCAACTGTTTCAGCGCAGGCAGATGCTCCTTCCCAGGCCGCTGCCAGTCATGCAATTGCCGCCACCAGATGATCAACCGTTTATAAGCAGATACCAAAAAAACGCCAGAGCCGCACGCAGGGTCAAGTACTTTGAAACGCTGCCGAGGCTCCTGGATGGGCATGCATTCATCAATCAACAGATCAACCAGATAGGGCGGGGTATAAACGGCTCCCTTCTTTTTGGCGTGTTCCTTATCCAGAAACTCCTCGTAGATGTTGCTAATCAACTCTACAGGTAAATCCTCGAATGAATAATGCTGCCAAAGCTGATACTGTCTGCCTGCTACACGTCCACTGATGAATATCTCTGCAAAAGCGGATAGATCGGCCTGCGAAAAAGCAGTTTGCTCTTCGGGAGTGATTTCAAAAAATTTACCGTTGAAGTACTCGCTGAGATAGTTGAATAATTTTACACATGCTCCTCTTGCAGACAACAACTCTTGGTAGCTTTCTGCATCAGGGGCAAACCGGGCGAAAAAACCATTCGGAAACACCCCGTTGCCATCTTGATCCCGCCGATCTTCCAGGTATTTGACCATGATGGACAGGATAAGCAGACGCTCAGTCAATTCCTGAGACAAAATTCCCGCCTTAACAAGATTTTTCCGAACGTCTTTGAGCTGGGTAAGCAGTTGCACGTATGCACTGTCTTCGCGTTTGATCTTTTTTCCATAAGGGCTATCCCAGAATGAGCCGTTATCAAGTTTTTTTCCGGAAAAAGCTTTCCGTAGATCAAGGAACTTCTGCGCCTGGGAAGCTAACTGAATGATCTCAAAAGGCTTCGATATGACATCGCCCTTCTTATCGAATGGCGAGTGATAGCAGTTGAAAATTTTTACTTCGTTTCTGGTAAAAACCATCATCAGCGGCACTTGTCCGAAGTTCCAGAGTCTCTTTCGGAGATCAGTTAGCCCTGTTTTATGAAACTGATCCTCGACATCATACAGATACACTTGCGGTTCAGCAGTTTTTCCGCTTGAAAAGCGTCGTATATACACCGCATCCGCCTCGTAGCGAAGGGCATCCTCTACGATCAACCGCTCATCGGCTGGCAATCCATCTAGTTCGCGGGTCCACAACAAGCCCGTGGTACCCATTTCGGACCACATATCAAGCTGGGCAAGTTGTTGCTGCAAGTTCATCTGAGTAGTTGGTTACGTAGCTTTTCTACAGTATCTGTCAGTTGCTCGACCCGCTGCTCCAGCCGTATCCAGGGGCTGGTGTAGTCTTCTGGGTAGCCAATAAACGAGTAAAAAGACCAAATTTCAGAAATTTCTTCAAAACTTAGTGTAAATGGCTGATAGTCAATATTATCTGAAGAAAGTAGTAACAGGCTCTTCGTTTCTTCAATACCGGATAGTCTTTTAAATAGAATACCTTCCGTTTTAGTAACAAAGATGTATCGCGAGTTTGATGTTAACCCCTGAATACGCTCTACAGCCTGACCTATCACAATATACCCATCATGAATCGGTGGCATTGAATCGCCCTCGACGGTAAACGCCCTGAATAACCCATGACGGATATTTGGAAGTTGAATCACCGGCAAGGACTCTAAAAATTCGGGATCGCCGTAACCACTCGAATAACCAGCCCTTGCTGAAACAGGAATGAGCAGAATACCTTCTTTGAGTTTCTGAATGGGGGTAGAAGGCCTAGCCTGATGAGTGACTTCATGGGTTTGTAACCCATTCGAAAGGTTTTGGTGCATTAAAGCCTCTAAAGGAACATCAAATACCTCCGATACCCGCACTAAAAAGCCTCCACGGGGAGTCTGCCTACCCTTCTCATAATTGATCCAGGTTGTTCTGGTTATACCCATAAGATCAGCTGCCTTCGATTGGGTTTGCCTATTCAGTTTCCTGAGATATTTAAGATTATCAGCCAGCAAAGTCAAAATATTAAACAAATATATGGAATAATTATAAAAGTCAAAAATTTAGACATGTTCCGAATAAAAATAGCCTCCTTTATCGGGCCAGCATGGGCGACAGTCTCTACATAGTTGCCGCCCGATACATGATTGGTATATTAGGTATGCTGGTGGGCTGCCTCAATGCTATCACATAGCCATAATATGGGGTGGTTTAGCTAGGAAATTCCCTTAAAAAGTCTGTTAATTTGACTACATTGCTTGTATTTATACCTAATCCCATGCGTCTCCTCGGACTCCGGAACCGCCACCTATAGAGTCAGCGACCTCGCTGCTGCCCGCGACTGGTACAGCCAGATACTTGGCACTGCGCCGTATTTTGATAAGGTATTCTATATCGGGTTTAAGGTAGCGGGCTACGAACTCGGTCTTCAGCCCGAAGAAGAAACGCCCGCCGCCAAGCCTGAAACCGTGCTCACATACTGGGGGGGTAGCAGATGTGGCATCAGCATACGAGCATCTGCTGGCGCTGAGGGCGGTGGCGCATGAGGTACCAACCGATGTCGGCAGCGGCATCATGATAGCCACTGTGCGCGATCCCTGGGGAAATATCTTCGGGGTGATCTGCAATCCGCACTTTTCGCTCAGATAATCGTATATTAGCTTTAAAAATGTACGTCTATGTCTGAGCTACTTTCACAACTTCCGCCACACATCCGTCAGCAGGTAGCTGATTTTATTGCTTTTTTGCTGGTGAAGTACCCTGCACCAGAGGTGCCTGCGGTAACGGGATCAAGCTACCGCGAGCGATTGATGAAGGTCTCCGTATGGGAAGAGGCTGATATTAAGCCTATTGAAGAAGCTTCGGTGTATTTTCACCAGTGGAATCCTGAACCATGGTAATAGATACTTCAATCTTTATCGAGTTTTTGCGGAGCAGGGATAAGTCTAATACCCGGCTCGCAGAGGTATTAGGGCAACCCCAATTAATGGTCTCAGCCTTGACCGTATTCGAGCTTAATATGGGGGTTACCAGTGAGTCTAAGCGTCAGGATGTGGATGCTGTACTCAGCGGTTTAGAGATAATAGCCTTTGATCGTAGAATTTCAGAGAAAGCCGGTGAGCTATATCGTTATCTGAAAAGCAATAATCAGCTTATTGGAGTGCCGGATTTACTTATTGCTGCCACGGCCCTCAGTCTTGGTCAGGCCATTAAAACGCTGAATCATGCTCACTTTAATCGGATGCCGGGATTAATTGTTATCTAACGATAGTTACTTTTAACCGTTTGGGCAGAAGCTAAAGGAATACCTGCCTGTTGATGGTATCGTTATAAAGTATGACTTCGTGTCAAAAATTTTGACGTAAAGTATGGCTTTATGTACAAACACCTGACTTACCAAGACCTGCTGCGATACCTTGCCGAAAAAGAAGTGAGTGTGATGACAGCTTATCAGGTGCATCGGGCCCTACCCGTCGCGCAGTGAGTTTGCAGGCTTCGTGTGGGGCGGAATGGTTTTTTGAATCTCATGCGTAGAAAATTTCCGCAGATTAAAAATCATATTTTTAATCTGCGGATCAAACCTCTTGAGAAATACCCCTACTCCCGCCCCGCATAATACGCCTCCTCCTCCGCCATAATCCCCCGCCAGCGCGCCTCATCCGCCTCGCTGAAGATGGCGCCATACATGCGCAGCAGCTCGATGTCCTCCTCCGTGAAGTCGTGCTCCGCCCCCCGGAAATCCCAGCCCTGGACGTTGAGGCCGGGGATGTTGAGGAAGGTGCGGAGGCATTCGCCGGTTTCAGCGTCCCATTCTTTGATGGTGCCGTCAGATGATCCTGAAATGATTCGCTCCCTGTCCGGGCGGTAGGCGATGGATCGGACACGTCCCGTATGTCCGTTGAAGGTTCTGATACAGGCTCCGGTGGCTGGGTCCCATTCCTTAATCATACTGCCTGTGGCTGAACAATAGCGCTCACCGTCTGAACTATAGGTGGCAACTTGATGGTTAGTATATTCTTCGGTAATGCTGAGACATGTACCATTAGAAGGATCCCATTCCTGGATGCTGCGTGGATAAACAGTAATGATTCCATTTCCATCTGGATGGCTAAGAAGCTTAAGATTCCATGTGGGTTCTGCCTTAAAGGTTCTGATACAAATTCCCGTCTCGCTTTCCCATTCGCTAATGGTGCCATCTTCAGCGCCAGAAATAAACCCCTTTCCATCTTGACGGTATGCCAAAGCTAGGGTAGCAGTATTGTGTCCCTCAATAATTCTGACGCAAACTCCGGCAATACAGTCCCATTGCTTGATGGAACCATCAGGAGATGCCACAACGAAGTGTCGCCCGTTCGGATGAAATGCGATAGAGTGGACTGTATTGAAGTAACCGCCAAAGGTTTTGGTACTAAGCCCAGTGGTGGAGTCCCACTCTTTAGCAATTCCATTTTTTTGTCCCGAAATAAATCGCTTTCCATCAGGATGATAGGCTAGCGACCATACTGAATCTCCAACTGCCCCAAAATGCTTTATAGGGAATTCTGAGGAGTAGCTCCATTCTTTGATCGTACCAGCATATGATCCGGAAAGGAATTTCTCCCCGTCGGCCCTGAATGTGACGGCTCTGATATATCTATGTCCTATGAATGTTTTCCCCATCCGCCCTGATTCCAGGAGCAGTTCTGCTAGCCCTCCAAATTGCCCTTGACAGTCTAATCCGGCGAGCAAAGAATTTCTATTTGGGTTATAATCTATGGATGTAATATCTCGGACTTTCAGTTCCCAGAAGTGACTTTCAATGCATAAACCGCTTTCGGTGTCCCAAATATTGATGGAGCCGCCAACTGAAGAAATAATCTGTTTTCCACTTGGACTGTAAGCAACAGTTCTGACAGATTGTTTATTATCCATGCCTAGGTAAG
Organism: Bacteroidia bacterium; assembly: GCA_033762375.1. Taxonomy (GTDB): domain Bacteria; phylum Bacteroidota; class Bacteroidia; order J057; family J057; genus RDXT01. The sequence continues at coordinate 58,216 of JANRLQ010000020.1, forward strand.
ACCTAATACAAATACCAGTTAAAATATCCCACTCCATGATTGATCTATCAGATGACCCTGAAATGAATCGATTTTTGCTAGGGTGGAAGGCGATACATAAGACTCCACCAGAATGTCCTTCAAAAGTTCTGATACAGGTCCCTGTATGGGCATTCCATTCTTTTATTGTCCCAGATGCCCGCTCTGCTGAAAGGAAGCCTGCGCCGTCAGGTCTATAAACTAATACCTGGACCGGCCTGGAATGGCCTTTGATCTCTTTAAGGCAGGCTCCAGTTTCTGAATCCCATTCTGAGATTGAGCCATTGGAAAATCCCAAAATAAGCCGTTTCCCATCCGGGGAGTAACTGACGACATTTACATTCTCCTTTTCACGGTGCAAAAATAGTAGGAGCTTATTCAAAATGCTTCCTGTAAGCTGAGGGCTGGATGTAGACGAACGGATGAAGCGAGAATTCAGAGTAATACCATATAAATCCAGTTCATTCAGCTCCACGCCCGTCCACTCCCCCCGTACTTCATGGATCATCTCCAGGAGGTTAAACACGGCCAGGCCGGGGCGAGCCGCTCCCTGTAGCCCCCGGCAGCCGTCCAGGGCGAGGGTGAGCAGGGTGGGCTGCTGGTGAGCGATGGCCCAGCGGCGACCCTGGAGCCGGGCGGCGTTGTGGTGTTCGCCCTCGATCTCACCCAGCATGCGCCGCAGATAGATCGAGAGGGCGCGGGGGATCAGCAGG